>NZ_CP096184.1:0-1460174 GCF_020447105.2 Demequina sp. TMPB413
TGGTCTAGAAGAGCGGATGCCGCACGCGGTGCTCGCCGCCGAGCCCGGCTACACCGGCACAGGCCTGTGGTCACGACTTCCCCTCGACAACGAGGAAATCGTCGAGGAGTTGAGCTCTCAAGCCGTCGCGGCCCAGGTGAGCGTGTCTGGGCGCCCGCTCACGGTATTCGCGATCCACCCGGAGGCCCCCGCCCTGCGCAGCCATCCGCGGTGGTCCGCCGACATGGACCGCCTCGCTTCGATACTGAGGGACCAGAACGGTGGTGTCTTGGTCGCTGGCGACTTCAACACCACACGAGACCACGCCGCGTTTCGCCGGCTCGAGGACCTGGGTTACCACGACGCGGCCGACCAGGCCGGGGCGGGCTTCCTCCCCACGTTCCCTGCGGGTTCCACCTTGCCGCCGCTCGTCGCGATCGATCACGTGATCAGCAGGGACGCGGGGCTGGTCGCTGCCGCCGCCGATACCGCTCGGGTTGCGGGCACGGACCATCTGGCGTTCATCGTGGAGTACGCGGCCACTTAGCCAGCGTCGGCGTGGCGAGCACTGCCCGGTCTCGCCCGCATCATCCCTTTCGATAGGGTTGTGCCGTGCCTGTGAATCCGGAAACCCAGGGTCGGTCGTACGGCCCCTTCGAGCCTTACGAGGTCACTCGTGGCGCAATTCGATCGTTTGCCGACGCCGTTGACGCCCGCAGCGGCGCGCACTTCTATTCGGAAGTCGCGCGCGCGGAGGGTTACGCCGACGTGGTGGCGCCGACCACCTTCGCCGTGACGATCGCTCAGCAGGCCGAGTTCCACGTGGTGACGGACCCCGAAGTGGGAGTCGACTTCTCCAAAGTGGTACACGCGGAGCAGCGCTTCACGCATCACCGGCCGATCGTTGCGGGCGACGTGGTCCGCGCCGGTATCACCATCGAGTCAATCACGAGCCGTGCAGGCATTTCCATGGTGACGACGCGCGCAGAACTCACAGACGCCGACGGCGTTCCTTTGACTACCGTCATGTCCACCTTGGCCGTGAGGGAGGACCAGTCATGAGCGACGAGACCCTGCCAGCCTTTTCCTCTCTCAACGTGGGCGACCAGGTGGCAGCGCGCGAGGTGGAGATCACCCGCGACACGCTAGTGCGCTACGCCGCCGCGTCGGGTGATTTCAATCCCATCCACTACAACGACGCGTTCGCCCAGCAAGTCGGTCTCCCTGGGGTCATTGCTCACGGCATGCTGACGATGGGAATCGGCGCGTCCGTGATCGAAGAATGGGCTGGCGCCGGAAATATCGCCGACTTCCAGGCTCGCTTCACGCGTCCCGTTCCCGTCCCCGCGCTCGAGTCCGCGCACGTCAGCGTGACCGCCGTGGTGGGCGCTCTCGATCATGAGCTCCAGCAGGCGCGCATCGACGTCACGGTGACGTTCGAAGGTGCCAAGGTGCTGGGCAAGGCACAAGCGATCGTGGACTGCGCCTAGGCGCGACGCCGCGCTGGGCTCCCTGTTCTGGGCCCTTTGCCCCATCTGAACGCCCGCGTTGTAGGAAACCTCCAAGGCTTTGCTTGGCCTTTTGACGCCGTCGAGGTGCCCGTGACGTCCGAGCACTGCCACGATTCGGGTATGGCAACTGCATCAAAGGAGAGCACGGGCTTCGCAAAGAAGCTTGACAACTATTTCTCGATCTCCGCAAGGGGATCGTCGTTCGGTCAAGAGGTCCGCGGTGGACTCACGACCTTCCTCACCATGGTCTACATCGTGGTGCTCAACCCGATCATCTTGGCCAACGTTCCCGACAACACGGGAACGTACCTTGGCGGCGGGACCGAAGCTGGCAGTGGCTTCGTCGCCATCGCGGCGGCCACGGCGCTCATTGCGGGCTTGCTGACGATCGTGATGGGCGCGTGGGCGCGTTTCCCGCTCGCCCTGGCCGCCGGTCTCGGACTCAACAGCTTTGTCGCCTATGGCCTGGTGGGCTCCGGAATGCTCACGTGGCCCCAGGCGATGGGACTGATCGTCATTGAAGGTGCGCTGGTTCTGCTCCTCGTCCTCACCAAGCTTCGCATCAAGTTCCTCCACGCGATCCCCGCCGCCATCAAGAAGGCCATTGCGGCAGGCATTGGCTTGTTCCTGGCGTTCATCGCGTTCTGGGACTCGAAGATCGTGCGGGACCCGGGTGCAGAGTTCGACCCCACGCCGTCAGAGTTTGGCCAAGGCGGCTACATCCAGTCGTGGACGATGGTCGTCTTCTTTGTCGGTCTCCTTGTCGCCGCCATCTTGATGGTCCGCAAGGTCAAGGGGGCATTGCTGATCTCGATTGTCGCCGCCACGGTGTTGGGCTTCATCATCGAGGCGATTCGCCCGCAGCAGTGGGGCCTCAACGTCCCGACGTTCGACGGCTGGTCTCTCGACGCACTGTCATTCGACACGCTGTTCAAGGTCGACCTGTTCGGAGCATTCACTGAGGGCAGCGGAGTCGGATTCGTCTCCGCACTCCTGCTGGTGTTCTCGCTGCTCGTCGTCGACTTCTTCGACACGATGGGCACCATGACGGCCGTCGGCGAAGAGGCAGGGCTTAACGACGCCGAGGGCATCCCAGCCAACTCTCAAGAGGTGTTGATCGTCGACTCCCTCGGCGCGATCGCCGGTGGTCTTGGAGGCGTGTCGTCCAACACCGCATACATCGAGTCGGCTTCCGGTGTGGGTGACGGTGCGCGCACGGGTCTTGCCTCGATCGTGACAGGCATTGCCTTCTTGGTGACGATGCTTGTCACCCCCATCGCACAGGTGATCCCGTACGAGGCCGCGACGCCGGTGCTCGTCATCGTGGGTCTGCTGATGCTGGCCGCGGCTGTTGACATTGACTGGAAGGACTACCGCATCGCGGTGCCTGCCTTCCTGACCATGATCGTCATGCCGTTCAGCTACTCGATCGCCGCTGGCATCGGCGTGGGCCTCATCGCCTATGTCGTGATCAACGCCGCGACGGGCAAGGCGAAGGCCATCAAGCCACTGATGTGGGTGGCGGCTGGCGCATTCGTGATCTACTTCGCGATCCCGGCGCTCAAGGCCTGGTTCAACATCAGCTGATACTCACCTCACTACCGTCGGGGCGTCGTCCGGGAAACCGGGCGGCGCCCTTCGGCGTTAGGGGGTGGCCTGGGCGGTGCTGTTGCCGATGCGAATCTCGAGCGGGAGTTCAATGACGGGCGGTTCGTCTCCGCTGAGCAGGGCCCTGACGCCCTGAGCAATGAGGTGGCCCTTTGCGGCGCCGTCCTGAGGGACCGTGGTGAGGTCGAGTGGCTGTAGCCAGGGCAGGTCGAGCCCGTCGAAGCCGGTGATCGAGACGTCCTCGGGGACCCGCAGCCCCCGCTCGCGCGCGGCGAGCACCACGCCACCGGCCAGCAAGTCTGACTGGCACACGACGGCGGTGGGCTTCGACGGATGGCTGAAGGCCAGGTGTCCGGCTGCGACGCCAGCCTCCACCATGGAGGCGCTCGACTCGATCACGACGCAAGGCTCGACGCCCGCCTCGCCGAAGGCCGCCAGGCGATTGCGCGTCGGCGTCCACAGCGCCCCAGCCAACAACTCGCCTTCGTAGATGCCCGTGTCCCTACGGCCTTCTCTGGGCAGCGTGACGGTGGCGATGCGCTCGTGGCCGAGTGCCACGAGGTGGCGGATCAGATCGGCCGTTGCCCTGCGGTCTGGGATGGTGATCGCTGCCGCCCCCGGCGCCGTCCCCTCGACAATCGCGAAGGGCAGTTCCCGACGAGCCAGAATGTCGAGCGCCGGCTCGTCGTGGTCGCGCACGCGCATCAGGACGGCGGCATCCATGGCCGCTGTGGCCAGGAGGTTCGGCTCGGTCGGATTCTCTGACGGAGAGGACAGCAGGAGGACGCCTTGGCCCATCTCCCCGAGGTCGCCGATGAGCGCGTCGAGCACTCGCAGCGTGAAGGGATCCCTGAGCGCGAAGTGGAGCCTCTCGTGGATCACGAGGCCGACCACCCTGCTGCGCCCTGAACGCAAAGCCTGGGCCCGCGGTGAGGGGCCTGCGTAACCGAGATCGGCGGCCGCCTTCTCGACCCTCGAGCGCATGTCGGGCGAGATAGGACCGGCCCCGGAGTACGTGAGGGAGACGGTCGATAGCGAGACGCCTGCGCGGGCGGCGACGTCGGCCATGGTGGGCCGGCGCTTTGCGCTCATGGAGTACCCCTCGTGGGACGTGTTGCGGCGGGAAGGCACGATTGCGACTCTCAGCGTACTGGCACCATGATAATCTGAATTCGAAACGTTTCGACTTTGGGGCGAGCAACGCGCGATCCGCGGCTCGCCTTTTCTGGGACAGGACACCATGGTTCCGACCTTCGGTCACGCGCCGACGACATCGCCCTCCGCCGAGCGGGTGCGTTCTGCTCATCGCGCCCTCCTCGTGACTTTTGCCGCGCTCGGCATGCTGCTGACCACCTTCTTGTCGCGCATCCCGACTGTCAGGGACCTGCTTGGCGTCTCCGCAGCGGGTCTGGCCATCCTGCTGCTCTTTGGTGCGCTCGGCGCTCTGGTTGCCCTCCTGGCGGCCGGTTGGGCCAACGCACGGTTTGGCTCGCGCGCCTTGCTGTGGTGGGCGAGCATCGCACACCTCGCCGCGCTCGTCTCGCTTGGCCTTTCCACCGCGGCTGGCTCGCCGGTGTTCTTCGCCACGGCGTCGTTCTTTGTGAGCCTCGCGTTCGCCCTGTCCAATGTCCCTGCCAACGCGGAAGCTGCGGAGGTCGAGCGCCACGTGGGCCGCTCGATCATGCCGCAGTTCCATGCTGGCTTTTCCGTCGGCATGGGCATCGGCCTCGCGATTGGCGCCGCCGCGTCGCACTGGCACGTGGCCCCTGCGTGGCACTTCGCCATTGCCGCGCTCGCGGTCACGGTGGTGCGGCTTGCCGTGATTCCCATCGCGGTGCTGGACGGCACTCCAGATCCGCGGGTGGCGGCGCAGTCGCTCGGCGGGCCCTTCGCGACAGCTGGGGCCGAGTACCGCAACCGGAGAGTGCTCCTCATTGGAGCGATCGTCTTCGCGGCTGCCATGACAGAGATGATCGCTGCTCAATGGCTGTCGCTCGCGGTAGTGGACGACTTCGGCCAGCGTGAGTCGACAGGCGACATCATTTACTGGATCTTCGTGGCCGCGATGTTCTCTTTCAGGATGTCGGGGGCTGGGATCATCGACAGGCTTGGTCGCGTGGTGACACTTCGCGCCTCCGCGATCTTCGCCGCGGTGGGCGTCACGCTCTTTGCCTTTACGCCGACGTTCTGGCTGGTACCGCTCGCGGTCATCCTGTGGGGAGCGGGCGCCGCACTCAATTATCCGATCGGCTTCTCGGCAGCCGCCGACGACCCACGCCACGCAGCTGCGCGAGTGGCAGCGGTCTCGTCCTTCTCCACGGTGGCTGGACTGATGGTCCCTCAAGCCATCGGTCAGATGGCCGAGTGGATCCCGTTGCGTCAAGCGATGTTGATCGTGGTGATCGGCTCGATCGCGTCGTTCACGCTGGCAAGAGCCGTGCGTGCCGATCGCCAGCTCTTCCGATCGCGTCGGCGCCAAGAGAGGGCCGTCGGCGCGGGGCTGTTGAGCCGCAAGAAGACGGACCCTGCGGCCGTCATCGACGTCGCAGGCGAGGCGGTTCCCATGCATCGAGGCGATGAGGGCGCGCGGCTACGCTAAAGCCCATGACCGCGTTCGCAGACCTCACGACTCTCAGAGTCGGCGGCCCTGCGCGCGAACTCGTTGAAGCCGCGTCGGACGACGAACTGATCGAGGCGATGCGCGACGCCGACGCGGCGGGCACTCCTGTGCTCGTCTTGGGCGGGGGCTCCAACCTCTTGGTGTCCGATGCTGGCTTCAACGGAGTGGTCGTCCGCGACGCGCGGCGAGACGTCGACAGCCACGTCACGCTCCAGAACGACGGTGCGTGCGGAGGGCTGACAATCACGGCGGCTGCGGGAGTTCCGTGGGACGCGCTGGTGGAGCGGGCGGTCGCGTCGAAGTGGTCCGGGTTCGAGGCACTGTCGGGCATCCCAGGCTCCACCGGAGCGACACCTGTGCAGAACGTCGGTGCCTACGGTGCCGACGTCTCCGAGATCATCGCGCAAGTGCGAACGTGGGATCGCGCCACGCAATCGGTGCGGACGCTGCCCTTGATGAGCCTCGGGTTCTCGTATCGCGACTCCCTGCTCAAGCGGTCGATGCGAGGAGGCGCCGACGATGGCGCGTTGTGGGCGCCGAGCCCCCGTTACGTCGTGCTGTCGGTGACCTTCCACACGCGCATGGCATCGCTGTCCGCGCCCGTGCGATACGCGCAACTCGCGGCGGCTCTTGGCGTCCAGCAGGGCGAGCGCGTGCCGATCACCGAGGTGAGAGAGGCGGTACTCGCGCTCAGGCGTTCGAAGGGAATGGTGCTCGACAGAGCCGATCCCGACACGTGGAGCGCCGGATCGTTCTTCACCAATCCCGTGCTCGACGCCTCCGCCGCCGCGGCTCTCGACCCTGACGCACCGCGTTTTCCCGCGGGTCCCGGTGCGCCCGACGGGGCCATCAAGACCAGCGCGGCATGGCTGATTGAGCACGCCGGTTTTGGCAAAGGCTTCGCGGTGGCGGACGACGCGCGGGCTTCGTTGTCGACCAAGCACACCTTGGCGCTGACCAACAGGGGAGGGGCGTCGGCTGAGGACCTGGTGCAGCTGGCGCGCGCCGTGCGTGACGGGGTGCGCGAGCGGTTTGGCGTCACGCTCATGCCCGAACCCGTCACCCTGGGCGTCGAGATCTAGCGCCACCCGGCCACGGTGGAGTGCGCCCGCGTGCGCAGACACTGCGAACCGGATCCGCGGGCGGCGCGCCGGAGAATCGGCACCAGAGCGCGCAGGACGTGGGGTGTCGGAGCCGAGTTCGGTTCGGACTGTCGGGGTTGCGGAACTGTCGGACCGACGGTGTGTCGGGGTTGCGGAACTGTCGGACCGACGGTGTGTCGGGGTTGCGGAACTGTCGGACCGACGGAGTGTCGGGGTTGCGGAACTGTCGGACCGACGGAGTGTCGGGGTCGCGGGACTGTCGGGGTCGTGGGACTGTCCGGGGCAGGGGTGCCAGGCTCAGTGTCCCAGACGCACGAAGGGCCCGGACCGAGTGGTCCGGGCCCTTCGCGCAGGGAATCGACTATCCGTCGGCCGCGATGGCCTTCAGAATGTCGAGCCTCGAGGCACGCCACGCGGGCCAGATGGCCGCGATGACACCGGCGATCATGGACAGCACCGTGTAGATCGCGATCCACACCCACGGCACCACCACACGCTCGAAGCCGTACTCGGCGAGAGCGTTGACGAGCGCCGCGCCCAGGCCAACCCCCAGGATGATGCCCAGCAGGGTTCCGAACACGGCCATCACGACCGACTCGAGCGTGATCATGCCCCACACCGCCTTGCGAGTGACGCCGACTGCGCGCAGCAGGCCGATCTCGCGGGTGCGTTCGGTGACCGACAGGAGCAGCGTGTTGGCCACTCCCAGGATGGCGATCAGCAGGGCGGCACCCAGCAGGCCAGAGATCACGGCCAACAGGATGTCCAGGGCTTGGTTGAAGAACTGCTCGATGTCTTCTGGCGACTGGGGCATCACCAACGGGAAGTCCTCCTTGAGGTTCTCGTTGACGGCGTCCGTCGTTGCCTCGAGATCGGCACCTTCGTCGAAGTCAACGAGTGCCTGGATGATGTCGGGCTCCCCGACCAACTGTTCGCCGACTGACCAGTCCACGATCAGCGGCTGATCGCCCTCCACCAGGTACAGGCCGGTCACCTCAAGGGTTACGGAGCCTTCGGGTCCCTCGACCGTGATCTGGTCGCCTACCTCGTATCCCAGCGCCTCGACGCTCGCATCGATGAAGACACCCTGTCCCAGCTCGGTCAGCGGACGGTCGGTTTCGAGTTCGAACACTCCATCAATCTCTTCAGCATCGACGATGCCCATGAAGAAGTTCTCGCCATCCACGGAGGCTTCGCCGAACCCGTAGCGGGCAACCTTGTTGACGCCTTCCGTCTCGGCGATGACGTCGACGGCCCCTTGCGGGATCAGCGTCGCCTGACTCATGACGATGAGCTCAGCCTTGTTGGTAGCGAACTGTGAGGTGAACGTGTCCTTGACTGACTCCGTGAACGTCGCCACCAGCGCCAGCAGCATGACACCAATCATCAAGGCCGCGGCCGTGTTGGCCGAGCGACGCGGCTCGCGGTGAATGTTGTTCGCGGCAAGCTTGCCGTTGACACCCCACAGCTTCGACAGCACGCCCCGCAGGCCATACGCGAGCGGAACGATCACCTGCGCGGCGAGCAGCGTGACGCCGAGCACGATCAGCACGGCCCCTGCGCCCACCCACCACGCGGGCCTGGGAACCGAGCCATACAGGCCAATCAACACGCCAGCGACACCCAACAGGGTGAGCGCGCCGCCCACGATGTTGCGTCGCCGTAGCGACTTCTTGCCGGCAGTACCGGCCTCGCGGAGCGCCTCCATGGGGGAGATGCGCGAGGCGTGGATCGCGGGGAGCAACGCCGCAATGACCGTCACGGAGACGCCCAGCGAGTAGCTCCACAGCACCGCCTTCACTGGCAACACGAGCGTGCCAAGGATGTTGCCGCTGAAGGACTCGACCAAGGCACCACCGGCGAGAGCGAGGCCCCAACCAGTCAGGATTCCCGCCGTCGTTCCGACGAGGCCGACCACCACGGACTCGACAAGGATCGAGTTGCGGATTTGTGAGCCCTGCGCGCCGATCGCCCGGAGCAGTCCGAACTCCCTGGTGCGCTGGGTCACGATGATCCTGAAGGTGTTGACGATGATGTACGCGCCAACGAACAGGGCCACGAGTCCAAAGATCAACGCGAACACATCCACGATGTTGAGCGCCTCGTTGAGTGAGTCGATCTGTTCCGCAACCTTGTCTTGCGAGGTGATAGCACGCGTACCGTCGGGCAGGAGGGGAGAGATCGCGTCCACGATCGCGTCGGGGTCCGCACCGTCTTCTGCCACCACTTGAATGTCGCGGAAGCCCTCGACCCCGCCAGCAAGTTCGCGCACCGTCGCCTCGTTGGCATACATGAGGTTGGCGGTCTGGAGCTCGTTGTTCTCGCCAAAGCGAATCGAGCCGGTGACGGTGAGCTCCTGCACGCCGTCGTCCGTCGCGATCTTGACCGTGTCGCCGGGCGCCAGCTCGAGCTTCGCGTAGGTGTCGACGTCGACCACGACGTCGCCGTCGGCCGACGGCCCCGCTCCGTCGACCAGGGTGGAACCGTCGATGTCGGGAATCCCGTACCAGCCGTACACCAGCGTGGGTGCGCCCATGCCAAGCGGTGCATCACCGTCGGCGTTGAGCACCATACCCGTCTCGTAGGCAACCGAGCCTTCGGCGTACAGCACGCCATCCACCTGCTTGACGGCGGCCACGTCATCGTCTGAGAACGGGCCTTGGGCGTCGCGCGCGGTGAACTCGCCCTCTTCGCCCTCGGCTGGAGCCTCCTCGACGATCACGTCGACGGAGCTGTAGATGTCACCGAACAGGTCGGTGAAGCCGCGCGATAGCGCGGATGTAAACGTCAGCGTCGCGGCCACGAGCGCGACGCCAAGGGCGACGGCAAAGGCCGTGAGAATGAGCCGCTTCGGGTTATGCCGAACCGACTTGAGTGCAAGTCTCAGCATCGTGGATCAGTGCCCCATCTGCTTCATGCGGTCGAGCACCTTCTCGGCGGTCGGTTCGCGCATCTCGTCCACGATCTTGCCGTCTTCGAGGAACAGGATGCGGTCGGCGTACGACGCGGCGGTCGGGTCGTGCGTGACCATCACGATGGTCTGGCCGAACTCCTTGACGGCACGACGCATGAAGCCGAGCAGTTCGGCGCCTGACTTGGAGTCAAGATTGCCGGAAGGCTCGTCGGCGAAGATGATCTCCGGGCGTGCCACCAAGGCCCGAGCAACGGCGACGCGCTGCTGCTGGCCGCCGGACAGCTCGGCGGGCAGGTGGGTGAGGCGGTCGCCGAGGCCGAGGATACCGATGATCTCGTCAAACCAGGCCTTGTCAATCTTCTTGCCTGCGATGTCCATCGGCAGCGTGATGTTCTCGCGACCGTTGAGAGAAGGGATCAGGTTGAAGGCCTGGAAGATGAAGCCGATGTAGTTGCGGCGGATCTCGGTGACCTGCGCTTCGGTGAGGTGCGTGATCACGGCGTCGGCGATCATCGACGTGCCTGCGGTGAGCCGGTCAAGGCCCGCAAGCGTGTGTAGCAGGGTCGACTTGCCTGAACCGGACGGGCCCATGATCGCGGTGAACTCGT
This sequence comes from Demequina sp. TMPB413, assembly GCF_020447105.2. Classification (NCBI taxonomy): domain Bacteria; kingdom Bacillati; phylum Actinomycetota; class Actinomycetes; order Micrococcales; family Demequinaceae; genus Demequina; species Demequina sp. TMPB413. The sequence goes on from NZ_CP096184.1 coordinate 10,344, forward strand.
GGCGCTTCATGTCGACGGTGACGCCGTCGAGGGCGCGCACCGCCGTGTCGCCGAATCCGTAGTCCTTGTACCCGTCGCGCATCGATGCCGCCACGGGCGTCTGCGCTGGTGCTTCCATGGTGGTCATGGGGTGTGCCTTTCGTGATGATGTGTCAGAAGATTCCGAGTTCAGTGTGGCGAAGGTCACGGCCTGAGGGCATCGGCCGCGGGGACGGTTGTGAATCATCGTCCTTGAGGAGGACGCCAGGGTCATCCCCTACAGGCATCCCCCACTCAAGGGGGAGGCGTCTACGGCTTGGGGATGACGATGCCGGAGTCGTACGCCTCGACGACGGCCTGGACGCGGTCCCGTACGCCAAGCTTCGTCAAGATGTGGCTGACGTGGGTCTTGACGGTGGTGTTGGAGACGAACAGTTCCTTGGCGATCTCTTGATTGGACATGCCGCGGGCCATCAGTTGGAGGACCTGCACCTCTCTGTCGGACAGGTCGCCAATCGCCTCAGGGCTCGGAATGTGCTCTTCCGCGAGGTCAGCAACGTCGAGTCCCGGGAAGGGAGCAGGCGTCGTGGCCGCACTTGAGCCGAGCGGCACAGACTCCGAAGCGGCCCCAGCGTCGTCGATACTCCTGACGGGGCCGCGCGCAAACTGTTCGATCACGCGGCGGGTGACCTCGGGGGCCAAGAGCGCCTCTCCTCCCGCCACGACCCGCACGGCGTTGACGAGGCTGTCCCCGTCGGCGCTCTTGAGAAGAAACCCCGACGCTCCGGCACGCAAGGCTCCATAGAGGTATTCGTCGTCGTCAAAAGTGGTGAGGATGACGACACGTGAGTCGGGGGCTAGTTTGAGGACCTCCCGGGTCGCAGCGAGCCCGTCCATTCCTGGCATGCGGATGTCCATGAGAATCACATCGGGACGGTGCTCCGCCGCTCCGGCGATCGCCTCTTCACCCGAGGCGGCCTCGCAACATACGACGATGTCGTCTTCCGACTCCAGAATCATCTTGAGGCCGACGCGCACCATCTGCTGATCGTCAACGAGCCCTACCCTGATCACCTGCTTCTCCTGTCTGCGTACGTGCGCTGCCCCATCACCTGGTCGTCCGTGACGGGGAGTACTGCATGCACCCTGAAACCGCCGCCCTGCCTGGCGCCCAACTCGATGCGCCCGCCGAGAGCGGCCACGCGCTCCTTCATACCGGCGAGGCCGTTGCCCCCCGAGGAGGAAATGACGTCGGAGATCACTCCGCGCCCGTCGTCTTCCACCGTCACGGTGACGGCGTCGCGCCGCCGACGCACGGTGACAGTGGCGCTCGCGCCCGTCCCGGCGTACTTCAGGGCGTTGGTGAGCGACTCCTGGATGATGCGATAGGCGCTGAGTTCGACGCCAGCCGGAACGTGACTTGTCCCCGCGATGGCGAGGCGAACGGGCAGCCCCGAGTCTTCGACCTGCTTGACGAGAGCGGGTATGGCGGCGAGCGATGGCATCGGCGCCAGGTCGTCGGCGTCGGTGGTGCCGACGAGTGCAGGCGCCCTCTTTCGACCAGTGAGCGTCGCGGCCTCGTGCTCGAGTTCGCGCTCCGACGTGCGAAGGACTCCGATCATGCGCTGCATCTCTGCGAGCCCCTTGCGGCCGGAATCCGAGATGGTCGCGAGCGCCTCTGCTACGTCGGGATCGGTCTTGGCGATGCGGCGCCTGGCGCCTTCGGCTTGCAGCGTCATGACGGTGACCTCGTGGGCGACGACGTCGTGAAGTTCGCGAGCGATTCTGGCCCTCTCGGCCCGTACGGCGTCGGCCGCGGCGATGCGCGCCGCCTGTTGCCTGCGTTCGGCCGATAACTCGAACTCGGTGAGCTTCTCGCGTCGGCCGCGTTCCGTGAGGCCGAAGATGATGGGGACCACGACCGCAAGGGCCACCGAGGCTGGTGCGGTCCAGGGCACGTAGTCGGTCGCGAAGACGCCGATCATCGTCCAGATGAAGATCAGCCCGCCGGTCGCGCCGCCGTGGAGGAAGGCCTGGCGGCGGGGAAGTGCGGCGCCGACGGTGTACAGGGCGACGATCAACGGGAAGAAAGTGACGTCGGTCGAGTAGCCGATGCCGGAGGTCACCGACCAGAAGGCGGCGATGATCCACAGCACGGCGCGTGGGGCCACCGACCGCCAGGCGAGCGGCAGCGCCTGGGCGATCAGCAGCAAATATCCCCATAGGTCGAAGGGGCGATAGTCCAGTTCGATGTTCTGGGTGACGGCGTGCGCTGACAGGACGGCGAGCACCGCGAACGCCAGCGCGATGCCGGTGTCGCCCCCTCGCCTCCAATGCGCCATGCCGCTAAGGCTAGTCCCGTGCCGCATGAACGGCTCTCGATCGCGAGGATGAGTCACAGCGCGCTGACAGGCCGAAAAAGAGCGGGATGGGGAATATTGCCCTACTCCCCGGGCACCCCTTCACGCTATGGTGTGCGAGGCCGAGGGATTCTGGGGGACGCATGACGTGGTTGGCGCGCTTGAGGGAGCGACGGGGTGTGGCGTCTGGCGCTGTCGTCACGATGTCGGCGATGACCCTCGGGGTGCTCGCGTTCCTCGATGACGGCGTGCCCAGCACCGACGTGGAACTGCACGACGGCGGCGTGTGGCTCACCAACGAGTCGGTGCTCATGGTGGGGCACCTGAACCACCAGTCGCGCACGCTCGACGGCTCGTACCGCACCACGACCGGCCAGTTTGATGTCGCTCAGTCGGGCAACACCATCGTGGTGCACGACACTGCCAACTCGACTGTTGCCCTGGTGGATCCGGCGGCGCTCACTGCTCCTTCTCTTGCCGCGCTTCCCGCATATGCCGAGTTCGGGCTCGGCGGCGACACGGCGGCGATACTCGATCCGACGGACGGTCGCTTGTGGGTGGTGCCGGTCAGCAGGTTGTCCTCCCTGGATATCAAGGCGACGGAGCCTGTGGCCGAGATCGGCGGCGGGGCCGCCCTTGCCGTCGGGCCAGACGGACTCGTCGTCGCAGTGTCTGCCGAAACGGGGGAGATTGTCACCGCGAGTCTCGCGGGGCCGCTTGCTGACACAGATCAGCGTGAGGCACTCGACTTGCCCGACGACGCCGAGGTGACTGTCACGCTCGTGGGCGACCGCATCGTCGTGCTCGACGCGTCGTCATCCATGCTGTGGCTGGGCGACAAGAGCGTCTCCGTGCCAGAGGGAAGCGTGCTGCAACAGCCATCGGCCGCAGGCGAGGCCGTGGCGCTCGCTTTCGACAAGGGTTGGTGGATTCAACCCCTCGATGGTGCTGAGGCTGTGGTCCAGGAGTTGCCGTCGACCGGCACTCCCGCCGCGCCCGTGTCCCTGCAAGGGTGTGTCTACTTGGCATGGGCCGGCGCCGGTGAGTTCCGCCGCGATTGCACAGAAGACTCGTACGACGTAGAGACGAAAATCGACGGGGCGCTACCGAGCGCCAGGTTTGTGTTCCGTGTGAATCGGGACGTTGTGGTGCTGAATGACTCTGTCAACGGCACCGGCTGGCTGTCTTCCGACGGCATGGAGCGCGTTGACAACTGGGACTCGCTGCTGCCGCCGCCCGACGATGACCAGGACTTTGAGGAGTTCGAGGAGGAGGACGAGTTGTCCTCCCTGCCAGAGCGCAGCGAAGACAACACCCCTCCCGTCGCCGAGGATGATCGCTATGGGGCGCGGGCTGGCCGCACCACCGTTCTGCCCGTCGTCGACAACGACTACGACCTCGACGGGGACCTGCTCACCGCCGTGGTGGTCGACTCCACGGGAGTGCCAGGTCAGGTTCAGGCCATCCGTGACGGGGAGGCCTTCCAGGTGGTGTTGCCGCCAGAGGCGACGGGCACTGCAACGTTCACCTACAGGATCAGCGACGGACGCGGCGGAGTTGACGACGCTACGGTGACGGTAAGCGTCGCGGGCGAGGGCGAGAACACCGCACCCGAGCCACAACGTCGGTCGCGATTGGTGGTGGAGTCGGGAGCGACGGTCTCCTACCACGTGCTCCCCGATTGGGTGGATCCCGAGGGCGACACCATCTTCCTGAGGTCGGCCATCGCGCCAGCGCCGCACAGGGTGGAGTTCACCCCAGACGGGCGCCTCACCATCACAGCCGACCCTGATGTCACGGGCCAGTTCGACATCGATGTGGTGGTGTCCGACGGCATCGAGGATGCGACCGGCACGGTAAGTGTCGACGTGTGGCCCTCACAGACGTTGCCCCCGCAGACGCACTCCGACCATGTGGTCACCTCGATCGGCAGGCCAGTACTCGTCAGTCCCCTCGGCAACGACATGTCGCGCTCGGGGGAACCGTTGCGGCTCGCCAAACTGGAAGAGGTGCTCGGCGTCTCGATGGTGCCCGACTACCTGAAGAACACCTTCACCTTCTCGTCTGAGACGGCCGGCACCTACTACATCCAGTACCTGGCCACCGATGGTGCGACAACGGCGCCGGGGCTCGTCCGGGTGGACGTGCTGCCGGAGGTTGACGCCACGCTGCCTCCGATCGCCGTCTCCGACGTCGCACTTGTGGCGCCAGGCGAAGACACGCTCGTGGACGTTCTCGCCAACGACTCTGACCCTGGCGGCAGGGTGCTCGTCATCCAGAACGTCGAGGTGCCCGAGCGCTCGGGCCTGCGCGTGGCCGTTCTCGAGCACCGACTGGTGCGCGTGACGGATCTCGCGGGACTCAGCGAACCCGTCACCCTGACGTACCTGGTGTCTAACGGCACTGACACTGCGCGCGCCGACATTACGGTGCTTCCCATCACGCCAAAGGACAAGAGCCTGCCTCCTGTCGCAGAAGACGACGAGGTCGTGGTCCGCGCCGGTGACGTCGCGACCATCGACGTGCTCGATAACGACACCCATCCTGGTGGCGATGAACTCACGCTCGTGGGGCTCGGCGAGCCGCTTGTCGACTCAAACGTTGCGCAGGTCTTCGTGTCGGACAACGTGATCCGTGTTCGCGCTGGTGACCAGGCGGGCACGGCGACGGCCCTGTACGACGTGGGCGACGAGCACGAGCAACGCGACTCCGCCCAACTCAAGATCACCATCGTGGGTGCCGACGAAGGAAACTCGGCGCCCCGCCCTTCGGACGCGGTTGCCCGCGTGCTAGCAGGCAACACGGTGCGCATCCCGATCACGCTCGACGGCATCGATCCAGACGGCGACTCGGTACTCCTTGAGGGTCTCGCGACGTCTCCCGAGCTCGGCAGGGTGGTTCAGCAAGGCGAAGACTGGATCGTCTACGAGGCATATGCCGATTCTCAAGGCACCGACACGTTCGAGTACGAGGTGCGCGACCGCCTTGGGGCGTCAGCGCGCGGCTCCGTCGTCGTCGGCGTGGCGCCAGTGCGCGGCTTCAATAATGCGCCGGTCGCCATCCGCGACGAGGCCTCGACGAGGGCAGGGCACTCCGTTTCAGTCGCCGTGTTGGAGAACGACACCGATCCCGATTCCGATGTGGTGACGCTGTCGAGCGAGGTAGAGGCTCCTGAAGGCGTTGAGGCAGAGGTACGTGGGGACAGGATTGTGGTGAGTGCCCAGGCGGAGGGCCAGTACACGCTGCAGTACACGATCACCGATGTGTTTGGAGCAGCCAGCACTGGCACCATTCTGCTCACCGTCGACGACGCACTCGACCCCGTCCCCCCGATCGCTCGTGATGACAGAATCGCGGCCGCCGATGTGGCGGAGGACGGCACGGTCGCGGTCGAGGTGCTCGCCAACGACGAGGACCCCGACGGCGTCGTGTCAGCACTCAGCCTGACCGTCTCGGACGAAACGGCAGTGATGGGTGAGCTCGGAGTCGTGACGCTCCAGGTCACTGACGTGCCGCGCATCGTGACCTACACGATCACCGATGCCGATGGCCTGAGCGCTTCGGCCTTCATCATGGTTCCTGGCTACGGCACGGCGCGTCCGCAACTCATCAGCGCAGCGCCGATCGAGGTAGTCAGCGGCGAGACCAAGACGATCAGGCTTGCCGACTACATCATCACGGCCAACGGAAACCCAGCACTCGTGACGCGGGTGGAGGCCGTCAGGGCCGCTCACGCGAATGGCGACGACCTCGTGGTCGACGAGGCCACGCTGCAGTACACCTCGGCCGATGGCTACTGGGGCAAAGACGCGATCACCGTCGAAGTGACCGACGGGCTCGCTGTGGACGATCCTGCTGGAAGGGTCGCCGCGATCACCATCCCCATCACGGTGCTCCCCGCAGGCAACGAGCCGCCTGCGTTCCGCGACGCCAGGGTCGAGGTCACGCCCGGCGAGGACCCCACGTTGCTCGACCTCAGCCTCCTCGGCTCCGATCCCAACGAGGACGACCAACTGACGTATGACATCGCCGGTGACGTGGCGGACGGCTTCACCGCTCGCATCGAAGGCACGACGCTGAGCGTCTCTGCCGACGCGGACACACCCAAGGGAACGCTTACCGATCTCGAGATCGAGGTCTCGGATGGCGTAGCGCCTCCCGTCGCCGGATTGGTCAGGGTCGCCGTCACGAGCGCCAGCAGGGCTCTTGCCGTTGCAAATGACGACTACGTCGACGACGCGAGGCCAGGCAAGCAGATTGTCGTTGACGTCACCGCCAACGACTACAACCCCTTCCCAGCCGAGCCACTGACCGTCGTCTCGTACGGCGTCGAGGCTGGCACTGGAGAGGTCTTGATCGGCGAGGACGGCCTGCGCATCACGCCGGGTGCGACCTTCAACGGCACGCTCCAAGTCAGGTACACGATTCAAGACCGCACGGGAGACACCGACCGCCAGGTTGAGGGACGCGTGTACGTGACCGTGGTCAAGGAGCCCGACGCGCCGGTGAAGCCGGCCATTCGCTCGGTCGAGGATCGCACCGTCGTGCTCGAGTGGACCGCTCCCGCGAACAACGGCGCCGCGATCTCTCATTACACCGTTCGCTCCGACCAGGGGACGGAGAAGCGCTGTACCACCACCATCTGCACCATTGACGGCTTGAGCAACGATGTCGAGTACCGCTTCACCGTGACGGCGACGAACAGGGCAGGGGAGTCGGCGCCCTCGTCACCGTCCGATGTGGCCAGGCCAGACATCAGGCCCGAGCAACCCGCCGCTCCGTCGCTCACCTTCGGTGACCGCGAGTTGTCGGTCCAGTGGACGCCGCCACCGACGGCAGGTTCTGCGATCACTCACTACACGCTGGAGATTTCTCCTCCCCCTGTGGCGGGGCCGTCACAGGCGCTCCAGGTGACGGGAACGTCGTATGTCTGGACGGGGCTTGAGAATGGCGTCGCGTATCAAGTGAGGGTGCAGGCTCGCAACAGTGCTCCTGAGCCTTCGGCATGGTCGGACTACTCCGCGACCGAGGTGCCTGCCGGGCCGCCTGTCGCACCTGCCAAGCCCGCCACCCAACGCCTCGCTCCTGTCGGCAACAGGGCCCAGATCGCAGTGCAATGGGCGGAGCCCTCAGGTAACGGCGACACCGTGTCGTCGTACACGGTCACGGCACTACGCGGGGGCGCGGCCGTCGCAACGGCCGAGGTCCCAGCAGGGGTGTACTCGCGAGCGTTCGAATTGGCGACGGACGACGTCGCCTATACCTTCAGCGTCGTCGCTCACAACAAGGCGGGCGCGTCCGATCCCTCCGTGCAATCGGACCCGAGGCGCGCGTTCGTGGCGCCAGGAGCACCCACCTCAGTGACGGCCACTCCTGGCGACGGACGCATCACCGTGGCCTTTAGTCCAGGACCGCGCAACGGCGCCGACGCCTCGTGGATCAGTTACGAGTACGAACTGAACGGTGCCGGCGGCTACAAGCCGCTCCCGTCTAACCGCATCATCGGGTCCTTGTCCAACGGCTCGTCGTACACAGTGAAGATTCGCGCGACGGCGACTGCCGACGGCGTCTCCTACACCGGCAACCCCTCTGCAGCGTCGGCCGCTGCCGTGCCTTACGGTGTGCCCCCTGCCCCAAGCGTCTCCTCCGCGAATAGCGGCGGCACCGTGCGCTTCACCTGGTCGGCGGCAACGTCGAACGGTCGGCCGATCACCACGCTCCAGTACCGGATCGATGGCGGCTCGTGGCAATCCGGCTCCACCTCTGGTGGATCGGTGAACGCGCCGTCGGTGGGCGGAACGCACTCGATTGAGGTGCGAGTCCAAGACTCAGAGGGTCAGTGGAGCGCGACCGCGTCGACCAGCCGGACGATCAACCCTGAACTCACCCTTTCGAAGGGACCAACGGCGACCGGCTACTGCGCGGTGGCGTCCGACTGTTCCTTCTTCCACTGGGAGTTGCGGTACTTCCCGCCGAACTACCGATTCGAGTACCAGTGCCTCAACTCGACGGGGGCTTTCTCGCAGGGCACGATCCCTTCGTCCTACGCGACGAACAGCAGCGGCAGCTCCTCCTTCAACTACTGCTACTCGGGCCCTGCGGCCAACAACACGTGGGACACCCCGTACTACACGCGAGTCAAGATGCCGGACGGCACCTGGGTGCGATCAAACGACTCCGGCTGGTAACCGGTGCTAAGAGAGGGACAAGACACATGACGATGACTCCAGAGCAGGCCACGTGGTTTGCCGACACCTTTGGCAAGATCACTGCCAACATCGGCCAGGCCGTTCTTGGCAAGGACGAGGTCATCCGCCTCGTGCTCACCGCCATGTTCGCGGAGGGACACGTGCTGCTCGAGGACGCGCCAGGCACGGGAAAGACGTCGCTCGCCCGCGCCCTGAGCGCGACCGTCTCAGGCACGCACCAGCGCATCCAGTTCACGCCAGACCTCTTGCCCTCTGACGTCACCGGAATCACGATCTGGAACGAGAAGTCGCGCGAGTTCGAGTTCCACCGCGGGCCGATCTTCGCGTCGATCGTGCTGGCGGACGAGATCAACCGTGCCAGCCCCAAGACCCAGTCGGCCCTGCTCGAGGTGATGGAGGAGTCCCGCGTGACTGTGGATGGCATCACCCACTCGGTGGGCAAGCCGTTCCTGGTGATCGCCACCCAGAACCCCATCGAGCAGGCGGGCACGTACAAGTTGCCAGAGGCGCAGCTGGACCGTTTCCTGTTGAAGACCACGATCGGCTATCCGGACATCGCCCACACCGCCAGAATCCTGTCGGGTTCCGCCGCGAGGGACCGGTCGGCTGCGCTCACGCCCATCATCACCACCAAGGCCGTCGCAGACATGTGTGAACTCACGTCGACCGTCCACGTGGACGACGCGGTGCTCACCTACATCGCGACCGTCACCGAGGCGACCCGCGCGGTACCGGAGGCGCGACTGGGCGTGTCCGTGCGCGGCGCGCTGTCTATGGTGCGCGCGGCCAAGGTCCACGCCGCCGCTTCGGGGCGACACTTCGTCACGCCCGATGACATCAAGGCGCTTGCCCAGCCCGTGTGGGCTCACCGGCTCGTGCTCGATGCCGAGGCCGAGTTCCAAGGCGCCACCGCCAGCCAGATTGTCGACAGGGTTCTCGCCGAGGTGCCTGCACCGCAGAGCAGGACCGCCGCGGCATGAGCGCAGTCCCCACGCGCGGCGACGCCGTCGCGCCGTCGACCACCACGGGAGCACACCCCGCGGTCGGGATGGCGCGCGCGTGGGTCACGGAGGTCGCCGCACCGTTCGCGGCCCCCATCGTGCGGCCACTGCGGACGGTGGTCGGCTGGTTCACCGGGCTCGGCGCGGTAGTGCTCGCTGGCACGGCGATCGCCCTCGGTGTGGTGGGCATGTGGGGATGGCTCGAGTTCTTGACGATCGCTGCGATCGGCGGCGCCGCGTTGGTCATGGCGGCCTTCTTCTTGGTGGGCAGGATCGCGTACGACGCTTCATTGAACCTCGCGCTGACCCGCGTCGTTGTTGGCGAGCGTGCGGTGGGCGGCATCGAGCTGCGCAACCCCACCAAGCGCGCGCTGCTTCCCGTGCTCGTGGAGCTTCCCGTGGGAAAGGGTCTCGCCTCTTTCGCGATCCCTCGCTTGGGTGCGGGCGAGAGCCACGACGACGTATTCACCATTCCTACCCATCGCCGCGCGGTGCTCCCCGTCGGTCCCATCACTGCGGTGCGAGGCGACCCGTTGGGGCTGCTGGCGCGCGTCGTGACGTGGACGGATCCCGTCGATCTCTACGTGCACCCACGCACGGTGTCGCTCGAGGGCTCCTCCTCCGGTTTCCTCCAAGATCTCGAGGGGCTTCCCTCGAAGGATCTGTCCAACTCCGACATCGCCTTCCACGCGCTACGGGAGTACGTGCCAGGCGACGACCGTCGGCACGTCCACTGGAAGTCGACCGCTCGTACCGGTCAACTGATGGTGAGGCAGTTCGAGGAGACGCGCAGGTCCCACCTGGCCATCTCGCTGTCTCTCAATGGCGACGAGTATGAGACCGAGGACCAGTTCGAGCTGGGGGTCTCTGTCGCCGGTTCGCTCGGTTTGCAGGCGCTCAAGGAAGACAAGCAGTTGAGCGTGTTGGTTCAGGGCGCACAACTCCCCACGCGGTCGGGCAAGCAGTTCCTCGACTCGCTGTCGAGACTCGAGAACACCGACGCTCGCAGGGGCACCTTCGTCGACCTCGCACTCAGGACGGGCACGGCTGTGCCGGACGCCTCTGTCGCCGTCATCGTGTGCGGTGGGGCGGTGACTCCTGCTGACATCCGGTTGGCCGCCACTCACATTCCGTTGGGCGTGCTCGTTGTCGCCATCTATTGCACTCCCGATGCCCCTCTCACCCGGCGCACCATCGGAGACATCGTGGTGCTCACGATCGGCGACTTGCGCGACCTTCCGCACGCCATGAGGAGGCTCGCGGCATGACGCGCCTCAACGCCCCCCGCAGGCCCGATTTGCGTCGTGCCGCCGTCGACCTCGCCGCGGTCGCCGTCATGCTCGCCATGGGCGCGTGGGGATTCGCCCCCATTTTCGCTTCGACCGCGTGGCTTCCCGCCACCATCGGCGGTCTGGTTGTCGGCATGGCCATCGGCATCGTTGCGGTCTGGCGCCGGTGGCCCGTCATCGTCGCCGTCGCCGCCCTGATTGGCGCCTACGTGCTCACCGGCGGCGCCCTAGCACTCCGAAGCACCACGATCGCTGGACTGGTTCCCACCTTCGACACCTTGCGGGGCCTGGCTTTTGGCGCGGTGAGGTCCTGGAAGGCACTCCTCACGGTCGACGTGCCTACCGCTGGCTTCGAGACGGTCGTGTTGGTACCGCTGATCTCGGCGCTCGTAGCCGCGCTGGCGGCCACCATGCTTGCCTTGCGAAGGCGTCACGCAGCCTGGGCGCTGATTCCAGTGCTCGCGTTTTTGGGGGTGTCGATCGCTTTCGGTCTGTATCGTGCCGCCGCTCCGCTCGCTCAAGGAGCGGTGCTGGGCACGGTCGCGCTTGCCTGGCTCGCGTGGCGTCGGCACCGCGACCGCGCTGCAGGAGGTGAGGCGCTCGCCGCAGGACACTCTGCCGAGACGCTCGCGACGTCCCGCAGGCGACGGGCCTACGGAGGTGCAGCCATGGTCGCTGGCGCCTTGGCCATGGGGGCGGGGAGCATCGCCGTGGCCGCTCCCGACCAGGATCGAGACCTGTTGCGCGAAGAAGTGGTCCCTCCGCTCGAGTTGCGTGACTATGCGAGCCCTCTGCAGTCGTTCCGCAAGTGGGTGCGCGACTACGAAGACGCGACGCTCTTCACGGTCGACCATCTTCCTCAGGACTCCCGCGTACGGCTCGCGACCCTCGACGCCTACGACGGCGTGGTGTACGCCGTCTCTGGCGACGGTTCCTCCACTGGCGGGTCCTTCGCTGGGGTCGGCAGCGAGCTCCCAACCGACGCTGCGGGCGAGCCGGAGACCTTCACGGTCACTGTTGACGCCCTGAACGGAGTGTGGGTGCCAACCGTCGGCGACCTCACCGCCGTGTCGTTCACGGGGGAGCAGGCCGAGTCGCTCTCCAAGGCGCTCCACCACAACGCCGCGACGGAGACTCTTGTCGAGACGTACGGGTTGACGTCGGGAACGACGTATCAGTTCGACGCCGTTGTCGCCGCACCGCCGTCGCCGCAGGAACTTGAAACGGCGTCGTTCTCGCGCCTTTCCCCTCCGGCCATCTCCCAATCGCCAGAGGTGGCTCGCACGATGGCCGCAGACGTCGTCGCCGACGCCGGTGGCCCCTACGCTCAGGCTGTCGCCTTGGCAGACCACCTGTCGGGCGCTGGGTTCTTCTCTCACGGCCTTGAGGGTCAAGCTCCGTCGCGTTCGGGTCACCGAGCCGAGCGGATCGCGGAGTTGCTCGCTGCCGACCAGATGATTGGCGACGACGAGCAATACGCCGTGGCGTATGCGCTCATGGCCCATGAACTCGGCATCCCCGTGCGGGTCGTCGTGGGTTTCTATCCCGAGACGTACACCTCCGGGGCTTTTGAAGCCACGGGTGCGACGGCACACGTGTGGGCAGAGGTTGCGTTCGAGAACGCTGGCTGGGTGCCCATCGACCCCGCACCAGCCGAAGACCAGACTCCAGTGAACGAGGAGCAAGAGCCGCAACGCGAGCCCAAGCCGCGGGTGCTTCAGCCCCCGCCTCCGCCGGCACCGCCCGCCGAAGTACCTCCGAGCCTGCCAACGGACGACGAGGTGGTGGAGGACACTGCTCTCGACGTCGAGGCACTCGTCCGGACCGTCGTGCTGGTTCTGGTCGGCGCTGGCGCTTCCGCCATCTTGTGGGGGCCGATCGTGTGGATTCTTGTTGCCAAGGCGAGGCGGAGGCGGCGCAGGCGTCGCTCCGGCGCCACGTGGGACCGCCTGAATGGCGCCTGGATGGAGGTCGCTGACCTCGCGGCCGACTATCGAGTCACCGTGCCAGAGCATGCCACCCGCATCGAGGGAGCTCGTCTCGTGGACGGGGGCTTTGCCCAAGCATCAACTGTGGCGCTTGCCCAGCGCGCGGATGCGGGTGTGTGGGCGCCGGGCCAACCCTCCGACGAGGAGGTGGCGAGCTATTGGAACGACGTCGCGACCGCCATGCGGTCCATGCACCGCTCGCGCCCCTTGAGAGCGAGAATCGCCGCGCGCATGAGCTTGCGCTCGCTTGTGCAGCGACGCGCCCAGAATCGTGGCACCACCAGGAAAGCGAGAAGGAACAACTCATGACAACACCGGCCCCGCTCGGACGCCGCATCGTGGCCGCGCTCATTGACTACGGGTCTTTGAGCGTGCTCACGATGGTGGCGGCCATTCCCGCGATGCTCTCCGTGGTGCGCAACGCCGACGATGCCGCGAACGCAGGAGCCGCTCTCGGGGCGGTCGGCTTGGTGTGGGCCGTCTCGTTGGGTGGTTGGGCGGTGCTCGTCGCCCTGAAGGGAAGCAAGGCGGGATCGCCTGGGATGCGCTTGATGGGCACCCGGCTGGTGCGCGTCGACACCGGCGCCCCGCTCGGATTCGGCCGGGCCGCGCTCCGCCAAGTGGTGCTGGGCGCGACGTCTGGCATCGTCATCGGCGCCTTGTCGCCGCTGTTCCACCCGCAGCGGCGGGGCTGGCACGATCTTGCGGTCGGCTCGATCATGGTGGGAGCAGCAGCGAGCAGTGGCCACGCCCCGACTGCGCCTGCCGCCGCTGCCGCACCACCTCCGCCGCCCCCGCCACCTCCTGTGCCCCACGCCGTGTCCGCGCCTGTCGCTGACGCCGACGCCGACCAGGCGCCCGCTGTGCACCACGAGCAGCCCTCCGTGATCACCGCAGTGCCGGGTTTTGCGCCCCCGCCAGCGCAGCCGCCCAGTTCGTCAGTTCAGGCTCCAGCGTCCCCGCAGCCACCACCACCACCATCACCAGCGTCGGCGCCGCCTGCTGCTTCCCCGCCGCCACCACCGCCGCCGCCGCCAACTCCGGAACCACCTCAGGGAACGGATTCGGCAGAAGAGGATCTTGACGCCACGAGGGTCGCGGCACCAAGGGCCCGCGTCGCCGTCCTCACGTGGGACGACGGCAATGTTGTGACGGTCACCGGCACCGCCGTGATGGGACGCAACCCCGCCGCTGGCACACACGCCGACGCGCTGCTCGTGCCCATCACCGACAACACCCGGTCGCTGTCAAAGACGCACTTCGCCATCGCCGCATCCCCAGAGGGCTTCACGATCACTGACCTGCACTCCACCAACGGCGTGGTGGTGCATCGCGACGGTACGGAAGTCGCTGTCGAGCCAGGAACGCCTCTGCCGCTCATCTCGGGCGACCGGCTCGTGGTGGGCGACCGTTCTGCGTCGTTCGAGGTGCGCTGACATGGGCGCAACTCACCACGCAGGACCGGTGACGCTGAGCGCGGGCGCCGCTTCCGACGTCGGCACTACTCGCGCTCACAACGAAGACTCGTACCTGTGCGAGGCCCCCCTGTTCCTTGTCGCGGACGGCATGGGCGGATATGCAGCTGGCGAGGTGGCCAGCGCAATGGTGGTTGACGAGTTCCGGCCGCTCGCGGGAGCCGAGACGGTCGCCGTCGAACAGATGCGTGAGGCCTTCGACCGGGCCTCAGCGCGCGTCGATGCCCTTGCGGGCGAGACGGAAGGGGCTGGTACGACCCTTACCGGCGTCGGCCTCGCGAGCGTCGGCGGCGTGGGGTACTGGGTGGTTGTCAACGTGGGCGACTCCCGTACGTACCGCTACGACGGCGCGCGACTCGAGCAGATCAGCGTCGATCACTCGGTGGTCCAGGAGTTGATCGAGGCTGGCGAGTTGACGGCTCAACAGGCGCGTGGGGACTCTCGCCGCAACATGGTGACGCGCGCCATTGGCGCAGGCGCTCCTGGCGAGCCGGACTTCTGGATGGTCCCGGTCGAGACGGGCGACAGGGTCGTGGTCTGTTCCGACGGCCTGTCAGGAGAACTGGAAGACGAGGTGATCGAGGCGACGCTCGCGCGGGTCGCCGGCGCTCAAGAGGCCGCCGACGATCTGGTGCGGCAGGCGCTTGAGGCCGGTGCTCGCGACAATGTCACGGTGATCGTGGTGAATGCCGAGCACGTGGGCTCAAGCGACGAGCACGCGCCAGGAGCGGACACAGTGCCGCGCGCGGATGCTCCAGCGGAAGGTGCCTCGTGACCTATCAGTACGTTCCTGGCACCCTCATCGCCATTGCGGAGGCCGGCGGCGTCGCGCTGCTGGACGCCGGCGTCGCACCCGATGTGCGCGCTGCCGTGGCAGCGGCGTTGAGATCAGGGGGAGGCTTCGGCGCCTTCATTGATGCGCTGACTGCTCACTTTGGTGCGAGTGTGTCCGCGCTTCCTGACTTCGCGCTCGCGCTCCTCGAGCCTGAGGGGACGAGGGTTGCCGTGCGCGGCCGCCTCGCGGCTGAAGCAGGCACGCCCATCTCAGGGGCGGGCGTCACCACGTGGACGGAGGCGGTGGTGCCCGTCGGAACGGCCGTGATCCTGGGGGAAGCGGCGCTCGCCCTTGCGGCAGGAGCGCTCGAACTTGGCAGCGGCATGGTTCTCGCCAGCGGAGTAGTCGTGGGCGCCGAGGGGAGCTCGGAGCGGGTGCTGCCTCCGCCGGCCGGCGCGACCTCTGCTCCCGTAGCGCCCGTCGCACCTGCCGCACCCATCGCCGTCACCGCCGAACCCGTGACCGACGCGCCTGGACCAGAGCTGGCCGAGGCCGAGCCCGAGCCTGAGCCCGGCGTGGACGAGCCCGAACCGGTGGGTGCCGACGAGGCGGAGGAGCTTTCCGGTGCGACAACGCTTGCCCCGATACCGGACACCTCCATGCCCGATGCGGCCGACGATGGACCTGACGAGGACACTTCCTTTGGAGGCTTGTGGGGATCGACCGTGACATCGGTGGGAGCCACGCGCTCTCCGGCGGCTCAGTCAACGGCCCAGCCGTCCGGTCGGGAGCGCCTTGAGGGCGCCGAGCCGCAGGCTGGCGGCGACTCGGCGCCGCCCCCACCCCCCGCACCGGCCGCGCCCCCCGCACCGTCCGCGCCGTCCGCGCCGCCTGAGCCCCCCGCACCTGCGTCGGAAACGACCGCCACCACAACACCCCCGCCCCCCGCGCCGCCACGCGAAACCTCCCGCCCAGCGGCCTCCGCGCCCACCCCCGTAGTCGACGGGATGATCGCGGGGCTTCCCGACTTTCTCCGCACCGGCGGCGCTCCCGCGGTGGAACCACGCAACGATGTGCCAGAAGCGGACGCCGCACAGGAACCCGCAAGCGCTGAACCGCAGGCGTCTGTCGCGATGGACAACGGAGTCCAGACTGAAGCGCAGCACGAAACCTCCGGAGAGCACGGACAAGAGTCCTCGCAGGGCGATGGACTCGGCGACCACGACGGCGCGACCCTCGCCGTGTCGCGGATCGCCGAACTTGCCCCGGACGCCTTTGCCTCAGCCCCGTCGGCTCCCGACTCCACCCCTGCGCCAGCGCCCACCATCGGCCGTGCCGTCCTGTCGACTGGTCAGGAGATCGTCATCGACCGTCCGTGCATCATCGGTCGTCGACCCCAGGCCACCAGGGTCACGGGAGATCTACCCCACCTCTTCGCCGTGCCCTCCCCTCAGCAGGACATCTCGCGCAATCACCTCGAGCTCCGCCAAGAGGGCTCCTCCGTGATCGCCGTGGACCTGCAGACCACGAACGGCTCCATGCTTCGCCGTGGCGCTGCCGACCCCGTGCGCCTGCACCCAGGCGAACCAGCTGTCGTCGTGACCGGCGACGTGATCGACCTCGGTGACGGCGTCACCGTGACCTTTGTGGAGTTGCCATGAGCGCATCGAGACCCCCGTCAACGCCGCCGACGATCGCCGGTTTCGACTATGTGCAGTTGCTCGGCAAGGGCGGCTTTGCCGACGTCTTCCTGTACCAGCAACAGATGCCGAAGCGCCGCGTGGCGGTCAAGGTGTTGCTGGCCGACGCGATGAACCCGAGCGCCATCGCAGACTTCAAGGCAGAGGCCAACACCATGGCCCAGTTCTCGACCCACCCGGCCATTGTCACGATCTATCACGCCGACGTTGCTCCCGACGGGCGCCCCTACCTGGTGATGGAGCATTGCCCCAAGCCCAACTTGCAGGCGCGTTACCGCAAGGCCCCGTTTTCCGTCGCCGAGGCGCTGCGTGTGGGCATTCAGGTGTCTGGCGCCGTCCAGACCGCCCACCGCGCGGGAATCCTGCACCGCGACATTAAGCCCGCGAACATCCTGGTGACGGAGTACAACAGACCAGCGCTCGCGGACTTCGGCATCGCGGCGACCCAGGCAGGCTCGGAGGAGTCGCTAGGGATGTCCCCGCCATGGTCCCCGCCAGAGGCCTTCGCTTCGCCGCCGGTGTCGAATGTGGCGACCGACCTGTGGGCGCTTGGTGCGACCGTGTACACGTTGCTGGCAGGACGTTCGCCATTTGAGGTACCTGGCCAGAAGAACTCAACGGCCGACGTGATCGCGCGCATTCAACACGAGCCGCTGAGGCCCATCGACAGGGCGGACGTGCCGACAAGCCTCCAGACAGTCTTCGCCACCTCGATGGCGAAGGATCCGGCGAGGCGCTACAGCTCCGCGGTCGACTTCGCGCGGGCGCTTCAAAAGGTTCAGATCGAGCTCGCCATGTCGGTGACGCCGTTCGACGTGATCGATGACAGCGCGGAGGACCTCTACGACGAGCCGGAAGACGACGGCCGGACCAGGGTGCGTTCGGTGGTCAGCATCGACCCTCAAGGCCCTGGGCCGTCGGCGTTCCCCTCGTCGACGTCGGGCTACCTCTCCGAGGTGCCCTTCAGCACCACAGACGCTGCGGTGCTCGCCGACTCGACGGGCACGCCGCTGGGCGACGCTCCTGTTTCTGACGCGACCGTGGTGCGCAGGGACGGTGCGACGCCGTCGCAGGCTGCGGGTGCCCCGCCGGTGTCACTTCCCGACGACGCCACCCTTGGCCGGACGCAGGTGCGCCCGCGGCCCGCGCCAGCATCTGCGGAGGCAGAGCCTGCCCCCGAGCAACGCCGGAGCAAAGCACCCCTCTTCATCGGCGTCGGCGCGGCGGTGGTGGTGGTCGGCGGCGTCGTGACGGCGGCGATGCTTGGACTCTTCTCCTCGACCGGGGAAGATACGCCACCTGCTCCCACCTCCGTCGTTCCTCAAGACGATGTGGTGGTCGCGGCCCAAGTGCCGATCGTGGAGGACATTGTCGGCACGATCGAGGCCGACACCGCGGTGTTCACGTGGGAAGCTCCCGACCCGGAGCCAGGCGACACCTTCCTATGGGGAGTGCGCGTGGGGGAAGCGGCCGTGGCCTACGAGTCCACTGAAGAGCCGACCGCGAGCGTTCCGTATGAGGGCCAAGAGGTGTGCATCGAGGTGCTGCTCCGTCGAGCCGATGGCAGGACGGGCTCCACTCCTGGAGTCGGGTGCACGCCATGACCTCATCCACGTCGGAGCTGTCCGAGCGCATCACCGTCGAGTTTGCTGGCGAGTACCACCACGTCTTTCCGTCGGACGGGGCTTTCACGGTGGGCCGTGAGGGTTCGCTGGCCATTGACGACAACCCCTTCCTGCACCGCCACTTCCTGCGCATCTCGCGAGCCGAGTCGCTGTGGTGGCTGGTGAACGTGGGTACTCGTCTCAGCGCGACGGTGACCGATGGCGGCGGGAGGGTGCAGTCGTGGCTCGCGCCTGGCGCACGGCTGCCGATCGTGTTTCACGCGACCCATGTGGTGTTCTCCGCTGGCCCGACCACGTACGACTTCACGATCTACGCCGACACTCCCCGCTTCGAAGACGTCCCTGGCGGATCCGGTCAGGTGGGGCCCACGACTCTTGGTGCCGTCGCCCTCACGCCCGCCCAGCACTTGCTGATCGTCGCTCTTGCCGAGCCGATGCTGCGCAGGGAAGGGGCGGGCATGTCCGAAATTCCCACGTCGGCGGCTGCCGCCGAACGCCTTGGTTGGACCGTCACGCGCTTCAATCGCAAACTCGACAATGTGTGCGAGAAGCTCGACAGGCTCGGCGTGCCTGGCCTCCGCGGCGGCGGTGGTGCGTACGCCACGAATCGCAGGGCGCGGCTCGTCGAGCACGCGCTCGCCGCCCAACTCGTCGGCCGCGCCGACCTCGCTTTGCTCGACCCCTCTGGCCCCCAGGTGGCACGGCCGGCGGTTACGGCCCGAAAGGACGCTCGATGAGCCTCAAGATCAGTACCACTCGCGGCGACGGCACCACGGCGTTGCTGTCCGTGTCGGCGGGAGCCGACACGACCGTGCGCGAGGTTGCCGAGTTCGTGCTGGGCGCCGATCCGAGCCGCAACGCCGCGCTGAGGCCTGCCGATCCGACGCTCGAGGTCACCGCCAGATCAGCTGGCGCCGTGGCGGGTGGCCGCGTTGTCGACCCCGAGATGGACATTGCATCGTCGGGCATCCGCTCGGGCGACCACGTGGAAGTGGTCTCGGCAGCGAAGGCCTCGCAGACCGCCGCCTCCGGCCCCGTCGCGACCGTCACCGTCGTCTCAGGCGCCGACGCTGGGGCCACCTTCGCCTTGCGCGCGGGCTCGAACGTCATCGGCCGCGACCCCGACGTCGCCGTCCACTTGTCGGACCCGCTCGCATCGAAGCGCCACGCCCGCATCATCGCGGGAGACACCCTCGAGATCGCCGACATGGGCTCGACCAACGGAGTGTTGTTGGGTGACACCTTCGTCACGCGCGCCACGCTGCTTCCTGGCGACAGGGTGTCGATCGGCGACACGGTGCTGGAGATCGCGGTCTCCCAGCGCACCGTCGAGGCGATCCCGACCACGCCTTCTGTTCAGTTCACCCGTTCGCCCCGCGTGGTGCCCCCGCTGCCGGACGACACTCACGAACTGCCGGAGCCGCCCACCAAGCCGCAGCCACGCTCGTTCCCGCGCGTGGCACTGGTCGCGCCAGTGGTGCTCGGACTGTCCATGTACTTGGTGACGGGAAGACTGCTGTCGCTCATCTTTGTCGCGATGAGCCCCATCATGATCGTTGGCGGCTTCTTCGACAATCGCTACAACCAGCGCAAGCAGTCGGCCGCCAAGCTGGAGGAGTTCAGGGCAGACGCCGTCGCCGCCGACCGTCGGCTGAGCGAGGCCCAGGAGAGGGAGCGTCAGGTGCGCCTCGCGTACGCGCCTTCCACCGATGAGATCGTCGCGTCGGTCAGGACGCTCGGCCCGCTGTTGTGGACGCACCGCACGGAGCACGACGCGTTCCTCACCGTCAGGGTGGGCCTCGGGACGGTTCCCAGTTCGCTCGAGCTCACGAAGCCCTCTCCTCGCGATGCCGTCGCGGACTCGTGGGAGGTTGTCGACGAACTTGCAGACCGCTTTGCCACGATCGATCGGGTCCCTGTCACCGCGAACCTGAGGGTCTCGGGCGGCCTAGGCATCGTCGGCGACGACGACGCGGCGGCCGCGGTCGCGCGCTCCGTCATGGCGCAAGTCGCAGGCCTGCACTCGCCGATCGAGTGCATCGTCACCGCCTTTGTCTCGCCGACGCAGAGCAACAGGTGGCAATGGCTTGAATGGTTGCCCCACACGTCGTCGCCGGTGTCGCCCATCGAGACGGACCACGTGGTGCGTACGAGGGCAGGTGCTCAGGCGCTTCTGAGCGGGCTCGAGGCCCTTGTCGCCGCGCGCACGCGCTCCGACATCGGCACGTATGTACCGCAACTTCGTGGCCGGGAGAAGTCCACTGGGGGCGACGACGAGACGCCGACCACGCCTTCCGTGGTGGTGCTTGTTGAGGACTCAGCCCCCGCCGACCGTCGGCGCTTGATCCGGCTCGCCGAAAAGGGCGCAGACGTGAATGTGCACGTGGTCTGGGTGGCGCCGACGCGCACTGCCCTGCCCGCTGCATGCCGATCCTTTGTCGAGTGGGGCGCGGACGGCAACGCGACCGTTGGTCACGTGCGACGGGGAGGATCCGACGACCCCGTCCAATGCGAGACGCTTTCTATTGAGACCGCCAGCGACATTGGCCGCAGGCTCGCGTGTGTGGAAGACGTGGGTGCCGTGGTGGACGGCAACGCCGACATCCCGCCGTCCGTGTCGTACCTGGAACTGCACGGCTTCGAGGCCCTGGAACCGGGCCACCACGAACAGCGCTGGCGTCACGATGCCTCCGGGGCGGGCAAACTCTTCTCGTTGCGTGCCCTCGTGGGGCATGCTGGCGACGAGCCGTTCTACCTCGACCTCAAGACCCAAGGGCCGCACGCGCTGGTCGGCGGCACCACAGGTGCAGGAAAGTCGGAGTTCCTGCAGTCGTGGATCCTGGGCATGGCGGCCGCGTACAGCCCTGAACGCGTCACGTTCCTATATGTCGATTACAAGGGCGGGTCAGCCTTCGCCGATTGTGTGAAGTTGCCCCACTCCGTCGGCCTGGTCACCGACCTGACCCCGCACTTGGTGGACCGCGCGCTCGCGTCCCTCAGGGCCGAGCTGCATTATCGCGAACGGCTGTTGGCCGCCCATGGCGCCAAGGACCTCGAGACGCTCGTGAAGCAGGGCGGGGGAGACGCCCCGCCCAGCCTGGTGATCGTGATCGACGAGTTCGCCGCCCTTGTCCAGGAGGTTCCCGCGTTCGTCGACGGGGTCGTGGACGTGGCCCAACGTGGGCGCTCGCTGGGCCTGCACCTGATCATGGCGACGCAGCGTCCCGCTGGCGTCATCAAGGACAACCTGCGAGCCAACACCAACCTGCGCATCGCGTTGCGCATGGCCGACGAGGCGGATTCCGCCGACATTCTCGGCGTGCCGACCGCCGCGCACATGGACCCAGGCCTGCCTGGGCGCGCGATGGCGCGCATGGGTCCCGGTCGCCTGGCGACCTTCCAATCGGCATACGCCGGAGCGCATTCGGTTCCGGGCGGCAACAGGGCGACCATCCAGGCACGGGAGCTCGCCATGGGTGCCGGCGGTGCGTGGGAACTGCCGCGCGATGCCAGGGCCGTCAAGGCGGACGGTGAGCCAGACGCAGGACGCGTCGTCACCGCCCTGGTGGGAGCGTCGGCGCTGCTTGAGATCCCCGAGCCCAGGCGTCCGTGGCTCGATGAACTCGCCGAAACCTACTCGCTGTCGGACGTCTCCAAGCGTGCCGATGGTGCCCTCGCCTTCGGACTCGTTGACGACCCCTCACGCCAGGCGCAGTACCCCGCCGTTCATCACCCAGACCGCGACGGCAACCTCGTCGTGTTCGGCGGCTCCGGCTCCGGAAAGTCGACCACGCTGCGCAGCCTCGCCATCGGCGCGACCCTGGCTCGCGACATCGCCCCTGTCCATATCTATGGCCTCGACGCCGCCAGCGGCGGCCTTGACATGCTGCGGCCCCTGCCCAACGTCGCCGACGTGGTTGACGCCGATGACGACGAGCGCGTCGGCCGCATGCTGAAGCGCCTCGCCGGCATCGTTGAGGAGCGCACCCAGCTGTTCTCGGGAGCGAGGGCTGCCGACCTCACCGAGTACAGGGCGGTCTCTGGCGACAGGGGCATGCCGCGCATCATGCTGCTCGTGGACGGCTACGGCACGTTCCAGTCCGAGTACATGCACGACGTTCCACGCCAAGGTTCCTTCGACGCGTTCAGGGACATCCTGACTGAGGGGCGTGCGGCTGGAGTGCACGTGGCACTCACGGTTGACCGCGTGGGCGCGATGCACACGTCGATTCAGTCGCTCGTGTCCCGCTCGATCGTGCTGCGCATGAACGACGAGAACCAGTACGGGATGCTCGGGTTGCGCACGACCGGATTCACGCCGCAGTCGCCCGCGGGACGCGCGATCGACCTGGCCACTCGCCAGGAGATGCAGGTCGCCGTGCTCGGCGGCATCGGGCGCCTTGACGAGCAGGCGCGTCAGGTGGAGCGCCTCGCGGAGAAGATCCCGGCGCGTCCGGAGTGGCGCGCGGAGCCGATTCCGCGCATGCCCTCGATGGTGGAGGCGTCGACCATGCCGGCCACCGTGGACGGGCTGCCTGTCCTTGGCATCGACTCGGCCACGCTGGCGCCGCGCGGTTTCGGGATCGACCGGTCCTTCATGATCGCGGGTTCGGCGGGCTCCGGCCGGTCGTCGGCCGTCGCGTGGCTCGCGACGTCGATCCGGCGTGCGCAGCCTGAGCGCAAGATCGTCCTGCTCAGCCAGCGTCGGTCTGCGAATGCAGACCTCAGCGTGTGGACGTCGGCCTTTGTGGGCCCGCAAGCGGCAGAACAACTCA
The DNA here is from genome assembly GCF_020447105.2 of Demequina sp. TMPB413. Taxonomy (NCBI): domain Bacteria; kingdom Bacillati; phylum Actinomycetota; class Actinomycetes; order Micrococcales; family Demequinaceae; genus Demequina; species Demequina sp. TMPB413. The sequence goes on from NZ_CP096184.1 coordinate 33,520, forward strand.
CTGCCGAGATGGGGCCAGCTCTCGAGCAGCCTGCCGAAGGGGACGGCGGTGTGGTGGTCTTCATCGAGAGCGTCCAGGACTTCGGCGCCTCGATGAGCGACGGCCCAATCGTGCAACTTCTTAAGGGCGCACGACGCAACGGTCACGTGGTCATCGGCGAGGCCGACACCCAGGGCTGGACCACCGGGCAAATGGTGTCCGATCTCAAGGGAACCAGGCGCGGGCTGATCCTTGCGCCTGAGGGTCCGGACGTACAGATGCTCTTCGGAGCGTCAGGGCCGAGGCTCAACAGGGCACTCACGCCACCTGGACGCGGCTTCTGGATCGAGTCGGGAAAGGTCGCCGTCGTGCAGATCCCGTGGGTGGATGGGGAGTTCTCCCCAGATTCGGGCGATGCGCTGGCGCTGGCAGGGAGCGACGGCTAGTTTTCTAGTACGCCACCGCAGGGGGGTGGCCTTATCGAAAGGCAGATCATGGCAAATCTCAATGTGACGTATGACGACCTTCGCGTGTCGGCGGACCAGCTCACCTCGGGCCAGGGCGACATCGACAACCGCCTGATGGAACTCAAGGCGTACATCGACAACCTGGTGTCAGAGGGCTACGTGACCACCGCGTCGTCCGGTGCTTTCCAGGAGCAGTACACGCAGTTCACCGAGTCGGCCAAGTCGACCATCTCCGCCCTTGAGGGCCTGAGCCAGTTCCTGCGCTCCGCAGCCGACGCGCTGCAGCAGACGGACGAGTCGCTCGCGAGCTCCATCCGCGGTCAGTAAGCATCGGAGGTCACGGCGGGTGCGCCAAGGAGCGCGCCCGCCGAAACCGCCCGGCATGATGCCGGCAAGCCTGGGGGTTTTACGTGGCAAGCAAGATTCGAATCGACTTGGACGCGCTCGCGCAAACGTCCACCGATCTGGCGAGGATCGCCAATGAGTTCGACGACACCGACACGATGGTCGACATGGTGACGTCCGCGATCGGCAATAAGAATGAGACGCACGAACTACGACAGGCTGTCGAGCACTTCGCCGGCACGTGGCGAATTCGGCGCGAGAAGGTTCGTGAGAACGTGCGCTACCTGGCCCAGACTTCGGCCTCCGTCGCGGAGAACCTGGCGGCCGCTGACAATGATCTCGCCACGAGCCTCACGGAGGCCGCCACGTCCACCACGCCGAGCATGTCGCCGAACCTTGGCAGGGGGATGGTCTGATGGCCAGCGCACTCGACGCACAGAATCCCATCGATGGCGAGCCTGACACCGTCGAACGCTACTCCCGCTACTACAGCGGGATCGCAGAGGCGATCAGGGAGACCGCCACCAATCTGGCTACCGTGATCAGTTCAGCCGACACGACGAGCGACGCGGTTGACGCGTTTGTCGAGGTCGCCACCGAAGTACGCGGCCAACTCACGGAGGTCGACGACCGCTATGAGACGGTCGCTGACGAGCTCGCTCGCTATTCCTCCGAGCTTCGCACCTTGCAGGGTGAAGCTGACGCTGCCATGGCAGCCGCTCGTCACGCGCACGGTGACTACGACTCGGCCGCGTGGCGCTTGAGCGAGCTGCGCGATCAGATCGCGATGGCTGATCCTCAGGACCCCGCGATCGCAGGCTTGCGGTTCGCACTGAGTCGGGCCGAGGACCAGGTCCAGTACATCGAGCAGGTAGTCGCGCAGAAGAATGAAGAACTGCGCGATCTGATCGAGCGATGGCGCAATACGGCGGACGGCGCTGCGCAGCGCATCCGCGACTCGGTCGACGGTTCTCCGCTGAACGACAGCGGATGGGACCGCTTCGTCGATGGTTTCGAGAAGTTTGTCACCGAGCTGTTGCCGCTCTTGGAGACCATCCTTGATGTGCTCGCAGTCCTCCTCACGGTCCTCGCCGTTCTCGCGGTGCTCACTGGGGTAGGGGCAGCCTTCGCGCCGGTCCTGTTCGCAGCAGCAAGGCTCGCGCAGCTCGCGTCAAAGATCATCAAGGTCGTGCGCGTCGTACTCACGGTCGTGCTGGTCTGCTCTGGCAGAGTCAGCCCGATGGCGCTGGTCGACATCGCGATCGACATGGCTGTCGACAAGATCGGCGGGAAGCTCGCCGACTCGATCGCTGGCCCGGTGCTCAACAAGGTTCCTACTGGAGACTTCGACACCTTTGCCGCCAAGTTTGCGACCGACATGGCCGACAACGTGAATGGACCGAATTGGGGCGCTGGCTTGGTGAACGCGGCCAACAAGACCGACGGCTTGAGCTCCGGACTCGACATGGCGCTCGATGTCTTCCCGGGATTCGGACAGGCACTCGGCGTCGACGCGGCACTGAGTCTGACGTCGTGGTACCCCACGAGCCATGCCCTCAACGGCTTGAGCATGTCGGGTTGGAGCATCGCCACGGGGTCGTGGTCGATTGTCGAAGGGTTCGGTGGACCCGATGCGCCGCCAACCGCAGTCTCGGACTTCACCCCCAACGACGTGGTCGCTCCGGCTTTCCGCGAGGATCCGTTGCCCACCGCCGCTGATCTGGTCTCTGCATCGTGACGACAACGCTCAACATCACTGTTCCCTCCGGGTGGACCAGACTTGACCTCGACGGGAACAGGGACAAAGCGATCGAGGAGGCCGTCGAGAAGGCCTTCGCGTCTGCAGACCGTGACTCGAGCGCCATCGCAAAACACTGGATGCGCTCGCGACTGCATGCGGCCGCCACCGCCCCCGCAGAGGCGCAGGCAGACGTGATCTCTCTGATGTACCCGTCCGCGCCCGTCGCAGGGGTGGTGCTACCGATGTCGGCGCAAGTCATGCGGTTGCATGACGGCGTACTCACGGGCGACCCCGCCCGCGTCCTCGCGGGCATCGCTGCAGGGGACACCAGTGCGACACCTATGACGTTGCAAACCGGACTCATCTTGCGGACGCACTCCGTGCGAGACGTCGCGGAGCAGTGGTCCGCCGAGATCGAGGATGCACCGCTGGACGCTGACGCGCGTGAGGGCATGGAGGCGGCTGCCGAGCGGCTCCCTGCGCTTCGCGTGCAGTACATGATCCCTGGTCACGAGGGGTCCGCGTGGCACATCGCGGCGTTCTCGGCGATGCTGGGCGACACAAGCGCGGAAGGGCAAGGGGGGCTTGCAGAGCTCTATCTTGAGTTGTGCGACGCTTTCATCCTGTCCGCGGTCGTACGAGAGGACGCCTGATGAGGAACGCAGTGACCTTCGCGCTCGACGAGAACGTGTGGATCCCCTTGCCTCGTCGCGGCACACTGACGCCTCAGGCTCAAGGTCAGTGGGTGGAGTACGCGACGGCGATCGCCGCACGCAATTCCGGCGCGCAAGGGGACGCGGTCGACACGCTGCGCGACCACCTCAAGACTCTTGTTGAGGGCGCTACTGATGGTGAGCAGTTCGTCTTTGCCCCTGTGGGTGAGCCCTACCCGACTGTGGTCGACCTCATGACGTCGTCAGATGGTGCGAAATGGCGCCGCGCCACAGAAGAGCGTCTGCTCGACGACGCCTCCGGAACCGCGACCGTGGAGTGCCACGACGTCGAGCACTCTCGTCTTGGCAACGCGCGCATGGTGATGCGTGTCAACCGGGACTCCGATCCGTTGACCGCGACCGTCGCATTTTGGGGTGAGGCGGATGGTCGGGGATTCGGTCTGGAGGCGACCACCGACCAGTTGCTGGTGGCCGGTCAGATCGCCGCGGCAGGTAAGGCACTGTTCGAGACTTTCGCGCCCCGCGGCGCGTAGCGGCGGCCGGGCCTGGCTCCTCTGAGACCGTGAACTCCATGGGCACCACGAGTGAGTCGCAGGCTGCTCGACGACGGGGCGGTCGCCGAGCCTTAGCGGAGTTGTGTGGAGGACTCGGGGGCCTCGTCGCCGCGCTCGTCATCGCCGCGGCCCCCGTCATCGGTGCGATCGGGAGCCTTTCGGTTCCGCTGCGACTCGCCGTTGCTCTCGCCGTTCTTGCTGTCGGCGTCGCTGGCTGGGGCGCCGCGTCGGCGGTGGTGCGTTGGGCCAAGCGACCTCTCGTTGGCCCATTTGCGGAACAAATTGTGGAGCATGCAAGCGCAGGCCGTGGTTCTGCCCTGGAGTCCAGTTCCGAATGGGCGAGGGGCTGGAGTGGTGGGGTGTTGATGCTGAGCAACTCCGTCCAGGTGGGCCCAGCATTGGTACGCAAGCACTTCTTCGAGGACGTCGTCGGAGTCCTTCGCGTCGTGATGCCGGGGGCCAACGGCGAGGCCGAGATCGTCAGCCCCGTGGCGATGGGCTCTCTTCCCAAGCAGGCCGGATGCTTTGACCTCTTCGGTCCAGCGGTTCCCGACGACGTGATGGAGGCGTCGCTGGGCGTCACCGTCGACCCTGACCAGTGGGGCCTTCCCCGGGGGTGGCGCGTTCGTGCTGAACGGGCTGCCGCATCCGCCGAGGTCCTGACCCCCGCGTTGGCCCGGGCGCTCGCCACGCTTGATGAGCCGTCCGCAGTCGTGAGGATTGACCGAGAACGCTATGCGGCATGGTGCATGTCGGGTTCGCATGAAGCATCCCTTGAAGACTGGGTGATGCACGGCGCGCGTTTGGGCGAGGCGCTATCGCACGGTGAGGCTCGCGAACTGCAGATGGCCTCTCTGCGGCTCGGGGAAGCACGACCGCTGAGCCCCGACGACGGTACCGATGCCTCGACTGGGCATCTTCGTGCGACGAGCATCGCCCGTCGGCGCTGGAAGTTCGTCGTGGCATTCGCTGGATTCATCGCGGCGGAGTCTCTCGTGGTGCTGGGAGTCTCGTCCTGGATGTCGAGCGGGAGCGACGGGAGCGTGACCAGCGCAGTGGCAGTGCCTGGGGTGCTCGCAGTCGGTGCGGCAGGGGTGACTCTGTGGGCGCGTCGGCGCGTGTCGGCGCTGGCGCGTCGCCACAGCGCGGTGGCAGAGCAGGTTGCGCAGGTGGCGTTGCGTCGGGGACTCGACTTCCGCGCGCGTCCAGCATCCGGCGCTGGGTACTGGAGCCGCACGCTGTTTAGTCGAGTCCGCGACCTCACCGCAGCGCCGGTGGCCGAGGGCGTTCTTGGTGACGTAAGGGGCGGAGCCATCTACCTCGAGGGTGACTATGGCACGCCAGTGCTTGCAATGAAAGCCTTCTCATCCAGAGTGGTGTGGGCGGAACTCCCGCGCGCGCTTGAACCCGTCGACTTCGTCCCTGAGCGCATGTCCGATGCTCTGGCCAAGCTCCTGGGTGGCCGAGATGTGGACGTGGAGTCGTATGGCTTCAACAGACGGTGGAGGGTCAAGGCGACTGACGAGCGTGAGGCCCACGGCATTCTTCAGCCCCGCATGATCGACTTCCTGAACTCAGTCGAGGGCCGCAGCGTCGCATTTCACGTCGATGGCGAGCGCGTTCTGATCTGGGACGACGGTGCTGACGAAGACGTCGACCTCGACGCGCGGCTGACGCTCCTGCAGGGCTTTATCGATCGACTTCCAGGGCACCTACGCTCATGACACGTAGAGGTCGGCGGGTCGCCGGGACTGGGAGGCGAGAGAGGCGCGGCGACATCACGCCATTTGGGCGGGAAGACTTCCACATGGCGTCGCTGTTGCTGGCCGCGATCGCCACCATCGCTGCGCCGGTGCTGGGAGCCCTCGCCCTCTACCGGGTGGGCGAGGCTTGGCTAGGCGACGAGAGCCTCTCAGGCGCCCTCCCCGTTGCGGGAGCCGCGCTAGCCGCGAACGCCGCGTTGGTCGTCCTCGTGTGGGCCGCGGGTTGGCAGGACCGCTGGAGGCTCCGGACGCGTGCAGCCTCCGGCATAGGCAAGGGCGCTCGCGCGCGTCGCCGTGAGGCCGCTCGCAGAGAGAAGTTCAGGGCCGAACGGCCCGACTATCTCAGCATTCCGAGTCGAGTCCGGCGCCGCTGGATGTGGACCTATCTGCTATGCCTGATCTATGCGGGAGTACCTGCTGTCAGCGTGCCGGTCGCCATCGTGGGGCTGGACATGTTCAGCGGATCTGAGCCGTTCCTGGCTGCGATCAGGGGCGAGCGTTTTACGGACGGCGACCACCTCGTTTTGACGGGCCTCTTGGCGATCGCCGCGCTGTTCTGGCTGTCGCTCTCACGGCTCGCCTACCTGAAGTTCAACCGGATTGATCGCCGGCACCATCGAGTCGCCGACCAGGTGCGTGCGCTCGCGACAGCGCGGGGTTGGGTTTACGACAACGAAGACACTGAAGACGCCAAGCTCGACGAGACCTGGACCGCAGCCCCATTCAGTCGTGTGATCGGACTGACCGCGATGCCCCGCGCTCATCCCACGCCGCAAGCGCGCGGGGCCGGTGCCGCGTGGCTTGAAGGCGACTTTGGGCACGACCTGTTGCCGTATCGGTCATTCACCTCGCGCGTGGTGTGGGCGGACCTGCCGCGCGCGCTTCAGGCGGTGGATTTCGTTCCCGAGCGCATCTCAGATGCGGTGTTCACGCTCCTGGGTGGCCGGGACGTGGACGTGGAGTCGTATGACTTCAACCGCCGGTGGAGGGTGAAGGCGACAGACGAGCGTGAGGCCCACGGCATTCTTCAGCCGCGCATGATCGACTTCTTGAACTCCGTGGAGGACCCTGCGGTCGCCTTTCACGTCGACGGCGAGCGAGTGCTGATCTGGGACGACAGCAAGGACGAAGACGTGGACCTCGACGCCAGAGTCTCGCTCCTCGAGGCGTTCATCGACAGGCTGCCTGGCCACCTACGCTAGCGGTCGACCTGCCGAGTGACGCCGCGGCTAGGAGTCCTCGGGTCGCATCCACCTGAACGTGCGAACCGACACCACCAGCCCGATGACAAACCATGCGGCCAGCACCACCGCCGTCATGGGGTGCTCCCACGAGCCGGCAACCTCCTGCTCGGCGAAGTAGTCAGGGAGGAATACCGAGCGCATTCCTTGAGCCAGCCACTTGAGCGGAAAGAGCGCGGCGAACTGTTGGAGCCCGCTCGACAACTGGGTGTAGACAAAGAAGACACCCGACGTGAACTGCAGCACTAGCACGACGGGCGTGAGGATGGCCGACGCGGCCTTGGCGTTGCGGAGAAGTGACGACGTCGCGATCCCGAGAACGACCGATGCGGCGGTGCCGAGCAGGAAGACCCAGGCGAACGTCAGCCACGGCCCGCTCTCGGCGGGCAAGGTCACGTCATACAGCGCTACGCCGAGCCCCACAAGGATGGCGATCTGCACAAGAGACACCAGCACCACTTGAGCGAGTTTGCCAGCGAAGTAGGCGGTCGCTGGGAGCGGTGTCGAGTAGATGCGTTTGAGGACGTCAGCGTCGCGATCGATCGAAATGGTGATCGCAAGCGACTGGAAGCCGGTATTCAGGATCCCGGTGGCGATCATGCCCGCCAAGAAGTACTGCGAGAACGTGACCGCGGGCTGCCCGGGGGGTGGGTCTCCGACGGTCTGCTCCCCGAAGATGGAGCCGAACAGCACGAGCAGCATCATGGGGAACAAGAAGATGAAGATCATCTGCTCGCGCGACCGAAGGAACTCCTTGAGCTCGACGCGCATGCGGTCTACTGCCATCGACATCCACGACGGATGCGCCGCCTCGTTGGCCGCCGTGCTCATGCCGCTGCCTCCTGGTCACGTAGTGCGGATTCGTCTGCGGTCGCTTCTCCGATGAGGCTGAGGTACACGTCCTCGAGCGACGGATGGGTGACCGTGAGGCCGGGGATCTCGCCGCCGAACTTCTCGGCGAGCCGCTGGACCACCGCGGTCGGTGCGGCTGTCTCCTCTCGCTTGCGCGCTCCGCCCTCCTCCCACGCCACCACCGCAGCCGACGCGCGGGCCCTCAGTTTGGCGGGGGTGTCGAGGGCGATCAGGCGTCCGTTGTTGATGATCCCAATGCGGTCGGCGAGGTACTCGGCCTCGTCAAGATAGTGCGTAGTGAGGAGGACAGTGGTGCCGTCGCTTGCAAGCCCTTGGATGAGCCCCCAGAAGCTGCGCCGCGCCTCAGGATCGAAGCCAGTGGTCGGCTCGTCGAGGAAGACGAGGCGTGGGTTGCCGATCACCGCCAGGCCTACGTCGAGGCGCCGCCGCTGACCCCCGGAGAGAGTCTGTGGCTTGGCTTCCGCCTTGTCGGTCAGGCCGATGGCGGCGAGAGTCTCGTCGACGTCGCGTGGGTTCGGGTAGAGGCGAGAGGCGTGGGTGAGTGCCTCGCGAGCGGTCAGGAAGGAGCGGTCAGAGGTCGACTGGAGCATGAGGCCGATGCTGGATCGCCATTCACGTCCGGCGTGCTGAGGGTCAATGCCAAGCACGCTCACGTCGCCGGAAGTGCGACGCCTGAATCCCTCGAGGATCTCGATGGTGGTCGACTTGCCCGCGCCATTGGGTCCGAGCAGCGCGAACACCTCGCCCTCAGGAATGTCGAGGTCAAGGCCGTCTACGGCGCGCTTGGGACCGTAGTGCTTATGAAGGCCGCGAATCGTGATGGCCGGAGAGGTCATGGGGCGAGCGTAATGGCCCCCGCAGGGGCGCGCGCATCGTCCATGAGACCGATTCGGCCCCCTGACGTCTCTTGGGGCTACTTCGCCTCGGCCAGGAGCGACTGCATCCTTGTGACGCCCTCAACCAGGTCGTCGTCTCCCAGCGCATAGCTGAGGCGCAAGTAGCCACTGGGGCCAAAAGCCTCACCCGGTACCACCGCAACTTCCGCCTCTTCGAGGATGACGGCGGCGAGGTCGGCGCTCGAGGTGATCCGCCGCCCGCGCACCGTCAGCCCAATCAACCCTGACACCGAGGGGTAGGCGTAGAAGGCGCCGGTGGGCGTCGGCACCGTGAGGCCCTCAATCTCACTGAGCATCGACACCATGGTGGTGCGCCTGCGATCGAAGGCCTTGCGCATCAAATGGACGTCCTCGAGCCCGCCCTCAAGAGCGGCGATGGCGGCGCGTTGAGAAACGTTCGCGACGTTGCTGGTGAGGTGCGACTGGAAGTTCGCCGCCGCCTTGGTGACGTCTGCGGGGGAGATCATCCACCCGACCCTCCAACCGGTCATGGCGTACGTCTTGGCCACACCGTTCACCACGATGGTCTGCTCAGCCAGTTCCGGAACGGCTCGCACGATGGGACTGAACTCAGCGTCGTCGTAGGTGAGGTGTTCGTAGATTTCGTCGGTGATGACCCAAATGCCGTGCTCCAGCGCCCACTCACCGATCGCCTTGGTCTGCTCGGGCGAGTACACGGCGCCAGTGGGGTTGGACGGCGAACAGAACAGCAGCGCCTTGGTCCTCTCGGTGCGCGCCTGCTCAAGTTGCTCGACCGAGACCAGGTAGCCCTGGTCCGCTCCCGCGAAGACCTCGACGGGGGTACCACCCGCGAGCGAAATCGCTTCGGGGTAGGTAGTCCAGTACGGAGCGGGCAGCAGCACCTCGTCGCCAGGATCAAGAATGGCCGCGAAGGACTGGAACACTGCCTGCTTGCCACCGTTGGTAACGATGACGTTGGCAGGGTCAACCTCGTAGCCGCTGTCGCGCAAGGTCTTGGTGGCGATCGCCTGCTTGAGTTCTGGCAACCCTGTTGCCGGCGTGTAGCGGTGGTTCTTGGGCTCCCGCGCGGCGTCAATGGCCGCGTTGACGATGAACCCTGGCGTCGGGAAGTCAGGTTCTCCCGCGCCGAAGCCGATGACGGGACGGCCGGCGGCCTTGAGGGCCTTAGCCTTGGCATCAACCGCCAACGTGGCAGAGGGCGCAATGGCGCCGAGGCGGGCAGAGACGCGGCGTTCTGGTGCAAGCATGCCAGTCATTGTTCCACTTCGCGCGCGGGAGGTTTTGCGGCCGTTCGCGTTCGGGCGGCAAACCGCGTAACATGGCACTTCGGCGATTGACAGAAGCCATGATGACTCGCGCCCAAAATGTGAGTTGTCGGAGGTTCTCCTCGGGGAGCCAAGGTTGCTGTCGAACACCACCAGGGGTTCTCAACCACCCCGAAGGGCAGTGGCGCAATTGGTAGCGCATCGGTCTCCAAAACCGACGGTTGGGGGTTCGAGTCCCTCCTGCCCTGCGTAGAGCGGGTCTTCCCGCACCGCACAAGCGAAGGAATTATCAAGGTGAGCGAATCTGCAGTGACGGATTCCGGAGAGCGGGACCCACGCCACGAAGAGCGTGAGGGCCTGAACCTCTTCGGTCGCATCGCGCTGTTCGTGCGCCAGGTGATTTCCGAGCTTCGTCGCGTCGTGACCCCCACGCGCGAGGAACTCATCAACTACATCTGGGTCGTGCTTGGATTCGTCGCCGTCATGATGGCGCTGACATTCGCGCTCGACTTCGGCTTCAATTCGCTGACCGAATGGGTCTTCGGCGACTAGCCGAGTAGCCAGACGAAAGGAAAGACGTGAGCACAGATCCCCACGACGCCGTCGACAACATCGACGACGCCGAGGTTGCGCCTGAGCAGGTTGCGCCAGTGGACGACGCTGCAATTGACGACGCTCCAGTGGACGCGGTGGTCGAGGGCGACGACGACACCGTGCCTTCCGACCCAGGAGCGCCGCTTGAGGAGGACGCGCTCACCGTGGCCGACGAGGCGCCCGGCGCCGTCGCCGACGACGAGGTCGACCCCAAGGTCGCTTTCCGCTCCTCGCTGCTCATGCAAGACGGCGACTGGTACGTCGTCCACAGCTACAGCGGCCACGAGAAGCGCGTCAAGCAAGCGATCGAGCACCGCGTCGTGAGCCTCAACATGGAGGACTACATCTTCCAGGTCGAGGTCCCGATGGAAGACGTCGTCGAGTACAAGAACGGCCAGAAGAAGCAGGTCACCCGCGTGCGGATGCCCGGCTACGTGCTGGTGCGGATGGACCTGACCGACGCGTCGTGGGGCGCAGTGCGCAACACGCCCGGCGTGACGGGTTTCGTGGGCCACGCTCACCAGCCAGTGCCGCTTACCCCTGACGAGGTGTACGCGATGATGGCGCCGCCAGCGCCAGCGTCGTCCGCTTCCGACGAAGGTGGCGACGCATCGTCCAGGCCGCAGGTCGAGCTTGACTTCCAGGTGGGAGAGGCGATCACCGTCATCGACGGCCCATTCGCCACGCTGCCCGGCACCATTTCCGAGATCAGTGTGGAGAGCCAGAAGCTCCACGTCCTCGTATCAATCTTCGGCCGCGAAACTCCGGTCGAACTCTCGTTCTCGCAAGTCCAGAAGATCGTCTAGGCGATACCGACAGGCAAGAACGAACCACCAGGCGGCGTGAGCCGCCACCACTCACACAGAAGGACCCGAAAGACCAATGGCACCCCCGAAGAAGAAGGTTGCCGGCCTGATCAAGCTCCAAATTCAGGCTGGTGCCGCGAACCCGGCTCCGCCCGTCGGCCCTGCACTGGGTCAGCACGGCGTGAACATCATGGAGTTCTGCAAGGCCTACAACGCCGCGACCGAGTCGCAGCGAGGCAACATCGTCCCCGTGGAAATCACGGTGTACGAAGACCGCAGCTTCACGTTCATCACCAAGACCCCGCCCGCGTCACAGCTCATCAAGAAGGCTGCCGGCGTCGCCAAGGGTTCAGGTGTCCCGCACACCGACAAGGTCGGCTCGCTGACCATGGCTCAGGTGCGCGAGATCGCCGAGACCAAGATGGACGACCTCAACGCGAATGACATCGACGCCGCTGCCAAGATCATTGCAGGCACCGCGCGCTCGATGGGCATCACCGTTAAGTAGTCGATACACCCCAGTGGGAGGGCCAGCGCTGGCCCGTCACCACGCCTTCACCGAAAGAAGAAGCACATGAAGCGCTCCAAGGCCTACCGCGACAACGCACAGCTTGTCGACAAGAGCCAGCTCTACACGCCGCTCGAGGCGATCCGTCTCGCGCAGAAGACCTCGTCCAAGAAGACAGACTCGACCATCGACGTCGTCTTCAAGCTCGGCGTCGACCCCCGTCACGCGGACCAGATGGTCCGTTCCACCGTCATCCTGCCTCACGGCACCGGCAAGACCGCCAGGGTCCTGGTCTTCGCCAACGGTGACAAGGCAGACGCCGCCCGCGAGGCTGGCGCCGACATCGTCGGTGGCGACGAACTCATCGAAGAGGTCCAGAACGGACGCACGGACTTCGACGCCGTCGTGGCCACGCCAGACCTCATGGGCAAGGTCGGCCGTCTTGGCCGCGTGCTGGGTCCCCGTGGCCTCATGCCGAACCCCAAGACCGGCACCGTGACGATGGACGTGGCCAAGGCTGTGTCCGACATCAAGGGCGGAAAGATCGAGTTCCGTGTCGACAAGCACGCCAACCTGCACACCGTGCTGGGCAAGGCGTCGTTTGGCGACCAGAAGCTGCTCGAGAACTACCAGGCTCTCATCGATGAGGTGCTGCGTTCGAAGCCCTCCGCCTCGAAGGGTAAGTACATCCTGAAGGCGGCCGTGTCGGCCACCACCGGCCCCGGCATCCCGCTGGACGCCACCGCTAAGGCAGAGGCTTAAGTCTGAAGGCGAAGGCCCGGTTCCCCGATGTGGGGGACCGGGCCTTCGTCGTTCCCTGTGTGGTCTGTGAGGCCCGTTTGCGCGGCGGTCGCGGCATCGCGTATGCTTGCCAGGCCCAAGACCGCCGGTCGTCGGGCCCGGGAAACCGGGAACGGCCGAAGTTCCGCTACAACGGAGACCAGCGCAGGAGAAGTTGACGGCGCCTCGCGCGCAGACTTTGGGCGGCCCATGTGGTCGCCCTTTGTGTGTGCGGACGATGCGCCCCAGCCCCGCCTGCGCGGGGCTTTTTCGTTGTGTGGGGCCGGCCCGGTGGTCAGACAAAGGAAGGACAACTATGGCGACGCCAGACAAGGTGGCGACGGTCAAGGCGCTCGCGGATCAGTTCCGCAGCGCAAATGCCGTCTACGTCACCGAGTACCGCGGATTGTCCGTTGCCCAGCTCGCAAAGCTGCGCACGGGCCTGAACGGTACCGCGACCTATGCGGTCGTGAAGAACACGCTTGCGGCGCTCGCGGCCAAGGATGCCGACGTAGAGGGACTTGACTCCCTCTTCGTGGGTCCCACGGCCATCGCATTCGTCACCGGTGATCCGGTGGAGGCTGCGAAGGGTCTTCGTGATTTCACCAAGGAGAGCGACAAGCTCGTCCTGAAGGGTGGCGTTCTGGAGGGCAAGCTGCTCTCCGCTGAGGACATCACCAAGATCGCGAGCCTCGAGTCTCGCGAGGTACTGCTCGCCAAGGCAGCAGGCGCTTTCAAGGCGTCGCTGTTCGGTGCGGCATACCTCTTCCAAGCACCACTGTCTCAGGCGGTGCGAACCGTCGACGCCCTGCGCGAGAAGCAGGAATCCGCAGCCTAAGGCTGCACCCCACATCACACTGCTTCCCGCAGGTAAAGAGAAAAGGACATCATCATGGCGAAGCTCACCACCGAGCAGCTCATTGAGGCATTCAAGGAGCTCACGCTCGTCGAGCTCTCCGAGTTCGTGAAGGCATTCGAGGAGACCTTCGAGGTCACCGCAGCCGCCCCCGTCGCTGCTGCCGCTGCCGCTCCGGCTGCTGCTGCCGCAGAAGAGGTCGAAGAGAAGGACTCCTTCGACGTCATTCTGGCCGCTGTTGGCGACAAGAAGATCCAGGTCATCAAGGAGGTGCGTGCCCTCACGTCCCTCGGTCTTGGCGAAGCCAAGGCTCTCGTTGACGAGGCCCCCAAGACGATCCTCGAGGGTGCCAAGAAGGACGACGCCGAGAAGGCCAAGGCTCAGCTTGAGGCTGCCGGCGCCACGGTCGAGCTCAAGTAGTTCGACTCCCGCAACTCGCGCAAAGGCCGGGTCACCTTCGGGTGGCTCGGCCTTTGCCGTCCCTCGCGACGTGATGGGCGGCATCCCCCGGGCACGCCCACCGGAGTCGGCCAGGCTTCCGCGTCCGCCCCGCGTGGATCCTGCTCCGCCCGCGTGCGCATGTCGGGCCGCCTGTCGCGCCCCCCCAGACAGTGCGAACCGTTTCCACCTCGACATGCCGGCCAACTGCGCCCAGCACGCGTGTGCATCGGCGCGCCGCCCGCCGGGCTGGTTCGCAGTGTCTGAATGTCCGACTCGATCCAACGCAGCACCGAACGTGCGCGGTCGAGGCCGACGGATCGCGCGCCTGCTCGACTCGCGCCCGCCCCGCCCCTCATGCCGAACAGTTCTGACCGTCGGGCGTCCGACACTCCGGGCAGATGCGCCCCAGACCCGCGCGGCGGGCGCCGCAACGGTCAGAAGTGTTCGGAAGGGGTGGAGACTTGGGCGCACGCGGCAAGTGGTGGAGGCAATGGCCGACGCTGGCGGGGGAGCCAACGGCCGACGCCGGGCCTGGTACCACCGGCCGACGCTGGGGCAGGGAGCGCGGGTTGTCCACAGGCGCGCCGACCGGGTATCGACACCGCTTCGCACCATGCCTTATAGTCCGCACTTGACGAATGCGACAACCGTGACTAACGTTGGAGGTTGCGCTGTCTATTGCCCTGCCCTCATATGCCTACCTGGCGAGCGTCCACTGCCTCAGTGATGATGCCCCAGGATCCGGTGGAGCCGAGGCTCAGGCAACGCGGAACCGAACCATCGTCATGGGAAGGACGACCCCTTGGCTGCCTCGCGCACCGATTCCGCTTTCGCCAACCAAACCGCTTCACGCCGCGTTTCATTCGCTCAGGTCTCTGAGCCAGTTGAGGTCCCTAACCTCATCGGGCTGCAGACCGAGTCGTTTGACTGGCTGCTGGGCAACAAGGCTTGGCAAACCCGTATTGAAGCCGCACGGAAGGCAGGTCGCAATGACGTGCCTGAGGTTGCGGGACTTCAGGAGATCTTCGAAGAGATCTCCCCGATCGAGGACTTCGGGCAGACCATGTCCCTGTCCTTCTCGGACCCCTACTTCGAGGAACCCCGCCACACTCCTGAGGAGTGCAAGGAGAAGGACTTCACGTATGCAGCCCAGCTGTTCGTGACGGCGGAGTTCATGAACAACACCACGGGTGAGATCAAGTCTCAGACCGTCTTCATGGGCGACTTCCCGCTCATGAGCCCGCGCGGCACGTTCATCATCAACGGCACCGAGCGCGTTGTCGTTTCTCAGTTGGTGCGCTCGCCAGGCGTGTACTTCGAGTCGACGGCAGACAAGACGTCCGACAAGGACATCTACACCGCGAAGATGATCCCCTCGCGCGGCGCCTGGCTCGAGTTTGAGATCGACAAGCGCGACGCCGTCGGCGTCCGCGTCGACCGCAAGCGCAAGCAGTCAGTCACCCTGTTCCTCAAGGCCCTCGGCCTGTCGGATGAAGACATCGCCAAGGAGTTCGCCGACTACCCGTCAGTGCTCGAGACCCTCGAGAAGGACACCGTCCACTCGCAGGACGAGGCGCTCGTCGACCTCTACCGCAAGCTCCGTCCGGGCGAGCCGCCCACGGTCGAGGCCGGTCAGAACCTGCTCGACAACTTCTACTTCAACCCCAAGCGCTACGACCTCGCCAAGGTTGGCCGCTTCAAGCTGAACAAGAAGTTGGGCGTCGACAAGCCTCTCGGCGACTCGGTGCTCGGTGTCGACGACATCGTTGCGACCGTCAAGTACATCGCGGCCGCTCACGCTGGCCACACGACGCTCAAGGGCGCCAACGGCGAGGTCATCGTCGAGACCGATGACATCGACCACTTTGGCAACCGTCGCATCCGCGCCGTCGGCGAACTGATCCAGAACCAGATCCGCACGGGCCTGTCCCGCATGGAGCGCGTGGTGCGCGAGCGCATGACGACTCAGGACGTCGAGGCCATCACGCCGCAGACCCTGATCAACACGCGTCCCGTCGTCGCCGCCATCCGCGAGTTCTTCGGAACCTCGCAGCTGTCGCAGTTCATGGACCAGAACAACCCGCTCGCGGGACTGACCCACAAGCGTCGTCTGTCGGCACTTGGCCCTGGTGGTCTCTCCCGTGACCGCGCAGGCATGGAAGTGCGTGACGTTCACCCGTCGCACTACGGCCGCATGTGCCCCATCGAGACCCCTGAAGGCCCGAACATCGGCCTGATCGGCTCTCTCGCGTCCTTCGGTCGTATCAACCCGCTCGGCTTTGTCGAGACGCCGTACCGTAAGGTCGTCAAGGGCAAGATCACCGACCAGGTCGACTACCTCACGGCCGACGACGAGGACCGCTACGTCATCGCCCAGGCCAACGCGCAGGTGGACGACAACCGCGGCTTCCTCGAGGAGCGCGTGCTCGTGCGCGCCAAGGGTGGAGAGGTCGACTTCGTCGCCCCCGAAGCCGTTGACTACATCGACGTGTCGCCTCGCCAGATGGTGTCCGTCGCTACTGCGCTCATCCCGTTCCTCGAGCACGACGACGCCAACCGCGCCCTCATGGGTGCGAACATGCAGCGTCAGGCTGTGCCGCTCGTCCGCTCTGAGGCGCCGCTCGTCGGTACCGGTATGGAGCGCCGCGCGGCGGTCGACGCCGGTGACGTGGTCGTTGCCACCAAGGCAGGCGTCGTCACCGAGGTCTCTTCCGACCTGGTGACCGTCGCCAACGACGACGGCACGACGGGTTCCTATCGGATCGCGAAGTTCCAGCGCTCCAACCAGGGCACCAGCTACAACCAGCGCGTGATCGTCGACGAGGGAGACCGCGTCGAGACTGGCGCAGTCATCGCCGACGGTCCTGCCACGGACAACGGCGACCTCGCCTTGGGCAAGAACGTCCTCGTGGCGTTCATGTGCTGGGAAGGTCACAACTTCGAGGACGCGATCATCTTGTCGCAGCGCCTCGTTCAGGATGACACCTTGTCCTCGATTCACATCGAGGAGCACGAGGTCGACGCCCGCGACACCAAGTTGGGCCCTGAAGAGATCACGCGCGACATCCCGAACGCTTCAGAGGAGGTCCTTGCTGACCTCGACGAGCGCGGCATCGTCCGTATCGGTGCCGAGGTACGTGCCGGTGACATCCTCGTCGGCAAGGTCACGCCAAAGGGCGAGACCGAGCTGACCCCAGAGGAGCGCCTGCTGCGCGCCATCTTCGGTGAGAAGGCTCGTGAGGTGCGCGACACGTCGCTCAAGGTTCCTCACGGCGAGCAGGGCACCGTCATCGGCGTCCGCGTCTTCACGGAAGAGGACGGCGACGACCTTCCCGCTGGTGTGAACCAGTTGGTGCGCGTCTACATCGCTCAGCGCCGCAAGATCCAGGAAGGCGACAAGCTCGCTGGCCGCCACGGCAACAAGGGCGTCATCTCGACGATCCTGCCGCAGGAGGACATGCCGTTCCTTGAGGACGGCACGCCAGTGGACGTCATCCTGAACCCGCTTGGTGTTCCCGGCCGCATGAACGTCGGCCAGGTTCTCGAGACCCACCTTGGGTGGGTTGCTCACGAGGGCTGGGACGCCTCCGGCGTCAAGGAGGACTGGGTCAAGGCTGTTCCTGAAGGTTCCATCAAGGCCGAGCCAGGCACGCCAGTGGCGACGCCGGTGTTCGACGGCATCTCGGAGCAGACCATCACCGGCCTGCGCACCGTGACGACCCCGAACCGCGATGGCGACCGCTTGCTGGACAACACCGGCAAGGCGCGACTGTACGACGGTCGCTCTGGTGAGCCGTTCCCTGAGCCGATCTCGGTGGGCTACAAGTACATCCTGAAGCTCCACCACTTGGTGGACGACAAGATTCACGCCCGCTCCACCGGCCCGTACTCGATGATCACCCAGCAGCCGCTCGGCGGTAAGGCGCAGTTCGGTGGCCAGCGCTTCGGTGAGATGGAAGTGTGGGCCCTCGAGGCGTATGGCGCTGCCTACGCCCTGCAGGAGCTCCTGACCATCAAGTCCGACGACATCATCGGTCGTGTGAAGGTCTACGAGGCCATCGTCAAGGGCCAGAACATTCCGGAGCCAGGTCTCCCGGAGTCGTTCAGGGTGCTCATGAAGGAGATGCAGTCGCTGTGCCTGAACGTCGAGGTACTCAACGCAGAAGGCCAGCTGGTCGAGATGCGTGAGTCGGAAGACGACGCTTACCAGGCTGCCGAGTCGCTCGGCATCTCTCTGTCCAGCCGTCCCGACGCTTCCAGCGTCGACGAGATTTAAGGAGAGTCGCTCTAGTGCTCGATGTGAATGAATTCAGCGACCTGCGTATCGGTTTGGCCACTGCGGAAGAGATCCGCGGCTGGTCACACGGAGAAGTGAAGAAGCCAGAGACGATCAACTACCGCACGCTCAAGCCAGAGAAGGACGGCCTGTTCTGCGAGAAGATCTTTGGCCCCACCCGCGACTGGGAGTGCAGCTGCGGCAAGTACAAGCGTGTCCGCTACCGCGGCATCGTCTGTGAGCGTTGCGGTGTCGAGGTGACCCGTTCGAAGGTGCGCCGCGAGCGCATGGGCCACATCGAGCTCGCCGCTCCCGTGACGCACATCTGGTACTTCAAGGGTGTGCCGTCGAGGCTTGGCTACCTGCTCGACCTGGCGCCGAAGGACCTGGAGAAGGTCATCTACTTCGCGGCCTACATGGTCACCGAGGTGGACGTTGATGGTCGTCACGAGGACCTCCCGCAGTTGCGCAATGAGCTTGAGCAGGAGAAGAAGCACCTGGTCAACCAGCGCGACGTGCAGATCAACGAGCGCGCAGAGAAGCTCGAGAAGGACATTGCCGAGCTCGAGGCCGAGGGTGCAAAGGCTGACGCCAAGCGCAAGGTCAAGGACGGCGCCGAGCGCGAGATGGCAAACATCCGCAAGCGCTTTGACGCCGAGATCGAGCGTCTCGACGCGGTGTTCGACCGCTTCGTCGGCCTCAAGGTCCAAGACCTCGAGGGCGATGAACTCCTGTACCGCGAGCTCAGCCGCCGCTACGGCAACTACTTCAAGGGCTCGATGGGCGCTCAGGCGATCCAGCAGCGTTTGAGGGACTTCGACCTGGCTGCAGAGGCCGATAGCCTGCGCGACACGATCGCCAACGGCAAGGGCCAGCGCAAGACCCGTGCCCTCAAGCGCCTCAAGGTGGTCAATGCGTTCCTGACGACCACGAACAGCCCTGTCGGCATGGTCCTGGACGCCGTCCCGGTCATCCCGCCGGACCTGCGTCCGATGGTGCAGTTGGACGGTGGCCGCTTCGCGACCTCCGACCTCAACGACCTGTACCGCCGCGTCATCAACCGCAACAACCGCCTCAAGCGACTGCTCGACCTCGGTGCTCCTGACATCATCGTGAACAACGAGAAGCGCATGCTTCAAGAGGCTGTTGACGCGCTGTTCGACAACGGCCGTCGTGGACGTCCCGTCACTGGACCAGGAAACCGTCCCCTCAAGTCCATCTCGGACATGCTCAAGGGCAAGCAGGGTCGTTTCCGTCAGAACCTGCTCGGCAAGCGCGTCGACTACTCCGGCCGTTCGGTCATCGTGGTCGGCCCGCAGCTCAAGCTGCACCAGTGTGGTCTGCCCAAGCAGATGGCGCTCGAACTGTTCAAGCCGTTCGTCATGAAGCGACTGGTGGAGCTCAACCACGCGCAGAACATCAAGTCTGCCAAGCGCATGGTCGAGCGCAGCCGCCCGGAGGTGTGGGACGTCCTCGAAGAGGTCATCCGCGAGCACCCTGTGCTGCTGAACCGCGCGCCGACGCTTCACCGCCTTGGTATCCAGGCCTTCGAGCCGCAGCTGGTTGAGGGTAAGGCCATTCACCTGCACCCGCTCGTCTGTGCGGCGTTCAACGCCGACTTCGACGGCGACCAGATGGCTGTCCACTTGCCGCTCAGTTCTGAGGCGCAGGCCGAGGCCCGCATCCTCATGCTGTCGAGCAACAACATCCTGAAGCCGTCAGACGGCCGCCCAGTGACCATGCCTACTCAGGACATGATCATTGGTCTGTATCACCTGACGCTGCTCAAGGAAGGCTCGAAGGGCGAGGGTCTCTCGTTCGGTTCCGAGGCAGAGGCGTTCATGGCGTTCGATGCCGGCGTGATCACGCTCGGTACCGAGATCTCCTTGCGCGTCGATGGCGACACCATTCCGCCTGCCGACTGGGTCGCCCCAGAAGGCTGGACGGAGGGCCAGGCCATGACGCTCAAGACCACCCTCGGTCGCGCGCTCTTCAACGGCCTCCTGCCCGTCTCGTACCCCTACGTCAACCGCAACGTTGACAAGAAGGTGCTTGGCGACATCGTCAACACGCTCGCCGAGCGTTACGAGAAGGTGGAGGTCGCGGCGTCGCTCGACGCCCTGAAGTCCGCCGGATTCCACTGGGCCACGCGCTCAGGCGTCACGATCGCGATCAGCGACGTGGCGACGCCAGCGAACAAGCAGGAGATCCTCGACCGTTACGAGACGCTCGCAGCGAAGGTGCAAGACCAGTACGAAACCGGTTTGATCACCAACCCTGAGCGTCGTCAAGAGCTCATCGAGATCTGGACGCGTGCGACCAACGAGGTCGACGTCGAGATGCGCAAGTCCTTCCCGCAGTACAACACGGTGCAGACCATGGTCGGCTCCGGGGCTCGCGGTAACTGGATGCAGGTGCGTCAGATCGCCGGTATGCGTGGCCTGGTGTCGAACCCGAAGGGCGAGATCATCCCTCGACCCATCAAGTCGAACTACCGCGAGGGCTTGTCCGTTCTCGAGTACTTCATCGCCACTCACGGTGCCCGCAAGGGTCTGGCCGACACCGCGCTGCGTACTGCCGACTCTGGTTACTTGACCAGGCGTCTGGTGGACGTGTCGCAAGACGTCATCGTCCGTGAAGACGACTGCGGTACCGAGCGCGGTCTGACCATGCCGATCCTCGAGCGCGATGCTGCTGGCAACGTCCAGTGGCACGAGCGTGTGGCGACCTCCGTGTTCGCACGCACGATCGCGGCCGACGTGGTGGACGCCGACGGTACGGTGCTCGCCAAGGCGGGTGTCGACGCTGGTGACGTTCTCATCGACGCGCTCATTGCGAGCGGCGTGGAAGAGGTCAAGGTCCGGTCGGTCCTGACGTGTGAGTCCGCGGTGGGCACGTGTGCACGCTGCTATGGACGTTCGCTCGCGACCCGTGAGCTCGTCGACATCGGCGAGGCCGTCGGAATTATCGCGGCCCAGTCGATCGGTGAGCCTGGCACGCAGTTGACGATGCGTACCTTCCACACGGGTGGTGTTGCCTCTGCCGAGGACATCACTCAGGGTCTGCCCCGCGTCCAAGAGCTGTTCGAGGCCCGCACCCCCAAGGGTGAGGCCCCGATCGCCGAGGTTGCCGGCCGTCTCAAGGTGGACGACTCGGAAGCCATGCGCCGCCTGGTCATCACTCCCGACAACGGTGACGACGAGATCGCGTACCCCGTCACCAAGCGTTCGCGTCTGCTCGTTCAGGATGGCGATCACGTCGAGGTCGGTCAGCAGCTCGTGTTCGGAGCCGTTGACCCCAAGAACGTGCTGCGCATCCTCGGACCGCGTGCCACCCAGAAGCACTTGGTGGACGAGGTTCAGCAGGTGTACCGCTCGCAGGGTGTGGAAATCCACGACAAGCACATCGAGGTCATCGTGCGGCAGATGCTGCGCCGCGTGACCGTGCTTGAGGCTGGTGACACGAACCTGCTTCCTGGAGAGTTGGCGGAGCGCGCGCGCTTCGAACGCCTCAACAGGGAAACGGTGACGAAGGGCGGCAAGCCTGCATCAGCTCGTCCGGAGCTCATGGGTATCACCAAGGCGTCGCTTGCGACCGAGTCGTGGCTGTCGGCTGCCTCGTTCCAGGAGACCACCCGGGTGCTCACCGAAGCTGCACTGTCCGGAAAGTCGGACCCGCTGCTGGGCCTCAAGGAGAACGTGATCCTCGGAAAGCTGATCCCCGCCGGCACCGGCCTGCACCGCTACCGCGGCGCCACGGTCGAGCCGACGGAAGACGCGAAGGCAAACCTCTTCCCGACGTTTGGGTACGAGGAGTGGGACGGTCAGTTCTTCTCGGAGGGCACCGGCGAGGCCGTGCGCCTCGAGGAGTTCAACTTCCCGCGCGACTGATCACCCTCACGTAGGAAGGCCCCGGCTGCTCATTGCGAGCGGCCGGGGCCTTTTGCGCGTCCGGGGGTAGAACCGGCATGGTCACCAGCGTCGCGCGGCGGCCGCGGCTCAGCCGCAATCGCCCTCGTGGACTCGCTGGGCGTAAGCGTCGGTCGCTTCGGTCACCACGTACTCGCTATCGGACGGCAGCCCGTCGGTGAGTCGACCTTTGTCCGCGCCCAGAAACTGGACTGCATAGGAGTTGGTCAGGCCCTCATCCGGCACGTCCCACACTTCGAGGTCGCCGCACCTCAGCAGTATCGCGTGATGCGCCAATTCGTGCTTGACCGTGTCAATCAGGTCCGGCTCATACAGGTAGGCGGGCATCCAGGGGGAGTCCGCATTGAGGTAGATGACGTAGGGCTCAAGCGCGCAGAAAAACGCCAAGGGGACCGTAGGTGCCTCCAGGTCGCTGGGAGCGCATGCGGTGGTGGAGTCCTCGGCGCTGTCCCACCGCATCGTCACTCCAAAAGCTGCGGCGATAGCCCGCGATGACTCGACATACGAGCCGCCTGCATCACGGCTGGTGATGTACGTAGCCGCGAACCGCTCGGCGTCGTCAAGGGACATCGCAGCGGACTCGCCTCCTGGCTGCTCCATCGGCAAGTAGACGAACGTCGTCGCCCTGTGTTCGCGAAGGGCCCGTTCCTCCACGGAGACCGTGTACTGCCACGCGAGAAAGCCCGCCGCCACGAGAATGAAGGCGACGAGTCCCATGTCGACACGGCGGTTCCGCCGGGGCGGAAGCTCATTGAGGTACGGCTGGGCGGGACCCCGCCACACCTCCGCAGCCCATGGGGGCTGTTGCGCCACCGGGCCGCCGCGCACGGCGTCTTCCGCCTCTGGGTACCACTCTGGCTGTTGCGGCACGGTGACCCCCTCGGCACGTGAGTCTAGTGGTCGACTCCGCGTCGGCGTCGTCCCGGTGTGGGCGAAATGTGACCAGTTGGACACGCGATCTCCTCGCCGACCGGGCGCCTACGCCGATAAGTAGTCCATCACAGCGAATCAACGCGAAGGGAGGCCGGCAATGGTGACGTTTCTCGCATGGTGGACGTGTGCAGCGATCATCGCTGGCTCCGGAATCACCGCATGGTTTCTGCGCCACGGCGCCCGTCTCCACTGATTTCGCGCCGATTCGCGCAGTTCCGCGTCCCTCATGACGGGGCCGCGGCCGCTGCGGCAAGTGGCGCCTGAGCGGGGCCTCGTGCACGGCCGGTTCCTCCTGTACCATGGAGTGCTGGGGACGCACGCTCGCCCCGCCCAAGGGATGCCCAACATCCGCTTTGACGGCAGGCGTGACGCCAGGTATCGTTGATGCTCGTGCCCGCGTCGTCGGGCCCTCACGCGCGCCCTTACTGGGCGCCACCAACAAGGTGCGACACGCCCGGGCGCGGGGGTCGGGCCGACGACATGACAAGCGTTCAGTTTCAACAGACGGAGAAGCAGTGCCTACGATTCAGCAGTTGGTGCGCAAGGGGCGTTCGCCCAAGGCGTCCAAGTCCAAGACGCCCGCCCTCAAGGGCAGCCCTCAGCGCCGCGGTGTGTGCACACGTGTGTACACCACCACGCCTAAGAAGCCGAACTCGGCTCTGCGCAAGGTGGCACGTGTGCGCCTGTCCTCGGGTATCGAGGTCACCGCGTACATCCCAGGTGAGGGTCACAACCTGCAGGAGCACTCGATTGTGCTCGTGCGTGGCGGACGTGTGAAGGACCTCCCCGGTGTGCGCTACAAGATCGTCCGTGGCTCGCTCGACACCCAGGGTGTGAAGAACCGCAAGCAGGCTCGCAGCCGGTACGGCGCGAAGATGGAGAAGAAGTAATGCCTCGCAAAGGACCAGCCCCCAAGCGGCCCGTCATCATCGACCCGGTCTTCGGCGCACCCGTCGTGACCATGCTCATCAACAAGGTGCTGCTCGATGGCAAGAAGTCGACCGCCGAGGCGATCGTCTACGGCGCGCTCGAAGGCGTCAAGGAGAAGAGCGGCCAGGACCCCGTCGTCGTGCTGAAGCGCGCGCTCGATAACGTCCGTCCCGCCCTTGAGGTGCGCAGCCGCCGCGTCGGTGGCGCGACCTACCAGGTCCCCGTCGACGTGCGCCCCGTGCGTGCCACCACCCTCGCACTGCGCTGGTTGGTCGACTTTGCGCGCAAGCGTCGTGAGAACACGATGACCGAGCGCCTGATGAACGAGATCCTCGATGCCTCCAACGGCCTCGGTGCTGCAGTGAAGCGCCGCGAGGACATGCACAAGATGGCCGAGTCGAACAAGGCGTTCGCGCACTACCGCTGGTAGTCCGTAAACCTCGTTCGACGACAGAACACACTTAAGGGAGAACCACTCGTGGCACAGGACGTGCTGACGGACCTCACGAAGGTCCGCAACTTCGGCATCATGGCTCACATCGATGCTGGCAAGACGACCACCACCGAGCGCATTCTGTTCTACACGGGCATCACCTACAAGATTGGTGAAGTGCACGACGGTGCGGCAACGATGGACTGGATGGCACAGGAGCAGGAGCGTGGCATCACCATCACCTCGGCTGCCACGACGTGCTTCTGGGACAACACCCAGCTGAACATCATCGACACCCCCGGTCACGTTGACTTCACCGTCGAGGTGGAGCGCAACCTCCGCGTCCTCGACGGCGCCGTCGCAGTGTTTGACGGCAAGGAGGGCGTTGAGCCCCAGTCCGAGACCGTGTGGCGTCAGGCCGACAAGTACAACGTGCCCCGCATCTGCTTCGTCAACAAGATGGACAAGATCGGTGCCGACTTCTACTTCACCATCGACACCATCAAGAAGCGCCTTGGTGCGAAGCCGCTCGTGATGCAGCTCCCCATCGGTTCTGAGAGCGACTTCGTCGGGGTCGTTGACCTCATTGAGATGCACGCGAAGGTGTGGCCAGGTGACTCGAAGGGTGACGTGACCCTCGGTGCCAAGTACGAGGTCGAGCCGATTCCTGCCGACCTTCAGGCGAAGGCGGAGGAGTACCGCGCGGAACTCATCGAGCACGTCGCCGAATCGAGCGACGACCTCCTCGAGAAGTACCTCGCAGGCGAAGAGCTCACGATCCCCGAGATCAAGAAGGGCATCCGCAAGATGGTGCTCAACGCCGAGATCTACCCGGTGTTCTGCGGTTCGGCGTTCAAGAACCGCGGTGTGCAGCCCATGCTCGACGCTGTCGTTGACTACTTGCCGAACCCGCTCGACATGCCCGCCATCGAAGGCCACGCCATTGGTGACGAAGAGAAGATCGTGGAGCGTCACGCAGACGCCAGCGAGCCCTTCTCGGCTCTTGCGTTCAAGATCATGACGCACCCGTTCTTTGGCCGCCTGACCTACATTCGCGTGTACTCGGGCAAACTGGACTCTGGCGCTGCCGTGTTGAACGCCACGAAGGACAAGAAGGAGCGCATCGGGAAGATCTTCCAGATGCACGCCAACAAGGAAAACCCCGTTGACTTCGTGACCGCCGGCCACATCTACGCGGTGATCGGTCTGAAGGACACCACGACTGGCGACACCTTGTGCGACGCTTCTGCGCCTGTGGTGCTTGAGTCGATGACGTTCCCCGAGCCCGTGATTCACGTGGCGGTGGAGCCGAAGACAAAGGGCGACCAAGAGAAGATGTCGCTGGCCATCCAGAAGTTGGCGGAAGAGGACCCCACGTTCCGCGTGCGACTTGATGTCGACTCGGGGCAGACCGTCATCTCGGGAATGGGCGAACTACACCTCGACATCATCGTTGACCGCATGAAGCGCGAGTTCAAGGTGGACGCCAACGTAGGTAAGCCCCAGGTGGCCTACCGCGAGACGATTCGCCGTGCGGTGGAGAAGTACGACTACACGCACAAGAAGCAGACCGGTGGTTCCGGCCAGTTCGCCAAGGTGCAAATCACTCTTGAGCCGCTGCCCGCAGATTCCGAGGTCCAGTACGAGTTTGTGAACGCCGTCACCGGTGGTCGCATCCCCAGGGAGTACATCCCGTCTGTCGACGCAGGCATGCAGGACGCCATGCAGTTGGGTATCCTCGCCGGTTACCCGGTGGTGGGAGTGCGCGCCACGTTGGTTGACGGTGCCTACCACGACGTTGACTCGTCGGAAATGGCATTCAAGATTGCCGGATCGATGGTGTTCAAGGAGGCCTCCAAGAAGGCCGACCCCGCACTTCTCGAGCCGATCATGGCCGTTGAAGTACGTACGCCAGAGGACTACATGGGCGACGTGATCGGCGACCTGAACTCACGCCGCGGTCAGATTCGACAGATGTCGGACGCGGTCGGCGTGAAGGTCATTGATGCTTTGGTTCCGTTGTCGGAGATGTTCGGCTACGTGGGCGACCTGCGGTCTCGCACCCAGGGTCGTGCCGTGTACTCGATGACATTTGACAGCTACGCCGAGGTTCCTCGTAACGTTGCCGAGGAAATCATTGCCAAGACCCGGGGCGAGTAGTCCCAACGGTTGAAAAACAAGAAACAATAACGACCAGTAGGGAAGACGGACCCCGCGAAGGCCCCGGCCAGAGCGCGTATCTTATTCACTACCCGAGTCTCATCATCACAGGAGGAAGCCAACATGGCTAAGGCCAAGTTCGAGCGGACCAAGCCGCACGTGAACGTCGGCACGATCGGTCACGTCGACCACGGTAAGACGACGCTGACCGCTGCCATCTCGAAGGTGCTGCACGACAAGTACCCCGACATCAACCCCTTTACGCCTTTTGCCGACATCGACAAGGCCCCTGAAGAGCGCGAGCGCGGTATCACCATCAACATCGCGCACATCGAGTACGAGACCGAGAAGCGTCACTACGCTCACGTCGACGCACCCGGTCACGCTGACTACATCAAGAACATGATCACCGGTGCCGCACAGATGGACGGCGCAATCCTCGTGGTTGCGGCGACCGACGGCCCGATGGCCCAGACGCGTGAGCACGTGCTGCTCGCCAAGCAGGTTGGCGTGCCCTACCTGCTGGTCGCGCTGAACAAGGCCGACATGGTCGACGACGAGGAAATCCTCGAGCTCGTCGAGATGGAGGTCCGTGACCTCCTGAGCTCGCAGGGCTTCGACGGCGACAACGCCCCCGTGGTGAAGGTCTCCGCACTCAAGGCGCTCGAGGGCGACCCCGAGTGGGTCAAGACGGTTCAGGAACTCATGGACGCCGTGGACGAGCACGTCCCCGAGCCCGTGCGTGACATGGACAAGCCCTTCCTCATGCCGATCGAAGACGTGTTCACGATCACTGGTCGTGGCACCGTCGTCACCGGCAAGGTGGAGCGCGGCAAGCTCAAGATCAACTCTGACGTCGAGATCCTCGGCATCCGCGAGCCGCAGAAGACCACGGTCACCGGTATCGAGATGTTCCACAAGCAGATGGACGAGGCGTGGGCCGGCGAGAACTGTGGCCTCCTGCTCCGCGGCACCAAGCGTGAGGACGTCGAGCGCGGCCAGGTCGTTGTTGCTCCTGGCACCACGACGCCGCACACGCAGTTCGAGGGCAAGTGCTACATCCTGAACAAGGAAGAAGGCGGCCGTCACAACCCCTTCTACACGAACTACCGCCCCCAGTTCTACATCCGCACCACGGACGTCACCGGCGTCATCACGCTGCCTGAGGGCACCGAGATGGTCATGCCTGGCGACACCACCGAGATGTCGGTTGAGCTGATTCAGCCCATCGCCCTTGAAGAGGGTCAGGGCTTCGCGATCCGTGAGGGTGGCCGCACCGTCGGTTCAGGCACCGTCACCAAGATCAACAAGTAGTCCTCAGCACTCGCTGAACCCGGAGGGCCTCCACCGCAAGGTGGGGGCCCTCCGTCGTCTCTTGGCGTCCGTGCGCCGACGCACGACGAAAGTCCCATGCAATTGCACCAGTATTGGGGGCTTTTCCGCGCGCGCCGATCGTCCTAACGTGCTGAATGGGCACAGAGCCGTGCTCCGCGCATCGTTCAGACGATGCGGACCATACCTAGGAGGACTAATGCGCAGGACAGGAAGAGGGGGGGTGTCGCGCTGAGCGCGCTAGCCCTCGTCGTGATGAGCGGCGTTGCCGCAGCCGCTGAGGTCGAAGACACCACCGTCGCCGATGCCGTCGACGCGATCTATGCGATCGATGATGTGCTCGTGCCGGAGGCTATCCAGGTCGCTACAGCCGATGACTCCGTGGTGGTCGGTGACATGAGCGTCGACCTCTCGAGGGAGGCTGAGGACGGCGTGGTTCTTTCGGGTGGCGGTAGCGATCTGACGATCGATCTACCGTTTGCGGATCAGGCCGACGCTGCGGACCTGATCGACGGCACCGTGGTGTTCGACAACAACAACGGGTCAACGACCACGCCCTTGATCCACGGTGACGGGTCGTTGCAGATCGTCACCACGATCGCCGACGCCTACGCGCCTTTTGAGTACGCCTACGAACTCAACCCCGGCGAGGGCGGGGCTTTGGTCGTGACCGAGGACGGTGGCGTTGATGTGGTCGCAGCGGATGGCTGGGTGATAGCCCACATCGAAGCGCCGTGGGCGATGGACGCTGAAGGGCGACCGGTCCCCACCGCCTACGAAGTGAGCGGCACCGTACTCACTCAAGTGATCGCGCACGGAGACGGGTACGCATACCCGATCGTGGCGGACCCGAAGTTCACTCAGACGTGGTGGAACAAGACGCTCTATTTCAACAAGACCGAGTCTGCGGTGGTTGCCGCTGGCGCAGCGTCTGCCTCGTGGATCGCAGGCTATTTCGGGCTTCCGGGCAGGGTCATCTCAGGGGCGCTAGCCGGCTACGCCTCGGCCTTCGGTATCTACGCCGCAGCCGGCAAGTGCGGGAAACTGGTGTGGTACGTGGGCTACCCAACGCCAGTGCCTCAGCCGTACTGGGGCGGCGAAGCGGGGGGGTACTGCAAGTGACCGGTTACGACATCGCCTTGAGTGTCGCGCTCGGCCTGGTCGCCGCAACACTCCAACGCTCGGTGCCCCTCCGCGGGTTCGCGTGGCGGTACTCGTCCGCCCGGTTGTCTCTAGCCGCACAGTGCTTGATGGTCGTCGTGCTTGTCGCCGGACTGCTGTGGGGTCCAGAGGACAGAACGTGGGCGCTCCTGTTGGCGGGCTGGATGGGAGGCGTCGTCATTGGCGACGTTGTGTCAGTGTTGCGCCCGCAGACGCCACGGGATGCGGACACCGACGCAACCCCTCAGCGTGGTCGCCCGAGTTGACGGTCGACTTGGCTCACCCCTTAGCACTCGAACGGGGTCAGGGCTTCGCGATCCGTGAGGGTGGCGGCACCGTCGGTTCAGGCACCGTCACCAAGATCAACAAGCAGTCCTCAGCACTCGCTGAACGCGAAGGCCCCCGGCGCAAGCCGGGGGCCTTCGTCGTCTCCACGCTGATTTGCCCCCACAAGAGGGGTCTGTTCGAAGGATCGGCGCTTCACCTAATGTGAATGCACGCCCCCTATGGAGGCGTCGGTGCGGCCGCTGGGGTCACGCCAGATTCTCGGAGTGGAGAAGGCAATGAAGCAAACACTGAGAGGGGGGGCGTCGCACTGAGTGCGCTGGCGCTCCTAGTGATGTCGGGTGTGACGGCAGGAGCCGAGCCCGAGATCTCAGAAGCCGCGGAAGCCGTGCAAGCCATCGACGCAATCGTGGGTGGGCTCAGGGCTGATGCAGTCGGCGTCGTTGACGCCAACGCGGAAGTGGTCGCGAGCGACACCGTCGTCGAGTTCTCGGCGGACGCGTTGGATGGCATCGCCATCGGTGTTGACGGTGCCCCGGCCATCGAAGTGACACTGCCCTTCGCGGACGCGGCAGACGAGGGCGAGATCGTGGACGGTGCTCTCGTCTATGACAATAACAACGGAAGCACGACCACTCCGCTCGTCCATGACGACGGATCGGTGCAGATCCTCACCACCATTGCCGACTCAACGGCCCCAACGGATTACGAGTATGACCTCACGCTTGGCCAGGGCTCATCGTTGAGTATCGCGCCGGACGGCGGCGTTGTAGTCAAAGACTCCGAGGGCGCAGTGGTCGGCGTTGTCGAGAAGCCGTGGGCCTTCGACGCAACGGGTTCACCGGTCTCTACCCACTACGTTGTCGACGGCGATACGCTGGTGCAGGTGGTTGCGCACGACTCGTCAACCATCTATCCCGTTGTTGCGGATCCGTCAATCAGCTTTGGGTGGGCGATCTACGTGAAGTACTCGAAGGCCGATGTGAAGACCGTGACTTCGGGGCTCGGGGGTGCGATCAACGACAACGCCGAGTTCGGTCTGATTCTCTGTGGCAAGATCCCCCATTGGGCGGCAAAGGCTGGTTGCGCGCTCGTGGGCAAGAAGTTCCACACATCGATCTACAACACCTTCAAGGACGCGAAGGCCAACAACCAGTGTGTCGAGGTTCAGCTTGCCTACATCAGCTACCTACCTGTCTCGTGGAAGCGATACTCATGCTAAGGCGCATCGTCGGTGGTGGGCTCCTTCTAGGAGGCGTGGGAGTCATCGCCCAGTTGGTTTTGGGCGCGGTCCTTGCTTCCCAACCGCTGTGGGACGGCAGCCTGGTTGTGATCATGACGCTCACTGGCATGGTGGGGGGTTTTTTTGATGAGCGCCGCGATCGGCGCAGACGCGTCGACAAGTAGTGCAATTGCGGTACTTCGCGGCGGTGACGACGGTGTGAGCATCGTCACCGACACCAAGAGATAGTGCTGAGCGCTTGCTGAACACGAGGGCCCCCGGCTCACGCCGGGGGTTCTTGTCGTCTCCCATGCGGGGTGCGCCATCGCGCAAGGCGCGATATGGCTGTGGCGGGCGTTCAGGGTGCCCGAATGCCCGCCACAGCCATATCCGCGAGCTTGGGGCCGGTCTGCGAGTGGCCTGTGGGACACCGTTGAAGGGGTGTGTACCCCGTTGGTGGTGAGCCGCGCGACCCTTCGAGTCACTTCGCGTCGGGACGACGGTTCCACTTGACGCCGACGGCAATGAAGCCTGCCGCGAGCGTCAGCGGGAATGGGCCTGCGACGAGGGACAAGAGCAAGAACAGGGCCCCCAGGGTGGCACTCTGCGCCAGTGCGATCAGGCCAGCTGCGGCCAGGAACCCGAGTCCCACGAACCCCTGGCGCGCCACCCGCTGAGCACTAGGCTTGCGACACTAGTGGGAGAGGCGGGGAACGTGCGCGCACAGCAACGGCGTGGACGATCGAGAACCGAGCGGGTGTGGATTGGGGCGACGCTCACCGGTCTCACCGCTGGCGTGTCCACCTACTTTCTTTACTCAGCACGTGCTCTGGGCGGGTGGACGGCGGTAGGTGCCGAGGAGCGCGCGTTGCCGATGCTTGAACCGGCGCTCGCCGTCCTGGTGATCGCCCTGGCGGGGCTCGTTGGACGCGAACGGCTGTGGCTTGGCTTTGCGTGTGCGCCGATCGCAGGTTTTCTGGTGACGGGGTGTGTCCTCGGTGCCAGTTCCGGCCTGGACTCCGGCGTCGTGTTGGGAGTGGCGGCAGCGGCTTTTGTTGGTATCTACTCTGGGAGTTTGCCGCTGACCACCGCAGTCTCTGTGTGTTGTGCTGTGGTGATCTCGTCACTTGAACGCGACGCCAAACTCCGGGATGCGCTCGGCGAGGAGACGGGCACCACGGTAGGGGATCACTCGTAGGGCCCCAATGGCACGTGTCACACGCGTGAGCGGAACGTCGCGGAGTCGCCGGGTTTGCGCGATAGGCCGCGCGTCTGGCAGACTATTGCGGTTGCCTCCTGCAGGCGACCACTAGTTTGACCGCCCACCAACGAAACTTCGCTGGAGCGCGCGCGTGCCAGTACAAGCGACACGCCCGAGCGCGGGGGCCGGTCAGATGCCCATAGATGTACGAGAGAAAAGGCAGATAACGCCATGGCGGGACAGAAGATCCGCATTCGGCTGAAGAGCTATGACCACGAGGTCATTGACTCCTCGGCTCGGAAGATCGTGGAAACGGTCACGCGCGCCGGCGCCTCGGTAGTGGGACCCGTCCCGCTGCCCACGGAGAAGAACGTCTTCGTCGTGATCCGCTCACCCCACAAGTACAAGGACTCCCGCGAGCACTTCGAGATGCGCACCCACAAGCGCCTCATCGACATCGTGGACCCGACTCCGAAGGCTGTCGACTCGCTCATGCGCCTCGACCTGCCGGCGGACGTCAACATCGAGATCAAGCTCTAAGGCCAAAAGGACTCATAGATCATGACTACGACTTCCACTGCCAAGCGCGCCGTCACGGCGTTGCTGGGTACGAAGCTGGGTATGACGCAGGTGTGGGACGCGGAGGGCAGGGTTGTTCCTGTCACCGTCGTCCAGGTAGACACCAACGTCGTCACCCAGGTGCGCAACGCTGAGACGGACGGCTACGACGCCATCCAGCTCGCGTTCGGCGCCATCGACCCTCGCAAGGTGACCAACCCGCTCAAGGGCCACTTCGACAAGGCTGGAGTGACGCCTCGCCGTCACGTGGCCGAGGTGCGCACCACCAACGCCTCCGAGTTCTCGCTCGGCCAAGAGAT
Source organism: Demequina sp. TMPB413 (assembly GCF_020447105.2). Lineage (NCBI taxonomy): Bacteria > Bacillati > Actinomycetota > Actinomycetes > Micrococcales > Demequinaceae > Demequina > Demequina sp. TMPB413. The sequence continues at coordinate 66,025 of NZ_CP096184.1, forward strand.
CGCCGCCGACGTGTTCGAGGCAGGCCAGCTGGTCGACGTCACGGGCACCACCAAGGGCAAGGGCTTCGCCGGTGTGATGAAGCGTCACGGCTTCCACGGCGTCGGCGCTTCCCACGGTGCCCACCGCAACCACCGCAAGCCTGGCTCGATCGGTGGCGCTTCGACGCCGTCGCGAGTCTTCAAGGGCATCAAGATGGCAGGACGCATGGGCAACGACCGCAAGACGGTCCAGAACCTGCGCGTCGTGAGCGTCGACCTTGACAAGGGCTTCCTGCTGATCAAGGGCGCCGTGCCCGGGAACAAGGGCGGCGTCGTTCTCGTCCGCTCCGCCGCGAAGGGTGCGTGATCTCCATGGCTGACACGCTGACCGTCGACGTGGTCGACGCCAAGGGCAAGAAGGCCGGCTCTGTCGACCTTCCCGCCGAGATGTTCGATGTGGTCACGAACGTGCCACTGATCCACCAGGTGGTTGTCGCCCAGCGCGCCGCCGCTCGCCAGGGCACGCACGCCACCAAGACGCGTGCCATGGTCTCCGGTGGAGGTAAGAAGCCGTTCAAGCAGAAGGGCACCGGCCGCGCCCGCCAGGGATCGACCAGGGCCCCGCAGATGACCGGCGGTGGCGTGGTGCACGGCCCGCAGCCGCGCGACTACTCGCAGCGCACCCCCAAGAAGATGAAGGCGGCCGCATTGCGCGGCGCGCTCTCTGACAGGGCTCGCGCCGGCCGCGTGCACGTGCTGAAGAGCATCGTCTCCGGCGATGTGCCGTCCACCAAGGGTGCACTCAACGCGCTCGGCACCATCACTGCGGGCCGCTCGGCTCTCGTGGTGCTGACTCGCAACGACGACGTGTCGTGGAAGTCGCTGCGCAACGCCGCCGGCATCCACGTGGTGGCCGTTGACCAGATCAACACGTATGACGTCCTCATCAACGAAGACGTCGTGTTCACCGCTGACGCCCTCGAGGCGTTCCTCGCGGGACCTGCGAAGGGAACGTCGGCCAAGGCCGTCGCGACCGAGACAGAGGCCGCGTCAGAGGCGGAGGAGAACTAACATGACCGCATTGGGCAAAGACCCCCGCGACATCCTGATCAAGCCTGTGGTCTCTGAAAAGAGCTACGGCCTGATGGACCAGGGCAAGTACACCTTTGAGGTGGACCCCCGCGCGAACAAGACTGAGATCAAGATTGCCGTCGAGCAGATCTTCGGCGTCAAGGTCGAGTCCGTGAACACGATCAACCGCAAGGGCAAGACGCGTCGCACGCGTTTCGGCCTTGGCAAGCGCAAGGACATCAAGCGCGCGATCGTCACCGTTGCCGGTGATGGCGCGATTGACATCTTCAGCGGCCAGGCTAGCTAGGTAAGGGACAGGAACCATGGCTATTCGCAAGTACAAGCCGACGACGCCGGGCCGACGTGGCTCGTCCGTTGCCGACTTCGTCGAGGTGACCCGTTCGGAGCCCGAGAAGTCGTTGGTGCGCCCCCTTCACAAGAAGGGTGGCCGCAACAACACCGGCCGCATCACCACCCGTCACCAGGGTGGTGGCCACAAGCGCGCCTACCGTCTGATCGATTTCCGTCGTCACGACAAGGACGGCGTCCCGGCGACCGTTGCTCACATCGAGTACGACCCCAACCGCACGGCACGCATCGCGCTCCTGCACTACGCGGACGGAGAGAAGCGCTACATCATCGCTCCCGACCGTCTCAAGCAGGGTGACCCGATCGAAGCGGGTGCCGGTGCCGACATCAAGCCAGGCAACAACCTGCCGCTGCGCAACATCCCCGTGGGTACCGTCATCCACGCGATCGAGCTCCGCCCAGGCGGCGGCGCCAAGATCGCGCGGTCGGCCGGTTCCTCGGTGCAGCTGGTTGCCAAGGACGGCCCCTACGCCCAGTTGCGTATGCCGTCCGGTGAGATCCGCAACGTTGACGCGCGTTGCCGCGCCACCATCGGCGAGGTCGGCAACGCCGAACAGTCCAACATCAACTGGGGCAAGGCCGGCCGCATGCGGTGGAAGGGCAAGCGCCCCACCGTCCGCGGTGTCGTCATGAACCCGGTCGACCACCCGCACGGTGGTGGTGAGGGCAAGACGTCCGGTGGACGTCACCCCGTCAGCCCGTGGGGCAAGCCTGAGGGCCGCACCCGTCGGGCCAACAAGGAATCCGACAAGCTGATCGTGCGCCGTCGTCGCACTGGCAAGAACAAGCGCTAAGGAGCGATCGACATGCCTCGTAGCTTGAAAAAGGGCCCCTTCATCGACGGCCACCTTCAGAAGAAGGTAGACGCTCAGAACGAAGCGGGTACCAAGAACGTCATCAAGACCTGGTCGCGCCGGAGTGTCATCACTCCTGACTTCCTGGGTCACACTCTCGCCGTGCACGACGGCCGCAAGCACGTCCCGGTGTTCGTCACCGAGTCGATGGTCGGTCACAAGTTGGGCGAGTTCGCGCCAACGCGCACGTTCAAGGGCCACATCAAGGACGACCGCAAGGGCCGCCGCTAAGGCGCGCCCGGCAAACAGGAGTAGATCAACATGGAAGCCAAGGCGCAGACGCGGTACCTCCGCACGACTGCCCAGAAGGCACGCCGCGTGGTGAACCTCGTGCGCGGTCAGAACGCCGTCGAGGCTTCTGCCTCGCTGAAGTTCCAGCCGCAGGCGGTTGCCATCGACGTCCGCAAGCTCATCGACTCGGCCATCGCTAACGCGAGGCAGAAGGCCGAAGCCGCGAGCGAACGATTTGACGAGCGTGAACTCGTCATCACTTCGATCACGGTGGACGAGGGCCCGACGATGAAGCGGATTCGCCCTCGTGCACAGGGTCGTGCCAACCAGATTCTCAAGCGCACCAGCCACATCAGTGTGACAGTGGCGACGCCCGTCAAGGAAGGGGCCAAGTAAATGGGTCAGAAGGTTAACCCGCACGGCTACCGCCTGGGCATCACCACCGACCACCGCTCGCGTTGGTTCGCCGACTCCACCAAGGCCGGTGAACGCTACCGCGACTACGTGGATGAGGACGTCAAGATTCGCAACCTCATGAAGAAGGACCTTGAGCGCGCAGGCGTCTCCAAGGTCGAGATCGAGCGCACGCGTGAGCGCGTTCGCGTCGACCTTCACACGGCGCGTCCTGGCATCGTCATCGGTCGCCGCGGCGCCGAGGCCGACAAGCTGCGCTCTTCACTCGAGAAGCTGACCGGCAAGCAGGTCCAGCTGAACATCCTCGAGGTGAAGAACGCTGAGATCGACTCGCAGCTGGTGGCTCAGGGCATCGCCGAGCAGCTCGCTTCGCGTGTCGCGTTCCGTCGCGCCATGCGCAAGGGCATCCAGTCCGCTCTGCGCGGTGGTGCCAAGGGAATCCGCGTGCAGTGCTCTGGCCGCCTCGGTGGCGCTGAGATGTCTCGCTCGGAGTTCTACCGTGAGGGCCGCGTGCCTCTTCACACGCTGCGCGCCAACATCGACTACGGCTTCTTCGAGGCCAGGACGACGTTCGGTCAGATCGGCGTGAAGGTTTGGATTTACAAGGGCGACATGACAGAGAAGGAGTGGGCAGCCGAGCAGGCGAAGGCCCCTCGTGCTCAGCGTGGACGCGACGCTCGTGGCGGTGGCCGAGGCCCCCGTCGTGACGACGCACCCCGCTCGCAGGAAGCTCCCGCAGCTGCAGCCGCCCCCGCAGCAGAGGCCCCGGCGGCCGACGCTGGGAAGGAGAGCTAGGTCATGCTGATTCCACGTCGAGTTAAGCACCGCAAGCAGCACCACCCTGGTCGTTCAGGGATGGCGACCGGTGGCACAGAGGTGTCGTTCGGTGAGTACGGAATTCAGGCTCTCGAGCCCGCGTACGTCACGAACCGTCAGATCGAGGCCGCTCGTATCGCCATGACCCGTCACGTCAAGCGTGGTGGAAAGGTGTGGATCAACATCTACCCTGACCGCCCGTTGACCAAGAAGCCAGCGGAAGTCCGCATGGGTTCCGGTAAGGGTTCACCCGAGTGGTGGATCGCCAACATCAAGCCGGGCCGAGTCATGTTCGAACTCGCCGGTGTCCCGGAGGAGCTTGCTCGCGAGGCGCTGAGCCGCGCGCAGCACAAGCTCCCCATGAAGACTCGCTTCATCAAGCGTGAGGGTGGTGACAACTCATGACCATCGGAACCAAGGGCCTCGAGCCAATCGAGCTCGACGCGATGGAGAACGAGCGCCTCGCAGAGGAACTCAAGAAGGCGAAGGCCGAGCTGTTCAACCTGCGCTTCCAGTCGGCCACCGGCCAGTTGGAGAGCCACGGTCGACTGAAGGCCGTCAAGCGTGACATCGCGCGCATCTACACGATCCTGCGCGAGCGCGAGCTCGGCATCCGTACCGCCCCCGCGGCGAAGTCGTAAGTCAAGAGGTAATAAGTATGTCGAGCAAAAAGCACGCTACCGCGACAGTGGAGCACCGCGCGCAACGCAAGACGCGCCGCGGCTACGTCGTGTCGGACAAGATGGACAAGACCATCACCGTCGAGGTCGAAGACCGCGTCAAGCACGCGCTCTACGGCAAGGTCATGCGCCGATCTTCCAAGGTCAAGGTGCATGACGAGACGAACACCGCCGGAACCGGCGACCTCGTGCTCATCATGGAGACCCGCCCGTTGTCAGCGTCAAAGCGCTGGCGCCTGGTGGAGATCCTCGAAAAGGCCAAGTAACCCAACGTTCGACCAGGCTCGGCGCCTCAGGCGACGAGAACCAGACGACAGGAGAAGAAGACATGATTCAGCAGGAGTCGCGACTGCGTGTCGCCGACAACACGGGTGCCAAGGAGATCCTGTGCATCCGCGTTCTCGGCGGGTCGCACCGTCGCTACGCCGGCATCGGTGACGTCATCGTTGCCACGGTCAAGGATGCAATCCCAGGCGGAAACGTCAAAAAGGGTGAAGTGGTCAAGGCCGTGATCGTGCGTACCGTCAAGGAGACCCGTCGTCCAGACGGCTCATACATCAAGTTCGACGAGAACGCGGCCGTCATCCTCAAGGGTAAGGACACCGACCCTCGTGGAACCCGCATCTTCGGCCCAGTGGGCCGTGAGCTGCGCGACCGCAAGTTCATGAAGATCGTGTCGCTTGCTCCGGAGGTGATCTGACATGGCGAAGATTAAGAAGGGCGACCTCGTCGTCGTCATTGCAGGACGTGACCGCGGCCAGCAGGGCCACGTGCTCGAGGTGCTGAAGGACGAGGACCGTGTGGTCGTCGAAGGCATCCAGCGCGTCCAGCGTCACATCAAGCCGGGAACGCGCCGCGACAACATGGAGGGTGGCATCGTCACCGTCGAGTCGCCGCTTCACGTTTCAAACGTGATGCTCGTTGACCCGGAGACCAAGAAGGGCACCCGCGTGGGATTCCGCGCGGAGCAGGTTGAGCGTGACGGCCGTACTCGCACCAAGCGGGTCCGCGTCGCCAAGCGCTCGGGTAAGGACATCGACTGATGGCGACCGCTACGACAACTCAGGCTCGCCTCAAGGCGAGGTACCGCGCAGAGATCATTGCTGCGCTGAACGAAGAGTTTGGCTACTCCAACATCAACCAGGTTCCTGGCCTCACCAAGGTCGTCGTGAACATGGGTGTTGGCGATGCCGCCAAGGACAGCAAGCTCATTGAGGGTGCCATCCGCGACTTGACGGCCATCACCGGCCAGAAGCCGCAGGTGACGAAGGCCCGCAAGTCCATCGCGCAGTTCAAGCTCCGCGAGGGACAGCCGATTGGTGCGCACGTGACACTGCGCGGCGATCGCATGTGGGAGTTCCTCGACCGCCTGCTGTCGACCGCACTGCCTCGTATCCGCGACTTCCGCGGATTGAGCCCCAAGCAGTTCGACGGCAACGGCAACTACACGTTCGGCCTCACGGAACAGTCCATGTTCCACGAGATCGACCAAGACAAGATCGACCGGGTGCGCGGCATGGACATTACTGTCGTGACGACCGCGACCACTGACGACGAGGGTCGCTCGCTGCTGAGGCAGCTGGGCTTCCCCTTCAAGGAGAAGTAGCGATGGCGAAGACCTCTCTCAAGGTCAAGGCGAGCCGGAAGCCAAAGTTTCCTGTTCGGGCTTACAGCCGGTGCCAGCGATGCGGACGTCCGCATGCCGTGTACCGCAAGTTCGGCCTGTGCCGAATCTGCTTCCGCGAGATGGCACACCGCGGCGAGCTTCCCGGCATCACCAAGAGCAGCTGGTAAACAACTACGTCGCAGGTCCCGAGCAGGGAAACCACGGCGAGGAAGAGTGACTCACTCATGACAATGACCGACCCGATCGCAGACATGCTGACCCGTCTGCGCAACGCCAACACGGCCTACCACGACACCGTGTCCATGCCCCACTCGAAGCTCAAGGCAAACATTGCCAAGATCCTCGAAGAGCAGGGATACATCAACGGCTCAGCCGTTGCAGATGCCGAGGTGGGCAAGACGCTCACGCTGTCGCTGAAGTACGGCCCCAACCGCGAGCGTTCGCTCGCCGGTGTGCGCCGCATCTCGAAGCCCGGTCTGCGCGTATACGCAAAGTCGACCAACCTTCCCAAGGTGCTCGGCGGACTTGGCGTAGCAATTTTGTCCACCTCCTCCGGTCTATTGACAGACCGCGAGGCCGAAAAGAAGGGCGTGGGCGGCGAAGTCGTTGCCTACGTCTGGTAGCCGGAAAGGAGAGATCTATGTCTCGCATCGGCAAGCTCCCCGTTCCGGTTCCCGCCGGAGTGGATGTCACCATCGATGGATCTGACGTGACGGTGAAGGGTCCCAAGGGAACCCTTCAGCACACCGTCGCATCTCCGATCGTCGCCGAATTGGGCGACGCCGTCATCGATGTCAAGCGCCCCAACGATGAGCGCGTCTCGAAGTCGCTTCACGGCCTGACCCGCACTCTGATCGCCAACATGGTGACCGGTGTGACCGAGGGCTACGAGAAGAAGCTCGAGATTGTCGGCACGGGTTTCCGCGTGGTGGCGAAGGGTTCGGACCTCGAGTTCGCCCTTGGCTTCTCGCACCCCGTCGTCGTCTCTGCGCCTGAGGGCATTACGTTCGTCGTCGAGTCACCCACCAAGTTCGCAGTGTCGGGAATCGACAAGCAGCAGGTGGGCGAGGTTGCGGCCAACATTCGCAAGATTCGCAAGCCCGAGCCGTACAAGGGCAAGGGTGTCCGCTACGCAGGCGAACAGGTTCGTCGCAAGGCCGGAAAGACGGGTAAGAAGTAATGGGTATCACGGTGAAGGGCAAGGGGAAGTCGATCTCGCGTACGCGTCGTCACTTCCGCCTGCGCAAGAAGATCGCCGGCACGTCCGTCCGCCCGCGCCTCGTGGTGACGCGTTCAGCGCGTCACATGGTGGCGCAGGTTGTCGACGACACCGCGGGCAAGACGCTCGTGTCTGCGTCGACGCTTGAGGCAGACGTGCGCGCGCTAGACGGCGACAAGACGGCAAAGGCCACCAAGGTCGGCCAGCTCGTCGCTGAGCGTGCCAAGTCGGCAGGCATCGAGGCGGTCGTCTTCGACCGTGGCGGAAACAAGTACCACGGTCGCGTTGCGGCGGTGGCCGACGGCGCCCGAGAGGGTGGCCTGGCCCTGTAGCCGGGACGAGGAGCGAAGGAAAGCAATGGCTGAGAACAACAGCGGGCGTCGCGACAACAATCGTCGTGGCAACGAGCCCGAATCCAAGTTCATTGAGCGCGTCGTGACCATCAACCGCGTCTCCAAGGTCGTCAAGGGCGGCCGTCGTTTTAGCTTTACCGCGCTCGTCGTGGTGGGCGATGGCGAAGGCAACGTCGGCGTCGGCTACGGCAAGGCCAAGGAGGTGCCGTCGGCAATCTCCAAGGGCGTTGAAGAGGCGAAGCGGTCGTTCTTCCGTGTGCCCCGCATTCAGGGCACCATCCCGCACATCGTGCAGGGTGAGGCAGCGGCTGGCGTCGTCTTTCTGCGCCCGGCATCGCCGGGAACCGGTGTGATCGCCGGTGGTCCAGTGCGCGCCGTACTGGAGTGCGCCGGAATTCACGACGTGCTGTCGAAGTCTCTGGGCTCGTCGAACGCCATCAACATCGTCCACGCCACAGTGGATGCGTTGAAGCGTCTCGAGCAGCCAGAGGCTGTCGCCGCGCGTCGTGGGCTGCCAGTCGGCGACGTAGCGCCTGCAGCGATGCTGCGCGCCCAAGCAGCGGGGGTGGCAAAGTAATGCCTCGGTTGAAGGTGACGCAGAAGCGTTCGGAGATCGGCACCAAGCCTCAGCACCGCGAGACCCTGCGGTCGCTCGGGCTGAAGCGTGTCAATGACATTGTCGTGAAGGAAGACCGCCCCGAGATTCGCGGGATGGTCAATGCGGTTCGCCACCTGGTGACCGTGGAGGAGGTCGACTGATGGCCGAGGAAAACAAGGAGGCGCCCAAGAAGGCGCCTGCGAAGAAGCCTGCCGCCGACAAGGCGACTGCTGCTAAGAAGGCGCCGGCTAAGAAGCCTGCCGCTGACAAGGCTGCTACGGCTGACAAGGCGACTGCTGCTAAGAAGGCGCCGGCTAAGAAGCCTGCCGCTGACAAGGCTGCTACGGCTGACAAGGCGACTGCTGCTAAGAAGGCGCCGGCCAAGAAGCCTGCCGCTGACAAGGCAGCTGCTGCTGAGAAGGCCCCTGCCAAGGCATCGGCTGCTGACAAGGCCCCGACCACCAAGGCGACGGCCAAGTCGGCTGCAGCGAAGGCAACGCCAAGCGCTGACCAGCCCAAGGTCACGACGCTCAAGATGCACCACTTGCGTCCAGCTCCTGGTTCGCACCCCTCCAAGATCCGCGTGGGTCGCGGTGAGGGTGGCAAGCGAGGCAAGACTGCAGGTCGTGGCACCAAGGGAACTGGCGCCCGCTACCAGGTGCCTGCAGCGTTCGAGGGCGGTCAGACGCCTTTGCACATGCGGATTCCCAAGTTGCGTGGATTCAAGAGCCCGTTCAAGGTGCGCTACCAGGTGGTCAACCTCGACCAACTGGCTGAGCTGTTCCCCAAGGGCGGCAAAGTGACCAAGGCCGACCTGGTCGACAAGGGTGCGGTCCGCAACAACCTGCCTGTCAAGGTGCTTGGCGACGGCGACATCGCGGTAAAGGTGACCCTTGTGGACGCCGACGCGGTTTCGCGCAGCGCGAAGACCAAGATCGAGGCGGCTGGCGGCACCGTCAACGAGGGCTAGGCTCGTCGCGGGTCCGGTAAGCGCCGGACCCGCGACGCCCCCTTCAACGGAGGATTCATGCTTTCAGGCTTTCTCAGTGCGTTCCGCACGCCGGATCTGCGCAAGAAGCTGCTGTTCACGCTCGGGATTCTTGCGCTGTACCGACTGGGCGTCGCTGTCCCGACCCCCGGGGTCGACTACGGCAACGTTCAGCAGTGCATCGACACCAACTCCGCAGAGTCTGGGCCGCTGCAAATCCTCAATCTCTTCTCTGGTGGCGCCCTGCTCCAACTGTCCGTCTTCGCGCTCGGCATCATGCCGTACATCACCGCGTCGATCATGGTGCAGTTGCTGCGGGTGCTTATCCCTCGCTTTGAGGCCCTCCAGAAGGAAGGGCCTGACGGTCAGGCAAAGCTGACGCAGTACACGCGCTACATCACGGTGGGATTCGCTGCGCTCCAGTCCGCCTCATACGTGACGATGGCCCGCAACGGCGTGTTCTTCCCGGGCTGTGAGGCGGAGATCGTCCCCGACCAGTCCTGGAACACCATCACCACGATGGTGCTTACGATGACGGCTGGCACCGTCCTCATCATGTGGCTGGGCGAGCGCATCACTGAACGCGGCATCGGCAACGGCATGTCGCTGCTGATCTTCACGTCCGTGGCGTCGTCCTTCCCTGGAGCCATCGGCACCATCTGGAACAGCACGGACCGCGTGCGCAACACCATCGTGATCCTGTTGGTCATTTTCGCGGTGATCGCGGCCGTGGTCTACGTCGAACAGTCGCAGCGCCGCATCCCCGTGCAGTATGCGAAGCGCATGGTTGGCCGACGCATGCTTGGCGGCTCATCGACCTACATCCCGCTCAAGATCAACATGGCGGGCGTGATCCCCGTGATCTTCGCGTCGTCGTTGTTGCAATTGCCTTATGTGATCGTGCAGTTCGCCGGCGACAACCCTGCGGACTGGGTGATCTGGCTCCAGAACAATGTGACCCGCACCGACGCCCCCTTGCACATCGCGTTCTACATTCTGCTGATCCTCTTCTTCGCATACTTCTACACGGCGATCACGTTCAACCCGACGGAAGTCGCTGACAACATGAAGAAGTACGGCGGATTTGTCCCAGGGATCCGACCAGGGCAACCGACGGCCGACTACCTCGACTACGTGTTGTCCCGCATCACGGCGGCTGGTTCCTTGTACCTCGCGATCGTGGCGCTCGTGCCGACGATGGCGCTCGTGCTCCTCGGTCTCAACACGTCGATCCCGTTGGGCGGCGTGACGATTCTGATTCTCGTCGGCGTGGGTCTTGACACCGTGAAGCGTATCCAGGCTCAGTTGGAGCAACGCCGCTACGAAGGGTTCCTCAAGTAATGCGCCTGGTGTTGGTGGGACCGCCAGGTGCAGGTAAGGGCACTCAGGCGGCACGGTTGGCGGAGCGTTACGGCGTGCCTGCGATCTCCACGGGCGATATCTTCCGTGCCAACGTCAAGGGCGAGACAGAACTCGGCCGCGAGGCGCAAAGCTACATGTCAAAGGGCGCTCTCGTGCCGGACCAGGTCACGAACGCGATGGTGCGTGACCGTCTCGCTCAAGAGGACGTCTCCGAGGGGTTCCTGCTGGACGGCTATCCACGGAACCCCGAACAGGCGGTTGAGCTCGACGGCATGCTCGCCGTCACTGGAACCTCGCTTGACGCGGTAGTTGAGTTGACGGCGGACAGCGATGAGGTGACGCGGCGCCTGCTCAAGCGCGCACAGACAGAGGGGCGCGCCGATGACACCGAGGACGTCATCAGGCACCGACTCGATGTGTATGCCGAGTCCACGGCGCCCGTGACCGCCTATTACGAAGGCCAGGGACTCTTGGTGCAGGTGGACGGCATCGGTGACGTTGATGACGTCACCGAGCGCCTCGTCGACGCACTGCGCTCGTCCTAGGGTTCGGCATGGCACGGGGAGTCGAGTACAAGACACGACCGCAGATGCGCGTGATGGCGCGCGCGGGTCTGGTGGTCGCCGATGCTCTGGCGGCAGCCAAGGCCGCCGCGGTGGTGGGAGCGACGACGTCCGAGGTTGACGCCGCCGCGCGCCGCGTCATTGAGGGCGCGGGTGCCACCTCCAACTTCCTCGGCTATCACGGCTTTCCCGCCGTCAGTTGCGTGTCAGTGAATGACGAGGTCGTCCACGGCATCCCCGGTGCGCGCGTCATCGAAGACGGCGACGTCGTGTCGATCGACTGCGGCGCGATCATCGAAGGGTGGCACGGAGACTCTGCCCTGTCGCTCATCGCCGGAACCCCACGCGGCGGGCAGGATACGCATCTTGTGGAGCAGACCAGGGCGGCGCTCTGGGCTGGCATCGCGGCGCTCGCTAGTGCCGCGCGGCTCGACGAGGTCGCTGGCGCGATCGAAGACGTCGCCGACGCCGCAAAGCTTCACCCGTTGGAGGGCTACGTTGGCCACGGCATCGGGACCGCGATGCACCAGGGCCCTGACGTGCTCAACTACCGGACCAGGGCGCGCCAGCCCAAGGTCAAGCCGGGGATGTGTCTCGCGCTCGAGCCCATGTTTGTCGTAGGCACCGGTGAGTCAAACGTGCTTGAGGACGACTGGACGGTCGTTTCTGCCGACGGCTCGCGCGCGGCGCATTGGGAGCATTCCGTTGCGGTCCACGACGACGGAATTTGGGTATTGACGGCCCATGACGGGGGAGCGGCAGACCTGGCTCCCTACGGCGTCGTCCCCGTCGCGCCGTAAGCGACCTTCGCCGGAGCTACCCCCGAAAGGGTGCCCCCCTTTGTGGTGCCCCCAAGTGCTGTGTTACCAGGCATTTTGCGGCGATTCCTGTGCATGTTCTCACAATTGAGTCCGAAAAGTGGCGGGGCGACATGTCCGAAATGTATGACTAGGGCAACCGCTGGCGGGAGGGCACCCGTCGGATCACCGCTATACCAGCTGGGGCGATCGCCGTTCCTGTAGCCGCTCAGGGGGCTTAAGCATGACACGTGGCTTCTCTTCATCCGCCGGTGCGAACGTCGAGGTTCTCGACGCCGCGAGGCCGGGCCTTGATCGTGGCCAGATGGCCGCTCTGGCCACGTCGCGCCACAGGATCGTTCGGGAGACGATTGCACGCCGCGACGACGTGCCGGTAGGAATCCAGGCAGCTCTGGCCCAAGACGACGCGATGCACGTGCGAGCGGCGATCGCCGCCAACCCCGCGACGGTCAATGCCGTGCTCGATCACCTGGCTGCCGACAGGAACAAGGACGTTGTCAAGGCGCTGCTGACCAACAGAAGTCTCCCCTTCGCCCTCGTCGAGAGGCTCGCCCAGCACCGCCGTCGTGAGGTTCGCGCTGCGGCGCAGGCTCGCCACGGCGATGTGGCACCCATGCCACGTCCTACCCAGTGGCGAGTCGAGGACGCGATTTTCCCCGAACTCAGGGAACGGGCGACGATCGCTTCCGGCCAGACCCTGACGAGCGTTTCCTAAGAAGAGAGGGAGTTGCGACATGGCCTTCACCATGACCAGACCCAAGCACGAGGACCGACTCCGCGCCCTGGATCCTCAGACGCCACGCACCGAACTCGTGCAGCTTGCCGCGCATCGCGACCCCCTCGTCAAGGCGGCCGTCGCGTCGCGAAGGGACTGCCCGCTCGCCTCGATGCACGCCCTCGTCCACGAGTCGGATCCGCGAGTGCTCGAAGCGCTCGCCGCCAATGCGAGTGCGCCCCGTGCCGTGTTGGAACGCCTGGCCTCCCACCGCCGCGAAGCGATCCGCTCGCTAGCCACCAGGCGCCTGAAGTACGCGGCCCTCATGTAAGGCCCCTCACTCGTCCCGGCGCTCGTGACGACGTGCCCCCTCAGCCTCGTCGTCTCGTCGGGCGGACGGCGGCAGTCCCTAGGGACTGCCGCCGTTCTCTTCGTGTGCACGCTCCGTTATGCCAAGCGCCATCACGCCGTCACCGGCCGTTCATGCTGCCCCGTTAACGTGGCGAAGACGCATCTGACGACGTGGATGGAGGACCCGGTGGCCGACCGTCCAGGCAACTTGTGGACCCATGCGCTCATGGCGTCGTCCGGAGTTGCCATCAGCTACAGCGACGCCCCACGGCACGCCACTCCCGAGCAACTGGAAGCGGCCGATGCGTCCACGACCCTCGCTCGACTGCAGCGGCTGGCTGCCGCAGGGGACCGTGTGGTGCGCCAAACCATCGCGGGCCGTCCCGACTGTCCGCTGGGATTACTCGCGTCGCTCGCGCACGACCGTCTGGTCGACGTGCGAGTCGCCGTGGCAGGCAACAGCCGGCTCACCGATGCGGTGGCCCGCCACCTCGCCGGGGACAGGGACCCGCGAGTCCTCAAGGCGCTGGCCCGTAATGCCAGTGCACCTCGCGACATCATCGAAAGCCTCGCCCATCACCGCAAGAGCGAGGTCCGCCGCGTGGCGAGCAGGGAGATGGATGCGCGGTGGGGAGTTTCGCCGGAGCAAGAGGCAGCGCCCACCGAGCCAGAGGCAGGACTGCCATGGGAGCTCAGAGACAGGGTCCCTGCAGTAGCTCAGCCTCTCGGCGACGATGTGGGGCGGCCGATGACCGGGCCACGCCAGTCGAGCGATGCTGTCTTCCGTCCCACCGCATTTAACCCATTCGTTACGCGCTCCCCCTGAGTCCGTAACGCAGGCGCATTAGCGTCGGAGGTGCAACGGGGCCCGCCCCGGGCCCCATCACCGACGGGATGTGTTCCATGGCGCGCGGACTCAGATCCGCACCCGGCGCCAATGCCGAGGTGCATCAGGCAATGAACCCTGCGCTGACCAAGGCCGAGTTGCTCCCCCTTGGCAGCAGCAGGAGCGTGGCGGTCCGCGCCGTCGTCGCGTCGAGGCTCGACTGTCCGCTGGGTCTCATGGTCTCCCTCGCTCACGATTACCACCCCGACGTGCGGGGTGCCATCGCGAGCAATCCGAGCGCTCAGCGCAGCGTGCTTGCGTACCTGGCAGCGGACCGAAACGTTGAGGTGGTGAAGGCCGTGATCGACAATCCGTCTCTGCCGTCCGACATCCTCGACGAACTGTCGATGCATAAGAAGTCGGGCATCAGGGATGCCGCCACGCAGCGGCTCAATGGGACCACGGCCGCTGCGCGGCGCGCTGCGTCTAAGGCCGGCACTGGCGAGGATGCTCACGTCCCGGAGGTCGCCGAACACGTATCACCTGGTTCCCTCGCCATGTCGAGCGTGAGCTTCGTTGATGCGGGTATCTCGGTGCCGCCCCGTGACGCCTTACCTTTTGCGGGCGTAGGAGGGGGCGAGACCGTGGCGTCGCTAGCCCCCATCGCTGACTCCGGCGACGAGAAGGCCGCGACGCCTCACGACGACGATCAGGCGGCTCCGCGATGGACGAGGACGGCTCCAGTGCGGGGCTTCAGAGTGTCGGGCTAACGCTTGGACGGACGGGGACAACGCCGACGCCATGTCGTGTTCATCACAAAAAGTCGAGTTGGGGCACTTGTCCGCCCTACGATGTTCGCCAGGTGCGGGGTGACGGGCGCCCCGTGAAAAGGCCGAACGGAACTCAAGGTGGCACTTCCCCCAGCACGCGACGCATCGGAGGACATGGTGCGGGCGCTCGACCCAGACCTCACCGGATCTGCCCTCCTGCCCTTTGCGGCGCACCGCAGCCCGCGGGTACGCGCAGCGGTCGCGGCCAGGAGCGACTGCCCTGCAGGGGCGCTCATTTCGCTCGGCCACGACCATGACTTGTCCGTCCTTGAGGCGTTGCTCGGCAATGTGCGCACGCCTTCGTCAGTGGTCAGGGCCCTTGCGGACCACCGTAACCAGCGCGTCTCCGACCTCGCCGTGCAGCGGCTTCGCAACGGCTACCGCTAGTTCCCTCTAGGGCGCTTGCCCCGTCACGGCGCTACCGCTCCGGCACTCGATTTGAGACTTATCCACATCTCGGGTATTCTCGACGGTCGGGCGTTTTTGCGCGCCTGCACACCCATTCATCGACGTTAGCGGAGTTCATGGCCAAGAAAGACGGCGTCATTGAGGTTGAAGGTTCAGTAGTCGAGGCATTGCCGAACGCGTCATTCCGTGTGGAACTGACGAACGGACACCTCGTGCTGGCCCACATCTCAGGCAAGATGCGCCAACACTACATTCGGATCCTTCCTGAGGACCGTGTAGTGGTGGAGCTCAGCCCTTATGACCTGTCCCGCGGGCGCATCGTCTACCGCTACAAATAAGCGCTGCCGCCGGTGTGATGCCGGCGTCGGTCGAGGAAACCAAACCATGAAGGTGAAGCCGAGCGTCAAGCCCATCTGTGAAAAGTGCAAGGTGATTCGCCGCAATGGCCGTGTGATGGTCATTTGCGAGAACCTGCGCCACAAGCAGCGTCAAGGCTAGACAACCGATACAGACCTCGTTGAGATACCGGGAGACCGGAACCCGCGGCTCGGAGGCCGCGGCCCGCACCACTCACTAAGCGGGAAGTCTCAGCGACAGACCTCCGACTACGTATGGAGTAGCAAAAATGGCAAGACTCGTTGGAGTCGATCTGCCTCGCGATAAGCGCATGGAGATCGCCCTGACCTATATCTTCGGCATCGGCCGTACCAGGTCCCACCAGATCCTGGCAGCGACCGGAGTTGACGCCGACCTTCGCGTCAAGGACGCGACCGATGAGCAGCTCGTCGCACTGCGCGACTTTATCGAGGCGAACTTCGTCATCGAGGGTGACTTGCGCCGCGAGGTGCAGGGCGACATCCGTCGCAAGGTCGAGATTGGCAACTATCAGGGTCTGCGCCACCGCCGTGGCATGCCGGTCCGTGGTCAGCGCACCAAGACGAACGCGCGCACCCGCAAGGGACCAAAGAAGACCGTCGCTGGAAGGAAGAAGTAGGCCATGGCTGCACCAGTTCGCAAGCCTCGCAAGAAGCTGAAGAAGACCGTCGCGCACGGTCAAGCCCACATCAAGTCGACGTTCAACAACACGATCGTGTCGATCACCGACCCCTCTGGGGCCGTTGTGTCGTGGTCGTCATCAGGCCAGGTCGGGTTCAAGGGCTCTCGCAAGTCGACCCCCTACGCCGCGCAGATGGCCGCCGAGGCAGCAGCGCGCAAGGCGCAGGATGCCGGCATGAGCAAGGTGGACGTCTTCGTGAAGGGTCCCGGCTCAGGCCGCGACACTGCGATCCGTTCACTGACGGCAGCAGGCCTTGAGGTGACCTCCATCAAGGACGTGACTCCTCAGGCGCACAACGGCTGCCGCCCGCCCAAGCGTCGTCGCGGTTAGTGACTGGTGCCGCCGCGCCTGATGGCGCGGCGGCCAGCCGCACGCCGACCTCGCACCGCAAGGTGCCCCATAGATCTATAGACGTTGACACTTGCCGGAACGGACAGCCGGTGGGTTCGAGCATCAAATAGCGGATGCTCGGGAAGGATAGGAAAGTGCTGATTGCACAGCGTCCCACTTTGACCGAGAAGGTCTTGTCGGACAACCGTTCACAGTTCTCCCTCAAGCCGCTGGAGCCAGGCTTCGGTTACACCCTCGGAAACTCGCTCCGCCGCACGTTGCTCTCGTCCATTCCTGGTGCCGCAGTCACCAGTGTTCGCTTCGAGGGCGTCCTGCACGAATTCACCACGATCGAGGGGGTGAAGGAGGACGTCACCGAGATCCTCCTGAACCTCAAGAACCTCGTGGTTTCGTCCGATCACGACGAGCCCGTCATCATGTACCTGCGCAAGTCAGGTGCTGGAGCCGTGACCGCGGCCGACATTGCACCGCCAGCGGGTGTCGAGATCCACAACCCCGACCTGCACGTCGCGACGCTTAACTCGCAGGCAAAGTTCGAGGTCGAACTGACCGTCGAGCGCGGCCGTGGCTACGTCCCAGCGGCACTCAACAAGTCGTACGACGCAGAGATCGGACAGATTCCTGTCGACTCGATCTACTCGCCAGTGCTCAAGGTCACGTACAAGGTCGAAGCGACCCGTGTGGCCCAGCGCACCGACTTTGACGAATTGGTTCTCGACGTGGAAACCAAGTCATCGATCTCGCCGCGTGACGCGGTGGCATCGGCCGGCTCTACGCTCGTCGAACTCTTCTCGCTCGCACGTAGCCTCAACGAGGCGGCAGAGGGAATTGAGATTGGTCCTTCCGACACCGATGAGGCGCTCGAAGAGGACTACAACATGCCGATTGAGGACCTGACGCTCACGCAGCGCTCGTACAACTGCCTCAAGCGCGAGGGTATTCACACCGTTGGCGAGCTCACCGCGCGCTCGGAGACGGACCTCATGGACATTCGCAACTTCGGTCAGAAGTCGATCACCGAGGTGAAGGAAAAGCTCGCCGAGCTTGGCTTCACCCTGAAGGACGGCGGTCAGGACTACGACCCGACCGCTTCCGGTGTGTTCTTCTCCGGCGGCGACGAGTAACAAGGAGAACAACTCACTATGCCTACACCCACCAAGGGTCCCCGTCTCGGCGGAGGTCCTGCACACGAGCGCCAGATTCTCGCGAACCTCGCGCAGTCGCTGTTCGAGCACGGCCGCATCACCACCACGGAGACCAAGGCCAAGCGCCTGCGTCCCCACGCCGAGCGTCTGATCACCTTCGCAAAGCGGGGCGACCTCGCGTCGCGTCGTCGCGTCATGGGAATCATCTCTGACAAGGGAGTGGTGCACACCCTGTTCACCGAGATCGGCCCCGGATTCGCCGAGCGCGAGGGTGGCTACACCCGGATCACGAAGGTCGGCCCCCGCAAGGGCGACAACGCTCCTATGGCAGTGATCGAACTCGTGGAGTTCGGTGCTCCTGCCAAGAAGGCCGTCAAGGCCGAGGCGGAGAAGGCGACCAAGAAGGCGGCGCAGAAGGCTGACAAGGCACCCAAGGCGGAAGCGCCTGCTGCCGAGGAAGCCCCAGAGCCCGAGACTCAGGTCACCGAAGTTGAAGGTGCGCACACCGAAGAGCCCGCAGAGGGCCCCGAGGTGACAGAGAACGACGACAAGTAGCATCTCGCTCACGTATATCGAGGCGGGCCCGCATGACTGAACTGCATGGCAGTGACGTGGTGAGGGCCCGCCTCGATCTTTCTTACCACGGTGGATCTTTCAACGGTTGGGGGATCCAGCCGCGGCTGCGCACGGTGCAGGGTGAGCTAGAGGCTGGCCTCAGAAAGGTGGTACGCGGCCCCGCCGGTCGCACGTACGACGAGAAGACCCTGCGCATCACTGTGGCCGGCCGTACTGACGGCGGAGTGCACGCCCGCGGCCAAGCGGCTCATGTCGACATTCCTGTCGAGGCATGGAGCCGCTTGCCAGGAAAGACCACCCGCACCCCCGCACAGGCCCTCAGGGAACGCCTTGACGGGGTCGTAGGGGCGGATATCGTCGTGAAGGCTGCCTCGATCGCTCCGGAGGGTTTCGATGCTCGCTTCTCGGCCCTTGAGCGTCACTACGAGTACCGCGTATGCGATCGTTTTGAATTGCGGGATCCGCTTCAACACGCGTATGTGACGTGGATCGATCGCGCCCTCGACGTCGAGGCCCTCAACACCGCGTCGGCGACTCTCTTGGGCTTGCGCGATTTCGCGCCCTTCTGCCGTGGCCGCGAGGGCGCGACGACTATCCGTGAGTTGCGGGAGTTCTCCTGGCGAAGAGTGGAGACAGGCGCCGACGCTGGCCTCCTTGTCGCCACCGTGCGGGCTGACGCGTTTTGCCATGCGATGGTGCGCTCGCTCGTTGGCGCCGTGATGGCCGTCGGCTACGGGCGTCGAGATCTCCAGTGGCTGCACATGGTCGCCACTCACCCCACGAGGTCGCCAGCGATCACCGTGGCGCCTCCTGGCGGCCTGACTCTCGAGAGGGTCATCTACCCCCCGGACGCCGAGATGGCGTCGCGGGCAGAGGCGACGAGGGCGCGCAGGGCGCAATGGGAGCTCGAGGACGCGCGCGCATCCCGCGAGGCGACGTAGGGCGGACCCGCAACGCCCAGTAGCGACGCGGCCGCGCCGGTGGATCGCACGCGCTCGCACCCGGAATCACGGCATCCGCCGGGACTCAGGCGCGCTAGGCTAGGGGCAATCCTGTCGGAGGGGATGATCCTGACGTGGGTGCTTTGCATACGCAAGCGCCGTAGCGTCGCGGCCATCGCTTCTGCGGGAACTGAGGTGTGGGCTGGCCCAAATTGACCTACGAGCAACGCCGACGGTAGACTTGCCGGTCGTTGTGCGTTCCACGTGACCGGTGCATCCCACTCGCCGCCGCAGGACCCGCCGACCTTGCGATGCAGTACTGCATCGCGCCACCGATTTCTCGAGTAGAAGGCTTCATAGTGCGTACGTTTTCTCCCAAGCCTGGTGACGTGACCAGCAAATGGCACGTCATCGACGCTACTGACGTGGTTCTCGGTCGTCTGGCCTCACAGGCTGCTGCGCTGTTGCGCGGCAAGCACAAGGCGACGTTCGCTCCCCACGTCGATAGCGGTGACTTCGTCATCGTCATCAACGCTGAGAAGGTTGCCCTGACCGGGGCCAAGCTCACCGACAAGATGGTGTACCGCCACTCCGGTTACCCGGGCGGCTTGAAGACCAAGCCGATTGGCGAACTGATTGCCGATCAGCCCACCAAGGTCATCGAGAACGCGGTCAGGGGCATGCTGCCCAGGACCAAGCTCGGTCGCGCCCAGCTATCCAAGCTGAAGGTCTATGCAGGCCCTGAGCACCCCCACGCGGCGCAGCAGCCCGCCCCGTTCGAGATTTCGCAGGTGGCGCAGTAAGCGCCGCAGAAGGACACATCGAGATGGCAGACGAGACCACTGAGACCACTGAGTCCACCGAGACTGAGATCAACGAGTCGACCGACACCCCTACGGAGTTCACCTCCGAAACCGCGCCCGTTCGCGGCAAGGGCACGTCAGAGATCGCCCCAGGCGCTGGCCTTGGACGCCGCAAGGAAGCGGTCGCCCGCGTCCGCTTGGTGCCAGGCACCGGCAAGTGGCTGATCAACGGTCGCGACCTGGAGAACTACTTCCCCAACAAGGTGCACCAGCAGATCGTGAACTCGCCGTTCGCGGTCCTCGACATCGAAGAGAAGTTTGACGTTCACGCCCGCATTCACGGCGGCGGCCCGTCCGGCCAAGCAGGCGCCTTGCGCCTCGGTGTCGCTCGCGCACTGAACGCCATCGACCTCGACACCAACAGGGCGACCCTCAAGAAGTCTGGCTTCCTGACTCGCGACGCCCGCGTCGTCGAGCGCAAGAAGGCCGGTCTCAAGAAGGCCCGTCGCGCTCCTCAGTACTCGAAGCGCTAAGTCAGGCTCGCGCACATGGCGCGTCTGTTCGGCACGGACGGAGTCCGTGGTGTCGCCAACCGCGACATCACGGCGGAGTTGGCACTCGACCTCGCGGTCGCTGCCGCTCACGTCCTGGCCGAGCGGGGCGAGTTTTCAGGGCATCGTCCGCGTGCCGTGCTCGGCCGCGACACCAGGCTCTCAGGGCAGTTCCTGTCGTCAGCAGTGGCGGCCGGGCTCGCTTCGGCAGGCGTTGATGTCATCGATCTCGGCGTCGTACCCACTCCGGGTGTCGCATACCTGACCGCCTTCACGGAAGCCGACCTTGGCGTCGTGATCTCGGCGTCGCACAATCCGATGCCTGACAACGGCATCAAATTCTTCGCGCGCGGGGGAGTCAAGCTTCCCGATGCCGTCGAAGAGGCGATTGAAGCGCGCGTCGGTGATGACTGGGAACGACCCATCGGCGGAGACGTAGGCGAGGTCATTGCCTCGACCGACCTCCAAGCGGAGTACGTCGCCCACCTCGCGACCGCGGTCCAGGAATTCGCGGGGGCGTCCCTACCGCTGGCTGGTCTGACGATCGTGGTCGATGGGGCGCACGGCGCCGCAAGTGAGACGGGCCCTGCTGCTCTTGAGGCGGCGGGCGCCACGGTCGTGAAGCTGCACTGCGAACCTGATGGCCGCAACATCAATGCAGGTGCTGGGTCAACCCACATGGGACCGCTTGCCGCCGCGGTGGTGAGTGCCGGTGCCGACATGGGCGTGGCGTATGACGGAGACGCCGATCGCTGCCTCGCCGTCGACGGCGAGGGCTCCATCGTCAACGGTGACCACATTCTCGGCCTGCTGGCCGCCGCCATGCGCGACTCGGGGACGCTCTATCGGGACACGCTCGTCGCAACGGTGATGTCAAACCTCGGTCTACATCACGCGATGCGCGAGGCCAACATCGACATCGTTGAGACGGCGGTGGGCGACCGCTACGTGCTGGAGGCCATGCGAGAGGGCGGCTACTCGCTCGGGGGCGAGCAGTCTGGGCACGTGATTGTGTCCCGCTACGCCACGACGGGGGACGGAGTGTTGACCTCGTTGATGCTTGCATCACTCGTCACGAAGGACCGGTCGCTGGCAGAACTCGCGAGGAGCGTCACCACCCTCCCTCAGGTTCTGATCAACGTTGGGGGCGTCGATCGCTCCAGGGTGCACACCGATGCTGAGCTCGGTGCGGCACTCGACAGCGCCCGCGCAGAACTGGGCGACACTGGCCGCGTGTTGCTGCGCGCGTCGGGCACCGAGCCTCTTGTTCGCGTGATGGTCGAGGCGTCGACGCCAGAGGACGCACAGCGGCATGCAGATCGCCTTGCGGCAGTGGTGGCTGCCAGACTGTCTGTATGAGCGGCTTCTGGGACTGGCTAGTCCACCTGTCGAGCAACGTCGAACACGGCATCCTTGAGCTGGTCGATTCCCTGTGGATCTATCCTGCGGTCTTCGCGGTGTCAGTCATCGACGCGATTTTCCCCGTGGTGCCCAGCGAGTCGGTCATCATCGGCGCGGCGTCGGCTTGGCAATCCGTCGGTCAACCGATCCTCCCCTTGTTGTTTCTGGCAGGAGCGGCAGGCGCATGGTGCGGCGATCAGACCGCCTACTTCATCGGAACCAAGGTGGACGTCCGCCATATCAAGCTGTTCAGGCGCCCCAGGATCCTCGCGGCGCTCGATTGGGCCGAGCATTCATTGGAGACGCGCGGCACGTTGTACATCATCGCCGCGCGCTTCATCCCGATGGGCAGGGTTGCTGTCAATCTCTCCGCCGGCGCGCTGGGCTTTCCCCGCCGCCGCTTCATGGCAATCGACGCGGTTGCCGTCACGATCTGGGCAGCATGGGGCATCCTCATCGGCACGGTTGCCGCGAGCCTCTTCGAAGACAACCTCTTGCTGTCGATCGCAGCGGGCATCACGGGAGGAGTGGTGCTGGGCTTCGCCGTCGACAAGGTGATGAGCTTGGCCGGACTCAGCTCGCCTGAACTCCCGCCGTTGGCCGAGCAGATCGAGGCCGACGAGTCGCTGCCTGGCGAAGAGAGCCACCGTGACTAGCGAGCCAGTCGACGGCGTCGACATTCCATGGGAGGAGGCGCGGCGCGCGAACCTCGCCAACTGGGAGGACAGGGTCCCGCTCCACGTCGAGGCCTATCAGACCGCCGCTCTGCGTGAGGATCCCGACCACCTGAGCCCGGTGGTGCGCACCGACCTCGAGGCGCTACTGCCCCATCTGCCAGGTCAGTCGCTCGCCGGACTGGATCTGTGCCACCTTCAGTGTCACATCGGAACCGACACCGTCTCGCTCGCCAGGGCAGGTGCGCGCGTGACTGGAATCGACTTCTCGCCCGCCGCCCTTGATGCGGCTGCTGCGCTGGCCGCTGACTGCGGAGTGACGGCAGACTGGATCCAGACGGACGTGCTCGACGCGAGAGAGGCGGTGGACCGTCACCTCGGCGTCGAACGGCTCTTCGATGTCGTGTACACCAGCATCGGCACGATCGGTTGGCTGGGCGACCTCGACCGCTGGGCGGCGCAGGTGGCCGCGCTCCTGAAGCCAGGCGGCGTCTTCTACATTCGCGACGGACATCCCATGCTCGGCAGCCTCGACGAGTTCGCTCCTGAGCTGACCTTGCGTTACCGGTACTTTGGCGACGGACGCGCGCTCCAGTGGGACGACGAGGGGACCTACGTTGGCGACGGGAAGGTTCACCACACCCGCACCTACGAGTGGCCGCACCCCCTGTCAGAAGTCGTGACGGCTTTGCTGGCCCACGGCCTAGCGATCGTGGCGCTCGATGAGGGCAAGACGCTCCCGTGGCAATTCTCGCCGCGCATGCAGCCGGTGAGCAATGAGCCTGATGCGGACTACGCCTGGCCGGAGCACGAGCGCGATCTGGTGCCTTGCACCTTCACTGTGGTGGCCTGGCGGCTTTAGAGCTTGCGCATGTGCACTGACTGGACCGCGTGGTCCTTTCCTTTGCGCAGGATGATGGTCGCGCGCGACCGCGTCGGCTCGATATTGCGCTTGAGGTTTGGCTTGTTGATGGTGTCCCAGATGTGAGATGCCTTGGCGGTTGCCTCGTCATCCGAGAGATGCGCATAGTGCTGGAAATAGCTGTCGGGGCGGGCAAAGGCGGTGCCGCGTAGCGACAGGAATCTGTCGATGTACCACTGACGCACGTGCGGCTCTTCTGCGTCTACATAGATCGAAGCGTCAAAGTAGTCGGAGACGGCGAGCGCGGGAGACTCCTTGGTGCGCACGGCCGCAGGCTGGAGAACGTTGAGGCCCTCGACGATCAGAATGTCGGGGTGGCGCACCGTGATCCGTTCGTCGGGAACGATGTCGTAGGTCACGTGGGAGTACACAGGGGCGTCGGCCTCGGCGACTCCCGACTTCACGGCAGCGATGAACGACCTGAGCGCCCGTCTGTCATACGACTCAGGAAAGCCCTTTCGACCCATCAGGCCCCGCTCCTCCAGGACTGCGTTTGGCAAGAGGAACCCGTCGGTGGTGACCAGTTCGACGCGGGGTGACGAGGGCCAGCGAGCGAGCATCTCCCTCAGCACGCGAGCAGTGGTGGACTTGCCGACCGCCACCGAACCTGCGATCCCGACGACGAACGGGGTGCGGGATTCACGCTCGCCGAGGAAGGCGCTCGTGGCCGTGTGAAGCGAGCCAACGGCGTCCGAGTAGAGGGTGAGGAGGCGAGACAGCGGGCGGAAGATCTGATCGACCTCCCGCAAATCGATAGGGTCGCCGAGTCCGCGCAGCTGGCGGACGTCATCTGCCGTCAGCGGTAGAGGGGTGGCGTCAGCGAGCGCTGACCACTCCGCGCGGGTGAAGGAAAGAAACGGGCTGACACTCACCTCGTCGTCAAGGACGCTCACGGCACTATTGTCCCGCATGTGGGACCGCTAGCCGACGCGCCCCTCGAACCCGGCGGGGCGAACTACACTTGGGCGCATGTGCGGCATCGTGGGTTACGTAGGTTCAGGCGGTCCGAGTGCTCGGGCCGGTGGCGTCGTCATGGGCGGCTTGGAGCGCCTGGAGTACAGGGGGTACGACTCGGCGGGGCTCGCCGTCGTGACGAGCGATCGGGAGCGCCTTGCCGTCGCCAAGAAGGCGGGCAAGCTGACGAACCTCGCGAAGGAGTTGGCTCAGCACCCCTTGTCCGACGGGACAGCGGCCATCGGGCACACCCGCTGGGCCACCCACGGGCCGCCGACCGACGCCAACGCGCACCCCCACTTGGCTGCTGACGGCAGGATCGCGATCATCCACAACGGCATCATCGAGAACTACGGCGTCTTGAGGGCAGAACTGCTCGCCCAGGGAGTGACGTTCCACTCGGACACTGACACCGAGGTTGCCGGTCACCTCTTTGCCCGGTATGTCGACGAGGGTCTCGGGCTCGCCGATGCCATGAGGGCTGTCGCTCGACGGCTTGAAGGGGCCTTCACGCTGCTTGCTGTCGATGCAGCGTCGCCCGACGTGGTGGTCGGCACGCGACGCAACTCCCCGCTTGTCGCAGGGCTGGGCGAAGGAGAGAACTTCTTGGGCTCCGACGTCGTGGCGTTCATCGAGCACACCCGTATGGCGCTCGAACTCGGTCAAGACGAGATCGTCGAGATCACTCCCACCGCCATCCATGTCACCGACCTGGCGGGCAACCCCGTGGAGAGGGAGCCCTACGAGGTGACGTGGGACGCTTCTGCCGCGCAGAAGGGCGGCTTTGCCACCTTCATGGACAAGGAGATTCACGACCAGCCGGCGGCGGTTGCCGACACGTTGAGGGGACGCGTCAATGAGAGCGGTCGTCTTCAACTCGATGAGGGCATGATCGCAGAATCCGTGCTTGCCGCGATCGACAAGATCATCGTCATCGCGTGTGGCACGGCCGCTTACTCGGGCATGGTCGCCAGGTATGCGATCGAACACTGGACGCGGATCCCCGTCGAGGTGGAATTGGCTCACGAGTTCCGCTACCGAGACCCCGTGTTGTCGGTGCGAACCCTTGTGGTCGCCGTCAGTCAGTCTGGCGAGACTATGGACACCATCATGGCGCTGAGGCACGCGCAACAGCAGGGCGCTCCAGTGGTGGCGATTGTGAACGTCCAAGGGTCGACCATCGCTCGCGAGGCCGACGCCGTCTTGTACACACGCGCTGGTCCTGAGATCGCCGTCGCCTCGACCAAGGCTTTCTTGGCCCAGATCGCCGCCGCCTACTTGCTCGGCATCTACCTGGCGGAACTGCGAGGCAACAAGTTCCCTGACGAGATCGCCTCGCTGTTGGCTGAACTCGATGCCATGCCAGCCAAGATCCAGCGTGTGCTCGACACCGCCGAACCACTGCGGGAGATCGCTCGATCGATGGTCGACGAGCGCACCGTGCTGTTCCTTGGTCGTCACGTCGGCTACCCCGTGGCGCTCGAGGGCGCGCTGAAACTCAAGGAGCTTGCGTACATTCACGCCGAGGGCTTCGCGGCCGGAGAGCTCAAGCACGGCCCTATCGCGCTCATCGAGCCCGGTCAACCCGTGTTCATCGTGCTGCCGAGCCCGCGTGGCCGTGAGGTCTTGCACTCCAAGGTGATCTCCAATATCCAAGAGGTCCGCGCGCGCGGCGCCCGCACCGTCGTGATCGCAGAAGAGGGCGACATCGCCGCAGCGGAGCACGCCGATTACCTGATCACCGTTCCCGAGACGCCCACGCTGCTGATGCCTCTTGTGACGGTGGTGCCCTTGCAGATCTTCGCTCATGAATTGGCGAGCGCCAAGGGATTCGATGTGGACCAGCCTCGCAACCTCGCCAAGTCCGTCACGGTCGAATAGCCGTGGCCGTCGTCGGCGTGGGAATCGACGTCGTGGAGCTTGAGCGCTTCGATCGCGCCATCGCGCGCACGCCCCGGTTCGCCCAGAAGGTCTTCACTCCTGCCGAACGCGAACTCGGCCGCCACTCGATGGCGGCTCGGTGGGCCGCGAAGGAGGCACTCGCCAAGGCCCTCGGGGCTCCGGCGGGCCTGTCGTGGCAGGATGCCGAAGTGGTGCGCGACCCCTCAGGGCAGCCACGCTTCGAGATCTCGGGGACGGTCGCCTCCCGTGCGGAGCAACTGGGAGTCGTCACCTTGCACGTGTCGTTGTCACACGACGCGGGCATCGCGTCGGCGGTGGTCATTGCGGAGGGTCCATGAGCCTGCTCAACATCACGGTTGACACCGCCGCCATCACCCACAACGTGCGCGTGCTGACGCAGCGCACAAGCGCCCAGGTCATGGCAGTCGTCAAGGCCGACGCTTACGGTCACGGACTGATTCCGGCGTCCCTTGCGGCAAGGGCCGGGGGAGCCACATGGCTCGGAGTGGCCCAACCGCACGAGGCACTCGCACTGCGCGCGGCTGGCGACACCGGGCGCATCCTGACGTGGCTCTACGGCCCTGAACTGCCAGCGGCTGATCTTGTGCGCGCGGACGTCGACCTGTCGGTGAACTCGTCAGAGGTGCTGGGCGAGATCGTGGTCGCTTCTCGCAGCGTCGGCCGCCGCGCACGTGTGCACGTCGCCGTGGACACGGGTCTCGGCCGCGAGGGAGTGCCTCTTGCCCTTTTGCCCGGACTGCTGGAGTTGGCGAAGGCGGCGCAGCAAGAGGGTGTGATCCAGGTGGTTGGCATGTGGTCGCATCTCGCGTGGGCGGACGCACCGGGCCACGCCACGATCGATCGTCAGGCAGAGACGTTTGCGCGAGCGCTCGCGATGGCGCAAGAGGCAGGCGTCACGCTTGAGGTGCGGCACCTGGCGAACTCGGCGTGCACACTCACGAGGCCAGATTTGCACTTCGACCTCGTCAGGCCAGGGATCGCCGTCTACGGACTGCCGCCCGTCGAAGACCCCGAAGGTGACGACTTCGGCCTGCTGCCGGCGATGAGCGTCACGTCAAGCATCGTGCTCGTGAAGGATGTCCCTGCCGGCCAAGGCGTCAGCTATGGCCACGAGTATGTGACGCCGTTCCCCACCACGCTTGGATTGGTGAGCGCCGGTTACGCGGACGGCGTCTTTCGTTCGGCGGGGTCCGTGGCGGACGTCGCGGTGCGCGGCAGGCGCTACACGATTGCCGGTCGGGTGTGCATGGATCAGTTCGTGATCGACCTGGGACCAGCGACCGACGTGTGTGTGGGAGACCAGGTGACACTGATCGGCCCTGACGGCCCGAGCGCCAAGGACTGGGCGCGGGCGGTCGGCACGATCGACTACGAGATTGTCTGCCGGTTCGGCGGATTACGGGCCAAGGGGAGCGTGTGAAGTATCTGATTCCCAGCGGCGACGCGATGCGCGCGCTCGGTCAAGAGCTCGCAGGCGTCTTCAGGGCAGGCGACTTGGTGATCCTGTCGGGCGGTCTCGGCGCCGGCAAAACGACCCTTGTGCAGGGCATCGGGGCAGGCCTCGGGGTGCGGGGACAAGTGGCGAGCCCCACCTTCATCATCTCTAGGGTTCACACACCGCGCGCCGAAGGGCCCGTGTTGGTACACGTCGACGCCTACCGTCTCGCGTCCCTCGACGAACTCGATCACCTTGACCTCGATGCGTCGACGGACGAGGCTGTCACCGTGGTCGAGTGGGGCGAGGGCAAGGCAGAGACGCTCGCGGAGGGCCATGCGCTCATCACGATAGAACGCCCGCGCGGAGCGCTTGCCGATGGGGAGGATCCTGCCGCTGGTGTCAGGACGGTCACCATCACGACGACAGGGGCGAGTTGGCAAGGTCGCTCGTGGCCAGTGACGGGGTGGGACGCATGATCTTGTCTCTCGATACGTCGTCAGCGATGTCGGTGGCACTCACCGATGCCGACGCGAAGGAAGCGTTGGCACGAAGGTCCGTCTTTGCGCCCCGCGGCCACGCTGAACACCTCACCGACCTCGTGCGCCAGGTCCTGGATGAGGCTGCGGTCTCCAAAGCAGACGTGACCGCGGTGGCGGTGGGGACCGGCCCGGCACCCTTCACAGGTCTCCGCGTAGGGCTCGTGACGGCCCGCATGTTGGCTTTCGCATGGGGCGTTCCTGTGTGGGGGGTGTGTTCGCTCGACGCGCTCGGCGCTCAAGCCAAAGATGCCGTCGTCGTCGGCGACGCGAGGCGTCGCGAGGTGTACGTAGCGCGATACGTCGCAGGCTTGCGCACGGAAGGGCCAGCGGTGCTCGCGCCGGCGCAAGTGGAAGTGCGGCCGGAGGACATCCTTGTGGGACGCGGGGCGACCGCTTACCCCGAGGCCTTTCCTGGCGCCACCGAGGCCGACCCTGACCCGTTGTGGTTGGCGCGCGAGGCACTGCGTCGGCTCGCGGCCGGTGAGGACGTCGGGACGGAGCCGCTGTATCTGCGACGCCCAGACGTTCACGGCGCATGAGCGACGCCTTGAGCGAAGAGCCCCGACTGCGAGACCTCCAAGAGCGAGACCTTGAGTGGTTGGCCGAGCAGGAGCTCGTCATCTTCGGGTCGGCAGCCTGGTCGCAAGGTCTCATCCGTGAGGACTGGCGCTACGGCTCCAACCGCTATCGCGGAGCTGAGATTGGTAGTGAGTTGGCGGCCTACGCGATCTATGGTTTTGAGGGCGACGCGTTCCACCTGATGAACCTCGCCGTGACGCCCGACTACCGGCGGCGGGGCCTCGCGAAGGTGCTCATGGACGACTTCGTGGCCGAGGCGCGCTCTCACGGAGCCGCTGACGCCTGGCTCGAGGTGGCGGTGGACAACGAAGCCGCTCTCGCGCTCTATCGAGCATACGGATTCGAACTGGTGAGGGTGCGGCGCAAGTACTACCAGCCCGCCGGTATCGACGCTCTGGTGATGCGTCGGGAGCTCGCGGGTTACGAGCCTGCTGTCCACGCCGACTGATGGGCCCCCGCGCGGACGCCGCTGTCGTGGCCGACCACCACTGAGCCGTGCTTCCCTTGCGCTACAGCACCTAGAGTGGCTCCCATGGAGTTGGTGCTTGGCCTTGAATCGACGTGCGATGAGACGGGCGTCGCCCTGGTGCGTGGTCGCGAACTGGTGGCCGATGTGGTCGCCTCGTCCATGGACGAGCATGCCCGCTTTGGCGGCATCGTGCCCGAGGTAGCCTCGCGAGCGCACCTCGAAGCATTGGTCCCGACCGTCCACGAAGCGCTCACACGAGCAGGTCACTCCCTTGACGACGTCGACGCGATCGCCGTCGCCTCCGGCCCCGGACTGGTGGGCTCGCTCACGGTGGGCGTCGCGGCGGCGAAGGCGCTGGCTCTCGCGCTCGACCGGCCGCTATACGGCGTGAACCATGTGATCGGCCACGCTGCGGTCGATGAGCTGGTGCACGGAGAGTTTCCCGATCGCACGATGGCGCTCGTCGTGTCCGGTGGGCACACATCGCTGCTGCTCGTGGACGACATCGCGACGCAGGTGACGGAGCTAGGACACACGCTCGACGACGCTGCGGGTGAGGCGTTCGACAAGGTGGGCAGGCTGTTGAAGCTTCCCTACCCTGGCGGACCGCACGTGGACAGGCTCGCTCGCGAGGGCGATCCGACCGCCATCGCGTTTCCCCGCGCCCTGACCGCCCCCAAGGACAGGGAGCGGCACGCCTACAACTTCTCGTTTTCAGGCCTGAAGACTGCGGTCGCCCGATGGATCGAGGCTTACGAGGATTCTGGGCGCGCGGTCCCCGTCGCCGACGTCGCGGCATCGTTCGCCGCCGCCGTCGCCGACGTACTGGTGACCAAAACGCTCGATGCGTGCGAAAGGCATGAGGTGGGCACGCTCGTGATTGGAGGAGGCTTCTCCGCGAACAGCCAGTTGCGGGAGCTCGCGGCGCGTGAGGGGGCGCTACGCGGGATTGACGTGCGCATCCCGCCGCTCAAGTACTGCACCGACAACGGCGCCATGATCGCTGCGCTTGGCTCGGCACTTGTCTCTCGTTCAGTTGCGCCGAGCGCCCTCACCATCGGTGTGGACTCATCCATGCCGTTGGAGACGATTTCGGTATGAGCGCGCGCCGCGTGGTCGCCATCGTGGGCGCTGCTGCGGTGCTCGTGGCTGGCGCGGGTGCTACGTGGTTGGCCACTGGCCGCCCGGGCCTTTCTGAGTCGACGCCGGCGAGTACGGTGCCCGTGACCATCTCAAGCCCGGTGCTGCAGAACGCGCCGCCAAGCGACCTCCCGACCTTGGCATGGGGACCGACCGTGGTGGATGTGGCCCGCGCACAGGTTGCCGCATCGCAACTACCGCTCGACGTGGCGGCCGGTCACGTCATCGTCGCGTACTGGAACTCGCCCGACTCAGCGGGCGCGGCCGCCGTGGTGCGCGACAGCCATGTGGCCGGCGTGATTCTCATGAGTGGAGCCGTGGTGGACTCCGCCCAAGTGAGGCAAGTGACGGAGGCCGTGGCGCAAGCGGCTCAAGAAGACGGTCGCGAGTGGCCGCCGGTGATCTCGACCGACCAAGAGGGCGGTCCCGTGGCGCGGCTCGACGGGATTCTGCCCGAGATGCCGGCGTTCATGGCGGCGGGCGCCGCGTCGGACAAGGCGACGGTGACACACGCCTACGAAGCCGTCGCGAGGGACATGGCTGACTTGGGCTTCACGGTGAACTGGGCGCCTGTGGCCGATGTGACAGTGGGCCCCGGCGACCCGGTGATCCAGGTCAGGTCGGCGGGCTCCGACCCCGACAACGTCGCCGCCACCGTTGTCGCTGCCGTGGAGGGATTCATGGCTGGAGGAGTCGCTCCCGCCGTGAAGCACTTCCCTGGTCACGGTTCGGTGACGACGGACTCGCACGCGGCCCTGCCCGTGCAGACCGCAACAGTGGAGGAACTCTCCGCGCGTGACTTCGTTCCGTTCACGCGAGCGGTCGACGAGGGCGCGCCGATGGTCATGATGGGGCATATCTCGGTCGCCGAATGGGGTGGAGGGCCCGCCACTACCAACCCGGAGGCGTACGCATACTTGAGAGAAGAGCTCGGATTCACCGGGGTGGCGGCCACGGATGCCCTCAACATGGCCGCCATCAGCGACGTGTATGGGCCGGGTGACTCGGAAGTGGCTGCGCTCGCGGCGGGAGCGGACTTGCTGCTGCTACCCCGGGACGTGGAGGCCGCGCGCCAAGCCATCGTGGTGGCGGTAGAGAACGGCTCGCTTTCTCGACAGCGTCTCGACGAGGCCGTCGCGCGCGTCAGCCTCCTCATGACTCAGCAGGCCCAGTGGGCGGATGCCGCAGCGGGGCAATCGACCGACGTCGATTACGCGCGCCAGTTCGCAGCGACTTCCGCGACCGTCGTCGCACCGCAGTGCGGCGAGCCGCTGGTGGGCGACACCGTCAGGATCGTGGGCGGCTGGCCTGGTGAACGCCGTGCGCTCGCCGACGCCCTGGCCGCCTACGGCGTGGGCGAGTCAGAAGAGGGCACCACGGTTCGAATACTCGGTTCCTCCACGGGATCGGGCAACGCCGACGTTGTGGTGGCGATGGACGGGCCGTGGGGTCTTCCCGCGTCGCAAGCCACCGCGTACGTGGGGCTCTACGGGCGGTCAGAGGCGGCGCTCGCCGGACTGGCTGATGTTCTCACCGGCAACGTCCCCCCCGGTGGTTCCTGGCCCGTGCCTGGAATGCCAGGCACTCCGTGCGGGCGTTGACCTAAACGCGCTGTGCGATAAACGCGGTGCGCGCATCGCCGATCCGCGCCAGGATCACCGTGGCGCTCGAGTCGCCTTTCAATCTCAGACGGCGCCTCAGCGCGGCAGGGTCAACGTCGAGGCCGCGCTTCTTGATCTCGACGTGACCAACGCCGCGCGCAGCGAGAGCCGAGGCGAGGCGCTTTTCCGAGTAGGGAAGAGAATCGACGATGCGGAACGTCGTCGCAAAAGGAGAAGCGGCGGGTGTGTCTGTCGTGAGGTAGGCAAGGTGAGGGTCGAGCAAGCGGGCGCCGAGGCTCTCTGTGAGAGGCCCCACGAGTCCAGACCTGATGACGGCTCCGTCGGGCTCGAGAAGGTACTCGCCAAGCTCTCCCGGCTCGCCCGGCACTGGCGCACCATCAAGCACGTGTGCCTGACCGGCCTTGAGTACGAGCGCCGAGTGGGAATGGTGGTGCGCCAGCGCTCCCATCCACAGGCCCGCCTCGACGACATCGCCATCGACGCTCACCCATTGGGCTTCGGTCTCCTGAGGAACGTCGTCGTGCGCGATCGCCGGGCCTACCTTGATGCCCACTTCGGGCCAGCGGCGCCTGAGCGCGATGACTTCTCCGAGAGGCGGGGAGTAGTCGCGAGGGTCGTGGCGCCGGCCCAGAGCGTTGCGCCTGGCGGGATCGGCAAAGACGGCGTCGATGCCGATGTCGCCGCGAGCGAGAGTCTCCAGGGAGTCGGCGTGCACCACGGACGCACCGTCCCAGTGCCTCAGGTTGTGAGCTGCCAGGAGAGCCGTTGCTTCGTCGCGCTCGAAGGCCAGCACGTTGAGACCGAGAGTGGCGAAAGCCATCGCGTCCGCACCCAGGCCACACGTGAGATCCGCCACCGTCGTGACCCCAGCTGCGCGATAGCGCTGGCCGTGGTGTGCGGCGACGACGAGCCGGGTCGCTTGCTCGAGACCTTCTTGAGTGAAGACCATCCCCGCGGCGAAGTCGCCGAACTTGGCGCGAGCGTCGGCGCGAAGGCGTGACTGCGTGAGTGCGGCCGCCACCACGTCGGCATCCGCACCCCTGTCGCGAAGCTGCTGGGCAAGCACGAGCGCGTGGTCGGCGTCGTACGGCGGCAGGGGAGCAAGCAATGACAGCGTCTCGGGGGAGAGGGCCAAGCGTGCGGCGCGGGCGTCCATGACTCGATCCTGGCATGCCCGCGGTTTCTCCCCAGGCGAAAGGCAGGACTTCAGTTAGCACTCACTTCACGAGAGTGCTAAATTCTGAAGTGCTCCCAGTCGGGAGAGCGACCACTGCCTGACCCCCGCGACGGCGGGCCGCGGCCGCAAACTACACGTCACGTTCTAGGAAGGTGAGGTCCGCAGTGTCGGTCTCTATCAAGCCTCTCGAGGACAAGGTTGTGGTGAAGCCGGCAGTTGCCGAGCAGACCACGGCCTCGGGCCTCGTGATCCCCGATACCGCGAAGGAGAAGCCCCAGGAGGGCGAGATCGTCGCGGTCGGACCGGGTCGCATTGACGACAACGGAAACCGTGTACCGCTCGACGTCGCCGTCGGCGACAGGGTGATGTACTCAAAGTACGGCGGCACCGAGGTCAAGCACGGCGGTCAGGAATACCTGATCCTGTCGGTGCGCGACCTGCTCGCAGTCGTCGAGTAAAC
This sequence comes from Demequina sp. TMPB413, assembly GCF_020447105.2. Lineage (NCBI taxonomy): Bacteria > Bacillati > Actinomycetota > Actinomycetes > Micrococcales > Demequinaceae > Demequina > Demequina sp. TMPB413. Next base: position 99,819 of record NZ_CP096184.1, read on the forward strand.
CTCGCAACGCAAGCGAAGGCCCCGGGGACCTCACGGTCGCCGGGGCCTTCGTGTTCTCCGTGCTGCTCCGCGGCCTTGAGGGGGGCTAGGCGGCGGGCGCTATGGAGATGGCCGGGAAGCGGGTTAGCTTGCCTGCTTCATACGGCCAGCGAGGATCGCATGGCGTTCGTCCTCGCTGAGTCCTCCCCACACGCCGAACGGTTCGCGCGCGGCGAGGGAGCGTTCCCTGCACAACTCAAGGACAGGGCAACGGTTGCAGTACTGCTTGGCGGCTTCGGCACGACGGCGGCGCGCAGCACCGCGCTCGCCTTCTGGGTGAAAAAACAGATTGGGGTCTGCTTCGCGACATGAACCTTCGTACTGCCACTCCCACTGGTCCTGCGTTGGGGCTGGCAATGTGGCGATCGTCTCCATCGTGCTCCTCGCTCGGTGGTGCAAAACTCGTCTTCATTGACTCACTCTGCCCTCGCTACCGCTCAAGGACAGAATTACCATAAACCGGACGAAACGGACAGTCAACGCGTCCGGCCCATGAGGACCTCGTCGTCCGGTCGACTAGGACCTTCATGACTGTTTGTACCCGCTCCTGACCAGGTTGAAAACCCCCATTTTGGGGGTGATTTGTCCATTCTTCCCAGGGTGAACACCGGCGCTATGCCGCCAGGGGTATGCCCTTGAGAGCGATCCTGTCGCCGCATGTAGAGCCCTAGACTTGGCTCCATGGCAACCAGCGAGCACGACCCCTTCGGGTTCACAGGCCTGACGTATGACGACGTTCTCTTGCTTCCTGGCGAGAGTGATGTCACGCCTTCAGAGGTGTCGACGGCGACCCGATTCACGCGCGGAATCTCCATCGCCGTGCCACTGCTCAGCGCAGCAATGGACACGGTGACAGAGGCGCGTCTGGCAATCTCGCTTGCCAGGCTCGGCGGCATCGGCGTGCTCCATCGAAACCTCTCGATCGACGACCAGGCCCAGCAGGTCGTGACGGTGAAGCGCTCCGAGTCGGGGATGATCACTGACCCAGTCACCATCAGTCCCGATGCCACTCTCGCGGACCTCGACGCCCTCTGTGCCCGTTACCGCGTCTCGGGTCTCCCCGTGGTTGACGCCGACGGCACGCTCGTCGGCATTATCACCAACCGCGACATGAGGTTCGTGTCTCCCAGTGACTACGCCGGCCGTTTTGTGCGCGACCAGATGACGCCCATGCCGCTCATCACGGCTCCAGAGGGAGTCTCCAACGCTGCAGCCTCCGAACTGCTCGCGAAGCATCGCGTCGAGAAGCTGCCGCTGCTCGACAAGGACGGCAAGCTCACCGGTCTGATCACCGTCAAGGACTTCGTCAAGACGGAGAAGTACCCGCTCGCCACCAAAGATGACGAGGGGCGCCTTCGAGTCGCCGCTGCCGTCGGGTTCTATGGGGATGCATGGGAGCGAGCGACAGCCTTGGTGGATGCCGAGGTTGACGCGCTCGTCGTTGACACCGCTCACGGGCACGCTCAAGCGATGATCGACATGATCCGCCGCCTCAAGTCCGACCCGGCAACGTCACACGTCCAGGTCATTGGCGGCAACGTCGCCACTCGCGCTGGTGCGGAAGCGCTGATCGACGCGGGCGTGGACGCCATCAAGGTGGGTGTCGGACCTGGATCGATCTGCACCACTCGAGTGGTGGCAGGCGTCGGCGTTCCTCAGGTGACGGCCGTGTATGAGGCCTCCCTTGCCGCTCGCGCCGCTGGCGTTCCGATCATCGCCGACGGCGGGCTCCAGTACTCGGGTGACATCGCCAAGGCACTGGTGGCAGGAGCGTCGTCCGTCATGATCGGCTCGCTCTTTGCCGGTTGTGCCGAGACGCCTGGCGATCTCGTCCTGGTCAACGGCAAGCAGTTCAAGAGTTACCGCGGCATGGGTTCGATGGGGGCGATGGCTTCCCGGGGGCGTCGCTCGTACTCCAAGGATCGCTATTTCCAGGCCGACGCTCCCAGCGACGATGACCTGATCCCGGAGGGCATCGAGGGGCGGGTGCCCTACAAGGGCCCCTTGTCCTCCGTGGTTAGGCAACTCGTCGGTGGCTTGGGGCAGTCGATGTTCTACGTCGGGGCACGCACCATTCCCGAGTTGCAGTCAAAGGGCAAGTTCGTGCGCATCACGCCTGCTGGTCTCAAAGAGAGCCATCCGCACGACGTCCAGATCACCGTCGAGGCTCCCAACTACGCCGGCCCGAATTAGCGGTGGAGCTCACCTGGCATGCGCTTGCCATCTTGGCCGTGGTGGCCCTGGTCGCCGGATTCCTTGACACTCTTGCGGGCGGCGGCGGTCTCCTGACGCTGCCCGCGCTCCTCTTGGCCGGGGTGCCGCCGCTCGCCGCACTCGGGACCAACAAGCTTCAAGGCTCCTTCGGCACCGGCATGGCGACGTACCAGGTGCTGAGACGTCGTCGAGTCTCGTGGGTGGACGTCAGAGGTCCGATGCTGCTCGCATTCGCTGGCTCCGTCGCAGGCTCGATCGGGATCCAGTTTGTCGACGCCGACGGTCTGCGAGTACTGATCCCCGTGGTGTTGGCACTGATCGCCGCCTACTTCCTGTTTGTGCCGCGCGCGCACCACCCGCCGACGAGCCCACGCGTCAGCGAGGGGACCTTCAGGGGTGCTGTCGTGCCGACCATCGGTGCGTACGACGGCGCTTTTGGCCCGGGTACCGGCTCGCTCTACGCTCTCACGGGAGTGGCGCTTCGCGCGCAGACGCTTGTCCAGTCGACCGCCGTTGCCAAGACGTTGAACTTCGCCACGAACGCGGCCTCGCTGGCCGTGTTCCTTGTGGCTGGCCAGGTGGTGTGGGTCGCAGGCGCCGCCATGATCGGAGGCCAGTTGCTCGGGTCGTACGTGGCCTCGCACGTGCTCTTCCGCGTCAAGCCATTGGTGCTGCGCGTGCTGATCGTGGTGATGTCGCTGGGGATGCTCGCGCGGGTGTTGGTGGGCTAGAAGAGCGCAGGAGCGTCGGCGTCGTCGCTCGGCACCTGAAGGGTAGCCACTGGCCACTCAGGGCTCGGGAGGTCGTCAACGGTGCCCTTCGAGACAAGCCACGCCCTGAAGCGGTTGGCCCACGCGCTGTGTGCCGACGCCTGCTGATCGTGCAGGTCTTGAAGAGCGACAGTGGCGAGCGATGGGTAGCGTTCCGCGATGGCGGGTACGAGGTCGAGGGTCGCCAGCACGTCAGCGTCGGCGGCGTGGAGGTCATCGGCCACTACCTGGACCCTGTACGTGCCGCACATGTCGATGAGCTTGCGCTTGCCCTTGCGATACGTGTCGAGATGGCGATCGAGCACGAGCGGATCGATAATCGGCCTGATCCCCTGCGGCAGGCGCTGGGCCAAGGTGCGCAGGCCGTGGCGCGCGAGTTCGGCCTCAAGAATGGTGAGGTCGTACTGGACGTTGAAGCCAACCACAGGGATGCCTGCTCCGAGAGCGTCGGCGAGGGCCGTGGCAATCTGCTCGAGAGCGTCGGCAGGATTTGCGCCTTCAGCTTGCGCCTTGGCGGTGGTAATGCCGTGCACCTCGGTGGCGCGGGCGGGAATCTCGATGCCAGGATTGATGAGCCACTCGCGCACCTCAACGGCGCCGCCGTGACGGCGAATCACCGCCGCAGTCACGATGCGATCGTTTTGGGGCGATACGCCCGTGGTCTCGGTGTCAAAGCCCACCATCGGTCCATCTATCCAACTCATGCCCTCAGCCTGTCACGAGGGTGAGACGCGGACCGCCAGGCGCGGCGACTGTCACGGGTACAGACCGCGTTGGCGATGCGCCTCGGTGACGCGGCGAACGGCGAGGGCGGTGGCTGCCGCCCTGTAGGTCAGCGAGTGCGCGCCCGCGTACTCGACCACGTCGTGCCAGGCGGCCGTGAGGCGCTCCTCCAGGCGCTCAGTGACCTCACGCTCGCTCCATTGGAAGGCCTGGTGAGCCTGGACCCATTCGAAGTAGCTCACGATCACGCCGCCCGCGTTGGCGAGAATGTCTGGCACTACCACGACGCCGCGCTCGGCGAGCAGTGCGTCGGCCGCTTTGGTGGTTGGGCCGTTCGCCCCCTCGACCACGATCTTTGCCCGCACCTCTGGTGCGTTTGCTGCAGTGATGACGCCCTCGATGGCGGCGGGAACCAACACATCGACGTCCAGCGTGAGCAGGTCGGCGGGATCGATCGCCTCCGCCCCAGGGTAGCCCGCGACGGAACCCGTCTGCTTCGCATGCTCCCCAAGCCCCGCAATGTCGAGCCCTTCTCTGGCATACACCGCGCCGTCGACGTCGCTCACCGCCTGCACGATGACGCCCTCTTCTGCGAGAAAGCGCGCAGCGTCGTACCCCACCTTGCCGAATCCCTGGACGGCTGCCGTGGCGCGCTCGCGCTCGACTCCGTGGGCGGCCATCGCGAGCAGTGCGATGTGCGCGACTCCTCTCGAGGTGGCCGTCGCACGACCGCGCGAGCCGCCGAGACTCACGGGCTTGCCAGTGACGACGCCCCTGACGGTGTGGCCGACGAGCGCAGAGTAGGTATCCATCATCCACGCCATCGTTTGCTCGTTGGTGCCGATGTCTGGCGCAGGAACGTCCACTTCGGGGCCGATGATCGGCGCGATCTCCGAGGTGTACCGCCTGGTGATGCGCTCGAGCTCGCCCTTGCTGTGGTCGCGCGGCTCGATCGCGACGCCGCCTTTCGCGCCCCCGTAAGGGACGTCAACGAGCGCGCACTTCCACGTCATCCACATGGCCAAGGCGCGCACTTCGTCAAGATCGACGGTGGCGGCAAAACGCAAGCCGCCCTTCGCCGGCCCTCGTGAGAAGTTGTGTTGCACGCGATAGCCGGAGTAGACCGCCACGCTGCCGTCGTCTCGGCGCAACGGAACGCTGACCTGCATCTCTCGGCGCGCCGTCGCGAGCATTTGGTGCATGCCCTCGTCATAGCCAAGATGGGCGACAGCCGCCTCCAACTGCGCGAGCGCGTCGGCGAGCGGGCCGTCGGCCGGTGGACGTGACTGAATCATCGTGACCTCCTGGTAGAGCTTCGACGACCTTAACCCCGCGAGGGCCGGCAGGGGAGAGGCAGTCCGCCGCCGGGTAGGCTGAGTGCGTGAGTAACGAGATCGAGATCGGGCGCGGCAAGCGCGGACGCAGGGCGTATTCCTTTGACGACGTGGCGATCGTGCCATCGCGGCGCACGCGCGATCCGCAGAACGTGTCGCTCGCGTGGCAGATCGACGCGTTCAGATTCGAGATTCCCGTGATCGCCGCGCCGATGGACTCCGTGATGTCGCCAGCGACGGCGATTGCCTTGGGGCAGCTCGGTGGTCTTGGTGTCCTCGATCTCGAGGGCCTGTGGACGCGGTACGAGGACCCGACGTCTCTGCTTGCCGAAATCGCATCGTTGCCGGCAGAGGCCGCGACCGCGCGCATGCAAGAGATCTACCGCGAACCCATCAAGGCCGAGCTCATTGCGGCGCGTCTTCGTGAGATGCGCGAGGCAGGGGTGACGGTCGCTGGCGCCCTGTCGCCCCACAACACCCAGGAGCACTACTCGGCGGTGTTGAGCGCTGGCGTCGACCTCTTCGTGATTAGGGGCACCACCGTCTCCGCCGAGCACGTGAGCGCCGACGGCGAGCCGCTCAACCTCAAGAAGTTCATCTACGAACTCGATGTTCCCGTGATCGTTGGCGGCGCGGCCACGTACCAGGCCGCCCTTCACCTGATGCGCACCGGAGCGGCAGGCGTGCTTGTCGGCTTCGGCGGTGGAGCGGCGCACACCACCCGAACCTCTCTGGGTATCCACGCGCCGATGGCCACTGCTGTCGCCGACGTTGCAGCCGCTCGCAGGGACTACCTTGACGAGTCTGGCGGTCGCTACGTTCACGTCATTGCCGACGGCGGACTTGGACGTTCCGGTGACATGGTCAAGTCCATCGCCTGCGGGGCAGACGCCTTCATGCTGGGCGCCGCGCTTGCACGCTCAGAGGAGGCGCCCGGCGGCGGATTCCACTGGGGCCCCGAGGCCCACCACCCAGAACTGCCTCGCGGCGAGCGCGTGCACGTCGGCTCAGTCGGCTCTCTTGAGGAGATCCTGTTTGGGCCAGGTGCGCGAGCTGATGGCACCACGAACCTGATGGGCGCTCTCCGTCGATCCATGGCGACGACCGGTTACTCGGACCTCAAGGAGTTCCAGCGCGTCGACGTCGTGGTGAGCCCTTACCAGGCGGGCTAGCCGTCTAGGCCCGTCCGCTGCGCCGACGCGGGCGCACGCCGCACGTGGCTTGATGTGTACTGCCATCTTGCGCTCAGCGCCGCCCGATGGCTTGATTCGTACCAGCCCGCCCCGCGGGCGGTACACATCAAGCCATTGGCGGCCGATCGCGCCGAGCAACGGTACACATCAAGCCATTTGTGAGGGGTGGGGAGCGCCTAGGCCAGCGTGAACTGGTCAACCCCTGTCGCCAGGTCCGTGGCGATCGACGTCAGGTCAGTGACCACGCCGCCCACCTCCGTCGCGCTTCGCTGGGCGTCTTGAGCCGACTCCGACAACACTTGTGCGGCAGCCGCGATATCGGTGGCGCCACCAGCGGCGACAATCAGATTGCGTTCGATCTCGGTGGTGGTCGCCGTCTGCTCTTCGATGACTGCGGAGATAGACGACTGGTGCTCATCGACCAAGGCGATCGACTTCTCGATGCGATCGACGGCGGCACGCATCTCGGCGGAGTCGGTCGCGACCTCCTCCAGCACGGGACGAATCGTCTCGATCGCCTCGGCGGTCTGTTGAGCCAAGTCCTTGACCTCGCTTGCGACCACCGCAAATCCCTTCCCTGCCTCGCCCGCTCGCGCCGCCTCGATCGTGGCATTGAGCGCCAGGAGGTTTGTTTGTGCGGCGATCGCGGTGATCGCCTTGAGCACCTCGGCAATGCGAGACGACGAGTCTCCCAGACGCTCGGCCGTCGTTGCCGCCTCTGTTGCGATCCCCACGGCCGTCCTCGTCTCGCCGGTCGCTGCGTGAACGTCGCGAGCGACTGACTGGATCGACGTGCGCATCTCCGTCATCGCGGTGGTGACCGACTGGACCTCGTGGTTCATCTCTGTCGCGGTGCCAGACGTCGTGCCGGCGTGCGTCGCCGTCTGGGTCGCGCTTCCTTGCAGGGCTTCGCTCGACCCGCTCAGCTGCTGTGCGGTCGCGCGAACCGCCTCAGCACCCTCCCGCAGGCTGGTGACCGCCGCCCGCATGCCGATGATGGTGTCGCCAAGGGCGTCGCCCATGCGGCCGATCTCGTCCTTGCCTTCACCCCGCACGTCCGCAGAGAGGTCGTGATCTGCGACTCGCCGTAGCGCTTCCGTGATGTGGCCAACACGCTTGGTGATGCGGCCAGCCGCCAGGACGATGAACGCGACGGCCAGGACGGCCACGCCAAGTCCGACGCCCAGCAGGGTCATCGTCAGTCGCTGCGTACCTTCGGCAAGGTTATTGGGCACCACCTGTAGGTCGGAGTCCAGACCCCAAGCGGCGATCGTCCAGCCCCACGGCGCAAATCGCGTCACTTCGACCTGGGCTCCGCCTTCTGCTAGGTCGACGCGCTCCTTGGCCGTGGCGTCGGCGTCGGGGAGGGCTGTGCCAGCGTCGATGAGGCGCTGCGCAAACTCGGCGTCGGCGGGAGTCCCTGCCGCAACTCCCGGCGGCGGCACAACCCATTCGCCGGCGTCGGACAGGACCGTGACGTAACCGTTGTTGCCGACGGTGACCTGGGCGAGGGCTTCGCGCAGGGGGGCGTCCACTTCCGATTGGGGAAGGCCAACAAAGATCGCGCCTACCGCAGCGCCGTCTCTCATGATGGGGGCGTAGGCGGTCACGTACTGCTCGCCGACGACGGTGGCCGTTCCGTAGAAGGGCTCGCCGGCGAGCAAAGCCTTGACGACGGCGTTGGGGCTGCCGTCGGCGTTCGTGGCGGCGATGTAGGTGCCGATCGCCCGCTCTCCAGCATCGTTCGGCACGGTGGTGGCGACGCGGAGCATGTCGCCTTCCTCGTTCATGCGTTGGAAGGCCGTAGTGGCCGCCCCCAGAAGGTCGGTGACCTGGTCGACGACGGGCACCGGCGTGGAGAAGCTGGAGACCTGCCCAACGTCCATCCCGCCGATGATCACGCGAGGCAGCTCCACAGTGGTGATGTCCCCGGTGGCCTGGTTCTTGGCGTCCCACGTGATGGGTGCGCCCAGGGTGAGGTCTCCCATATCGGCAACGGTCTGCTGTGCGACGGCGAGCTCCGACTCCATGCGCGTCGTGACGGTGTCGACCTGCGTGGACACGAGTGCGCGCGCCGACTTCGCGGTTTGGGTCATCGATTCGGTGGTCAGTTGCTCGACATCACGGCCCGCTTGGTCTGCGAGCTGGTTTGCCTGCACGGCGCCGACGGCCGTGAGGGCGATGGAGGTGACGAGCACGGCAAGGGCTCCGAACGCCACCAGTTGCCACTTGAGACTGGCGCCAAGGGTGGCACGCATGATCTTCATGAGGGACCTTCGTCCTGGTAGGAGGGTGGTTTCAGTTGTCACATCGGTCCGCTGCCCCCATAAATGAGGGCAGCACGTGTGATCCTTCACACGCCGCGAGTGGGCTGCAGAATTGACGGGCGGAGGCTGCGCGGTTGTACTTTCTCCATGGATGACCCTGCGAGTACCCGTTCTCTGCCCGTACGTCGATCGTGGGGCGAGGCGACCTCATGACAGAACCCATGTGGCTCAGCGTCGGCCTTGTCTTGCTGTTCATCCTGATCGGTGGCGTCTTCGCGGGTACGGAGTTGGCTCTCGTGTCACTGCGCGAAAGCCAACTTGATCAACTGGCCAAGCGCGGCAAGCGCGGCGCCCACGTGGCTCGCGTCGCCCGCGACCCCAACCGATTCCTTGCGGCCGTCCAGATCGGCGTCACCGTCGCAGGCTTCATCTCTGCGGCGTATGGTGCCGCGACGCTCGCGCCTGCCCTTGCCCCCTCGCTCGAGTCTGCGGGCCTTGGACAGGAGGCGGCGCTTACGGCCGCGACCATTCTCCTCACACTGATCGTGGCGTACCTGTCGCTTGTGCTGGGCGAACTCGTGCCCAAGCGATTTGCCCTGCAGCGTGCTCAAGGGCTCGCGCTTGCGGTCACTCCCGCCCTTGATCGCTTTGCCACGGCCATGCGTCCCGTCATCTGGCTGTTGTCCGTCTCGACGGACGCCGTGGTTCGCGTTCTTGGCGGCGACCCCAAGGTCAGGGCGGAGTCGATGTCAGGCGAAGAACTGCGCGACCTCGTTGACTCCCATGAAGGTTTGCCCGCCGACGCGCGCCGCATCGTGAGCGACGTCCTCGGGGTAAGCGATCGCACCGTGGCCGAGGTGCTTCGCCACCGAGCGGACGTCGAGTTCGTTGACGCGTTGACGCCAGCCGCCGAGGTCAGTGCGAGGGTGTCACAGCTCCCGTACTCTCGCTACCCGGTGATCGCGGACACCATGGATGACGTGATCGGTTTTCTTCACGTGCGCGACCTTCTCACCGCCAACCCTGATCAGCCCGCCGGGCGCTTCGCACGGCCGATCCTGTACGTCCCCTCGACGGCCTTAGTGATGCCAGTACTCGCTCAGATGCGCGCGGAAAGACACCAGATCGCCGTGGTGGTCGACGAACACGGCGGCACTGACGGCATCGTCACGTTCGAGGATCTGTTGGAGGAACTCGTGGGCGAGATCGCTGACGAGTACGACCCCCCGGCACCGCCACGGCTCGACACCGACGGTGACAGTCTCGACGCGGGGTTGACGATCGAAGAGTTCGCCGATCGCACGGGGTTTGCCTTGCCTGACGGGCCGTACGAGACCGTGGCTGGGTTCGTCATGGCACGACTTGGGCGGTTGGCGCGCGTGGGTGACGAGGTGACCGTCTCTGTCGAGAGCGAGGAAGACGCCGACGCTCACGGACTTCTCATCACCGTCGCACAGGTCGAGGGGCGCCGGATACGTCTTGTGACGGTGTCGTTTGCGGCGGAGGTCTAGGGCACACGCCGACGCATGAGCACCACGCCGTCGAGCAACGTGGCGGGTCGATCGTCAGGACCGCTCACCTGCCGCTCCCTGTCCGCCGCGATGACGGTGGTCCACTTGGTGGGATCGAGACCGAGCGACTCGACCTCCTGGGCCGCGGTGAGGAAGGTGTGATTCGCGCTGTGGCTGGGATCGGCCCAGGGCGGTGGGGCGGCATGGGTGATGACCAGAAGGTGGCCCCCAGGAGCGACGGCCGCGGCGGCCGACTTCAAGATCGAGGCGCGTGCGAGGGCGACCGGCGAGTGCAGGAACGAGGCGGTCACAAGGTCGTACTCCTCGCTGGGCGTCCACTCGGACAGATCGGCCGCCTCGAACGTGGCACGGCCCTCACCCGCGGCCGCCGCAGCCGTCTTAGCTCGGACGATTGCGGTCGCCGAGATGTCGATGCCATGCGCGCGCCAGCCCTGGGATGCGAGCCACACCACGTCGCCACCCTCACCGCAACCGAGATCCAACGCCGTGCCAATGGGGATGGTGGCGACGACGTCGGCGAGGGTGGCGTTGACGCGTCCAGACCACATGGTCTCCCCGCCCGCGTACCGCTCCTCCCAATAGTCTGCCGGCGCGATATCGCGAGAGGCGACCGCATCGTCGGCGTCTTGCTGGGCGAGGAAGGCGTTGACTGCGGCACCCGCCATCGAGCCAGCACTCATCGATAACGGCACATTCGCGTGAGGTGTCACGACGTTGCCAGCTGCCCAGATGCGGGGGTCAGACGTGCGACCGGTCTCGTCGACCACAAGGAATGACCCCATGGCGGTGTCGTGGCGGGCAAGACCGAGCCCTGCCAGCATGGCGTCGTGCGGCGCGAGCGTGCCGCCCGCGAACAAGGCGTCGAGGGGCAGCCGATCGCCATCGGTGGTGACGACGTGCTGCAACTTTCCCTCCGGACCTTCAAGAGCGCCGACGCCGGTATCGAGCACCGTGACCCCTCTGGCGCGCAGGCGGGCAAGGGCCTCGATGTCGAGGACGTCTGGCTGAGGTGCGAAGACCGTGACCTCAGGGCTCAACTGACGGAGCAAGAGCGCCAGATGTGACTGGAGGGGTGACGTGACCAGCAGGCCAAGACGTTGATCCCGTACCTCCCACCCGTGGCAATACGGGCAGTGGAGCACGGAGGTTCCCCATCTCTCGGCGATGCCGTCAATGTCAGGCAGGTGGTCCGTCGCGCCGGTGGCAAGCACGAGCGATCGAGCAAAGATCGTCTCGCCCTCGACCTGCACATGGAAGCCACGATCGGCTTGTGTCACGTCGCGCACGTGTGCCACGCGGTGTTCGATGCCGTAGATAGCCGCCTCGGCGCAACCGCGCTCGAGTAGAGCGCCCGGTTCAGTGCCTTCGTGTCCCAACACGCCATGCATGTGGGAGGCGAATCGGTTCCTGGGCTGCGCGGCGTCGATGACGAGGACGCGTCGACGGGAGCGGCCGAGCATGAGTGCGGCGGAGAGGCCTGCGGGCCCGCCTCCGAGAACGATGGCGTCATACGTGAGGTGAGGGGACATGGTCTTAGACTGGGCCGTGGCATGCGGCTATTGCAACTAGTTTTGCGGAAACGGCAAGGAGAGGTGATGAGGAACGTCGTCTCGCAGGTAGGCCCACGGCTCAGGGCGCTGCGCCACGAGCGTGGTTGGACCCTTGAGGAGCTCGCCGAACGCGCCGAACTCTCGCCAAGTACCCTGTCTCGCTTGGAGTCGGGCAAGCGACAAGCGACTCTGGAGTTGCTGATCCCGCTCACCAGGCACCTGGGTGTGCGCATTGATGACCTCTTGCCGGATACGGATGTCGATCCGAGAGTGCGCAGGCCCGTCATCAGGCGCGACGGGTTGGTCATCGTGCCGCTCGCGCCTGAGAGCGCTGCCCATGAGACCTACAAAATCACCTACCCTCCCGCTGGTGAGGAGCCGTCTCTCAGGGTGCACGACGGATACGAATGGCTCTACGTGTTGAGCGGACGCTTGAGGCTGCGGTTGGGTGAGCAGGAGTTCGTGCTCGAAGAGGGAGAGGCGGCGGAGTTCGACACGCGCACGCCGCACGCCATCACCTCGGCCGGCAGGCGACCCGCCCAAGTGATCTCCATCTTTGGCGAGGATGGCGCTCGCGTCCACACGAGGGTCGGCGCGACGCCCTGAACGGCGGGCGCGCGGTACGAATCAAGCCATTTGCGGCGGGGGGCCAGCGTGGCGCGGTACGAATCAAGCCATTTGCGGCGGGGGGCCAGCGTGGCGCGGTACGAATCAAGCCATTTGGCGCGGAGGGGTGGGGGAGTGGCGGCGGGGTGGGGGAGACATGACGAAGCCCCCGGTCGCTGCACAACCAGGGGCTTCGTCGCGGAGGAAGGGATATCTAGTCGTTGTCTCCGCCGGTCGAGGATGCGGCCTCGGCCTTGGCTTGTGGATCGATCAGGTCGCGTGCATCGCTCCAGACCCATTCGCGCACCTCGGGGATGTCTTCCCCCGTCTCGCGCGCATAGCGACGGGCTGCCAGGCGCTTGTCGAACAGCTTCTGGCGCAGCGACGCTGCACGTGAGCCGAGGTGCGGTACCTGGTCGATCACGTCCATGACCAAGTGATAGCGGTCAATGTCGTTGAGCATCGCCATGTCGAAGGGGGACGTGGTGGTGCCCTCTTCTTTGTAGCCGCGCACGTGCAGGTTCGAGTGACCCGTACGGCGATAGGTGAGGCGGTGGATCAGCCAGGGGTAGCCGTGGTAGTTGAAGATGATCGGCTTGTCCGTGGTGAACATGTGGTCGAAGTCCCTGTCGGGCATCCCGTGTGGGTGCTCCTTCTCGGGCTGCAATCTCATGAGGTCAACCACGTTGATCATGCGCACCTTGAGGTCAGGAAGCTCCTCGCGGATGATGTCGATCGCTGCCATGACCTCAAGCGTTGGCACGTCTCCGGCGGAAGCCAGCACCACGTCGGGATCCTCGCCCAGCGGCACATTGGACGCGAAGTCCCAGATGCCGATGCCGCGCGTGCAGTGATCGATCGCCTGGTCCATCGTGAGCCACTGAGCCTGGGGCTGCTTGCCAGCCACCACCACGTTCACGTAGTCGCGCGAGCGCAAGACGTGGTGATAGGTCGACAACAACGTGTTGGCGTCCGGCGGCAGGTACACCCTCACCACTTCGGCCTTCTTGTTGACCACGTGGTCGATGAAGCCAGGATCCTGGTGGCTGAAGCCATTGTGGTCCTGGCGCCACACGTGGCTCGACAGCAAATAGTTCAGCGAAGCGACCGGGCGGCGCCACGGCAGTTCGTTTGCGGTCTTGAGCCACTTGGCGTGCTGGTTGAACATCGAGTCGATGATGTGGATGAACGCCTCGTAAGACGTCAGCAGACCGTGACGACCGGTGAGCAGATAGCCCTCGAGCCAGCCCTGGCACTGGTGCTCAGAGAGCATCTCGATGACGCGGCCTTCAGGGCTCATGTTGTCGTCATCGAACTCGGAACGGGCGTTCCACACCTTGTCCGTGACCTCAAGCACCGCCTGGATGCGGTTGGACGCGAGCTCGTCAGGAGCGAAGATGCGGAAGTTGTTCGGATTGGCCGCCATGACGTCCCTGAGCCACGCGCCGAGTGCCTTGGTGGCCTCGCCTGGTCCCGCACCTGGTGCGGGGACGTCGAGCGCGTACTTGCGGAAGTCGGGCAGTCGCAGGTCCTTGAGGAGCAGACCGCCGTTTGCCTGTGGCGCACCGGACATGCGCAGTTCGCCCTCTGGCGCGAGCGCCGTGGTGGAAGGCAGCGGCGCGCCGGCGTCGTCGAACAACTCCTCAGGCTTGTAGGACTTGAGCCAGTCCTCGAGCGTGCGCAAGTGCTCCTCGGTGTCGCGCGCGTTGGACAGCGGCACCTGGTGCGAGCGCCAAGAACCTTCTGTGATCTTGCCGTCGATCTTCGCGGGACACGTCCAGCCCTTTGGCGTGCGCATGATGATCATGGGCCACTGCGGACGCGGCATGTCGGGGTTGCGCTTCGCCTCAGCCTTGATGTCGGCGATCTCGTCCATCACGGTGTCCATGAGTTCGGAGAAGCGCCGGTGAATGGACTCGGCCGGTTCGTCATCGAAGCCGCCGACGAAGGTGTGTGGCTTGTGACCGTAGCCGCGCATGAGCTGGTCGAGCTCTTCTTCAGGGATGCGCGCAAGCAGAGTCGGATTGGCGATCTTGTACCCGTTGAGGTGCAGGATCGGGAGGACGACGCCGTCGGTGGCAGGGTTAATGAACTTGTTCGAGTGCCACGACGTCGCGAGCGGGCCGGTCTCTGCTTCGCCATCGCCCACCACGGCGGCCACGAGCAGGTCTGGGTTATCGAAGGCCGCGCCATAGGCGTGGCTCAGCGCGTAGCCGAGCTCGCCGCCCTCGTGGATCGAGCCTGGCGTCTCGGGGGCCACGTGGGAAGGGATACCGCCAGGGAACGAGAAGCGCTTGAACATGCGCTGCAAGCCGGCCTCGTCGTACGTGATCTCTGGGTAGGTCTCGGTGTACGTGCCGTCGAGGAAGCTGCAAGCGACCAAGCCAGGGCCGCCGTGCCCGGGGCCGATGATGTACATCGAGGGCTGCTGGCGCGCCTTGATCATGCGGTTGAGGTGCGCGTAGATGAAGTTCAGGCCTGGCGTGGTGCCCCAGTGGCCAACGAGTCGCGCCTTGACGTGGTCACGGTGCAAGGGCTCGCGGAGCAAGGGGTTGTCGAGCAGGTAGATCTGGCCGACGCTCATGTAGTTGGTGGCACGCCACCAACGGTCGATTCCCGAGATTTCTTCTGACGTCGCTGATTCTGCGGAGCGATGCGCCCAGGGGTGGGACAACACGGTGTTCTCCATTCGTATGGGGTTCTTTCAGCATGACACGCAGCACCAGTCTTCGTCAGGTAATTGGTCCCTGACAAGGGCTTGTTGGTCATGCGGAGCGCAGGCAAATGCCGTCGCTGATGGCTCGTCAAGGCCCTAGGTCACGGGCGACGTCGCGTCAGTGGCCCAGTTGCTCGCTCAGTTCGAGCCACCGCTCCTCGAGCTGGGACGCCTCGGCGTCGAGTACCGGTAGCCGTGCGGCGAGCGCCGCGAGGCCCGGGTAGTCCGTCGGGTCGTGGGCCGTCATCTTCGCGTTCAGTTCGGCCTTTTGCTGGAGCACCTTCTTGAGCCGACGCTCGACCGCGGCGATCTCCTTCTGCGTGGCTCGCAGGTCCGCCCCGCCAAGTCCTTGACCCTCACCAGCCGACGATGGTGACCCTGCCGACGTCGTGGCGCCAGCGTTGGCCGCCTCCGGCCCAAATGTCCCAACTCCACCGCCACTGCGAGAGACGTTCTGAGCGAGCGCGATGTACTCGTCGACGCCGCCAGGCAGGTGCCGCAGCCCTCCGTCCATGACGGCGTACTGCTGGTCGGTGATCCGCTCCATGAGGTAGCGATCGTGGCTCACGACGATGAGGGTGCCAGGCCACGAGTCGAGCAAGTCCTCCAGCGCGGCAAGCATGTCGGTGTCGAGGTCGTTGGTGGGTTCGTCGAGCACCAAGACGTTCGGTTGGCTGAGGAGGACCACCAGGATTTGCAGGCGCCGACGCTGGCCGCCAGACAAGGCGCTGACCTGAGTCTTCAGTTGTGCCGGGTTGAAGCCGACGCGTTCGAGCAGCTGGCCAGGCGTGACCTCGGTACCGTCGGCCAACTTGATCGACGCGTACTGCTTGAGCACGGTGGCCACTCGCTGATCGGCCCATTCCTCGAGTTCCGCGAGGTGTTGCGACAACGCGGCGACTCTCACGGTGGTGCCGCGCTTGACGTGGCCCTTTGTTGCCTCCAGCTCGCCGGTGATGAGCTTCAGCAGGGTCGACTTTCCTGCGCCATTCGGGCCCAGAATGCCCGTCCGTTCGCCGGGCCCGATGAGCCACGTGACATCGCGGAGCACCTCGCGAGGGGGCGTGCCGGGGTAGGTGACGTGAGCGTTGACGAGGCTCACCACTTCCTTGCCGAGGCGCGAAGCCGCCATGCGCTGAAGCTTGATGGGGTCGCGTACTTCGGGGACATCGGCGATCAGCTCATTGGCCGCGTCAATGCGGAACTTGGGCTTGCTGGTGCGGGCGGGCGCGCCGCGGCGCAGCCACGCGAGTTCCTTGCGCAAGAGGTTCTGACGGCGCTGCTCGGTGACGGCGCTGATGCGATTGCGTTCCACCCTTTGGAGCACGTAGGCGGCGTAGCCTCCCTCGTACTGCTCGACGCCAGCATCGACCACCTCCCACGTGTTGGTGGTCACCTCGTCGAGGAACCACCTGTCGTGGGTGACGACCACGAGAGCGCCCTTGCCTGCGGCCCAGCGTCGTTTGATGTGCTCTGCCAGCCAAGCCACTCCGTCGATGTCCAAGTGGTTGGTCGGCTCGTCGAGCACCAGCACGTCGTCGTCGGCCACGAGAGTGCGAGCGAGCGCTACCCGCCGCCGCTGGCCGCCAGACAGTTCGCCCACCAAGGCATCGGCGTCGAGGTCAGGAACGAGACCCGACATCACGTCGCGCACGCGCGGGTCGCCCGCCCACTCATGCGTCGCGGCGTCGCCAACGATCGCATCGAGCACGGTGGCGCCAGGCGTGAAGGCATCGCCCTGGTCGACGACGCCGACGCGCACTCCCGTCGCGCGGGTGACGCGGCCGGTGTGGGCGGGGGAGAGGCCCGCCAGGATGGAGATGAGGGTCGATTTGCCTGCACCGTTCGCGCCGACGACGCCGATGCGGTCGCCGTCCTCGAGACCGAGGGTGACGCCGTCGAGAACAGGCCCGGTGCCGAAATCGACGCCGAGACCCTCTGCGCCAATCAGATGTGCCACCCGCCAAGGGTAGACGGCCTGGCGGCCAGGTCTCGACCGTTCGCCGTTCGTGCAGACCGTGCCGATGTCACTGGCGGATAGCCTGTCGCCATGCGATGCGACGTGGTGAGATTCGTGGCCTTCGAAGACTTGGGCGTGTGGGAGGACGAACTCACCTCGCACGGCTTCACGGTGCGCTACCTCGACGTCGGGGTTGACGACATCGCGGCGGCCGCCGACGCCCCGCTTGCGATTGTCTTGGGCGCACCGATCGATGCGGACGACGACGAGCGCTATCCGGTGTTGTCAGAGGTGCGGTCTGTGCTGGAGGCGCGATCGGTAGCCGACCTGCCCACCATCGGCATTTGTCTTGGCGCACAGCTCATGGCGATGGCGCTCGGAGGTGGCGTCGGGCGCGGCCAGCGCGAGGTCGGTTGGGCCCGCCTGACGCCGTCTGCCGCAGCGGCGGGGACGCCGTGGGAGGCGCTCTGTGGTGCGCAAGTCCTGCATTGGCACGCAGACGAGGTCCACCTGCCCGCAGGCGCCGTCAGCCTTGCATCAACCGTCGCCACTGCCCATCAGGTGTTCGTTCACGGCAAGCAAGTGGGTTTCCAGTGCCATCCGGAGGCGGACCCTGAAGCGATCGAGCGTTGGCTTATCGGCCACACGGCAGAACTCACGGCGTGGGGGATTGACCTTGAGCAGCTCCGTGCTCAGGCCAGGGGCGAGGCGGAAGAGGCGGTCGCCGCAAGCATCCGTTCTCTGCGGGCGTGGCTTGACGCTAGTGGGTACTCGTCACCGGGATCTCGCCAGTAACCGCAGTCGCGCCGTGGTCCCTTCTCCATGCAGGAGACGTGCGAATCACCACGGCTGGCCACAAAGGTGCGCTCATCAGGATGCGCGCGGCCGCGTCGGCTTTGATGCCTGCCACCTCGTCGAAGACATCCTCGAGCAGACCTGCGAGGTGGCGGTGCATCGCACGGTCGTCCTCCGTGCCATCGAGGTCAATGGTGTAGGCGGCATAGCCTGCGGCGCGGAACAGGTCCTCCCGCGCCATGGCGTCGTCCGTTGACTCAGGGGCATCGAGCGGCACGTGAATGATGGCGAGCGCGACGCCGTCTCGCAGAGGGTCAACAAGTGAAGCGCGATGCAGGTCGAAGTGGTCGGGATCGTCGAACTCGGCTTCCGTAGCGAGCGCTACCGCGAGAGTGGACTCGGCTCCCTTGACCATTGCGATGGCGTGACCGATCGCGGACTCTGGCTCCGAGTGAACGACGCGTAGCGGTTGTGGTCCGTAGGCATCGTCGCGGACGATCGCGCTCATGGGCGTGCTGCCGTGGTCCTCGAGCGTGAGACCGCACGGCGTCTTGCACACGAACGTTGCTTGGTGGCGGCGCTTGTGCGCGGCCCTGTCGACGTGAACGAGAACCAGGGAGTGGAGCGCGCTTCCGTGCCAGCGACACATCGCCTCTGGGCCTCTCGTGCCGCGCGCGTCTTGCCACCAGGAGTCCATCTCGCGGATCACGATGTCGGCCGGTTCCCTCCCGGCATGTGTGACCCAACTCGAGACGGGGGCGTTCATTCACTGTCTCCTTCTGCTCTAGCGTTCCACCCAGGCGGCGGCGTCGTGGACTGCACCCTAACGCCTAGATGACGCTCGCGCGCATCTCGACCAACGGCCACAGTGGCGGCAGGCTCAACACCCTGGCCTCGGCGTCGGCTTTGATTTGGACAATCTCGTCGAGGACGTCTTCCATGAGGAGTGCAAGCCGAGTGTGGTCTTCGAGGGAGAAGTCTTCCCAATCACATTCGAAGGTGTAGCTCGTGAAGCCCGCGGCGCGTACGACGGCCTCGCGATCCTCTGCCTCCTGGGCAGAGTGGCCCGACGGGACGATCATGAACGGAATGATGACCCCGCTGTCGCGGGGGCTGAGAAGGCGCGAGTTGTGCAGGTGGAAGAGATCGGCATCCATGAACTCGGCCTCAGTGAAGACCGGGACCAGGACGGATCTTTCGATACCCGACGCCCTCGCAATGGCTTCTGCCAGTGTCGAGGTGCCGCCGGTGTGCTCGACTTGGAGCTCCTCAGGTCCGTACTCGTCGTGATTGATCACGTCGCACATCGGCCTGAGCCCGTGGGCGGCAAGCGCGTGCAGACCGCACCGCTGCGAGGACAAGAACGTGGGTCGTTGACGACGCTTGTGGAGGGCCCTGTCGGTGTGGGCGACGATGCCTGCGAACACGGCATCGGCGAGGAAGGGACAGGATCCAGGGGTGGCAGCTGCCAGGCGCACGGAATCATCGATCCACTCGTGCAAAGCGTTGATCATCGCGGCGTTTGGCTCACGCGATGCGTGCGCTACCCAACTGGACGTGGTCGCCATGATGTCCTCTCGCGTCCCTCAATGCCGCGTACGGCCTTAGCCGCCCGCGACCCGCCTTCGTGTCACCGTCCCTATCGGCCCTGACCAACTGACGATGAGGGATGTGGCAAAGATGGCTCGACGGAGGCTGCCCGTCATGACGAGTCTTGAAGTCCCTCGTATGCCCGTCAAGCCCCTTGTTCTGGTGGCGCCAATTGAGGGGGCAGAAGGCGAGCGTCCGCTAGGAGACCGCGGCGATCGACTGGAGCGCGATCTCGCGCTCCTCGTTCGTCGGTACGACCCACACCTGGATGGGTGACTCGTCGGCGCTAATAAGCGTGGCCTGCTTCTTGCGTCCCGCGTTGCGCTCAGGGTCGATGATGATGCCGAGCTCACTGAGCCCCACGAGAGATTGAAGCCTCACCACGTCGGAGTTTTCGCCGACGCCCGCGGTGAAGACGATCGCGTCGAGGTGGCCGAGTTGCGCGTAGTACTGGCCCACGTATCCCCTGATCCGCCTGCAATAGATCTCGAGGCCAAGCTGGGCGTCGCGCGAGCCATCCTCGGCGGCTTGCTCGACGTCACGCATGTCGTTGTAGCCCGTGAGGCCCAGCATTCCTGACTGGCTGTTGAACAAGTGATCGATCTCGTCGATCGTCATCCCCGCAGACCTGCCGAGGTGGAACACAACGGCTGGGTCGATGTCGCCCGTACGTGAGCCCATCACGAGCCCTGCGAGGGGCGTGAGGCCCATCGACGTGTCGATTGCCCTGCCGGCACGCATCGCACACACGGATGCGCCGTTTCCCAGGTGGAGGGCGATGATGTTGACTTCCTCCGGACGCTTGCCCATGGCGCGTGGGGCCTCGTGCGAGAGGTAGGCATAGCTGGTGCCGTGGAATCCGTACTTGCGGATGGAGTGCTCGGCTGCGATGTTCTTGTCGATCGCGTACGTGTATGCGGCCTCTGACATGGTCTGGAAGAACGCGGTGTCGAAGATCGCGACGTGGGGGATGTTGGGGAACGCCTTGCGCGCCGCGCTGATGCCAGCGACGTGGCCCGGATTGTGGAGGGGGGCGAGGTTCGACAGCAGTGCGATTCTGCGTTCCACGTCGTCGTCAATGATGGTCGGCGCGGAGAACTCCTCGCCTCCTTGAACGACTCGGTGGCCCACCGCTGTGATCTTCGTGAGATCGACGCCGGAATCGGGTGCGCCTAGGCGATCAATGACTTCGCCGATCGCGAGCGCGTGGTCGCTGACCCTTTCGACGATCCCTGCGGCGAGCGGCGCGTCGACGGTCGTGTCAACGACCTGGTACTTGACGGAGCTCGAGCCGCAGTTGAGGACGAGCGCCATTCCGATGTAGTTCACGGCCACGTGTCTATCCCTCCGCCGCGTCGTTCGCGGTGATTTGCTGTGCCTGGATGGCCGTGATGGCCACCGTGTTGACGATGTCTTGGACTAGTGCACCACGGCTGAGGTCGTTCACCGGCTTGCGGAGCCCCTGGAGCACGGGGCCAACCGCGACGGCGCCGGCGCTGCGTTGGACTGCCTTGTACGTGTTGTTGCCGGTGTTCAGGTCGGGGAAGATCAAGACGGTGGCACGACCCGCGACAGGCGAGTTGGGTGCCTTCGACTTGGCGACGGACGGTTCGACGGCCGCGTCGTACTGAATCGGGCCGTCGACGAGGAGGTCTGGCCGGCGCTCACGCACCAGTCGCGTCGCTTCCCGCACCTTGTCGACGTCGGATCCCGTGCCCGATTCGCCGGTGGAGTACGAGAGCATCGCGACCCGCGGCTCGATGTTGAACTGCCGTGCTGTCTCGGCGGAAGAGATTGCGATGTCGGCGAGCTGTTCTGCCGTCGGGTCGGGGTTGACCGCGCAGTCACCGTAGACGAGCACGCGATCGGCCAGACACATCAGAAAGACGGAGGACACGACAGAGACGCCTGGGGTCGTCTTGATGATCTGGAACGAGGGGACGATCGTGTGAGCGGTCGTGTGCGCCGCCCCGGACACCATTCCGTCCGCCAAGCCCAACTCGACCATCATCGTGCCGAAGTAGCTGACGTCCTGCACGCGGTCGCGCGCTGCTTCCGGCGTCATGCCCTTGTGCTTGCGCATTTCGTAGTACTCGGCAGCGAAGCGATCGACATATTCGGGGTCGGACGGAGAGATGAGCTGGGCTGCGGACAAGTCAATGCCGAGCTCTCCTGCCCTGGTGGTGATGGCCGCTGGGTCGCCAAGGATGGTCAGATCGACCACGTTGCGCGTGAGCAGCGTGCCAGCGGCGCGGAGAATACGATCGTCCTCGCCCTCTGGCAAGACGATGCGCTGGCGGTCAGTGCGAGCCCTGTCGAGGAGTGCGTATTCAAACATCAGGGGGGTGACTACATCGGTGTCGGCCAGGTTGAGACGGTCGATCAACTGACCTCCGTCGACGTTGTTCTCAAACATGCTGAGTGCCATGTCGACCTTGAGCACCGACTCGCGCGACAAGCGACCACGCGTATTCCAGCAGCGCTGCGCGGTCGCAAAGGTGCCAAGGTCTGTCGCGATGATGGGCAACGTGGGGCCCAAGCCGTCAATCAGGCGCTGAACCGAGGCGGGCGGGCGGAAACCACCGTTCACCACGATGCCGGCGAGCGCGGGGAAGCCCGACGCCGAGTGAGCGGTGAGCGCGGCGAGCAGCGTGTCGGCCCTGTCACCAGGAGCGATGATGAGTGCGCCCTCTTCAAGCCTGTCGAGCAAGTGCTCCACCGTCATCGCCGCGATCGAAATGGTGCGGACCTCGCGCGACAACAGAGCTTCGTCTCCAGCGATCATCTCGCCCTTGATCGCGTCGCACAGCGCGCTGAGCGTTGGCGCGTACAGGAGAGGCTCTTCTGGAATCGCTGCCACGCCGATGTCTTCTGGCAGTGCAGCTTTGATGGCGTCGAGGTCGGCAGGATCGCAGCGGTTGGCGAACGCGGCGACAACCTTCGCGTGGTTGTCGTCCATCTGGGCGCGGGCCTGCTCGATCATCTCGGCGATGTCGGAGGGGGAGCGGTCGGCCCCGCGCACCACCAGCGCGACGGGTGCGCCGAGGTTGGCAGCGACCTTCGCGTTCAGTTCAAACTCGGCTGGGCCCGCCACATCGGTGTAGTCGGTGCCGACGATGACGACGACATCGCACTTGCGGGCTACTTCGTGGTAGCGAGTGACGATGCGGGACAGCGCCGCTTCCGGGTCCGCGTGGATGTCCTCATAGGTCACGCCAACGCACTCGTCGTAGTCGAGATCGACGCCGTCGTGTCCCAAAAGCAGGCTCAAGACATAGTCGGAACCGGTGGAGACTCTCGTGACCGGTCTAAAGATGCCGACCTTGGTGACGTTGCGCGCGAGCAGAGCAGTGATGCCCAGCGCGATCGTTGACTTTCCCGTATCGCCCTCTACGGAGGCAATGTAGATGCTACGTGTCACGACTCCAGCATTCCACGCTTTGACCGGGACCTTGTGACCGGGTCGAACTCCTCTGGAAAAGACCGTGGCCAACCGCCCCCTTGTGCCACTACCGTGAGGCGGCAGGGGAAAGGTGAGTCGATCGTGGTGTCACGCGGTGATGGCCAGGGCCGGCGTTCGCGCAGCGTCGTCGGTGCTGCCTTCGCGCGCCTAGCAGAGACTCGCACTGGCTCCCGTCATAGCGAGGCGGCTCAGGCACGCTGGACCGCCCATGACTTCGCCATGTTCGCTGCGGTGCTTACCGCCGGTTACCTGGTCTTCTACGCGACGTACGACTCGGTGTGGTCGCCGCCGCTCGTGGTCATCACGGCCGCGGGCGTCACCGCCCACATCACGGCGGTGATCCTCGCTCGCCGCGGCAGCCAACTCGTCACGGCGCTCATTAGCCTCACCACAGCGATCCTGCAGATCGTGGCAGGCATCTCGGTGGTCGGCTGGGAGTCGGGACTTCACCTCTATCTCATCGCCACAGGGGTGCTTGTTTTCGTGGCATTCACTGACGCCCAAGCCCCATGGCGGTGGATCTTCATCGTGCTCGCCGCGGGGGCGTTCATCACGTGCCAGACGATTCTTGTTCCATCGACGGCTGGCGAGGTGTCAGCGACCACTCTGGCCACCCTCTTCTCCTTCAATGCGGTGCTCACCGTCCTGCTGGTGTTTGCCCTCGCTGCTCTCGCGCACTACAGGGCCCAGCAGGCACGCGTCGAATCTGCTCTGTTGGCGTCGCAGGCCGCGCACTTGGCCAACACTGATGCGCTCACGGGGCTATCGAACCGGCGGCCGGTGGGAGAGGTCCTCGACGCGATCAGCGCTCCCGGAAGGGCCGGGTACTCGGTCGCAATCGCGGATCTCGATCACTTCAAGACTCTCAACGACACCTACGGCCACCAGTGCGGCGACATGATCCTCGCTCACCTCGCCGACCTCCTGAAGGCACGCGTGCGCACCGTCGACACCGTCGGCAGATGGGGCGGCGAGGAGTTCATCGTGGTGTTGCCCAACACGATGCTTGAACACGCCGTGCGCCTCATGGAGCGCCTGCGCGTCGCGGTCGAGAGCCAGCACTTTCAGTGCGGAGACCACGACCACTCCGTCACCATTTCCATTGGCGTCGCCGATGGAGTCGCCGACGGCCTTCCGCATCACGTGGTGAAGCGGGCAGACGATGCGCTCTACGATGCGAAGGCGGAGGGTCGCAACGCGGTGCGCTCGCGGCCATTCGAGTCCAGCCCAGCCGACGTCCCCGTCAAGGAGCCTCTCCGTGCACACCGCCGTGAGCCGGCCTAGCGTCCCGCCGAGCCACGATCGCTCGACCCGTTGGGTGAGCGTCATTGTCGCGGGTCTCCTGGGCGCGACGGCGCTCACCGTGGGTGGCCTCCTCGGCGCGTGGCAGTGGGACCGCGCCCACCAACAGTCGTCCGCCGTCGAGCCGGATCCCGCGGCGCCGATAGCCGAGGTGATGCAGCCCGGGCAGCCAGGGCGGGGCGAAGGCCGACTCGTCACCGTCGAGGGCTCGTGGGCGGCCGTCGATGTCGCACTTGTGGCGGGAAAGCAGGTCGACGGCGTGGATGCGGTCTTGCTGGTGATGCCTCTCGAGGTTCCCGCGTCGGCCACCGGCACTGGAACGGCCGCCACCCTGCCCGTCCTGGTGGGGTGGAAGCCGGCAGACGACGTCGGCGACATTCCCCGCACAGGCGGGACGGTCGCAGTCGAGGGCTACGTGCGAGGGGGCGAAGGCTCGGCGCCTGCTCCGCAGCGAGAAGACATCGATGGGGCGACGTGGGTCGGCTCGATGTCGACGGCGGCGCTTGCTCAGGAGTGGCCGACCCCCGTCTACACCTACTTGGTGGTGGCCGAGACCCCTGCCCCTGGTTGGCGAGCCATGCCAGAGCCGCCAGCGCAGAGCAGCTTTGACATTCGCTCGCTGACCTACGCCGCCGAGTGGTGGCTGTTCGGCGTCTTCGGCGCGGCCCTTGCCTTGCGGTGGATACGGGACAATGGTCGTGCATCGCCGAGTCAAGAGGAGAGCACGTGACCGCAGTAGCCCCCGTCGATGGCACTCTCAGCCGCTATCGCATCATGGCGTTCATTACCGGCTCTTTCCTGCTCTTGCTTACCGCCGTCACCCTCATCAAGTACATCGGCCTGGCTTTCGATTGGGAGCACGAAGGCTTTTGGGGTTTCGCCACCATGATCGGCATCGTTCACGGCTGGATCTTCATCGTCTACGTCGCTGCGTGCGCGTTCCTGTGGATGCGGATGAAGTGGCCCTTCGGGCGGCTGGTCACCATGGTGCTCGGCGGCGTCGTCCCGGGCATGTCCTTCGTGATGGAGCGCCGCGTGTCTCGCGAAGTCGCCGCTAGCCTTAACCCGTGACTACCGCGCATCGTCCCGTCCTCGTCGTCGACTGCGGCGCCCAGTACGCCCAGCTGATCGCCCGTCGCGTTCGCGAGGCGAACCTCTACTCCGAGATCGTGCCGCACGCCATGAGCGCGGCGCAGATGCTCGCCAAGGACCCTGCGGCGATCATCCTGTCAGGCGGCCCGTCGTCGGTGTACGAGGAGGGCGCTCCCACGGTCGATCCCGCGATTTACGACTCCGGCGTGCCCGTGATGGGGATCTGCTACGGATTCCAGCTGATGGCTCAAGCCCTTGGCGGCACGGTCGCCAAGACGGGGCTGCGGGAGTACGGACGCACCGTTGCCTCCGTGTCCGACGTGGGGATGACGCTGTCGGGAAGCCCCACCGAGCAGACGGTATGGATGAGTCACGGCGACTCGGTGCAAGCGGCACCAGCGGGATTCACGGTCCTCGCGTCGACCGAGGGCGCGCCCGTCGCCGCCTTCGAGCACACGGGCAGGCGACTTGCTGGGGTGCAGTGGCACCCCGAGGTCAAGCATTCGCCCCTGGGCCAGGCAGCGCTCGAGAACTTCCTGTATCGCGTCGCCGGCCTGACACCCGACTGGACCAGTTCAAGCGTCATCGATGAGCAAGTGGATCGCATCCGTGCCCAGGTGGGCTCGGGCCATGTGATTTGCGGCCTATCAGGGGGAGTGGACTCGGCCGTGGCCGCGGCGATCGTGCAGAAGGCTGTCGGCGATCAGTTGACGTGCGTCTTCGTGGACCACGGACTTCTGCGCGAGGGCGAGGCCGAGCAGGTCGAGCGCGACTTCGTGGCCGCGACCGGCGTCCGTCTCGTGGTCGCGGACGAGCGTGACAGGTTCCTCGACGCTCTCGCGGGCGTGGTCGACCCCGAGACCAAGCGCAAGATCATCGGCCGCGAGTTCATTCGCGCTTTTGAGGCCGAGGCGCGCAAGCTCGTGCACGACGCTGGCCTTGGTGAAGAGGTCAGATTCCTGGTGCAGGGCACTCTCTACCCTGACGTGGTCGAGTCAGGCGGCGGCGAAGGCGCGGCCAATATCAAGAGCCACCACAACGTCGGCGGCTTGCCAGACGACCTCAAGTTTGATCTGGTCGAGCCGCTACGCGCGTTGTTCAAGGACGAGGTGCGTGCCGTCGGCGCCGAACTCGGCCTCCCCGACGAGATCGTGTGGCGCCAGCCGTTCCCAGGCCCAGGGCTAGGAATTCGCATCATCGGCGAGGTCACTGGTCCACGACTGGAGATACTGCGCGCCGCCGACGCGATTGCCAGGGAGGAACTGTCGAAGGCTGGTCTTGATCGCGAGATCTGGCAGTGCCCTGTGGTGCTGCTCGCCGACGTTCGCTCGGTGGGCGTTCAGGGCGACGGGAGGACGTACGGACATCCCGTGGTGCTGCGTCCCGTGTCGTCGGAGGACGCCATGACGGCCGATTGGACGCGCCTTCCCTACGAGGTTCTGGCCCACATTTCCAACCGCATCACCAACGAGGTGGCCGAGGTCAACAGGGTGGTGCTCGACGTCACCAGCAAGCCGCCTGGCACGATCGAGTGGGAGTAATCCCGCTGGTCGGTCTCGAGAACTCGGTCCGTGTCTAGAACTCGGTGGGCTCGTGGTTGCTGCGGATGCCCGCCATCACGGCAGTGAGCAGCAGCCAGCCCCCGACGGCGCCGAGCCCGATGATCCATACGAGCTCCACATCGATCTTCTCGCCCGACAGCACGGCGATGGTGATGCCGCCGAATGCTGCGACGATTGCGCCGATGAGCATGGACGTGAGGCGCTGAACTGGTCGGCGGCGAATCATGAGTAGACCTCCGTGATGACGATGGTGTTGGCGAATTCGTCGTCATAGACGACGAGGTCAAGAACGGGGCCAGTGTTGTTGGCCAGCGTGAGGTGTTGCCCACCAGCGCCCCAGAAGTCGCACGTCAGGTCGCGATCGGGCCACACCACGTGCGCCTGAGCGTCGCCCTGTCCCACTACGTTGAGGTCGGTGCCCACTGGGATGGACACGTAGGTCACACGGGTCACGACATCGACGGACGTGTCTTCGTCGAGCGATGTGAACGACAGGCGTGCAGTGCTCGAGGGATCGCTAGGTATTGAGGAGTCTTGGCGGCAGTCCCCGTTGAGGACGACCTCGCGGTACTGATACGCGAAGTCCTCCGTGGCGTCGTACGTATCGACTTGCTCGACCCCGTCGCCAAAGTCGACGTCAAAGTGCAGCAGGCTGCCATCCTCCGCATAGGTCTCTCGCAACTCGTCGGCACCGGCGGCGACGACGGGCAGCGGGAGAGCCAACATGATCGTCATGAAGCCAAGGAAGCCGAGCTTGCGGCCGGCGAGGCTCACCGCCATGAGGATGACCCCGAGTCCAGTCACCATCATCACGAACCACGCGGCCGCGGGGTGGACAGCCAGTTCGTTGCCGCGCTCCATGGCGACGGCGATCGCTGCGGAGAGCATGATCCACGCGAGCGAAGCCAAGTAGAAGCCCCTGCCAGGTCCCGGAACCCGGGGCAGTGCCGGCGGAGCAGGGGGCGCTGGCTGGAAAGAGGAGGGCTCGACGGGCGTGGAGAGTGAAGGCGGCACCGACGCGGATGCATTGCGCTGCGGCATGGCCGCGTACACAGGGGTGTTCGTGGAGCGGGGTGCGGCAGGGGACGCGGCGGTTGCTTCGGCGTCTGGTGACGCAGCGTCGGCGTTCTCCGCGTCAGGCGAAGAGCCGTCACCCGTGGCAGTGTCCGCCACCGGCGCTGAGTTGGCTTGAGTCCCTGGTGGTGGCGCGGCGGGAGTGGCGCCTGGATAGGGGGAAGCGTTTTGCGAACGCTTCACCATCGCGATGATGAACCACACCACTCCACCCACGAAGGCGATGGGCACGAGAATCCCCAGAATGACGCTCAAGACGGCCCAGGGGGTGGAGTCGGAGAAGGGGAAGCCGGAGATGTTGAAGGGCACGGGGCTGTCGAGCTCGCTGAGCCCGATCAGCGTGAAGATCGCGATGCCGATGAGCGCGCCCACATTGGGGATGCCGCGGCCAAAGTTCTGGATGATGATGTTGCCGCGCCTGTCGGGGAGCAGCGCCCACGCAGCGGCATAGGCGAGCAGCACGATTCCGTTGAGCACCACTGCAGCCACCGCAACGATGATGCGGGCCGGGACCGTCGCCATTCCGACACGCTGTGCCACGCCATCGACGACGCCGCCCAAGAAGCCGTTGTCGCCGCGGGTGAGCCCCCACTCGCGGATGGCTCGAAAGAAGCCTGCCTCGCGGGGTTGTTGCTCGGGTGGGGTGGTCATGAAGTCCTCCTGTGATCGTGTCTCCATGCTCGCCGCTGCAGCACGCGGAGCGCTATGAGGGAAGCCCCTGATTTCTCCCCTGATCTGTCGAGGCTCGCGTCCGGTGAGGTATCGGCCGCATGGGGGAGGCCCCAGCAGGGGGCCGTGTGTGACGATAGCGACGTGAGCCAGTCCACGAGGATCGCGCGGCCGTTGCGCCGCGAGCCGCAACCCGCATCGTGGTGGCGTGCGCTCTTGGGCCTCGTGATGGTGACGATGGCTGGGGGACTCATGTCTCGCCGCTATGGCGCCGACGAGTTGGCGCCGTGGGCTTTGCCTGCGATCCTCTTCATCGCGGCGCTGGTCTTGGTATGGAGCCCGCTCGACGGCGCCGTGCAATCCGACCCTCGCCGTCCCGACGTCGTCAGCCTGTTCTCTCGCGACGCATGGGCACGCGTGGTGGTGGGCGTGGCGCTCGCCATCGGCGCGGTCGGCTGGTTTGCCCAGTGGGATTTCGGTGACAGGCCGCTATTGCGCGCGATCCTGGTGCCCGTTGCCGCGGTCGGCGCAGCGGCCCTGGTGCTCGCACCGTGGTGGATGCGACTGATTCGCCAGGTGTCGGTGGAGCGCGAGCAGCGAGTGCGCGAGTTCGAGCGCGCAGAGATTGCTGCTCACTTGCACGACTCCGTGCTACAAACCCTCACCCTGATCCGCGCGAAGGCGCACGAGCCGGAGGCGGTCGCGAGGCTTGCCCGCGCTCAAGAGCGCGACCTGCGGGCCTACCTGTACCAGGAGCGACGATCAGAGGCCGACTCGGTAGCCACGGCGCTCACGACCGCCATGTCGGAGGTCGAGGACGCGCACGGCGTGGCCATCGACACCGTGCACGTGGGCGACGCCCCCACGTCCGACTCTTTGCGGGCGGTGGTGCGCGCTGCGCGTGAGGCGGCGACGAACGCCGCCCGGCACGGTAGCGAGCCCATCAGCGTGTACGCCGAACTCACGTCCGGCGCGTACGAGGTGTTTGTGCGCGATGCGGGGCCAGGCTTCGATCCTGAGAAGGTTGACCCCGACAGGGCGGGCATCCGACATTCGATCATGGGGCGCGTAGCGCGTCACGGGGGGACGGCTGCGGTGCACTCCGCGCCGAGGTCTCGCACAGAAGTGTCCATCTGGATGCCGAGGAAGGAACAGCGATGAGCGTTCGAGTGGTGATTGTCGATGACCACGACGTGATCAGGGTGGGCGTGAGGGAGTCCCTCGACGCCGACATCGAGGTGGTGGGTGAGGGCCGTGACGTCGAGTCCGCGATCGCTGCGGTCACCACGCACCTGCCCGAGGTGGTGATCCTCGACGTCCACTTGCCCGGCGGGACCGGTGGAGGAGCCCTCGACGTGCTCGCGGAGATTCTGGGAAGGCCAGAGTCGCCCAAGGTGCTGGCGCTGTCGGTATCCGACGCTGCCGACGATGTGGTGGCGACGGTGCGTGCAGGCGCTCGCGGCTACGTCACCAAATCAATATCGGGCCCGGAACTGTCCGACGCTGTCAGACGAGTCCATTCGGGAGACGCGGTCTTCTCGCCACGGCTCGCTGGCTTCGTGCTCGACGCCTTCAACGCTGCTGGCGGCGAGGTCGCGCAGGCCGACGAGGACTTGGACAAGCTCACTGAGCGTGAGCAGGAGGTCATGCGACTTATTGCTCGCGGCTACACCTACCGCGAAGTGGCGGAAAAGCTCTTCATCTCCATCAAGACCGTCGAAACTCACGTGGGCAAAGTGCTCCACAAGCTGCAGTTGTCGAATCGCCATGAGCTCGCGAGATGGGCAGCCCAACGACGCATCGTCTGACGACGAGCGCCCGTGTGTGACATATTGCATAGCGGACGGACGTGTGATCTCCTCCACAGGGTAAGCGTGCGCGGGCGGTCGCCAGGGCATTGAGTGCCGCCGCCCCCCGTTCTGGGGGCACGAACGCCTGACTCGCGCGCGTCGGCTGCCGATTACCCTGGTGAAGAGCGTAAGGATGCGGTCAGCGAAGGTGTTTCCAGGAGGCATCGAGATGAATCTCTGGAAGAAGAGGCGCCACGTGAGTGGTTCCGATGTCGCGCCGTTGACCCCCGCGCAGGTCCAGGTACTGCGCGACCGCCAAGAACACCTGGGCAGGCGAGCGGTGCGCTCCTTTGTGGTGGTGTGTTTCATCGGGGCGGTCTCCCATGTCGCGCTGTTCGCCAGTTTTGGTTCCGTCGAGTACCGCAGCATCATGTTGATTTCCGTCGTGGATGCGGTGCTGCTCGCTATCGCGTTTCTCATCATCCTCGAGGGCCACGAGACCCGAGGTGCCGTCATGGCGCTCATCGTGGCGACCCTTCACATGTTGTGGGTCGTCATGCACATCTCTGCCGCCGCCAGCGTCGAATCGATCTTGTTTCCTCTTGCCCTCGCGCCCTTCGTCATGATCCGAAAAGAGCTTCCTGCCCTCCGGCTGGCGCTTGCGACTTTTGCCATAGCCACGTACCTCGTGTGCGAGATTGTCTTTCCTTCCGGTTCCGCTCCTCACCAGCTTGACGGAGAGGTTGCGGACGCCTTCGCTCGCGGCAACAGGATCTCGGCGGGCGTGGCCGTGTTGGCGCTTGTCACGCTCTTCCAGTTGAGCCTGTCGTCGATGAGGCGCGTCCTCGAGGGCGCCGCGAGGTACGGCGAACTCCGTGCCACGACAGACGAACTCACCGGTGTCTATAACAGGCGGCCCATCATTGCGCAGTTGAGTCAATGGGCCGAGCGAGGGCGCGGCAATTACGCCATCGCGCTGATCGACCTTGATCATTTCAAGACCATCAACGACGAATTCGGGCACGACTGCGGAGACACCGTGATCCAGGCAGTCGCCCTCACGCTGCGCAGCCACTTCCGCGAATCAGACATGGTGAGCCGATGGGGAGGCGACGAGTTCTTGGTGCTCATGCCCGGCGTGAGGCACGCCGACCTCTTGCCCGTCCTCGATCGACTCAGGCATGCCATCAATCTCATCGAGAAGCGGTGCAACGATCACGTCCACCATGTCACGGTGTCGATCGGGGCCTCGATGGGTGCCATGGGTCAGAGCCCTGACGAATGCATCGCCGCAGCGGACCACGCCCTGTACCGCGCCAAGGAGGAGGGCCGGAACAAAGTCGTGGCCGTGGGGGTCAGCGAGCCGACCCACGCCCTCGGTAGGCCGTCTCCTGACGAGCCGGTGACGCCTCCTGCCGGGTTGACGCACCACCGCTAGCAACTGCTCCCGGCGTGCGCCGTTGTCGGATGCGACGCCTAGACTGGTGCCGCCATGGATGCACTCTTCGACATCGCGTCCGCCGGTTCCTCCCCGCTGGTTGAGGGCCTCAACCCAGAGCAGGCCAAGGCCGTCGTGTACGACGGCCGGGCCCTGCTGATCTTCGCGGGCGCTGGATCCGGTAAGACTCGCGTACTGACCCACCGGATCGCCCACCTGCTGGAATCCGGCAGGGCGCGACCGCACGAAGTGCTCGCCATCACCTTCACCAACAAGGCCGCCGGAGAGATGCGCGAGCGCGTCCAGGCCCTCGTGGGTCCCGAAGCGCGGCAGATGTGGGTGTCTACTTTCCACTCTGCGTGCGTGCGCATGCTTCGCCGC
Source organism: Demequina sp. TMPB413 (assembly GCF_020447105.2). NCBI lineage: Bacteria > Bacillati > Actinomycetota > Actinomycetes > Micrococcales > Demequinaceae > Demequina > Demequina sp. TMPB413. Next base: position 131,879 of record NZ_CP096184.1, read on the forward strand.
GACTATGAACTCGCAGGCCTCAAGTCGACGTTCTCGATCTACGACACCACGGACTCTGTCGCCGTCATGAAGCTCGTCATGAAAGAGCTTGACCTTGACCCCAAGAAGTTCACCCCCAAGTCGCTGTTGGGAAGGATCGGCACCTTCAAGGATGAGCTGATTGACCCTGAGATGGCGGCCGCCGCTGGGGAGGCCGCCTCGCGCTACTCCATCGATCACGCCGCCGGAAAGGCCTACGGCGCGTACCAGCGTCGGCTTGAGGCGGCCAATGCGGTGGACTTTGACGACATCATCGTCAAGACGGTCCGCCTGGTCCAGAACCACCCAGAGGTCGCGGAGCGCTATCGCGCTCAGTTCCGGCACGTGCTCGTCGACGAGTACCAAGACACCAACCACGCTCAGTACGTGTTGGTGCGCGAGCTGGTCGGGGACACTGGTCGTCTCACCGTCGTCGGTGACGCTGACCAGTCCATCTACGCCTTCAGAGGCGCGACGATTCGCAACATTCTTGAGTTCGAGAAGGACTACCCGGAAGCGGAGGTCATCAGGCTCGAGCGCAACTATCGCTCGACCCAGAACATCCTCACCGCTGCCAATGCAGTGATCGCGAACAACGTCGGCAGGCCGGTCAAGAACCTCTGGACTGACGCGGGCGCAGGCGAGCGCATCGTCGGCTACGCGGGTGACACGGAGCAGGACGAGGCGCTGTTCATCGCCGACGAGATCAAGCGGCTCACCGCATCCGCGAACGTGGCGCCAGCCGATATCGCGATCATGTATCGGGCCAACGCGCAATCTCGCGCCATCGAGGAGCGCTTCATTCGCGCCGAGATCCCGTACAAGGTGGTGGGCGGGACGCGCTTCTATGAGCGTCGCGAGATCAAAGACATGCTCGCCTACCTCGCTGCTGTGGTCAACGAAGACGACGACGTGGCGACTAGGCGTGTCATCAACACCCCCAAACGTGGCATCGGCGACACAACCGTAGAGGCGATCGAACAACTGCGTCGCACCCTGTCACTGGAGGAAGAGCGCGCGGGGAGGCCGGGCGTGAGCTTCGGTTCGGCGTTGCGGCGTGCGGAAGACCTCGACCTCGCGGCCCGCTCGGCACGGCCAGTGGCTGAGTTCGTATCACTCATGGACGATTTGCGGTCCCTCGCGGCCGACAACGGACCGGCAGGCGTGCTCGATGCCATCGCCGATCGATCAGGAATGCTGCGCCAGATGCGCGCGAGCGAGGATCCTCAAGACGCCAGCCGCATCGAGAACATCATGGAGCTTGTGGCCGTGGGGCGCGAGTTCACGGAAGAGAATCCCGACGGCACGCTGGCTGACTTCCTGGAGAAAGTCGCGCTTGTCGCCGACGCCGACCAGATTCCCGACGCTGACGGCTCCGGTGGGGTGGTCACACTCATGACACTGCACACCGCCAAGGGGCTCGAGTTTCCTGTCGTCTTTGTGGTCGGTCTCGAAGATGGGACTTTCCCCCACATGCGCTCCATCGAGTCGGGCGATGTGAAGGACCTCGAGGAGGAGCGCAGGCTCGCCTACGTCGGTCTGACCAGGGCGCGGGAGCGGTTGTACTTGACGCGCGCCGAGGTGCGCTCCGCATGGGGTGCGCCTCAGTACCTCCCCGTCTCGCGTTTTGCGGAAGAGATTCCTGCCGACCTCGTGGAGTGGAAGCGCTCAGAGACGTCGATGTCCTCCTTGAGGGCAAGAACGGAGCGCCGCGGCTCCGGCGGCTGGTCGAGCACGTACGGTGGCGGCGCCTACGGAGGCAGCCAGGATCGCGACGACGGCAACACCTACGCGAAGGCAGGCGCCGTCACGAGCAGGCGCATCCCGCCGAGCCCGCCAGGCACGGCTGAAGGAGACGCTGGCTTCGAGGTCGGCGATCGGGTCACCCACGACGGTTTCGGCATGGGCAAGGTGGTTGGCACGGAAGGTGCTGGTCGCCACGCGGTGGTGAAGGTGGACTTCGGTGCGACCGGAGTCAAGCGCTTGGCGCTGCGGTTCAACGCGCTTACCAAGTTGTAGCACTAGGCGTTGGATCCTGCGGCGGCGCTCACAGACGGCCCGCCGGTAGTCTTGAGGGCACTCCCCACGAAAGGATCCCCGGTGGAAAGCAGGACCTCGAAGGTATCGATCATTGGCGCCGGCGCGGTGGGCTCGACCCTCGCGTACGCGGGACTGATGCGCGGATTCGCGCGCACCGTCGCGCTCTTTGACATCAACAAGGCCAAGGTCGAAGCGGAGGCGCTCGACTTGTCCCAGGGCATTCAGTTCATGCCAGAAGCGAACGTCATCGGCTCCAACGACATCTCGGTCTGTGCAGACTCCGACGTGGTGGTCATCACCGCTGGCGCGAAGCAACAGCCGGGCCAGTCGCGACTCGAGTTAGCTGAGGCGACCATCGGCCTGATGGACAAGATCATCCCGCCGCTCATTGATGTCTCGCCGAACGCCATCTACATCCTGGTCACCAACCCTGTCGATGTCGTGACGTATGCGGCGCTCAAGGCCTCAGGTATGAGTCCCACCCAGATGTTCGGGTCCGGAACGGTGCTCGACTCGTCACGGTTGCGGCATCAGATCGCCCGAGAGTGCGGCGTCGCCGTGGGTAACGTGCACGCCTACATCGCTGGCGAGCACGGTGATTCGGAGGTCGCGTTGTGGTCCTCCGCGAGCATCGGCGGAGTGCCCCTGGTGGAATGGCATGACGCAGAAGGCAGGGTCATCATGACGCCTGAAACGTGCGAGCGGATCCACCGCGACGTGACCCGCTCGGCCTACCAAATCATCGAGGGCAAGGGCGCGACCAACTATGCGATCGGTATCGCTGGGGCACGCATTGTCGAGGCGGTGTTGGGAGATCAGAACCGGGTACTGCCCATCTCGACGCTGGTGGACTATCCGGGAGTCGGCGAGGTCTGCATGTCGCTGCCTGCCGTCGTGGGACGCAGTGGCGTCAGGCACCGCGTTGACGTCCGCATGAACGAGGAGGAGCGGGCAGGGCTTGAAGCCTCCGCCCGCTCGATCCGCGAGGTTGCAGTGAGATTTGGCGCGGCCCGCTAGCGCTCGCGGCCAACGCGAAGGTGGGGCGGCGTCACCCTGACGCCACCCCACCGCTCGGTTGGTTACCTCACGCGCGCTGGCACGAGCGCGACGTCGGGCTCCCGATCGAGGTACTGCGTCGAGTCGCCCTCCACCTGGAGTTGGGGCAGCCACTGCAGCCACCTCGGCAGGTACCAGTTGGCGTCGCCCAACAGAGCCATGACGGCGGGCACGAGGAGCGACCTCACCACGGTCGCATCGAGAATGACGGCTACCGCTAGCCCAAGACCCATCTGGTTGAACTCGGCCAAGTCGCCGATAGCGAAGCCGGCGAAGACAGCCACCATGATGAGCGCCGCTCCCGTGATGAGGGAACCGGTGCGCGAGAGCCCGAAGGCGATCGCGTCGCGAGTGTCTCCTGTGGCGCTGTGCCGCTCCTTGATCCGGCTCAAAAGGAACACGTGATAGTCCATCGACAGCCCGAAGAGGACCGCGAACAAGAACAGCGGAATCCACGGCGCGATGCCTCCTACGACAGGCATGCCGAGAGCGTCGGCCGCCCAACCGAACTGGAACACCGCGACGAGCACGCCGTATGCGGCAGCGGTGGACAGCACGTTGAGCACGATGGCGGTGCCAGCGATGGTCACCGACCGGAAGGTCACGAGCAACATGATGAGCGACGCCCCCAACACGATGAGCGCAACCCATGGCGCCGCGTCGGTGATGAGCTTGGTGAAGTCGATCGTGTCGGCCTGCTCCCCGGTGACATAGGCGCGCGCGCCGGTGCCCTCCAGGTACTCCGGAATCGTCTCGGAACGCAAGTCCTTCACCGCCTGCTCCGCCTTGATGTCGGCCGAGTCGTAAACGTCCTTGGTCTCGATGAACGCGACGTCGCCCTCCCAGGAAAGGGACGTCTCGGCGAAGGCTTCCGACGCCTCGACGGCCGACGCAAGGGCCTCGACTTCGGCGCGGGCGTTGCCAGCGTCGTCAATCACGATGAGCGAGGAGGCCTGGCCGAAACCGAAGTCCTCCGTCAACACCTCGGTCGCTTGCTTGAACGGCACGTGGTCGGGAAGAGCATCGGTCCCGGGGAACGTGAGTCGCATCGAGAGCGCTGGCAGCGCGAGCGCGGCGAGCACGCCGAGCCCAGCAACCGCAGCCACCGCCGGGCGCTTCAAGACGCCCCTCGCGAGGGCAGACCAGGCGCGAGGTTCCGCACCAGGGTGTGAGATGGGCAGGGATCCCTTGTTGACTCGTTGCCCCAGCAGACGCAACACGGCTGGGAGCAACGTGAGCGCACTGATGACGGAGAAGACGGCCACGATCATGGCACCCGATCCGAGGCTGACCATGATGGTCGAGGGAACAACGAGCAGACCTGCGAGTGAGATGAGCACCGTGATGCCCGAGATGAGAACCGCCCTGCTCGCCGTGTTGCCCGCAATGGCCACGGCATCGGTCACGCTGCGGCCGTGCGCGAGTTCCTCCCTGAAGCGTTGGACGATCACGAGCGAGTAGTCGATGCCGAGCGCCAGCCCCATCATCGTGATCATGTTGAGAATGAAGAACGACAGGTCGAAAGCGCGCCCGACGATCGCGGTCGCACCTACTGCCGACACGATCGACACGAGCGCAACCATGAGCGGCAAACCGGCCGCCATGAGCGCGCCGAAGACCACCAGCAGGATGACGATGGCAGCGCCGATGCCGATGAGTTCGCCACGCACGAGGCTCTCGGTTCCCAGTTTGTCGAACGCCGCGTAGGCGCTGTCCTCTCCGTAGGTGTAGACGGAGAAGCCCTCGAGGTCCATTCCTGCCGTGGCGTCATTGAGCGCCGTGCCGAGATCCTCGGGGTGGTCGAGGGACAGCGTCGCGGTCAGGAGTGCCGTTGACTGGTCTGCCGACACGGGAGCGGAGTTGGCGACGGTCGGCACCTCAACGCTCTCGATGCCTTCGAGAGAAGCGATCGTAGTGCGGGTGGCTTCGATCGCCGCCAGGAAGCTTGAGTCGGGGAAAGTGAAGGTGTCGGACTCGACGATGATGGTCTCGGTGACCACCTCAGCCGCGTCTCCGCGCAGCGCCTCGTCGAGGTCGTTCGCCGTTCCCGATTCCGTCTCGATGAGCGCCTTGTCGTCTTGAACGAGCGCGTCGCCAAGTGAGCCTGCAGCCGCGAGCGCGGCCACGAGTCCGATGATCCACGCGACGATGATGAGCCACGGCCGCGCGGCAGAAGCCCTCGCGACGCGACCAGTGAAGCCAAGTTTCATGATCATTCTCTCCTTGAAGGGGGTGACGGCTGCCTGCCAACCGCCGAGCGCATATGCCTCTCAGTGAGGACGCTACGGATGGAGGTAGTTCCTGGTCTGCCCGCTTCAGAGGGGTCTTCTCGCCCCCCTCGGGGGGTTTGTTGCTCGCGCGTACGAGGGACCCGCCGCGGCCGTTCACCCGAGCGAGGGAAGGGGATTTCCGGCTCGCGAGTGTGGTGCCGCGTCTCGGGGACGGGCACGATGAGGTCATGACTGAACGCAACGCGTACGTGGCGATCCTTTTCCAGGCCCGCTTCTGGCGAGAGGCCGCCTACTTGCTGCTAGGCCTGCCCCTCGGGATCCTGTGGGGCGTGTACGCAGTCACGATGTACGCGGTTGGAGTGTCGCTCGTCATCGTGTGGGTAGGAGTCCCGCTGCTCGTGTTCACGCACGTGTCCATGAGGTGGATCGGCGCCTCGGAACGGCTGCTCGCAAACTCCATGATCGACGCGCGCATCGCGGCGCCGCCGGCGAGGAGGTCAGCACGACGAGATCGACCTGACGGGCGGGAGCAAGCAGGCACGTGGTCGTCGCTCGGGCGGTGGGCCCAGGACGTGATGTTCGATGCGCACGCGTGGCGCGTGGCGCTGTGGTGCTTTGTCAGGATCACTCTTGGCGCCGTTGGCTTTTCCTTCGCACTTCTTGCGGTCGTGTTGCCGATCACAGCGGTCTCGGCGCTTGTGCAGGCCGCCGTCTACCGCTTGGGGCTCGCCAACTGGTACGGCGACCCCGGAAACGTCAACGACATCGTGTCGTTCTGGGTTCTCGTGGGTGCCCCCGTCGTCTTGCTTCTCATTCCGGCCTTCGCGTGGCCGGTGCGAGCGCTCGCGCTGCTCCACGCATCGTTTGGCCGCTGGGCGCTTGGCGCCAGCCCCAGCGAGGACGTGAAGGCGGCGACGGAACGCGCCGAACTCGCGGAAGAGCAGGTGAGGATCGACCAGGAACTGCACGACTCGATCGGTCACATGATCACCATGAACATCATCCAGGCAGGCGCAGGTGCGCACGTGTTCGACACCGACCCCGAGTTCGCGCGTCAGGCGCTGAGGAACATCGAGGAGCGAGGACGTGCGGCGATGGGCGAGTTGGACCGCATCATCTCCGCCATTCGCGGGGACCAGCCGGAGGCGAGAACGCCCTTGCCAGGGATCGACGACATCGCCCGCCTGATCGAGGAGTCGCGCACCGCGGGTATGGAGGTGTCGTATGACGCCCAGTACCCCAAGGCGCCAGCCGCGGTGGGCAGGGCGGCCTTCACTGTGGTGCGAGAGGCGCTCACCAACGCGGCGCGGCACGCCCCTGGCGCTCCCGTCGCCGTCAGGATTGCCCACGACGCCGACGCCCTTGGCATCGAAGTCATCAACGGCAAGCCAACAGAGGCGAGCGCGCAACGCCCTCACGCAGGGGGAGGAAGAGGATTGTCGGGTATCCGCGACCGCGTGACGCTCCTTGGCGGACGTTCATCGGCCGGTCCGGAGGCCAACGGCTTTGTAGTGCGCGCCTTGCTTCCCCTTGAGGCGACGTTGTCGGAGACCGTCGCCGACGCATCCTCGCCCTGGGCGTCATTGCGTGAGAAGGTGTCGGCGTGAGAATCGCGATTGTTGACGACGACCCTCTGGTGAGGATGGGCCTGCGAGCCATCGTCGGCTCGGAACCCGATTGGGAGGTCGTGGCAGAGGCAGGCGACGGGAGAGCGGCGCTAGACGTCGTCGCCACCCACAACCCAGACCTGGTCCTCATGGACATTCGCATGCCCCACATGGACGGACTGGAGGCGACGAGGGCCATCACATCCGGCCCCTCCGGCGCGAAGGTGATCGTCCTGACCACGTTCGAGGTCGACGAGTACGTTTTCGAAGCCATGCGGGCGGGGGCTTCAGGATTCGTGCTCAAGCGGGTTCCGCCAGCAGAGCTGATCGAGGCCGTCAGGGTGGTCGCCTCTGGTGAATCGATGCTCTTTCCCGCGTCCACGCGGCGCGTCATCGAGCGCTTCGCGGCGCCGCCCAGTGCGGTGGGCATGCCCGATCTGACGGAGCGCGAGGGAGATGTGCTCCGCCTCCTTGCACGGGGGCTATCCAACGGCGAGATCGCCGCCGACCTGTTCGTCTCCGTCGAGACCGTGAAGTCTCACGTCGCGTCCATTCTCATGAAACTGGGAGTGCGCGACCGCACTCAAGCGGTGATCGCCGCGTACGAGACCGGCTACGTGACGCCCGGACTCGCGGAGGAGCCGGACGCGCGCTAAGCCTGAGGCCTGCTGACACACCGCACAGGCATGCCCGACGCTCGGGCTAGGCTGGGTCCATCGTCCCCCACAAGGCTGCGAGACCCGCGCCCCAAGCGTCAAGGAATCCGATGGACCTCTTCGAATACCAAGCGCGTGACATGTTTGAGAAGCACGCCGTACCCGTGCTGCCAGGCATCGTCGCTTCCACTCCCGCCGAGGCAAGGGCCGCGGCCGAGAGCCTCGGAGGCGGCACCGTCGTCGTCAAAGCCCAGGTCAAGACGGGCGGTCGCGGCAAGGCTGGCGGCGTCAAGGTCGTCCACAACCCGGCCGACGCTGAGGCAGCCGCAGAGGCCATTCTTGGCATGGACATCAAGGGCCACACGGTCCATAAAGTGATGATCGCCGCCGGTGCGAAGATCGCGCAGGAGTTCTACTTCTCCATCCTGTTAGACCGCTCGGAGCGCCAATACCTTGCCATGTGCTCCGTCGAGGGCGGCGTGGAGATCGAGGTGCTCGCGGTCGAGCGGCCAGAGGCGCTCGCGAAGGTAGGGGTCGACCCACTCGTGGGCGTGGATGCGGCGAAGGCTGCCGAGATCGTGGCCACCGCTGGCTTCCCGTCCGAGCTCGCCGGGCCCGTTGCCGACGTGATCGAGAAGCTGTGGGCCGTGTACCTGGAAGAGGACGCGACGCTCGTCGAGGTCAACCCGCTGGTGCTCACAGAAGACGGCAAGGTCATCGCGCTCGACGGCAAGGTCACGATCGATGAGAACGCGGCGTTCCGCCAAGAGGGCCACGCAGCGCTTGAGGACAAGGACGCGGCCGACCCCCTCGAGGCGAAGGCCAAGGCGCTTGACCTCAACTACGTCAAGCTCGACGGCGCCGTCGGCATCATCGGCAACGGAGCCGGTCTCGTCATGTCGACGCTCGACGTGGTCGCCTATGCAGGCGAGCAGTTCGGCGGGGTGAAGCCAGCCAACTTCCTCGACATCGGCGGAGGCGCTTCAGCGGCCGTCATGGCCAACGGGCTCGACGTCATTCTCGGCGACCCCCAGGTCAAGTCAGTCTTCGTCAACGTATTCGGCGGCATCACCTCGTGCATCGAGGTGGCGAACGGAATCGTCGGGGCGCTCGAGACGCTCGGCGACGCGGCTACCAAGCCCCTCGTCGTCCGCCTTGACGGCAACTCCGTTGAAGAGGGCCGCGCCATCCTGGCAGCGGCCAACCACCCCCTCGTGACCATTGTCGAGACCATGGACGGCGCCGCGGCCAAGGCCGCCGAGCTGGCCGCCGCTTAAGGAGACACCATGGCAATCTTTCTCACCGCGCAGTCAAAGGTCATCGTCCAGGGCATGACCGGCTCTGAGGGCATGAAGCACACCGCCCGCATGCTCGCCTCTGGCACGCAGATCGTCGGCGGAGTGAACCCTCGCAAAGCCGGCACCAGCGTCGACTTCGAGATCGACGGCGCCACGCGCTCGATTCCCGTTTACGGCTCGGTAGCGGAGGCGATGTCCGCCACTGGCGCCGACGTGTCCGTGCTCTTTGTGCCGCCAGCGTTCACCAAGGGCGCCGTCATGGAGGCCGTCGACGCGGGGATGCCGCTTGCCGTGATCATCACCGAAGGCGTGCCGGTCAAGGACACCGCGGAGTTCTTCACGTATGCGCAGGCAAAGGGCACGCGCCTCATCGGCCCCAACTGCCCTGGCCTCATCACTCCTGGCCAGTCCAACGTCGGCATCACCCCCGCCACCATTACTGGCCCCGGCAAGATCGGGCTTGTGTCAAAGTCGGGCACCCTGACGTACCAAATGCTGTTCGAGTTGCGCGACATCGGTTTCACCACCGCGGTCGGCATCGGCGGTGACCCCATCGTCGGCACCACGCACATCGATTGCCTCGAGGCGTTCCAGAACGACCCTGACACCGCCGCCATCGTCATGATCGGAGAAATCGGTGGCGACGCTGAGGAACGCGCGGCCGCCTACATCAAGGACCACGTGACCAAGCCAGTGGTGGGCTACGTCGCAGGCTTCGAGGCGCCGGAGGGCAAGACGATGGGCCACGCAGGGGCGATCGTGTCTGGCTCCGCTGGCACCGCCCAGGCCAAGAAGGAGGCCCTCGAGGCGGCAGGCGTCAAGGTGGGAAAGACTCCATCGGAAACCGCGCAACTGATGAGGGACATCCTCACGCCTTAGCGCGCGCCGCTCCCGGCGAAGGAGTCGGGGCCGGGTGACCATGGCGTCATGACTTCTCCGGCCACGTCGCTAGGGCGCGCCACGACCGCGACCGCCCATGCGGTGACCGAGTCGGTGGCACGCGTGCGCGCCGCCGCGCCAGGATGGGTCGGGGGAGCTCTTGCCGGGATTCAAGCGGCGTTGTTCTCCTTCGCGCTCGTACTCATCCCCGTATGGGTGGCGGCGGCAGCTGCAAGCGACGCGACGGTGTCATGGGGTGAGTCGAGCGGCGCCGCAGCGCGCATGTGGCTCATGACATTCGGCGCTCCGTGGGCCGTCAATGGCGTGCCGGTGACGCTTGTGCCACTCGGGGTCCTGGCCCTGACCGTGATGATGACCGTGCAACTGGCACGGCGCTTCGCGGCAGCCACCTGGTTCGCTGGACTAGCGACCGTCGCAGCCTTTGCCGCGACGGTGGGAGTGACCACATCGATCGCATGGTCGGGCGTCGAAGACACGACGGGTCGCGTCGTCGGCGCCGTCACGTGGGCGGTGCTGCTCGCCGCGCCCGCCGTCGCTTGGGGGCTCATCAGGCAACGGGGCGCCACCATGGCGTGGCTAGATCGGATTCCCGCTTCCGTGCGAGGTGGTGCGCTGATGGGGCTCGCGATGACGTCGGGCGCAGTCGTCATGGCCTCGCTTGTGTTGATGGTGTCCGCCTTCCAGGCACGCCAGCAGCAAGCCGACGCCGTGACCGCCTTAGGAGTCGACTCGGCCGGCGGACTCGCCTTTGCGTTTCTCGAGACGGCCTACGCGCCCACGCTGGTGGTGTGGACGGTGTCGTGGCTGAGCGGGGCGGGCTACTCGCTTGGAGGGGTGATGGTGACGTCGGCGCAGCCTTTGCCTGATGATCTTCCCGCCGTACCGATCTTGTGGTCACTACCGCATGCGTCTGGGGGGCTCCTCGCCTGGAGCCCCGTTCTGTTCGTCGTCCTTGGCGCGTTCGCGCTCGTGGCGCTGCGATCACGTCTTGGCTCCGGTTGGCAGCCCCTTGTCGCTATCGGCGTCGGGGGAGCGGTCACTGCGGCGATTGTCGGCGCCGCGTCTGCCTTGGCGCACGGCGCGATCGGGCCAGGCACGCTGGCCTCCGTGGGCCCGCAACCAGCTGTCTCCGCGGCGCTGTTGGCCTCCCAACTCGCGCTGGGGGCAGTGATGGCGTGGGCGATCTTGCGACTGTTCGCCCCGCGATCGCTGCCAGCCGCTACGGCAACTTCACCCCGTAATTCTCCTCCAGCGCCTCCCGATACTCCTCCTCGCACTGAAGACGACCCTGATGAGTGAGTGCTGAGCGCAGGCACCTGTCGTGCTCAGCCGATTCCTCGGCAAAGACCACCCATGCGAACCCGGCGATGGACAACATGATCGCGAAGACTCCTCCCATGGACAGCAGCACGCGCAACATGGCGACGCGAGGCACCCCCATGGTCGCGACGAGCGCGAGCGTCACCAGGATTCCGCAAGCGATACCCAGGGGAAGCACTGCGAAGCGGTAGGGAAACGGCATCGCTGTCGCGATCCACGACAAGAGCAGACAGCCGACCAGCCACAAGGAGTAACGCCTCAGGCTGGCGGGCAGCGTCGGAGTGCTCTTCGCTGGTTCTGTCACGCGGTGTTCCGTTCCATCACGGTTCCAGCATGCCGATAGGGTCTGTCTGTGACAAACCGGCCGGCGCGCCTTGTGGTGCTGATCTCGGGGGCAGGCTCCATCATGTCAGCCCTGATGGCGGCGGCGCGCGAGGACTCCTTTGGTGCGACTGTGGCGGCGGTCATCTCTGACAGGGCAGACGCGGGCGGCCTTGAGGTCGCCGCGAGCGCGGGCATCCCCACCGCCGTCGTGGCGCTCGCCGATTTCCCTGACCGCGCCACGTGGGACCGCGCACTCACTCGCACCATCGCGGCATTCGATCCCGAGCTCGTGATCTGCGCAGGGTTTATGAAACTTCTCGGCGAGCCGACTCTGGCAGCCTACGGAGGCCGCATCGTCAACACGCATCCGGCGCTCTTGCCAGCGTTTCCCGGCGCGAAAGCCGTCGATGATGCTCTTGCGGCGGGAGTGAAGGTCACCGGTTGCACGGTCATGCTCGTGGACGAAGGAGTCGATACCGGCCCTATCCTGGCTCAGGCGGCCGTCGAGGTGCGGGACGATGATACGAACGCCGGTCTGCACGAACGGATCAAGGATGCCGAGCGAGAGCTCGTGGTTTCCACTGTTGGCACCATGGTGCGTGAGGGGTGGACGGTCGACGGCCGTCTGACGAGGCTTGGACAGGACCTGGAAAGGGACAACGAATGAGCGAGCGGCAGCCTGTACGGCGCGCCCTGGTATCCGTGTACGACAAGACGGGAATCGAGGCCCTCGCGAAGGGACTCGCCGCCGCTGGAGTGCAGATCGTGTCGACGGGTTCGACCGCCACGCGGATTGCTGAGGCGGGTGTGCCCGTCACCTTTGTCGAGGAAGTGACGGACTTTCCCGAGTGCCTTGATGGCAGGGTGAAGACGTTGCACCCGCGCGTGCACGCAGGCATCTTGGCCGACAGGCGGCTCGAGTCGCACCGCGCGCAATTGGCGGAACTGGGCATCGAGCCCTTCGACCTCGTCGTCGTCAACCTGTATCCGTTCGCGGCAACCGTCGCGAGCGGGGCGTCAGAGGGAGAGATCGTCGAGCAGATCGATATCGGCGGCCCGTCGATGGTGAGGGCGGCCGCAAAGAACCACCCGTCCGTCGCCGTCGTGGTGGATCCCGCAGGATACGACGCCGCGCTGGACGCTGTGAGAGAGGGCGGCTTCACTCTTGAGCAGCGGCGAGCGTTGGCCGCCAAGGCCTTCCGCCACACGGCCGACTACGACATTCACGTCGCGTCGTGGATGGGCAACGTCATGGCGCCTGACGACGCAGTCAACGGCCTTCCCGGCTGGATGGCGGCCTCTTATGAGCGCATCGGCACGTTGCGATACGGCGAGAACCCTCACCAGGCGGCGGCCGTCTATGGCGATCCGCTGGCACCAGGGGGGCTCGCCCACGCGCGACAGTTGCATGGCAAAGAGATGAGCTACAACAACTACGTCGACGCCGACGCTGCGGTCAGGGCCGCTTACGACCACACAGGCACGGCGGTGGCAGTCATCAAGCACGCGAATCCTTGTGGCATCGCGGTGGCAGGCAACGTCGCTGAAGCGCACAGGAAGGCTCACGCGACCGATCCCGTGTCCGCCTACGGTGGAGTGATCGCGACGAACAGCACGGTGACGGCCGAGGCCGCTCGTCAGATCGCGGAGATCTTCACAGAGGTCGTCGCCGCCCCTGCATTCGAGCCTGCGGCTGTCGACATCTTGAAGACCAAGAAGAACCTGCGCATCCTCGAGGTTGACCACCTGACGCTCGGCGCCGAGTCGCGTCGGATCTCTGGCGGATTGCTCGTGCAAGCGGCCGATGCTCTTGATGCTCCAGGTGACGCGTCAGGGACGTGGGTGCAGGTTGCAGGCGCCCCCGTCGACGCGGCCACGCGGGCAGACCTTGAATTCGCATGGAGAGCATGCAGATCGGTCAAATCAAACGCCATCCTGCTGGCAAAGGACGGGGCCGCTGTTGGCATCGGAATGGGGCAGGTGAACAGGGTCGACTCCTGCAAGTTGGCCGTCGAGCGCGCCGGGGCCGAGCGGACGGCGGGCGCGGTGGGCGCCTCCGACGCATTCTTCCCCTTCGCCGACGGTCTCCAGGTGCTGATCGATGCCGGCGTGAAGGCAGTCGTGTCGCCAGGAGGATCGGTGCGCGACCGCGAGGTCATCGACGCCGCCAACGCCGCTGGGATTGCTCTGTTCCACACCGGCACTCGGCACTTCTTCCACTAAGCATCATGAGCGACCCACACCTGACTCCGCGACGCGTAGCGCTTGGCGCGCTCGTCGCCGTGTGGGTGCTGGTGGCGCTTGCCTTCTTCGCCTCTCCTGGTGTGGCGGTTCTCGCTCTTGCCGCGTTCGCGTTTGCGGGGGCGGTGGCTCGCGTGCGTACGCCGCTACGGCGTTCCTTTATGGTGCGTCGGCGCGCCATCGACGTGATCGTGCTTGCCGCATTCGGAGTGGCCCTTGCCTACCTTGGCCTGACAGCGAACCTGGGGTAGGCCGTTCCCTTTTCGAGAGCGGGCTCGCGGGGTGCCAACTGTCGGGCCCGCGCCGTGATCAGACCTGTACCGCTGTCAGACCCGCGAGGTACTCTCGTTCGCGGTGCCATCGCCTGTTCCCCGTGGCACGCGAACTGCCATGTGGCTCGCAACCTGCGTGAAAGGCAACCCCATGTCCGTCCCCACGGCCACGACCCCGGCCGCTGACGTCGCCGAGACCGCTCGCAACAACCTCGTCATTCGACTCCTGATCGTCGCGGCCTTTACCGTCATCCTGAACGAGACGATCATGGGGGTGGCGATCCCGCACCTCATGGAGGACCTGGGCATCACCGCGGTGGCGGCGCAGTGGCTCACCACTGCCTTTCTCTTGACGATGGCAGTCGTGATCCCGATCACGGGCTTTTTGCTCCAGCGGCTCACCACGCGAGCGGTGTTCATGACTGCCATGGCGCTGTTCGCGACGGGCACGCTGCTCGGCGCGCTCGCGCCAGGGTTCTCGGTGCTCGTGCTCGCGCGCGTGATTCAAGCCAGTGGCACCGCGATCATGTTGCCGCTGCTCATGACCACGGTGATGAACCTGGTCCCCGCCGCCGAGCGCGGCCGCCGCATGGGCAACATCACCGTCGTCATCGCGGTCGCTCCCGCCATTGGCCCCGCGATCTCAGGGGCGATTCTGAGCGTTCTCGGTTGGCGCTACTTGTTCCTGTTTGTGCTTCCGGTGGCGCTCACGGTGCTCGCCCTTGGCTACGCGCGCATGGTCAACGTGGGCGAGGTGGTGCGCTCTCGGCTCGACATCCCTTCGATCCCCTTGGCGGCCGTGGGTTTGGTGGGGTCGTCTTCGGGCTGAGTCGCTTCGGCGAAGCCCCTGAGGACCGCGACCTCACCGCGATCGGCGTCACCCTTGCGCTTGGCGTCGTCGCTCTGGGCCTGTTCGTGTGGCGCCAGCTTCACCTGCAGCGCGCTGATCGCGCCTTGCTCGACTTGCGCACGTTCCGCACGCCGGCGTTCACCCTGTCGGTCTTGATGTTCGTGGTGAGCATGATGGGGCTGTTTGGCACCATCATCCTGCTACCTCTGTACACCCAGAATGTGTTGGGTATGAGCGTGCTGGCTACCGGACTGCTGCTGCTTCCCGGTGGGCTCACGCTGGGCCTGCTCGGCCCCGTCGTCGGTCGCGCATACGACCGCGTGGGGCCGAGACCCTTGCTTGTCCCCGGTTCGATTCTTGTGGCGTCCTCCATGTGGGCGCTCGCCCTCGCCACGGGGGAGAGCACACCGTGGGCCGTGCTGCTGGGTTGCCACATCGTGTTCAGCGCGGGCCTGTGCATGCTGTTCACACCGCTGTTCACGTCGAGCCTTGGCTCACTGCCGCGCCACCTCTATTCGCACGGCTCAGCCACCTTGTCGACCATGCAGCAAGTGGGCGGCGCCGCAGGAACCGCCGCGTTCGTCTCCGTCATGGCGGCCGTGGCGGCCTCACGTATTGCAGGCGGTGCAAGCGAGATCGCAGGCACGGCCGCTGGCGTCCGGTCGGCATTCTTCTTGAGCGCGGTGATCAGCACCGTCGCGATCGCCATCGCGTTCTTTGTACCGAAGCCGTCGGAACCGCTTGAGAGGGTTGGCGGCCACTGATTTCGTAGACGCCCAGCGCTCTCAGGCGCTTCAGCGTTGGCGGCGGTGCGGTGAGACCCGGCCGCTAGGCGTCAGCCGGTTCGAGCGCTGGTTCCGTGTCCGCCACCGGTCCATAGATCCTGAAGAGCAGGCCCACGATCGCGCCGCCAAGAATCGGAGCAAGCCACCACAGCCACAGCTGTCCAAGCGCCCACTCATCGGCGAACAATGCGGTGGCCGTCGCCTTTGCCGGATTGAGCGCACCGTTGGTGAACGGGATGGTCCACAACATCAGGGCGGCGAAGGTCAGCCCTGTGGCGAACGGCGCGATCGCGCGGGTGATCCTCTTTGCGGCGACGGCGAGGACCACGAGGGTCAGGAGTCCGGCCGCAATCATCTCGACGGCGAGCGCGACTGGGATTCCAAAGTTGAGTCCTGAACTTGCCAGTGGTGCGCGATCGTCGAAGCCTGGCGCCACGGCGCCCATCAGTCCCATCGCGGCCTCCCCGTTGACAGCCTCGAGCGATCCCATGCCGAGTCGCACGACTCCGGCGCCTGCGATGCCGCCGACGACCTGCGCGAGGATGTAGGGCACGACGTCGATTCCGGGTAGACGTCCCGCCAGCCACGCGCCCACGCTGACCGCTGGGTTGAAGTGGGCGCCAGAGACGGCGCTGAACACCACGGTTCCGATCATCAGGGCGAGGCCGAAGGCCAGCGCGGTGTCGAGCGGGCCCCTTCCCTGAACCGCCACCATCGCGGCGGTGCCCACGCCGAGCAACACGAGCACGAAGGTGCCAAGAGCCTCGGCGCCGAGGCGGGCTGGCAGCGACGGCAAGGCGAGTTCGCCCGACCAGGTGTCGGCGACGAGGTCGTCGGTGAACTCGTCGGATTCTGTTGGCGTCGTCTCGTCTGCCATGACTGTCTCCTCGTGTCTGCGGTGCTGGTCCCTCTGGACGCATCCTTGCATGTACGTCGGTAAACGTCTCTGCGGAACGTAGGGGTGTCGTCGGTGGACTAGCCTGGTTCCTGCACCCACGCCGCGTTGTTGAGGAGAGCCGCCGCATGGCAAAGATCAAGGTAGAAGGCACCGTCGTCGAACTCGATGGTGACGAGATGACGAGAATCATCTGGCACTTCATCAAGGAGCGCCTGATTCATCCCTACCTCGACATCGACCTTGAGTACTACGACCTCAGCATCGAAAACCGCGACGCGACGGACGACCAGGTGACGCACGATGCCGCCCACGCCATCAAGAAGCACGGCGTCGGCGTGAAGTGCGCGACCATCACCCCTGACGAGGCGCGCGTCGAAGAGTTCGGGCTCAAGAAGATGTGGGTCAGCCCTAACGGCACGATCCGCAACATCCTCGGTGGCGTCGTGTTCCGCGAGCCGATCATCATTTCCAACATCCCGCGGCTGGTCCCTGGCTGGACCAAGCCGATCGTCATCGGCCGTCACGCCCACGGCGACCAGTACAAGGCCACCAACGTGAAGGTCCCGGGTGCTGGCACCGTGACGCTAACCTTCGCACCGGCCGATGGCTCCGACCCCGTTCAGTTTGAGGTTGTCAAGATGCCTCAAGACGGCGGCGTCATCATGGGCATGTACAACTTCAACAAGTCCATCGAAGACTTCGCGCGCGCGTCGTTCGCCTACGGCCTTCAGCGCGGCTACCCCGTGTATCTGTCCACCAAGAACACGATCCTGAAGCAGTACGACGGAGCCTTCAAGGACATCTTCCAGGACGTGTTCGACCGCGACTTCAAGGCGCAGTTCGACGCCGCTGGCCTCACGTACGAGCACCGCCTCATCGACGACATGGTGGCCTCCGCCATGAAGTGGGAGGGCGGCTACGTGTGGGCATGCAAGAACTACGACGGCGACGTCCAGTCCGACACTGTCGCTCAGGGCTTCGGTTCGCTTGGTCTCATGACGAGCGTGCTCATGACGCCAGACGGCCAGACGGTCGAGGCGGAAGCCGCCCACGGAACGGTGACCCGTCACTACCGCCAGCACCAGGCAGGCAAGCCCACCTCCACCAACCCGATCGCGTCCATCTTCGCGTGGACCGGCGGGCTCAAGCACCGCGGCAAGCTCGACGGCACGCCAGAGGTGACGGGCTTCGCCGAGACCCTTGAGGACGTCGTCATCAAGACCGTTGAATCGGGCAAGATGACCAAGGACCTCGCCTTGTTGGTTGGCCCCGATCAGGAATGGCTCACCACGGAAGGCTTCCTCGAGGCGCTCGACCAGAACCTCAGCGCGCGCCTCGGCTAGCACCACCACCACCACCCCAGGGCATCGTCGCCCAAGGAAGGCAACGACCATGACTGTCCCCGTCAATGTCACCGTCACAGGAGCCGCAGGTCAGATTGGCTACGCCCTGCTGTTCAGGGTGGCCTCCGGTCAACTGCTCGGCCCCGACGTGCCCGTGAGGCTGCGCCTGCTGGAGATCCCTCAAGCGGTGCGCGCCGCAGAGGGCACCGCCATGGAGCTCGAGGATTGCGCCTTCCCGCTGCTGGCAGGGATCGACATCTTCGACGATGCCAAGGCGGCTTTCGACGGCACCAATGTGGGACTCCTGGTGGGAGCGCGCCCGCGCAGCGCTGGGATGGAACGCGGCGACCTGTTGGCGGCGAACGGCGGCATCTTCGGTCCGCAGGGCGAGGCGATCAACGCTGGCGCCGCCGACGACGTGCGCATCTTGGTAGTGGGGAACCCTGCCAACACCAATGCGCTGATCGCTTCTGCTCACGCGCCCGACGTGCCCGCCGAGCGTTTCAATGCGATGACCCGTCTTGACCACAACCGCGCGCTCGCCCAGTTGGCCGCCAAGACGGGCGTGCCGGTGCGCGACATCGACAACGTGATCATTTGGGGCAACCACTCCGCCAAGCAGTACCCCGACATTGCTCACGCTGTGGTGGCGGGCAAGCCAGCGCCCCAGGTCGTGGGCGACGACGCTTGGGTTCGCGACGCCTTCGTGCCCACCGTCGCGAAGCGGGGGGCGGCGATCATCGAGGCGCGCGGAGCGTCGTCGGCCGCCTCCGCTGCGAACGCCGCGATGGAGCACGTGAACGACTGGGTCAACGGGACGGCCGAGGGAGTGTGGACGTCTGTGGCGTTGCCTTCCGATGGCTCGTACGGGGTCCCGCAAGGCCTCGTGTCGTCGTTCCCCGCCGTGTCGAGGGACGGCGCGTGGGAGATCGTGCAGGGACTTGAGATTGACGCCCACGCGCGCGAGATGATCGACATCTCGGTGGCCGAATTGGTCGAGGAGCGCGACGCGGTCACTGAACTGGGCCTGCTGTAGTCAACCGGTTCAATAGCTCGAAGGCCCGTTGCCGAGGTGACGGGCCTTCGTTGATTACGGAACGGTAACAATCGCAGAGTTTTCTCAATCTGGCTCTTGCCAATAGTTTGTTCGTAACCTTTACTAACAAACATGAGCCCAGTGCAGAGCACGCCCACCGAACCCGAGTCGCGGGCCGGAAATGCCCCGACCAGGAGGCGTGCCTTGGCTGCCACCGTGCGCGCAGGGGCGCGCCTCACCCCCGAGCACGCGCGTCGCCACAACAGGGCGCTCGTGTTGCAGGCGCTCTACAGGGGAGAGGGACTGAGCCGCGCTGATCTCGCCAGAGAGGTCGGCTTGACGCGCGTCACCATCTCTGACCTCGTCGCAGACCTCATTGCCGAAGGAATCGTGGTCGAACTCGGCGTTCGAGCAGACTCGCGCCCGGGAAAGCCAGCGACCGTCCTCGACCTCGATAGGCGCGGCTTCAACGTCATCGCCATTGACCTCTCCAAGGACGCCATGTTCCGCGGCGCGGTCACCGACCTCGACGGCACGGTCCTCCACCGCCACGAAGTGGATGTCATGGGACTGACCGGCAGCGCCGCTGTCGATGCCGTCATCGAGGTGTTGGACGCCCTCGCCGCCGCCACCTCAGTACCCGTGCTCGGCGTCGGCGTCGGTTCGCCAGGCATCGTCGACGCCAAGGGCGTGGTGCTCCAGGCACCCAACTTGGGTTGGGCGGACGTCCCGCTCCAGGAACTGCTCACCCAGCACACGGGGCTCGCGGTGCTCGTCGCGAATGACGCGAACGCCGCCGCCCTGGCCGAGCGCACGTTCGGCACCGGCGAAGACGACATGATGCTCGTGCGCATCGGTCGCGGCGTTGGCGCTGGCCTTGTCGTCGGCGGGACGCTGGTCCAAGGGGCGAACTCCGCCGCCGGCGAGATTGGCCACGTCGTCGTCGGCACCGACGGCGGCGACACGTGTGCATGCGGCAAGGAGGGCTGCCTCGAGACCTGGCTGGCCATCCCTCGCCTCACCGAACGCCTCGCTCAGGCGGGCAGCCCGCAGGAGCGGGACGCCATCCTCGCCGCCGCTGGCGAGCGTCTCGGCATCGCCATCGCGCCCGTGGTCGGCGCCCTCAATCTTCGCGACGTGATCCTCTCAGGACCCGTCGAAATCCTTGACGGAGTGCTGCTGGACAGCGCCGTCGCCACACTTCGCGGGCGCACCCTGCCCGAGATACACGGTGGATCAGAACTGCGCGTCACTGCGCTGGGCAGAGACATCGTCGTGCTGGGTGCTGCCGTGATGGTCCTTATGGGCCAGTTAGGGGTCTCGTGACCCCGCCCCGGGCGCCGTTCGGGCCCGGATACCATCCCCGAGACAAGGAAAAGGCAATGAAGAAGAAGACACTCGCGGCCGTTGCTATGGCAACTGCCGGAGTCCTCGCACTCGCAGCCTGCGGGTCCTCCAATGAGCCTGAGGCGACCACCTCGGGGACGAGCGAGCCGGTAGCGGCCGCCGAGGACATCACGCTGTGGCTGATGGGCACCGACACCCCTGACGCACTCATCGACTACCTGAAGACGACCTACGCGGATGTCAATGGCGGAGAGCTCACCGTCGAGCAGATCGGCTGGGGAGACGCCATCTCAAGCCTCACCACTGCGCTTCCCGACGCGTCGAACACGCCTGACGTCACCGAGGTGGGCAACACCCAGGCCGCCACCTTCACCACCGTCGGCGCCTTCATGGACATCTCTGACATGTACGACGAGCTCGGCGGCGACTCCCTGCTGCAGGGATTTGTTGAGGCTGGCTCTGTGGGAGACGCCAAGTTTGCGCTGCCGTACTACTTCGGCTCTCGCATGGTGTGGTACCGCGCGGACCTCTACGAGGCCGCAGGCGTTGAGGTGCCCACGACCCTCGCCGAGTACACCGAGGTCAACAAGGCCATGAAGGACGCGGGCATTGCTGGCTCCTACACGGCCGGCCAGGACTGGCGTTCAGGCATCTCCTGGATCTTCGCCAATGGCGGCGACATCGCGTCCTACGACGGTTCGGAGTGGACGGCGACCCTGTCCTCACCAGAGGCGATCGAGGGCATGGAGCAGTGGCAGGAGCTCTACACAGAGACCTCTGTTGCCCAGCCGACGGACAACGACACGACCACCTACCAGTCCATCAACGATGACTTCCTGGCAGGTATCCCCGCAGCATCGACGATGGCTCCCAACTGGGCCTACTGGTCGCTCGGCGATCTCTCCGAGAACGACGAGGGCGAGACCGTTGCCACGTGGAACGACGAGAAGTTCGGCGCCTACGCCCTTCCGGGCGTGAACGGCGGCATCGCGCCGGTGTTCGCAGGTGGCTCCAACATCGCCGTCTCTGCCGCGACGCAGCACGAGGCTGGCGCGAAGGACCTGATGCGCATCATCTTCTCTGAGGAGTATCAGACGATGCTCGCAGAGAATGGTCTTGGCCCGGCCAACCTTGACTACGCCGACGCTTACGTCGAGGTCGCGGCCATGGGCGAGATCGGCCTGGCAGCCGCAGAGGCCGCCAAGCTCACCCCTGCTGCACCCGGTTGGGCCGCCGTCGAGGAAGCCGCTCTCATGGAGCAGTACTTCCAGGCTGTGGCAGAGGGCGGCGACGTTGCCGCACTCGCCGCCGAGTACGACGAGAAGATCAACGCTCTCATCAACGGCTAGTCGCTACCACGACGCAAGCCGAGAGCAGTAGTTCCCGCTGACCGGCCCGGGTACCGCGAGGTGCCCGGGCCGGGCGGGGGGAGCGTAGCCTCCCCTCACATTTCTACTCTTCACCGAGAGGTCAACGACCATGACTGCCACTGCGCCGGTGCCAGTGCCGGATACCGTTGCGAACCAGCCGCCACCGCGCCGGCCGCGCAAGACTCGCTTCGCATCGCTGCCTTACTGGCTGTCGGTTCCAGCGATCCTGACACTCCTGGTCGGCATGGGGTACCCCCTCGTGTGGCAGGTGTTCAACTCCTTCAGGGAGTACGGGCTGGCGCAACAGTTCGGTCAGGCGCCCACCTTTGTTGGCCTCGACAACTACACCCAGCTCCTCACCGACGGCGAGTTCTGGGCTGTGCTGCTCAAGTCGATCGCCTTCATGGCGGTCACCGCCAGCGCGACGATGATCGCTGGCATCGGCCTTGCGGTGCTCATGAAGAGCATTCCCTCGTGGTCGCGCATCGCGTTGCAAGTCGCCCTCCTCCTCGCCTGGGCCATGCCGATCGTGGCGCAGATGACCGTCTGGAACTGGCTCATTGATGACCGCAACGGCGTGCTCAACTACGTGCTCACCCTGTTGCCAGGTCTCGACATGACGGGCCACAACTGGCTGGTGAACCCATGGAGCTTCTTCGGGGTCGCCTCCCTCATCATCACGTGGGCGTCCGTACCGTTCGTGGCGCTGTCCGTCTACGCGGGCCTGACTCAGGTGTCTGACGAGGTCAAGGAGGCCGCCCAACTCGATGGCGCAGGCGAATTCAGCATGCTTCGCCGCATCACCCTTCCGATCCTGAGGCCCATCCTGGTCATCTTGCTGCTGTTGCAGTTCATTTGGGACCTGCGGGTGTACGCCCAGATCGAGCTCTTGCAGGGCTTCGGTGCCCGCGGTGGCAAGTACGACCTGCTCGGTACGTACATCTACGGCCTCGGGGTTGGCCAAGGCCACTTCGGCGTGGCCGCCGCCGCCGCCATGCTCGTCATGCTCTTCACCATTGCGCTCAGTTGGTTCTACGTGCGCGAATTGCTCAAGGAGGACGGACAATGACCCGCAAGCGATCGCCGCTGCGCTACCTTGGCGCCGCGCTCGCCGTCGTCCTCGCCCTGGCGTGGGCCTTCCCCGTCTACTGGATGGTCAGCAGTTCTTTCCTGTCGGCCGCGACCATCTCGCGCCTCACGCCCACGTTTGTGCCCTTCGACGGAACGCTGAGCAACTACCGCGCCGTCCTCACGGACTCTGGCTTTGTGGCCGCGCTGCAGATGTCGCTCGTGGTGGTGGGGATCGCACTCGCCGTCTGCATCAGTTTCGCCTTTCTTGGGGCCCTCGCCATCTCAAGGTTCCGCTTCCGCGGGCGCAAGGCGCTCGTCCTCGCCGTCATCCTCGTCCAGATGCTGCCTGCAGAGGCGATGTTCATCGCCCAGTACAAGATGATCTCCGGCTTCGGACTGCTCAACTCCATCGCGGGCGTCTCGATCATCTACATCGCCATGGTGGTGCCGTTCACCATGTGGATGCTCCGCGGTTTCGTGGCCGGGGTCCCCGCTGATCTCGAAGAGGCGGCGATGATTGACGGGTGCACCAGGATGGGAGCGTTCATGCGCGTGACCTTCCCGCTCCTCGCGCCGGGCCTCGTCGCCTCCGGAGTATTCGCCTTCTTGCAGGTGTGGAACGAGTTCGCGCTCGCGTCGATCCTGTTGACCTCGGACGCCAGCCAGACGTTGCCGCTATGGCTGCGCGACTTCGCCCAGCCGTCGAGCCTCGCCATGATTGAGTGGGGCCAGGTCATGGCCGCCTCGACGCTCGTGGCAGTGCCGGTCATTATCTTCTTCCTCGTGGTGCAGAACAGGATGACCGCGGGCCTCGTGGGCGGGGCGGTGAAGGGATGAATCCCCTCGCCTTCCTCATGCCCGGTTTTGAGGGCACCACGTTGCCCGGGTGGGTCGACCAGAGCCTCCGTGACGGCATGGGAGGGGTCTGCCTTTTCGCCACCAACGTCGGCTCGCCAGGCCAATTGCGAGAACTCACCGGCGCGATCTACGCAGCCAACCCCCACGCCGTCGTCGCCATCGACGAGGAGGGCGGCGATGTCACGCGGCTGTACCAGGCCGTCGGCTCGCCCTTTCCAGGCAACGCCATCCTCGGCAGGCTTGACGACGAGGCACTGACGGAGGCTGTGGGCACTCAGGTCGGCAGGGAGCTGGCCGCCGTCGGCGTCGGTATGACGTTCGCGCCCGACGCGGACGTCAACAGCACCGCCCTCAATCCCATCATCGGGGTGCGTAGCTTCAGCGCCGACCCCGCAGCGGCCTCCCGCCACACGGCAGCGTGGGTCCGTGGACTCGAGTCCACGGGTGTCGCCTCGTGCGCGAAGCACTTCCCTGGCCACGGAAGCACCGTTCAGGACTCGCACCACTCGTTGCCGACCATCGACGTCGACGAGAAGACGCTCGAGGGCCGCGAGCTGCCTCCGTTTGCGGCCGCGATTGCGGCGGGCGGCCGCGCCATCATGAGCTCACACATCATGGTGCCCACGCTCGATGTCGACCTGCCTGCAACGTTCTCGCGCACCATTTTGCGCGACACCCTCCGCGACCGCATGGGTTTCGCCGGCGTGGTGGTCTCCGACGCTCTGGACATGGCGGGCGCGAGCGCTGGCAGAGGTATTCCCGCGGCGGCGGTCGCGGCGCTGCGCGGCGGCTGCGATCTGCTGTGCATCGGCACCGCCAACACCGAGGAGCAGATGCGCGAGATCGCGGCTGCCATCGCCGACGCCGTCGATGCTGGGGAACTCGACCGCGCGGAAGTCGCAGTGGCGCAGCGGCGGGTCGAGGGGCTGGGTCGCGAGCTTGCCGACGCTCGGGTTGCCTCCCAGCAACATGCCTTCACGCCCGGCGAGGTCCCCGGCCTCACGCCTCGGACCGTGGCGGGCGCCTTCGCGGTGACGAATGACGCCCGCAGCCTCCTCGCGCAAGAGCGGCCCCGGGTTCTCGTACGCATTGAGACGGCACCGTCGATGGCCGTCGGGCCATCTCCTTGGGGACCCTTCGCGACCTACGGGGTTGAAGCGGTGGCAACCGTCACGCCGCAGAGCGACCTGGCCAGCGCGGTCGAGGAGGTGCCAGCCGACTCGCTCGTCGTCGTCATCGGCCGTGACAATCACCGTCACGGACTCGCGGCGCCCGCCGTCGACGCGTTGAGGCGCACTCACGACGTCGTCACTGTCGATATGGGGTGGCCCGAGCCCGACGCTGGCTTGGCCGACATTGCTACGTACGGAGCTTCCCGCCTCGCGGGCACCGCGCTCCTCGATCTGCTGGGATGGTGACCGTGAGACTCGGGGTAGACATCGGCGGTACCAAGACCGATGCGGTGGTAGTTGACGACGATGGTCGGGTGCTACATCGCCACGTGTGTCTCAGCGGTTCTGGGGCAGCGGCCGTGTTAGCAAACGTCACCGACGCCGTCGATCAGGTATGCGCGCAAGCCGGGATCAGCCCGAACGCGCTGGAGTCCATCGGCGTTGGTGCGCCAGGATCGGTGGTAGACGGGGTCGTCACGTATGCCCAGAACCTCGACATCGCACGCCTCGACCTCGCTCAGGAGCTGGAGAAGGCTTGGGGTGTGCGGCCGACGGTCGACAACGACGTGAATGCGGCAGCCGTCGGTGCCTGGGTGACCGCTGGCGGTGGCAAGGACTCCATTGCGCTGCTCAACCTGGGCACTGGCCTCGCCGCAGGCGTCATTCTGGACGGCAGGCTGTGGCGAGGGGCTCGCGGTTCCGTCGGAGAGATCGGGATGATCTCTTTCGACCCCGCAGGGCCGGAGGGTCCTGACGGGCTGCGGGGAGGGCTCGAGACCTGCGCCTCTGGAAGTGGCATCGCTTGGCAGGCGGGCGGGGAGCCTGCCGAGTCGGTGTTGGCAAGGGCCGACAACGACGCCGACGCCGCCCAGATTCGCGACCGATTCTTCGAGGCGGTGGCGACGGCGGTGCGGGTGTTGATTCTGACGTTCGATGTCGAGGAGGTGCTGGTGGGGGGAGGACTGACCCGCATGGGCCCGACGCTCATGGAGGGCGCGAGGCGCGTGATGCGAGACTGGGAGAGGCGGAGCGATTTCATGCGGTCCCTCGACCTGACGGCGCGCACGCGCGTGCTGGATCCCGATGTGCCGCTTGCGGCCATCGGCGCCGCAATGAGAGGAGCAGGCCGTGGCTGAAGTCATCATTGTCGATAGCGCGGAGGCGGCCGGCAGGCTGGTGTCTGACCACATTGCTGAGCAGGTGCAGATTTCGCCCCAGTTTGTGCTCGGTGTCGCCACGGGCTCGACTCCGCTGCCGGTGTACCGCGCTCTTGCCGCTCGTAGGGAGCGAGGGGTGGACTTCTCTGAGGCCTTTGCCTTCGCCCTTGACGAGTATGTCGGCTTGCCGGAGGACCACCCGCAGAGCTACCGAGCCGTGATCGATCGCGAGGTCACTCAGCCGCTCGGGCTCGATCCCACCCGCGTCAACGTGCCCGATGGTCGCGCCGAGGGCATCGAGACAACGGGCGAACGCTACGAGGCCGCGCTGAACGCCAGCGGCGGCATCGACCTGCAATTGCTCGGCATCGGCACCACGGGACACATCGGCTTCAACGAGCCAGGATCGAGCTTCGGTTCGCTCACGCGCGTCAAGACGCTAACCGAGCAGACGCGCGCGGACAACGCACGCTTCTTCTCTTCGCTCGACGAGGTCCCCATTCACTGTGTCACGCAGGGGCTCGGCACGATTCTGCGCGCGAGGCACTTGGTGCTGCTCGCCTTCGGTGAGGTGAAGGCGAAGGCAGTCGCCGCCTCCGTCGAGGGGCCCGTGACCGCTTCGCTTCCAGGCTCGGCCATCCAACTCCACGAACACGTCACGGTGGTGGTTGACGAGGCGGCGGCCTCGCGCCTGAAGCACGGCGACTACTACCGCTGGGCTCAAGCGAACAAGCCCGCTTGGCAAGGGCTCTAGCGTGTACACGGATATCCACTGCCACGGCGGTGGTGGACACGCCTTCGGTGACTCCGTCGAGGGGACCCTTGCCGCTCTTGCCGCCCATCGCGCCCACCGCACCGCCCGCGTGGTCGCCTCTCTGGTCTCGGAGCCGCTCGAGCGGACCGCGGCGGCGATGAACGTGATTCGCAAGGCCATGGCAATGGATCGAGGACTCCTCGGGGTGCACCTCGAGGGGCCGTTCCTCGCGCCAGAGCGCAAGGGCGCCCACGACCCTTCATCGCTTGCCATCCCTACCCCCGACGCCGTGACGGCACTCCTCGAGGCCGCCGACGGGATCGTCCGCCAGATCACGATGGCTCCTGAACTGCCACACGCTCTCGACGCCATCGAGCGGTTTGTGGAAGCAGGCGTTGTCGTGGCGGTCGGTCACACCACGGCCGACGCTGACACGGCGAGGGCCGCCTTCGATCGCGGCGCCACGCTGGTCACTCACGCGTTCAACGCGATGCCGGGCCTGACCGGTCGCGCGCCAGGGCCGGTAGGTGCCGCGCTGGTCGACTCTCGCGTCACGGTGGAGGTGATCGCCGACGGCATCCACGTCGACCCCGTGCTGGTCGCGATGCTCTTTGCGGCCGCTCCCGGCAGGGTCGCCCTCGTGACCGACGCCATGGCCGCGGCTGCTGCGGCACCTGGCCGCTACGTGCTCGGTGGACTCGATGTCGATGTGGTGGATGGCAAGGCAGTGATCGCTGGCACCGACACTCTCGCAGGGTCGACCCTCACGATGGACAGGGCCGTAGAGGTGTGCGTCGCGGCAGGCGTCTCACGCGACGAGGCCGTGGCCGCGGCGTCGACGGTACCGGCGAGAGTGCTCGGACTCGCGGCGTAGCGCTTGCCTCTGCGGCGAGCCGCTAACGGAACACGATGGTGCGATGCCCATCGAGAAGCACGCGATGCTCGGCGTGCCACCTGACTGCACGGGCTAGCGCACGGCGTTCGACGTCGGCTCCAATGGCCGTGAGCGTCTCTGGCGTGTGGGTGTGGTCCACTCTCTCCACGTCTTGCTCGATGATGGGGCCCTCGTCAAGATCGGCGGTCACGTAGTGAGCTGTCGCTCCGATCAACTTCACTCCGCGGTCGTGCGCTTGGAAGTAGGGGCGCGCTCCCTTGAAGCTCGGCAAGAACGAGTGGTGGATGTTGATGGCGCGCCCGTGCAGCGCCCTCGAGAGCTCCGGCGACAGGATCTGCATGTAGCGCGCCAGCACCACCAACTCGACATTCGCGTCGTCCGCTAGCGCGAGCAACGCGGCCTCGGCGTCGGCCTTGGTGTCTACTGTGACGGGGATGTGCACAAAGCGCTTGCCATAGAACTCGGCCAGGTCACGCAGGGTTTCGTGATTGCCAACGACGGCGACGATGTCGATCGGCAGGGTGCCCGCGCGCTCGCGGAAGAGCAAGTCATTGACGCAGTGTGCCGCCTTGGACACCATCACGATCGTGCGCATCCTGCGGCCAGCGACGTCGAGGCTCCAGGTCATCTCGAAGCGCTCGGCGAGAGCCCCAATCGCGACTTCGAGTTCGGCGCGCGGCGCTGGCGCGGCAACCTCTACGCGCATGAAGAACAAGCCGGTGTCGGGGTCCCCAAACTGCTGCGACTCCGTGATGTTCCCACCGTGCTCAGCGAGCAGGCCAGACACCGCATGCACGATGCCGGGGCGGTCGGGGCAGGACAGGGACAACACCCAGGCGGTCGGTTCGTTGGACACGGCCTCAAGGCTAGTCGTGTTTGTGGGCAAATCCTGACACGATAGGCACATGAGCGACGACCTCGACGTGCGTATTGACCGTATCGGCCACGACCACGCCGGCGAGTTGCTCACCGTGCGTCGGGCGGCCTTTGTGGTCGAGGCCCAGTTGTACAACGACCCGCACATCCCCGCACTGACGCAGACACTTGAGCAACTGGAAGAGGATCTTGCGAGCGAGGACGTGGTCACGCTCGGTGCTTGGTACGGACCGCGCCTGGTCGGCTCGATCCGCGTGGGGTTGGAAGGCGACAAGGCCACGATTGGCCGCTTGGCCGTCGTGCCAGACATGCAAGCCCGGGGCATCGGCACCAAGCTGCTCTTCGCGGTGCTGGCCTATCTGCCGGACACCACGACGGAGGTCTGGGTCTTCACTGGACAGAACTCGAAGCACAACATCGCGTTGTACAACAAGGCCGGTTATGAGCACCAGTTCGACGAGGTGTCGGGCGACCTCACCTACGCCTACCTGCGCAAGATCCTCGAAGCAGGGAACATCGTCGACGACGCCTGAGTGGTGGCCTAGTACTTGAACTGTCCTACTTGATCGCTGAGGCTGCGCGCGATCCCGTCGAGTTCCTCGGCCGCCGCCCTCAAGTCATCCATCGTGTGAGCCGTGCCGCCAGCCTCGAGCGCGACCTTGGCGGCCTGCTCGGTGATCCGGTTGGTCGCCTGGACGGTGCCGGTGATGGAGTCGTTGATCGCGACAATGGATCCTCGCTGTTGAGTCGCGGCGACCGTCACGCTCTCGTGTGCGCGCGCGGCGTCAGACACCGCCGCTTGAGCGCGGCTGAGGGCGTCAAGCACCGTCTCGATATCGTCGTGTTGCTCGGCGGCAACCCTTCCAATCGCGGCCGATGCCTCGCGCGACTGGCTGGCGAGAGTCTCGACCTCGCCTGCGACCACGGCAAAGCCCTTGCCCGCCTCGCCTGCCCGCGCGGCCTCGATGGAGGCGTTGAGCGCCAGCAAGCGAGTCTGTGAAGCGATCGCGGTGATGGCCTCGACCGATTGAGCGATGCCCTGGCTTGAGCGCCCGAGCGAGCCCGCGAGGTCGGCCGCGCGTGCGATCTCTTCAAAGACGTGCTGAGACGACGTGTTGACGAGGTCAATCCCTTGGGCCACCTCGTGCGTGGCCGAATCGAGGCTTTCTCCCGATGCGGACACTTCTCCCAGCAGTTTCTCGACCCCCACCACTTCCGATTCTGTCTGGCGAGTCAGCTCGAGCGTGTCCCTGGCGGCGCTGTCGACCACGTTGGTCGTGGCGCTGACCTGTGCAGAAGCCCCTGCGACACGTTCCGTCTGTTCCGCAAGCGTGCGGAAAGCCTGGGCGAGGTCGATGCGAGCCGTCTCCAACTCGCGCCCGATGCGACCGAACTCGTCGCGGCCGTGAGGAACAGGGGAGGGGGTCAGGTCCCTGGAGGAAAGCCGGGACATCGCCCTCACGAGTTCGCCGACGTTCTTGCGGGTGAGCAGGAGGACGGCCCCTGCCCAAGCGAGAGCCACCACGAGGCTGACGACGATGAGGGTGATGGCGAAGCGGGTTCCCTCGCTCAGGGCGTCAGTGCGCTCGCCAATAATCCGGTCGAGACCGGCGAAGACCGGCGGGACGGCGGTCGAGATTCTGGTCGCGGCGTTGGTGGGGTCGATCGCCGCTGGGTAGGCCAGGGAGCCGCTCATGTACACAGCGGTGGCCTGGAGGTCGTTTGATACCGATGCGAGGCCAGCCATCTCGTCCTCGATGAGGGGGTCTGCGGTGAGCTCGGCTACCTCGGCGCGGTAGTCGGTGATGCGGTGCGCCGAGTCGCCAAGCTGCGCGGCGAGAATGGCGTACGTACTGGTCTGGGCCGAATCCGTGCCCGTCGGCTCCAGGCTCGCATCGGCGAGAGCGACGAGGGCCTTGGGAATTTCCTCGATCACAATCGCAATGACGTAGTGGGAGTCAAGCTCGGAATCGAGGGCGAGATTCGACTCGTCAGCAACCGTCTCAATGAACTTGGCGAGGCGATGAGCGAGCGCGTTGCGCGAGGCGGGATCTGCGGTGCCACTGGTACCGGTGACGACGGCACCCCAGGCGCTATTCACTCCCAACTCTTGCCGATCTGCCACCGCACGGGAGACGGCGTCGAGGTCTGGCTCTCCTCCTGCCGTCGTGACCGCAAGGGCCTCGATCGCGGGGGTGAGCACCTCGATTCCTGCGTGCTCAAGGGAGTTGAAATGCTGTTGTTGCTGAGTGAGGGAAATGTAGAAGAGGCCAGCGACCGCGGTCGGGATGACGAGCAGCACCACCAGCAGGCTCAGTCTCAACCACAGCGCGACGGACGACATGAGTCGCTCGCCTGCCTTGAGCGGCGATCGCGTTGCCGCCAGTGGGGGCACTTTTCGCGGACGCATGCTACGGCCGACGCGCGTCATCGCAGCGCCGGCGCCGAAAAACTTCCTCGCGCCGAGTCTCATGGGAGCCCCATCGGCAGCAAGCGCGCAATGTTCAGGTTCCCATGCCCCGGGAAACGTGGCTCCCTTGGTGGCGACAGGGCACATCCGATAGAGTGGCGGTGTCGCGACTGGCGCACGCGGTTCACCGCGAGGAAGCGACATGGTGGACGGGACGGCACGTGTTCCCTCTGCCGACCACGGTCGTTCCGCCTGGGCCACGGTCGCCGAACACTCACCTCGGCGCCGCGCGCGCCGACTGACGCGAAGGAACCGCGATGACCGAAGCCGCGACTGACTCTGCCACGCAGTCGATCATGAACTCCACACTGTCCGAGCTCGACCCCGACATCGCTCAGGTCCTCGACCGCGAGTTGGGACGCCAGCGCGACTACCTTGAGATGATCGCTTCGGAGAACTTTGTGCCGCGCGCCGTGCTGCAGGCCCAGGGCTCCGTGCTGACCAATAAGTACGCTGAGGGCTACCCTGGCAGGCGTTACTACGGTGGCTGTGAAGAAGTCGATGTCGCTGAGAATATCGCCATTGAGCGCGCCAAGAGCCTCTTTGGGGCCGAGTACGCGAACGTGCAGCCTCACTCGGGAGCAACGGCGAACGCCGCCGTGCTTCACGCCTTGATCAACCCCGGCCAGAAGATCATGGGCCTGTCCCTCGCGCATGGCGGTCACCTGACCCACGGCATGAAGCTCAACTTCTCCGGCAAGTTGTACGAGGTCGCGGCCTACGGGCTCGACGAGCAGTCCCACCGCATCGAGATGGAGCAGGTGCGCGAGCAGGCGCTCGCAGAGCGGCCCGACGTCATCATCGCCGGTTGGTCCGCGTACCCCCGCCACCTCGACTTTGCCGCCTTCAGGGATATTGCCGACGAGGTGGGCGCCAAGCTGTGGACGGACATGGCGCACTTCGCTGGACTGGTGGCCGCAGGCCTGCACCCCAGCCCGGTGCCTCACTCTGACGTGGTCTCCACGACCGTTCACAAGACGCTTGGCGGTCCGCGTTCGGGACTCATCGTGTCTCGCGACACCGAACTTGCGAAGAAGCTCAACTCCGCCGTGTTCCCCGGTCAGCAGGGCGGTCCGCTGATGCACGTGATCGCGGCCAAGGCGACCGCGCTCAAGATCGCGGCCGGGGCAGAATTCAAGGAGCGTCAGGAACGTGTGCTCGAGGGTGCCCGCATCCTCGCCGAGCGTCTCACGGCGCCCGATGCCATCGAAGCCGGCATCAACGTCGTCACCGGCGGCACCGACGTCCACCTGGTGCTCGTGGACTTGCGCAATTCGCCGATCGACGGCCAGCAGGCTCAGGACCTCCTCCACGAAGTGGGCATTACCGTCAACCGCAACGCCGTGCCGTTCGACCCCCGTCCGCCGATGGTGACCTCGGGTGTGCGCATTGGCACCCCGGCGCTCGCGACGCGCGGCTTTGGCGCGACGGAGTTCACCGAGGTGGCCGACATCATCGCGACCGCGCTCAAGGGCGACGCCGACATTCCCGCACTGCGGGCCCGTGTGGCGAAGCTCGCCGACAGCTTCCCGCTCTACCCGGGACTCGCTCAGTAAATGGCGGGCATTCTCGACGGCAAGGCGACCGCCGCGACCATCAAGGCCGAACTGGCCGAGAGGGTCGCGGCACTCGCCGAGCGCGGCATCGTTCCCGGCCTGGGCACCCTGCTCGTGGGAAGCGACCCGGGCTCCACGTGGTACGTCAATGGCAAACACGCCGATTGTGCTCAGGTGGGCATCACCTCGATCAGGGAGGACCTCCCCGAGACGGCCACGCAGCAGGACATCGAAGCCGCAGTGCGCCGTCTCAACGACAATCCCGCGTGTACGGGGTTCATCGTCCAACTCCCGCTGCCGGCAGGCATCGACACCAACAAGGTGCTCGAACTCATCGACCCTGACAAGGACGCTGACGGCTTGCACCCCACCAACCTCGGCCGCTTGGTGCTGAGGGTCGGTGAAGACGTGACAAGCCCCCTGCCGTGTACGCCAAAGGGAATCATTGAGCTGCTCGAGCGACACGGGGTGTCGCTCGCGGGCAAGCACATCGTGGTGGTCGGCCGCGGCACCACGGTGGGCCGCAGCATCGGATTGTTGCTCACCCGCAAGGCGGTCAATGCGACGGTCACGTTGTGCCACACCGGCACCGTCGACCTCGCTTCGCACACGCGCCAGGCCGACGTGATCGTCGCCGCAGCCGGGGTGCCCGGCATCATCGGAGCCGACATGGTCAAGGAGGGCGTCGTGCTGATTGACGTCGGCGTGTCACGGGTGACCGACGAGGCGACGGGCAAGTCCGTCGTGGCAGGCGACGTGGCTTCAGGAGCGATTGACAAGGCATCGTGGTACTCGCCAAACCCTGGAGGCGTCGGGCCGATGACGCGGGCAATGCTGCTGGACAACGTGGTCGAATCGAGCGAGAGGACCGCGTGACGGCAGCGTGGGTGGGGAGCGCTGCGTCGGCGTTGTCTGGGGAAGCGGCTAGCGTGGCCTGAGGCCAACCAGAACCCAACGCGAGGAACACACTGATGCGCATCGTCACTGTCAACGTCAACGGGGTGAGGGCTGCCCTCCGCAAGGGTATGCAGGAGTGGCTCGACGCCGTCGAGGCCGACGTGGTCTGCCTCCAAGAGGTGAGGGCGCCTGACGAGGTGGTGGACGAAGCCTTCGCGGCTGGCTGGAACGTGGTGCACGATGCTTGCGAGATCAAGGGTCGAGCAGGCGTGGCCATTTTGTCGCGCGAGCCGCTTGGGGACGTGCAGGCCGGGGCCGCGGCACTTGGCGAGGCTGCGGCCGTCCCTGCGCATACCGGCCGGTGGATCGAGGCGACGGTGCCCTCCGTTGCAGGACCAGTACGGGTGGTATCCGTCTACGTGCATTCAGGCGAGGCGGGCACCCCCAAGATGGACTCCAAGTACGAGTTCTTGGATCTCATGACGGAGCGGATGGCTGCGCTCGCTTCTGCCTACGACCGAGTAGTGGTCATGGGCGACATCAACACCGCGCATACGGAGCACGACATCAAGAACTGGAAGGGCAACCTGAAGTCCGCAGGGTTCTTGCCTGAAGAGCGCGCCTACCTTGACAGGTGGATCGCCGCCGGCTGGGTGGACGTGCACCGCACGCTCGTGGGCGAGAAAGACGGCCCCTACACGTGGTGGTCCATGCGAGGTAAGGCCTTTGACACCGACACTGGCTGGCGCATTGACTACCAGTACGCGACCCCCTCACTGGCGGCGGTCGCCGCGCACGTGCGCGTAGATCGGGCCGCCGCGTGGGATGCCCGGTGGTCCGATCACGCACCGCTCGTGGTGGACTACGCCCTCGCTGCTGGGTAGTGCCGGCTGCCTAGAAGAAGCTGAACGCTGGGCGAGGCAGTCCCTGCCGAGCGAACGCAGCGTCGATGAACTGCGCTGCCTTGTTCGCTTGGGCTCGGCGCATCAGTGCTACGGCGGATCCGCCGCGGCCGGATCCAGTGAGTCTGGCCCCCAACGCACCCGCCTTGAAGGCCTCGTCGACCGCGAGGTTGAGTTCTTCGCAACTCACGTCGAAGTCGGTCTCTAGCGAGGCGTGTGAGCGGAACATTGCCTTGCCTACCGCGACAAAGCGCTCGTGTGCCGGCGCCGTGCCCGTCAACTCGTCCCTGACCACTTCGACGCGCTCATTCTCGGTGAAGACGTGTCTTGCCCGACGGCGCAAGAGCTGATCCTCCAAAGCTTCGATCCGGGCCAAGGCGCGTGGCACGCTACGCAGGGCACCGATGCTCTCCACCCCGAGTGCGGCTGCGGCGCTGGCGATCTGTGCCATCCGTTCCCTCACCATCTCGTTCTGATCGGGGTGTGGCACGCCTACGTCGATGATGAGCAGGCCGAGGCCGTACTCGGCGAACGTCAGCGGGCAGGCCGACGCGAACGGAGGTGTGGCGGCGAAGTCGAGGTAGAGGGCCTGGCCTGGGACACCGCGCATGATCGCGTGTTGAGCGAGACCCGCAGTGGCGCCTCCTGCGATCTCGTTCTCAGCGTCGATGCAGACGTCAGCCAGTTCAACGGCGTCGATGCCCGTCTTGAGGGCGAGACCCCACACCGCGTTTGCCGCCAGAGCCGTGGCGCCCGTCAACGAACTGGACGCGCTGAGGCCCGCCGAGAGAGGGACACACGAGGCGAACGCCATGTCGATCCCTGTGCTCGCGTATCCGCGCTCGAGCAGGGCCCACAGCACACCGGCAGGGTAGGCCATCCAGCGATCCTGTCCCACGAGGTTCTGGAGGGAATCAAGGTCGCCCTCCCAGACGGGGTCGTCGTCGCCGATCGCCTCTGGTCGATCGGTGCTGAACCGCACCACCCTGTCCTCACGACGCACTGCCGCGACGTACGTGCGGTGGGGGATTGCGGTCGGCAGGGAGACGCCTTGGCTGATGTCGGTGTATTCGCCGACGAGGTTGATGCGGCCGGGCGCCGACCACACGCGACTTGCCTCGGCGCCAAACACCTGGCGCAACCTTTCCCTCGCCCGTCGCTCACCCTCATCGAGCGACCACGCGTTCATCCACCGCGGTTCGGCGAGATCAGACGAAAGGCCCATGTGGCCCATCATGCCAAAGGCTGACCTGCTCGCGAGCCCCTGAGCGTGCCATGATGAGGGAGGAAACGCAGCCTACTCAAGGAGCAATCTCATGGCCGCCCGTAAGACGCCCTCCTCCGCCACTCCGGAACCGGAGCCAACGCCTCAGCCAACGCCTCCTCCCGCGCCTCCAGCGCAGCATTCTGAATCGGTACTTGGGCGCCTGCGAGGCAACCGGATGGGGGCCGTGCTCGGCGGGCTTGTGGTCGCACTAGTTGTCGGCGCATTGCTGTCGGTGCTCGTGCCCGACTCGCAGTTGCTGCTGGCCCTCGCGCTCCTAGGTCTTGGAGAGGCAGCGGCGGTCGGATACACGGTGCGCTACCTCAGCACGTACAGGGGACTCGCGACGCAAGTGACCGCCTTCGTGGCGACGGTGATCGGCGTCCACGTGCTCGCCACCACCGGCATCGTCAACCAACAGATCGGCGAGATCGGCGATTTCGCAGGCGTGCTCGGCGGCGGAATGGGAGGCGGTCTTGGCTGGGACGACGCCCTCATGGGCGCCCTCGCGACTCCGGCGGCCTCGACCGGCGCCGTCGTGTGTGGGCTGATCGCGGCCATCATCGCTGGGTGGGGTCCGCGCAGTGACGTCGAGATTCACGTCACTGACGGCCCCGCATAGGCCGCTAGTCGACTAGACGGGCGAGACCCCGAGGGAGCGTCCGGCCAGTCCGCGCTGGCGTGCGCCGAGGGCGCGAGCCATGTCGCGCAGCGCCACTGCCGAGGCCGATTCTGGGTCGGCGATCACCACGGGGGTGCCTACGTCGCCGCCCTCGCGTGCGCGCACGTCGAGAGGGATCTGGCCGAGCAGCGGCACCTTCGTGCCAAGGGTCTCGCTCAGGCGGTCCGCCACACGCTGGCCGCCGCCCTCGCCGAAGAGGTGCAGGCGGCTGCCATCCGGTTGGTCGAGCCATGCCATGTTCTCAATCACGCCCACCACTGACTGGGACGTCTGGGTGGCGATCGAACCCGCCCGCTCAGCCACGCCTGCGGCAGCAACCTGAGGCGTGGTGACGACTACAAGTTCGGCGTGTGGCAGCAACTGCGCGACGGAGATCGCGATGTCGCCTGTCCCTGGCGGCAGGTCGAGGAGCAGCACATCGAGGTCGCCCCAGAACACGTCCGCCAAGAACTGCTCGAGAGCGCGGTGCAGCATCGGGCCGCGCCATACGACGGGCTGGCCCTCGGGAACGAACATCCCGATGCTCACGGCCTTCACCTCATGCGCGATCGGCGGGAGCAGCATGTCATCGAGGCGGGTTGGCTGAGCGGTGATGCCCAGCATGCCAGGGATGGAGAAGCCAAAGATGTCAGCGTCTAGCACGCCGACCTTCAGGCCATCGGCCGCCATCGCTGCGGCGAGGTTCGCGGTCACCGTCGACTTGCCCACGCCGCCCTTGCCAGAAGCGATCGCGTAGACCCTCGTCATGTTCCCTGGCTGGGTGAAGGGAATCACGGGCTCCGGCTTGCCGCCGCGCAAGGCGGACTTGAGACCTTGGCGCTGTTCATCCGTCATCACGCCCAGCTCGACGCGGACGTCGGTGACGCCGTCGACTGACATTCCAGCGGCCGTCACGTCGCCGGTGATGCGATCCTGCATCGGACAACCAGCGATCGTCAGGTCGATGCCGATGACGGCGAGACCGTTGTCGGCGACCTCAATGCTGCGGACCATGCCGATCTCAGTGATCGGCCTCCTGATCTCTGGGTCAATGACCTTGGACAGTGCAGTGCGGAGCGCTTCAACCGTTGGCATGCCACCATCGTAGGCACCCTTGCGCCGCCTTCAGTTCTTCCGCTACTGTCCGAGCACGCACAGCCGCATCGAGGCGAGGGGGAGTCATGACAGAGTTCACGCCGGAACAGCACGGATCGACGCCGTATCAGGGGCAGCCGCCCGTTGCGCCTCCTGCTTACCAGGCGCCGACGCCGGCGCCGGCTTTCCAGAGCCAGCCTCCGCTCATGCCTCCTGTCACCACTCAGTACGCGCCAAGTGCTCCCGGAATCGAAGAGACGGGGGTCGCAGGGTCGTGGCTGCTCGCCACCGGCGCGGCGATAGCCGTAGGAGCGATTGCAGCCTTTGCCTACGCAGCGATCTCCTTCGCCATTCAACGCGAGTTCCTCATGCTCGTCATCGGCTTCGGCGTGCTGATCGGGCTGACCGTCGCCTTCGTGGCGAAGCGCACGGGGCCAGTGACAGGCCTTCTTGCTGCGCTCATCACGGCCGTCTCGGTGCTCGCGGCAGACGCCCTCATGGTCGTCTTCTTCGCTGCGGGCTCGATTGGTACGGGAATGTCGCGACTGGCCGACGTCGACCTCGGTACCGTCATCTCGGCTTACTTCGACGATCCGCTTGGCTACCTGTGGTTGGGCGTGGCGCTGTTCGCCGCTTTCAGCACGGCGTCAGGCAAGGGCGCCAAGAACGAGTCCTAGCGGCCCGCTAGGGCGCCTGGTTACCCGGCGCCTGCCGAGTCGTCGCGGTCCCGCTCCCTTTCGTCCTGGCGCAGCTCTTCAAGGAGCGATCTCAGTTCCGACCGCACGAAGTCGCGTGTCGCGGTCTCGTTGAGAGCCTGACGAAGCGCGGCCACCTCTCTCGCGAGATACGCCGTGTCTTCAAGGGAGCGCTCCGCGCGTTGGCGGTCCTGTTCGGCGCTCACCCTGTCGCGGTCGTCTTGGCGGTTCTGCGCGAGCAGAATCAGCGGCGCAGCGTAGGAAGCCTGGAGCGACAGCACCAACGTGAGGGCGGTGAAGTACAGCGCAGGGGAGTCGAAGCGCCACCCCCGCTCGGCCGTGAAGGGGAGCACGTTCCACGTCAACCATGCCGCCACGAAGATCGTGAGATACACGAGGAACCGCGGCGTCCCGATGAAGCGAGCGATGCCCTCTGACACGCGTCCAAAGCGGTCCGAGTTGCGCGACGACGCGGGTCGTGAGCCAAAGAGCCGACGCTCGCCCTTGGGGCGGTCAAGACGTTCAGCCACGCTTGCCCCCTTGAGCCTGACGCTCCGGTGCGTGTGGGTCCCCAGCGTCGTGCTCGCGCCAGTCGCGCGGCAGCAAGTGGTCGAGCACGTCATCGATCGAGATGGCGCCCAACAGGCGGTTGTCGTCGTCAACGACCGGCAGCGCGAGGATGTCGTACGCGGCCATGCGACGAGACACCTCCGACAAGGTGTCGGTCGGTGCGAGCGTCGAAATGGCGGGGTCCACAAAATTGCCGACGGAGTCGTGGGGGGCTTCTCGCAACAGTCGCTGAATATGGACGAGGCCCACGTAGCGCCCGGTGGGAGTCTCCAACGGGGGTCGCACGACGAACACCATCGAGGCGAGCGCAGGGGGAAGGGAATCGCGTCGCACCAAGGCAAGGCAGGTGGCCACGGTCGTCTCTGGGCCGACGATCACGGGCTCCGTGGTCATCAGACCACCGGCGCTGTCGTCCTCGTAGCCCAGCAGTTGTCGCACCTGGTTGGCGTCGTCAGGCTCCATGAGTTCCAGCAAGGCCGCCGCGTCCTTCTCAGGAAGGTCACCCAGCAAGTCGGCCGCGTCGTCGCGCTCCATCGCCTCGAGGACGTCCGCCGCGCGTTCGGGATCGAGGGTGCGCATGAGGAAGATCTGATCGTGCTCTGGCATCTCCTCCAGCACGTCGGCAAGGCGTTCGTCGTCAAGAGCGGCCGCGATCTCGGCGGTCCGCGTGGGGCTCATCTCCATGAGCGCTGCCGCCAAGTCGGCGGGCTTGTAGTCTGCGAAGGACTGGATCACGAGTGCGGCGCCTTGGAGTTTGTCTCGCGTGGCGAGTCCCGTCACCGCATCGATGTCGACGACGCTCGACGCGCCGCGACGCGAGAAGCCAAGCACCCCTCGTCGGCGTTCTCCGTTGCGCACATACAACTTGGTGACCTGCCACAGACGCGCTCGCGTCTGCTCGATCGCGATGTCCTCGATGTAGGCGGTCGACTTGTCGCTGCGCAGCGTCACCGAGCGGTCGAACAATTCGCCGATCGCGAGAGTCTCAGAGGCGCGGGCCTGGAAGCGCCTGAGGTTGACGACGCCTGTGCAAATCACTTGGCCAGGAACGATCGACGTGACGCGCGTCAGCGGCATGAACACACGGCGTCTGCCAGGCACTTCAACCACCAGACCCACGGCAGTGGGCGCGCCGGTACGGCGAACCAACAACACCACGTCCCGCACCCGACCCACTGCATCGCCGATCGGGTCGAAGACCGTCGTGCCTGCGAGGCGCGCCACGTAGACGCGTTCGGTGCCGGTGCTCATGAGGATTAGCCTACTGTCGCAGTTGGGCGTCCCAGCGGAGGCTAGCGCGAGCGGTGCGCGACCCCGAGGGCCTCAAGTCCGGCCCACCCAGCCGTAGCGCGCGCGCCAGTTCCCTCGGCCGCGAACGCGAGCGCGTAGAAGACGCCCTCAGCCCTGGCTCGCGCAAACGTCCGTGCGTCGATGGGGCCATAGCCAATGGTGAGTGCATCCCAACCGTCCTGACCCACCAAAACGAGCGCCTGACCCAAGTCGGCGGCAGGGTCCCCGGCGGCCGACTCGCTCCAGTCGACGATGCCAGCCAGCTCCCCGTCATCAGTGAGGACATTGCCAGGGTGGAGGTCGAGATGCGTCCACGCGGCGGCTGGCCGCGGGGTGGTGGCGCCTTGTTGGAAGACCCTTGCGGCAGCTCGGGCGTCCAGACGCCAGGGAGAGCCGACTGGCGTTGCTGCGAGCGCGTTGATCTTGTCCGCCACCCTGTCGGAACGCTGCAACAGAGCCAGGGAGCGCAGCGGGTGGCGAGGAGCGTCGGCAGGAGCGGGAGTGTGCAAGGCGCGAAGAGCCGCACCCAACTGCGCCACTCCCAGACGGTCGAGAGGCTCCACGTGCGCCGGGGTGCCCTTGAGCCACGGCACGACCGTCCATGCCCAAGGAAAGTCTGCCGATGGCTTTCCGACGCGCACGGGCACGGGGGCGGCGAAGGGCCACGACCTCCCGACGGTCGGTAGCCACACCGTCTCGGTGGTCTGCTTTGCCGCCGCTCGCTCGTGGAGTGGCAAGCGGATTGCCCATTGCTCGCCGAGACGCCACACGATCGAGTCTCGTCCCTCGCAATGCGCGCCAATCGCCAGGCTGTGCGCCTCGGGGAACTGCGAGTCGAGCAAGCGCCGCACGAGCGCCGCGTCGATGGCAAGCCCCGTGCGGGGCGTTAGCACACTATTGACCACCCCTTGACGGTAACGGTCCCAAACCGTGGCGCATATGGCACTTTGTCACAACTCGTCATGCCCCCCATTGTGGGGGCACGCTGACACAAATGGGACGTACCTCGCAGGGGCCAGATTTCCACGGTGCATTCGACTCAGGAGGCGCCGAGGACCGAGTGCCAGCAACGCAGGATCGCGTCAACTGACGCGTGTACGTCGTCTGGCGTGGTCGCGGCGTCTGACACCGACAGCCGCAGAATCGTGCGACCGTGCCACACGCTTCCGCCCGCCCACAGGGTGCCCTCGCGGCCGATCGCGCTGATGACTGCTGAGGTCACGTCATCGTCGCCTCGCGCGCCAGCCGTGCGTCCAAAGGCCACTGGCACCTGGTTGAGAGTGGGCTCAACGAGCACCTCCGCACCCGCCGCACGAAGGAGCCGCGCAAACAGCGCGGCCATGGAGCACGAGTGGTCAAGGAGCTCCGCAATCCCGGAGCGTCCGCGAGCGGCGAGCAAGGCCCATGTCTCCACGCCGCGAGCGCGTTGAGACATGTGAGGGCTCAAGTGCATGAGCGGGCGCGCGTCCGTGCTCGTCAGATATGGCGCGTGCATCGCCATGGCACGGTAGAGATCGTCGTGGTGGCGCACGATCACCAACCCCGAGTCGTAAGGGGCGTTGAGCCACTTGTGCGCATCGGTTGCCCACGAGTCAGCGAGTTCGACGCCTGCGACCTGCTCTGCCAACGTGGGGGAGGCGGCAGCCCACAGTCCGAATGCGCCGTCGACGTGTACCCATCCTCCGCGCTCGCGGACGCCGGGAATGATCCGCGCGAACGGATCGCTCGCTCCGGTAGTGACGTTCCCTGCCTGCAAGAGCACCAAGGTGAGTTCGTCGGTGTCGGTGGGGAAGGCGTCGGCGTCTATTGCGCCGCGCTCGTCGACGGGAACCCGCTCGACGAGGCCAGGCGCAAGGCCCGCCAGGCGCAGAGACTTGAGCGCCGAGATGTGCACCTCGTCGCCGACGATGACGCGTAGTCGTGGTGCGCCAGCAAGCCCCAACTCATTGACATCCCAACCCGCGCGAGCAAGCAGCGCATCCCTCGCGGTCACGATGCCCGTGAAGTTCGCCAGGGTGGCACCCGTCGTGAACGTCGCTACCGCATCGCGCGGCAGCCCGAGCAGGTCCACTATCCAGGCGGCCGCGACCTCGTCGAGCACAGTGGCGGCCGGTGATTGTGCCGGGAGTGCCGCGTTCTGATCCCATGCGCCAGCCAGAATGGAGGCAGCGGCCGCGGCAGGCTCGACGCCCCCGTTGACGTAGCCGAAGTAGCGTCCCATTGCTTGCACCACCGTGGCGGGAGAGCCCACCTCGTCGAGTTCTCGCAACACGTCGTTCGCGGCGCGCGGTTCGTCCTGAAGCGGCCGCCGGAAGGATTCAAGCCTGGCCACAGCGTCGGCCGTGGGGGCGATTGGCCGATGAGGCGCCGCCGCGAGGTAGCCGCCGGCCCTGCGCGCGGCCTCCGTGGTCACGGCAATCCTTTCGCGCAAGCGTGCGAGAGAGCGTGGATGGGTGTGCACTGCAGTCAGTTCGGCGGTCATGGGCTCATGCTTGCGCGACTGGCCCCCTCGATCCAGTGCCGCTTGAAATGCCACTGGCACTATGCAAGAGGGTCCAGTTTGCGGGATGCTGGCCCGCATGCGCACCACCGCCGAACAACTCTCCGATGTGCTTGATCACTGGCAGACGGGCACGGGTCCCCTGTACGTGCAACTCGCCAATGCGATTGTGTCCTTGGGCGAGTCCGGTTCACTCGAGCACGGCTCGCGCATGCCCTCCGAACGCGCGCTCGCCGACCACCTCCACTTGTCGCGCAACACGGTGACGGCGGCCTACCAACGGTTGCGAGACTCCGGCTGGCTCGAGGTCAGGCCGGGCGCAGCGCCGACGCTCGGGGTGAGCTCGCGTGGCGTCCTTGGGCTGAGTCCCCAGGAGCGCTTCGCCCAGATCCTCACGGGAGAGAGCGAGCCGATTGTCGCCTTCAACACGGCCTCGCCGCCGCCTGCACCCATCGTTACCAGAGCGCTCGGCGACTTGTCAGGCTTCCTGGGCGGTTCGCCCGCAGTGGGCAACGGGTACGCAGCGCTGGGGTCGAGGGATTTGGTGCTGGCCGTCACCGAGCACCTGCGAGGGCAAGGGGTGCCTGCGCGGCCGGAGGAGATTGTCAT
Source organism: Demequina sp. TMPB413 (assembly GCF_020447105.2). Classification (NCBI taxonomy): domain Bacteria; kingdom Bacillati; phylum Actinomycetota; class Actinomycetes; order Micrococcales; family Demequinaceae; genus Demequina; species Demequina sp. TMPB413. The sequence goes on from NZ_CP096184.1 coordinate 174,763, forward strand.
CACCTCGGGTGCGCAACAGGCAATCTGGCTGGTTGTCACCATGCTGGCGACCTCGCGCCGGCCGGTCGCGCTCGAATCGGTCACCTACCCTGGCGTGTTTGACGCTGTCCAGGCCTCCGGCTCACGCCCGCTTGCTTTGCCGATGGGCCCCGACGGGCTCGACGTGCCCGGCTCGATCAAGCTGTTGCGCGCCGCGCGCCCTGACCTCGCCTACACCACCACCTTCCACAACCCCACCGGCACCGCGATCGGCGAGGACGACGCGCGACTGCTGCTTGAAGCGTCGGCCGCGTTGGCCACCACGGTGATCGACGACCGCACCATCGGCGACCTCGCGCTCGACGGCAGCACCCGCACGCCCTTTGCGGCGATGGGGACGGACGCCTCCGTGATCACGATCGGCGGCATGTCCAAGGTGTTTTGGGGAGGGCTGCGCATCGGCTGGCTCCACACCAACGCGACGCTTGCAGCGCAATTGCGGCACCGCCGCGCCGCCATGGACCTCGGATCGCCTGCGCTGTTCCAGCGGGTCGCGGCTCGGCTGCTCGCTGATCACTACCAGGAGACGCTGCGCTGGCGCGTGGCGACGATGCTCGAGTCCCTTGACGCCGTCGACGAGGCAGTCGCCGAGCACGGTCTCGACTGGGAGTACTTGCGGCCCGTCGGCGGCCCGGCCCTCTGGGTGAGGCTTCCTGACGGCGGTGCGACGCGTTTTGCCGCCCGTGCGGCGGAGGCTGGAGCTCCTGTCGCCTCCGGAACCGCGTTCGAGGTGCTTCCGGGGACGGGCGCCGATCGATTCCGGTTGCCGTTCTACCTGCCGCCTGAAGAGATGCGACTCGGCATCAAGGTGCTGGCGGATCGGGCGGCTTAGCAGCGCCTGGCGCGGCGCGGCGCTTGAGGCCCCGCCCCTCGTGCCGTACCGTCCCTGACACAGCCTGAGCCCCTGGCCCGGCGCGTCGCGCCGACACGCCGAGCGGCACGCCTGCCGAGTGTCAGGGACGGTACGGGGTGGCGGCACGAGGGCGTGGAGGTACGAGGTGGCAGCACGAGGGCGTCAGCGCATGAAGGCGCCGAGTCGCTGCGGCACTGAGCCGCCGTGGTGGCTCGGTGTGGGAGCCGTGGCCGAGCCCTATTCCACTGAGTCGGAACTGCCGCTCGCCCGGGCTTCCACCCGTTCTTGGCGAGCCCCCTTGACCCGCTCCGTCACCGCGTGGATCGCCGCTGCCAGCGCGAACGCACCGGCGAACAGCGCGAGCGCGGCAATCGGGTTCTCCATCAAGGCAGGGTCGATTACCATGACCGCAGCGAGCACCAGCATCGTGACGCCGGCAAACAGCTTGAGCAGCTCGCCGTGCTTCTCCTGCATCTTCATGGCTCGCATGGTCCAGATGGCGACCGCCAGCACCAAGAACTCGTCCAGCAAGAACGGCACCATGTAGGCGACGAACAGCCCAGCGGTCTCGAGCGCGCCCACCCCATTTGCCTGGAGCATGCCCGTCCACAGCACGGGGAAGCCAGCGGTACAGGGAGTCTCGAGAAGCGACACGGCCACAGCGAGCGCCACGGTGGCTGCGAGCGCCGGAATGAGTGCCCGCTGACCGGCGGCCGCGCGCATGCGCTGGTAGATGCCAGGTTTGGCGGAGTCGCTGATGGTGAAGGACAGGCCCTTCTTGAACGCGAAGTAGTCCTTGACGCTCACGGCACCAAATACGCCGGCCACGACCGCCACTGCAATCTGAATAGCGCCGATGAAGCCCACGACGGCCAGCGCCGAGTAGATCGCCCCCATGTACAGGGCGTACATGCCCGCCGTCACCACCAGGAACGTCGAACCGATGGCGACCACGCGGCGGCGTGATCCGGTGCGCAGCACGATGGTGAGCAGCACCGAGATTGCCCACAGCGAGCACGGGTTGATCCCGTCGACGAAGCCGATGATCACCGTCGACACGAAGAGCGAACGGTCGCCGAGCGACACTTCGCCAACGATCGGAACCTCGATCAGCTGACCGTCTTCTTCGACGGTGCAGATGGCGTCCTCTTCCGAGCACGTGCCAGCACCGGCCGTGCCGTAGACGCCCGCTCGCGGTTCCTCACCTCGAGAGACCTGGTCAATGGCGCCAGCCATGTCCTGCCGGATCTGATCCGTCCAACCGATCCACACTCGCTCGCCCACGATCGTGGTGGGCACAGATCCTGCCGTGAAGTCGAGCCGCTCGGCCTCTGCGGCGAAAAGGTCGCGGTTGTCCGCGTCGTTCCACACCTCGTACTGCGCGATCTTGAGGTCGGGGTACTGGTCCTTGACCTCGTCCAGCCACTCCCGCTCCTTCTCACAGTTCGGGCAACCGTCGCCCCAAAACAGAACCAGGTCCGCTTCGGGGTCGACTCCCGGCGTGACGGTGGCAGAAGCGGGGCTCGTCGAGCCGAGCACGCTCAGCGCCAGGGCGGCAAAGGCCAGGATGACGAGTCGCGCCAAGACGGTACGGCGGGAGACGGAGGTAGCGGGCATGGTGGGGATCCTACCGACGGGACGACGCTGTGGACCGTCAGTGTAGGCAGAGCTGAGCGCCGTCGCGTAGGCACTTGGTCTGGCGAGGATTCGACGTGTGCCCTCGCGGTGTGCCCCTGCGCTAAGCGCCGTCCCATCCAGCGGGTGGTTCGGGCGCGGCGAGACGCAACGACCTCTCCCTGTCCTCTGACGCGAGGGCGCCGTGGACGGTGATCGACTCGTCGGCGTGCGCCTCGTCGGCAAACGTCTCGAGATACTCCCGCACGTCGCTGGCCGTGCCCACGGCCGTATAGCGAGCCATCTGGGCGAGCTGTGCGCCCCGGGGGCTCGCGAGAAAGGCGTCCACCTCGTCGTCGCTGTACTCCTTCACGGCAGGCCCGCGCGGGATAAGCGCCCTCACCCTGAACCTGCGTGAAGCGGCAAACTGCGCCGCAGCGTCGTCCGCATTCTCCGCCGCGAAGACGCTCACCCCCGCGATGACGTACGGCTCAGCCAAGGCGTCGGACGGGCGGAAGGTGTCCCGGTAGACGCGCACCGCCTCGTGGAGGGCGGCGGGAGCGAAGTGCGACGCGAACGCGTAGGGCAGGCCGAGCGCGGCTGCCAACTGGGCCCCGAAGAGGGAGGAGCCGAGGATGTACAGCGGCACAGCGTCGGCCGGTGACGTCGCGGCGGGGACCGATTGCACGCCAGGAACGCGCGAGGCGCCAGCGAGGTAGTCGCGGAGTTCGGCGACGTCGTCGGGGAAGCGATCGGAGTCGGTGGGGGAGCGGCGCAGCGCAGCGAACACCGCGCGGTCCCCGCCGGGGGCGCGGCCGGGGGCGCGGCCGAGGCCGAGGTCGATGCGGCCTGGATGCAGTGCTCCCAGGGTGCCGAACTGCTCGGCGATGGTCAGGGGCGAGTGGTTGGGCAGCATGATGCCGCCCGCGCCAACCCTGATGCGCTCCGTGTGCGCGGCCACATGCGCGATGAGCACGCTCGTGGCGCTGGACGCGATGGTGGGCATGTTGTGGTGCTCGGCGTACCAGACGCGCTGGTAACCCGCCTGGTCCGCGGCTTGGGCCATGCGGGCGGTGGTGGCGAGGGCGGACGACGCCGTTTCGCCTGGCGCGATCGGGGCAAGGTCCAGTACGGATAGGGGTAGGGGCATGGTGTGGTCAACCGCCGCGGGTGCCCGTCGCTTCCCGGGCTTCCCGCGCTGCCCAACGGGCCAGATGAGACAGGTGGGAAGATGGCTTGCCCGTCCCCACCGCTTCTTGGAGGCACTCATGGTGCTTGTCGCCCTCGTCCTGGCCGGTCTCGCGGCCGCGCTGCACGTCTACATCTGGGCCATGGAGTCCCTGTGGTGGACCACACCGCGGGTGCGCGCCACGTTTGGCACCACTGTTGAGCAAGCCGAAGCGACCCGCGGACTGGCCTTCAACCAGGGGTTTTACAACCTGTTCCTGGCCGCGGTGACGGTCGTGGGAATCGCCGGATACGCCCGGGGTTCCGACGCGGTGGGAGCCGCACTGGTGGTCGCCGGCGCCGGATCGATGGCCGCGGCAGCTCTCGTGTTGGTCCTTTCTGACCGGACCAAGGCGTCGGCCGCGGTCAAGCAAGGGGCGCTGCCGCTGCTGGCGCTGGTGCTCCTCGCGATCGCGCAGCTCTAGTTCCCAGCGTTGCTTCACACCCACACACTGCGCGGCCGAACAATTCTGACCGCCGAGCGCCGCGACACGCGCTGTCGGGCGCGTTGCCCCGGCGTGTCGCGCCAAGCCGCGGTCAGAACTTGCCGCTGGAGGTCCCTCAACGCAGATGGCTAGAGCTCTCACGCCCCACCGCGCCGGGGCTACGCCGACACTCCGAACCGATACCGGCGGCGACACACCGCGCTCCGTGCACGTCGTGACCGATCCGCGGCGTGTCGTCGGCGAGATTGGTTCGCACTGTCGGCGAGTGCGGGCGCGCGTCGATGGCCGGACGCTAGGGCGCCGGGTAGCTGATCGGGAGGATCAGACCCAGCAGCGGCGCGTACGACGTCGTGCACTGGTTATCGCCCGTCACAGACGACGCCGCATCCGCGCAGCTTCCTTGCTGCCCCAAAGGTGCGAACAGCACGCCAACGATCAGCGCCGCCCACCCCCAACGCCACACGCGACGCCGACGCTCGGACCAGTCCCGCATCGCCATCCAGCCACGCTACAACGAGCCCTGCAGCCGCGCCATCCAGGCTTCGACGGCGTCGGGATCGCGGGGGAGTGCCGCCGACAGGTTCTCGCAGCCGTCCTCGGTGACCAGCACGTCGTCTTCGATCCGGATACCAATGCCGCGCAGCTCTGCCGGGGCGATCAAATCGTCGGCCTTGAAGTACAGGCCTGGCTCGATCGTGAAGACCATGCCCGGCTCCAGCACGCCCTCCATGTAGAGCTCGCGCTTGGCAGCCGCGCAGTCGTGGACGTCGAGCCCCAAGTGGTGGGACGTTGGGTGCACCATCCAGCGGCGGTACAGCTTCGCCTCCGGGTCCTTCGCGTCCGGCACGATACCCCATTCGGTCAGGCGCTTTTCGATGACCTCCATGGCGGCCATGTGGACGTCAAGGAACCTCGCGCCAGGGCGCGCGACCGCGAAACCAGCGTCGGCCGCCTCCAGCACCACCTCGTAAACCTTGCGCTGGACGGGGGTGAACTGGCCTTCGACGGGCAGCGTGCGCGTGATGTCGGCCGTGTAGAGGCTCTCGACCTCGACGCCGGCGTCCAGCAAGAGGAGGTCCCCGCGGCGCACCTGACCGTCGTTGCTGATCCAGTGCAGCGTGGTCGCGTGGGCGCCAGAAGCGGCGATCGTCTCGTAGCCGACGGCGTTGCCCTCCTCGCGTGCGTGGCCATCAAACGCGGCCTCGACCACACGCTCTCCGCGCTTGTGCTCGATCGCCCGAGGCAACTGGCTCACCGCGCGGGCGAAACCATCGATCGTGGCGTCGACAGCATCGCGCAACTGCTGGATCTCGTAGGCGTCCTTCACAAAGCGCATCTCGCTGAGCGCCCTGTGGATGGCCTTGCTCGGCTGCGTGCTGAGGCGGAGGCCCTTCGGCAGGTCGGCGAGGGGCGCCGTCGCGATCCCCGTCATCGCCTCGAACTCGGCTAGGCCAGGGCGTCGGCCGATCCAGAACTCACCCGAACGGGGGTCGGCATAGAAACCCTCGTCGTCGTGCCCGGCAGGCGGGATCAGGTAGAGCGTCGCGTCGTGCCCTGGCTGCGGGACTTCGGAAGTGCCGCGCGGTTCCATCACCAAGACGGCACTCGGCTCGTTGTCCGCTCCAAGACCGGTCAAGTATGCGAAGTCGCTACTGGGGCGGAAGCGGTAGTCGGTGTCGTTGGCCCGCACCTTGAGTTCGCCTGCGGGGACGACGATGCGCTTGCCTGGGAACATCGCGCTGAGGCGCTCGCGGCGCACCGCAGCGAAGGGTGCGGCAGCGGAGCGAGTGGTGCGTGCATCGTCTGGCTCCGCCCAGCCGGTCGCGAGGAAGTCCTTGAACTCCTGTGAGGTGGGCCTCGTCGCACGGGCCTTGTTCGTGTCTTCAGTCTGCTTGTCGCCGTCGTTCACCCGGCTATGTTCCCACGCCGAGGTCGAGGGCCCAGACGTTGACGGTGAGCGTTGCCGCGCGAAAATCGAGCGATTCGACAGCGCGCCAGGTGAATCCAGCCGCCGCGCACAGTCGATTGGACGGCACATTGTTAACCGAGGGGAACGCGGTCAGGCGCGGCAATCTCCCTCGGGCGCGCACGTCCTCCACGAGCAACCGCAGAGCTTGCCGTGCATAACCCTTGCCTTGGTGCTCCTGACGGGTGAACCATCCGGTCTCGTGGACGGGTTCATCCGCCCACGTAGTGTCCCACCAGCCGATGCTTCCCACTGGTTCGCCGCCCGCGACGACGACGAACATGCGCGCCTCGCCTGAAGCCACGATCCGCAAGTACTTCTCGTGGCGGGCGCGAACCTTCGACTCGGTCTCGGGTCCTCCCTGATGAGTCGTCATCTCCGGCGTGTTCGCGGCGTGGAGCAGCCACATGTCGTCGGCTGACCACAGCCGGAGCTCGACCTCTGTTGCTGCATCCACTGCTCCATGATGCCGCGCACCGACGCTCCCTGCCCTCCGGGCGGCGGCCGCGGCGGGACCCTGGACGCGAGCCACGTAGGCTGGCAACGTGCGCATCGACCTCCATACTCACTCCCATGTGTCGGATGGCACCGAGTCTCCATCCGAGGTCATGAGGGCGGCACAAGAGGCTGGACTCGACGTCGTCGCGCTCACCGATCACGATTCGATGGCCGGTCTCGAAGAGGCCGCAGACATGGCGGGGGCGCTCGGCCTCAACTTTGTCCCTGGCATCGAGGTGTCTTGCACCCACCACGGCGTCTCGATTCACCTGCTCGCGTACTGGCCAGACCCTTCGCACCGCGACATCATCGCGATGCTCGAACGCACCCGCATCGCGCGCATTGCAAGGGCTCAAGACATGGTTCGGCTGATTGCCGCCGTCTACCCGCTCACCTGGGACGACGTGGTCGAGCACGCCGGTAGCGCCGACACGGTGGGTAGGCCGCACATCGCCGACGCTTTGGTCGCCAGGGGTGCGTTTGCCACCAGGGACGACGCCTTCGCCGAGGTTCTTGCCGGCAATTCGGCCTTCTACGTGCCCCACTATGCGCCCGACGTTCTCGACGCCATCCGCACGTTGCGCGGCACGGGAGCAGTGCCGGTGTTCGCTCATCCGGGTGCGGACGGCAGGGGGCAAGTGGTGCCCACGACCGTCATCGAGCAGATGACCCGGGCCGGCCTAGCGGGCCTCGAGGTGGAGCACAGGGACCACTCGGAGGTGCAGCGCGGTCGCCTCGCGCGCATCGCCCAGCGGCTGGACCTCGTGCATACCGGCGCGTCCGACTACCACGGCACCGGCAAACTCAACCGGCTAGGTGAGAACGTCACCTCACAGGCGGCCTACGAGGCGCTGCAAACCTTGAGGGGTTAGCAACCCGGTGCGCTAGAGCGCGCCGCGCCCTACTCCGCTGCTGGAGCGGAAGACGATCCCTGGCTGCCGCCAGAGCGACGACGCTTGCGGTTGCGATTGCGCTTGGGTGCGCCTTCGCGTGCAGGAGAGTCTGCCGCTGCGCTTGCGCCTGCGCCTTCGCGTGGTACGCGTGCTTCGCCTGCTGGAGCCTCTCGTCGACCGCGGCCCTCACCTGAACCGCGAGGTCCGTCGCCGCCGCGTCGTCCCTGACCGCGTCCGCCGCCAGCACCGCGACCCCCACGGTCTCCACCGCGTCCGCCGCCAGCACCGCGACCCCCACGGTCGTCTCCGTGGGCGCCGCCTGGGCCTCCGCGCTTGCCCGTCTCGCCAAGGTCCTCGACCTTCTCGGCATCGAGGCCCTCGCGCACGCGTGAGGCGCTGGGCAGCGTGCCCTTGACTCCCGTCGGGATGCTGAGCTCTTCGTACAAGTGTGGGGAGTTCGAGTAGGTCTCTTCCGGCTCCGGGTATCCCAAGTCGAGCGAGCGGTCGATCATGCCCCAGCGAGGCAGGTCGTCCCAGTCGACAAAAGTGACGGCCACGCCGGTCTTGCCTGCGCGACCCGTGCGGCCGATGCGGTGGACGTAGGTCTTCTCGTCTTCTGGGCACTGGTAGTTGATGACGTGGGTGACGTCCTCGACGTCGATGCCGCGCGCGGCGACATCGGTAGCCACCAACACGTCGATCTTTCCTGACCTGAAGGCTCGCAGCGCCTGCTCGCGGGCCCCTTGGCCGAGGTCGCCGTGAATGGCGCCCGCCGCGAAGCCGCGCTCGCGGAGCTCATCGCTTACCTTGGCGCACGTGCGCTTGGTGCGCGCGAACACGATCGTGAGGCCGCGGTCCTTCGCCTGGAGAATGCGCGCGAGCACCTCGATCTTGTCGAGAGCGTGGGCGCGGTACACGAACTGGGCGGTGGCCTTGACGGTCGCACCGGTGTCGTCTGGCTCTGACGCACGGATGTGGGTTGGTTGCGTCATGTAGCGGCGAGCCAAGGCAACAACGGGCCCAGGCATCGTCGCCGAGAACAGCATGGTGTGGCGGCCGGCAGGCGTCGACGCCAGCAGCTTCTCCACGTCGCCAAGGAAGCCAAGGTCGAGCATTTCGTCGGCCTCGTCGAGCACCACAGTGCGCACGAACCTCAAGTCAAGATGACCTTGGTTCATCAGATCGATCAGGCGACCGGGGGTGCCGACCACGACCTCGACGCCCTTGCGGAGCGCGTCGATCTGCGGTTCGTATGCGCGGCCGCCGTAGATCTGCAGGATCCGGGTTGAACGCTTCTTGGAGGCCATCTCAAGGTCGCCGCCCACCTGGACCGCGAGTTCGCGCGTCGGAGCGAGGACGAGTGCCTGCGGCTTTCCGGTGGCGTCGCCCATCTCGTCGAATCCCGGCTCGCCAGGGGACACCGCGCGGTGCAACAGCGGGATGCCGAAGCCGAGCGTCTTGCCCGTGCCAGTCTTCGCCTGGCCGATGATGTCGTGGCCAGACAGAGCCACTGGCAATGTCATCGACTGAATGGGGAAAGGAGTGGTGATCTTGTGGTCGGCGAGTGCCTCAACGATGAGGGGGTTCACGCCAAAATCGGCAAAAGTCTCGGTAGTCATGTGGTCCTTCAAATGCGGGGCGACGATGAGTCGCTGGCGGGTAGCCGATCGCGCATTATCCGTAAGAATGCGGCGTCACGCCGCGCATCACATGCGACCGGTCAACCATGTGGTCGGGCCCAGTCTAGCGGCTGCGGTCGCGCGCGCCCCCAGGCGAGCGGGCCGCGCGCGTCTAGGCTGGCCTCATGCGAGTGGTGGTGATGGGCGTCACGGGTTGCGGAAAGTCGTCGGTGGGCAGCGCGCTTGCGACCGCGTTGGGCTATCCCTTTGCCGATGCTGACGACTTTCACTCGCCAGCGAACGTGGCCTTGATGAAGCAGGGCATACCGCTGAGTGACGACGATAGGTGGCCCTGGCTTGACGCCGTCGGCGCTTGGATGGCACCGCGCGAAGACGTCGTCGTCGCGTGCTCGGCCCTGCGCCGCGCCTACCGTGATCGGCTTCGCAGCGCTGGCGGTCCGATGCTGTTCCTGCACCTTGCCGCACCCCGGTCGGTGATCGAGGAGCGGGTGCAGTTGCGGTCCGAGCGGGAGGGGCACTTTGCGGGAGTGGAACTCGTCGCCACGCAGTACGCCGTCTTGGAGCCACTCGGTTTTGACGAGGCTGGCGGATCGATTGACGTGTCCCACCTGAGCATTGCCCAGATCGTGTCAGAGGCCGCCGACATGGTCGCCCTCCAGGACGACTAGGCCTAGGCGGCGGCGCTAACCGCCGAAACCGACGCGGCGCTTTTCCTCTTCGCCGATGTCGATGTAGCCGAGTGAACCGGCTGGCACGATGACGCGTCGGCCCTTGGCATCAGTGATGTCAAAAGTCCCGCCCTTGAGGGCGTCGGACACCAAGACGGCGACCTCGTCAGACGTCTTGTCCGTCTCCACCATCAACTCGCGGCTGACGTTCTGAATGCCGATGCGGATCTCCAACGTGACCTCCGTGAACGCGATGTGCCCCTGTGGGAACTATCGTAGGGGGGTGATTTCGCGGTTGACGTCGGTGTTCGCGGGCAGGGGAATCTCTTTGCCCGGTCTAGCGGTGACCGCCGGGGTCGTTCTCGGTGCCTTCGCTCTCGGCCTGGCCGCAGGCTGGATCACCGACGGCCTGCCGCAGCGTCTGCGTGCGGAGGACACCCCGACGGCGTCTCCCAGCCCCACCCCCGACGCTGGTCCCACCATCGAACCATCGCTGCCACCGCTCGAACCGATCACCCGTCAGCTTGATGATGCTGATCGGGAAGCAGGCGTCGTCACGACGTCCTACGTGGTGCAAGGCGAGGGGACCTTCACTGTGGTGCCTGGCACGGATACGCCCGACGCGGATGGCGGCGACGTCCGGTGGGTCTCAGTCGCGGTCGAGGACGGCGTCTCAGCCGACGACGAGGCCTTCCGCGACTACGTGCTCGACGTGCTGAACGACAACCGTGCGTGGGGTACCGACGGCAGCCTCCAGTTTGTCGCGACCGATGGCGTCGCTGACTACCGGGTGCTCCTTGCGAGTCCGTACACGACAGCCGCTGTGTGCCCAGACCCCCACATTGCGGTGACGGTTGGGCCCGTCACCAATGCGAGCCCCACTCCCTCACCAGATGCAGAGGCGGATGTCGCGCCTGGCGCCTCTGGCGAGGCGGTGAACGGCGTGGATGGCCCCACGCCGGATGCCGAGACCGATCGCTTGTGTGCCGAAGACGGCGTGATTGTCCTATCGATGTATGACTGGACGGCGGGCCTGCCCGCCTACGGCGACGACTTCACCGGAGCGAGGAACTACCTGCTCTTGCACCGGCTCGGTCACCTCATGGGTCGTGAGGACACCGCGTGCGCTACCGGGCGCGCCACGACGATGGACCTTCAGCGAGACGACTTCCCGGAGGGCTGCGAGGTGAACCCGTGGCCGTATCCCGATGCGCCAGCCACGTTGCCAACACCCTCGCCGAGCCCCACGGCGGCAAAGGTCAGCCCTTAGCGTCGTGCAGACGGTTCTGCCAGGCATGGCGGGTTCGCGGCTGATGTCTGGTGTTCGTGGTGGGATAGGCCCATGACCGCGCTGACTTTGGTGCCTCCTCGCTCGCGTGCAGCGGAGCCGAAGGCATCGCGGTCGCAGCGCGCGGCGCTCGACCTGCTCGGCAACAGTGCAGGGCACCTGGTGGTGACAGGGGGCGCGGGAACAGGGAAGACAACACTCGCGGTGATGGCGGCCGCACAGCAAGTGTCGCGAGGAATGGACGTCGACAGATTGTTGGTCCTCGCGCCGACGCGCACGGCCGCAGCGCGCATGCGGGACAGAGTGTCGTTGGCGATCGGCGTCCCCACGTCTACCCCTGTCGCACGAACGGTTGCATCGGCTGCCTTCGCCGTCCTGTCGGCCGAGGCGCACCTACTCGATGACCCGCCCCCCAGCCTCGTGTCAGGCGCCGAGCAAGACGTGGTGTTGCGCGAGTTGCTCGAGGGGCACGTCACGGGTAGGGCGAAGCCGCTCGCGTGGGGAGGGGCGCTGCCCGACGAGGCGACCTTGCTGCCAGGCTTCCGCGAGGAGCTCCGCAATCTGTTGATGAGGGCCGCAGAGGCAGACCTTTCTGCCGCTGACCTTGCGGAGCTCGGGCGGCAGCATGGTCGTGAGGAGTGGGTCGCCGCAGCGGAGTTGTACGCGGAGTACGAAGGCGTGATGGCGCTGCGAAGCTCACCAGCAGACCAAGGGGGGCGCTACGACCCCGCGACGATCGTGGCGCGAGCGGCCGACGCGCTCGCGGCATGGCCAGAGGACGCGTCTGTCCCCTCGTGGGGGCTCGTCATCGTGGACGACTATCAGGACGTCACGGCGGCCGGCGCCGCATTGCTGGGGCAGTTCGCGGCACAGGGCGCGCGACTGATGGTTCTCGGCAACGCCGACGAATCGGTCCAGGGCTATCGGGGCGCGCTCCCGCAGGGACTTGACGAGGCGGTCACGAGGTGGGGCGCCGCCCACCTGGAACTCGACCAAGACATGAGGCAGTCTGGAGCGCTCGCGGCCGTCAGTGCGGCGGTGGCGGGACGCATCGGGGTCAAAGGCCTGGGAAGTGCCAGGCGATCCTCGCGTCCGGTGGCCGAGCCCTCGTCGGCCGTTGGTGTGACTGGCGCGCTGGAAGGGGAGCCAGGCACTCTGCGGGGCACTGACGCACCCGCAAGCGGCCCAGGCGCCGCTGAGCGGGGCACTGACGCATCAGTGGTGGTCCTCACGGCGCCCCATGCGTATGCGCAATCGCGGGCCATCGCCGCCGAGTTGCGCCGTGCGCGCCACGGTCTCGATGGCGAGCCGATCGCATGGGGGCGGATGGCCGTCGTGGCCCGCTCCGCGGCACTACTGCGCCAGATCAGGTCCGACCTCTTGGCCGCCGACATCCCTTGCGCCTCGGGAGGTGAGGGCACCGCACTGCACAAGGAGAGCGCCGTCGCCCCCTTGATCAGCATCCTTCGTGTAGCACTGGGCGAGCAGTGGACAGAAGACGACGCGATCGAGGTGCTCACATCCCGACTCGTCGGTCTCGACCCGGTTGGCATCCGTCGCTTGCGCCGCCAACTGGTCAAGGAGGAACGTGTCGCAGGCGGGAGCAGAACCTCAGGGGATCTGTTGGTTGACGCCATGGCGGACCCTGCACGGTGGGCCTCGGTGGCAGGCCAAGAGGCTACGGCCGCTTCCAAGGCAGCGCTGGCCGTCGCGGCGGCGCGTCAGAGGGCGGGGGAGAAAGGCGCGACACCCGGTGCGGTGATCTGGGCGGCGTGGAAGGCGCTCGATGTGGCCGACGCGTGGCGCACGGCGGCACTCGCAGGCTCACTGCGTGACGACGCCGACCTCGACGCCGTCATTGCGTTGTTGCGCGCCGCCCAAACCTTCTCCGAGCGGCTCCCAGAGGCGCGCACCACATCCTTTATCGACTACCTCGAGGGTCAGGATTTCGCGGCCGACACGCTCGGCGCGCGGGCGCTCTCTCGAGACGTGGTGGCTTTCGCGACGCCCGCGTCCGCGGCCGGCGAGGAATGGGATCTTGTGGTGGTGGCAGGCGTCGAGGAGGGGGTCTGGCCCAATCTGAAGTTGCGCGACTCCGTACTCGGAGCCCAACATTTGGCCGATCTCACGGCAGGGATCGCGGCGTCAACACCCGGGCAAGCGGCCGCACGGGCGGCAAGGGCCGCAGTGCTTGACGACGAGATGAGGGGCTTCCTCGTCGCGGTGTCGCGGGCACGCTCGCGACTCGTGGTGACCGCGGTTGATGATGGCGAGTCGCGGCCGTCGCGGTTGGTGTCGCTCGTGGAGTCGAGCGCTGGGGTGAAACGGGGCGATGCCGCGCTGACCCGCACCGTGTCGGACTTGCGCTCGGCTGTCGCTGCCGTCCGCGCAGGTGCGAGCGCTGCCGCGGACCCTTCCCCGCACGTCCGCATGTTGGCCCTCCTGGCGGAGGCTGGCGTCCAGGGCGCTGATCCCGCTCAATGGCATGGCGCGGCCGAAGTCTCGACCGAGGAGGGATTCTGGGATGAGGAGGCGGCCGTCAGGGTGTCGCCCTCGAAAGTCGAGTGGGTCGAGAAGTGCGCGCTGAGATGGGCGCTCGAGTCGACGGGAGGCACCCGCGAGTCGACAGACGCTCAAGAGGTTGGCACGCTCATTCACGCGCTGGCTGAGGCCCATCCCCACGGTGGCCGAGACGCGATTCTGGCCGACTTCGAGGAACGCTGGGCCGGGGCTTTCGGAATGACTACGTGGCCCGAGCGCGTCGCCTACGAGCGGGCGCGCGAGAAGGTCACTCGATTGGCCGCCTACCTCGACTCCAGGTCCGACAGAGAGGTTCTCACGGAGCACGCCTTCACCCTCGAGGTCGGACGCGCCGTGCTAGCCGGTTCCGCCGACCGCGTCGAACTGCGGGAGGAGGCGGCGTATGTGGTCGACCTGAAGACCGGCCAACAGATCCCGAGCGTGGCCGACGCCGCACAAAACGGGCAGTTGGCGATGTATCAGCTGGCGGTGGTGGAAGGGGCAGTGCCGGGAGTGACGACGTCCGCCGGCGCGGAACTTGCGTACGTATCCTCCGGCAAGGCAGGAGCGGTGAGGAGCCAAGACCCCATCGATCCTGAGGCGGCGCGCGAACGGCTCGCCGGCGTCGTGTCGACGATGGCAAGCCGCGCCTTCCTCGCCACCGTCAACGAGTCTTGCGGCTCCTGTCCCGTGCGGAGAGCATGTCCCGCTCACGCCGAGGGAGCTCAGGTGAGCGAATCGTGATGGACGCACGTGGGGCTCTGCACGAGGGCTTGATCGAGGGCCTCGGACGCGGCGTGGCCGAACTCGCCGGAGCCGTCGACCCTGATCGCACCGTCACCGCGGAGCAAGCGGCGATTGTCGAGGCGGGCCTCGGCCCCGCCTTGGTGGTTGCTGGAGCAGGCTCCGGCAAGACCGAAACGCTTTCGCTACGCATCTTGTACCTGCTTGACAACGCGAAGCGCCTCTTCGGCAGAGACATCGGGCCCGACGAGATCCTGTGTCTCACGTTCACGCGCAAGGCCGCAGCGGAAATTGCCGAGCGCGCGACCCGCCGCATCGGCACCGTCTTTGGCCCGGATCCCGCTCGGCCAGCGGTGAGCGTGTCGACGTATAACGGCTACGCCGCAGCCTTGGCGCAGGAGCACGGCCTCAGGGTGGCCGTCGACCCCGGCGCAACGGTGCTGACAGGAGCGGCGCTGTGGCAACTCGCGCAGTCGGTGGTCGAATCGTGGGATCGATCGGTTGACACCGACGCTGCGGTGAGCACGGTGACGGCCGCGATTCCGCGGCTCGCGTCGCAGGCTCGCGACCATGGGCTGAGTCCTGAGCGGCTCCGCGAGTGGTGTGCGAAGGCGCTGGACTTTATGGAGGCCTTGCCGAAGAGGGCCACGGAGGGCACGCCAGGCACCTTCACTCAAGATCTCGCGCGGCACGTCGGAAAGGTGCGCTCCCTGGCCGCGCTCGCCGACCTTGTCGACGAATACGACGCGCGCAAGCGCGAGGGATCCTTTCTCGACTTCTCTGACCAGGTCGATGTCGCGGTGCGGCTCGCACAACTGGCTCCCGTTCAAGAACTCGAACGCTCCCGCTACGTCGCGGTCTTGCTCGACGAGTTCCAAGACACGTCACCGCCTCAGCTTGACCTTTTTGCGCGCATGTTCGGCCCCACGCACCCCGTGATGGCGGTGGGCGACCCGAACCAAGCGATCTACGGCTTCCGTGGCGCATCGGCTGACGCCTTGAGGCAATTCATCGAACGCTTCGGAGGAAGCGCCGTGGCGCGGCACACGCTCTCAGTCAGTTGGCGCAACGAGGCGACGATTCTGCAGGCGGCCAACGCGGCCGTGGCCCCGCTCGCCGCCGGACCCGTCGCAGGGGTGCCGCTGCGATCGCGGGCCGAGGAGTTGGGACGTGAGGAGTCGCCACGGGCCGCCCCAGGCGTCATCGCGACGCGCCACGTCACGGCCGACGACGAGGCGCGCGCTGTCGTGGGATTCATCCGCGCCAGACGTGAAGAGTTGGGACACAGCGCGGCGACGCCCATCACGGCGGCGGTGCTGTGCCGCAGGCGCGCTCAGTACGACGCCATCACCGACGCCTGTGCGGCGGCGGGACTCGACTATGAGGTGGTCGGTCTCGGCGGCCTGCTCGATGTTCCCGACGTCGCTGACCTCTTGGCTTTGCTTCACGTGGCCCACGACCCGTCGAGAGGCGACTCCCTCATGCGGTTGCTCGCTGGCGAGCGCGTGGCCCTCGGCCCACGCGACCTCGCTGCCCTGCACGACCACGCCGAGCACCTCGCTGGCCCTCGCGCTGAGCGTGAGGGAAGCGCCAGCATCGTCGATGCCCTGGCGTCGCTTCCGCCAGCCGACTGGGTATCTGAACGCGGACGTTCCCTCACCTCGGTTGGTCTTGCGAGGCTGCGCGCCCTTGCACACGTGATCGACGCGATCAGGAGACACACCTACTTGCCGTTGGCCGAACTGGTGGCTTTTGCCGAGCGCTCGTGGGGCCTCGACATCGAGACTGGGGTCGCGAGCCACGCCACCCGTGCAAGGCGTTCAGTTGACGCCTTCATTGACGCCGCACGCACGTTCCAAGCGGGCGCCGAACGGGCGACTCTTGGAGCCTTTCTTGCGTGGCTCGAGGCTGCGCGGGCGGAAGAGAACGGCCTGGACGCCCCTGTGCGCGAGCCTGATCCCGCCGCCGTGCAGATCCTCACCGTTCACGGCGCGAAGGGCCTTGAGTGGGACGTGGTCGCGGTACCAGGGCTCAACGATGGCCAGTTCCCTTCGGTCGGCGTGCCGTCGGCGAGCAACCCTGACTACACCGACAGTGGCTGGCTCGACGGAGTCGGCAACGTCCCGTTCGAGTTGCGCCTTGACAGGGACCAGTTGCCTCAGTGGCGCTTCCACTCCGCCCGCGACCATCAAGAGTTAGCCGAGTCCCTCGCCGACTTCAAGCGTGAGGCCGGTCAGTACAGGCTTGAGGAGGAGCGACGGCTGTTCTACGTGGCGCTCACGAGGGCCCGATCCCATGTGTTGCTGAGCGGGTCCTGGTACTCAGGCGGTAAGCGGCCACGCGACCCATCTGGCTACGTGATGGAGCTGCTCAAGGACGCTCGCGCGGACGCAGGCCAGTGGGAGGATCTGCCCGCCGACGACGAGGCGCCGGATCCCGTGGAGCGCCCGCCAGCCCTGTGGCCGCGGCCTGTGACGCGCCGGCAGGCCGCTTTGCGGGAGTTGGCGGCTGCGGTGAGGAGCTCGATGGCGCCGCTTGGCGAGAGCGGCCCTCCCTCCACAGCGCCGATGGCGGCAATCGGCGATCAAGGCTTGCCGTTGTCGCGCGAGATTTCGGCGATGCTGGCCGAGCGGGCCGACAGAGGACGGGGAAGCGATCAGATCGAGCTTCCATGGCACGTGTCGACATCTGCGCTCGTGGCGATGAGTCGCGATCGCGCCGCCTTCGCAGCTCAACTGCGCAGGCCCATACCCGTCGAGCCGACACGGGCAGCGCAGCAGGGCTCCGCGCTTCACGCGTGGATCGAAGCGCGCTATGGTCACGTACCGCTGTGGGAGGACGAAGACTCAGACGACGCCGCGGCCGCGGAACTCGACGCCTTGAAGGAGACCTTCCTCGCGTCGGAGTGGGCCTCACGCACACCTACCCACGTCGAGGCCGACGTGGAACTGCCCGTTGGCAACGTGACGGTGCGCTCGCGCATCGATGCGGTATTCGCGCCAGGGGCAGGGCTTGATCGGGTGACCGTGGTCGATTGGAAGTCAGGACGGCCGCCTCGAGACGACTCTGAGCGCTCTGCGAGGGAGGTCCAGCTTGCCATGTACCGGCTGGCGTGGTCCGCGCGCACCGGTATCCCCGTCGAACAGATCGACGCGGCCTTCTACTACGTCGCTGCCGACCTCACGGTGCGGCCAGAACACCTGTGGGGGCGCAAGGAGATCGAGGAACTGCTCGCCGGGTCGGCACGCAACAGCTCTTGAGGGGGCGGGCAAGCCAGGACCTTTTCCAGGCACTCTGATGTCCCTACACTTGTTTGACGGCGGCATCACCCCGCCGTCGGCCAAGGCGGCTAGCGCGACTCTCGAGAGGCAGTGATGACGCTCCTCCTGTCTGTCGCGTACCTGGCGTCAATGGCGGTCGCCGCCGGCGTCGGTGTGTACGTGTTGCGCGGCAGCAGGCTCACGCTTTCTGGACTGGCGGTTGGCACCGTACTGGTGGCCACCATCATCTGGTCCGTCATTGCGTTTGTGGGCACCCACGAGGAATTCACCGCCGGCAGCGATGCGCCTGTCAGGGCGCTGTTCTGGAGCGCGGTGCTCGTGGCGGGGATTCGGAGCCTCGCAAGGGTACTTGAGGAGCCATCCTGGTCGCCGCGGCCTGCTGACATCGTCAATCTCATCGCGCACCCCTGGGCTCTGGGCCTGATCGCGGCCTTCCCTGTCTTTCATCAATTCGTGGTGGTTGCCGACGACGACGGAACCCTGTCGTACACCTATGGGTTTTGGATTCATTCAGGCGTTGGTCTCCTGTTGTCTCTGGGGCCGCTCGCAGCGTTGATCAGTGCGCGCAGCAGGATTTCTCAGGTCGCGCGGAACACGCGGTTGCTGATGGTCGCCGCGTGGTTGCTGCCGGCCGCCGGCTACGTGTTCTCTGCGCTCGTGTGGGGGCCGAGCGGACCGAACCTGGCGCCGGCCCTCATGGTGCTTCCGGTCATCATGATCGGCTCCGCCGTGGTCAGGGACGGCCTCATCGACAAGGTCCCGCTCGCACGTGGTGAGATCTTCGAAAGCCTCGCAGGCGCCGTCTTTGTGACGGACAACTGGGGGCGAGTGATCGACGTCAACGCCGCCGCGCGAGCCTTTGTCAAGGAGGTGGACGGCGCGGAGGACGTTGTCGGTTCACCTCTCGACGAGACCTGCCCGCGTACGGCGCAGATCCTCGATCAGGCAGGCGAAGTCGACGTGCAGGGGCTTGGCCAAGCGCGAGTAGTCAACTTGGTCAAGACCGCTGTGAGCGACGGCAGGGGAACCACGGTCGGTCGGTGCGTGATTGTCCGAGACGTGACCGAGTCGGTGCTGCAGCGGCGCGAACTTGAGAGGACGCGCGATGCGCTGTCGCGGCAAGTCGAGGTGAGCGAGAAGTTGCGCGTCGAACTGAGTGATCAGGTGATTCGAGACTCCGCCACAGGGCTCTACAACAGGCGTTTCCTCGCAGAGGCACTGCCGGTGATCGTGGCGGCCTGCCTGGACAAGGAGGCTCCACTCAGCGTCGCGGTGATCGACATTGACGACTTCAAGGCTGTTAACGACTCCTGGGGACACGCGGTCGGAGACAGAGTCATCGAGGCCGTGGCGGAAGCGCTCGCCGCGAATGCTCCTGGGGCGCGTGCCGTGAGGTACGGGGGCGATGAGTTCCTCGTGCTCTTGCCGGAACTGGCGGCAGCCGAGGCGTTGGCGGCCGCAGAGAGCCTGCGGCTCGCGTGCTCCGCCGTGGTGGTAGATACGCGCGACGGACCCGTGCAGGTGACCGTCAGCGCGGGAGTGGCGACGCTCAGAGCAGAAGAGATTGACGCTCAAGAACTCCTTGAGGTAGCCGACCTCGCCCTTTATCGTGCCAAGAATGCGGGCCGGAACAGGACGTGGAGTCAGGCGGACGGCGCGGCTTGACTGTCGTCGAAGAGCAGCGCCTCGAGGTCCGCAAGCATCCCGCGGCCGTCGGCGATGACGTTGTCATTGTCCGTCCGTACCCCGTACATGAGCCACCGGAGGAGAGCCAACTCTGAGGCAAGCCTGGCGCGATCGGTGAGATGAGGGTCGCGTGTCTCACGGCGCGTCACGACATACGCCTCCATGATCGACTCGTACACGTCTTCCGGCGCCGCCGCGGCGAGCCACGCGAGGTCGTCGGCCGGATCGGCCACCCGGGCATCCATCCAGTCGACGATGCCTGCGACGGCGCCCTCCCTCACCAGGATCTGCTGCTCGCCAAGGTCGCCGTGCGTCACGGTCGGTTCGAACCGCCACCACGCCACGTTCTCCATCTGCCGCTCCCACCGGTCCGCGAGCCGGGGAGGCACGAGGCCGGTCTGGACGCCGGCGTCGAGCTCAGCCAGGCGGCGCAGGCGGTACTCGTCGGCGCTGTAGGTGGGCAGACCCTGATCCTCCACGAGCGTGGGTGGAAGTTCATGGATTTGGGCGATGGCGCGACCGACCGATGCGGCGAGCCCAGGGCCCGGCTCAATGGCGGCCAAGTCGAGCGGCGCGCCCCTCACTTCGGTGTAGACGACGGCGCGGCCGCCTTCCTCGCCCGCCATCGTGGCGGCGCCCTTGGGGCGGGGTACATCAAACTCGATCAATCCGGCGTCGTGCGCGCGAGCGAGGGCCTGGAGCAGCCCCATCTCTGCCTCGAGCGCCGCACCAGCCGCCGCTCGCCGCGGTGCGCGCACTACCCAGCGTTTGCCGGTCGCGTCCTTGATGATCACGACGTCAAAGTCTGCGTCAGAGTGTGGGCTGCGCAGCACGTCGTACACGTCAAGGCCAGGAACGGCCACCGAAGCGAGGGCCGCGAGCGCGAGAGGTGAGCGAGGCACGGAGTAACCGTACGGCGAAAACGGTGATCCGCGCGCGTTCCACGCCGCTTGCCAGGTGACACGGCTCGCGATCGCGGTCAGTGGCGGCCGCATCAACGAGGTGCCGACGCCTTCCGGCGGCTGCCGGTAGCGTGGGGCTGTGACTACGTGGGCGCTTGGCGAGCCATTGCTCGTGGACCGCGCGGCCGAACGCCGCGAGCGGGTGGATCTCGACACGCTCGACGCGGTGGTGGTGCGGGACAGCTCCGTACTCGCCATGGACGGGCGATTGACGATTCTCGAGCCTTCCGAGCAGCCGCAGGCCCTGCTACGCGTCTACCTCGGCGTCGACGCAGGGCGGGAGCTCGCGGCCCTCGTCCCGGCGGAGTCGTCCTTTGGAACCGAGACGGACGGCATCGGTGGGGAGGCGATGACGCCCCTGCGCGAGCTGCTGGGTCAGCTCGCGGCGCGTGGAGCGGAAGGGCACCGCGATCGCGAACTCGCCGCGACAGCAGTCGCTGTGACCACGTGGCACGCCAATCATCCGCGTTGCGCAGTGTGCGGTGAAGAGACTAAGCCCATCAAGGGTGGCTGGGTGCGCTATTGCGAGCGTGACCAGAAAGAGCACTATCCGCGGACGGATCCGGCGGTCATTGTCGCCATCACCGATTCAGAGGATCGACTGCTTCTTGCACACGCTTCGTACTGGTCGCCTCGCAGGTTCTCCCACCTCGCGGGCTATGTGGAGCCGGGGGAGAGCCTCGAGCAGGCGGTTCACCGCGAGGTGTTCGAGGAGTCGCAGTTGGTGCTTCAGGACCTGAGGTACGTGGGATCCCAATCGTGGCCCTTCCCGACATCGATCATGGTCGGGTTCACGGCCACCGCGACGTCCGCCGACTTCGTGCTTGACCAGGACGAGATCAGTGAGGCGATGTTCGTTGCCAGGGAGGAGTTGCCAGGACTTGTCAGGGACGGGACGATCATCCTCGCGCCGCACGGCTCGATCGCTCGCCGCATGCTCGAAGACTGGTACGGCGGACCGCTCGCTGATGCCCAGCGCGCTGCCAAGGCCGACATCTAGCCCCGTCGCCTGGGGATAGCGACGTCCGCGTCCGTCCCGCCTGACACAATGGCGCCAATGTCCGCCGACCAGATTCTCGAAGCACTCGATCCCGAGCAACGCGAAGTCGCCACCGCCCTCCACGGTCCCGTGTGCGTCCTTGCGGGCGCTGGCACGGGCAAGACCCGCGCCATCACTCATCGCATGGCTTATGGGGTGCGTGTGGGGGCCTTCAACCCCCAATCAGTGTTGGCCGTGACGTTCACGGCTCGAGCGGCGGGAGAGATGCGGCAGCGGCTTCGTTCCCTCGGAGCCGACGGCATCCAGGCGCGCACTTTTCACGCGGCGGCCTTGAGACAACTGAGCTACTTCTGGCCGCAAGTGGTCGGCGGACAATTGCCACAGTTGGTGGACCAGAAGGCGCCGCTGGTGGGGCGGGCTGCGCGTGCCGCTGGGCTCAGTCCTGACCGGCTGACGGTGCGCGATCTCGCCTCAGAGATTGAATGGGCCAAGGTCTCGCTCGTGGCGGCAGAGGATTACGCAGCGGTGATCAAGGCCAAGCGGAGGCCAGCGCCAGCCGGCATCGACGCCATGCAGGTCGCCGATGTGATGCGCTCCTACGAAGAGGCGAAGACGGATGCGGTGGTGCTCGACTTCGAGGACATCCTGTTACTGCTCGCCGACATCATCGGTCGCCATGCCGAAGTGGGCGATCAGATCAGGCGCCAATACCGACACTTTGTTGTCGACGAGTATCAAGACGTCTCGCCTTTGCAGCAATACGTTCTCGACCAATGGCTCGGAGGTCGGCGGGAGTTGTGCGTGGTGGGTGACCCCGCCCAGACCATCTACTCGTTTGCGGGGGCATCTCCCGAGCACCTGCTCGGCTTCACTGGTCGCTACGAAGACGCCGCCGTCGTCAGGCTCGTCCGCGACTACCGCTCCACTCCGCAAGTGGTCAACCTCGCCAATGGGCTCATGGCGCATCGGGGCAATTCGACGGCAGGACTTGAACTCGTATCGCAGCGACCGTCGGGCCCTGGGGTCGGCTTTCACGCGTATGCCGACGACGTCGCCGAGGCCGCCGCGGTGGCCGACAGGATCGAGGCGCTCGTGTCGTCAGGAGTGGCGGCCAGGGAGATCGCCGTCCTCTATCGCACGAACAGTCAGTCGGAAGAGATCGAAGATGCGCTGGCTCACAGGGGGATCGGATATTTAGTGCGGGGAGGCCAGCGATTCTTCGCCCGCGAGGAAGTGCGCAAGGCGCTCGTGCTGTTGCGTGGCGCGGCCGTCGCCGCATCGGATGACCCGCTCGGCGCGCAAGTGCGCGAAGCCATCACTGACGCTGGCTGGTCCGAGCAGCCGCCGGCCGCGCGGGGCGCCGTGCGGGAACGCTGGGACGCGCTCCAAGCGCTCGTCGAACTCGCCGACAACTTCGATGTCGACGCGGTAGCAGGCACCGGCGAGCCAGCCACTTTGCGGGACTTCGTGGAGCACTTGGCCGATCGTGCCTCCGCTCAGCATGCACCTTCCGTTGACGGCGTGACGTTGACCACGATCCACGCCGCGAAGGGACTCGAATGGGATGCCGTGTTCTTGGTGGGGATGTCCGAGGGGCTCTTGCCGATCTCGATGGCTGAGACCGATGAGGCGATCGAGGAGGAACGGCGGCTCTTGTACGTGGGGATCACCCGAGCAAGGGAGCACCTGCACGTGAGTTTTGCGCGTTCGCGCAAGGAGGGCGGGCGGGCTACCCGCAAGCGCACCCGCTTCTTGGAGAAGTGGTGGCCGGATGCGGGTGCGAGTGCGCAGCGGCGGGTCCCTCGCGCTGCCGCACACGATCTCGATGCCGATGAGGCGAAGCTGTTTGAGGCGCTCAAGGCCTGGCGCTTGGAGCTTGCGCAGGCCACGTCCAAGCCCGCGTTTACCGTGCTGGTCGACTCCTCACTCGTTGCCATCGCGAGAAACCGGCCTCAGACGCTGGGCGAACTCGCGAAGGTGCACGGCGTTGGTGCCTCCAAGCTCGAGCGCTACGGCGCCGACATCTTGAGACTCGTCGCGGCCCACTGACGGCCCGGCACACGGAGCGTTCGGCGTCACGACGCGCCGTGCATCCTGGCCCTCCTGGCAGCCAACTCGTCGCCGACGGGGCCCGTTGCACCGCAACCACAATCGGGCTGGGCGGGGGCAGGCGTGGGCACGGGTGGCCGACCGCTGTCGATCGTCCACACTGTGTTCAGCCACTCAGCGGCTGGCGCCGCTTCGCCACCAGCAAGCAACGAGGGTCCGAGCGCGTCGGCTCCGGCGTCGGGGTCGCGTGTCGAACGCCACCACTCCAGTGCGGCCACGGAGAGCGCGACGATCTGCGCCGTTGCGTCCGCTGCGCACTGGGGGCGCGTGCGACGTGCGGTGAGTTGGAGCGCGAGTTCCGGCCACAGGGGATCAGCGGCCGAACGCGCGAGCCCTACGCACGTCCCGCACGCGCCCTTGCCTGGGATGACGAGGGGGCCGATCCTCGCGCCGTGTTCGTCGGTCGTGACATAGAGGTGCGGGATGTCCCCTGCCATGAGCGGCACGGCGGCTTCGATGAGAGGGGCGCCATGCGCCACGATCACCGCGACGTCGAAGTGCGACGGCCCGGAATGCACGTCGGAATGGGGCAGCAGGCGCCTGATCGTGTCCGCTGCGGCTGCCTGCCTGGTGGCGGCAAGCGAACCAGGATCATAGGTTCCCCGCGGCGTCTCGACCGCCCTGCCAACGTCGTTCACCGTGACGGACCAGCCCGCTCGCGCAAGGTTCAGGCCGATGCCGCAGCCGATCGGGCCGCCATCGTTGAGAGTCGCCCTGGGAGGCTCCTTCGCTCCGTGCGCGGAGTGCTGATCGAGCAAACCTGCCGCCGCGAGTCGCTCGATAAGTGGGGCGCATCGCGCGCGTTCGAGCGGGGTGGTCGCCGCCGCACTGTCGAGTCGTTCGAGGAACCTGCGTTCATGGACAGTGGGGTCGATCACCACGAGCGGGTCTCGTGATCCCACCTGGATCGAGTGTTCTCCCCGAGTAAGCACGTGTGCGCCCGGGATCAGTCTCATGGTGCGAGGGTCTCACCGTGGCCCACCAAAGCGGGCGCTATCCACAGGCTTGACGACGTGGCACTCCGAGAACCGTGGCCGGGTACGACGAAGGCCGGGCGTCCGCGAGGACACCCGGCCTTGACGTCAGTTGGCGCGAGCTACGCCTTGCCGAGGATGCGGTTCAGCTTGGTTCCGCACTCGGGGCAGGTGGCCTTGGCCATGCGGCGCCCGTTCTCGGAAACGACCACGTCGCCCTCGGTGGTGCGCTTGGCCTTGCACTTCACGCAGTAGAACTCGCCCTGGTACTTGTCGGCCATGAGCCTTCTCCTTCTTGCTGGTGTGCGGCGTGTGCCGCTGGCCCCCAGTCGGGGGCTCCGGTTGCGTCAAGCGTAGACGCGGTAGCCGACAATACCCGCTAAGCACCGCTCGCCGTGTCGGATTTCCCTTCGTCGCCCTCGTCTGGGCCCTCCCAGGTCCCGCTCAGCAGCGCCTCGATCTCCTTGTCGAAGTCGTCCGAGCGCTCCTCGCTCGTCGCCTGTTCAACCCATGCCCGCCAGTCGGCGAGAGCCTCTGCCTCTGGAAGCAAGTCAGGGTGGCGCCACAACGCGTCGCGCGCCGACGTCCCCAGTCGGTTCGTCAGCGCCGACCACATGTCGGCCGCGTCGCGCAAGCGTCGCGGCCGCAGCGTCAGGCCGAGCAAGGCGGAGAAGGTGTCTTCCGCTGGTCCGCCAGCCGCGCGCCTGCGCCGCATCATTTCCCTTAACTGCCCCAACGCTGGCAAGTGCGGTGCGGCGGCGCGCGCCGTGACTTCGTCAACCCACCCTTCGATGAGTGCCAGCCAGGTCTCAATCGACTCGAGCGTCGTCGCCTGCTCTGCGGTCGGAGTGGGAGCGAAGATTCCCGTGGTGAGCGCCTTCTGCAAGGCGGCAGGATCGCCCATGCCAGCCTCGCGCACGGCATTGTCGAGCGCGTCGATGTCGACGGTCACTCCGCGCGCATAGCGTTCAATAGCGGCGTGAAGCTGCCCTGGCAACCAGGGTGCCGACGCGAAGAGACGCACGTGCGCCGCCTCCCTCAAGGCGAGGAAGAGCCTCACATCGGCGAGCTCGATGTCGAGGCCCTCGGCGAATTGCTCGACCTGTTGAGGGACGAGCGCCACCCGCGGCTCAGCGAGGAGCGGAATCCCAAGGTCGGTGGCACCAAAGGCCTCGCGGGCCATCGCGCCCGCCGCTTGGCCCATGTGCATTCCGCACACTGTCGGGCTCACCGACCCGAGGAGGCCTTGGGCCTGAGGTCCGTCGAGTATTCCAGAGTCATCGCGCAACACTCCGCCGAGCGCAAGAGAGACAGAAGAAGCGACGGGCCCCGCGAGGAATCGCCAGGTGGGCAACGTCGCCTCGACCCACTCGGCGCGGCTCCACACCGCTGGCTGCGCTCGCGAAGGATCGAAATCGGTCGCGGCGTCCAGCCACAACTCGGCCTGGCTCACGGTCGAGCGGTACTCCCGCGCTTGAGCCGCTGTCACCACAGGGTCGCCGCCTTGAGCCGCCACGCCGCGTGCCACGTCATGCGCGAGAGTCCAATTGACGTCTTCGCCTTGCGACTGGCTCATGAGCGCGCGGATCTGCCCCAGCATGTGGTCCATCATTCCCGGGGCATTGGCCATGCCAGAGGCTTGAGCGAGGGCAGAAGGATCCATGCCCATCTGACGCATCTGGTCGAGAGCCTCTTCGGCGTCGTCCCCAAAGAGCTCCCTGAGCAGCTTCATCCACTGCTCTTCTGCGTCCGCCATCTCGTCTCCTCGCATCGGCGCCCCCGCTGTTCACCACGGTAACGAACGGGAAGGCCGATTGGGGCATCCGTTCGCTATGGGCAATGATGGTCTTGTGGTTGAGCCGACAAATGACGTATACCTCTCGCTGTCAGAACAGCCCCCGTCGCGGCGCGCGAACGTCATGGCGGCGACAGGTCTGACCGCGTCGCTGCTGATTGCCGTCCTGACGGTGGTCCCCGCTCAGTACGCGATCGAGGGCCCCGGCCCCACTTTTGACACCCTTGCCACGGTCGACGACGTGCCTCTCGTGCAGATCGTGGGCGCTGAGACGTACGACGCCACGGGCCAGTTGCGCTTGACCACGGTCTCCGTGTCGAACGCGAGCAATCAACGCTTCACGATGGGCGCCGTCATCCAGGCCTACTTCTCGTCTCAGAAGTCGGTCCAGCCGGTCGAGGCAGTGCTGGGAACGCCAGAGGATCAAGAGCAGCAAGACGAGCGCAGCGCCCAGCAGTGGATCACGTCCCAGGAGTCGGCGACCGTCTCGGCGCTATCGGCGCTAGGGAACGAGGTTCCGGCCACGATCACCGTCGTGGAGGTTCTCGAAGAGTCGAACGCGAACGGTGCGCTGGAAGTAGGCGACCAGTTGATCGCTGGAGGCGACGAAGAGTTCGTGACCTACACAGACCTCTCCGACTACATCGAAGACCGTGAGCCTGGCGATCCTGTGACCATCACCGTGCTGCGCGACGGTCAGGAACAGACCGAGACGTTCGAACTGATCGAGGTGGATGGGCAGCCGCGCCTGGGGATCACCGTCGATCCTCAGTTCTCGCCGTCGATCGACGTGACTGTCGCGATCGACAGGGTGGGTGGCCCGAGTGCAGGCCTGATGTTCGCGCTCGCGATCATGGACCAACTCACCGAAGTCGATGAGCTCGACGGGGCACGAGTCGCGGGCACAGGCGTGATCGATGTGGACGGCCAGGTGTACCCGATCGGCGGCATTACCCACAAGATGTACGGTGCCCGCGCGGCCGGAGCCGACTACTTCTTGGCTCCGGTGGAAAATTGCCAGGAGGTCGTGGGGCACATTCCGGCGGGTCTTGACGTTTACGCCGTAGACACCCTGGACGACGCCTATGCCGCGATCGTGGCGATCGGCCAGGATGACACTTCGACGCTGCAGCAGTGCAGCACTGACAACACCAACGAATGAGGATCTCCCGTGAGTTTTGACGAGGACCGCCCCACCCCGCGCAACCGGCCAGTTGCTGTTCCCAGGCGTCGCTCGCCGATGGCGATCGCCATCGGCGCGATGGCGGTGCTCGCCGTGCTGACGGTCGCGCTCGCCAATGTCTGGACAGAGGCGGCCTGGTACGACCAGGTGGGCTACTTCGGCGTGTGGCGCACCCAGTGGATCGCGCGCATTGTGCTCTTCGCGGGCGCGGCGATCGTTGCGGGGGCCGCGGTGTGGGGCTCCTTGCGGTGGGCCAAGTCGGTGCGGCCGGCGCTGACGGCGGCACGCAACACGCCGCTTGATCAGTACCGGGAGCAGATCCGCCCGATCGAGCGCGTCGTGACCCTGGTGTTGCCACTGTTGGTGGGGCTCATCGCCGGTGGCGCCGTCGCCTCCAGGTGGGACCAGGTGCTGGCATTCCTGAACCGGTCGTCGTTCGGCTACGACGACCCCCAGTTCGGCCTCGACGCGTCGTTCTACGTGTTCACGCTTCCTGTGTTGCGACTCGTCGTCGGCTTTGTGCTCGCGATCGTGATCGTGTGCACCATCCTCGCGGCGTTCGTGCACCTGCTGTACGGCGGCATTTCCGGCGGCGGGCGCATGTTCGTCGCGAGCAAGGGAGCCCGCACCCAGTTGGGCATCCTCGGCTTCATCGTCATGCTCGCCATCGCCGCCAACTACGTGCTTGACCGCTTCTCCTTGGTGCTGAACCAGGGCGAACGTTTCTCCGGCGCGAGCTACACGGACGTCAACGCCATCTTGCCCGCAAGGTCGATCCTTGCCGGTATCGCGGTGCTGGTGGCGGTGATGTTCCTGCTGGTGATCTGGCGAGGCGACTGGCGTATCCCCGCCACCGGCGTCGGCCTCATGGCCCTGTCTGCCATTGTCATCGGCGGCGTGTACCCCGCGATCGTGCAGAACTTCCAGGTGGACCCGAACGCGCAGGAGTACGAGGCGCCCTATATCCAGCGCGATATCGATGCGACGCTCTACGCGTATGGCCTCGACGACGTGGACGTCACGCAATACGAGGCGCAGACAGAGGCCGATGCCGATGCGTTGCGCGCCGACGCCGACACGACCGCCCAGATCCGCCTGCTCGACCCCAACGTGGTGGCCCCCACGTTCCAGCAACTGCAGCAGAACAAGCAGTACTACTCGTTCCCCGAGACGCTCACTGTCGATCGCTACCGCGTGGGCGACGAGATTCGCGACACCGTCATCGCGGTCCGCCAACTCAACCTCGATGGCTTGAGTCAAGAGAACCGCTCGTGGGTCAACGACACCACGGTGTTCACGCACGGATTCGGCGTGGTGGCCGCTTATGGCAACAAGGTCACCACCGACGGCCGCCCGCAGTTCTACCAGTCGGGTATCCCCTCCGTTGGCGAGCTCGGCACCTATGAGCCGCGCATCTACTTTGGTACTTCCGTTCCCACGTACTCGATCGTGGGCGCTCCAGAGGGCAGCGATCCATGGGAGCTTGACTTCCCTGACGACGACGCTGGGGGCCAGGTCAACAACACGTACGACGGCGATGGCGGGCCAAGCATCGGCAATACCTTCGCCAAGTTGATGTACGCCCTCAAGTTTGGTGAGCAGCAGATTCTGTTCTCCGACCGCGTGACCGAGGAGTCGCAGATTCTGTACTACCGCGACCCGATCGAGCGCGTCGCACGCGTTGCTCCCTACCTTGACCTCGACAGCACCACCTATCCCGCTGTGGTGGATGGGCGGGTCGTGTGGATCGTGGATGGTTACACGTCAACCAACGACTTCCCGTACGCGGCGAGCATCTCGTCGACCGACGTCTTTGCGGGCACGGACCCCCTCAATCCCGCGGTGCTGAACTACGTGCGCAACTCCGTCAAGGCGACGGTTGATGCGTACGACGGCACCGTCACCTTGTATGCCTGGGACCCTGAAGACCCGCTCTTGAAGACGTGGCAAAAGGTGTTCCCGTCCACGCTCGTGCCGTACTCGGAGATGAGTGCCGACCTCATGAGCCACATGCGCTATCCCGAGGACCTGTTCTCGATCCAGCGCTACCAGCTCACCCGGTATCACGTGTCGGATGCGGCGGAGTTCTACTCCGGACAGGACTTCTGGGCGAACCCTGCCGACCCCACGGCGGAGACGCGATTGCAGCCTCCCTACTACCTCACCCTGCAAATGCCAGGGCAGGACGATCCCGCGTTCTCCTTGACGTCGACGTTCATCCCTGGAGGTAACTCCGATCGTCAGGTGCTGACCGGCTTCGTTGCCGTCAACTCCGAGACGGGTGATCAGCCAGGTGTGAAACACCCGGACTACGGACAATTCCGCCTGCTGGAGTTGCCGCGCGACGCGACGGTTTCCGGTCCTGGCCAAGTCCAGAACCAGTTCCGCTCGGACCCAGAGGCACAGAACGTCCTGAACCTGCTGCGCCAGGGTGAGACTGACGTGATCAACGGCAACCTGCTGACGTTGCCGGTGGGTGGCGGACTCCTGTACGTGCAGCCGGTGTACGTGCGTTCGTCTCAGGGAACCCAGTTCCCCCTGTTGCAGAAGGTGTTCGTGTCCTTCGGCGATGAGGTGGGCTTCGCTGACACGCTCTCGGGCGCGCTTGACCAGGTCTTCGGCTCCGGCGCCACCGACGACATCCCCGACCCGACGGATCCGGTCGATGGTCAGGACCCTGACGAGCCGGCAGAGCCTGACGAGCCCACCGAGCCAGCGGAGCCAGTGGACCCCGACGCGAGCGCCGCGAGGGCCGACTTGCGCACCGCGCTCGCCGATGCTCAGCAGGCACTTCTTGACGGTCAGGATGCCCTCACGGAAGGCGACTTTGCCGCCTACGGCGAGGCTCAAGCGGCGCTGGCAGAGGCTCTTGGTCGTGCGGCCCAGGCGGAGGCGGCCCTCGACGCGGCAACCGAGGCCGACGCTGGGGTACCGGCGGACGGCGAGTCGGACGCTTCGGCGAGCCCGTCTCCGTCGGCCTCTGACGAGACCAACTAGTACGCAGACACGACAGCGGGCCACGGGTTCACCCGTGGCCCGCTGTCGTGCGCGTGATGGATGTCTAGAGCGTTGATCCGGCGCCGTAGGTGTTGTTGGTCGCGATCGCGTCTTCTGCCGCCGTGGTCTGGCGGATGACGAGAGCGAGGAAGACCCACGACACGGCAAGAGTGATGGCTCCGGCCCACGTGAGCGGCACGATCGCGTCGAGGTTCTCCGGGTGGGTGAGTTCGCCGGTCGAGTAGTCGACAGCGGTCATGCTGGGGATGATGGATGCGTAGGACAGGACCCAGTACAGGCAGAACGTGAGCCACCAGCCCAGGACAATTCCGAGGCCTGCCTTGCGGCGGGTGATGGCACGCATCCCGAGGTAGGGCAGCACGAAGTTGGCGAGCGGCACAAACCAGCCCCACCACTCGACGGCCGGAGGGCCGCCAGGAACCTCGCCTCTGCCCACCATCGCTGAACGCACCCGTGACATCCACAGCGCGAGCACCACGAAGCTGGCGATCCACAGTGGTGCTGAGAGCAAGTCCAAGGGGTTCTGGCCAGCAAAGGGAGAGGCGCCGTCGGGGTCCGCGAGCACCGACTTCAGTTCATCAACGGCGTCCGCAGCGGTGAACGCACCTATCAAGGCGAGGACGGTGACGGCGCCGGTCAGAATCGTTGCCCACAGCGCCAGCTTTGTCGGACCAGACGACTGGCTCACGACGATGTGCGGCGGTGGGGCGTAGGCGGGTGGCTGCTGAGGCGACTGCGCCTGGGGAGGCAGCGGCGCTTGTGGAGTGGAGAACGGGTCCTGAGGTTCTTGTGGTGTTGTCATGAGATGACCGTATCCACTCGGGCGCGCGCCCGCATCCTCCGCCGGAACGATGGCCGAACCGTCCGCGAGGAGGAGCGATCACGTGGCCAACGGAGCGCGATTTGGACGCCGCGGCGAACCCAGGTAGGCTAGGACACCTACTGACGCGGGGTGGAGCAGTTCGGTAGCTCGCCGGGCTCATAACCCGGAGGTCGCAGGTTCAAATCCTGTCCCCGCTACGAGAAGAACCCCCAGCCATGAGGCTGGGGGTTTCTCGTTTCTTCAGGATGCTCGACTGCAACGGGCCGCTACCAGCGGTTTTGCCGCAAATCCTCAACTCTGCGCGCTTCGTGACGATGCTGAAGCGTGAACGCTTCAGGGTTGCAGCGATGGATGTCGGTCGGCACATCCGCCGACGCGCGCCCCGACGTGGCAGCCAGGGACGCCGTCACACAAGCGCTCGCCGGCAGGCAGGCATCCCTGGTGATGCTCTTCGTGTCGCCCACCTACAACATGCATGCCATCGCCTCTGCGGCCGCGCATGCAGCCCAGGATGCCCCCGTCGTGGGCTGTTCGACGTCGGGAGAAATCGCCGACGGCCGGGGCGGTTCCGGTCGGGTGGTGGCGGTAGCTCTGGGCGGCGATGGCTTGGAGGCACGCACGTCGATGGGCCTCCTTGCCGACGGCGCGACCGCAGCGGGCAGCGCGGCGGCCGAGGGACTGCGTGCCCTCACTCGCCCTCACCGCGCGCTCATCTTGTTGCCCGACGGCCTCGCCGGCCACCACGCGTCAGTGGTGCGAGGGGCCTACGCCGTTGGTGGCGCCACCGTGCAACTGGTAGGCGGCTGCGCCGGCGACGAGTTGGCGATGGGCACCACGTGGCAGATCTTTGGTGACCGCGCATACACGGGCGTGATCGTGGGCGCGGCGATTGGGTCCGACGGGCCCATCGGCATCGGTGTGGGGCACGGCTGGCGGCGAACCGGCGATCCCTTGGTCGTGACGTCGAGCGACGGCTCGCAGATCTTCACGATCGACGATCAACCGGCCCTTGACGCCTATTTGGCCGCCACGGACGCGCCGGCAGCGGCATCCTCGGATCAAGAGGCCTGGCAGCGACACGCGCTCGAGCGCCCATTCGGGCTTCCGCGACCAGGTGGAGACGAAGTGCGCGCCGTGTTGAGCGCCGATTTTGACAACCGATCGCTGTTTTGCGGCGATATTCCGCAGGGATCAATGATCTGGCCCATGGAGGGTGACGCTGACTCGGTGATGCGCGGGACCGACACGGCGATGGACGAGGCAATCGGAGCCCTTCAAGGGGTCCCAGCCGTCGGCTTCATCGCTTTCGACTGTGCGGCGCGCCGCAACATTCTTGGCGAGGAAGGTGTGGCGACGGAAACCTCGCGCCTGGCTCAGCGCGCAGGGGAGGCTCCCGTGGCAGGCTTCTACACCTACGGCGAAGTGGCTCGCCGCACCGGTTCGCGGGGCGTCCACAGCGCCACGCTCGTCTTGCTAGCACTGGGATAGGCCATGACGGACCTCTCCGCGGTTTCCCCTCAACGGCTCGTGGTGTTCCTCACGGAGCTTGGCCGGTGCGCGACGTCCGTGGAACTGACGCACCTGGCGACGGAACTGATCGCGGAAGAGTTCGACGGGGAATTGGGGCTCGTCCTGTCAGCAAACGAGGTGATCTCCGCTGTGGGATTTGGAAGTTCCGATCCACCAGCAGAACTCCTCCTTTCCATCCCCTCCGGCGTCTCGGTAGTGGAGATTCCCGGCATCGGTCCGTGCCACACGATGACGGCGACGTGCTCCGCTTTTCCAGGGGGGCGCATCGTCGCTGGTCGGGTGGGAGCGCCGTATACGAGCGGCGACCGGGATCTCTTCTTGGGGATGGCCCGCGTTTTTGACTTGACCACAAGTTCGATACGCGCGTTGGAGAGGGAGCGCGCGCGGCACCGGGCGCTCGAGGTATTGCTCGCTCTGCAACGCTCGATCTCGCACAGGGTACCGCTGGCAAAGATCCTCCTGTCCGTGACGGAGGGTGCGTCCAGCGTGCTGCGGGGGTGTCCGGTGGCACTCGTGCTCGATGATGCGCTCGACCCTGGCGAGCCGGTGCACGTGGGTGCGGACCTGGAACGTGTTGAGGACGCGGTCTCGATACCGGTCCACGTTCAAGGCGCCATCGCAGGCAGGTTGCTTGCGGGCGCATCCGAGGGAACCCGGCTCACCGATGAGGACCGTGCCTTGCTTTCGACCTTTGCCGAGCACGCGAGCCTGGCACTGACCGACGCCCGCACGGTTGAGGCGATGCGGGAGGCCTTCCACGACCCGCTCACAGGGCTTCCGAACCGCCCGCTCTTTCTTGACCGGCTGACAGCTGCGCTCGACAAACGCGATGCGGGACCACTTGCCGTGCTCTTCGTCGACCTTGATCGCTTCAAGGCGGTCAACGACACGATGGGACACGCCGCTGGTGATGAACTGCTGTTGCAGGTGGCCGAGCGCATTCGCTCGACCACCAGGACCGAGTCCTCCGCCGCACGATTTGGTGGCGATGAGTTTGCCCTCATGGTCGAGTGCCACGCGGAGCCGGGGATTGCTATCCACGTCGCCCAACGAGTCATCGCCGCGCTCGCCGAGCCCTTCACGGTGAGGGGCAATACCGTCTTAATCGGAGCAACCGTAGGCATTGCGTTTAGCGGAAACGGCCGCGACGCAGCGGAGCTTCTCGCCGACGCCGATCTGGCTATGTATCGCGCTAAGCGCGCAGGAGGCGGGAGGAGCGCGACCTTTGAGTCGAAGATGCGGGACGAACTGGCGTCGCAGTTGAGTCTCGCGTCCGATCTCACCGGCGCGCTCGGCAGGAAAGAACTCTCCGTCCACTTCCAGCCGATCTTTGACCTCGACTCCGGCAGGCCTGTGGCTGTCGAGGCCCTGCTTCGCTGGCAGCACCCCACGCGCGGCACCGTCTCGCCGACGGAGTTCATTCCCGTGGCCGAGTCGACAGGTTTGATCGTGCCGATAGGCCGATGGGTGCTGGGTCAAGCGTGCGGGTGGGCGAGCAAGTGGCGCTCTTCCCTCGCCGCGCTCAAGGTGACTGTCAACGTGTCAGTGCACCAGTTGCGCGAGCCGGGCTTTGCTACCGAGGTCATCGATACGGTCGCGGGAGCAGGACTCCCGCCGAACGCTCTCATCGTGGAAGTGACGGAGAGCGCCCTCATCGCAGACCATGACGGCACCATCGACTCTCTGGAACATCTCGAGCGGGCGGGCATCACCATCGCGCTCGACGACTTCGGCACGGGCTACTCGGCGCTGAGTTATCTTCACAAGCTGCCGCTAGACGTCTTGAAGATCGACCGCAGTTTCGTCTCTGGAGCGCAAGGAACCCAGGGTGACCAATTGGTCCGCACCATCATCGACCTTGGTCAGGTGTACGGGCTGGAAGTCGTGGCAGAGGGCATCGAGGACGAAGCTCAACTTGACCGCCTCCTCACCACCGGCTGCAGGTTTGGTCAGGGCTACTTCTTGGCAAGGCCCGCCGCACCAGAGGGGCTCATCGAGAAACTCGAACACTTGGATCAAGGTCACGGCCTGTTGACAGAGTTGGCGCGCCGCGCGGGACCCCGCCGCGGCAGTTTCCGGTCAAGGATCGACGCGACAGCGTGGGAGGAACGGCCCGGTTACTAGGGGCCTGGCCGCGAGTAATGTGGCTCCTCGTGTGCGCCGAGACAGGCGCATCGCAACCGGAGGCTTCATGACAAGCACGGCCATCCACGAGCCGGGTTCCACGCGCACCGGCTGGTGGCACGGGCGAACCGTCCTCTTGATTGCTTTCGCGTTCTCGGTCATGGCAGACCCGGTGTCTTCCGTCGCCTACGCCATCGAGGCGGCGCTTCGCGCTCTCGACGGGCGTCTGAGCCTCTTGCTTCCCGCCATGTTCCTGGTCGTCCTCATCGTGGGTCTGGTGGTGGCCTCCTATCACCAGCTCGTGGCGCGGTTCCCAGAAGGCGGCGGCGCGGCCGCGGCTACTGGCAAGGCTTTCGGCGAGGGCTTGGCGTTCGTTCCGATGGGTGCGCTCGTGGTCGATTTCGTCCTGACGATTGCCATCTCGGTTTCCGCCGGTTCCTCGGCGATCATTTCTTATGTGCCTTCACTGTCCCCCTACCGCCTGTGGCTAGCCCTGGGGTTGCTGACGCTCGTGGCCGGACTCATGCGTTTCGGTCACTTGGGAAGGGCGGTCTTCGCGCTCCTGACGATCGCGTTTGTCATCACCGCCGTGGTCGTGCTCGTCACAAGTGCGGGTCAAAACGCGGTGACGACGGTCATCGAGCCGTCTTTGACATCGTCCGCGCCGCTCACGGTCGCGCTGGCGTTCCCCGTGGCGATGGCGCTCGCAACTGGCGTGGAGGCTCCATCGTCCGCGATCGCGCAGTTGGCGCAGTTGGACGACGCCGGGCGTCGCTCGTTCGGGCGGTGGGCGCTGTGGCTCACGCTTGGCATCGTGTCCGTCCTCACGATGGGGCTCGCTGCGGTGGCGGTGCACCTCGGTATTGGTGTGCCAGGAAATGACACCACTTTGGTGGCGGAACTGGCCCGGTCGGGGAGTTCTCACGCGGTGTTCACCATGTTCCAAGGCACGACCGCCTTGCTGTTGCTGTCCGCCGCCAGCTCTTCCTTTCAGGCGGGCCCTGGACTGCTGAAGGCGCTCGCGCGCAGCAAGGGTGCTGGCCGCTCCCGGCACGGAGTACTCCCCTCCGTGCTAGGCACCACGAACGTTCATCACGTTCCGGTGATGGGCGTGGCCGTGTTCTACGGGGCATCTGTGCTCGTGGTGATTGCCGCGGGCGCGCGGGACCAGCGACTCGTGTTGTTCTACGCCGTCGCCGTCTTTGTGAGCTTCCTGATGGGCTTGCTCGCCATGGCAACCTTCGCCTGGCGGGAGCGTCGGGTGGGATGGGTCGTGCTCAACGCGGTGGCGGCTGCGGCAGTCGGCTTCACCCTGGTGGCCAACGCGCTCCGTCCCGCCGCTGTCGGTTCACTCGCGGCCACAGCCCTGGTGGGCGGCGGGCTGTACATCGCGTGGGTCAAGGCGGGGCGCCCACGAGGCGCCTCCCATGCGGTAGCGGAGGCGGAGGCTGAGGTGGAGCCAGACGCAGACCTTGAGGGTGAGGCAGAGGCAGACGGCGAGTCCGCCGTCACTGGAATCGACGCGACGGGACGCTAGCATTCACGCGTGAGCTCTCCTCCCGTGTCGACACGGCAATTGGGTCTTGGCGGCGCTGTTGGCGTGGGGGTCGGATCCATGTTGGGCGCCGGCGTCTTCGTGGTCTGGGGACCGGCGGCCGACGCCGCGGGTGAGTGGCTGTTGGCGGCCATCGGGCTGGCGGCCGCTGTGGCGATCATCAATGCGAGGTCGGTCTCGCTCTTGGCCGCGCGCCATCCCGTGGCGGGAGGCGCGTACACGTTCGGCAGGCGTGAGCTCGGCGCGGTGTGGGGGTTCGTTGCTGGAATCGGCTTCGTGGTGGGCAAGACGGCCTCGGTAGCGGCTATGGCACTGGCGATCGGCACGTACGTCTTGCCTGGGTACGCGCCTCTCGTGGGAACGGTCGCGATTGGGGCCGTGTGGGCGGTGAACGCCATGGGGGTCAAGCGCACTGCGGCGGCCACCACGGTGATGGCGGTGCTGGTGCTCGTCGGGTTGGCGACAGTGATCGCCACGTCCCTGATGGGGGAGAAGGGAGTGACGACGCAGGCATCGTCGGAAACCGTGTCTGCGGCATCTGTCGCTTCCGCCGCCGCGCTGATCTTCTTCGCCTTCGCCGGTTACGCCAGGCTCGCCACGTTGGGAGAGGAGGTGCGCGACCCTGGCCGCACCATTCCCCGCGCCATTGCCCTTGCCATCGGAGTGGTCGTGGTGACCTACCTCGCGCTCGGTGCGACGCTGATCAGGAGCCCCGGCCTCGAGGCGCTGCGCAGCGCGAGCGCGCCATTGTCGCTTGCTGTCCCGCAGGGACGCCTTGCCACCGTTGCCCTCGCCGCGCTTGCCGCGGTCGCCGCCACCGGCGCGATGGTCGCCCTCATGGCAGGTATTGGCCGCACCGCGATGGCCATGGCGCGCGAGTCAGACCTGCCGCAGGCCCTCGCCAGGGTCGGTCATGCAGGTGTTCCTCAACGCGCAGAGGCAGTCGCGGCGCTCGGCGCGGTGGGCCTGGTGTGGTGGGGTGATCTCGCCTTTGCACTCGCGATGTCGAGCGTCGCGGTGCTGGTGTACTACGCCGTAGCCAACGCTGCGGCCTTCGCCGCCGGACGTGGCGCCTCCGAGGTGCCCATGATGCGGTGGCGCGTCGGGGCGGCGACCGGCATGGCGCTGTGCGTGATCCTCGCGCTGTCTCTCGACTTTGCACCGATTCTTGCTGCCGCTGGCTGCTTGGCTCTCGCCGTGGTGCTGCGGGCCGTGCTGCGGCGAGGGGCTCGAATCAGTTGACGGCCGCTGCGGCGACGGCCCAGCCCAGTGCGCCTGAGGCAACACCGACGGCTCCTGTGACGGCAAGATAGAGCACGGCCTTGCTCGGGGAGGCACGCCACAGCACCACGGCGTCGACCGCAAGCGTGGAGAACGTCGTGAGGCCGCCAGCGAGGCCTGAGCCGATCACGAAGGCGGACGTCGCGCTCAGCTGGCCCTCTTCGAGCAACGCCGCGGCCGCCCCCAGCACGAGAGTGCCGAGTGCGTTTGCCGCAAGGGTCGGCCACGGGAGGTGATGTTCCCTACGCCACGTGCCGATCGCATAGCGCACCACCGCGCCCACGCCGCAACCGAGGATCGCGGCGACGTAAGCCCATGCGCTCATGGTGCGACCTCATCGTGCCGGTAGCCCTCGACCTCGGCCTCGATTCTGTCGGCGTCAACGTCGCGCTCGCGCGCTCCGAGTCTCACCGCCAAGGTGTCTGCACACCACCAGCCAGCGCCGGCGCTCAATGCGGCCAGCGCCAAGGTCGAGCCCAGCAAGACGAGGGCGGGCAGGGGAGCGCCTGGGTGAGGTGCAGCCATGGCGGAGAACGTGGTGAAGCCGCCCAGCAGCCCAGGGCCGAGACCTGGAACCCACCACGGTGCGGCATGTGCGCTATACCAACCCATGAGCGCCCCCAGCAGCGCCGAGCCGAGAACGTTGATCACAACGATGTCCCACGCCCAGCGTTCTGCTGTGAAGAGTTCATCGATGGCCAGGCGCGCCGCACCGCCGACGACGGCGCCAGCAAAGACGACGCCGTAGATCTTGGCGGTCACGCGGAGGCGAGCCACACGTCGGCCGCTGCCAACTCCTGCGGTAGTGCCTGGTCGATCGCGGAAGCGATGGCGCGTTCCACCATGGGGCCAACGAGCGGCACGGAAGCCTGCACCTCGCCGTTCACTTCGAAGTCGGTGCCCTCACCCCGTGGAGTCAAGACGACGCTTCCGCGTGCGTGACCGGGAGTGCCAGGAATCTCCATCGCGAAGGTGCCCTCGCGTACGCCGTCTTCGCGAGCGTCGGGCGCCTCCCACGCTTCGGTGTAGCGGACGTGAATCTCTGAACCGACAAAGGCCCTGAACTCGGCGGGAATGGTGTTGGCCGGCAAGGTTCGACGGATGACGACGGTGAACGATCCGTCTTCCTCGACGTCCACCAAGACGTCGCTACCCGCCGCACCACTGGCGCGTGCCCGCTGAGCAGCGAAGTCTTCGTTGCTGAACATGGCGACCACGTCCTCGATCGACGCAGTGAAGTGATGTTCGTGCGTGATGTCCATGACGCCTCCTCCCGATGGCTTTAGGGTATCGCGGTGCCGCGCGACCGCGACGCCTCTTAGGCTTGGGGCGTGGCTACCTTGTCGGAGATCGCTCAGCAATACGGACCCATGCCCCAAGACGAGTCCGACTGGCTGTCAGAGGTGGTGGCCGATTGGCAGATCATCGCCGACCTCTCGTTCGCCGACCTCGTGTTGTGGCGCAAGGTGGACGAGGGCTTTGTCGCGATCGGTCACTGCAGGCCCTCGACGGGCCCGACCGTTCACCAAGAAGAGGTCGTGGGTATGAGAGCCGCGGCGGGCCGCATCGGCCACCTCGAGACAGCCTTCGAGGAGCGCCAGATCGTTGTGTCGCGAGAACCGCGCTGGGACGAAACATACGCAGTGCGAGAAGAGGCGCTGCCGGTGGTCATGCGGGGCCGCGTGATTGCGGTCCTCACGCGCGAGGCGTCGATGGCGGCACTCAGGTCCTCCAGCCGCCTCGAGATCAACTACAAGGGCGCAGCGGATGACCTTTTGCGCATGATCACCAGGGGTGAGTTCCCCATGCGCACCTCGGTGACCGGCCCCAAGCGGGGAGCGCCGCGTGTGGGAGACGGTGTCATGAGGCTCGACGCCCAGGGGATCGTCACGTACGCCAGTCCAAACGCCCTATCGTGCTTCCACCGCTTGGGAGTGACGGGCTCACTCATGCACAGGGCTCTTCCGCGCGTGGTGACGGCGATGGTCTCCGACAGGGGCCAGGTCGATGAGACTCTCGCCATGGTGACGGCTGGCCGTGCCGCGTGGCGCACCGATGTCGAGGCGAATGGAGCCGCGCTCTCGCTACGGGCTATTCCCGTGACGGACAATGGCAACCGCATCGGCGCCGTCCTGTTGTGCCGAGACGTCAGCGATTTGCGTCGCCGTGAGCGCGAGCTCATCACCAAGGATGCGACGATCAGAGAGATCCATCACCGGGTCAAGAACAACCTTCAGACTGTGGCGGCTTTGCTGAGGCTGCAGTCCCGCAGGGTCGAGGCGCCGGAGGCGAAGGAGGCGCTATCTGAGGCCATGCGGCGCGTCGCCACGATTGCGATGGTGCACGAGACGCTGTCAGGCACGCTCGACGAGCTCGTTCACTTTGACGACCTCGTGGCGCGTGCGTCGCGGATGGCCGTCGACGTCGCCTCGCCCGGCGTTCAGGTCAAGATCGTGCGCGAGGGCGACTTTGGGATGATCCCCGCACAGTATGCGTCGTCGCTCGCTCTCATCCTGACCGAATTGGTGACGAACGCCGTCGAGCACGGTTTCGAAGGGCGCGAGCACGGCTCCATCACGATCTATGCGGAGAGGGAGGGGCCCCTCCTTCACGCAAGGATCGCCGACGACGGCAAGGGTATCGCCGCCGATCCCTCCGGTTTGGGATCACAAATCGTCAGGACGCTCGTCACGAATGAACTTCACGGCGAGATTGCCTGGCATTCCATGCCGGGGGGATCCAGCGTCGACCTGACGGTCACCGTTGACGGTGACTAAGGGAAACGCCGGTGGGGACTACTTCGCTGCGCGGCGAGCGCGGGCTGCGCGGCGCTTGAGGGAGCGGCGTTCGTCTTCCGAAAGCCCGCCCCACACGCCAGAGTCTTGGTTGTGCTCCATGGCCCACTGCAGGCACATGTCGCGGACAGTGCACGTGTTGCACACTGCCTTCGCCTTCTCGATCTGGACGAGCGCAGGTCCCGTGTTGCCGACAGGGAAGAACAGCTCTGGGTCGTCAACTTCGAGACACGCTGCGCGGTCGCGCCAATTCATGGGGACTCCTCACAAAGAAAAAGGCGGCGACCTACGCTGGGGGTAGATTCGCCGCGCCGTCGCGGATCACTGGGATCCATGTTCGCATTGTTAACAACAGATGACAAGGGGTTTAACCTGTAACGTCGGTCACAATTCCGTGGGTGAGGTTGGATGCCGTGAACAAAAACGAGCGCGTTTCGTCGGTGCTCGACCTGGTCGCACGCGTACTGCTCGTCGTCGAGACCCTCATTGCGGCATTCATGGCGGTCGGCTACGCGCTATATGCGCTGCTAGATGCGGACGACCGGGCGTTGTCCGCTGCTCTGGCTGGCGTCATGGCCGTCTTCGCCGCAGGCCTGGCCGCGTTTGCCTGGGGCTACGCCAAGCGGCGCAGGTTCGCTCTTAGCGGAGCCCTCGCATGGCAGCTGATGCAGGCGAGCGTGGGTGTCTGGCTGCTTTCCGTGTGGCCAGCCGTCGGCGGGGCGCTTTTGGTGCTCGCCGCGATAGTGACGCTGGCAGTGATCAGGAGACTCGCGGCCTACGGCGCGTCGGAAGCCGCCCAGGTCTCCTGACGAGCATCCGCTATGAGCACCTCGGCCAGGTGGCGGGGCACGGCGTCCGCACGGTCAAGGCGCCGCACGAGCGGAGAAGGGTCGGCGGCTGGTAGGGCGACCTGAACGACTGCCCGCTTCCCGGCCGACCGGGCAATCCCACGACCAGCGGGCTGTCCCGGCGAGGCCGCGTCAGGAACGCCGACGAGCCCCATCGAGTCCGATGCGGTCGTGGTGCGCAGTGCGACCGCGTGGGCGCAAGCGGCCCTCAGCGTGGGCGTGATGGCGCCAGCTGGGCGGTGGGTCGCCATCGCAAGATGGACGCCGACTGACGGCGC
The DNA here is from genome assembly GCF_020447105.2 of Demequina sp. TMPB413. NCBI lineage: Bacteria > Bacillati > Actinomycetota > Actinomycetes > Micrococcales > Demequinaceae > Demequina > Demequina sp. TMPB413. Next base: position 216,401 of record NZ_CP096184.1, read on the forward strand.
GAGGCCGGCTAGCCGATCGAGGGCGAGAGCCGCTGAGCGGGAGCGGCCCGTGATCTCGTCAAAGTCGTCGACGACGACCAGGAGTTTCGTGGGCACAGTGTCGAGCGACGTCGTATCGGTCCACGATGCGTCGCCCGCGTCGCCCGCGTCGCCTGCGGTACCCCGGGTATCGCGTCGGCGGAGGGCGGAGGCGGCGACGGCTTCCAGCGCGGCCGCGGCCTCGGCTCCGCCCACGTCGGCAACGATTCGCTTCACGTGTGGGAGCCGCGCGCAAGCGGAAAGCGGGCTCCCGGTGCCAGCGCCGATGAGCACTACGGAAAGCTGCGACGGGTGGTGGTGGGCGCATAGCCCCGCGACCAAGGTTGCGAGCAACGTCGAGGTGCCGCTCCCATGCGCACCGGCCACAAGCAGGTGAGGAGCGTCGTCGTCGAACCTGATCCTCCACGGCTCGAGCGTCTCGTCGCACACGACTCCGAGCGTCGCGGTGAGCGCCCCATCGATCGCGCGAGGTGCGTCCCGATGTGCAAGGTCAGCCCATCGCACACTCGTGGGCCACGGCGCTGGCGCGGTGCTCGCGACGGCCCTGGCGAGCGCATCGGCCCTGACAGCCGAGACACCGAGCGGCAGCCGTGCCTGGCGAGTCGTTGCGTCCGCGAGCGTCGACATGGTGGCGTGCGCCTCGAAGGTTGTCTCGGGTCGCGGCGGCCCATCCGGCTCACACGTGATGGGCCCGTCTCCTGGCAGCGCTTCCGGGAGCCATGAGAGCCACTGCTCGTCAAGGGGCATCGGGGCAGGTGGACGCCTGCCGCGCGCGAGAACCAGCGCGCGAGCAGCGGCCTGTGCGCGGGGACCGGAAAGGATAGCTGGCCCGCTCCAATCGCCGACGGTGGTCGGATCGGGGAGCCCGTCCCAGGCGGGCGTGGGCACCCACGGCAGGCGCGAGAGCCATCTCGTCAGACGCCGAGAGGGTGCCCAGAGACTGTCGGGCGCCGGCGAAGAACTGCCGCTCCTCACCTGCAGCGCGGTACACCCCACGGTCAGCACGTCGCCCTCGCGCGCGGTGATGCGCCGCCGGTGCCCTCGCCACGACCACCCTTGCCCGTCCCAACGCCACCAACCGGTGCCGTTCGTGGACGACTGGTCGAGGCACAGCAACGAGCCTCGCGCGCCACGCTCGACCATCACATGGCAAGCGTCCACTGCGTCGTCGTCCAGCCGATGGCGCCCCGGCGCCGAACCGATGGTCACCTGACCGTCCACCTCGATCACTGCGCCGGCGTCTGGCCCCGCAATCGCCGCGAGGTGGAGACCCTCAAGAGGCGAGGTGGGTGCGCCCGGTCCATCGCGAAGGCGCGCACCTTGGAGCAAGGGCCGCAACCCGGCCGGATGAGAAGGGTCGAGGAGGGTCGCCCCGCACCACGCCCGCTTGCGCGTCACGCCATCGAGAACCTGCGCCAGGGTCGCACCGGCAATCACCTCAAGCTCGACATCCTTCGTGTCGGTGAGGGAGCGATCGATCGTGAAACGCACACGGGAACCGTGTCACAACGGAGACTTCCTGACGACGTCGTGCCACTGATCTGTGGATAACCGCGTCTACGGCGCTGGCGAACCGTCAGGCGCAAGCGCGGTGAGCGTGCCGTCTGGGTTCACGACCGCCGCGAACCACGAGTAGTCCCGAGTCGACACGATGCGCGGCATGTGCTGCAGGGCGTACTCGCCTTGCGCTGTGGTCGAGGTGACCACAGGCTCGGGAGGGTTTCCCTGGAACAGGCCCGTCTCCCGCGTGAGTACGACGGGGGACTCGCCCCACAATGCGCTCGCTTGCCGCAGCATCTCCGGCGTCGGCTGCTCGAGAGCGAGCACCACGGGCACGTCACATATCACCCGCAAGGAGCCGTAGTGAGACGACGTACCCTCCAGAATGATGGGTCGCCCGTCGGCGACCCTGCACAGCGCGTCGATCTGTTCCCGTGCCCCGTGTTGCTCTCGCAAGTAGGCGTACGTGGCGATGGTGACGGGATAGTCGTCGCCAAGGCGGATGCTGACGTAGGTGGTGACGGGAGCCGCCACCAAGACGATCGCCGCTGTGGCGAAGATGCGCTGGCCCACGTGTGGCCACCGCTCGGCGAGGCGACGGGCGAGCCACCACGCGCCCACGCCAGCAGCGATCGCAAGGCCAGGCAAGGTCGCGGGCTCGAACCGGCGAATCGCCCACAACTGATCGGGGACGATTTGCGGTCGCGCGAGATACAAGACGCTCGGGACGAGCACCGCGCCGAGGAGCACCCACGCCTCGTGGCGGGCGCGGATCGCCCTGGACACGATGACGCCCAGGCCGATGGCCGCCAGCGCGAGCACCGGCCATGTCAGGTAGTAGCTCAGCCACGTCACCGTGTGCTCGGCGTAGGTGCGCGTCGGCTCGATCACGTAACCCTCGTCTTGCTGGAACGCGGCGACCACCTTGTTGGTGAACTCGTCGGTCTCGGACGTGGTGCCACGATGAACGGTCATCCACAACGGCCTTGAGGCGAGAACGAGGCTCGCGCCGACGACGAGGGTGGCGGAGGCGGATGCCAGCCCGTGACGTCGGGCATTGATCGCGTCACGCAGGTATGCGGCCGCTCGGCTAGACCACGTGGCCGCCCAGATGATCAGGAGCGCCGCGAACACGGCGTAGACGGCTCCCAAAAGACGAGCCTCGTCTCCGAGGCGCTCAAGGTACGCGGCACTCCAGCGTGCCAACGACAGGTAGCCGGCGCCCACCATGGCTCCTTGAGCGACGGTGAAGGCGATAAACCCTGTGCGGGCCTTTGGCCCAGCGAAGGCCGCAGCGATCGCGACGCCGATGAGCACCCCGAGCGCGTACGCGCCGCCGTCGATGCGCACCAGCGCCGTGGCGCCCGAGGCAATCCCCGCAGCAACGAGCGCGCCGGTGCGCCCGTGCTCGAGGCCGCGCCACGCCCAGTGAACCGCTGCCATGAGGAGCAGCAGTGTGAGCGGCTCCGAGTAGGCGGAGCGCGACAGCCCGAGGTGCGCGACGCTGAGTGCCAGCGTCGCCGCAGGCGCGAGCGCCGCCATGGGGCTCAGGAAGCGGCGGGCGATGGAGAACACCGCGAGCACGCCGACGCCCCCCACCACCACGTTGGCTGCGAGCACGCCAGGCACTCCTGCCAGCCAGCCGCCAACAGAGATGAGCGCAGGCAGCGCCTTGGCGCCTTGAGGCTGCACGACGTCGCCATCGAGATTCCACGCTTGCCAGGCATCGGCAAGCACGTTTGCCTGGAGATCGGCCACGGGAATGGCGCCGAGCGTCGGGATGTCCGTCGAGGCATGGTCAACGAGCCATAGCCCCGACAGCGTCAGGAATCCCGGGTCGCGGCTGACGATGACGTACTCGGCCGACAGCGCGATGCCCACAACGATCCAGGCGCCGATGCCGATGAGGGCCCACTTGCCTGCTCGGCTGGCGTCGGGCTCCTGGGAAGTCTTGCCCGGTCCGACCGCGCGCCACAGCGCCCACGTGACGAGGGCTGCCAACGGCAGGGTCGTGTAAGGGCGGTGGACGCCAAAAGACGCCGTCGTCGCTGCGGCGAGCGCAAGCCCCACCAGGGCGGCGACCGCGAACTCTGGACCACTACTCCAGCCCAGGCGAGTCACAGGTGCGACGAGGCGCCTCGCCGTCAGCGGCACGGTGCGGAGCCGAGTGTTCACGTGCGGACACTACCAATCGGCGCCTCCAAGTCACGCACTGTTCGGCGTTGCAAAGTCCGCCGGCGCGGGTAATGTTGCCTCATGGCGAGAATTGTCTTGGTCGAAGATGACCCGACCATTTCAGAACCCTTGACCCGGGCTTTGGGACGCGAGGGCTATGACGTGGAGTGGCACGGCACCGGTCAGGGGGGCGTGGGGGCGGCCCATAACGCGGATCTGGTGATTCTCGACCTCGGCCTTCCTGACATCGACGGCGTGGACGTCGCGCGCCGCGTACGGGATCAAGGGCTCACCGTGCCCATCCTCATGCTGACGGCTCGCGCCGACGAGGTCGACCTGGTGGTGGGCCTCGACGCGGGCGCCGACGACTACGTCACCAAGCCGTTCAGGCTCGCGGAACTTCTTGCCCGCGTGCGCGCGCTCTTGCGCCGCGGAGCCGACGCCGAGTTCGCTGGCGAGCTCGCTGCTGGCGGCGTGCGGGTCGACGTGGCCGGCCACCGCGCGTACTTGGATGACAAAGAACTGCAGTTGAGCGGTAAAGAGTTCGACTTGCTCCAGGTGCTCGTCGCGCACGCAGGCTCCGTCGTCTCGCGCGATCAACTCATGAGGGAAGTGTGGGACGCCGATCCCCACGCGCCGTCGAAGACGCTCGACATGCATGTGTCGTGGTTGCGCCGCAAGCTTGGCGACGACGCGGCCAAGCCACGCTTCATCACCACGGTGCGGGGTATGGGTTTCCGTTTCGAGAACGACTGAGCGGTGCGTCGCCGCGTCCTAGGGGCCACTCTGTCCGCCGTGGCAGTGGCCATGGTGTTGCTCGGTATCCCCCTGGGAGTCTTTGCCTTCCAGTTGGTGAGAGACGACGCTCTGCGTGACCTGGACTCCAGGACGGCCACCGCTGCGCGAGCCATCGAGGCGCGCTATACGTCCGGTGAAACGCTTGACGAGGCGATCCTCGAGAACTTCCTGAGTAGCGCGTCAGGAGCGCCTCGCCACATCGCCGTCCGCCTTCCGGATGGCACCGAGATCACGGCGGGGGAGGAACCGCAGCCGTCCTTCAGGGGCAGCGAGGTGACCGATTCCGACGTCGTGGTGTTGTTGTCCATTTCCAGACAGGACGTGTTCTGGGAGGCGGCCCGCGCAGATCTCTTGGTGCTCATTGTGGGAGCCGTTGCCGTGATGGCGGGCACCGCCATGGCGTCGTGGCAAGCGAATCGCTTGGCGGCGCCCCTCGTGTACCTCGCGGCGTCCGCCGAACAAATTGGCTCTGGCCAGACGAGGCCTCGCCTTGAGAGAAGCGGAGTCGAAGAGATTGACCTGGTCGCTGAGGAGTTGGTGCGCAGCGCCGATCGCATGGCAGCCAGATTGTCAGCGGAGCGCCAGTTTGCCGCAGACGCTTCGCATCAGTTGCGCACGCCGCTGACGGCACTGACCATGCGGCTCGAGGAGATCTCCGCGTCGACCACCCAAGATGAGGTCCGCGCAGAGGCCGAGGCCTCGCTTGAGCAGATCGACAGGCTCGTGGGGGTTGTTGACGAGCTGCTGGGCCGTACGCGCAGGGCTCTCGGCTCCGGAACGGAGTTGGTCAGGCTCGAGGACGTGCTTGAGCAGCAGCGAGCCGAGTGGGAGCCAGCCTTCGCGAAGGCAGGCAGACGCCTCGTGATCTCCCCGACCGAGGGAACGGTCTTCGCGACCCCTGGCGGTCTGTCACAAGTGCTCGCGACACTCATCGAGAACTCTTTGCACCACGGCGGTGGGACCACGGCGGTGGTCGCGCGTGAGTCAGGCCCGAATCACGCGATTGTGCTCGAGGTGCGTGACGAGGGGCAGGGCGTGCCAGAAGACCTCGCGCCGCGCATCTTCGAACGCTCAGTGACGTCCGGCAAGGGCACGGGACTCGGCCTCGCGCTCGCGCGCGACCTGGTGACAGCCGACGGCGGACGCCTTGAGCTGTCGCAACGCTCGCCAGCGGTCTTCTCCGTCTTTTTGCAAGGGGTGCCGCGCATGGTCGACCTCGACACGGTCGTTCCTCACCGGCGTTCGCGCGCGAAGCGCAAGAGGCGAGGCCGCCGCGACTCCTAGGCCCCAGCGTCGTCCGTTGTTGTCGGAGGGCGTGGAGCGGCGGGACTGCTGGCGGGGAAGACCACCACGGTGAAGCCGATGTATCGAATGACCGTGCCGATCCCGATTCCGATGAGCGATGCGAGGTTGTCGGCGAGCAAGGAGGTCCAGCCGAAGCCGTGGTGCGTGAGCGCCACGAGGCCTGCCTCCGCGACGATCGCCACGGCGTTGACGCTCCCAAAGAGCAAGAACTCCTTGAGCGCCGCGTGGTGCCGCTGACCCTTGAAGGTCCACCCGCGGTGGGCGATCCACGCAAAGAGGATGGACACGACGGTGGCGATGACTTTGGCGGTGACAACGCGGTCCTCGTTGCCTGCCACTGTCACGTCGGGACCGAGTGGTCCGAGGCGTAGCGCGTTGAAGACGCCGAGGTTCACGGCGATGCCTGCCACACCCACCACACCGAAGCGAGCGAGCACTCCCGAGCGTTGGCGCAACCACGCCACGATTGATCCTGTGCTGACGCTCATGAGCCACGAGCGTAGTGGCCGGTAGGTTAGTCGCATGACGCGCGTGGCAGTAGTGGGAGGCGGCCAACTGGCCAGGATGATGGCTCCGGCCGCAACGGCGATGGGCGTGACGCTCAGGGTGCTCGTCGAATCGCCGGAGGCATCGGCGGCCCTCGCCGCACACGAGACCGTCGTGGGCCTTCCCGGCGACGCCGACGCCGTGCGCAGGCTACTCGCCGACCCGGCCCCTGACGTGGTGACGTGGGAACACGAGCACATCCCTGATGAGGTGTTCGCGCTCGCCGTCGAACGCGGTGTCCCCACGCGGCCAGGCCGCGAAGCGCTGCTCTTCGCCCGCGACAAGATCGAGATGCGCAAGCGCCTGGGAGCGCTCGGCTTGCCGATGCCGGCATGGCGGGAAGTCGAGACCGAGGCTGACGTCGAGGACTTCCTCGCGGTGCACGGTGGGATCGGCGTCCTGAAGACGGCACGCGGAGGTTACGACGGGAAGGGCGTGCGTATCGTTCGCAGGCCCGCAGACGCCGACGAGTGGCTCACCGCTGCCGCAGACGGCGGGCCGCCACTACTGATTGAGGAAAAGGTGCCGTACGCGCGCGAGCTCGCCATTCAGGTGGCGCGCAGGCCCTCTGGCGAGGTGAGGTCCTGGCCGCTCGTGGAGTCGATTCAGCGCGACGGAGTGTGCTCCGAGGTCATCGCTCCCGCACCTGGCTTGACGGCCACGGAGCAGGCAGAGGCCGAAAGCATCGCGCGCACGATCGCCGAGGCACTCGACGTCACAGGCATGCTCGCGGTCGAGTTGTTCGAGGTGGGAGGCAGGTTGCTGATCAACGAACTCGCGATGCGCCCCCACAACTCCGGCCATTGGAGCATCGAGGGTTCCGTCACGAGTCAGTTCGAACAGCACCTTCGCGCCGTGTTGGACTGGCCGTTGGGCGAGACGGCTGCGCTTGCGCCTGTCACCGTGATGGCCAACGTGCTCGGTGGTTCGAGAGTGGTCTTGGAGACCGCGTGGCCGCACGTGGCCGATGCTGGGGCCAAGGTGCACCTGTACGGCAAGGGAGTGCGTCCCGGCCGCAAGGTGGGTCACGTGACCGTGATGGGCGCGACGGCGGACGATGTCAGGAGGCGCGCCGCTCAGGTCGCCGCCGTGGTGAGGGATGGAGAGCAATCGTGAGCGTGCGTGTAGGTGTGGTCATGGGTTCGGACTCCGACTGGCCTGTGATGGGCGAGGCGGCTGCGGCGCTCGAGGAGTTCGGCATCCAGTACGAGAAGGACGTGGTCTCCGCGCATCGCATGCCGGAGCAGATGATCGAGTATGGCCGCACGGCAGAGGAGCGAGGACTCCGCGTCATTATTGCCGGGGCAGGCGGCGCCGCTCACTTGCCGGGCATGCTGGCCGCCGTCACGTCCCTGCCGGTGATCGGCGTGCCCGTGCCTTTGAAGTACCTGGACGGCATGGACTCCCTGCTCAGCATCGTCCAGATGCCAGCGGGTGTGCCCGTGGCCACCGTCTCGATCGGCGGTGCGCGGAACGCCGGGCTTCTCGCCGCGCGCATCTTGGGGGCTGGTGAGGGACCGGAAGCAGCCGCGCTGCGTGAGCGGATGAGGGCGTTCCAGGAGGACTTGCGGGCCGTTGCCGAGGCGAAAGGTGCGCGACTGCGCGAAGCGTAGCCGCGGCTCGGCACGCCGCGGGGCTGCTACCTACGTCAGCCGACCGAGCAGGCGTCCAGTATTTCTTGCTCCGTGGCCGCTTGTGACCCACCGGTGGCGTCGGGCGTCCCCGTGGTGGGCGCTGCCGGCGCCACACCGTCATCGTTGGCTGGCGAACTTGACTGGGCATCGAGTAGCGGCGCAATGGGCTGGTCGGCCCTGAGCGCATCCCACACCGCAGGCGCCTTCGACGTGAGGATCAGGCGGAAGCGATGGTCGGGGTCATCCATCACCGGCGCGGTCGCGAAAGTGATGTCCGTCGACGGATTGAGGCTTCGCAGGGAGAATGCCAAGCCCGCCATGTAGTCCAGGCCGCCCAGTTCTTCGTCGAGCGTGAGCGAGCCCGCAACCGCCTTGATGAAGTTGGTGATGTCTTGTGGGCGGTACAGCATCTCCGCGCTCAGCACCTTGCTCGCGAGGTTCTTCAGGAACTCCTGCTGGCGGTCGATGCGATCGAGATCGCCGCCGTTGGTGTTCAGGCCCTTGCGCATGCGGACGTAGTTCACGGCCTGGCGGCCGTCGAGCTTCTGCGGCCCTGGCTGCAGGTATGTCCCGGAGTAAGGGTCCGCATACTCGACGGGGATGCACATCGGCACGCCTCCCACGGCCTCCACCATGTTGACGAACCCGACGAAGTCGATGACCGCGTAGTGGTCGAAGCGGATGTCCGTTATTCCTTCAACGGTCCGCATGGTGCATGCCGCTCCGTCTGATTCCAGGTCGGTGGTGCGCAATCCGTTCGAATAGGCCTCGTTGAACTGTCCGTAGTACGGCTTCTGGGTGGACCCGTCAGAGCGCTGGCATTCGGAGAGGTTCACCATGGTGTCGCGGGGAATGGACACGACGTCGATGCGGGATCGATCCGCCGAGATGTGCATGATGAGCGTGGTGTCGCTGCGCTTGCCATCCTCCTCGCCGCCGATCGCGGCGTTGCCGCCGCTGCGGTCATCAGAGCCGATCAGCAGAATGTTGAGGGCCCTGCCAGATGATCCGTCCGTGGGGGGTGGCGGCGGGGCGGGCCGGTCGGGCCCGAGCAGCGGGTCGATGTCCGTGGTGGTCACCGTCGAATCCCACTTGGCGCTAAAGGTCTGAGTGAAGACCAAGCCAAAACCCGCTGCGGCAGCGAGAAGCCATGTGAAACCAGTGAGGAGGCGGTGGCTGCCGCGAGACGCGGAGTGCCGAGGGGTACGTGCCTCAGCGCCGCCGCGTTCCCCCATGAGTCGGCGTCTAGCCTACGGAGCAGGCGTTGAGGATGTCCTCTTGAGAAGGAGCCTGAGACCCGCCCGGGTCCGCAGGGGCGCTCGGGTCGGTGACGGGGGCAGCGTCTGTGCCTATCGTGTCTTCGTTGGCCGGGGACGCCGATTGCGCATCGAGCAGCGGGGCGATCGGCTGATCGGTTCTGAGCGCTTCCCACATCGCAGGCGCCTTCGAACTGAAGATCACGTGATTGCGGTTGGCGGGATCGCCCGTCACGGGTGCCGTCGCGAAGGTGACGTCGGTGGACGGGTTGATGCTTCGCATCGAGAAGGCAAGCCCGATCAGGGTGTCAAGGTCACCGAAGCCGTCATCCATCGTGAGCGAACCGGCCACCTCCTTGACAAAGTTCGTGAGGTCCTGGGGGCGGTAGAGCATCTCGGCGCTCAGGATCTTGCTGGCCAGGTTCTTCAGCAGCTCCTGCTGACGGTCAATGCGGTCAAGGTCCGAGCCGCTCAGCCCGTCGCCATGGCGCATGCGGGCAAAGGCGAGGGCCTGCGTGCCGTTGAGCACCTGGGGACCCGCTGCGAGATCCGTTCCAGAGTATGCGTCGGTCACCGCGTTGGGGATGCACATAGGCACTCCGCCGACGGCGTCAACCATGTCCCTGAAGCCCACAAAGTCGACGACGACGAAGTGGTCGATGTAAATGTCGGTGAGCGACTCGACCGTCTTCTGAGTGCACGCCGCGCCGTCGGCGTTTGAGCCGTTCGCCGCGCCATTGGCGAAGGCGATGTTGAACAGGCCAGTCCACCCGCGCTGCGACGTCCCGTCCGAGCGCTGGCAGTCGGCGATCCGCACGACGGTGTCGCGGGGGATCGAGACGACCTCGACGCGCGAGCGGTCGGCGGAGATGTGCATGATCAGGGTGGTGTCGTTGCGCTTGCCAGCCTCTTTGCCACCGATCGCGCCGTTCTCGCCGCTGCGGTCGTCAGAGCCCATGAGCAGGATGTTGACGGGGACGCCTGAGGAGCCGTCGGTCGGCGGCTGTGGGGCGGAGGGTCGGTCGGGTCCGAGAAGGGGGGTGATGTCCTCAGTGACAAACTCCGCCTCGACCTTCGTCTTGTACGTTTGCACAAAGACGAGGCCAAAGCCGACCGTCGCGGCAAGCACCCAGGCGAAGGCTTGAAGCACGCGGTGACTGCGGACCGTCGTGGCGTGACGGACGCGAACGTACTCGGACGAACTCATGGAAGAACCCCCAACTAGGCGCGAGAGACTTATTGTAAGTCCCTGCGGCGGTCATGCTTCGGAGCGTGAACGTCACGGGCTCGCGCCTGGTTCCCGAGCGAGATACGTCACAGTGCGCTACATTCGACTTGACGGGCACGGATTACACCGGTGTAATTCACTTCGAGTGTGTGTCGATCGGAGGACGGGCAATGTGGAATCTGTATACCGGCTCCGTGCCGACCGATGTGGGCACCACGCCGGGCTTGGCCCCCGTGGTGGACATTTTTGGCGGCGAAGCCGACGGACCGCTGTCATGGCAAGACCGCGCCCTGTGCGCGCAAACGGACCCAGAGGCGTTCTTCCCGGAAAAGGGAGGATCGACTCGTGAGGCGAAGAAGGTGTGCACCTCTTGCGAGGTGCGCTCGGAGTGTCTCGACTACGCGCTGGCGCACGATGAGCGGTTCGGCATTTGGGGTGGCCTTTCAGAGCGTGAGCGTCGCAAGCTCAAGCGTCGCGCGGTCTAGCGCACGCATCCGCTGCGGCGGAGCATCATGAGCACGCCCTTTGTCAGGGCCGTGCTGGTCACCGACGGCAAATCTGACCATCTGTCCGCCACGCTTGCCGCCCTCGCCGCCCTTGACGAGCAGCCTTCAGTCCTGCATTTGGTGGTGACGGGCGACGCGGACGTCGACATCCCCGAGAGCCTTGCGGCAGACGTGCGCCACCTCGACGCGACGTCCTACGCACACGCCGTCAGCGTCGTTCTCGACGACGTAGGTAGCCGCGACGGCGAACTGCTGTGGCTCTTGCACGACGACACCGCGCCACACGCCGACGCACTGACCAGGCTCATCGCCACGGCCACAAAGCGCCCGCGCGCCGCCGTGGTCGGTGCTGCCCACGTGCGCTGGAATGACGATTCGCGACTGGTGAATCTGGGGACAACCGTCTCGCGACTTGGTGCCAGACGGGTTGCGCTCGTGGTCGAGGACGACATCAACCAAGGCCAGCACGACTGGCGAGAAGACGTCATGGCTGTGTCGCTCGCGGCGGCGCTCGTGCGCCGCGATGCCTTCGACGCGCTCGGCAGGATCGACGCCGGCTATGAGGGTTACGGCGACAGCCTTGAGTGGTGCAGAAGGGCCTGGGCTTCCGGTCGCGATGTGGTGATCGAGCCACGAGCCCGCATACGTCACGCTCAAGACGGCCTCTATGGCGTGAGGACTAGGCGCCGCGGACGCGGTGCCACCCATGCTCGCCGACGGGTCAGCGAGTGGCACCACGCCTTCGCCTGGGCCCGTTGGTGGGCGATCCTGCCGCTCGTCGCGCTCGTACCCCTGAGTGTGGCGATCAGGGTTGTGGCGCGGCTCGCGCAAAACGTGCCGCGGCGCGCGCTCGCGGAACTCGCGGTGCCCTTCCTGCTCATTATGCGCGCGCCAGCGATCCTCAAGACCACGGTCGCTCACCGTGCCGTTGGCGCGACGGGTTCGATTGAGGGCCGCCTGTTCGCCGGGGCGCGGCAAGTAGTCGACGCGGTACGGCAACGCGAACTAGGCACGTTCGAGCGCTCGCGGGCATCCCGGGTTCCCAGCGAGATGGTGAGGGCAGAGCTCGCCGCCGCGGCCGCGCGCCAGCGCCTGAGCCTCTTCACCACCATCGCGGTCGCTGCGATCGCCGCTGCCGCCGTCGGCCTTGAGTACATCCGTGCCCTCGTGGCCGGGCAGATGGTCGCGGGTCCAGGAGTCGGCTCGACCGACCTCACCTTCGACGCTGTCTGGTCGCGCGCCTGGACGGGCTGGGCCGATGTGGGGTTTGGCTCTGCCGGTATCGACGGCGCCTACGCCGGCCTCATGACCCCGCTCGCGGCCTTCCCAGGCGGTCTACGAGTGGGCATTGGCGTCGCGCTCATCGCGGCCCCCTTCTTCGCCTCACTGCTCGCGTGGTGGGCAGCGGGGCACGCGACCCGCGGTCCCTGGATTCGGGCCGCCGCCGCCCTCGTCTTCGGTTTCTGGCCGCCGTTCCTCGCCGCCGTCGCCGATGCGCGTATCGGCCCAGTGTTCGCGCACGTGGCCCTCGCCGCCGGGGCGGTGGCGCTTGCGCGCGCGGCCGGATGGCGCCGCGGCGAGCTGGTCGCCGGGCGCATTGAGTCACCAGCCGCCGCCGCGTCGCCCTCCGCAGCACTCGCCGCTGCGCTCGCCGTCACGGTGGCCACGGTCGCCCAGCCGGTGTTGTTGTGGCCGGTGACCGTGATCGTGGCCATCCTCGCGCTCGTGGCAGGAAACCTGCGATGGCGTCTTCTGGCGGTCGCTGCAGTGCCGCTCGTCGTGGGACTTCCCGGGATCGTTGCCGCCGCTCGGCAGATGCCGGACCTCGACGTCGTGGCCTCGGTGCTCGCGCGCGAGCCTGGTCCAGGTACTGGCTTCGCTGGTGAGGTGTGGCGCACGGCGCTCGGCATGGCCGACACCTCGCGGTGGCCGTCGACGCTCGAGACCGCGTGGCCGCTCGGTGAGCTCGCGAGCGTGGTGGTGCTGGCGTCGGCGCTGGCCGCGCTGGTGTCGAGGCGAGCCTGGCGGCCAGCGGCTGTCGGGCTTCTCGTCGCCGCCGCAGGTGGCGTGGTCGCTGCCTGGTCGGCGCGCGCAACCGCATCATTCCCCGACGGTGCGGGCTCCGGTGCGATCTCCGGATGGCCTGGAACAGGGTCCTCGCTTGTGGTGCTGGGGGCGCTCGTCGCCGCCACCGCTGTCCACGGCGCCCTGCTGGCTGGCGAAGGCAAACGATTTGCCATCGGCAGGGTGACGTCGGCGGCGCTCGCCACGATAGCCGCCGGCTCGTCGCTCGCGGTCGTGGTGTTCCTGGTATGGCCCGGCGCCCAGCCCGGTTCGGCCACCACCGAAAGCACACACGTCCTGCCACTCGCCGTGCCGCTCGATCAAGAGGGGCAGTATCGCCAAAGAGTGCTCGTACTCGCCACGCGCGATGACGGCACCGTTGCCTACTCGGTGCTGTCTCACGACGGCTCGTCCCACGCGATGGGCAGGGTCGAGCGGGGGCCTGGCGGCGCGCCGCTCGGAGGATCCGGTGGGCAGACCGTCGGCATTGACACCCTGGCGCAGACCATCGCGGAGGCGACTCAATCGAGCGCGGCCGATGTCACGGCCCTGCGCGAATGGGGCATTGGAACGGTCGTGGTGGCTCCAGGAGGCACTAGGGTCCAAGCGGCACTCGATCAGAACAGTGGCCTGAGCCTGGTGGGCGGCTCCGAAATTGGAACGACCTACAGGCTCGAAGGAGCCCCGACGTCGAGGGCATGGCTCGAGACGGAAGACGATACTGTCCCGGTGAACTCGACAGCCACGTCAGGTGGCCTTGATGAAGCGCCCACGGCGGGCGGCACTCTCGTGATCGCTGTTCCTTCTGCAGTGGGATGGACGGCCAATCTCGACGGCGTTGAGCTTGACGGGGTCGACGACCCTTGGGGCCGAGTGGCCTTCGAGGTACCAGCGGGAGGCGGCTCCCTGAGCTACGACTACCGCGACCCCGCTCAGCGGTGGTGGTGGTGGGCCAGCGTCGGCGTCATCGCCTGGGCGCTCATTGGGTCGATCCCCCTGAAGCGTTCGAAGGAGGTCGCCGAATGATCAGGCGTATCACGCTGACGGCGGGTGCCCTCGGACTCGTCGGCGTTTCGGCTTTTCTTGTCACCCTGGCCGAGCCACCCGTCCTGGAAACGCGCGCGCCCCAAACCTTTCAGATCGAGGCTCCCGCGCCAGTGGTCGCGTGCCCAGGTCCCCAGAGTGTTCCCGTCGGGGACGTCGGCACCGGCGGAGATCTGGCATCAGAACCGACCGTGCGCACGATCGAGGTGGCGGGCACGGCCTCGACCACCGCCGTCGGACTTGGCCTAGGAGCCAACGACGACATCGCTCTCCAGGTCGAGCGCATCGGTGACGGGGACATCGAGGGCTGGGCCGCGCTGACGTGCGCGCAGCCGTCCTATGACCAATGGATTGTGGGCGGTGCGACCACTCTTGGCGCGAGTTCCCGTCTCGTTCTGTCGAACCCGAGCACCGCGCCCACCGAAGCCACCGTGACGGTCTATGGGCCCCTCGGCGCCCTCGACGACCCCTTGCTGGTGCCGGTCGCAGCTGGCGACACCGTGCAGCGGCTCATTGAGGGTGTCGCCGCAGAACTGAGCGCGATCGTGGTGCGCGTCGAGGCGACAGGGCCTGGCGTCGTTGCGGCCCTACAAGACTCCCGGCTTGAGGGGTTCCAGCCCGCAGGGACGGCGTGGGTGGGCACGAGCGGCCTCGCCGCCGACCTGGCCATTCCACTCGTCAACGCCGACGCGCAGCCAGGGCAGGGAGGTTCGGCCGAGGGGGAGACGGGCGATGTACCTGATGCCGTCGATCTGCCTGAGCCCACGCTGACCGTGAGGCTCATGGCTCCTGACGGAGCCAATGTCGATCTGTCGCTCGTGTCGGTTGAGGGTGGCGAGGAGTGGTCGGTCGGCCAGCCAGTCGCGCTTGAGGCGGGGGTTGTGACCGAGGTCGACGTGCCGACGGAGGCGCTCGGCGCGATCGAGATCAGGGCCGATGCGCCCATCGTCGCGGCGGCCCGCACGTCTGTGGCGCGCCTGCCGCGCGAAGGGCTTGCCGACGACGTGGCTTACGACCACACCTGGGTGCCAGCGATGCCTGTCCTGACAGAGACAACCCTCACCGCCGTCGTCCCTGCCGACGACGCGCGGCTCGCGGTCTACGCGCCTTTCGAGGGAAGCGTCGAGGTGCTCGACCAGTCGGGGGCAGTGGTGGGCGCGGCCGACATGGCGGAAGGCTCCGTTCAATGGGTGCCCATCACGGCGCCGTTCGGGACGAGGGTCAGCATCGAGGGACGGTTCGCGTGGTCGCTCGTCATGACCTCGCCTGAGGGCTACATCGCCGCTGTGGCGCCCGTCGATCTCAGCAGCTCCTCGCTGACCGCAACCGTCGTGCCGGATACGTATCCGGGCGCGACGAGTCCCTAGTCGCTTGCGCCGTAGTCGGGGTCGACCTCGTCAGGCCGCATCGACAAGAGGTGGCCGACCTGCTCCGCCAGAATGTCGCGCACCAACGAGGGCAAGTGTTCGGCTGACGCCCGTTGCTCCAGGGCCCTGCGGTAGAGGACGATGCGCGTCGGTGCGCCGTACTCGCCAGGAAAGACGCGGCCAAGGGGAACCCCCCGCTCCCAAGGCGCAGGCTCGGAAGGCGGCACGTCTTCGACGCCGAACTCTACGCGACCCCACTGCTTTGACCACTTGGCAGCGAGACGCTCAGAAGCGTCGGCGGTGAGTTCGTCGAACACCTCAGCGCGAGTCCGGTAGCCGGGCAGCGTCGGCGGTAGCAGTGGCCGTCGCGGCCCCCTGCCGTGCGTGTCTCGCCTCATGGGCCGACCTTAACCCGCGCAGGGCGTTGCCGACGCAGCGCCGCCCGGCGTGGTGACGGCCGGGCGACGGCAGGGCGGGGTAGCGTCGCTGCTGTGATGGCGACCAGGCAGTGTTCCAAGACCGCGTGTTCGCGCCCGGCCGCAGCCACCTTGACGTATGTGTATGCCGACTCCACCGTGGTCGTCGGCCAACTCGCGACGGAAGCCGAGCCCCACAGTTACGACCTGTGCGCCTCCCACGCCGAGCGTTTCACCGCCCCGCGAGGCTGGGACGTGGTGCACATCCACCAAGACTTCGACGACCCCGGCCCCTCGCCAGACGATCTGGACGCTCTCGCGATGGCCGTGCGCGAAGCTGGCAGACCGGTGGTGGCCCCCTCAACCGATCCGCGCCCGCCCCTCGCGTCTGAACCGCGGCGAGGGCACCTGCGCGTGGTGTCCTCTGACGTCTAGTGGCGTGAACTCCTGCGCCCGCTCGCCGCGGCGTACACGTTCGCTAGGCTTGCCCGCGTGAACCCACCGGACCTCAGCGGCCTCATCAAGTCCTACGACGTCCGAGGGGTGGTGGGAAAAGACCTGACGCACGACGTCGCGCGAGCCATCGGCGCCGCATTCGCCGACGCGATTGTGCTGCCCGACGGGGAGGACACCGTCGTGATCGGCTACGACATGCGCGACAGTTCTCCCGGGCTGGCAGACGCGGTCACCGAGGGGCTCACCTCTCGCGGAGTGAACGTCACGAGGATCGGGCTGTGTTCGACTGATGGCCTGTACTTCGCTTCGGGAAACCTCGATTTGCCAGGCATCATGATCACCGCGAGTCACAACCCTGCGGAGTACAACGGCATGAAGATGTGTCGTTCGCGCGCGAGGGCGGTGGGAGAGAATTCCGGACTTGCGGACGTGAGGAGCCTCGCGGCGCGGTACCTCGTTGAGGCGCCAGCCGTCGCCGACCGCGCGGGCTCGGCCATCGAACGGGACATGCTGGCCGAGTACGCCGCCTTTCTGCGCAGCCTGGTGCCGCTCGAAGGCGGACGCCGGCTCAAGGTCGTCGTCGACGCCGCGAACGCGATGGGCGGGTATACCGTGCCCGCCGTTCTCGGGACGGCCGCAGGGCTTCCCGAACTACCTCTCGACATCGTCCCGCTGTACTTCGAACTCGACGGGACCTTCCCCAACCACGAGGCCAACCCCCTTGACGAGGAGAACCTGCGGGACCTCCAAGCCGCGGTCAAGGAGCACGCGGCCGATATCGGCCTGGCATTCGATGGCGATGCCGACAGGTGCTTCGCGGTAGATGAGCGCGGCGAGATCGTGCGGGCGTCAGCCATCACGTGCCTGGTGGGGCTGCGCGAGACCGCGAGGGAGGCGGCCGCCGGGCGCACCGCCACCGTGATCTACAACCTCATCTCCTCGCGCGCGGTGCCCGAGCAACTGTCTGCTGCTGGCGCCCAGCCCGTGCGCTCCAAGGTGGGTCACTCCAACATCAAGGCGCAAATGGCCGAGCTCGACGCGGTGTTCGGCGGCGAGCACTCGGCTCACTTCTACTTCAGGGACTTCTACTTCGCTGACTCGGGAATGCTCGCGGCGATGCACGTCCTGGCAGCGCTGGGGGAGTCAGATGCTTCTTTGTCGACGCTCTTGGCTACCCATGACCCATACCCGGCGTCGGGGGAGATCAACTCCCGCGTCGGCTCGGTCCCCGCCTCGCTTGAGCGGGTGCGCGAGGCCTTCTCGGGCGACGGGGTCGAGGTCGACGACTTCGACGGACTGACGTTCACGCACTGGGGTTCCTCTGGCGACCTCTGGTGGTTCAACGTCCGCGGCTCAAATACGGAGCCGCTGCTGCGGCTCAACGTGGAGGCCGCCGAGCGGGATGTGATGGAACGGGTACGCGACCGCGTGCTCGCCGTGATTCGTGCCGACGACGACTCGTAGCCGGTGCAGGACTGATGCGCGCCGCGAGGAATGCGGGAGCGATAGAGGGGGGACACGATGTTGATCATCGCGATCGTTGTGATGGTGGTGCTGCTGGTCGGCGGGATGGGATGGCAGCTGCGAGAGCGCGAGCAGCCGCCCGCCATGAATGCCCAGTACTTGAAGGCCTTTGCGCTGGCTCCAGGCGAGCGACACGGAACGGTATGGCGCGGAAACCACCACTCCGGCGCGCGTCTTGTCGTGTCGATCACGTCGGCTGGGGACCTTGTGATGAACCATGCGGACCAAGACGGCGTCCCGGTGAGGGTGCGACAAGCCACAAGTACGGCCGCGGTCGGTCCTGTCTTGGCCATCAACGGGCCCACGGAGCCTGTCATGGCCGAGGTGACCATCTCGAGCGCCGAACACCAGCCATTTGTCGTCTACCTGGAGCCAGCGGCCGCCTCAACCGTGGCAAACTGGGCCGCTCGACGGCCGTGACCCCCGATGAAAGCAGAACACCATGATTGAGCACATCGTCGCCGACCTCGCCCTGGCCGACGCGGGCCGCCACCAGATTCGCTTGGCGCAGGTGGAGATGCCTGGGCTCATGGCCCTGAGGGATGAGTTTGGGCAGGACCAGCCGCTCAAGGGAGCGCGCATCGCGGGTTCGTTGCACATGACCACCCAGACCGCGGTGCTCATCGAGACCTTGACGGCACTCGGCGCTCAGGTGAGGTGGGCGTCGTGCAACATCTTTTCCACTCAAGACGACGCTGCTGCCGCCATCGTCGTCGGCCCAGGGACGTACAGCGCCCCCAACGGCGTTCCGGTGTTCGCCATCAAGGGCGAGACGATCGAGGAGTACTGGGAGTACACGGACAAGATCCTGACGTGGGAGGGCCACGACGGCCCGACGATCATTCTTGACGACGGCGGCGACGCCACGCTGTTGGTGCACGAGGGCGTGCGCTTCGAGACGTTGGGAGCCGTGCCGCCGCCGCTCGAAGAGGAGGACCCGGCCTACAACGCCGAGGTCGAGGGGATGCGGGCTGTGTTGCGCCGGTCCCTTGCCGCAGACCCGACGCGCTTCACGCGCATGGCCGCTGGCATCGTCGGCACGAGCGAGGAGACCACCACCGGTGTTCACCGTCTCGATCAGATGCATGCGCGTGGGGAACTGCTGTTCCCTGCGATCAACGTTAATGACTCGGTGACCAAGTCCAAGTTCGACAACAAGTACGGCATCAGGCACTCCCTGCCGGACGGGCTCAACCGCGCCACCGACGTACTCATGGGCGGCAAGATCGCGTTCGTGTGCGGCTACGGCGACGTGGGCAAGGGCGCCGCAGAGGCCCTGCGTGGCCAGGGTGCGCGGGTGGTCGTGTCGGAGGTCGACCCCATTTGCGCTCTGCAGGCCGCCATGGACGGCTATGAGGTCACGCGGGTCGAGGACTATGTCGACCGTGCCGACTTCTTCATCACCACCACCGGCAACAAGGACATCATCAGGATCGAGCACATGGCCGCCATGAAGGACAAGGCGATCGTGGCGAACGTCGGACACTTCGACAACGAGATCGACATGGTTGGCCTGTCTCGCTCCGGCGCCAAGCGCGAGCCCATCAAGCCTCAAGTGGACGAATGGACGTTCGCAGACGGGCATTCCATCATCGTGCTGAGCGAGGGTCGCCTCATGAATCTCGGCAACGCGACGGGGCACCCGAGCTTTGTGATGTCGGCGTCGTTCACCAACCAGGTGCTCGCGCAGATGGAGTTGTGGACCAGGCGCGACGCCTACCCGCTGGGTGTGCACCGCTTGCCCAAGGAACTGGACGAGAAGGTGGCGCGGCTGCACCTCGACGCGCTCGGCGTGCGGCTCACGCAGATGAGTCCGTCTCAGGCCGACTACCTTGGCGTGCCCGTCGAGGGACCCTTCAAGGCCGAGCACTACCGGTACTAGGCAAGGGTGTTCGCCTAGTTGTTGCTGTCGGGGATTCCGTAAGGCAGCGCCGAGAGTCGTTCGAACTCGGCGGCGTTCAGGCGCTGAGCGGTGATGCCCGACGCGTATTCGCGGTCTCTGCGCGTCGCGAGGACAGCGGCGATGAATGTCTCCGGGTGGGTGCCCTCAGGAGGCGGAGGTGCCACGTAGGTGGCTAGTTGCTCGGAGATCTCTTTGCCGAAGCGGTAGCGCGCGTCGTGGGACATTTGGTGGGCTCGTCCGAGGAACAATCGCGCGGTGAGGGCCAAGCCATCGGGAAGCCGCCGCACGTCGGCCTTCTGAGCCCATTCCGTCATTCCAAAGGGCATCACGATAGGCGGCATCGCCTTGCGCCCGCCCCGGGTACGCATGGCGTAGGTGCCGACGAGGATGTCGCCTACCCGCTTACCGCGCGCGGACATGAACGACGTGATGATGGCGATCAGTCCGAAACTCAAGTACACCTCGAACAGACCCACAAGGGCGCGGCCGAAGGCGTAGCGCGCGGAGACGGGGCCGCCATCGTCGCGCACGATGCGCAAGCCGAGGGCGAGGCGGCCGAGGCTCAGCCCGCGGGTGAGCGTCTCGACCAGAGCAGGGACGACGCCGAACCACACGAAAATGAGGGCGATTGACAACGCGGTGCCGATGGCCTCGTTCACTGCACTCGCGAGCGGGCCCGTGACATTGAGCAGCACGATGAAGCCTAGGTACATCACGATCGCGTCGATAGCGCCGGAGCCGACGCGCATCACGACAGACGCGGCGCCGGAGTCGATCGCCACGCCCTCGCCAAGAACAATCTCTTCGTTGATACTCATCGCCCCTCCATATATGGCATGGTAGCGGCGTGGACATCGACGCCTTCTCCGCATTGAGGGAAGCCCGCTGGAGCAGGCTCAAGCGGTTGGCGCGCCAGCGCCGCCGTACGGGTGCCGACGCCGACGAGATGACTCGCCTGTACCGCGCCACCGCGTCGGACCTGTCGACCGTGCGGTCGGCAGCGCCAGAACCCGCTTTGATCACGAGGCTGTCGATGCTGCTCGGCAGTTCGCGCGTGTGGCTGACGGGTTCGCACCAGGTGCGCACAGGGGACATCGGCAGGTATTTCACGACGTCGTTGCCAGCCGCGCTGTATCGCGTGCGGTGGTGGGGCACCATCACGTCGCTCGTCGTGGTGGTCTTGAGCGTGGTCGCCGGGTACTACACGCTCAACTCGCCTGCGGCGCTGGAGCTGATCGGCCCGCCCGAGGTGCGCGCCCAGATCGCTCAAGAAGAGTTCGCGAGCTACTACGTCGAGTACGACTCGACGTCGTTCACCGCCCTGGTGTGGACCAACAATGCGTGGCTTGCCGCCCAATGCATCGTGCTCGGTGTGACCGGCATCTTCCCGTTGATCCTCATGTACAACACCGTGGTGCAACTCGGTGCGAGCGGCGCCGTCATGGCGGAATACGACATGCTCGACATCTTCTTCCAACTCATCCTGCCGCACGGGCTGCTGGAACTGAGCGCGGTCTTTGTCGCGGCGGGAGCAGGGTTCAAGGTGTTCTGGACCGTGCTGGTCCCGGGCCGGCTGCCGCGAGCGACCGCACTCGCGGAGGTGTTCCGCACGCTGCTGTCCGTTGCGCTTGGCCTCGCCATCGCGTTGTTCCTGTCCGGCCTGATCGAGGGCTACATCACCGGCTCGCAGATGCCGTGGGGGTGGAAGGTCGCAATCGGCGTCTTGGCGTTCCTTGCGTTCTGGCTCTACATCTTCGCCGTGGGCCGATGGGCTTCGCAGCGTGGAGCCTCAGGAGATGCCGAGCAGGCGTTCCGGGTGGAAGTGGCTCCCGTCGCGCACTAGGCGCCGGGACGGTACGGATCGGGCCATTTGTGGGCCGGGAGGTGGATTTCGGTACGGATCGAGCCATTTGTGGGCCGGGACGGTGGATTCCGGTACGGATTAAGCCATTTGTGGGCTGACGGGACGCAGCGCGGTACGGATTGAGCCATTAGTGGGCTGGGACGGTGGATTCCGGTACAAATCGAGCCATTTGTGGGTGGGGGGCGGGCCGGGGCGGGGCAGCCGACGCTAGAGGCGGCCTGAGGCCTTGAGCGCGAGGTACGTGTCCGCAAGGCGTGGGGCGATGTCGTCGGGAAGCGCCGTCACCACGTCGGCTCCCGATTTGCGGATGCGCGCAATGACCGTGTCCCGTTCGATACGCCCACGTGCGGCTGCCGCGGCCGTGTAGACGGCCTCGACGTCGCCTCGCGACTCGAGCATCTGGCCTTCGTCTGGATCGTCAACAGAGGCGAGCACCACGTGGTGGTCTCGCTGAAGCGCCGCGATCGCCTGCAGCGCCCCCGAGTCCACCAAGGCGATGTCGACCGTGGTGAGCAGCACCACGAGCGCGCGCTGGGACAGGCGTTCGCCGATGAGTCGCACCAGGGCGGGCCAGTCGGTCTCGATGAGATGAGGCTCGACGGGCGCGAGTGCGGAGGCGAGCACTGGCATCAGCACCGATCCGGAGGCTCCTTGAGCCCGCGCACGCTCGACGCGATCAAAGGCGGTGACCTGCACGCGGTCGCCAGCACGCGAGGCGAGAGCGCTCAGCAGCAGCGCTGCCTCGATCGAGGACTCGAGCCGGGGAGCGTCACCCACCCTGGCCGCGGAAAGCCGCGCCGTGTCGACCACGATGAAGACACGCCGGTCGCGTTCGGGCCGATAGGTGCGCACCACCACGTCGGCGCGCCTGCCCGTGGCGCGCCAGTCGATCGTCCGTACGTCGTCGCCGATGACGTACTCGCGCAGGGAGTCGAACTCGCTCCCGGCGCCGCGCATCAGGATGGGGCTCAGCCCATCGAGTTCGCGCAGTCGCGCGAGCCGTGCAGGCAGGTGCTTGCGCGAGGCGAACTCGGGGAGGACCCGCAGTGTCGTATTCACTGGCAACGCGCGCTGGCGTCCCGCGAGTCGCAGCGGTCCCTCCATGCGCAGAGTCACGTGGGCTGCCTTGCGGTCCCCCCTGCGCGTCGGCATGAGCGGCGTGGTGAAGACCTGCGTGCGCCCCTTCTTCAGCGAGTACCGATGGCGGTTTGGCCCAGCCCCTGCCGACGGCGGCCACGCGTCGCGCACCGCGCCGCGCACCCGTCGCGAGGATGTGTTCGCGAGCGTGAGGGTCGAGGTCGTCGACTCGGTGAGCCGGACCGCATGGGGTACCTCCCTGCGCACCCCGATGGAACGGGTGGACGGCGCCGCGAGTGCGTCGATGACGGCGAGCGTGAGCACGCCAAACATCCACAACCACGCGATGTCTTGGCTCCTGGTAATCGTCGCTGGGATCGCGCCCAGCGCCGCCAAGAGTGCCGTCCAGCCGGTGATGTACATCTAGCGCGGCACCGGCACCGATGCGAGCACGGAGGTGAGTACCGACTCGCGCGTCACGCCCTCGAGTTCGGCCTCTGGTCGCAACTGCATGCGGTGGGCGAGAGTCCATGCGGCAAGCGCCTTGACGTCGTCAGGGGAGACGAATGTGCGCCCCCGCATCCATGCCCAAGCGCGGGAAGCGGCGATGAGCGCGGTCGCGCCGCGAGGCGAGACGCCGAGCGATACAGAAGGCATCTCGCGGGTCGCACGAGCGATGTCCACCACGTAATTGATGATGTCGTCAGAGACCTCGACCAGGGCCATCTCCCTGCGCCCTGCCTCGAGGTCTGCGGCAGAGGCGACCCTGGTGACGCCCGCGGCGGCGAGGTCTCGAGGGTTGAAGCCATCGGCGTGACGGCGAAGCACGGAGGCCTCGTCGGATCGCTCCGGAAGCCCGATCGGCAGCTTCAGCATGAAGCGGTCCAGTTGTGCTTCCGGCAGGGGATACGTGCCCTCGTACTCGATCGGGTTCTGTGTCGCGATCACGAGGAAGGGGTCAGGCAGCGGCTTAGAATCGCCGTCGACGGTCACTTGCCGCTCCTCCATGGACTCAAGGAGCGAGGACTGCGTCTTGGGGGGAGTCCGGTTGATCTCGTCGGCCAACAGCAGGTTGGTGAAGACGGGGCCTTCTCGGAACGAGAACGCGGCCGTGCGCGCGTCGTACACGAGCGAGCCCGTCACGTCTCCCGGCATCAGGTCCGGAGTGAACTGGACGCGGGAGAACTCCAGGCCGAGCGTCTGCGCCATGGTGCGCACCAGCAGCGTCTTGGCGACGCCTGGCACACCCTCGAGCAAGACGTGGCCCTTGCACAGGAGAGCGATCACCAGCCCCGTGACGGCACGATCCTGGCCGACGACGGCCTTGCCGATCTCGGTGCGAATGCGGCCGAGTGCGTCCCTGGCTGGCGACGCTTCAGCGGGGGAGCCGGACGGCCCCGCAAAGGGCGACGACGCCTGGGCAGGCTGCGATGTCGTGTGCTGTGGCTGCTCGGGCGAGTAGCCCCCGGTGGGCACGGCGCCGTAGGCGGTGGCCGGTGGGGTTGGCGGAGCATCCGACTGCGCATACGTGGGCGCTGACTGGGGCTCTTCCGGTCGTGGTGCGGTGTCGCTCACGTTCGGTGTACCTCTCTCTCGAGTGTGTCGATCTGCTCAACTAGGTCCATCATGGCCGACTCGCTCTGAGGCGCGGGGCCGTACAGAATTGCCTCGACCTCAGCGGCTGACCGTCCGGCCGCCCGTGCCGTGGCCGCAATGAGCGCTGCCTTGCTTGCGGAACGTGGAACGCCGATGCGAGCGCCGATGCGAGTGGCGGCGGAGGCGCGTAAGGACGCTGCAGCGCGTCCGGAAGCGCCGGCGCTGCGGTACAGCCGGGCCCTGCCCCTCGTCGATTCTGACGACCTGATGACGACAGGCAGCGGTTCGTGGACGAGCGGGCCGAAGCGCCTCGCGCGCCACAGCGCCACCACGAACATCGCCAAGACCAGTGCAAACACGGCGTTGCCAGTGCCGGGTGGAAGGAAGTCCGTCGAGGCGGGGATGTCGTCGCGATGTGCCGGACCTTGTGGCCCGTCGGCCGAGGTCCAGGTGAGGGTCGTCGTGTCGAAGTACGAGCCGAGGTACCAGACCGCCTTGTCGTGCTTGCCGATGAGCCGCAAGGCGAGGGCCGCATTGCCCTCGTTGTCGATCGTGTCGTTGATGACAATGGCGGGATCGGCCACGAGAGTGACACGGCCGCCACCCGTTCCGTGGGTGAACACCACGGTGGAGCCCCCGTTATCGGAGGCGGTGAAGCAGTATCGGGCCGTGGCATCCGTGGTACCTGCGATAACCGCTCCAGACGTCGTCACGGTCCCTGCGGCTCGCGCGTCGACGTGACTGCAGCCCGCTTCGAGGGTGCGTTCCGTCGACTCGACCACCCAGAGGTCCTCGCCGAGTTCCGCGAACAGCGCCTGGCTGTCGCCGATGATGACGACGTCTCCTGGGTAGTCAAGGATCGTGCGCGCCTGGAAGGCCTGGAGCGACTGACCGTTGGCGATCACGAGAGTCGTCGCGTCAGGGTCAAAGATGTGGGCGTCGCTCAACTCATCGATCTGGCGAATGTCGAGGCCCCGGTCGCCCGCCACCTCGGCGAGGGCCCGTGCGCCGTCGGGCTCGTAGTTCTTGATCGACAGTGGCGTGTAGTCGTTGTCCGCGCGTTGCGCGTACGCGATGACGGCCAGAAGCATCACGAGCAGGGCGATCCCTAGGAACCACTTGGCCCCTGCCACGCGGCGTCGCACCCCCGGACCCTCTGCGCGGCGAGTGAAGCCGTCGGACGTGACCTCGATGTCGGTGGTCATGCGTCCGCCTTCACCACGCGGGCAGCAGCGGTCTCACGGTCGAGTTCGACCATGCGGTCATAGTGGGCCTTGCTACCGGAGTCGTGACCGTAGCGGAGCCGGTCGAAGAGGTCGCCAGCCCAGTCGAGTTCGTTCGCCAGCGTCGGCACCCGCACGCCCGCCTGGGTGACGAACTCGTATGCCGTCATGCCAGGGAAGACAGGTACCCAACCCGACTGTTCCACGTCGCGCACGATGCCCCGGAAGCGCTCGATGACCGCGAGCGTCCAATCCCCCTTGGCCGCAGCGTCTTCGGCAGCTGACCTCATCGCCTTCGAGTCACGCACATCGTCTTCGAAAACCGCGTGCGAGGACTTGCGGCGCCTGGACGCGCGCATCGGCCCCCAGACGATCAGCACCACGGCCGCGACAAGAAGGACCGCCAACACGATCGCGACGATGGAGCCTGGCACGCCGGCAAAGCCGAGCCTGCCGGACGCCTCGCCAATACCGTCGAACAGGTCAGCGACCCAATCAAGAACGCGCTGGAGCCACGACCGCCCTGTCGCGTCGTACGCATCCTTCGACAGTTCGTCGATGACCCACTGGCGCGCGGTATCCGCGTCCGGCTCGATGGGGATGCTCACGGGGGCAGGCCTCATGTCACGCGACGAAGCTCTGAGAGGCCCAGTGGCGGGCCTCTGCGGCCTTCGCAAGGTCGAAAGCCAGACCTTCCTTGCGCATCCTCATGTCGAGGTAGATGAGGGCGTGGGTTGAGCCGAAGAACGAGTACTGGGTGACGCAGGTCGCGATCAACTGGAAGATGTACGCCACGATCAGCCCGATAGCGAGCGCCGCATCCCCTCCCGAGGTCACTCCCATCGGTATGAATGCCGCGATCTGGGTCACGAACCCAAAGGCCTGCTGCACTGCGCCCACGATGAGTCCCACCACCAGCATGATGAGGACCGACCACCAGAAGCGGCCAGGCACCAGTCGGATGGCCCTCTTGATGGCTCGGATGACTCCCGCTCGCTCAAGGATGATCGCGCCTCGCGCCACGATTGAGTACACGGAGACGACCAGCGCGAAGGGGATGAGGACGAAGAGGAACAGCACGACGATACCGAGCACACCGGCGCCCGCACCGGAATCGCTGCTGGAGCTGGCGCCGATCAGAATCCAGAAGGAGAGCGCCAAGACAATCAGCATGGGCAGCGCTGCGACGAAGGCGAGCAACAACAGGTGCCCGATGCGGGGCAGGATCGCCTTGATTGCGGCGGACAACGTGATGCGTTCGCCGAGCATCGCTTGCGCCACCGCGGGGTAGACGATCGACGTGGCCAAGATGTCGGACACCACCCACGACACAAGGGCGACGATGCCGGCGATCACGGTTGACGTGGAGATGCCTTGCAGGGACTCATACGACGAGAAGAGACTGAGTTTGCTGTCGTTCGCGGCCACCCAGATTGCGAAGGCGGTCAGCAGGGCGCTGACGGTGAAGAGCAAGAGCGGGCCGCCGATGATGACGGACCGGTTAAACCGCATTGCCTTGAAGGGCACCGTGATGAAGTCGCCAAAAGGCAGTGGGCGTAGGGCGACGATGCCTGGCTGCCAGGAGCGATACGTGAGCGACGGCTGCTGTGGCGCAGGTGCAGAGTGGGGAACGGGGGGAGGCGCATAGCCTGGCGCGGGCGGCGGGGCGTAGCCCTGGTTGGGCGCAGGCGAATAGCCGCCAGCCGGTGGAGGGGGCGTTCCCTGGGGGAGAGGGGGGACCTCAGCGCCCGGCATGGCCCAACCGTCGTTGCCCGACGTGTTGCTGTCCGTCACGTCCCCTCCTCGCGTGTGTGTCGCCCATCTTGCCACGCCAAGGGTCTAGTCCCAAGGCGCGCACTCCCGGCGAAAGGCGTGGCGTGGCATCATGGCGACATGGTGGCAAAGATCCTGGTGGTCGACGACGACCCGGCTGTGGCCGAGATGACGGGCATTGTGCTTCGCGCGGACGGCTTCGAGCCCGTGTTTTGCGATCACGGTGACCGCGCGGTGGACATCTATCGCGCCGAGCAACCTGACGTGATTTTGCTCGACCTGATGTTGCCGGGGAAGTCTGGCATCGACATCTGTCGGGAGATCCGCGCGGAGTCTGGAGTGCCGATCATCATGTTGACGGCGAAGTCGGACACGGTCGACGTGGTGCTGGGGCTGGAGTCCGGCGCCGACGACTACATTCCCAAGCCGTTCAAGCCGCGTGAACTCATCGCTCGGGTACGCGCAAGGTTGCGCCGCAATGACAACGTCGCTCCTGGTGTGGTGCGTATCGGAGACCTTGAGATCGACGTAACGGGCCACAGGGTGACCAGGGCAGGCGAGGTGGTGCAGCTCACGCCTCTCGAGTTCGATGTGTTGGTGACGCTGGCTCGCGCACCCGGGCAGGTGTTTACCCGCGAGGTCCTGTTGGAGGACGTCTGGGGGTACAGGCACGCCGCCGACACGCGACTGGTGAACGTCCACATTCAGCGGCTACGCGCCAAGATCGAGCGGGACCCAGAAAACCCTGAGATTGTGCTCACCGTGCGCGGGGTGGGGTACAAGGCTGGCGGCCATACGTCGTGAGATTCAGTGCGCGGGCGGTGGGCATGATGTTGCTCGCGCCCGCTCAGAAGCTGTGGCTGCGGTGGACACGATCCATGCTGCTGCGCGTCATCACGTCGACGCTTGTGGTGGGCCTTGCCGCCGTCGCCGTGCTCGGCGCGTATGTGACCTCCGAGATCCGGGATGGTCTTTACGAGAAGCGCGTGGAACGCATCTTGATCGAGTCGGCGCGCGACTTCGCCAGCACTGAGCAGACCTTTGACGCGTCCACCGCTGAGACTCCAGGCGACTTGCAGGTGCTGGTGACCGACCAAGCTGCTGCGCTGATCCAGTTGGGCGGCGATTCGCGCGACCTCGTCATGTTGCGTGCGCCGCAAAACGATTCTGATGTGTTCTTGACCCTTTCGGGAGAGCAGTCTCTGGTGCCCATCATCAGTCCCGAATTGCGCGAAGACGTGACGACGGGTGACGGGCAGTTCTGGCAACCCGCTTCGCTGCCGTCGGGCGGTGGCCCGGCCATCGTTGTCGGCGCTTCGCTCACCCTCAAGTCGGCAGGCGAGTACGAGTTGTACTTCGCGTACTCGCTCGCCGACGAGGCTGAGACCCTGGACCTGATCCAGCGGGTGCTCGCACTGGGCGCGACGGCGCTCGTGCTGCTCGTGGTGTTCATGACGTGGACGGTGACGTTGCAGGCCGTCCGACCGGTGCGCGCCGCCGCCAGGGTGGCCGCGCGGCTCGCGGATGGTCACCTGTCGGAGCGCATGCACGTCAAGGGCAACGACGAGGTGGCGACGCTCGCGACCACCTTCAATGACATGGCCGCTTCCCTTCAGCGCCAGATCAGCCGCATGGAGGATCTCTCCCGCTTGCAGCGCAGGTTCGTGTCCGACGTGTCCCACGAACTTCGGACCCCCCTCACCACCGTGAGGATGGCGTCCGACGTTCTCCATGAAGCGCGCGCCGACTTCGCGCCCGCCGTCGCGCGCTCCGCTGAGTTGCTCGCGACCCAGTTGGATCGATTCGAGGCGCTGCTCGCTGACCTGTTGGAGATTTCCCGCATCGATGCGGGAGCGGCTCAACTGGACTTCGAGGATCACGAGGTCGGGGATGTGGTGCGCGATCAGGTGGAGACGCTCGCGCTTGCCGCTACCGAACAGGGCGTTGAACTGAGACTGTGGATGCAGGAGGGCTCACATTCGGCCTCGATGGATGCTCCGCGAGTGGGGCGCATCATTCGCAACCTGCTGTCCAATGCGATCGAGCACGCCCAAGAGGGGCCCGTCGATATCGCTGTAGCCTCCACCGCGAGGACTGTTGCCGTCGTCGTCCGCGACTACGGCGTCGGCTTGTCGCCGTCTCAAGTCAAGCGCGTGTTCGACCGGTTCTGGCGGGGCGACCCCGCGCGCGCCCGCACCATGGGCGGCACGGGGCTGGGTCTATCGATCGCCCGCGAGGACGCCCTGCTTCACGACGGTGTGCTGGAAGCGTCTGGGCGCCCAGGCGAGGGCGCCTCGTTCCGGCTCATGCTCCCCTGTGGCTCGCGCGGGCTCGGCCTTCGCGAGCCGCTTCCACTGGAGATGAGCGAAGAGGACTTCCCTGAGGTGGGGCGACGCATCGTGTTGTCGACGGAGGTGGAACTGTGAGGCGCCACATGGTGGCGGTGCTCGCGTGCCTCGCGCTCGCGGCCTGCACGTCGATCCCGACCGAGGGGCCCGTGCGACCGGGCGACACCGAGGTCGTCCAGCCAGGCCCCATCCCGCCGATTCTCCAGGGCCCGTCTCTCAATGCGACGCCCCGCGCCATCGTTCAAGGCTTCCTCACGGCGTCGGCGGCAGGAGCGGCGAGCAACTTCGATGTGGCGCGCGAGTTCCTCACGGGGCCTGCCGCCGTCGACTGGGACCCTTTGGCGCAAGTCACCGTCTTCGACTCCCGGCAAGTGGTGCCGTCCTTCAACGAGGACAGCGGCACGTTCACGTACTCGGTGCCGGTCGCGGCCGAGATCGACGCCTCCGGCGTGATGACGGTCGCCTCCGACGACGTGCGCAAGGAACTCACCTTCGAGGTCGGCACCGATGACCTCGGCCAGTACCGCATCACGTCATTGGGCGACGGCATCGTCATGTCGGCAGCCGACTTCGATCGCTTCTTCAGGCCCGTCAGTTTGTACTTTGCGGCTTCGCATGGCACCACACGAGTGCCGGAAGTGCGCTGGTTCGCCGACAACGATCAGATCGCCACGGCGACGGCAAGGGAGCTTGTTGAGGGGCCGTCGACATGGCTCGCGGGAGGGGTGAGGACGGGCTTCCCGCCAGGATCGGCGCTTGCCGTCGACGCCGTCGTGGTGACCGATGGGGTGGCAAACGTTGCGCTCGCCCTGGGTTCCGCTGGTGATCCCGCTCAGCGTTCGCTCGCGCAACAGCAGATGATGCTCACCCTCACGCAACTTCCGCTCGTTCAAGATGTGGTGACGACGATAGGGGCGGTGCCGATTGGTGGCGACGACTCCGTCACGCTGGAGGAGGCAGTGTTGCCGGGCGAGCTGGCGCTCGTCGTGGTAGCCGACCGGCTGGGGTTGTGGGATGGCGAGGCCGTCTCCGTCACGCCAGCGGAGGTCGGGGCCGTCCCGGCTGGGGCAGAGGGCTTCGCTCTCGGTTTCGACGGCACCACGGCTGCGTTCACGTGGGGCGGGGCAGTGCACGTCACGACCGCGCTCGCGGCCGAGGGTGGCCTGGTGGCGGCCGACGAGGCAGAACCTCTCCCCGAGGGTGCGGTCATTCCGTCGACCGAGTTGATACCGGGGGCCGACATGGTCGAGCCGTCGATCGACGTGCACGGCTGGGTGTGGAGCACCGAGGCGACGTCGGAGGGCGTGATCCTCGCCGCCGCTCCTGGGCAGCAGGCCGTTCAGCTCGACGCGCCGTGGCTGGCAGGGTCCTCCATTCAGGCGGTCGCGGTGGCGAGTGACGGCGCGAGGATGGCGATCCTCAGCCGTTCGGCGGCGGAACAGGTGCTCGAGGTGGTGGCGGTCACGCGCGATGAGGAGGGCCGGCCGATCGCGATCGGCGAGCCTTTGACTTTTGGGTCGACGCTCAGGACCTCGATCGACCTTGCGTGGGTGGACGGCACCGCTGTGGTGGTCCTGGCCGAGGGGTCCGGCGAGATGTCGCTCGCGGGAGTCGGCGGGTGGACCACCGACTTCACCACGTCCACCGGTGCCGTCTCGGTGACAGCTCGCAACGGCACGCGCACCCTCCACGCCGTCTCAGCAGACGGTGACCTCGTGGCGCGCTCCGGCAACGGCTGGACTCCTCCCAAGTTGACTCACGTGCGAGACGCCGCCTTCGCAGGCTAGCCGCGTCGTCCCCAGGGGCGGTCGGCGTCGGCTCTCCCCACGGACGAGCGGCCGTGCAGGCGGCGCTTGCAAAGTCGGTGAGACGCTCACGCGATGGCACATGCTGGAGGAGGACGAGTCGACATCGAGGGCGGCACGGACGCCCGTGGAGCGCGCGGAGTGGTCAGGGGTGCCGGAGCAACCGGTGTTCCCGCTCGCCAGCGGCCTCAGTTGCCCTCGTGGGCCACTAGGGCGGCGCGGGACGTGGCACGGGTCATCGTCCCTGTACATTGCGCTGGCTGCGGTGCTCGAGACGTGCGGTGGTGCGACGAATGCGAGGCGCCGTGGTGGGAGCGACCGCTCAGGTCGGAGTCGGCCGCGCCCCGCTTGGACGTCCCTGGACAACCCGCGCTGCCGGTGTGGGCGGTGGCCAGCCTGTCGGGGAGCAACCACTCCATGGTGTCTGCATGGAAGGACGCTGGCAGGCGGGACCTAGACGCCTTCTTTGACGGGGTCATGCGCCGTGCGG
This sequence comes from Demequina sp. TMPB413, assembly GCF_020447105.2. NCBI lineage: Bacteria > Bacillati > Actinomycetota > Actinomycetes > Micrococcales > Demequinaceae > Demequina > Demequina sp. TMPB413. Next base: position 248,338 of record NZ_CP096184.1, read on the forward strand.
CGCGAGACCTCGCAGACCACCTCGGGTCCCATGTGAACGTGGTTCCCGTGCCAGCCAGGGTGCGCAGCACCCGCAGGCGTGGCGTCGACCTGCCATTGCTGCTGGCGCACGCTGCGGCAGCCGGTCTCGCAGAAGTTGGAGTGGAGACGAGAGTGGTCAAGGCGCTCGCGGTGGGCGCAGGGGAGCAGCGCGGCGCGAGCGCCCGCGAACGGTGGCGTCAGGCCGCGAATGTGCACGTTGTGCCGCACGGTGACGCCTCCGGCCGAGTTCTCTTGGTGGACGACGTGGTGACCACAGGAGCCACGATTGCGGCCGCTACCAGCGCCCTTCAGGTGACATTCCTCACGGTGGCCGCAGGACTTTGCCTCGCCTCGGCGCCGGCTTCTGGCGCACGTGCCGCAGGACAAGTATCGTGACCACTACGACGGCCAACTGGTCGCACCTTCTGAGTCGAAGGGGGTGATGCGAAAGGCGCAAAGCGGCGCCACTCATCACGTCCCGTCCTGCCGCGCAACGGCGCGGCATCACCCGAAGGAGCAGTTGCCATGGACATTGCCATTGTGGGTCGCCACACCAAGGTCACCGATGAAATGCGCGAGCGGATCATTTCCAAGATGGAGAGGATCGCCGCACTGGCACCGAAGGCAACTCGGGTCGAAGTTCACGTGGTGCATGAACGCAACCCGCGATTGGCGGCCGATGCCGAAAGGGTAGAGATCACGCTCCATGACCATGGCGTGATCCGAGCAGAGGCGTCGGCGGACGACCGCGTTGCAGCCCTCGAACTCGCCGCGGCCCGCATCGGCGATCGGTTGCGCAAACTTCACGAGCGCCGCGCGAACCGCCACAACGGCGCTCCCTCGATTCGCGAAGTTGTCAAGGCTGATGCCTCCGCTTCCGATGCGCCGGTAGAGAGCGTCGAGTCGTGGGAAGGAGCCCCAGGCGGGTCCGTCAGGGAGATCCCGTTGGACGGCACCCCCATCGTGATCCGCTCAAAGACCCACTCGGCCGAACCGATGACAGTGTCAGAGGCGATCGATCAGATGGAGTTGGTGGGCCACGACTTCTACCTCTTCCTTGACTCAGAGACCGAGTTGCCGAGCGCTGTGTACCGCAGGCGCGGGTGGACCTATGGGGTCATCCACATCGATCCGGCGGCGAGCGACGCCACCGAACGCAAGTCCGCCTGAGTAGTTCACCGCTCGCTAGAACCGCGCCCGGCACGCTTGCCACCCCCCTGGTGAGCGTGCCGGGCGCGGCATGTGACGGGTAGCCTTCCCCGGTGCGCACTCGGGACTTTCTTGGCGTCGTCCTTGCCGCCGTGCTCTGGGGAGGAGGCGGCGTCGTCGGCGCGCTCCTGACCCGCGATGCGGGCATCCACCCCCTCTCGGTGGCCATGTGGCGGATGCTCATCGGGGGAGTCGCACTGCTCGCGGTCGTGGTGGCCGTCCCGCGACTCAGGCCGGCTGCCATCAGCGGCGCTGCTTGGCGGCGAATCGCCGCGACGGGAGCGCTCACAGCCCTGTTTGAGGCCCTGTACTTCTCGGCCATCGGCCTGTCATCCGTTGGGCTCGCCACGCTCATCGGCATCGGCTCATCTCCGCTGTTCGCCGCCGTCTTTGACTGGGCGTTCCACGGGGCTCGACCGAACCGCCGCACGGTGCTCGCGATGCTGCTGGCGCTCACCGGGCTCGCTTTGCTGCTGTCGGGTTCGCTCCAGCTGGGGGTCAACGGACTGCTAGGCGGGCTGCTCGCCGTCGCCAACGGCGCCACCTTCGCAAGTATTGCCGTCCTGAACCGCAACCCGGTGCGAGGCCTCGATCCCATCCCGCTGACTGCCATCGGCTTCACCTTTGGCGGGGTGCTGCTGATCCCCGTCGCGCTCCTGGCGGGCCTTGGCACTGCGAGCGACGCGGGTGGCTGGGCGCTGGTGGTGGTGCTTGGCGTGGCGATGACGGCTGTCGCCTACGCCGCGTTCCTCACCGGGCTCAGATCGGTGCCGCCGTTCGTTGCCACTATCGTGACGCTCCTGGAGCCACTTGTGGCGACGGTACTGGGCGTGGTCGTGTTGGCAGAGCGGCTCGGTCCAAGCGGTATGGTCGGAGCGGCAGCGCTGGGCGCAGCTGTGGTGTTGTTGCGCCCACGCAGACAAGTAGCTCATTCGGTAACCGCCTAGGATGGACGGTGGCCCACGCAGGAAGGCGGGACTTAGCACCGTGGCAGTTATTGATCGGATCATCCGCATGGGCGAGGGGCGCCAGTTGCGCCGCGTCGAGAAGGTCGTCACCCTCACCAATGCGCTAGAAGACGCCTACGTCGACATGACGGACGAGGAGTTGCGCGGCCTGACCGCGGACTTCAAGAGCCGCTTGGCCGATGGTGAGAGCCTCGACTCGCTGATGCCAGAGGCTTTCGCCGCCGTGCGAGAGGCGTCCAAGCGCACCCTCGGCCTGCGACACTTCGACGTCCAGTTGATGGGTGGCGCCGCGCTTCACGCCGGCAATATTGCGGAGATGAAGACCGGCGAGGGCAAGACCCTCGTGGCCACCCTTCCCGCCTACCTCAACGCTCTCACCGGTAACGGCGTCCACGTGGTCACCGTGAACGACTACCTTGCGGGCTACCAGTCGGAGTTGATGGGACGCGTGTTCCGCTTCCTTGGCATGGAGACCGGTTGCATCATCTCCGGCCAGGACCCTGCCGCGCGCAGGCGTCAGTACCAGGCCGACATCACGTATGGCACCAACAACGAGTTCGGCTTCGATCACCTGCGCGACAACATGGCGATGGACCCCTCGCAGTTGGTGCACAGGGGATACCACTACGCGATTGTTGACGAGGTCGACTCGATCCTCATTGACGAGGCGCGCACCCCGCTGATCATTTCTGGGCCCGCCGCTGGCGACAACCTGCAGTGGTACGTGCAGTTCGCGCGGCTGGTGAAGGACCTCAAGGCCGACGAGGACTACGAGGTTGAGGAGAGCAAGCGGGCGGTAGGCATCCTCGAGCCAGGTATCGACAAGATCGAGAAAGCGCTGTCGATCGAGAACCTCTACGACCCCGCAAACACGCCCCTGATCGGCTTCCTGAACAACGCCATCAAGGCTAAGGAACTGTTCCGACGCGATCGCGAATACGTCGTGCAAAACGGCGAGGTCCACATTGTCGACGAGCACACGGGACGCCTGCTCGCCGGTAGGCGTTACTCGGAAGGACTGCACCAGGCCATTGAGGCCAAGGAGGGCGTGCAGATCAAGGCCGAGAACCAGACCTACGCCTCTATCACGCTGCAGAACTACTTCCGTCAGTACGGCAAGCTCGCCGGCATGACAGGAACGGCGCAGACCGAGGCCGCCGAGCTCAACGCCACCTACGGCATGAACGTGATCTCGATCCCCACGCACAAGCCGATGATCAGGATCGACCAGTCCGACTTGCTGTTCAAGTCGGAGCAGGCGAAGTACAACGCGATCATCGAAGACGTCCTCGAGCGCCACAAGAATGGCCAGCCGATGCTGATCGGCACCGTCTCCGTCGAGAAGTCCGAGACGCTCAGCAAGGAATTGCGCAAGCACGGCATCAAGCACAAGGTGCTGAACGCCAAGCAGCACGACGCCGAGGCGGCCGTGGTTGCCGAGGCTGGCCGCAAGGGCGCCGTGACCGTCGCCACCAACATGGCTGGCCGCGGCACCGACATCATGCTGGGTGGTAGCCCAGAGTTCCGTGCAGTTCAAGAGATGCACCGTCGTGGCATAGACCCACACGACCAGCCTGACGAGTACGAGCGGGTGTGGGACGAGGTGTTCGCCCAGGCCACGACCGACGTGGCAACGGAACACGAAGAGGTCCTCGCAGCAGGCGGACTTTACGTGCTCGGTACTGAGCGCCACGAGTCTCGGCGCATCGACAACCAGTTGCGTGGACGTTCCGGTCGCCAGGGAGACCCGGGCGAGTCCCGCTTCTACCTGTCGCTTGAAGACGACCTGATGCGGATGTTCCAGTCCGGCCTGGCCGCGACCATGATGAACTCCGGCGCTCTGCCGGATGACCTTCCCATCGAGTCCAAGATGCTGACGCGCGGTGTGCGAAGCGCCCAGGCCCAGATCGAGGGTCGCAACGCCGAGATCCGCAAGAACATCCTCAAGTACGACGACGTCGCTTCTTCGCAGCGCACCATCATCTACGGCGAGCGTCGCCGCATCCTCAACGGCGAGAACCTGCGCGATGAGGTCCGCGGGTTCGTGGATGACGTGGTGGGCTCAGCGGTCCGTGCAGCGACTCTCACGGGTGCGCCTGACGACTGGGACCTGGAAGCGCTGTGGACCGAGTTGCGGACGATCTACCCTGTGTCCCTCACGGTCGAGGAGGTTGTTGAGGAGGCCGGCGGTATTCGCTACCTCACGCAGAACTTCCTTGAGCGTGAACTGACCGCCGACGCGCGGGTCGCCTACGACGCCGTCGAGGAGCGGATCGGCGCTGACATCATGCGTCAGGTGGAGCGCCAGGTCTTGCTTCAGGTGATCGACCTGAAGTGGCGCGAGCACCTGTACGAGATGGACTATCTCAAGGAGGGCATCGGCTTGCGCGCGATGGGTCAGCGCGACCCGTTGATCGAGTACCAGCGCGAGGCCCACCAGATGTTCAACGCCATGTCCGACGCGGTGAAGGAGCAGTCACTCCAGGTGCTATTCCGCGTGGAGAAGCGCGAGCAGGCGCCGCAGCCGACCGCGTCTGTCGACGCGACGACGGCCGCTGCGACCGCGACCAAGTCGGGGAAGGGTGGCGATGCGCCCGCAGCCTCAGGGCCGAAGGGCGGCGAGGCTCAACCGCGCAGGCAAGTGTCGCGAGCGACCACCACGGGTGGCGGTCCCGTCACGTCCTCGATGGGCGCGCTGACGTATTCAGGGCCCTCGGATGATGGCTCTGGCAAGGCGACCACCACTAAGGCGAAGGCTGCGACCAAGTCTGAAGCCGACGGCGGAACGTTCCCCGGCACGCCCAAGAATGCGATGTGCCCGTGTGGCTCTGGCAAGAAGTACAAGATGTGCCACGGGAAGAACGAGTAGCGCGCCCTAACCGACCTCGAGCACGGTGGTGAGCCACCGGCCAGCGCTCACTTCGAGACGCATGGCGATGGGGTGCGCGACGTCGCCCTCCATCAGGACGATTCCGGCTTCCACCGCGGTGGCGCTGACGCGGCACATCCGAATGCGTGCCACCGATACGTCTCCGCGCGCCACGTAGCCCGCGCGGCGCGCAAGTGAGCGTTGCTTGAGCAGGGACGTGCGCAGCGTGGGCGTGATCCAGCGGGTGAGCGTGTCGATCCCGTCTGCGCCGAGCGCGACCTCCAGTGCGGTGCGAGCGACAGTGCAGGCGAGCGGCGTGGGGTCTCCCAACGCGCGGCGCTTTCGACGGTAGGCCGGTGGCACGAGCGCGGGAGGCGCAGGAACGAGTTGCGGGCGCGGCGCGGGGGCGAAGCCCGTCTGTGGCGCGGCGTAAGCGACGGCGCTCATGAGCCGAGTCCCGCTGGCACGGTCAGGACGAGCCCTGGGTGAATGAGCGCGGGGTCGGAACCCACGGTCTCAGCATTCGCGGCGTACAGCTCGGGCCACGCCTTGTTGATGGAGGTGTCGCTCGCCTCAGGGCCGAGGAGTTTGGCCGAGATGCGCCACAGCGAGTCACCGTGCACCACGGTGTAGGTCTCGGCGGAGTTGGGAACCTGTTGAACTGCCGGCTGGCTCGCGGCCGTTGATTGCGCCGATGGTGTCGGCGCTGCAGGAGGGTCAGGAGCGAGTTCGGGCACCCGGGGCTGTTCGGCTACGGGCGCTGGCGCAAAGCCAACGTCGAGCACGGCGGGTTCGAGCACTGTGGGCTGTGGCGCGGACACGGCGTGGGCACCGGCGTCGGCCGGAGAGTCAGTCGCGACGATGGCATCGGGGAGGGCCCATGCCGCGGGGCTGACCACGTCCGTGACCACGGGGGCGGACGCGGTCGACTGGCTGGCTACAGGATCGCCCCATCCCACCGAGGGCGCCTCTGATTGCGCTGCGAGCGCGGGGGCAGCGAGCCCTGCGCTCATGGTCAGGCCTAAGGCCGTCGCCGCGACCCGCTGCCACGACGCCGGTGCGAGAGCCGCAATCGAGCGAGGCACCGCGCGACCGCCCCTGACGAGAGCGCCAAGAACCATCGCCCAGCCCGTCGCCGCCAGGTAGCTTGCCACCGCGGCGCCGAAGCCAGCGGCGCCCATCGCCATGAGGTCGTCGACCTGCAGCACCGCCTCGCGGCCCTGCCACAGCGCCCATGCGGTGTTGCCCAACACCCACGCAACCCCCGGCATCCCTAGTACTGCCAACCATGCGGCAAGCCGACCGATGATCTTCATAGCCCCTCCTCAGCGTCGTCCGACTGCATTTGATGCAGTTTGATGACGTTAGGTATACACCAATGCGTTTAGCGTGTCGACCGGTGCTGTGGAGAAATGCTGTCGCTACGGTGTGTCCATGCGATGGGATGACCTCTTTGCCGACTTGGAAGCGCAACTGAGCGCGGCCAAGGACGCCCAGTTCCAGGCCGACGTCTCCGACCTGACCAGGTCGGAGCGAGCCTCGATCGAATTGGCCGAGCGGTTGCTGACCGCGCGGGGTCAGTCGGTCGCACTGACGCTCAGAGACGGTGAGGTGGTGCACGGCGTCGTGGTCGACGCGGCCGTCCAATGGCTGCTGCTCGGGGCGACAGGGCCACAAACTCTCGTGCCGATGCGCGCGGTCGCGCTGGTCTCAGGCCTGCCACCGCGCACGTCCCACGTCAGCGAGGTGGAGCGCAGGCTCGGAATCGGGCACGCCCTACGCGCGCTCGCGCGCGATCGCGTCCGCGTGATCATTGACTACGGGGCAGGAGAGGTGACGGGGCTGATCGCCGTGGTGGGCGCCGACTACGTCGAGGTCTCGACCTCAGTGGGCGCCATGTCGGCGGTGCCGATCGACGCGATCATGCGTGTGCGCTCGGCGGTGTAGCGGCTCTAGCCCTCGACGCTATTCGACTGCACCTTGGCCCTGGTGGCCTGGTACTGCCTGGCGATGTAGTTCTCGAGTTCCACCGATTCGACGCGCCATTGGCCCCGCCCACCGACCTGGATAGCGGGCAACTCGCCCGAGCGCACCAGGGAGTACGCCTGCGGCGAGGAGATATTCAAGACCTCTTGAACGTCGGCGAGCGTGAGGAACCGTGAACCCATGCCCCCATTGTGGCACTCGGGGGCGGCGCCCTTCGGTTTTCCACAGCGTGGTGGCGCGCGTCGCGATCGTCCGGCAAGATGTGAGCCAACGTGAGAGGGGGGTCTCCTATGAGCGACACGCCTGTAGCCGGCCGACTGAGAAGGCCAGGGTGGCGCGATCCGCGCCTGTTGGTGGGGCTGCTGTTGATTGCCGTTTCCGTGACGGCGGTGACAGGAATCGTCCGGTCTTCCGACACCACGGTTCCGTACTACGCGGCCAAGGACACGCTGACGCCGGGCACAGTCCTGGCAAGGGACGACGTCGTGGTGGTCCAGGTGCGCATTCCCGACGGCACCTACGCGGCGCCGGGAGAAGAGCCTTGGGGTCAGGTCGTCACGAGGGTGGTGGGCGACGGCGAACTTGTGCCTCACGCCGCGCTCGCCGACCAGGACGAGTTCACCGGCCGCCCCATCGCCGTGCGCACCAGCCTCCCGCTGGCGGACGGAGTGGAACGCGGCTCGCTCGTTGACGTCTACCTGACCAGGACGGACGACGACGAACCCGAGACGACGCTGGTGGCCTCGAACCTCGTGGTGGAGTCGATCGACCGGGACTCGGGATCGTTCTCGGCCGGCTCGGAAGAGACGGTGTACGTGGTGGTCCCGCAGAAAGACATCGAGGACTTCCTCGACGCGCTCGCCGCAGACGGAGACATCTCCGTGGTGGGCCTTCCGGGTGGCGGCGCATGAGCATTGGGGTGCTGATCGCGGTTCACGGTGCTCGCGAGAGCACGGTGGCGGCAGCGGTGGGCGCGGCGCCTGGCCTCAATGTCGCCCGCCGTTGTGCCGACCTGTCGGAGGCCCTCGCCGCCGCGCGTGCAGGCATCGGCTCCGTGGTGCTGGTGTCGGAGCAGCCCCACCTGCATCGTGGGGTCGTGGCCGACTTCGCTGCCGCGGGTGTGGTGGTCGTGGGCGTTCCGTCGAGCCCGGACGGCGCAGATCGCTTGCGCGGCCTTGGCATCTCTCACGTGCTCACGGCCGACGACGACGCCGGCGCCATGCTCAGTTCACTGGCAGGCGCTGCGACTCGGGTCCCGTCTCACGAGCCGGCGGCCGAGGCCTCGGCTAGCGAGTCGGAGCAACGCGGGGTGATCATCGCGGTGTGGGGGCCCACAGGCGCGCCGGGGCGCACCACGCTCGCGGTGTCCATGGCCTACGACTTGGCCGTGAACGAGCCGACCATCATCGTTGACGTTGACACCTACGGGGGAGCGGTCGCCCAGGCGCTTGGCCTTCTCGATGAGGCTCCCGGCATCGCCGCATTGGCGCGGGCGTCACTCCACGGGGCGCTGAGCGAAGACACCGTCCGAAGGCACGCGTTGCAGGCGGCCCCCGGTCTGCGCGTGCTGTCAGGGGTGACCCGCGCAGATCGCTGGACGGAACTGTCCGCAGCCGCGCTCGAGCCGGTGTGGGAGCTGTTGCGCACCCAAGCCGCCGTGACGGTGGTGGATTGTGGCTTCGCCCTCGAGCGCGACGAGGAACTCCAGTACGACACCCACGCGCCACAGCGCAACGGGGCCACGTTGTCGGCGCTCGCGGCGGCCGACGTCATCGTGGCGGTAGGCAGCGCCGAGCCGCTCGGGATTCAGCGGCTCGTGCACTCGCTGGCCGAGCTCGAAGCCGTTGCTCCTGCTCAGACCACCCCGCGACTCGTCGTGGTCAACAGGGTGCGCGCGGCGGTGGCCGGACAGCGGCCGCGGGAGGCAGTCGCCGACGCTCTTCGTCGGTATAGCGCCGTCGAAAGGGTATGGACGGTCGGCTGGGATCCTCGCGCTTGCGATGCGGCAACGCTGGCGGGACAGGCGCTAGGCGAGCGAGCCCCGCGCTCCGCAGCGCGCAAGGCGATTCATGCCGTCGCAGTAGCGGCGCGCACGGCCGCGAGTCGGGCCCCCGCCGCCGCGCCGGCGCCGACCATCTCTCGCGCCAACGCATGACGGGCGCGCCGCCAGGCGGTCCCGGTCGCATCGGGAGACACTAGAGGCATGAGGGTATACATCCCCGCCACGGTGGACGAGTTGGCGCTACAGACGTCGGGCCAATGGGAACCACAAAGGGCCTACGCCGCCACCGACGTGCTTCGCGAGGCCATGCCGGCGCTCGACGAAGACGAGTTGGTCGAATTCGCGATCGACGCCGCCGCGATGGCTTCGGCGCTCGATGCAGGCTCGAGGTTGCGCGCGGTCATCGCCGCGGACGTGTCTCGCGCCGACGCCGTGCCAGACGCCATGACGCACCCGGCTGCCGTCCTAGTGGCAGGCCGCCTCGACCCTGCGTCGATCGCTTGCGTCTTTCTTGACGAAGACGAGGCAGAGCGGGACGTTAAGGCGGCACTCCAGGGCGACGACGACGCTGCCGAGAGGCTCGCCGATCGCACCTTGCTGTGGTTCGACCTGGCAGAGGTCCTTCACGACTGACTGACTGATGTGCGACCAAGGGGTCTAGTCGCTTGAGGCGACCCACGTGCGGTCGCGATCAGCGGCCTTGGCGCGATACAGCGCCGCGTCTGCCGCGTCAATCAGCGCAGAGGCGTTGATGCTTCCTGGCGCCGCGCTCGCCACACCAGCGCTCGCGGTGAGCGTGATTGCTCCCTCGCGAGTGGGTACCTGCACCTCGGCGCAAGCGGCACGCAGCGCGTCGGCCCATTGCTTCGCCTCGTCAACAGGCACGCCGGGAAGCAGCAAGATGAACTCCTCGCCGCCGAAGCGAGCGAGAGTGCCTTCAGGGGCGACGTCATCCATCGCGTGGGCCGCCGCCGCGAGCACCCGGTCTCCCACGGAGTGGCCCCACGTGTCGTTGACTTCCTTGAAGTGATCGAGATCGATCATGGCGACACTCAGTGGCACTCCGTCGCGCTCACACTGCTCCACTGCTTGCGGGAGTTTGTCCATGATGTAGCGGCGGTTGTACAGCCCGGTGCCTTGGTCGCGCAGCGCTTGGTCGGCCAGTTTGGCGCGCAACTTCTCGTTGGTGGCTGCCTCTGCTGCGAGCACGTCGTGCATGCGCGCCAACTCGCGGCGCTGGAGCGCCACCTGGGTCACGTCGCGTGCCCTCACCGCTTGGCCGATGACGGTGCCTGACGAGTCGGTGAGTTCCGTGAGGGCGATGTCGAGCACCAGGTGCTCCCCGCGTCGTTCGATGTCGTGCTCGCCGGGAGATTCGGCTGCGCGTGCGATCTGAGGGCATACCTCGGTGAACTGAAGGCCGGAGGTGAGCCTGGCGTCGTCGCCAATGTCGCCGAGTACGCGGCCCTGGGCGTTCGCGTCCATGAGCCTGCCGGTCGTGGAGACGACGAATACCGCGTCCACGAGGTGTTCGAACACTTGATGTCGCGCGATCGGGGAGAGGTCGGCGAAGCCGCCCCGCACCACCGCGACATACAGCGCGGCGGCGGTGAAGACAAATCCGATCGGGGTGATGTCGGGCCCGCCGGGTTGAATGAACAGGATCTTGATGACGTTGATCGTGAAGGGCGCGACCCAGGCGAAGATCAGCATCGCGGCGCGTCCAGGGGCGAGCATCGGGATGCGCGCCCTCGCGTGGACCATCTCCAACAAGGCGCTCATGAGCAGGATGTAGCTGACGGCGACGTGCACCCAGAACACGGGGCCGTAGTGAAGACCGTCGGCGCCATCGACGACCACGAGTTCGCGCAGTTGAGGGATGGACGCGGCGAGCACGGTGGCCACGGGGTGCCCGCTCATGGTGACGAGGGCTCGCACGCTGGGGCGCCACGACGCGTCGCTGAGCGCCCACACGAGCACCCTGACAGAAGCGACCACGGAGGCCGCGGCTGGCATGGTCCACGCCAACAGCATCGCCAGGTTCTCGGGCTGGACCACCACGCCCCACACCGCCATGCCCGTCCAGGCCAAGATCGAGACGATGAGTGCGAGCAGTGCCACGCCAGCGGGCGTCAGGCGACCGCGTCGAACGATGGCTACGCCTAGGGACACGACGCTCACCGCTGAGGCCGCGTACGCAACTACCAGAAGCGCTTGCGCCATAGGACCGACAAGGCCTCCCTAGGAAGGGGATGTGCACGTCCTATCGGCACATTGCACCCTCGCATGAGGGGACTTCAGTGTGAAGAAGCTCCTAGTTTGTGGTCAGCGCCGCGAGCACAGCGTCGTGCAGTGCGCCGTTCGTCGCGAGGGCGGTTCCACCGAACGGACCTGGCGCTCCGGCGAGGGAGGTGAAGCGCCCGCCGGCCTCGGTGACGATGGGCACCAGGGCCGCCATGTCGTGTAGCGCGAGCTCCGGCTCGCAGGCCACATCTACCTGGCCTTCTGCCACCATCATGTAGCTCCAGAAGTCCCCGAAGGCCCGGGTGCGCCACGCGGTGCGCGTGAGGTCCAGGAACGGATCGAGCGACCCGTGCTCCTCCCAACCGGACAGCGAACTGTAGGACAGGGACGCGTCGGCGAGGGTGGTGACCGAAGAAACGGAAAGCCGCTGCGGTGCCATGGGGAAGCCGCTGAGACGCGTGACCAGCCACGCGCCGTCTCCTTGCGAGGCATACCAACGCCTGCCTAAGGCGGGGGCGCTCACCACGCCGACCACGGCGTCGTCGCCATCAAGGAGGCCGATGAGCGTGGCCCACGCGGGCACGCCGCGCACAAAGTTCTTGGTGCCGTCGATCGGGTCGACCACCCAGCGTCGGCCGCCTGCAGGGGCGCCGTCGGTGCCCTCCGTCACCCCAAATTCCTCGCCGACGATGGTGTCGCCTGGCCGCTGCGCCGTCAGGCGGTCCCTGACCAATTGCTCGGCGGCGCGGTCGATCGCGGTGACGGGGGTGTCGTCAGGCTTGAGCTCGACGGCGAAATCGCCGAGGGAGCCGGCGATGGTGAGGGCGTCCACCTCGTCGGCGATGCTGAGGGCGAGGGCGAGGTCATCCGCGTAGGCCATGTGGCCAGGGTAGTGGGTGGTGCTGTGCCCCCAGAAGTGGGGGCTTTCTCCCCAGATGATGTCGCTGCTAGGTTCGCTGCCGAGGACGACCGTCTACCTGGGGGGAAGCATGCAGAAGCGCCTGTACATCGTCGGATCGGTCTTGGCGGTTGTCGCTTTGGGGGGCGTGTTGGTTGCCAACGCGCTGCCGCTCGAGTCGCCCCCAGCGAGGTTGGCGCAGTCCGGCGTGGACCTCAGTGATTCCGGGATTCAGGCGGACTTCGACGAGGCGACCTCGGTCGAGGTGGCGCGTGACGCTTACACAGTGACCGAACGGGACGGCAACGGCCTGATGCGTGCCACGGTGTCTCAACAACCCTCAAGTGTGTTGAGGGACGGTGAGTGGGTGCCGATCTCCACGGAGTTGACGCAACTTGACGGCGGCCTGATCACGGCGGTGGACCATCCGCTTGAGCCAGTCTTTGCGCCTTCCGCCGATGCGGAGGCCGTTCTCGAGGTCGACAACGGTGTCTACTCCCTGGCGCTGTCACTGGTGAGTGCCAAGCCTTCTGCTAGCGAGGAAGTCTCAGCAACGCCCGATGTCGCGGACGGCACGGCGGTGCGCTATGAGGGTGCCGCGGGTGGTTCCGATGTTCTCTTCCAAGTCGGTCAGCAGGCGGTTTATCAGACGGTCGAGTTGGCTTCTGCGCCCTCAGCGCCGCTGAGGTTTGAGTGGTCCATCGAGGCCCCTGGCCTCGTCTTGGGCGAGTCGGACGCAGGCGAGATCCTGTTCCTTGACCCGAGCGACGAGGTCGCGTTTGTTTTGCCCGCGCCGTCGATGTGGGACTCGCTCGGCGGGGCAGAGGGAGGAATGGCAGAGTCCGCTTCCGCACCAGTCGACTACACGATCAAGGAAATGGCGTCAGGCAAGTGGACCTTGGTGCTCGAACCCAGCCCCGAGTGGTTGAGCGACGCCGAGCGGGTGTACCCCGTCTCAATCGACCCGGACATCTATCCGGGTGCAGGCATGGTCGCCACGTACAAGGAAGACAATTGGACTCACAACTACGCGTCCGTTCCCCGCATTGGCAACACCAAGCAGACAAGCACCTGCTGTGCATGGCGCACCGTATTGCGCTATCCCTTGAACTCCTACTTTGGCAAGCGCGTGACGGGCGCAGCCCTTGTTGCCAACTGGACCTACGGCACAACGACGAATCGGGCCGCGAGCCTGTGGTGGGCGCACTCCTTCAGTTTCGCTGGCAATGCAGGCAAACTTGCCGACTTCTCGATTTCGACTCAGGGAGTCGCCTATAACGGCGGCGTCTTCACCATGGTCGCCCAGATTCTCAACAACAGCGATCAGTACAGCTACATGATGCTGATGGGTGAAGAGAACAATGCCATTTACTCCCGCAAGGACCTCAGCACCTACGTGACGTTCACCTACGTCGATCCGGCAGTAGTCACGGGCGTCAAGGGAGCCACCCCGACCTCCCCGGCGTCGGGTCCCCTCACGCAGGTCTTTGTCGATGACATTGTGATGGAGGCCACCGGCGTCAATAACACGCCCGGTACGAGCCAACTGTTCAGGTACAGGTTCACGTCGCCCAACGGCGGCGCCGCGTGGACGTCCGGCTGGGTTGGATCAGGCCCGTATCGCATACCCGACACCGCTCTGACGGCAGGCAAGGACTACAACTACACGATCGACACCATGGACACGGGGACTCTCAGTCCCGTGAAGTCGAAGACTCTGTCGACGTGGAAGTTCCACACCCAGATCAACCCGCAGGCCCCGACCGCAATCACGGTTGACGGACAGGCTCTGACCGCTGACGTGACGTCGAGCGTGGAGCGCCCCATCCTGGGCGCGACCGTCACGGACGTGGACGGCGGCGAAGTGTGGGCCGTCTTCACCGTGAAGCAAGACGGCCTGATCATCATGGACTCGGTCGAGGGGACGAAGTCCACGGTCAGCCCTGGTGGGAGCGCCATCTCCACGGTGGAGCTGCCCTATGCGGTGACCTCAGGTTCTCGGTACACCGTCGAGGTGAGGGCGTTCGACGGTCACCTTGCAAGCGGCGTGGCTGCGTCGGATCCATTCGGCTTCACAGGGCCGCCTAGAAGCATCCGAGAGATTCCTGGAGATGACGATGCATCGACGGGAGCGACGTCATGAGGGGGAACATGAACAGGCAGCAGCACGGGCTGTGGTGGACGGCACCGGCAGCCGGATTGACCGCCGTTCTGATGGTGGTGACAGGCGTGCCAGCGGGCGCGGTGGTGACGCCCGAGCCCACGCCTACGGTGGAGCCTTCTGCCTCGCCTGAGCCTTCGCCAGGTCCGTCTACGGGACCATCAACGGGCGCGTCACGTGACGATGTGTTCGAAGTCCCCGCTACGGGCGACGTGCAGCCCGATGCGGCGACAGACGAGGTCCCGGTAGGCGGCGCTGTTGGTCCCGACGGTGCGCCATTGGTGATGGACGGCGTGGTCGAGCCTGCGAGTGACGGTGCGCCTTCGGTGGGTTCAACGCCCGTTCCCGAGCCTTCTGGCGCTGAATCTGAAGCCGCCGTGGGAGCCTTCGGCGCAGCCGACGTCATCATCCCGACGGCCTCCGACGAGCAACTGACCGTCGTTGCCTCGCACACGCTTGATGACCTAGTAAATGCCGCAGCGAGTGCGACGATCGGTCAGGGCGACTCGATCGTTGTTGGAGCGGCGGTGGCGCCGGTGAGCGATCTGGCGGAGGCGGTCTATGGCGCCGAGCACGGTGGTTTCGCGGCGTCGAGCAGGCCCGATCTCGTGGTGAAGAGTCTGCCACGCGCCGCTGAGGGCGACTCCGTAACCGTGGAAGTGACCCCTCAACTGGTCGACGGCACGATCCCTGGCGCCGCCTTCGCGGCGGCGGTCTCGCTGGATGAGAAGTTCGGCGCGTCGTGGATCGACGTTGCGTTTGATGCGTCGGGTTTTGCGAACGCGTACGGAGGTGACTACGGCGACCGACTTGAACTCATGGTGTTGCCGGAGTGTGCCCTCACCACGCCCGAAGTGCGTGGCTGCTTGGTAGGAGTCCCCTTGGAGACTCGTCATGCGGTTGATGGGGTGCTGCGGGCCTACGTGCCCGCCGATGCGTTGGACATCTTGGCGGTTCAGGGACGCATGGGGGCGACCCGCCTTGTCGACCTCGGCACGGGGGAACTCACTTCCGGAATGCCTACCACCGCCGGTGTGCGCACGGCCGTGGTCGGTGGCGGCACGATCATCGCCGCAGTGTCCGGAGCCGATTCGCAGGCAGGCTCGTTCAAGGCGACCGACTTGGCCCCGCGAGGAACGTGGGGCGTGACCGAGCCAGCGGGCGGCTTCACGTACTCGATTCCCGTTGCCACCCCTCCTGTGTCGGCAGGCGCCTCGCCGTCGGTGTCGCTCAACTACTCATCTCAAGCCACTGATGGCAAGACATCGGCTTCCAACAGCCAGGCTGGCGTGGTCGGCGAAGGTTGGTCAGCGCCGCTGAACTACATTGAGCGGCTCTACAAGCCTTGTACCGAAGACGGCGGGACTACGCCCCAGCTGTGCTGGGACTCTCCATACTCGAATGCTCCCGGTGAGGCAGCGTATGTGATGTCGCTCCAGGGTTCCGTACAGGAGCTGGCGTACGAGTCTTCGACTGCGACGACGGCCACCTACCGGGCAGTGTCGGATCCCACGCTCAAGGTGACGCGATTCTTTGGCACGGCGGGCCGTGCGGGTAACGGCGACAACGACGGCGAGTACTTCAGAGTCGAGACCAATGACGGCGGTGTATACTACTTCGGCTACAACCCCGGCGGCACGTCCGAGCCTGTGAACTCGATCGCGTGGGAGCCGGTATGGGCGAACAACACCGGGGAACCCGGCTTCGCCGGGTCAAATGTGGTGACCGACAACCAGGCGTACCGTTTCATGCTTGACCTGAGCGTGGACTCAATCGGCAATGCAACCACCTACTCATACGCGACGGACACCAACAAGTACACCGCGTCGGGCGTCACCAAGACGTATGTGCGCGACATTCAGTTGTCTCGCATCGAATACGGCCAGCAGTTCGACTCGAGCGCAGGCACCGTCGATGCGCCGGAAGCGAAGGTTGAGTTCGACCTGGTGAACCGCTGTGTGGAGGGTGCGCAATTCCGGGACGACCTTTCTGCTGGCGTTGACGTCTCTGGGGCGTGTGCAGAGCAGCCCAGTGCGGCGAATGCCGCGTCGTACCCTGACGTGCCGGTAGACCTCATGTGCACCGGCACTTCGTGCAACCCGAACCAGAGCACCCCTACCTACTTCTCGACGGTGCGTCTGAACCAGATCAACACCTTTGCGCGGGATGCGGCTGGCGATTGGGTGCCGGTGGAGACCACACAACTGATCACGGCGTTCCCCACCACTGCGGATGGTTCGGCCCGGTCGCTGTGGCTTGACTCGGTCTACACGCGGGGTTGGGGCGACCCCGCGATTTCGGATGACGACGCTGATACCTTCCTCACCAAGTTCTCGGGTGTCAGGCTCAACAACCGGGTGGACTGGGACATGACGGTCGCAGCCAACGCGGTGCCGCAGCGGCCGATGGACCGGATGCGCATCTCTAGCGTGTTCACCGATCTGGGTGGGCGTATTGACGTCACATACGCTCAGAAGAACAAGCCCGAGACGCTCACGGGAACTTTGTCGACGACTCTGTGCCCTCAAGCGGGCAAGGATGGTGCCGATTACGCGGCGTGGCTTGCCGCTAACCCACTCACCAAGACGAACTCTTCGACGAACAGTCAGTTGTGTTTTGCTGTGAAGTCGGGGGCAACCACCAGCGTTTATCACAACTATGTGGTAACCAAGGTGGCGCTTGTGGACCTGGTCGGCGGTCAGCCGACGGAGACTCACTCGTATGCATACGGCGGCGCGCCCTTTTATGCGCGGGCCACATCACTTCTGTACGCCGTAGGGAGCACTTACGACACGTCGACGTTCAGTTCGTACCGCGGCTTCGAAGTCATCAGTTCGCACATGGGGGACGGAGCGTCATCGCGGACGACGACCAACCAGTACTTCCGTGGCACCGACGTCATGATGTGGTCGTTCAAAGAGCACCAACACTTCGACAGCAACCGGCTTCAGGGCCGTCTCCTTTCGAGCGAGGTGACGACGGGATCGGGATCAGACTGGGCCAGGGTGTCCCTCACGGAGCACTACTACGACATGACCCAACTTCCCAACCCGCCGCAGTTCGAACGAGCTGACGTCACCTTCGAGCGATTCCCGCACGTCGTTGATCTGACGTGGAGCGTGACAGAGGAGCCTGTAGGAGACATGGTCAACGTCACGGAAGTGGGACGGGACTACGATCCCGTCACCTTCGTCCCCACCCGGGTCTCAACAATGAGTTGGCTTGAGTCCTACGCGATGATGACCCAGGTTCAGGGTTCGCTCGAGATGCAGTGCTCTGCGACCGACTACGCCTCGAGCGCCTCGCCCTACATGGTGGTGCCGGTGGACTCCCGCACCTACGACGGCGGGTGTGGAGGCCAGGCGATGACCGGTCGCGTGCAGATTGGCTATGACGGTGGAACTCCGGGTTCCACGTCGCAGTCCCTCGCTTCGGGTCTGGTGACGGAAGAACGCTCCTACTCAACTGCAACGGAGTTCGCCACCGCCAAGGCTGAGTACGACGCCCGCGGCCGCATCGTGAAGGCATGGATGCCGAACGAGGTGGGCAATACGAGCCCCACCGTGACCTGGGCGTATGGCCAGGATGCGGCGCAGCCCGAACTCTGGACCACGACCGTTACTCGCGCCTTGGGCGCCACGTCGACCATTTGGAGCGAACGCGGCCACGGCAACACCGTCAAGGTGCAAGGCGCCACAGCCAAGGACTGGACTCACTACCAGTACGACTCACTGGGTCTGATGACCGCTGGGTGGGCGGCCGCGCAGTGGGGACAGCCTGGCACGCCCAGCCTCGCGGCGGACACTCCCACTGTGATGTACCGGTACGACATCTACGCTGACGGGCCGACGCTGCGCTCCACGCCAGCGGTGGTCACCACGGCTCCGTTCGTGGGAGATACGGGCACGTCGTTCCCCGCTCACGCTCTGACCGGCTCAACTCGCAGGAGTATGACGTTCCTGGACGGCTTTGGTCGTTCTATCGAGCAGCACGCGGTGGCGCCTGATGGTTCGGGCGGCCGTACCGTCACTGCCACCCGCTACAACGATTTGGGTCAGGTGGCTTGGTCATCGTCTGCGTTCGCGGCGGCCGGTTCGATGACGGTGCTCGATCCGTCGGGGGCGACGATGCTGGTCAACCCCGCGCTCGCGGACCTGGCCACTGCCACGGGCTACACGTACGACGCGCGGGGCCGAAGCGCGGCAACTACGTCGCTCACCTATGGCGCGCCGCTCACAGTGGACGGTCAGCCGGTGATGACCACGTACGCATACTCGGGGCTCACCAGCACGGTGACCGCCCCGAACGGAGCGACGACCACGACAACGACCGACGTGCTCGGCCGTCCCCTCACCAAGGTGATCGGTGCGGACTCGGCGCACTCAGGTGAGGCGTCGCAGACGACTACCTACGAGTACTCGACCCTGACTGCGGTGGAGACGCTGGGCTTCCAGCAGGTGACGGTGACGGATACCGAGGGTGAGGCTACGGTGTTTGAGTCGAATCTTGCTGGCCAGCGCACGCGGATGGTGGATCCGAATGCGGGTACCACGACGTATGCGTATGACGCCAATGGGCAGACGACGCAGGTGACGTCGCCTGCGGGCACGATCACGATGGGTTATGACGTGTTGGGTCGGATGGTGTCGCGCACGACGGGCGGGTCTTCGAGTGCCACGTGGGACTACGTGGAGCCTGGTGAGGCGGATGCGGCGACGGATTTGGGGTTGTTGAGGTCGTCGTCGTCGACGACGCATACGTCGTTGGGTGATCTGACGACGGTGACGTCGACGACGTATGACGATCTGCATCGTCCGGTGTCGTCGACGGTGACGTTGCCGTCGTCTCCTGCGGGTTCGCCTGATCTGTTGGGAGAGCTCTCGGGAGTGTCGTATGAGACGACGGCGGGCTACGACGCGATCGGTCAACCGGTGGTCACAGGGTTGCCGGCGATGGGTGGCCTGGGCGCGGAGACGGTGACGACGGGTTACCGGTTGGCGGGCTCGGCGGAGACGTTGACGCTCAGCTCGGGTGGTCTGTCGACTCCTTTGGTGACTGGGGTGGGGTATTCGGGCACTGGTCAGTTGGTGTCGCGCGCCTATGGCAACGGGGTCTCGCGGGACTATGTGTGGGATGTGGCGACGCGGGCGCTGACGGGTTTGTCGGCGTCGTTCGTGACGGACGAGTCCGGGTCGTCGCAGACGGCGTTTGTGCAGAAGGATTCGTTTACCAGGGATGTGATGGGACGCATCACGACGTCGGTCAATGAGGTCCCGGTGGCGGATGGCACGGCTGCTGATGGTCAGGTCACGGCGGAGTGTTTCGCGTATGACGGGTTTAACCGTTTGTCGGGTGCGTGGACGGTGGCCGGCACCGGTGGTGCGTCGTGTGGTGCGGAGGCTCCGGCCGATGCTGTGGCTTCCGGTTGGGATGCGTCGACCACGGCGTATGCGGCTGAGTGGTCGTATTCGACGGGTGGGCGTATCACTGAGTTGGTCAAGGGCGTGGGCGACGATGCGGTGACGAACACGTATGCGTATGAGGATGCTGCTCATCCGGCTGCGGTGACGCAGGTGGTCTCGGATGAGCCCGAGATGATCGCCGAGTTGCCCATCATTGTTGAGGGCGTGTCGGATGACTTTGAGTCGAACTCTTACTCCGGTGGCACGGGCACGCGTTGGTCGGGGGACTGGGTGGAGACCCAGGATGACGACTCTGCCACGGATGACATGGGCCTGGTGTTTGTGGGCAACGGGATGTTGCATCTGGCCGGTTCCGGTGTGGACTTCGGGGCGCCGGGGGTGTCACGCACTGTCGATGTGACGGGCGCGGTCTCGGGGGCTTTGAACCTGGGGGTGTTGTCGGGGGACAACACGTTGAACTCGGGTGACATCCTCACGGTGAGGGTCACTGCGGATGGTGACCCGGCCCGGGTGGTCACGCAGGACCTGTCGGGTGGGTCTGATTATCCGAAGGTTGAGGACGAGTTGGCTCCTCCTGCTGCGGTGACGGAAACGGTGGATGTGTCGGGCCTGTTGCCGGCGTCGTCTTTGGAAGTGTCGTTGTTCATTGATGAGGGCGATGGGGAGAACAACACGACGTCGACGGGGGAGATGTTCCTGATTCAGGATGTCTCGGTGGACTTGGCCGGTGCTGAGAGTGCCTCCGCGCGGGCTTCGACGGCGACGGGTCCTGATGGTTTCGTCTATGACGCTGCGGGTCGGATGGTCTCTCGTGACGTGGACGGTGTGGCCACGAGCTTGACCTGGGATATGACGAGTTCGTTGGTGGAGTCTGACGGTCAGGGCGGGCATGTGGTCTACGCCTACGACGCGGGTGGGCAAAGGGTGCTGCAGGCGCGGGTTGCCGACGCTGATGGGCCGGGCAGTGCGACGGGGTATGTGGCGTCGGGGCAGGTTCACGACGCGAACACTGCTACCGCTGGTGGAGTGACTGCGACCAGGTACTACACGTTTGCTGGTTCCACGGTGGCGGTGCGTACCGACAACGGTGACCTGTCGTTGATGTTGGGGGACGAGCAGGGGTCCACCAACGTGATGATGCCCGTCACCGTCCAAGAGACGGACGGTAAGTTGGCGTCGGCGACGCTGGCCGACGTGGAGGCGGTGACTCGCACCGCCTACACCCCCTATGGGGAGTTGCGTGGTGGGGACAATCTGGCGGTGGATCGGGGTTGGTTGGGTCAAGTCGAAGACCGTGTCTCTGCTGACGGTGTGTCGGGGACCGGGCTGACGTATTTGAACGCCCGCTACTACGACCCGGCGCTCGGCCGGTTCCTGTCACCGGACCCGTTGATGAATCCGGGAGACCCCAGAACGTTGGACCCGTACCGTTACGCCGAGAACAACCCGGTGGTGTTCACCGATGCGAGCGGTCTTCGTTCGACGTGTGCGTCGTCTGCAAGCAAGGAAATGTCGTGCGCGGGAAGCGCCGCGAACAAGGGTGTCGACTACGTGACTGGCAGCACCAAGGTTGTTCACACGCGGGCGCCCATCGTGCCGCCGGTCCAACCAAGGCAACCGAAGCAATGGCCAACGTTCACGCCCGCGCAGGCGGGGCCTGACATTGGGGAAGCGTCGAGCTATTTTGACACATATGCGAGTGACTACTTCTCGCAGGACCAGCTTAGTGCGATGGACACGATGGCGCCGGACGCGCAATCAATGTACGCGCGCATGTGGGCGGCCCTGTCTGCAACGCAGATCGAGTATCTGAAGAAGTATCCGGACAAATCAGGCCTGATCAATGCAGCGGTGAACACAGCGGCCATGAACTACATTGACGCTGAGATTTCCGACGCCGGCGCCACTAACGTATGGATCGTGCATTATTCGATGTGGCGCGAGGGGTATGGCGAAGCCGTCGATCAGGCACCATTGCAGGGTCTGCGGTGGGCTTCCGAGGCGTACGTTGAGACCGCAAAACTCACATGGTACGGGCGCGGAACCGGACAAGCGCTTGTGAGACAGGCTTGGACGGCGTCGGATATTCGGGCTGGCATGAACCTAGGAAATATCCTCTTCGACGGTTACGATCTGGGAGAAGTCGATGATTTCGAGTTCGACTTTGACCCCAAGAATGGAATGGGATAGCGATGCCACGGCTATGGGCGGTGCTGGCCGTTCTTCTTCTGTCCTCGTGCGACGCCGGCGATCCTTCCCCGGTGATCCGGAGTTGGTCGTGCGACGCAGAAGGCGCCCTCGCGCCGGACTCGGCGACCGAGTGTTGGAGCATTGAGGGCGCCTATGATTCGGCTCGAACGGCACTGGACGCAGCCCTAAGCGCGCCCGGTGCGGCAGAAGAGTTGAACGCGCTCGGGACGGTTGACGTAGCAGCCGTAACGTGTCCTCGTCCATCGCTTGATTCGTCGGCACTCGCCTTCGATTTCCTTTGCGAGGTGGCTGTTCTAGACCCGAATGGTGCAGAGAAGGGATACCTGACCGTTTCGCAGCTTTACGACCAAACAGATCTTGCAGACCTTGAACAGGGCCAGAGCATCAACGGCTTTGTACTGAGTTTTGTGCCGAGGCCCGTTTCCGGTAATTGAGTTTCTCGGGCGCGAGCCCACCACCTACTGGTGTTTGAGGGACTGCGGAAAGTGCGTGCGACTCCTTGACCCGAAGCATGGCTCGGTGACCAATGGCGGCGGCGACTGGCGTGACGGAGTCGGTGGATGTGTCGGCCCTGTTGCCGGCGTCGTCGTTGGAAGTGTCGTTGTTCATTGATGAGGGCGACGGGACGGGTAACACGTCGTCGCCGGGGGAGATGTTCCTGATTCAGGATCTCTCGGTGGACTTGGCTGGTGCGCCTGCGCCGGCTCCGACGGCGACGGGTCCTGATGGTTTCGTCTATGACGCTGCGGGTCGGATGGTCTCGCGCACGGTGGATGGTGTGGCCACGGCTCTGTCGTGGGATGTGACGAGTTCTTTGGTGGAGTCGAACGGTCAGGGCGGGCATGTGGTCTACGCCTATGACGCGGGTGGGCAACGGGTGGTGCAGGTGCGGGTGGCCGACGCTGATGGGCCGGGTAGTGCGACGGCGTATGTAGCGTCGGGGCAGGTTCACGACGCTGACACGGCCACGGTGGGGCACGTGTCGGCGACGAGGTTCTACACGTTCGCCGGTTCCACTGTTGCGGTGCGCACCGATCATGATGATCAGCTCGCGCTGATGCTCGGGGATGAGCAGGGCTCCACGTCGGTGATGATGCCCGTGACCGTCACCGCTAGTGGCACTTTGGCGTCGGCGACACTGGCCGACGCCGCCGCCGTGACCCGCACCGCCTACACACCGTACGGGGAACTGCGTGGTGGGGACAATCTGGCGGTGGACAGGGGCTGGTTGGGCCAAGTCGAAGACCGCATCTCCGCTGACGGTGCTTCGGGCACGGGTCTCACGTATCTGAACGCCCGCTACTACGACCCGGCACTCGGCCGGTTCCTCTCACCAGACCCGCTCATGAACCCGGGGGACCCGCGCACGTTGGACCCCTACCGGTACGCGGACAACAACCCCGTCGTTTTTGTGGACGTGACTGGCCTCAGCCCGTGTGGTTCGTGGCTGGACCGAGTATGGATGGGCATGCTGGGTAGTTCTTGTGGGTCTTCCCCGGATGGCGCCACGTACACCGGTGCCGTGGCGACGGGTGTCGCGAGCGGGGGCGAGCAGTGGAAGAACGACCAGTTGCGGGTGTTCACGCCTGCTGGTGGGCAGCAGCTGGCGTCGGACGTCATGCAGTATGGAGCGCAAGCACCGGCAGTATGGACAACCCAGTCTGTCCTGAACTCAGGCCAGCAGCTTGCTAGTGCCACCGAGTCGTTCGTGGGGGCGCAACGCTACGACAGTCCCGCGATGGCGAGCAACGCAGCAGAGAGCGCGACGCCTCTCGTCCTAGACGGCACGAGAAACTACGTCTCGACAATGTATGGGGCGGCGGGCGTTTCATTCAGCGCATTAGGACCCACGACCACCAGCGTCTTCGCCCCAAAGCCAACGTCGCCTAGTGCTGCGTCGAAGAATGCGCCGCAGCCTAATCGTTCCCCGGGAACCGATTTGGTTCCGTACAAGCCATGGCCGAGCAACGATGGATTCTTCGGCCGTCCCCGGGTCACGGTCCTGCGGCCAGGGACTGTTATCGACCGGTACGGATCCGGCATGGGGACGTTTGCGTCGCCTGCCGGTACGCCATTCAACTCGCGGGGCCTGCCATCTACACGCGCGCTCGACCCGCGCATGACTTTCGTCGTGCAAAGGCGTACTGTCGTGAGAGCGGGAGTTGCAGCACCTTGGCAGGGTTCGGCGGGCGGCGGGGTCCAATACAAGTTGCCCGCCAGCGTCAATAGCCTGGTGAGGTCGGGGCACCTTAGGATCTATAGATGACGCAGGTTGATCGGGACGCGGCACTGATGCGAGTCGCCGACGCGAAGTTGTCGGCGATGGGCTTGGCGCGCGATTCCTACTTCGTTGGATCACCAAGGGACGAGAGACCCGGCCTGCTCCTCCGGGACGGCGTCTGGACGGCAGGCTACTTCGAGAGGGGTGGCTTCAGCGCGAGTTTCGCAGATCGAGATATGGAGCGCATGCTCGAGCGGTTCGTCCGCTGGGTGGAGGCGGAGCAAGCATTCACGCGGGCGGCGGTACAGATGAGCGAGCGTCAAGACGAGCGCCGCTCCCAGGATGGCCCCTAGGCGCCGCAGGACGAGCGGCGAGCCGAACGGCGGGGAAGGCTCGATGAAGCTCCTGTCCCGTCCATGGCATGGCGCTTGTCACGACCACTACGGACCCGTTGGGGACGGCCGCGTTCAAGATGATCCGTCTTGGCTCGGCACACTCAGGCGAGGTGGCGCAGACTCCGGACGACGAGTACTCGACACTGATCGCGTTGAGCGGTTGGCCCTCCAGCAGGCCACTGGACCGTTCGGGCCCGGTGCAGGCGCGGGTGGCCGACGCTGATGGGCCGGGTAGTGCGACGGCGTATGTGGCGTCGGGGCAGGTTCACGACGCTGACACCGCCACCGTGGGGGACGTATCGGCGACTAGGTACTACACGTTCGCTGGTTCCACCGTTGCGGTGCGTACTGATGATGGTCAGCTGGCTCTGATGTTGGGGGATGAGCAGGGTTCCACGTCGGTGATGATGCCCGTGACCGTCACCGCTAGTGGCACTTTGGCGTCGGCGACACTGGCCGACGCCGCCGCCGTGACCCGCACCGCCTACACACCGTACGGGGAACTGCGTGGTGGGGACAATCTGGCGGTTGATCGGGGCTGGTTGGGTCAAGTCGAAGACCGCATCTCCGCTGACGGTGCTTCGGGCACGGGTCTCACGTATCTGAACGCCCGCTACTACGACCCGGCACTCGGCCGGTTCCTGTCGCCGGACTCGCTCATGGACCCGGGGGACCCGCGCACGTTGGACCCCTACCGGTACGCGGACAACAACCCCGTCGTTTTTGTGGACGTGACTGGCCTCAGCCCGTGTGGTTCGTGGCTGGACCGAGTATGGATGGGCATGCTGGGTAGTTCTTGTGGGTCTTCCCCGGATGGCGCCACGTACACCGGTGCCGTGGCGACGGGTGTCGCGAGCGGGGGCGAGCAGTGGAAGAACGACCAGTTGCGGGTGTTCACGCCTGCTGGTGGGCAGCAACTGGCGTCGGACGTCATGCAGTATGGAGCCCAAGCACCTGCGGTATGGACAACCCAGTCTGTCCTGAACTCAGGCCAGCAGCTTGCTACTACCACCGAGTCGTTCGTGGGTGCGCAACGCTACGACAGTCCCGCGATGGCGAGCAACGCAGCAGAAAGCGCGACGCCTCTTGTGCTTGATGGCACGAGAAACTACGTCTCGACAATGTATGGGGCGGCGGGCGTGTCCTTCAGTGGGCTGGGCCCGGTGGCTTCCACGACGCAATGGGCGCCATCGGCTTACAGTCCGGCAGGCTTGAAAGCGCGCGCATTCACTCAAGGCGGAACTCACACCAATTCCGTCGTTATCGGGAGAAACATGGACTGGGTCCGCGAGAAGGCGTTGGAGCTCAACGCCGGCATCTACACGGGCACGCCAATTCCCGCATTCGCACGGAAATTGATGGTACGCGTGACGCCGACTTTGCTCAAGAGGATCGATCTGGCCCACAACAGGGCCTGGATCAACGCTCAGATGGCGGCGCAGCGCACAATCTACGATGTCGGTTCACGACCAGGGACAAACCCAGGGCCGTCGCCGGCGTACGCCATGGAGCGCTACCAAACTCGCAACTACTCTGGATCCATGAGGTATAAGTGATGTTACGATTCCGGATGGTAGGTCGGTCTGGATGGATCCTCCGGAAGCCCATTTACCAGGTCGAGGAGTCGGTGGCAGGCTCCTCGGAGTGGGCCCCGGTTGGTGAGCTCGATGGTCAGGGCGTTTCCGAAGCGATGGACCCGAATGACTTCGATCGAGACCGCTCGTGGGCTGTCGCCGCCGCGTTTGAGGCTTTCAAAGCTGGGGACTCCAGATGGGTGTACCCGGGCCATGGCCCGCTGGATGAGCCGCCAGCCGAGTGAAGCATTCGAGGCGCCGAGGGTTGACCGGCGGCGTCATCATGGGTTTCAAGCACGCTGCACCCTGCGCCGAACCTTTGGGTCCTCGAAGGGGGAGAAGTCCGCGACGTAGAGCAAGCTATCCGAGCGTCGTCGAGTGACGGGCGCGGTCTCGGGGGCCTTGAACCTGGGGGTGTTGTCGGGGGACAACACGTTGAACTCGGGTGACATCATCACGGTGAAGTTCACTGCGGATGGTGACCCGGCCCGGGTGGTCACACAGACCCTGTCGGGTGGGTCCGACTATCCGAAGGCTGAGGACGAGTTGGTGCCACCTGCTGCGGTGACGGAGTCGGTGGATGTGCCATCCCTGTTGCCGGCGTCGTCGCTCGAGGTGTCGTTGTTCATTGATGAGGGCGATGGGGAGAACAACACGACGTCGTCGGGGAGATGTTCATCATTCAAGATCTGTCGGTGGACTTGGCCGGTGCTCCTCCGTCTGCGTCGGCTTCGACGGTGACGGGTCTGGATGGTTTCGTCTATGACGCTGCGGGTCGGATGATCTCTCGTGACGTGGACGGTGTGGCCACGGCTCTGTCGTGGGATGTGACGAGTTCTTTGGTGGAGTTGACGGCGCTCACTGAAATTCCTCAGTTCTGCTCACTGAAATTCCCCACTCCGGGTCGCTTCCGCACATAGAAGCGGGCCTTCCTCGATGCTGATGGTCTTCGACCACACACCAGCTCGAGAAAGGCCCTGCTCCTATGCTTTCAGAGGAGGACGACGTGGACATCCACGCGCTCAAACGCCAGGGGATGACGATCAGTGAGATCGCCCGGCGCACCGATCACGACCGCAAGACAATCCGCGCCTATCTGGCTGGCCAACGCACCCCAGGAGTGCGTCACCGTGCCGCCCCGGATCTGTTCGACGCGTTCATCGCCTACGTCACCGCCCGTCTGAGCGAGGACCCGCATCTGTGGGCGGTGACGCTGCTGGACGAGCTCGTGCCACTGGGCTTCGAAGGGTCGTATCAGACCTTGACTCGCCAGATCCGGGACCGGAGTTTGCGGCCGGCCTGCACGGCCTGCGCGCATGTGACCAAGCGGCCCAACGCGATCATCGTCCACCCGCCGGGTGAGGAGACGCAGTTCGACTGGGTCGAGTTGCCCGACGCCCCGGCCGACTGGGCGTTCCCAACCAAACGCGCCTACGTCCTCGTGGGTTCGCTCGCGCACTCGGGGGTTTGGCGGGCGGTGATCTCCCCGTCGATGGACCTGCCCCACCTGCTGGCCGCGATGACGGTGCTGCTGGGCCTGCTGGGCGGCGTGACGAAGACGTGGCGGTTCGACCGGATGAGCACCGTGCTGAAGGCGGGGACGAGTGATCTGACACCAATGTTCGCCGCGTTCTCCAAGCACCACGCGGTCAGCGTCGTCGCTTGCCGGCCCCGGTCGGGCAACCGCAAGGGCGTGGTCGAGAAGAACAACCACACCGCCGCCCAGCGTTGGTGGCGCAACCTTGCGGACGATGTCACCCTTGAGCAAGCGCAGCAACGCCTGACCGCGTTCGCCCAAGGGCAGGACGGTCGACGCCGTGAGGGACGCGACGGGTCCACGACGGCCGCAGTCATGTTCGCTGCGGAACGGCTGAGCCCGTTGCCACCGATGCTGTTCCCGGTGGTGGTGACCGAGGAGCGCACCGCGACACGGCAGGCGCTGATCGATTGGCGCGGGAACCGGTACTCGGTCCCGCCGGAACTGGCTGCGGCCCGCGTCATCGTCCATCAACGCCTCGGTGCGGCCACCATCGATATCGGGACCATCTCCGGCGTGGTGCTGGCACGGCACCAGGTTGCCGAGCCGGGGCTGGGGGTCACGATCCGCGACAGCAGACACGTCACCGCCCTGGAGACCATCGCCCTGGCCGCTGCGCCTCCAGGCCGCCCGCACCGGAAGAAGGAACGCATCCCACCGGGCACCGCGGCCCGCCGCGCCGCCATGGCGCTCACTAGCGCCACCGAACCCACCACCGTGATCAGCCTGGCCGCCTACGAGACGGCCGCGAAGAACAGGAACACCCTCCAATGAACACACCACTCACCACCGCTTCCACCCTGACGGCGACGACGGCCGCGACGCCGGCGAGCGTGTTTCAGCAACTACGCGGCCACCTCACCGAACTGAAACTCGACGACGCCGCCGACGCCCTGCCCCGCGTCCTGGACCAAGCCCAAGCCGAGGGCTGGTCGCTGACTCACACCCTCGAGCGCCTGCTCGCCATCGAGGTCACCGCGACCGACGCCAGACGCCTGGCCGGCCGGTTCCGCTTCGCGAACCTACCCACCGGTGCGACCCTTGCCGACTTCGACCTCGACGCCGCCTCCGGCATCGACAGCAACCTCCTGACCGAGCTTGGCACCTGCCGCTACCTCGACACCGCAACCAACGTGCTCCTGATCGGCCCTCCCGGAGTCGGGAAAACCCACATCGCGACCGGCCTCGGCCATGCGGCTGTGACGGCCGGTTATCGCACCTACTTCACCTCCGCCGCCGACCTCGCCGCCCGCTGCCACCGCGCCGCGATCGAGGGCAAATGGGGCACCATGATGCGGTTCTTCGCCGGACCCACACTGCTCGTGATCGACGAGCTGGGCTACCTGCCGTTGCCCGCCGAGGCCGCGTCAGCACTGTTCCAGGTCATCAACCAGCGTTACCTGAAAACGTCGATCGTGATCACCACGAACCGGCCCGTCGGCGCCTGGGGCGAGATCCTCGGCGACACCACCGTCGCCGCCGCGATGCTCGACCGACTCCTACACCGATCCGTCGTCGTCACCCTCGACGGAGGCTCCTACCGGCTCCGCAACCACGCCGCCGCAGCCGACGAACTACGCCGCGTCACAACCGGCACAAACTTCCGCTAACCTGACCCCGCGACCTGGGGAACTTCGCCGAGCAAGACTGGGGAATTTCGCTGAGCGCCGTCAGAGTCGGACGGTCAGGGTGGGCATGTGGTGTACGCGTATGACGCGGGCGGGCAAAGGGTGGTGCAGGCGCGGGTGGCCGACGCTGATGGGCCGGGTAGTGCGACGGGGTATGTGGCGTCGGGACAGGTGCACGACGCGAACACGGCTTCTGCGTCGGTGGGGGACGTGTCGGCGACCAGGTACTACACGTTTGCTGGTTCCACGGTTGCGGTGCGCACCGATGATGATCGGGACTGCTGAGGGTTTTGGTGACAGTCCGGTCTAAGTGAGCGTCGGGCGGCCGCGCTCGGTGTTGTCGATGGCTGCTTGTGTTGCTGCGGTCCATTCGCGTTGCCACCGCCGTAGTTGTTCGCGTTGTGATTTGTTGGCTCCGGAGCGGGGGCCGAGGAGGGTGAAGGCCGTCGCAATGTGGTCGGGTAGGTCGGTGTGGCTCCCGGCGGTGGCGTCGGCGAGGATGCGGGCCGCTTGGTTTACGTCGACTCCTTGTCCCAGGAGCCGGAGAATCTCGCGTGCGTCTTTGAAGCCTTTTTCGGAGTCTGGGCGGTCGAGCAGTGCGGCGAGTTTGGACAACGTGTGCGCTTCGATGGTGAGTAGCTTCCAGCCGCTGTGGTCGAGGGCGTCCGTGTGTTGGGCGAGCACCTCGACGCGCAGGCGAAGTTTGGCGCCCAACTCGGACTGGTGCGGGATGTAGACGTCGACGTGGACGCCCTCGAAGTTGCCGCGCCACTTGGTGCCTTGCAGGTGGCTCGACTCGGACAGTTCGCTGAGCGCGGTGCGGACCTTTTCGCGAATTTCTGGCGAGCCGATGATGAGGTCGATGTCGTGGCTGATGTCGCCGCCGACGCGGGCGAAGGTGGCCCACCCGCCGATGAGGATTGATGGTTCGAGTTCCTCGCCCAAGTAGTCGAGCACCAGGCGCAGGTGGCCCTCGTTGTCGATCGGGAGGCTAGGCATGAGCGGCCTCGGCCCTCGCCCAGTCGTCAACGGTGAACCACGTGCGCCATAGGGCGCGCCGGAACTCGCTTGCCTGCCAGCCTGGCTGGGCAAAGAGGTCGGCGTAGGTTTGTGCGGGACTGGTGAAGCCGTCTGCCCAGGTGGCGAGCGTGTGGTCGTCAGTGGTGAACACGAGTGCGCCGTCGCCGGGTGGTAGGGCGTTGAGTTCCACGCGTGCGGGGAGGTAGACGATTGCGGGCGCGTGGTCGGCGATGGTGTTGCGGCCCCCCAGGTGGTGGGCGGCGGCGCGAGTGCCTCCCAACGCGTAGGCCGGGGCGTGGACCAACGAGCTCTGCGCTGCTTCGAGTGTTGTGGCACGGGCGCCTGTAAGGGTGCGCGCGGCGGCCAGCAGCGTGAGTGCACGCTCGGGATCCGTCACACTGAAACCGCCGCCGGGATGACGGGCGACGGCGCCGATGGACACTGGTCGTTGCAGCGCTTTGTAAGCAAGTTTGTCGCCCACTCCCGACTCCCATGCCAGATCACCGGTGTTCTTCCACTGCCGACGCCCGCTCAGGGCTGCATCGGCAAGGGTCCGCCACACCGCGTCAGTTGCCCGCATGTTTGCCTCCCTTGAGTGATCCGATACTACCAATAGGTAGAAACGTGTGTCTACCAATTGGTAGAAGCGTGAGATGTGGGCTGTTGCGCCCCGGGTTTGATGGACGCTCTCATCGCAAGGAAGTGTGAGAGCGGTGGCGGCATCGAGGAAGTATTCGCCGGATCCCAGGGAGAGGGCGAAGGGGACGGCTGTCAAGGCGCAAACTGCATTGCACGGCGACTCGCGCAAATCCCCTGATCATCTCGCCGAGATCAAACGGGAACACGCGCGCTGGCTAGAAGGTCGGCGCGGCGGCAAGCGCGGCCCGCGGCCCTGAGGTCCGGTAGAGTCCGGGCGCGCGTCGTGCCCAGGCGGGCGTTGTGAGGTCTATCCACAGACCATCGTGCCTGGTAAGCGGATGTCAGGGGGCGGTGATTGACTGGTTTCATGACAGACCAGTTGGCGGTGGCAGGCACTGCTCAGATCGAGAATGTGGGCGCGCTCACGGGTGAACTGGTGCGCCGCGACATTGGCGGTCTGTCGCACGAGGGCCTCTTGGCGGAGTACGACGCTGTCTCCAAACTTGGGCGCCTCGCCGACGCTTTGGAGGCGCGTTACGCAGGCGAGATTGCACGACGCTCAGCGCCCGACTTGCCCGGTGGTGGGCTGGCGCGGCGGCAGGGCTTTGGCAACGCGGGCGACATGGTCGCGGCCGTGACCGGCAGTACCCAGGCGGGCGCGTGGCGGTCGATCGAGGTGGGACAGGCCCTCATGCCTGAACCAGCCTTGCCTCAAGATCACCTCGAACAGGCTGACGACGGCGACCGACTCCAGCACCCTCCGGCACCTCGCTACCCGGCCATTGCCGAGGCATCGGTGTCCGGAAGTTTGTCCAGAGACGCGGCAGCAATCATCACCTCTGGCCTTGCCTCCATTGCCGATCGGGTGCCTAGCGAGCAACTCCACGTACTCGAGAAGCAACTCGTTGCGAAGGCCGTGGACCTGAGAGTGAAAGACGTGCGTCGGTTGGTTGGGCACGCGGTGGCACGGGCAGACCTTCCCGGTCACATCGGACGTGAGAAGCGGAACTATGACGAGCGGTATCTCACGTGGACGGAAGATCACACGGGGATGGTGACCCTCAGTGGGCGCATGGATGTGGTCACAGCTGCGCCAATTCGCACCGTCATCGAACAGATAGTGACTCAGCAGTTTCGCCGACGTCGGGATCAAGACCCGACGGACAAGGATCAGCGCACCGCGGGCCAGATGCGCGCCGACGCTCTCCGCGACCTCGCGCGCCACGCTCTCGGCTGCAAGGAGACCACCAGTTCGGGGATCCGCACCACCTTGGTGGTGCGGATGAATCTGGCCGACTTCAACAGTGGTGAAGGTCTCGGGAGCATCGACGGCATCGCGCGGCCGGTGTCGGTGGGTGAACTACGACGCCTGGCAGGTGAGGCGGGGATCATCCCCCAGGTGCTTGGTGGCCCCGGTGAGGTGCTCGACCAGGGCCGCGAGGTCAGAATGTTCACCCGTGCTCAGCGTCTCGCACTGTTGGAGCGCGATGGGGGATGCGCGAAATGTCATGCACCGCCAGAACACTGCGAGGCCCACCACATCGACTGGTGGGAACACGGCGGAAGATCAGACCTGAACAACGGCGTGATGCTGTGCACCAGATGTCACCACGACATCCACCGCCAAGGCTGGGGAATCCGGATCCGCGACGGCCAAGTGCACTTCATCCCGCCACCCGACATCGAACCCGCCCAAACACCGCGACTCGGCGGACGTGCGGCCTTGGAGATTGGGGGCGTGAGGAGTGTCGGCGGCATCAGCAGCATCAGGCGCGCCAGCTCGTCGCGCCAAGACACGGGGGAGAACTCTGCCTTGGACGCCGCGTGATCTCGTTTGCGGCGCTACACGGTGCCCCTGCGAAAGCCACGGCTTTGAGACGGTGACGCTCTCAGAGGCTCCCACACAACTCAAATCCGCTTCAAAAGGGAGAAACGGGACCGGTGGACGGGTGAGCGATCGGTGATCGCGGCGGAGAGCGCCGGACGGCGGCGCGCGTGGCGCCGCCAAGGCCTCGCGCCGTTCAGGGCGGCCGGAGCCTCCTGGAGCGCGCGCGGCGTGAAGGCCAGCCCGGAAGCGGCGGCACGGGCGATGGCTTCTACGAGGGCTAACTCACATCTCGCGACGGCTAATCTGAATATCAGCAAAAAGCCAGAATAAGCGACGCAACTGTGAGACACTCGGACCATGCCTCAGTCCGCCACGGTTCATGGTGCTGAACGGCTCCTGTGGAGCATCGACCAGCCATGGCCCTCGGGGCCCCGCGAATACAGGGCCTCCGTGGTGCCGACGCTGGCCCGACTAGTCTTCGAGCCCGACCCTGACGCCGCCGTCGCATGCCGTGAAGCCACCATCGAGATTGCGCTTCTCGAACGCGGCCCGGCCGGCCGCCTGCCCGGGTTTCAAGGCTTCCTCGAGCGCACCGAAGCCCTCGCCTCGTGCCGCATCGATGGCGCCACGAGCGACCCGACGCAACTCGCCCAAGCGGAAGCAGGCGTCCCGGCCTCCACGGCCGGCAAGTCAGTACGTGAAGCGGCCACAGGGCTGGCCATCCTCCTAGAATCGGCGCGCAGAGCCATCTCCCTCGGAGCGATCGCCGCCGCTCACCAGCCCCCTCCCACCGGCGACCCCGGTTGGCGCGACAAGGTCGCCCACTACCGCGACGCCCAGACCTGGATCGGCGGCACCGACCTCTGGCCAGACGGCGCCGACTACGTGCCGCCCCAACCCGCTCGCATCAGCGACGCGATGGAAGACCTGGTCGCCTTTGCCTCGCGCAAGGACATCGACCCGATTGCACAAGCGGCGATCGCGCACGCGCAGTTCCTGTCCATCCAGCCCTTTACCAGCGGCAACGGGCGCACGGCGAGAGCGCTCGTCAACGGCGTGCTCCGGCGTAGGGGAGTGACTTCCGACCTCGCGGTGCCGCTCTCCGCCTCGATCGCGGGCCAGAAGCGCGCCTACGCGATGGACTGGAAGGCGTACCGCATTGGCGACGCCGACGCCGTGGTCGAGTCGATCGGCATCCACCTGGCACGCGCCGCCAAGGAAGCGGCAGACTCAGCAGCCCGCCTCGCAGCACTGCCAGAAGCCTGGCGGCAGGCGGCAAGGCCCCGCAGGCACTCGGCGGCCGCCCGCCTCATCCCCCTGCTGGTCGCGCACCCCATCGTGGACGCCGCCGACGTCCAGCGACTCACGGGAGCCTCCCCAGCGAGCGCCTACGAAGCCATCGCGAAACTCGCAGAGGCCGGCGTGCTGCGCCGGCTCACGCGCACGCGCCGCGACACCGTGTGGGCCGCCGCGGACGTGATCGACGAGTCCGACCACTTCATGACCCGCCTCGCCTCCGCCTAGAGGCGCGCGACGGGCGGGGCGGAGGGCGGTGAGAGACCGCTGGGGCGCCAAGGGCGAGACGGTGCGAAGCGTGGCGGGAAATTGCCGGGCGTCGCTAGTACGCATCCCCAGACGCCCGCGAAACCAACAGCCGCCTGATCGAGTCCAGCTTCACGACCCTGTCGGGGTTGCCACCCACCCACTCGTCCAGCGCACACCCGTCCGCAGCACTGAGGTGCGTGCAGCCGCGTGGGCAGTGTTCAGCCTCGTAATTGGCGACGTCGGGGAAGGCGCTCATCATGTGCTCGGGGTCCACGTGGGCCAAGCCAAATGACCTAATACCAGGAGTGTCGATGATCCACCCCCCAGAGGGCACCTCCAGCATGAGCGACGAGGTAGACGTGTGCCGCCCTCGCCCCGTCACGTCGTTGACTCGCCCCACGGCGCGATCCGCAGCGGGGGCCAAAGCGTTGACCAGCGTCGACTTCCCCACACCGGAGGGCCCCACAAATACCGTCTTCGAATCCACCAGCGCCGAGCGAAGCAGCTGGAAGCCAGGGTCCGCCTCCGGCCCTCCCTCGCGCATCACCGAGGTCTCCACCACCGTGACACCCAGCGGCTCGTACAAAGCCCGCATGGCGTCGGCCGTGGTGAGATCCGCCTTGGTAAGCACCAGCAGCGCGCTCATGCCCGCGTCAAAGGCGGCCACGAGGCAGCGGTCAATGATCCGGGGATTGGGCTCAGGGTCGGCCACGGCCGCAATGATCGCCAACTGGTTCGCGTTCGCCACCACCACACGCTCGGCCGTGTCCGTGTCGTCGGCTGTGCGTCGCAGGGCCGTTGACCGGGCGTCCCGCCGCACGATGCGCGCCAGAGTGTCCGGCGTTCCAGAGACGTCGCCGACCAGCCCGACGCGGTCGCCCACCACCAGCCCCCGGCGCCCCAGTTCTCGCGCCTTGACGGCCATCACGATCGGGCCAGCGTCCGTGCGGACGGTGTAGCGGCCCCTGTCGACCACCACCACAAAGCCGTCGACGGCATCCTCGTGCGCTGGCCGACGCTTGGAGCGGGGACGCGAACTACGCGAGGGGCGCACCTTGGCGTCCGATTCGTCGTAGTGACTCCAGTCCGTCACGCGGCCGCCGGGGATTCCATCATGCTCCGAGACTAGCGATCCTCGGCGGCTAGTGTGGAGAGGGCTCAAGCGAATGCAACGGAGGATTCGACCATGAACGAGGCTCTCAGGATCGCCGTGGTGGGTGCTGGCGGCTGGGGAGCCCAGCACGCCCGCATCGTGTCACGGCGTCGAGACACCGAATTGGTGGGCATCGTGGGGCGCGACCCCGACCGCACCGCCGCGCGCGCAGCGGCGTTCGACACGACGCCTTTCACCGACATTGACACGATGCTCGAGCAAGCGCGGCCGGACCTCGTCACGGTGTGCCTGCCCAACGAGGCGCATTACGAGCCGACGCTTCACCTCCTCCAGCGCGGCGTCCCGCTGCTCGTGGAAAAGCCCCTGGTATTCGACATGAAAGAGGCCGACGCCCTGCTCGCCGAGGCCGAAAGCCAAGGCCTGTTCTTCGCGATCAATCTCAACCACCGCTACGCCGAACCGGTCAAGCGGGCCAAGGCGGCCATCGACGCCGGCGAACTGGGTGACGTCGTGTTCGCCACCTGGCGCTTCGGTGGCGAACCGAACTTTGGCACCAGCCCTCACGCCAACCTGATCGAGACCCAGGTGCACGGGCTCGACATGCTCGAGCACCTGTGCGGCCCCATCAAATCCGTCGCCGCGCAGATGACCGACATGACCCGCCCTGGCGTGTACACGACCCTTGCGGTGGCGCTGCAGTTTGCCTCCGGCGCGGTCGGGTCCCTCGTGGGCTCCTACGACTCGTCCTACGCCTACCCAGACGCCCACGTGGTGGAGGTCAACGGCACCAAGGGCAGGCTGATCATCGAGGACACGGTCAAGCGCCTGACGGTGTCGATGGCGGGCGACGAGACGCGGCGGGTCTGGGAGCCCGGCTACTTCAACGACGAGGCCCGCACCTTCGAGTACACCTTTGACAGGCACTTCGACGCCGTGTTGGCGGCCTTCCGGGCGGGCGAGCAGCCGCCCGTTCACGCGAGGGAGGGACGACGCGCGCTCGAGTTGGCGATGGCGATCATCCGGTCGTTCGAGGAAGGTGTGCGGGTCGAGGTCTAGCCGGCGCCGTCTGCGGGGTGGCTGTGGCCGACGGCGGGGTGGCTATGGCCGCCGGCGGGGTGGTTGTGGCTGCCGACGGGGTGGCTGTAGCCGGCGGCTCGGGAACGGGCAGGGGCAGGTGCCGGTGAGGTGCAGGGCGGTGCGCCGCCTAGGAACGGCCCAGCATGCGCGACCACAACTGCGGGAAGTCCGGCATGGTCTTCGCGGTGGTCCCCACATTGATAACCCTCGTACCAGGGACAACAAGCCCTACGATGGCCGCGAAGGTCGCCATCCGGTGGTCGTGATAGGTCTCCATGACCGCCGGTTTCAGCCCGGAATCTGGCGCCCCGTCGAACGTCAGCGACTCCTCGCCGGCGACGCAGCGACCGCCCATGCGTTCCACCTCGGTGGCAATCGCGGCAAGCCTGTCGGTCTCGTGGCCGCGCAAATGCCCGATGCCGGAAAGCACCGACGGCCCCGAAGCGATCGCGCACAGCGCCGCGATCGTGGGCGTGATCTCGCCAGCAGGGGAGAGGTCCGCCTCGATGCCGCGCACCTCGCCGGTCCCTGTCACCGTCATCACGTCACCCTCGAGCGTGCACGTGGCGCCCATGCGCGTCAGGAGCTCGGGGTAGAAAGCGCCCGGTTGAGTCGTCTCGGCCGGCCACCCAGGGATGCGCACGGTGCCGCCAACGGCCAGCGCCGCCGCCATGAACGGACCGGCGTTGGAAAGGTCGGGTTCCACGCGCACGTCACCAAGCTGGAGCGCGCCGGGGTGAACCACCCATGTGCGCTCGTCCGGCTGGTCAACGCGCACGCCGGCGGCACGCAGCGTCTCGCACGTCATGTCGATGTGCGGCAGGCTCGGGAGCACCTCGCCCACGTGGCGCACCGTGAGGCCGCCGGGAAGCCTGGGGGCGACCAACAACAACGCGGTCACAAACTGGGACGACGCCGAGGCGTCCAGGTCGACGGCGTCGGGGACCGACGTCGGCGGGGTGACGGAAAAGGGCAAGGTGCCACGGCCGTTGTCGTCGACGACCGCGCCAAGGGCACGCAGCGCCTCAATGAGCGGTCCCATGGGGCGCACGCGCGCCCCCGCGTCTCCGTCGAAGGAAACTGGCCTGGTATCACCAGCAATACCCGCTAAGAGGACGAGAGGCGGCACAAACCTCATGACCGTCCCCGCGAGACCGCAATCGATGTGCGCGCCGCCGCCCAGCGGTCCGGGCGTCACCTTCCACGCGTCGGCGCCCGTCTCCACCGATACGCCCAGCGAACGCAACGCGTCGATCATGAGCGCCGAATCGCGCGAGACAAGGCCGCCGCGCATCGTCACAGGGGCGTCGGCAAGCGCGGCGAGCACCAAGAATCGGTTGGTGAGCGACTTCGACCCAGGCACCTCGACCGTCGCGTCCAAGGGCGCGTCGCCTAAGCGAACAGAGTGCGCAGGCGCGTCCCACACCTCGCCTGGGCCGACGCCCTGGCGCAGAGATCCCGTCACTTGCGCTTACGTTCGGCCTTGGCCTTCTCGGCGGCCTTCTCCGCCTTGGCCTTCGCCTTGGCCTTGTTCGCCTTCTTGCGCTTCATGTGGCCGGCGCTGTGGCCGGCCGTCGCTGCAAGCATTGCTCCGCCGAGGAGCGAGAGGTTCTTGAGGAACTGGTCAAGGGCGGCGTCGCGCTCCTCGCCCTCTGGCAACCGCCAGAACGGCGCCCCTGTGGCCGCCGTGACCGCCGCGAGGCCAGTGAGAGCCACTCCTGCTGTGCGAGGGCTCCGAGAGAGGGCCAGAACGGCCGCTGTGGCCGCCGTAGCGCCGCTGTGCACCCTCACGAGCGTCTCGAGCGGAACATCAATCCCAGCGTCTTTCAGGAGCGGCCCGACAACGGGCTCGGCGACGGCCGCGCGCTCTTGCGGCTCGAGGGCGTCACGCACCCCGCCATAGATGAACCACGAGGCCAACAGTGGACGAGCTAGTGAACGCATCATGCCTCCCAGACTACCCATGCGCGGCAGAACTCACACGGCGAGGAATGGGGACGCGTCATCTGACGTTCTGGGAGGTATGACGCTGCTGGCAGAGAGGACGACGACGCACAGGGCTCGAGGCTTTGTACGCCGTCCAATCCCTGCGAGGCTCGGCCTACAGGTAGGCTCAGCGGCGATGACCACGAACACTGACAGTTTCGACTTCGAAACCGATGCCCTGTCCTTCATGGACCAGTTGTATGCCGCCGCGCTCAGAATGACGCGAAATGGCGCCGACGCTGAGGACCTGGTGCAGGAGACGTACGCCAAGGCCTTTGCCGCGCAAGACAAGTTCACGCCTGGTACGAACCTCAAGGCGTGGCTGTACCGCATCCAGACCAACGCGTTCATCAACACGTATCGCAAAAAGCAGCGCGAACCTAAGCGCACGGACGCCGACACGGTCGAGGATTGGCAGTTGGCCGCTGCGGCTACCCATCAGTCGTCAGGGCTGGCGTCGGCGGAGCAGATCGCGCTCGACGGCATCGGCGATGACGACGTCCGCAACGCGCTTGCGGAACTCTCGGACGACTTCCGCATGGCGGTGTATCTGAGCGACGTCGAGGGCTTCGCCTACAAGGAAATCGCGGAGATCATGGATACGCCGGTGGGCACCGTGATGTCGCGGTTGCACCGTGGGCGTCGGCTTCTCCGCGAGAAGCTCAGGGACTATGCCGCGGAACGCGGAATCTACGACTCTAAAGCGGAGTTGTGACGCTATGACTATTCAGCAGAAGACCCTGACGCGAGGGTGCGTCTATGGTCCTTCCGTGAGGGAGGTGGACCGTGCCTAAGCGGCAGTGTCAAGAAGCCCTGGACAGGCTGTTCGAGTTTATCGACGGCGAGATGAGCGACGAGGAGTTGCTGCGCATTGGCGCGCACCTCAAGGAGTGCCCTCCCTGCGAGGCGGAGCAGAAGATTAATGAGCGGATCCGCTTGCTGGTCTCTCAGGCGCATGGCGACAAGGCGCCTCATCAGTTGCGCGAACGCGTCCTCAGCACCATTCAGATGGCCCGCGAAGAGGGCCACTAGCAGGACTTTTGCGGTTGCGCCCGCGTGTGCGCACCACGAACAAAGCCCGCGTCGATTGACGCGGGCTTTGTCATCTCAGGGCCCTGTGGCCCCGCACGAATTAAGCGTTGGGACGCTTGCCGTGGTTGGCGCCGGACTTGGCGCGCGTCTTGCGCTTGCGACCGCGCTTGCTCATGGTGACTCCTTGGGGTTCGTTCGAGCGACCCTCCATCATTCCACATCGGCGGCCAAAGCACATCGCCCGCCTTGGTGGGGGCGCGGGAGAGCGGCGCGGCCGGGCGCTGAACTGCGGACCACCTGGCGTTGAGCTGGGGGCCTCCGGGCGGCGGGGAGCGGCGCGGCCGGGCTCTATCGGGCAGCGTCACCGCGCATCGGCGCGACGCGTTAGCCTTCTCAAGTCAAGGTGCCGTGATGCCGATGGAGCAACCGTGAGCGACCAGCCCGTTTCCGTCATTCCCCTTCTGCACGCCCTCGCGTCGACGGGGGGTTCAGACCTTCACTGCAAGGTGGGCTCCGCGCCGCGCATTCGCGTCGATGGCAGGCTGCGCAAGCTGCAGGTGCCTCCGCTGAAGGCAGAGGACACGCGCAACATGGTGGCCCAGGTGCTCCCTGAGGACCTGGTCGCACAGTTCCGCGACATCCATGAGGCCGACTTCGCCTTCTCGCTTTCAGGGGTGGGCAGGTTCCGTGTCAACGCCTACGTGGCGCGCGGCACCGACTGCCTCGTGTTCAGGCGAGTGGCAGTGGGCGCACAGCCCATGGACGAACTGGGAATTCCTGCGGTGGTCTCCGATCTCGCGCTCGAGCCGCGGGGCCTGGTGCTCGTGACCGGGCCTACCGGATCGGGAAAGACCACCACCCTCGCCTCGATGGTCGATTTGATCAACACCTACCGCGAGGTCAACATCATCACGATCGAAGACCCGATCGAGGTGCTGCACACCGACAAAAAGGCGATCATCAGCCAGCGTGAGGTGCGCTCCGACACGCTCGACTTCATGAACGCTCTGCGCGGCGCCATGCGTCAGGACCCTGACGTCATCCTCGTGGGCGAGATGCGCGACATCGAGACGGTGCGCGCCGCCCTGTCTGCCGCAGAGACTGGCCACTTGGTGCTCGCAACCCTGCACACAGTTGACGCTCAAGACACGATCAACCGCATCGTGGACTTCTTCACGCCTCACGAGCAGGGCCAGGTGCGCGCCACGCTGTCCCAAACCCTGCGTGGGATCATCTCGCAGCGCCTGGTGCGGCGCGCGGACGGCACAGGTCGCGCGCTCGTTGCCGAGGTCATGATCAACAACGGACGCATCGCCGAGGCGATCGTCGACCCGTCCGAGCAGCCGCCCATCCTCGACCTCATTTCCGAAGGCGAGTACTACAAGATGCAGACCTTCGACCAGCACCTGTTCCAGCTGGTCACCGCGGGCGACGTCACGTACGAAGACGCGCTCGCGATCGCCTCGCGGCCCCACGACTTCACCGTCACGCTGCGCGGCTCCGGCTTCGCCGTCTAGATAGCTGGTCTGCGCGCCTCGCGCGGCCTGCGGCCGTTCCGCGCCAAAAACTCACTACCGCACCGACGTGGGGCGACGTCGCCGCGCCTGAGGGCCAGCGAGCGCGTTCGTTGCGTAGTGAGTTCTGGCGGCGCGCGGGACGCGGGGCGGTGCGTGTGCGCTGCGCGGGACCGGGAGCGGCACTGTTGCACTGCGCTCGCTTGCCTCAAACGGGTAATTACCTGGCTTTTGCTGCCAAAGAAGCAGTCAAGTAGCAGAACAGTAGGTAGTAAGTAGCAGAGTGGTAGCATCATGCTCGTGAAGCTCAGCATCAGCTTGACCGACGATGACGTCGCCTTGATCGATCAGTTCGCGGCCGCAGGTGACTACCCTTCCCGCTCCGCAGTCATTCAGCACGCGCTCGCCAGGCTCCGCGCCCAGGGCCTCCACGGCGACTACGCCGACGCCTGGACGGAGTTCTCGGATGGCGGCGACGCAGGCCGCTGGGAGGCGTCGTCCTGATGAGGCGCGGCGAGATCAGGTGGGTAGCGCTCGATGCCGGCGCCGACGCGGAGGCACGTTCGCGCGCTCAGCGCCCCGCGGTGATCGTCTCTAACGACGGCGCCAACACGGCGGCCGCACGGCGCGGTTCTGGAGCTGTCACTGTGGTGCCCTTGACCACGTCCGACGCGCCCGCGAAGCCCTTCCAGGTAGCACTGGCCGCCGGCGTCGGCGGTCTGCCCAGGGCAGCCAAAGCCATGGCCGAGCAAGTGCGCACCGTCTCTGCGGGACGCGTCGGCCCGAGCATCGGCATGCTGTCGCTGAGCGACGTAGCCAAGATCGATGACGCCTTGCGGCTACACCTCGGCCTCGATCGCGGGCGTTAGACCGCTGGCTGCTCGACTCCGAGCCAGTCGTGCCATGCGGAGTGCAGCACCAGCCACGCCATGAGACCGTAGCCAGCCTGGTGCGGTAGCGCCTCGTCACCCGTGGCCATGTCGGAAACCCACTGTTCGTGGCGCGCGAGCGGCCCGAACATATCCACGTAGGGCACGCCCCTGCGCGCAGCAGACTCCTCGCACAAGGCGGAAAGCTCGGCAATGGACTGTTGATCCTCCGCGCGACCTGGAGGAGGCCCTGCAAGCATCATGCGAAAGCCGAGCGCCTTGGCACGATCCAGGGTGTTCGCGATGTTGAGGCGCGTCATCGTGGGGGACACCCCCCGGTGGACATCGTTGCGTCCAATCGCGAAGATCACGGCGTGCGGCGCCGCGCCAGGGACCGGATCGCCGATGCGCCTAAGCGCCTCGTCATCCCAGCGCGCCGTGAGTTCGCCAGTGGTCTCGCCCGGTACCGCGAGGGTATGGAAGCGAAGCTCTGGAGCAAGGGGAAGAGTGCGCGCAGCAACGCGCCCTGTCCACCCAAGTGCCTTGGGGTCTCCATGACCCGCGGTGAGCTCGTCGCCCACAAAAAAGACGTGTGTCACCTGTCGAATGCCCTCGTCACGAGGTCAGCCTGCTCCTCATGGTGGCGCGAAGCAAGTCCAGACGCCGGCGAGGCGGCAGCTGGCCGCGCCGCGACCGAGATGGGGCGCCCCACGATCTGGGGCAGCGACAGCGAGATCTTGGCCCACGCGCCTTGGTTGAGCGGCTCCTCTTGGACCCACATGAATTCGGCGCCGTCGAAGGGGGCGAGCGCCTCCTTCAGACCGTCGTGGTGAAGGGGATACAACTGCTCGAAGCGCACGATGGCCGTGGTGGTGTCGCCCGTCTTCTCGCGTTGTGCCAGCAGGTCGTAGTACACCTTGCCAGCGCACATCACGACGCGCGTGACTTGTGAACCGTCAACCGCGTC
The DNA here is from genome assembly GCF_020447105.2 of Demequina sp. TMPB413. NCBI lineage: Bacteria > Bacillati > Actinomycetota > Actinomycetes > Micrococcales > Demequinaceae > Demequina > Demequina sp. TMPB413. The sequence continues at coordinate 291,275 of NZ_CP096184.1, forward strand.
GTCTCCGATGATTTCCCTGAAAGTGCCCTCGGTGAAGTCCGTGACGTCGCTCGCGGCGGCCTTGAGGCGCAGCATCGACTTGGGGGTGAAGACCACGAGTGGCTTGCGCGGGCGGTTGTACGCCTGGCGACGCAGCAAATGGAAGTACGACGCAGGCGTCGAGGGCATGGAGATGATCATGTTCTCTTCCGCAGCCATCTGCATGAAGCGCTCGACGCGCGCGGAAGAGTGATCGGGCCCCTGGCCCTCGAAGCCATGCGGCAACAGCATCACCACAGAGGACGACTGTCCCCACTTCTGCTCGGCAGAGGAGATGAACTCATCGATGACCGTCTGGGCTCCGTTGACGAAGTCTCCAAACTGCGCCTCCCACAGCACCAGCGCATCGGGCCGCTCGACGGAGTAGCCGTACTCAAAGCCAAGGCACCCGTATTCGCTCAAGTGCGAGTCGTAAATGTTGAGCCGCGCCTGGTCGGAAGCGAGATACATCAGCGGCGTCCACTCCGCGCCCGTCGAGCGGTCGTGGAGTACCGCGTGGCGCTGCACGAACGTGCCTCGTCTCGCATCCTGACCGGCCATGCGCACCGGCACACCTTCTTGAAGGAGCGATCCAAAGGCGAGCAACTCTCCGTAGCCCCAGTCGATGCCGCCCTCTCGGCTCATCGCCTCCCGGCGCTCGAGAAGCTTTGCCAGTTTGGGATGCACGGAGAAACCCTCAGGGGGACGCGTGTGCGCCCGACCAATGCGCTCGATTTGGCTAGGGGCAACTGACGTCCGCCAGCCGACCATCATTCCGGCATCACTCGATTGAGACGCGGGCACCTCAAGTCCAGCGATGGCCTCCGCTTCCGAGCCCGTGAAGCCCTCGCGAGTCTCGAGGAAGACCCGCTCCAGCTGGGACAGGTAGTCCTGCGACATCTGCTCGGCTTCTTCGTCCGTGATGTCGCCGCGACGGATCAGTGCCTCGGTGTACAAGTGGCGCACGGAGCGCTTGGTCTCGATGAGGTCGTACATGCGCGGCTGTGTCATCGACGGGTCGTCGCCCTCGTTGTGCCCGCGTCGGCGGTAACACACCATGTCGACGATGACGTCGCGGCCGAAGGTCTCCCGATACTCGAATGCCCTCCTGGCGGCCCGCACGCACGCCTCTGGGTCGTCCCCGTTGACGTGGAAGATCGGAATCTGGAAGCCCTTGGCGATGTCCGTGCAGTAACGCGTCGAGCGCGAGTCCTGTGGGCCGGTGGTGAAGCCCACTTGGTTGTTGATGATGACGTGGACGGTGCCGCCGGTCTTGTAGCCACGCAGCTGGGCCATGTTGAGGGTCTCTTGAACGATTCCCTGGCCAGCGAAGGCGGCGTCGCCATGGATGAGCACCGGCAGGATCGGGTAGCCGTCCGTCGCAGGGTCCGCACCCAGGGCGTCGAGCTTGGCGCGCACGATGCCCTCGAGCACAGGGTTCACTGCCTCGAGGTGGGAAGGGTTGGCTGCGAGGTAGACCTTGGTGGTCTCGCCCGTGTCGGCGGTGAACACGCCCTCGGTGCCCAGGTGGTACTTGACGTCTCCTGAGCCCTGGACGGAGCCGGGAACCGCCGTGCCATCGAACTCGGAGAAGATCTGGCTGTAGGACTTGCCCGCCAGGTTGGCGAGCACGTTGAGACGGCCGCGGTGGGCCATGCCAACGCACACCTCGTGGATCCCTGAGCGTGCGGCAGAGGACAGCACAGCGTCGAGCAGCGGGATGAGGCTCTCGCCGCCCTCGAGCGAGAAGCGCTTCTGGCCCACGTACTTGGTCTGCAGGAACGCCTCGAAGGCCTCGGCAGCATTGAGGCGACCGAGAATCCGCAGGTGCTCCTCGCGGCTTGGCTTGGTGTAGCCGTGCTCAAGTCGCTCCTGGAACCACGCGCGCTGGGCGCGGTCCGCGATGTGCATGTACTCGACGCCTACGGTGCGGCAATACGCATCGCGCAAACGGCCAAGCACGTCGCGCATCTTCCAGCGCTGCTTGCCGGCGAAACCGCCGGTCGAATAGACCCTGTCCAGGTCCCACAGCGTCAGCCCGTGCGTCTGCACGTCAAGGTCGGGGTGCCGCCTCGGCCGCGAGCTCAGCGGGTCCACGTCGGCCATGAGATGTCCGCGCGAGCGGTAGGCGTGAATGAGTTCGGCGATGCGCGCGGGCTTCGCCTGCTCGGTGTCCTCGTCCGTCACGGAGTCGGCGACCCAGCGCACCGGTTCATACGGCACCCTGAGGGCCACGAACACCCTGTCGTAGAAGCCATCGAGACCCAGCAGCTTCTTGTGCACCAGCCCCAAGAACTCGCCAGATTGGGCGCCCTGGATGACCCGGTGGTCGTACGTCGAGGTGAGCGTCAGCACCTTCGAAACGCCAAGACGGGCGATCGTCTCTGGGGATGCCCCCTGGTATTCGGCGGGGTAGTCCATCGCGCCGACGCCGATGATCGCGCCTTGGCCGGTCATCAGACGGGGCACCGAGTGCACGGTGCCAAGGGTTCCTGGGTTGGTGAGGCTGATGGTGGTGCCCTGGAAGTCGGAGGCCTGCAGCGTGCCTGCGCGAGCGTGGCGGACCACGTTCTCGTAGGCCTCCCAGAACTCCGCGAAGTCCATGTTGTCTGCAGCTTTGATGTTCGGCACCAGCAACTGACGGCTGCCGTCTTCCTTGGCCATGTCGATCGCCAAGCCAAAGTTCACGTCGCTCGGGGTCGCAATCGCAGGCTTGCCGTCCTGAGTGGTGAAAGAGACGTTCATCGCCGGGTATTCGGCCAGCGCCTCGACGATGGCGTAGCCGATCAGATGGGTGAAACTCACCTTGCCGCCGCGCGTGCGCGCCAGGTGGTTGTTCATCACCACCCTGTTGTCCATGAGCAGCTTGGCGGGAATCGTCCTGACGCTCGTTGCCGTCGGCACGTCGAGAGACGACTCCATGTTGGTCACGACCCTGGCCGCTGCGCCGCGCAAACGCTCGACGCCTTGGCGCACGTCCGTGTGCAGCAAGGCCGGGTGCTCTTGACGCTGCAAGTAGGCGGCACTCGGCGCGACCGCCGTGGCGATTGGCTGCGTGGGGAGAAGTTCGTGCTGAACGTCGGCGAGGGGAACCGGAATCCCTCCCGTCTGGGTGGACTCCGTGGCACCGGCCGACGCTTCGGTCGAGGAGGGTGCGGAGGTCTCGGCCTGCTCCGACGCACCGCCCTGCTCGGACGACGCTGGTGGGGCGGACGACGCTGGTGGGGCGGACGACGCTGGTGGGGCGGACGACGCTGGTGGGGCTGGCGGCGGGGGAGGGGGAGGGTTTACCGCGGAGGGCTCGGTAGGCAAGGGTGCCGGAGGCGTCGCCTCTGGTTCGGAAGGTGCCTGTGGGGAAGGTGCCTGCCCGGAGGTTGCCTGCTGGGAAGACGCCTGCCCGGAAGGCGCCTGCTGGGAGGGCGCTGACTCCTCGCCCCCTGCATCGGCGTCGGCGTGGGGCTGGCGATCGACCGCCCTCGTACTCGAACCGCCTAAGACCAGGGACGCGACGGAGGGAGCACCGTTAGCGCGCGCCACCGACTGGCGCTCACTCGACCGGGAATTGCTGGGGGACACCGGGCCGCTCACTTTCTGACTTCGTCTGTTGAAATCAGGTATTACTCGACATCATCAACCCTAAACGACCGCAGGGGTCCCATCGTCGCTGACTTTGGGCAAATCGTTATGTGCGCCTCATCCGCCGCGCCGCCTCCGCCGCTCCACCGTTCCTCCGCCGCTCTTTTACCGCGCCACCTCCACCCGCCCGCGATCAGCGTTGCTCACCCCACGCGGCGGCACGGCGCGCTCGGTTATGCTGGTTCGACTATGGAGGGCGAAAGGCGCACCTACTCGTGACTGCATGGCTCATGGTGGCGCTTGGCGCTGGCCTGACGATCGGGACGGCGCTATTCGTCGCCGCCGAGTTCTCCTTTGTCGCGCTTGATCCTTCCCAGATCGACGGCGACTCCAAAGCGACGCGACGCGTCAGGAGAGCGTTGACGACGCTGTCGACGCAGTTGTCGGGCGCTCAAGTGGGGATCACCCTCACGACCGTGTTGCTCGGCTTCACCGCGCAGCCAGCACTCGCCGAGTTGCTCCAGGTTCCGTTTGAGGCGACGCCGTGGGTGCGTGCTGCCGCCGCGACCGTCGCCGCTGTCGTCGCCCTCATCGTCGTCAACGTGTTCTCCATGATCATCGGAGAACTGGTGCCAAAGAACGCCGCGATCGCGACCCCGTTGGCCACCGCCAAGGCCGTCGCCCCTTTCATGCTCGCCTTCACCGTCGTGCTGCGGCCGCTGATCGCCACGCTCAATGGCGCGGCCAACGCCGTGGTGCGGGGGCTGGGAATGGAGCCAAAGGAAGAGCTCGCTGGCGGCAGATCGCGCCAGGAACTCGCCGCGCTCGTGCGGCGCTCGGCGGAGGTGGGAACGCTCGCGCCGTCAACAGCGCTGCTCTTGACGAACACTCTCGAACTTGACGATCTCGCGGCCGATGACGTCATGACGGATAGGACCAGAATGCATACCGTCGCCGTCACCGCGACGGCGGCCGACGTGTTGGCGCTCGCGCGTGGCACCGGCCACTCACGATTCCCGGTGATTCGGGACGGAGTGGACGACGTCGCCGGACTGGTCCACGTGCGTCAGGCGATTGCGGTGCCCGCGCACGAGCGCGACGGCACTGCCGTCAGCGAACTGATGGTGGATGCCCCCCGAGTGCCGGAGACTATGGCGCTCAGGCCGTTGCTGGGCGAGCTCAAGGACCTTGGCATGCAATGCGCCCTCGTGGTCGACGAGTACGGAGGAACAGCAGGCTTTGTCACGCTCGAGGACGTCGTCGAGGAGTTGGTGGGCGAGGTTGCCGATGAACACGACTCGCGCCGCTCCCAAGTGTTCCGCGCCGCGGGCGGTGCGTGGGTGCTGCCCGCAGTGTTGCGGCCCGACGAGGTAGGGGAGCTCACGGGGATCCCGCTGCCGAGTTCACACGTGTATGAGACCGTCGGCGGCCTCGTGATGGCGACCCTCGGTCGGTTGCCAGCAGTGGGCGATTACGTCGAGGTGGGCGACGTCCTGGTCACGGTGGAACGCATGGAGGGCAGAAGAATCGACAGAGTGCGGGCGCTCATCATGCCAGGGACGCAGTCATCATGAGCGTGGGACTCGTGCTTGCCGTGGTGGGGCTCTTACTCGCCAACGCCTTCTTTGTGGGCGCCGAATTCGCCATCATCTCTGCGCGTCGCAGTTCCATCCAACCGCGAGCAGAAGAGGGTTCGCGCGCCGCAGCGACAGTCCTGTGGGCGATGGAGAACGTGTCGCTCATGCTCGCCACTGCGCAATTGGGCATCACGATCTGTTCGGTGTCGCTGGGTGTGGTCGCGGAGCCAGCGCTCGCGCACGCCATCGAGGGCTTGCTGCACGGTGTCGTCAGCGACACGGCGGCCCATGCCATCGCGATCGCCATCGCGCTGCTCATCATCGTGGGGCTGCACGTGGTGGTAGGCGAGATGATCCCCAAGAACGCGGCCGTGTCTAGTCCCGACCGTGCCGCCCTCGTGTTCGGCCCGCCGCTGGTGTGGATTGCGCGCATCTCGCGGCCGCTCATCGCGAGCCTCAACGCCGTGGCCAACGGGATACTGCGCCTGTTCCGTATCGAGCCGCGCGACGAGGTCACGTCGGCGTTCACGGCCGACGAGGTCCACCTGATCGTGTCCCGTTCGAGCGCGGAGGGAACACTCGTCGACGCCGAGGGGCTCTTGACGGGCGCGATCGAGTTCTCCGACCACACCGCTCGCGACGTGATGGTCCCTCTCGACAGCGTCGTCTGTGTCGCGAAGGGCGCTTCTGCCGAAGATTTGGAAAACCTCGCGGTGTCCACCAGCTTCTCGCGGTTCCCTGTGAGGGACGACGGCGGAGACATTGTGGGTTATCTGCACATCAAGGATGCCCTGCAAGTGCGACCAGGGGAACGCGAAGAGCCACTCGCCGATTGGAGGGTGAGAGACCTCGCGTCCGTGACACCAGAAACAGAGGTCGAAGCGGTGATGGCGCTCATGCGGTCTACCGGCGCTCACGTGGCCCTTGTCGACGGCGGAGACGGCCCGGAAGGCGTCGTCTTCTTGGAAGACATCATCGAAGAATTGGTGGGCGAAGTGCGCGACATGATGGCCCGCGCAAGACCGGCGTAGACCTGGGCGTTTTTGTATGAAGTGTGCACAAAGTCATTGGGGCCTGGCCAGCAAGGTAACGGAATGGTTACACTGTCCCGGTGCCACCTTCCTTGGGGGTGGGGTTGGCGCAAGGGGATCGACGATGTGTCGGAGGACTTTGTGACCGTAGAAAAAACGCCGCCTGAGCATGTTGGCGACGTCGATTTCGGTTCGCCCGTCTCGCCGCCCGTCCCGGCCGGCAACGGGGAATTCGTACGCCAAGAGGCTGCTCCCGAGCACCCCTATCGACCGATTGCGCAGGCGCCCTCAGCGCGCGGCGCGCACCAGTTCTCACGCCGCATTCGGCGGTTGACGGAGACCCACGAGATCCGCATCCGCACCACGCATCGTCGCCGCAAGGTGCTCGCGCGTGGCGGAGTGCTCGCTGGTTTTGGGCTCGCGATGGTGGTCTATCCCATCATGGGCAACGTGGTCGAGTACCACGCAGGCGTCGAGACGGTGCCTGGAGTGGTGGTGGGTGAGACCCCCACCACGGGGCACGCCCTCCTAGGAGACGGACCCTCGCTCGTACCTACCGTGATCGAGCTTCCCTCCGTCGCGGACCAGACTCAAGCGCTCGCTGTGGCGAGCTCGGCCTTCACGACGAGTACGAAGTTGCCTGGCTGCAACATGCCAGCGCAGTTCTCGGGAGAAAACGGCCAGTTGTCTACCGATCAGTTGTGCGAGCTGTGGGACGGCAACTACATGCGGGCAGATGCCGCCCTGGTGCTCGCGGAACTCAACGCCCAGTTCAACGCCAAGTTTGGTCGCGACCTGTGCATCCAAGAGGGCTACCGCTCTTACGCCGACCAGGTGCGCATCCGCGGCTTGCGCGGCTACCTCGCCGCCTCTCCTGGCACCTCGATGCACGGCTTTGGTGTGGCGTTCGACTTGTGTAGTGGCGACGACAGCGGTGCGCCAAAGGCGTGGCTGGACGAGAACGCCGCCGCCTTCAACTTCGTGAACCCCGACTGGGCCAAGTACCGCAAGTACGAGCCGTGGCACTGGGAGTACAAGCCGGGTGTCGACGATGTCGGCCTGTACGGCGAAGGCTACTGGTCATACGGCGCGCCCGATGGCGGAAGTTCCGATGCTGGCACGTCAGGGTCCACTGGAAGCACTGCTCCAGCGGCAACCACGCCTGCCCCGGCGCCTGAGCCGATTGTCACTCCCGCACCGGAGCCGGCCGAACCCGAAGTGACCCGTGCGCCTTAGGCCGCATGGCTTGGGCCGCTAGCCCTTCGAGATCGACCCTGCGCCAGAGATGTCCTCTGTCACGGTCGGATCGCCAAAGTAGATCACGTTGCCCGCGCCAGACACGTTGGCGTCGAGCGTCTCCCTCACTCGGACGCTCACCGAGCCTGCACCAGAGACCGACACCGAGGCGTCGCCGACCGTGAGGTCTTCGCCCACAATCCCTCCCGCTCCCGAGACGGCGAGTCTGCCTTCGCCAACCGTCCCGTGAGCCGTGACCGTGCCGGCGCCTGAGACGGAAACGGTCAAGTCTTGCGCGTCAGCTGCGAGGTCGACGTCTCCCGCCCCGCTGATTTCCACGTCGAGCGCTTCGGCAACAACCGACCGCACCTGCACCTCAGCGGCGCCCGATACTTCGAGGCGAGTGAGGTCTGGCACGGTCACCGACACCGTGACGGCAGGCGAGGCACCGATGATCGAGTAGTGCTGCTCGATCTTCAATGTGGTGCCACTGACGTCGGTCGTGACGTGCTCCTGAAGACTCGAGTCGGTGGTCACGTCGATGCTGAAGGACTCGCCTTCCGTGACAAAGAGGTCCGCACTACCGCCCATCTCGATCTGGGTGAAGCCATCGAGAGCACGCGCCTCGGTGGTGGTCTCGCCACTCAGGTCGCCGCGCGTGAGGACCGGTCCATCGCCGTTGATGCTGCACGCGCTCATGACGAGTGGGGCGGCCCCGAGGCAAGCGACGCCGAGTGCAGTGGGAATTCTCATGTGTGTCTCCAAGTAGTTGCTCTGCCTCACGCTACGGCCGCGCGCCAGTGGCGGGCATCGCCCTCAGGGGTGAATGTGGCCGGGGGCACATCCGGGTATCCCCTGACAGGGAAACCCCTGGGAGGAGCGGTGTTTCAGGCGTGCGGGTGGTGCGGCGCATGCTGGCGAAAGAACGACGCAAGGCGCCCGGGCGCGTCCCGGCCGGCGGGCCCGCTATCCACCTCGGGGTAGTCGCCGAGCGCCTCGACGACGGCGTCCCTACCCAGCTGCACGAGCGCGGGCAGGTCCTCCGTGACCCATTGTGAGCGCTGTCCGATGCGGGGCCTGATCATGGTGACGTCTTCGCGAATCTCGAACTCATGAACGTGGGCACCCGTCCTGAACGTCGGCAACGCGTCCCACTCGGGCGCGAGCCGCACGCCAACCACGTGCCTTGCCCCCATCTCGAAGGTGGCCTCAAGCGGAAGGTTCTGGATGACGCCGCCGTCAACCAACAAATGTCCGTGAAGCCGTGAGGGCCTGAAGAGGCCAGGAACCGAAATCGACGCAGCCACCGCGTCGGCCACTGATCCGTTGTCAAGCAGCACCACGTCCCGAGTGATGAGGTCGGTCGCGACCGCCCCAAAACGGATGGGCAAGTCTTCGATCATGAGGTCAGGGCCAGCCAAGCGGTCAATCGTCTCGCGGAGGCCCGCGGTGTCGAGGATCCCCAGGCCTGGCGTGAAGGAGAAGGTGCCGAAGTCGCCCCATCGCGAGTGGACGACGATCGCCTCGAGTTCGGCCAGATCGATGCCGGCGGCATATGCCGCTCCTATGACGGCCCCCGCCGAGGTGCCCACCACGACGCTTGGCTGAATGCCCCGCTTGTCCAACTCCTGGAGGACGCCGACGTGCGCCGCGCCAAGAGCGCCGCCGCCACCCAGCGCAATGCCCAGTCGCGGCTCGTAGCGCAAGTCCGGCCTGGAGCCCATACGCTCATCGTAGAAATCTGCAGCCGCAACTGCCACCGCTTAGGCGTGTTGGACAGGGCCGACCTTGTCGATGTAGCAGCGCCCGCATAGCGACTCGTAGCTGGCATGCTGCCCGTCAATCGCTACCTGATCGCCGTGGCTCACGAACTCGCCGCCGATGACCCTCGCGTTGAAGACGGCCTTGGCGCCGCATCGGCAAATCGTCTTCAACTCTTCGATGCTGTGGGCAATCTCGAGGAGGCGTAGCGAGCCAGGGAAGGAGTGCGTCATGAAGTCGCCGCGCAGGCCGTAGCAGAGCACGGGAACGCCCCTGCTGACGGCGACGACGAAGGCCTCGTCGACTTGGGCTGGGGTCAGGAATTGGGCCTCGTCGATGAAGACCGCGTCGGTCTGTTCCAGCGGCCGATGCTCCTCAAGCGCGGCGATGAGCGACGTGTCAGTGCCCAGCAACACGTCTACCGCCCGCTCGATGCCCACGCGCGACGAGACTGCCCTGCCCGCCTTGGTGTCGACTCCCGGCTTGACCAGGACGGGATGCTGGTCGCGCTCCTCGTAGTTGTACGCGGCCGTCAGCAACAGCGCCGACTTGCTCGAGTTCATCGCGCCATAACGGAAGTAGAGCTTCGCCATCGTGTTCCTTCCAGAGCGTTCTGCGCTCACCGTACCGGAACGCGACTGGCTCTTTGTGCGAGTTCACCGGCCGACGGGCGGGCGCCTAAGCGCCGAGGGCGAGAGTGACGGCGAGAACGAGCATGACGACCGCGATGATGCCGTCGAGGACGCGCCAAGCACGCGGCGTGGCGAGTGCGCCTGCGAGGAGGCGGGCGCCGTAGCCGAGTGCGGTGAACCAGACCAGGGAACCGGTGATCGCCCCCGCGCCGAACGTCCAGCGGGCGTCTCCATGGGACGACGCGATCCCGCCCAAGAGCAGCACGGTGTCGAGGTAGACGTGCGGGTTGAGCCAGGTCAACGCGAGGCACGTGAGCGCGACCGCCCGCACCGATGAGGCGAGGGGTGGCGCCGCGACGCCTGCGGCCGTGGCGGTGCCGTTCGACGTCTCTGGAACGGTTGAGTGGACAACGCCGACGCCGGGCGTTGAGGTGTGGCGTGCGTCGGCGAGTAGCGCCTGCCCAGTGGGCCGCCACGCCCTCTTGGCCGCGAGGATGCCGTAGCCAGCAAGGAAAGCCGCCCCGCCCCACCGGATGGCGGTGACGAGGTCCGGCGCGGATGACAGGGCCGCACCCACTCCCGAAACCCCTGCGGCGATCAGCACGGCGTCAGATGCTGCGCAGATGGCGATCACCAGGCCGACGTGCTCCTTGCGAAGGCCTTGGCGCAACACAAAGACGTTCTGAGCGCCGATGGCGACGATGAGGGACAGGCCGAGCGCGAGGCCGGAAAGGAAGGTCACGGCGCCACCGTAGGTGATCGACAGAAGAAGCACCACTAAGGAGTTTCTATGAAGCATTAGGCTGACGAATATGAGAATCGACGCGGAGTTGGCGATGACGCTCGCGGCGGTCGCCGATGCAGGCTCCCTCGAGGGCGGAGCGCGCGTCCTTCACATCTCCCAACCGGCGGTCACTCAGCGGATTCAAGCCCTCGAGCGGAGCGTCGGACAGGTGTTGCTCGTCAGGTCGCGTCCCGTGCGGCCTACCGCTGCGGGTGAGAGAGTCATCCGCTATGCGCGCCAGATCCAGCACCTGGAGCGGGATGCGGTGGCCGCGCTAGGCGTCGAGCCAGGAAGCCACACGAGCGTTTCCATTGCGATCAATGGCGACTCTCTGGCCACGTGGTTCCTCGAACCCCTTGCCGAGCTGGCGGAGCAAGGTGACGTCACGTTCGAACTCCACCGGGCCGACGAGGGGCGCACCGCAGGGTTGTTGACCGACGGCACGGTGGCGGCCGCGGTGACTACGCAGGCGGAAGCGGTGTCCGGCTGCACGGTGGCCCGCTTGGGCGAGATGAGCTACGAGGCGTTTGCTTCCGCCAGTTTCGCCTCGCGCTGGTTTCCTGCTGGCGTGACGCGCGCCGCGCTCGAGGCAGCTCCTGTCATTGATGTCGACGCGGACGATGCTCTTCAGACCAGATACCTCGAGAGCTTTGGCGCCGACGCGGGCTTGCCTCCCCGCCATCGCGTCCCTGGGTCCGTGGAACTGGCGCGTGCGTTGGAGCGTGGCATGGGGTGGGCGGTGTTGCCGGCAGGGTTGAGCGGGGGCATGCCCCAACTGGTGCGGCTAGGCGGACCGTCCGTGACGGTGCCGCTGTACTGGCAGCAGTGGCGGGTGCGATCGGCGCTGCTCGACCGCATTGCCGCGGCCGTCGCAGCCGCGGCTACACGTTCCCTCAGGACCGCGGGGCCGCGAGGAGCCTGAACTCCTCGCGCGGTGAGCGACTAAAGCCAGGGGGAGTCGATCGAGAACTCGTCTGCCACCGAGCGGATCTGAGCTTTGGTGAGTCCCTCGGCTCGACCGCCAGCGACGATGTCCATGTACTCGTAGTGGGCAGCGGTCTCGGCGTACTCGACTCGGTCGACGGCTCGGTAGACGGAGACGTCGGATCGGGACATGGTGCCGTGCTTGCTCCACAGCACGATCTCGTGCTGGCGGAGTCCTTCGACGTTGGCCGCGCCCATCTCTGGCGAGCCGGGGATCATGAAGTCAAGCACTCCGATTCCTTGCGAGAGGGAGACGATGGTCTCCGGCTCCCACCGCAGAATCGCGGCGTTCATGCGCGCGGTGTCGCGGTACTCGGGAATGTGACTGAGGTACGTGAGGTGTGGGGGTTGCGCGTGGACGACTGCTTGGAAGGTGACCCCGCGGCGAGCCACCTGGTCTTGGTGCACTGCGAGATGGGAGTTGAACTCGGATGTGAGGTTCGCAAAACGCCGCGTGCTCGAGGTGTAGAGCGTGCCGGTGAGGCCTCCCTCGTGGACGCGCACGGCGCCGATGGCCGAGAGTGGCTCGTCCTTGATCTGGCGCAATCGACGCCCCGACCCGGTCACCAGAAGAGTGCCTCCCCCTAGCGCTGGGGCAGGGTCTGGCAGGGTGATCTCTTCTTCGTGGGGGAAGTGCCTGCGCACCTCCACCTCCCAGCCCATGTAGACGGAGATGTTCCCCGCTCCCGCTTCTGAAGCGTCGATGTCGCAAATGCGTGCGCCAGACTCGCCCATCTGGGCGATGAGCTCATCGAGAGTGGGGTGAGGCTTGTCGGTGGACATGCTGATCTCCTTGATCGGGTGGGTGACGTCGTTGTCACGGGAACTTGCAGACATTGTGAAACGATTCAATCACGACGAGAGCGCGAGCGCACGCGCCAAACGTCCCAAGCCGACGGGGTGGGGAAGGGCGCTCGGGCAGGGTGGGGAGAACGCTCTCGGACGGGTTGGGGAGGCTCCGGTCGGGAAGGGTGGGAAGCCGACGCCCGAACCGCGTGGCGAACCATCGCTCGCGCAGGGTGGGAGGCCGACCTTTGGGCTGGGTGGGGAGCCGACGCTCGGACAGGGTGGGGAGGCTGTGCTTGGCAAGCGCGGCGGGTCCCCTAATGCCTCGGGCGGGTGCTCTCGACGCGTCACATGGGTGCCCCCGACAGGAGTCGAACCTGCGACCTACGGTACCGGAAACCGGCGCTCTATCCGCTGAGCTACGGGGGCGAAGCCGCGCGGTGCACGGCGCCAAAGAGATTATCAGTCTTCGGCCGATGGAAACGGCGCGAGGCGCCTCAGCGGCGTGACGTGGTCGGGGTTGAGCTCGGCGACGGAGGCCACGCCAAGCAACCGCATGGTGCGTACCATCTCCATGCGGAGAATCTCTAGCGCGCGGTCCACGCCCTCCTTGCCGCCGGCCATGAGTCCGTACAGGTACGCCCTGCCGACGAGCGTGAAGTCGGCACCCTGCGCCAAGGCCGCCACCACGTCGGCGCCAGACATGATCCCAGTGTCCAGCACGATCTCGGTCCGGCCCTTCAGTTCCTTGGCAACCGCTGGCAGAAGGTGGAAGGGAATAGGTGCGCGGTCCAGTTGGCGGCCGCCATGGTTCGACAGCACGATGCCATCAACACCGGCATCCACCACGCGCTTCGCATCGTCGAGGCTCTGGATTCCCTTGACCACCACCTTTCCCGGCCATTGGTCGCGAATCCACGCGAGGTCGTCGAAGTCCACCGTCGGGTCGAACATGGTGTCCAGGAGCTCGGCGACGGTACCTTTCCACTCCGACAACGCTGCAAAACGCAGCGGCTCGGTGGTGAGGAAGTTCCACCACCATTCGGGCCGCGGGATCGCGTTGAGCACGGTGCCAGCGGTGAGCGCTGGCGGTATCGAGAAGCCGTTGCGGGCGTCCCTGAGACGTGCGCCTGCCACAGGAACGTCGACCGTGACCAGCAGCGTGTCGAACCCAGCGGCGGCCGCCTGGTCAACGAGGGCCATCGAGCGCTCGCGGTCCTTCCACATGTAGAGCTGGAACCAGTTGCGGCCGCGTGGGTTTGCTGCGGCTACCGCGGCGGGGGAGGCCGTGCCCATCGTCGACAGGCAGAAGGGAATGCCAGCCTCGCCCGCCGCCATCGCGCCAGCCGTTTCCCCCTCGGCATGCATCATGCGGGTGAAGCCGGTGGGCGCAATCCCGAAGGGAAGCGTAGAACGGCCGCCAAGAATCTCGACCGAGGTGTCCACGCGCGAGACGTCTCTGAGGATCGCAGGGTGGAACTCGATATCCCTGAACGCTTGCCGTGCGCGGCCGAGCGACAGCTCCTCCTCCGCCGCGCCATCGGTGTAGTCGAAGGCTCCTCGAGGGGTGCGGCGCTTGGCAATCGAGCGCAAATCGGCGATCGTGAAAGCCCTAGCGAGCCGGCGCTTGCGCGCGTTCGGTTCGAAACGCCTGAAGGACAAGAGTGGGCGAAGCTCAGAGGGGCGAGGTACGCGGCGCGACATCTTCATGGAGTCATCCCTTCGGGGTGTACGTCAGGGGAGTGTGAGTGCTGGCCACGAGGTCTCGCAGCGACTCGAGGGTGCCGCCTGCGGCGCCGAGTGCGCGCGCCTGTACCAACACATTGCCGAGTGCGGTGGCCTCGACGGGCCCCGCGATCACCGGCAATCCGGCTCGGTCCGCCGTCCTTTGGCACAAGAGCGCGGCCTGCGAGCCGCCGCCCACGAGATGGATCCTGCGGACCTCCTGCCCGCTCAGCGCAGCCGCTTGGTGGACCGTCGCTGCGAAGGCGGACGCGAGGCTTTCGATGATCGACCGCACGAGTTCCGGCCGGCTGGCAGGCGTCCTCAACGAGTGCTCGGTGCAGTAGTCCGCGATGCGTGGCGCCATGTCTCCCGGTGCGAGGAACCGCTCGTCGTTGGCGTCAAACACCGGGACCTCCGAGGTGACATCGGCTGCCGCCGCCAGTAGGGCCGCGAGGTCGACATCCGCCCGATCAGTCCGCCTCCACGCTGCCACAGTCTCGTTCAGTAGCCACATGCCCATGACGTTGTGCAAGAAGCGCGTGCGGCCGTCGACGCCGCCCTCGTTGGTGAAGTTCGCGTCCCTGGCGGCGTCGCTCAGGATGGGCTTCTCGGTCTCGACTCCCACCAGCCCCCACGTGCCGCAGGAGATGTAGGCGCCGCCCGGCTCGGTCATGGGCGTCGCCACGACGGCCGACGCGGTGTCGTGAGAGCCGACGGCGACCACGGGCGTTGCCTCGGGAAGGGCAGACGCTCCAGCGACGTGGGCGAGCAGGGTTCCGACGGTCTGTCCAGGCTGGATAAGGCGCGGGAACAACGCGCGGGGGAGCCCCAGGCGGCTCATGAGCTCGCCATCCCACTCCATGCTGGCGATACCGAGCAATCCGGTGGTCGACGCGTTGGTCGCCTCTGCGACCGTCTGGCCCGTGAGATACCAAGCGATCAGGTCAGGCACAAGCAGCATCGTCTCGGCGACGCCGAGCATTCCCTCTTCTCGCTCAACCGCCAGTTGATAGAGAGTGTTGAAGGGAAGGAACTGGAGGCCGTTGCGCGCGTAGAGCTGAGCGAAGGGCTCCTGGTCGTGCACCAACTCCACCCCGCGAGCCGTTCGCTCATCGCGGTAGTGAAACGGCTCGCCGAGCACGCGCCCGCCGCGCAAGAGCGCGTAGTCGACCGCCCACGCGTCGATGCCTATCGAGGCAATGGTCTCCGTCGCCGCGGCGGTGCGCAGGCCGTCCAGGACGTGTGCGTACAGCTGCTGGACATTCCAGTGCAGGCCGTCTGGTGTGGCGATCGGTCCGTTGGGAAACCGCCCGGCCTGCTCAAGCGCGAGGAGTCCAGGGCCTACGTGCCCGACCATGACGCGGCCAGAGGTGGCGCCAAGGTCGACGGCGGCGACGGAGACGGTTGTCATCTCAGAAAGGCGGCGGCGACGCCAGCGTCGACGGGGACGTGCAGGCCCGTCGTGTGTGTCATGTCGGGGCCGGTGATCACGGCCGTAGCGTTGGCGACGTGCTCGGGGAGCACCTCCCGCTTCAAAATGGTGCGCTGAGCATAGAACTCGCCCAACTTGTCCTCCTCGATCCCGTAGGTCTTGGCCCTGTTGGCTCCCCATCCGCCAGCGAAGATTCCGGAGCCTTTGACCACTCCGTCTGGGTTGATGCCGTTGACCTTGATGCCGTGCTCGCCGAGTTCGACCGCGAGCAGCCTCACTTGGTGTGCTTGGTCGGCCTTCGTGGCGGAGTAGGCGATGTTGTTGGGGCCAGCGAACACTGAGTTCTTGGAGGCGATGTAGACGATGTCGCCGCCCATGCCCTGAGCGATCATGACTCGCGCGGCCGCTTGCGAGACGAGGAAGGATCCCTTGGCCATCACGTCGTGTTGGAGATCCCAGTCCTGCTCCGTCGTCTCGAGCAGCGGCTTGGACAGCGACAGTCCGGCATTGTTGACGACGAGGTCCACGCCGCCGAAGGCGAGCACCGCCTGGTCCATGGCCGCCTGAACGGCCACGGGTTCTGCCACGTTTGCCGCGACGCCCACCGCGACGTCGGGTCCACCGAGTTCCGCCGCAGCCTCTTGTGCCTTCGCGAGATCGAGGTCGGCAATGACCACGCATGCGCCCTCCGCCGCAAGACGGGTGGCGATGGCCTTGCCGATGCCAGACGCTGCACCGGTGACAAGGGCTACGCGGGTGGCGTGAGACTTCGGGCGCGGCATCCGCTGGAGTTTCGCCTCCTCAAGAGCCCAGTATTCGATGTTGAACTTCTCGGCATCGGAGATGGGTGAGTAGGTCGACAGCGACTCGGCCCCGCGCATGACGTTGATGGCGTTGATGTAGAACTCGCCGGCGACCCGTGCCGTCTGCTTGTTGCGGCCAAAGGAGAACATCCCGACGCCAGGTACCAGCACCACGGCGGGGTCGGCACCGCGCATGGCGGGAGAGTCGGCATTGGCGTGTGCTTCGTAGTAGGCCTGGTAATCAGCTCGATAAGCGGCGTGCAGCTCTTTGAGCCGGGCAATCGTGTCCTCGAGCGGCACGTCGGCAGGCAGGTCGAGAACCATGGGCTTGACCTTGGTTCGCAGAAAGTGGTCGGGGCAACTGGTGCCGAGTGCCGCCAGCCGCGGGTGCTCCGCGTGAGCGAGGAATCCCAGCACCACCTCGTCATCGGTGAAGTGACCCACCATGGGTGAGTCCGTTGACGCGAGGCCGCGAATGACAGGGGCAAGCGCCGCCGCCTTGGCGCGTCGCTGCTGCTCGGTTAGCGCGCCGTAGCCTGGCAAGGCGGCGCCGAAAGGCTCGGCCCTGCCGTGGTCGGCGATGTAAGTAGCGGCGGTGTCGATGATCTCCAGCGAGCGCGCTTCGCACTCGTCAGACGTATCGCCCCATGCCGTGATGCCGTGCCCACCAAGGATGCAGCCGATCGCCTGCGGGTTGTCCCGCTTGATCGCCGCGATGTCGAGCCCCAGTTGGAAACCGGGACGACGCCACGGAACCCACGCCACGCGATCGCCAAAGATGGTGCGGGTCAATGCCTCGCCGTCGACCGCTGCCGCGATGGCGATGCCCGAGTCGGGGTGAAGGTGGTCGATGTGTGGTGCGTCGACCAGGCCGTGCATGGCGGTGTCGATGGAGGGAGTCGCGCCGCCGACGCCGTGGCGGCAGTAGTCGAAAGCCGCCACCATCTCGTCCTCGCGTTCGACGCCAGGGTAGACGTCCACCAGGGCCAGGAGCCTGTCGAGCCTCAGGGCGGCCAGCCCATTGGTCCCGAGCGTGCCAAGGTCACCGCCGGAGCCCTTGACCCACAGCAATTCCACGTCCTCGCCCGTGACGGGATCGCTCACCATCCCCTTGGAGGAGGTGTTTCCGCCGGCATAATTGGTGTTCTTGGGATCGGCGCCGAGGCGCCGCGATCTGGCAATGAGTTCAGCTGCGGTGACGGGGACGGTCACGAGGCTTCCTCTCTGGTGGTGGGGGAGGGACGGGCTGGCGTGGTTGCGGCGCGGTTAGGCGCCCCAGCCGGCCTGAGTGCCGCCGACTCGGTCTGCGGCGATCTGTTCTTGATAGCCCGATGCCGCGTAGGCGGCCATCGGATCGGCTGGGAGGCCGCGCTCTTGCCGCCAGGAGGCGAGGTCAGCGCGGACATCGGTGTAGAACGCGTCCATGAGGATGCCGTTGGCCGCGAGCACATCGCCGGCGATTTGAGCGTCGTCAAGAGCCGCGCGGTCGACCAGTAGCGCGCGCGCGGTCATCTCCTGGACGTTCAGCACTGAGCGGATCTGGCCAGGGATCTTGGCCTCAATGTTGTGGCACTGGTCGAGCATGAAGGCCGTGTCGCCGTCGTGGCCGTAGCCTCCGCCGCGGATGACCTCGACGATGATCCTGAAGAGCTGGAACGGGTCCGCAGCGCCCACGATGAGGTCGTCGTCCGCGTAGAAGCGGGAGTTGAAGTCGAACGAACCGAGCTTGCCGAGCCTGAGCAGCTGCATCACGATGAACTCGATGTTGGTGCCTGGCGCGTGATGGCCGGTGTCGAGGCAGACGGTGGCGCGAGGACCGAGCGCTGCGCACTGCGCGTAGCTGGTACCCCAGTCGGGAACGTCCATGTGATAGAACGCAGGCTCGAAGATTTTGTACTCGAGCACGAGGCGCTGGTGTTCGCCGATGCGCGAGTAGATCTCCTGCAACGACTCCGTCAAGCGGTCTTGACGGCCCCGCATATCGTCCTGGCCAGGGTAGTTGGTGCCGTCCGCCAACCAGATCTTGAGGTCGCGGGAGCCCGTGGCGTCCATGATGTCGATGCACTCGAGGTGATGGTCGATCGCCTTGCGACGAATCCGCGCGTCGCGGTGTGCGAGCGAGCCAAGCTTGTAGTCGTCATCCTGGAACGTGTTCGAGTTGATGGTGCCAAGACCGACGCCGTGGTCCTCCGCGTGCGCGCGCAGGGCCGAGTAGTCGTCGACCTTGTCCCACGGGATGTGCAACGCGACCGTAGGGGATAGCCCGGTGTACCGGTGAACTTGCGCAGCGTCGGCAATTTTCTCGAACGGGTTCCTTGGAGTCCCTGGCGTGGTGAACACCCTGAAGCGAGTGCCGGAGTTACCGAACGCCCACGAGGGCAGTTCGATCGCTTGTTCGCCAAGGCGTGGGGAGATGGCGGCAAATGCTGGCATGACGTCGTTGTCCTAGTTCCGGGAGTGAATCGTTTCAATTGGGTCGAGATTACGGGACGTCTGGTCGGGTGTCAAGAAGAGGCGGGCAGGGTCCCGTTCGCACTGCTCGGAACCGTGGCGGGTCGCCGGTAAGCGGTTTCTGAGATACGCTCAGATCATTGAGAGCGCACTCAACGGCGGCGCTCCTGCCATCCGCCCGAGGAGACCGCGCTTGTCCGTCGACCCAGATCCGGTACCGCCGCGGTCGTGGTTCATTGACCTCGCGCCGCTGCGGGAGTCCCCGGCGTACATGCGATTCTGGACGAGTGGTGTCGCGGCCGGTATCGGCACCCAGCTGTCGGCCGTCGCCATCGGCATTCAGGTGTACGACATCTCGGGGTCGACGGCCGCCGTGGCGCTCGTTGGCGGCTTCGCGCTTGGGCCCATGATCATTATGGGCATCTTTGGCGGCGCCATCGTCGACGCCTTTGACCGCAGGCGCGTGCTGATCGTCGCCTCGTTAATCGCCTTCGTGGCTCCCATCGGCATCGCGACTCTCGCATGGTTCGACGTGACGGCCTTGTGGCCGTACTACGTGTTCACCACCGTCGCCTCGACGGTGGGCGCAGTGGTGGGAGCCGCGCGCTTCGCGATTCACCCTCGGCTTGTTCCGTTCCGGTTGCTCCCCGCCGTCGCGGCGTTGTCCGGACTCAGCGCTGGGCTGCAATCCGCGGTGGGGCCGACGCTCGCCGGCGTCCTGGTCGCGACGGTCGGCTACGCCTGGACCTACACGATCGACGTAGGGCTCTTTTTGGTCGGACTATGGGGGATCATCTCCCTGCCCCCGATCATCCCCGCCAAAACCTCGCGCGTCGGCCTCGCCGCTTTGCGCGATGGCTTCGCGTTCCTACGCACCGCCGGCAATCTGCGCGTCGCGATCGCGATGCAGATCGCCACCATTTCCTTTGGCCGCGTCTACGCGATCCTGCCGGCCGTCGGCGCTGTCCTCATTGGAGGTGGCGCGATCACCGTCGGCCTATTGGCAGCGTCGGCCGCAGTGGGTGTCGTCCTCAGCGGGCTTGCCTCTGGAAAGGTAGGCAGCGTGCGTCGCCACGGCAAGGGGATAGCGCTCGCCTCTACCTCGCTCGCGCTGTCGATCGGGTCCTTTGGCGCCATCGTGCTCGCGCTCGACCTGGCCGGCGTCGAGGCGAATGCTAGCGCCGCCCACGTGCCCGCGCTGGTGGCGTTGTGCTTCACGCTGATGGCCGCGGGAGCGAGCGAGAACATCAGCGGCATTTTCCGCACCACGATGATGCAGCAGGCCACGCCCGACGAGATGCGCGGACGCTTGCAAGGGCTTTACACGCTCGTGCTGTCGGCGGGGCCGCGCATGGGCGACGTCTTCGCGGGTTTTGTCGCGGCAGCAGGCGCGCTGTGGTTCCCCCCGCTACTGGGAGCGGTGCTCATCGTCTCTGTGGTCGCGGCGCTCTATCGCGCGCGGCCAGGGTTCCGCCACTACGACGCTCTGGAGCCAGCGCCATGAGCGCATCGACGGGCCTCGCGTACCGACCTACCGTAGAGACACGCACGAGCGTGCTCTCCCACCCACCATGTCAGTCAAGGAGAACAGCATGACACTGCAGTGGATTCGCGTCGACGGCGCGAACTTGGTCAACGAGACGGGCGCGACGGTGCTCCTGTCAGGCGTCGGGCTTGGCGGGTGGATGAACATGGAGAACTTCATCACCGGTTACCCCGGTAATGAAGAGGCTATCCGTCGCGTGATGTTGGATCGCATGGGCCAGGAGTCATACGACGCCTTCTTCGACGAGTTCTACGACGCCTTCTTTGGCGAGGACGACGCTGCACACCTCGCGTCGCTCGGCATCAATTCGGTGCGGATCCCCTTCAACTACCGCCACTTCGAAGACGACATGGCCCCCTTCCAGTTGAAGGAAGAGGGGTTCGCGCGGCTCGAGCGCGTGGTCGACATCCTGGGGCGTCACGGGATCTATTCGATCCTTGATCTGCACGCGCTGCCGGGACGTCAGAATCAGCACTGGCACTCCGACAACCCCAGCCATCTTGCCGAGTTCTGGAACCACAGCCACTTCCAGGACCGGGTGGTACACCTGTGGGAGGCGCTCGCCGAGCGGTTCAAGAACCGTCCAGAGGTCGCGGGGTACAACCCCATCAACGAGCCGTCCGACCCCACCGGCGACGTGCTGCCCGTGTTTTACGACCGTCTCGAGAAGGCGATTCGCGCCGTTGACTCGCGACACGTGCTCTTCCTGGACGGCAACAAGTACTCCACGGACTTCAGCTTCCTCGACGGCCGTCCGGAGCCCCTGCCCAACACTGTGTACACGGCGCACGACTATGCGCTGCCAGGTATCGGCTCTGCCACCGCGTATCCCGGTACCACTCGCGGCGAGTACTTTGACCGGGACGTTCTGGAGCAAACCTTCTTGCGCCGCACCGAGTACATGCGCCGCACAGGCACGCCGATCTGGATCGGGGAGTTCGGGCCCGTCTATTCGGAGGACCGTAGCCAAGACGTCTGGCGCTACCAACTGCTACAGGACCAGCTTGAGATCTACCGGGAGCACGGCGCGAGCTGGGCGCTATGGACCTACAAGGACATCGGCCTCCAGGGCCTGGTGTACGCGAAAGCCGACAGTCCCTACATGGCACTGATCGGAGACCTTGCGGCTAAGAAGCGGCGCCTTGGCGTGGACTCCTGGGGCGGAAGTGACGTCAACGTGCGTGACGTGCTCGACCCTCTCGATGCCTTGTTCGACAAAGAGTTCCCCGACTTCGCGCCGTGGCCGTGGGGGCGTCAGCCGCACATCGCGGTGCTTGTGCGCCACATCCTGTTGGCCGAGCCGCTCGCGCTGCAGTTCGCCGATCTGTTCGCGGGCGTCTCACCTGAGCAAGCGCGGGATCTCGCGGCGAGTTTCCGCTTCAACCAGTGTGCGGAGCGGACGGGGTTGTCGCACGTGCTCCGATCCCACCTGCGGGCCTAGACCGAACGAAGCTTCGTCGCGCTCGCCTCAGGAGCGAGGCGCGACGAAGCCGTGGCGCTGAATGTCGGTGACCACGCCGTCGGCAAGGAGCGCACGGTCGTTCGGCGCCAACGTGAGGTCGATGGTGATTCCGTCGACGGTCAAGCGTCCCGCGACCGGCGCCGCAGCCAGGCATACCGCCGCGACCACATCGCCGTCGGGGCCCACGACGATGCGCCACCCGCGCGCAAAGGCAAGCCACTTCTCGCCGTCGCGGTAGATGTCCACGTCGTCGTCGTCACCGACGAGCTCGTACGTGACGCCGGCGACGATCCGCGAGTAGGCGATCGCCTCCGCCGCCGCGCCGTGGTCGAGGCGGCTGGGCGTCAAACCACTGAGCCACAGCTCTCCGTCGGGTCGCGGGAGAATCCCGCAGTGACGCTCGATCGCATCGAGGAACCACAGGATCGCCGGCGAGTACATCTCCGTGAACCCAGGGTTGCCGCTCCACGCGTCCACACACTGGGGAAACCTGTCCCAGCCCGCGACCGCTGCCAGCATGGGTTGAGCAGCGAGGGCGAGTTCTGCCACGTGACCGTGGTGCTCGAAGGCCGCCGGGGCCCTGATGAGCGACAGGAAATTCGCTGGGCCTGCCCACGAGTTGCGAGTGAAGTCGCGATCGAAGCGTGGATCGTCCATCGCGATCGAGGTGAAGCCGTAGTGGCCCAAGAACTTCGCGGTGTTCATGAGGTACCGCTCGAGGCCCATCCGATGGAGTTCGGCGTCGCCCACCTCGCACGCGAGCACGCGCAACAGCACGTCGGACTGCACCCGCACGGGTGATCCCGTCGCGTCCTTGTCATAGAAGATGTGGTCCTGCGCATCGAAGCACTGTTCCATGAGCGCCGTGAGGGAAGCCTGGGCGAGGAGGCGCCACGGCTCGGGGTCCTCACCAAGTTCCTCGGCGATGCGCGCGAGGTAGACACGTTGGCACGCCACATTGGCCGTGAGGTCAGGCGCAATGAACGGGAGGATGGGGGAGGCTGGGTCATACCGCCTCGCATCATTGCGGAAGCCCCTGTCAGCGACATTCCAGAAGCGCGGTGAGAGGTCGTGACCGGTGTCAAAGGTGCAGAACGCCTCCACGGCGCCAGTGCCCCGCGTGTCGCGATACCGCGCGAGCCATGAGTCCATGCGCGCCATCGCGTCGTACATGGTGCGCAAATAGGTCGTGCCTGCATCCGTCAGCTGGTAGTGGTGCCAGACGGACCTGGCGAATGGTGTGACGATCTGGATCTGGCTAAAGCCGGGCCCGTCGCTGGTGACCTTGTAGGGGAGCAGGCCGTCGTCGCGCTGGTGCGCGGTGTAGATGAGGTGGCTGTCACGGGCCACGCTCGGGAGAAAGCGCGTCAGCACCTCAGTGCTGATGGTGCCGCTGCTCTCAATCCAGGTTCCCCAGTACACGCCGCCCTCGTTGAGCACCGGCAAATCGCTCGTCAGCGGTCGAAGGCACTGCGCCAGCTCGGTAAGTGCCTGATGCCAGCGCTGTTCAAGTGGCCCGCCCACGGCGGCAAAACGCACGCCACTAAGCTCCCACTCGTCCCAGTGGCTCGCGCGTGCGGGGCCTGAGATTCCAGCGGTGTCGAGCGGCCTCGACTCGCGTAGTCGCGTGAGGCATTGCGTGCGAACGTCCATGTCTCCATCCTGGCCTGACACAGCGACGGGCGGCCCCAAGGGGACCGCCCGTCGCGTGATGACGGTGAACTAGCTGAGATCGCCAGACAGTTGATCAATGAATGTCTGAGCGGCCTCTTGCGGGTTGGCGTTGCCGAAGAGCACTGCCGTCTCCGCATCTTGCGAGTACTTGTTCATGTTGGCCGCTCCGTTGGGCTGCGGCGGGGCAACCTCACCAGAGTCGAGCACCGATTCCACGTACTCGGCGGCAGTCTTGCTTGCACCTTCGAGAAGCGGCGAGACCACCGCGGCGGTGTCGGGGTTGAATGGCACGCCACGCGTGTCCTGGATCAGCTCGGCTGCGGAGGGTTCGTTGAGGAACCAGTCGACCAGCAGTGCGGCTTCTTCAGGGTGATCGGTGGCGGCGTTGATCGACCAGAAGGCCGAGGGAAGCAGTGCGACCCCCGTCTTGTCGGTGTCGGACGGCGGCGGCAGGATGATCGTGTTGCCACCCATCTCGTACGTGCCCACTAGGTTGCTGTAGCCGAAGGTCACGCCCGCCTGGCCCAGCGTGAAGAGCTGCTGGTCCGGGGGAAGCGCCCAGCCTGCCGTCACGATGGTGGGGTCGGGGAGTCCTCCGCCTTCGAGCATCCGCTGCTCGATCTCGTACCAACCAGCGACCTGGTCGGCGTCGACAGCGAGTTGGCCCTCCCAGTCGTAGAGGCCGAACTCGCTGACCTGTGCCACGTAGGTGCCGATGATGTCCTGCACGCGCAGGTCGATGCCGTATACGGGCGCTCCCGACTCGTTCGTCAGGCCGGCGGTGCCGATGGTGTTGGCGGCATCCACCAGGTCGTCCCACGTCCAGTCGGCGTCAGGGATCGGCACGCCGGCTGCTTCGAACAGGTCGGTGTTCACGAAGGCGGCCGTCGCGTTGCCACCGGTCGGGAGGCCGTACAGGGTGCCATCGACCACTGCGTTGGTGGTGGAGAACTCGGGGTACTTGGCGACGTTGACAATGTCTGCCACGGTGCCCAAGTCCAGCAGTGCGCCGGCCTCGCCGTACTCCTGCGGCTTGGCGCCACCGAGTGCGAACACGTCAGGAGCCGTGTCGCCGCCGCCGCCAAAGTCGGTGGCCAGGCGGTTGAACAGGTCGTCAGGGCTGCCGACGGGTGTCTGGGTCACAGTGATGTACGGGTACTCGGCCTCGAATGCCGTGATGACCTCATCAAACAACGCTGCGCGAGCGTCGTCACCCCACCAAGACATCTCAATGGTGACGGCCTCTTGCGCATCGCCAGTGACGTCGCCTGACGGCGCTTCTTCGGCGTCAGATGAGCACGCCGCAAGGGTGAGCGCGGTGGCGAGGACTGCGCCTACCGGCGCCGCCCTCCGTGTCAGTGAACGGGATGTACGCGTCATTGCGCCTCTTCTCGTCTGGTGGTGCTTCTCAGCACCATCGTTCTGTGGTGTGCGCCCCTGGCCAGGCTGGCCACGGGCCCAAGCGTCTTCACAAGCGTCTCCGCAAGCTCGTGTGAAACCGCTTTCTCGGAAACGTATCACCGCGTGCAAGGGGTGTCAATGCCGATACTGAATCGTTACAAAACGCGATCGGTGCGCCGACGCGACCCCGTTGGTGAGGCTTTTCTAGGCCGGGTGGGTCCATCGAGCGCAGCATAAGCGAGGGCGCCTCCCACCGGTGGCGAGCCAGGCGCCTGGGCCGAGGCGGGAGGCCTACGCTGGAGGTCGACCCGGCATCGGCAGGGACGCCGGCAAGCGTGAATCGCCCGTTGGTGAACCGTCGGACTCGGCGGCTGGCGGGAGCCGTTGGACCATCGGTCGGGGCGGGTTTGACGGGTGTGCAGTGGCCGTGCAATGATTCCCAGCACCGCGTGTGAAACCGCTTTCTCATCCGAACGAGAAGGCGGAGACGGTCGACAAGGAGGTTGACGTGAGTAGTCTCGGCGAACTGCGGACTATCGCGAAGAGTGCACGTCGCGGCGGTCCACGCGTACGAGCGAAGAATCGCGACAACAAAGCCGCGCTGCTCTTCCTGTTGCCATGGCTGCTCGGACTCGTCGCATTCACGGTCGGCCCGATGCTCGCGTCGCTGTACTTGTCGTTCACGGACTACAACCTTTTGCAGTCGCCCATCAAGAATCCACCGGACTGGATCGGGCTGGGCAACTACAGCGAGATGTTCGCCGATCCCGACTTCTGGAACTCCTTCAGGATCACGGTTGTCTACGTGGCGGTGTCCGTCCCGCTCCAACTGATGCTCGCTCTCGCGCTCGCGTTGGTGCTTGACCGAGGCATGCGGGGTCTGCCGATCTACCGGTCGATCTTCTACCTGCCGAGTCTGCTGGGCGGTTCAGTGGCCATCGCCATCCTGTGGCGCCAAGTGTTCGGCAAAGACGGTCTGGTCAACGGGTTCCTTGCCATCTTCGGCATCGACGGCCCCGGCTGGATCGGCCACCCCGATTACGCGCTGTGGACCATCGTCATCCTGCACATCTGGACCTTCGGGTCGCCCATGGTGATCTTCTTGGCTGGTTTGCGACAGATACCCGAGATGTACTACGAGGCCGCGCAGGTCGACGGCGCTGGCAGGGTCCGCAAGTTCGTGTCCATCACGCTGCCGCTCATCACGCCCATCATCTTCTTCAACCTGGTGCTCCAGGTGATCTTCGCCTTCCAGACTTTCACCCAGGCCTACGTCGTGTCTGGGGGAACGGGTGGGCCGGCAGATTCGACCATGTTCTACACGCTCTTCCTCTATCGCACAGGGTTCCTCGAATACAACATGGGCCTGGCATCCGCCATGGCCTGGTTCCTGCTCATCGTGATCGCGGCATTCACCGCCTTCAACTTCTGGCTCTCAAAGTTCTGGGTGTTCTATGACGACTGAAATTGCTCCCACCAGGGTCTCCAGGGGCGGCACGCCCGATGTGGAGCCACATCGCCCGCTGATCAGCTACCGCACGAGGGCGCGTATCTCATCGACCATCAAGCACGCGGTTCTCATCACCTTTTCAGTCGTGATGGTCTACCCACTGCTATGGCTCATCGTGTCGAGCTTCAAGCCCAACGAAGAGATCTTCCGCGACTTGAGCATCTTCACCACCAACCTCACGCTCGAGAACTACGTGAACGGTTGGAACGACCTGCAGCACCCGTTCGGGGTCTTCCTCATGAACTCGGGCATCATCTCCCTCGCGGCGATCGTGGGGACGCTCGTGTCGTGTTCCCTCGCGGCCTATGCCTTCGCGCGGCTTGAGTTCCGCTTCAAAACGCTCCTGTTTGCCATGATGCTCGCGACGATCATGCTGCCGTTCCAGGTCGTCTTGGTTCCGCAGTTCACGATCTTCAAGGAACTGGGTTGGCTCAACACCTTCTTGCCACTGATCGTTCCCAAGATGCTCGCTGTCGATGCCTTCTTCATCTTCCTCATGGTGCAGTTCATTCGCGCGCTTCCCAGGGAGATCTTTGAAGCCGCTCGCATAGACGGTGCCGGTCATGCGCGCACCTTCCTCCAAGTGACACTGCCCCTGATGATCCCTGCGATCGCCACCACCGCGATCTTCACGTTCATCTGGACGTGGGGCGACTTCTTCGGGCCCTTGATCTATCTGAGGCTGCCGGAGACTTTCCCCGTCTCCGTCGCCTTGAAGGGCTTCATCGACGCGCAATCCAGCTCGGACTTTGGTTCGATGTTTGCCATGTCGGTGGTGTCGCTCATCCCGCTGTTCATCATCTTCTTGGTGGGTCAGCGTTACCTCATCAAGGGCTTCGCCACCACGGGAATGAAGTAGCAGGAAGGGTTGATCGACGTGACAGAACTGCGGCGTCGCTACGCGCTCGTCGGCGCTGGCTCCCGCGCCCAGATGTATTTGGACGCCATTGCTGGACCGCACAGGGACGCCGCGCAGCTCGTGGCGTGGGCCGACACCAATCAAGGCAGGCTCGACTGGTCTGGCGCTCGCCACCCGGACAGGGCGGAGATCGCCGCTGCCGCCCGCTTCGAGGTCGGGGACTTGGCGAGCGCCATCACCGCGCACGGCATCGAGCGCGTGATCATTACGTCGCCAGACTTCACGCATGCGGGCTACATCGTCGCCGCGCTTGAGGCGGGCGCCGACGTCGCGGTCGAGAAGCCATTGACGATCGACGAGCAAGGGGTCCGCGACATCGCCGACGCAGCTCAGCGCACCGGCCGCGACGTCACGATCACCTTCAACTACCGCTACTCGCCTCGCAACGAGGCTCTGCGCCGAGTCATTGCCGACGGCGACATAGGAGACGTCACCTCTGTCCACTTCGAGTGGGTGCTCGACACCGCGCACGGTGCTGACTACTTCAGGCGTTGGCATCGCTACAAGGAAAACTCCGGCGGCCTTCTCATCCACAAGGCCTCCCACCATTTTGACTTGGTCAACTGGTGGCTTGCCGACGTCCCCACCAAGGTGTACGCCTCTGGCGGGCTCAAGTTCTACGGGGCCGAGAACGCGAGGAAACGTGGGCTCGGCGAGCGGCCGGAGCGGGGCAGCATCGACTCGCCCCTGCGCGATGCCTTCAGCCTTGACCTTCGCCGAGATGAGCAGCTCAAGGGCTTGTACTTCGATCAGGAGAAGTACGACGGCTATCTGCGGGACCGCGACGTCTTCGATGACGGCATCACGATCGAAGATAACCTCGCCCTCGTCGTCGACTACGCGCGCGGAGCGACGATGTCGTACTCCCTCAACGCGCACTCTCCATGGGAGGGCTACACCGTCTCCGTGAACGGCACTTGCGGCCGTGCCGAGTTGACGGTCGTCGAGCGCGGGGCGGTACTGGTGCGGGAGGACGGCTCGGTCACCGTGGACCCCAGCATGCATCCTGACGGCGTGGTCTCGGAGCGCATCCGTCCCATCGGCGAGCGCCTCATGGTTCAGCAACACTTCCAGCCGGCCGTCGAGGTGCCGATTCCGCAAGGCGAGGGCGGTCATGGCGGGGGCGACGCGCAACTCTTGCGTGATGTCTTCGTCGGCGGTGACGCCGATCCGCTCGGCCGATCCGCGAGTTGGCCCGACGGCGTGCGGTCGATGGCGGTGGGCCTCGCGGGCAACCGTTCGTTGGAGACCGGGCAGGCCGTCCGCATCGGTGACCTCGACTTGGGCGCTGCCGACACCGCACTCAAGGGCCAGGAGGCGTGAACCACTGCTGACGCGCAGTCAGCACCTTGTCTCCAACACCATGCGTGAGGGATAGTCTGCTTCATCGAGGTCGGACGGAGGTGGTCGCGAGTGCAGGTCAGCGTGCGCGATGTGGCGCTACGTGCAGGCGTGTCAGTGGGCACCGTCTCCAACGTGCTGAACCGTCCTTCAAGGGTGCGGCCTGACACGATCGCAAAGGTCTCGGCTGCGATTGCGGAACTCGGCTTCGTACCCAATGCAGCTGCACGCCAATTGCGTGCGGGAAAGTCCACGTCGATAGCGCTCATCGTGCTCGACATCGGCAATCCGTTCTTCACTGACGTCGCCCTTGGCGTGGAACGCCGCGCCGCGCTTGAAGGCATGAGCGTGCTGCTGGCCAATAGCGGCGACGATGCCGAACGCGAGGGTCAACAACTCGATCTGTTCGAGCGCCAGCGCGTCGCAGGCGTACTCGTCGTGCCCGTGGGCGATGCGGAGCCGCGGCTGACGCAACTGCGGCAGCGCGGGATTCCCGTGGTGCTCGTCGACAGGCGCGCTGGAGAGTCAACACTGCCGTCCGTCGCGGTGGACGACGTTGCTGGGGGCGAAATGGCCGCTCGCCACTTGCTCGACACCGGCCGCCGCCGCCTCGCATGCGTCGGTGGCTTGGACGGCATCCGCCAGGTTGCTGACCGGCGCGCAGGCGCTGCAAAGGCTGTTGCTGACGTCGACGGAGCGACCGTCGAGGTCATCCCCAGCAATGCGTTGTCGCTCGATGCGGGAATTCAGTTGGGCGAGGGCTTGCGCGAACGGGTGGCACGTGGGGAGATCGACGGGATTCTCGCGGCCAACGACCTCGTCGCGATCGGCGTCCAACAAGGGCTTCTGGCGGGGCCGACGCAGGTGCGGATTCCTGCCGACGTGGGCTTGGTGGGCTACGACGACATCCAGTTCGCCGCAGCGGCGGTGGTGCCGATCACGTCTGTGCGACAACCGCGGGACCTGATCGGCGCTACGGCCGTCGAACTCTTGCTTGCCGAGCACGATGTGGACGGCGCGCGAGTCGAGCAGCACGTGGTCTTCACTCCCGAGCTGGTGGTCCGCGCATCGAGTAGCCCGCGCGAGGACTAGCGCGAGCCGACCAAGCGCTTGGGTGACGCCTTGTCGGACGCCGGCAGTAGCGTCGGCCGCATGGAAGCCCTCGTTCCCGCCGTCGACGACTGGATCGCCGCCGTTCTCGACAGCCTTCCTGGCGCCGCCGTCGTTCCGTACCCCGATTGGGGATCGCAAACCTTCCAAGTGGGAGGAAAGCACTTTGGGAGAGTCGGCGAGGATCCCAGCGGCAGGCGCATCGTGACGGTCAAGGGCGACGCCGACGAGAACGTTGCGTTGGCGCAGGAGTACGAGGGCGTGACGCCCGGCTACTACGCGAACAAGCGCTTGTGGATCTCGCTAGCTCTGGATGCCGACGTGCCGCGCGCGGTCGTCGAGGAGGCGCTGCGTACGGGCTACGCGATCGTGCGCGCTTCGCTCACCAAGAAGGTGCAGGCAGAGCTCGGCGGCTGAGCCTTCGCGCGCAGATAGACTCGCAGGGTGACTCCAGAAGAGCTTTCCGCAACCATCGCCGTCTGTATCGAAGAGGGCATCGCCGCCGGCGACATCGCCCTGAGCAATGAGGACGTGGTGGACGTTCGCGTCGAGCGACCCAAGGTGCGAGAGCACGGAGACTGGTCAACCAACGTGGCGATGCAACTCGCCAAGAAGGCGGGCATGAACCCTCGCGCCTTCGCAGAGCTAGTCGCGGCGAGGCTCGTCACCGTCGACGGCATCGACGCCGCCGAGGTTGCTGGCCCAGGCTTCCTCAATATTCGCCTCTCGGCTGGCGCGGCAGGCGAACTCGCGCGCTCTATCGTCCACGCGGGCGAAGACTACGGGCGAGGCGAGTCGTTCGCGGGAGTGCACGTCAACGTCGAGTTCGTCTCGGCCAACCCGACCGGCCCCATCCACCTGGGCGGCACCAGGTGGGCCGCCGTCGGCGATTCTCTGAGCCGTTTGCTGGAGTTCCACGGCGCGGAGGTGACGCGCGAGTACTACTTCAACGATCACGGCGTGCAGATTGACCGCTTCGCTCAGTCGCTCCTTGCCGCGATCCTTGGCGAGGATGCTCCAGAGGACGGATACGGCGGGGAATACATCCAAGAGATTGCGAACAGGGTGCTTCAAGACGCCATGGAGGTCGGGGAGGACGATCCCCTCGAGTTGCCAAGAGCCGAGGCGCAAGAGTTCTTCAGGTCTCGCGGTGTCCACCTCATGTTTGATCAGATCAAGGAGTCGCTGCACGACTTCGGCGTCGACTTTGACGTGTACTTCCACGAGGACTCGCTGCACAAGTCAGGCAAGGTGGAGCGAGCTCTCGAGCAGCTCAAGAAGTCCGGCTCCCTCTACGAGTCGGAGGGCGCCTGGTGGCTACGGTCCAGCGAGTTCGGTGACGAGAAGGACCGCGTGGTCATCAAGTCGGACGGGCAGGCCGCGTACATCGCCGGCGACATCGCGTACATCCGCGACAAGCACGAGCGCGGTGCTCAGTTGTGCATCTACCTCTTGGGCGCCGACCACCACGGCTACATCGCCCGCCTCAAGGCAGGCGCCGCAGCGCTTGGCTACAACCCCGACTCGGTCGAGGTCATCATCGGACAGATGGTGAACCTCGTGAAGGACGGCGCTCCCGTGCGCATGTCGAAGCGTGCTGGCACCGTTGTCACGATGGAGGACCTGGTGGACGTGGTGGGGGTCGACGCCGCCAGGTACGCGCTGACGCGCTCCAGCGCAGACGCCACTCTTGACGTTGACCTCGACCTGCTCGCCTCCGCGACCAACGCCAACCCCGTGTTCTACGTGCAATACGCTCACGCGCGCTCTGCTGGCGTGGCCCGCAACGCCGCCGAGTATGGCTTCAGCAGGGAAGAGGGCTTCGACGCTTCGCTCCTGACCCACGAGAGCGAGGCCGCACTGCTGGGCGTGCTCGGCGAGTTCCCGCGCGTCGTCGCCCAGGCCGTTGACTTCAGAGAGCAGCACAGGGTTGCCCGCTACCTCGAGCGCCTCGCCGCCGTGTTCAACCAGTGGTACGACCGCACCCGCGTCACCCCACAGGGTGACGAGCCGATCACTGATCTTCACCGCACGCGCCTGTGGCTCAATGACGCCACTGGCCAGGTGCTCCGCAACGGACTCGGGCTGCTCGGGGTCGGCGCGCCCGAGAGGATGTAGCCGTGCCTGTCTGGTCCTCAACCGTCGCGCGCACGGGAGACGGTGCGCTCACCGTGGGCGGCCTCGACGTGCGCTCGCTCGCCGCCGAGCACGGCACGCCTTTGTATGTGGTGGACGAGGCAGACTTCCGCGCGAGGGCACGTGCCTTCCGCGAGCACTTCGGTGCCGCCTTTGCCAGGCACGGCGCACAGTGCGACGTGTTCTACGCGTCGAAGGCGCTGCTGACTTCACAGATCGCAGCCTGGGTGCTCGACGAGGGCCTTGGCGTCGATGTCGCCAGCGGGGGAGAGCTTGAACTCGCGCTGCGCGGCGGAGTGCCTGGCGAGCGGATCACGTTTCACGGCAACAACAAGTCCGACGCCGAACTCACCCGCGCGCTCGAGGCGGGCGTCGGCCGCATCGTGGTGGACTCATTCACCGAGATCGAGGTGCTGGGCGCGCTCGCGGAGGCGGCGGGCGCCCTCGCTCCCGTGCTGGTGCGCGTGACGACAGGAGTGCATGCCGGCGGCCACGAGTACATCGCCACCTCGCACGAGGACCAGAAATTTGGACTGTCGCTCGCCACCGGCGCAGCATTCGAGGCGCTGCGCGCAGTTCACGCCTCGCCCCACCTCGAGTTGCGCGGCATTCACACCCACATCGGCAGCCAGATTCTGTCGATCGACTCGTTCAAGGAATCGGCCGAGCGGATGTTGCGCCTGCGCGCCGACTTCGCGGCCGAGACGGGCTACGAGATGCCCGAGGTTGACCTGGGCGGCGGCTATGCGATCGCCTACACCCCCGAGTCAGAGGCCATGGACGTCGAGAAGGCCTCCCTTGAGATCGCCGACGTCGTGGCGCAGGGCGTCGACGCCGCAGGCGGCGGCTGGCCCCACATCTCGATCGAACCCGGCCGCGCGATTGCCGGGCCCGCCGGGATGACTGTCTACACCGTCGGCGTCACCAAGGACGTGGCTCTCGACGGGGGCGGGACGCGGCACTATGTGGCCGTCGACGGCGGGATGAGCGACAACATGCGCACCATCACGTATGGAGCGGAGTACACGGCGGCGCTCGCGTCTCGCGCTTCGGATGCGCCGGCCGTGCTGTCGCGAGTGGTGGGCAAGCACTGCGAGAGCGGCGACATCGTGGTGCGCGACGTGGATTTGCCCGCCGATATCGCCCGCGGCGACCTGCTCGCCGTTCCCGCAACGGGCGCCTACGGGCGGGTCATGGCATCGAATTACAACTCGATTTTGAGGCCGGCGGTGGTGGCGGTGAGGGACGGTCAATCACGCGTGCTGATCAGGCGCGACACCCTCGAAGACCTGCTGGGCTGGGACGTCGCGCCCTAGGCCAGCGGGTCAGGGGCAGGAACATCCCCTTCTCGCCCGGCGTTTTCTGAGTGGGCGGACAATTCGCCCATTTCGGATCACCGGAAGGGAGCAACTCCCATGAATGTCCCCATCGATCACAGCAAGGACGCCTCGCCGGACCCGGTCCACGAGGCCACCGAAGCCCTCCAGCACCTCGCGGAAGAGGTGGAACGCGAGCGAGCAGAACGCGGCCGATCGGACCTGGATCAGATCCATCTCAGCGACGGCGAAGAGCTGGCGACCAGTCTGGGAGCTCCCGGCCCTGACCCCAACCACGACGCCGACGCCCCCGCGAAGGACGCGCCAGGCACGGACGGCAGGGTGGGGCTCGCCGAAGAGGGCACCGATGGGACGGTGCCAGTTCAGAACGGCATGAAGAACCCCCACTAGCGGAGAGTTTCACCTCGCCGTGGAACATGCGTGCACACCCACGTGTTCACCGAAGTAGGCGTATACCAACGCCTGCGATGGAGAAACGACAGGGAGTGATACCCATGAACGATTCCACGCGCAGCGACAAGAGCGTGAGTGAAGGAACAGAGGCGCTTCAGCAGATCGCAGAAGAGGTGGAGCGCGAGCGCGAAGAGCGCGGTGGTAGCGAGTTCGACCCACCTGCCAAGCCAGACGAGCAGTTGATGGCCGATGAGGCAGCACACTCGGCCGACAACCCTGACCTCGATGAGGACACCCGCGAGGACCACGCGACGGGCTCCGATGACACTGACGGACGGGCCGAACGTGGGGCGGAGGACATTCTGCGGATCCCACCCCATGCCAGGGGCGTAAGTTAGCGAAGCGAAGCCCACTCGGTGAGTGCGGACAAAGCGTCGGCGATCTCGGTCATGACCCTGTCATACGTGGCTTGGTCGAGGCCCCACGGGTCGTCGAGGCTGCGGAGGGGCGTTGTCTCCTGCTGCCCAGCAATGTGCAGCGCCCCTGCCGCGGTCCGCAGTCGCTCGGCGGGTGTATTGCCCTGCGGTCGCTGCGCGATCGCGCTGAGTTCAGCCGCCTGCTTCAGGCCGAACATGTGAGGTGGTCTGCTACCTACCTCCCGCTCGATCCAGCGTGCATGGGCTTCAGTGGCCACGAGCACGAGGTCCGCTTCGTGGACGAGCGCCGCAGTCAGTTGCGTGGGGCGGTGCCGGGGGAGGGTCAGCCCATGGGCGGTGGCTGAGCGCCGAATCTCCGGTGTCGCATCCATTCCGACCTCCGCCGAAATCCCTGCTGAGGAAACGTCCGCGGCCTCGGCCCACTCGCGTGCTGCGAGGTAGTGCATGGCGGGCGATCGACAGATATTGCCGGTGCAGACCATCAGGACCTTCGCTCGCGGGCTCATGTATCCAGCGTAAGCGGGCTCGAGCCGTGGGTGTCGCGCCTGTGCCAGGATCGATGCATGTCGAATGATGTCACCCTGACCCTGGTGGGCGGCCCCACCGTCCTCATGCGCTACGCAGGCCTCACCATCGTGACGGACCCCACCTTTGACCCGCCCGGCCCTCACGGGAGCGGCCTCACCAAGACGGAGGGGCCGGCGATTCCCGCCGACGCCCTTGGCGCCGTCGACCTTGCGCTCGTCTCGCACGACCACCACCCCGACAATCTGGACGACGCGGGCCTGGCTGTGGCGCGCGCGGCGACACTGGCGCTCACGACGGCCAAGGGCGGCAAGCGCGTGCAGGGGCTCGAGGGCATGAAGCCAGGTGATGAGCGCGTCGTCTCCGGCGAGACCGAGGTCACGGTGACCGCCGTCCACGCACAGCATGGGCCGCGTGCCCTCGCTTCTGTGCTGGGCCCGGTCATCGGCTTCGTCGTGCGCGCCGACGGCTGGCCCACTGTTTACTTCTCCGGCGATAACTCTTCCGTCGCGGTGGCGGGACGGATCGCTTCCGAGCACCCCGACGTGGGGGTGGCGCTGCTCTGCATGGGGTCCGCCAAGGTGACCAGCAGGGGCACGGCGCCGCTCACCCTGGATGCCGCTCGGGCCGCACGTGTGGCAGCTCTATGGCCAAGCGCGACGATCGTGCCCATTCACGTGGACGGTTGGGCTCACTTCACTCAGTTGCGTGCCGACACTGCCGCCGAACTCGAGCGGCGCGGACTTGGTGCGCGCACCGTCAATCTGGCGCCCGGCGTTGCTACCGAGGTGAGCGCCTAGTCGGCGTCAACCTCAACCGCCGGGCGTTGCCCTCTGACGCCATACAGCTCGCCCTCGAAGCGCTTGATGGTCGCCACGAGCACAAAGCTGAGAGAGACCAGAAGCGACCACGAGCCGAACTTGCCCACGTGCACCGCCTCCCAAATCTCGGACTGGTTGGGGTACTGCCACGCACCCAAGAACGTCGCGGCGTTCTCCGCGATCCACAGCGCGAAGCCGATCGCCACGAACGCGGCGGCCAGGGGCATGAAGTAGCGGTGAGTCGCCACGGTGAAATGCACCATGGTGCGACGCATCTCCACGACGAACAGCGCGGCGATGAGCCACCGCAGATCCCATATCCAGTGGTGCGTGAAGAAGTTGAGGTAGGCGGCCACCGCCAGCAGCGTGAGCGGCACCGGTCGGTAATGCGTCACGCGGAGTTCCAGCCTGCGCCATGCCTGCACGATGTACGAGCCGACAGCGGCATACATGAAGCCCGCGTAGAGCGGCACCCCTGCCACCTTCGTGAACGCCTCTTCCGGATAACTCCACGACCCTGCACGCACCTTGAAGATCTCCATGGTGAGGCCCAGCACGTGAAAGGCGCAGATCACCGCCACCTCGCGGCCTGACTCCCAGCCTGCCCACCACAGTCCCAAGGTGAGGGCCACGCCGATGATCAGGAGCGCGTCGTACCGGGGGATGGGTAGTGAGACGACGCTGGTGACGGCAATAGCGGCAAAGATCACCGCCGCGAACACGAGCGAGTGGAGTTGGAGCCAAGCGAAGCGGGTTGCGAACGTCAAGACGCGGCGGGGAGTCCACCGCTCGCGAGCAAAGACACGGCGCTCCGACACCTCCCCATTGTGGGGGCCCGTCGGGCAATCCTTCGGCGCGGCGCGCACGCGCCCGTGGGGTGAAGCCTCGTCGCAGGCCGCACCCCACGGGCAGTGAGGCGCAGGCGGCTAGTGGGTCGCCTGGGCCACCGCGGCGGCGAGCGATTCGGGCTTGCGGCCCATCAGGGTCTCGAGGTCGCCCGAGTCGGTGAAGAGCTCGCCCCTCGCGATCGACCCATCGACCCCGGCGAAGGTGCTGGCCATGCCAGCTTCCATGCCGAAGCTCTCGAAGGCGGAGGCGAGCTCTGGGACAGTCATGTCGCGGTGCTCAACCGCCGCCCCCGTGGCCGACGAGACCGCAGCCGCGAGTTCGGTAAGCGTGAAGGTGGGGCCGCCTAACTCGTAGACGGCGCCTGCCTCGGCCGCGATGAGTGCGACGGCGGCGGCGTCGGCATAGTCGGCACGGGTCGCCGCGGAGATCGGCGCGTTCTGCGTGGCGCCCAGAATGACTCCCGACGCGCTGTATTGGCCGATCTGGACCGTGTAGTTCTCGAAGTACCAGGAGTTGCGCAGGAGCGTCGTGGGAATGCTCGACTGGGCGAGCGCGGCTTCCGTCGCCACGTGCTCGCCCGCGATGGGGTTGGACGTCGTCGGCGCACCGAGAATGCTCGTGTAAGCGATGTGACTCACTCCCGCACGCTCGGCGGCCGCGATGACGGTGGCGTGCTGCTCGGCGCGCTTGCCGAACTCGTTGCTGGACACGAGCAGCAGACGGTCAACTCCGGCGAGCGCGGTGTCGAGCGAGGCTTCTTCGTCGTAGTCGCCGTGACGCACGACGACGCCCTGGGTGGCAAGGTCGGACACCTTGTCGGTGGTGCGCGCGATCGCGACGATGTCGATGGGCGCGACACCGCGGGCAATCAGGGCCTCGATGGCGAGGCGGCCAAAGCTTCCACTGGCTCCGGTCACGGCGTAGGTGGTCATGAGTCTTCCCTTCAGACGATGGATGGAACACGTTCGCTAACTATTCGTAAGTGCTTTCTATTCCGCAGTGAGGACCGGTATTCTGAGAAGGTGAACTCAGCCCAGGAGCCGACCGGCGCCCCGACGGACGCACTCGTCGCCAACGTCTTCGCGCGCGCGTGCACGTCCCGTTCTGCTCTCGAGGACGTCACCGGAAAGTGGTCTTCCCTCGCCCTCTTGGCACTCGGGGAGGGCAGTCACCGCTTCGGTGAACTGCGGCGCCAAGTGGACGGCGTGAGCGAGAAGATGCTGTCCCAGACGCTGCGCGCGCTGGAGCGAGACGGCATGGTGAATCGCACGGTGGTGAGCGCCATGCCACCTCGCGTGGACTACGAGCTCACGGACCTCGGCAGGCAGATCGCTTCGGCCCTTCGCGGTATGGCCGACGTGCTTGAGGGTGCCGTGCCGCAGATCACGGCGGCGCGCGAACGTTACGACGCGGAAGGCTAGAACCGGTCATGGCCTTCCGTGGCCTGACGGGGCCCGGCTCCGGTGCACCCCTCGGCTAGGCTGGGCCCGTGTCTGAGCCTGCGAAGCCCGTCAAGATTGCCCTGTTTGGCCCCGGAACCGTCGGTACCCAAGTGGTGCGGTTGCTGAAGGAGAACCTCGGCGATCTGGAACAACGCGTCGGCGCGCCCATCGAGATCACGGGCATCTACGTGCGCGACACGTCCGCACCTCGCGACCCGGTGATCGATCCCGCGCTGCTGACGTCCGATGCGCACGGGCTCATCGACACGGCGGACCTGGTGGTCGAACTCATGGGTGGCATCGAGCCGGCCAAGAGCTACCTTCTCGAGTCGATCGGCGCGGGCGCGGCGGTGGTGACGGCCAATAAGGCGCTCCTGGCAGCTCACGGACCCGAGCTCTTCGAGGCCGCCGATGCCGCCAACGTTGACCTCTATTTCGAAGCCGCCGTCGCCGGAGCGATCCCGATCATCCGGCCGGTGCGCGAATCGCTCGCTGGCGACCATGTGAAGCGCATCCTTGGCATCGTCAACGGCACCACCAACTACGTTCTCGACGAGATGACCACCAGGGCGCTCGACTACGACGTTGCCGTGAAGCAGGCTCAAGACCTCGGTTACGCGGAGGCAGATCCCACCGCCGACGTCGAGGGTCACGACGCTGCGGCCAAGGCCGCCATCTTGGCTTCGCTCGCTTTCCACCAGCGCGTCCACCTCAACGATGTGTACTGCGAGGGCATCTCGGCCATTACAGCGGCCGACGTTGCGGCGGCTACCGAATCGGGCCACGTGATCAAGTTGCTGGCTATCGCCGAGCGCACGGCCGACGGCGTATCGGTCAAGGTGCACCCAGCGCTCGTGCCCCTCAGTCACCCGCTTGCGGGCGTGCACGGGGCCTTCAACGCCGTGTTTGTCGAGGCAGAGGCCGCAGGCGAGCTGATGTTCTACGGCCAGGGCGCGGGAGGCACTCCCACAGCGTCGGCCGTTTTGGGAGACATCGTCTCCGCCGCACGCCACATCGCGCAGGGAGGCAGAGGGCCGCGCGAGTCTCACTACGCGGATCTCCCCGTGCTGCCCATCGAGGCCTCGTCGTCGCGGTTCCAGTTGCGCATGACAGTGCACGACGAGCCGGGTGTGCTCGCGGGCATCGCCTCGACCCTTGCACAACGCTCGGTGTCGATCGAGGCCGTGCGTCAGAAGGCCGCTGGGGCCGACACCGGCCTGGCCACCATCATCATCTCTACGCATCGGGCGCCAGAGGCAGAGGTCGCCAAGGTGCTCGAGTCGTTGAGAAGTTCAGAGGCCGTTGCGGAGATCCGTTCCGTCCTCAGAATCGAAGGGGAGTAGCAGTGGCTCACGTGTGGAGCGGCATCATCCGCGAGTATCTCGACCACCTGCCTTTCGATGAGGGCGACCGCATTGTGTCCCTTGGCGAGGGCGGCACTCCGCTGATCTATGCGGAGAAGATCTCCTCCGAGGTGGGCGCCGAGGTGCTCGTGAAGTACGAGGGCATGAACCCCACCGGATCCTTCAAGGACCGCGGCATGACCTCGGCCATCACCCAAGTGGTCAAGGACGGCGACCACACCGTCGTGTGTGCTTCGACGGGAAACACCTCCGCATCGGCGGCCGCCTACGCCGCGAACGCAGGGCTGCGCTGCGTCGTGATGATCCCGCAAGGCAAGATCGCGGCAGGCAAGATGGCGCAGGCGATCGTTCACGGCGCCGACCTAGTGCAGGTTGACGGCAACTTTGACGAGTGCCTCGACATCGTGCGAGAACTGAGCGAGAACTACCCGATCGCGCTCGTCAACTCGGTCAACCCCTACCGCCTCCAGGGCCAGAAGACGGCGGCGTTCGAGATTGTCGACCAGTTGGGTCAGGCCCCCGACATCCACATGCTTCCCGTGGGCAACGCTGGCAACATCTCGGCGTACTGGATGGGTTTCAAGGAGTACGCACAGGCAGGCCTGGCCGCGCACACGCCAAAGATCTGGGGAGTGCAAGCTGCAGGCGCCGCGCCCTTCGTGGCCGGACACCCCATCAAGGACCCTGAGACGGTCGCCACCGCGATCCGCATCGGCAAGCCTGCCTCATGGGACCTGGCGATCGCGGCCCGCGACGAGTCGGGTGGGTGGATTCGCGCCGTCACCGACGAGCAGATCCTTTCCGCTCAGGCGCGACTGGCGAACGAGGTGGGCGTCTTTGTTGAGCCTGCCTCTGCGGCTCCGATCGCAGGCTTGCTCGCGGCGGCAGCCGCGGGAGAGGTGCCCCGAGGTGCCACCATCACGTGCACCGTGACCGGCAATGGCCTCAAGGACA
Source organism: Demequina sp. TMPB413 (assembly GCF_020447105.2). Taxonomy (NCBI): domain Bacteria; kingdom Bacillati; phylum Actinomycetota; class Actinomycetes; order Micrococcales; family Demequinaceae; genus Demequina; species Demequina sp. TMPB413. Next base: position 331,292 of record NZ_CP096184.1, read on the forward strand.
CGGCGACCGCCCTCGGTGACCGCACCGTCGAGCCCACGGTCATCCCCGTTGACGTTGAGGCGGCGGCCTCGGCATTGGGGCTGTAGGCGCCATGCGCTACGCCGCCGACCACGTCCGCGTGAGAGTGCCAGCGACGGCAGGCAACCTTGGCCCAGGCTTCGACGCGCTGGGCATGGCTCTTGGCGTGACTGACGAGGTCGAGGTGTGGGCGCTCGGCGCTCGCACCGTCGAGATCGAGATCGAGGGCGAGGGCTCCGACAGCCTTTCGCGGGACGAGTCGCACCTGATCGTTCGCGCCATCAGAGAAGCGGCCGACGCCGTGGGAGCCTCGCACACAGGCTTGCGGATCGTTGCACGCAACTCCATCCCTCACGGCAGGGGGCTGGGGTCTTCTGCCGCGGCGGTGGTGGCGGGAATTGCAGCGATGCGCGGGCTGATCGCCGAGCCTGAGTTGCTGGGTCCAGAGCAGATGCTGCGCTTGGCTACCCAATTCGAGGGCCACCCAGACAACGCTGCGCCAGCCATCTACGGCGGGGCAACGGCCGCGTGGCAAGACGCCGATGGCGCTCACGCGGTGCCGCTCACCGTCGCACCAGGGATCGAATCCGCGGTGCTCATCCCTCAGTCGATTCTTCCCACCAAGCAGGCACGCGCCGTGTTGCCCGAGTCTGTCCCGCACGCCGACGCCGCCTTCAACGTCGGCCGCGCCGCGCTCCTGGTTGCCGCGCTCACCGGGGCACCGGAACGCCTGCTCGCGGCGACGGAGGATCGCCTTCACCAGGACTACCGCGCCACCATCCTGCCGGCGGCAGCCGCGATGGTGAGGACGCTTCGCGAGCAGGGACTTGCGGCGGTCGTGTCGGGGGCGGGTCCGTCCGTGCTGGTACTCGGCCAGAATCTGCGCGCCGCTGGTCTCGAAACGGGACCGCTGGAATGGGCAGAAGGCGTCGGCGACGACCACTGGCGTTGCGTACATACCGCGGCACCGGTGGCGGGCGTGACGGTGGATCGGCTGTAGTCCGCGACGCCCGTAGCGTGCGCTTTACTGCTCGACGGGGTCCGCGGCACGAGCTCAGCTACTCGACGGGGTCAGCGCTGGGGTTGCTGGTCCGGCGCTTGCGCGTCATCAGCCTGTTGCTCTCGCGTCGCTTGACCCTGAGGTCGTAGGCGCGCTTGCGCGGCTGCGGGACGGTCATGTGGAAGAGGGGCCCCGTGAGCCGCACGAGCACGGTCGCGACGACGGCGATGCCAGTGGAGATCAGAGGTCGCGTCCCCGTGTAGAGCAACGCGTAGGCGGCGGCTCCAGCCATGCCTGCCACGGCGTTCGGCGGTCCCACGTACATGATCGAGGACGGCCTTCCCTGCAGGACGTCGGACAGGATGAGGCCACCAACGGAGGCGATGGTGCCGATGATGATGGCGGGTAGCAGGTCGAGGTCAGCGATAAGCGCCGCGTTCGTACCGACGCAGGCGAACAGGCCGATGACGATCGTGTCGATGGGCCACAGCACTGGCCCGAGTTTGCGCAAGTAGTACAGGAACAGCATGCCGAGCCCGGCCGCCCCAGCGGCGACCGCGAGGTACGAGGGGTCGCGGAAGGCCGCTGGTGGAAGGTTGCCCAGTAGCAGGTCGCGTACGAGCCCACCGCCAAAGCCCATGGCGGCGGCGAGCGTGAACACACCGACGAGGTCGGTGTGTTCTTCCTCGCCTGCGCGCAGCGCTCCGCCAAGTGCGCCAAAGAACACCGCGAGCAGGTTGATGGCGAGCGGCAGTTCGAGGACGTCGGGAAGTGGCACGTGCCAAGGGTAGGCCCGCTGGGCGTCGTCGCGCGCAGCCACGGAGCGGGGGAGTCCAAGGGCCGTCCACGCCCACGAGTTGCGGAGTGAGTGCTCACTCACTTACGATGGCCCGGTGAATCCTTCGACGCCCAGCCGCGCGCCCCGCATGTCCATTGAGGACCGGAGGGAGTCGATCCTCGACGCCGTCGTTCCCCTGTTGCTGCGCCACGGAGGCGACGTCACGACCAAGGACATCGCCGACGCTGCAGGCATCGCCGAGGGCACGATTTTCAGGGCGTTTACGGACAAGGACGAACTGATACACGAGGCCGTCGCGCGCTTCATGGACCCAGAGCCGACGTTCTGCGCGCTCGAACAGATCGACCCCTCGCTGCCCCTTGAGGTCAAGGTGAAAGCTGTCGTCGAGATCTTCAGGGAGCGATTCACCGACGTGGTGGGAATTGTGTCGGCACTTGGCCACCGCAAACCACCCCACGAGCACCGTCACGACGCGCGCTTGGAGGAGCGGGCCAGCGCCGTCTTCACTGTGTTGTTCGCACCCGACAGCGAGCGTTTGCGCGTGGAACGCTCCCTCGCCGTCTTCTTCATCAGGTTGCTCGCCTTCGGCTCGTCCATGCCGATGTTCACCGCCGATCGCGAGGTGAACACCGACGAACTCGTCGATTTCATCCTGCGCGGCATCGTCAAGGAAGGTCGCTAAACCCCCATGCTCTGGAAGCTTCTCGTGAGATCAGTGGCGCCCTATAAGGGCCTGCTGTGGGCAGTGCTTGCCTTCCAACTCGCGCAATCGGTCGCGAACCTGTACCTGCCAGGCCTCAACGCCGACATCATCGATAACGGCGTGGCGACAGGAGACACCGGCTACATCTGGCGCGTCGGCACGGTCATGCTCGGCCTGTCGTTCCTGCAGGCTGGCTGCGCCATCACCGGTGTGTACTTTGGCGCAAAACTCGCCATGCGCGTCGGCCGCGACGTGCGCTCCCAAGTGTTTGCTCGCGTCGGCACCTTCTCGGAGAACGAGGTGCAGCACTTTGGTGCGCCGTCGCTCATCACCCGCTCCACCAACGACGTGCAACAAGTACAAATGCTCGTCCTCATGAGCGCCACCTTGCTGGTGAGCGCACCGTTCATGGCGATCGGCGGGGTGATCATGGCGCTTCACCAAGACATCGGCTTGGCGTGGATCATGGTCGTGACGGTGCCGGTGCTGCTCGTGGGGATCATCGCGATCATCACGCGCATGGTGCCTCACTTCCAGAGGATGCAAAGACGCATCGACCAGGTCAACAAGGTGCTGCGCGAGCAGCTGACCGGCGTGCGCGTCGTCAGGGCCTTCGTGAGGGAACCGGAAGAGACGGCGCGATTCGCCAAGGCGAATGCCGACGTCACCGAATCGGCCCTGCTCGCGGGGCGCCTCATGGCCCTCATGTTCCCGTTCGTCATGGTGATCATGAACCTTGGCTCGGTCGCGGTGCTGTGGCTTGGCGCCAGCAGGGTCGAATCCGGTGAGACGGGCGTCGGCGCGCTGTTCGCGTTTCTGACGTACCTCATTCAGATTCTGATGTCGATCATGATGGCGACTTTCCTCTTCGTGCTGGTGCCACGCGCGTCGGTCTCTGCGGACCGCATCGGCGAGGTGCTCGAGACGGAATCCACCGTGGTGCCGCCCGTGAACCCCGTCTTTGACATGCCGACCCCGGGCACCGTGGAACTGCGCGGTGTGTCTTTCGCCTACCCGGGTGCGGAACAACCGGTGCTCGCGGATATCTCTTTCACCGCCACTCCCGGAACCACCACGGCCATCATCGGGTCGACGGGAGCGGGCAAGACGACGCTACTGAACCTCATCCCTCGGCTGTACGACGCGACGGGAGGGCACGTGCTCGTGGGCGGGGTCGATGTCAGGGAGCTCGACATGGACACGTTGTGGTCCTCCATCGGGCTGGTCCCACAGAAGCCCTACCTTTTCGCGGGTACTGTCGCCTCCACGTTGCGGTACGGCAAGGCCGACGCTACCGAGGAGGAACTCTGGGAGGCGCTCACGGTCGCCCAGGCGCGCGGATTCGTCGAGGCGATGCCCGCAGGGTTAGACACCCCCGTCTCTCAAGGTGGAACCACCGTGTCGGGCGGCCAGCGGCAACGGTTGTCTATCGCGAGGGCCCTCGTGCGGTCGCCACAGATACTCCTCTTTGATGACTCGTTCTCCGCGCTCGACACGGCGACCGACGCTCGGTTGAGGGCCGCGCTGCGCAAGGCGGTGGCCGACGCGACCGTCATCGTGGTCGCGCAGAGGGTCTCCTCCATCATGGACGCCGACCAGATCTTGGTGATGGAAGACGGCCGCGTGATCGACAGCGGCACGCATGCCGAGTTGCTCAAGGCGTCCGCGACCTACCAAGAGATCGTCTCAACCCAGTTGCGCGCGGAGGAGGCGGCATGAGCGGCGAAGAGAAGCCGGAAGCACGCCCTGCCGGCAGGCCGGCGCACGGCCCTGGCGGAGGAATGGCGGGGATGCCCGTCGAGAAGGCTCAAGACTTCCGCGGCTCGATCAAGCGACTCACCTCTCTGCTGAGGCCAGAGGCAGCTGTGGTGGCCGCCGTGCTCGTCATCGGCACCCTCGCTGTGGCCCTCGCGGTGGTGGGCCCCAAGATTCTGGGCGAGGCGACCACCGTCATCTTCACTGGTTTCCTTACCGGCGACGGCATCGACTTTGCGCGCTTGCACCGCATCCTGATGGCCGTGGCCGTGCTCTACATCGCGTCCTCACTGCTGGCCTATCTGCAGGGCTACATTCTCAATGGCGCCACCCAGCGGACCGTGTACCGCTTGCGCGAGCGCGTGGAGACCAAGATCAACCGCCTGCCGCTGAACTACTTCGACCGTCACCAGCGCGGTGAGCTCCTCAGCCGCGTCACGAACGACATCGATAACGTGTCGCAAACCTTGCAGCAGACACTGAGTCAGTTGTTCAACTCGGTATTGACCGTCATCGGCGTCTTGGTCATGATGCTCACGATCGACTGGCAACTCGCGCTCGTGGCCATCGTGTCGATCCCGCTGACCGTCGGCATCGTCGGCGCGGTAGCCAAGCGCTCGCAGCCAAAGTTCATCGCCCAGTGGAAGCACACCGGCGAACTCAACGGCCAGATCGAAGAGGGCTATACGGGCCACGCGCTCGTGAAGGTCTTCGGGCGTCAGCGCGAGGTGGAAGCGACGTTCGCCGAGAAGAACGAGGAGTTGTACGAGGCGAGTTTCGGCGCTCAGTTCATCTCCGGCATCATCATGCCGTCGGCTATGTTCGTCGGGAACCTCGTGTACGTCGGTATAGCCGTCGTCGGCGGCCTGAAGGTAGCGAGTGGCAACTTGGCGCTCGGCGACGTCCAGGCGTTCATCCAATACTCGCGGCAGTTCCAGCAGCCACTCAGCCAACTCGGATCGATGGCGAACCTGCTGCAGTCTGGCGTGGCAAGCGCCGAGCGCGTCTTTGAATTGCTCGATGCGGAGGACCAGAGGCCGGACGTGGCCGAGCCGGTCACTCCCGCCGAGTTCCACGGGCAGTTGGAGTTCGAGGACGTGTCCTTCCGCTACAAGGAGGACGAGCCGCTGATCGAGGACCTGTCGCTGACCGTAGAGCCTGGCAAGACCGTCGCCATTGTGGGGCCGACGGGGGCCGGCAAGACCACGCTCGTCAACCTGGTGATGCGGTTCTACGAACTCGACGGAGGGCGCATCCTGCTCGACGGCGTGGACACCGCACACATGACACGCGACGACTTGCGCTCCCGCACAGGCATGGTGTTGCAGGACGCCTGGCTGTTTGGCGGCACCATCAGGGACAACATCGCGTATGGGCGGCCGAGCGCCACCGAGGAAGAGATCCTCGACGCTGCGCGCATGGCGTACGTCGACCGCTTTGTCCACTCATTGCCTGAGGGCTACGACACCGTCATCGACGACGATTCCGGCACGCTTTCGGCAGGGGAGCGGCAGCTCATCACGATTGCGAGGGCGTTCGTGGCGAGGCCAAGCGTGCTCATCCTCGACGAAGCGACCAGCTCTGTGGACACCCGCACCGAGTTGCTGGTGCAGCACGCGATGGAGAAACTGCGCAAGGACCGCACGAGCTTTGTCATCGCCCACCGCTTGTCGACCATTCGCGACGCAGACGTCATCTTGGTGATGGAGCACGGCGCCATTGTCGAGCAGGGCACCCACGCAGAACTGCTCGCTGCGGAAGGCGCCTACGCGAGGCTCTACGACGCGCAGTTCGCGGCCCCGATCGACACGTGACGGCCAGGCCCTGCCGGCCCTAGCGTCGGCGGGGCTCGAGGTCTTTGCGCAGGTGACAGGGCCGGTGCTACGCTTGAGGCGCTCCCCGGACGGACCCAAGTGCCCCGGCGAGCGACATTCCACGTCAAGCGCGTCTGTACGACGACGTTTCCGCACTATGGCGCGCACGTGGGCAACTCGCACCTCTGGAGCCACCGTGGCTCGTGCGAGGAAAGGAACCCAGTGACAGACACAAGCGTGGCCGGCAACACCAGCGCGGCCCTTACCGCTATGAAACTTCCTCAGCTTCAGGCCCTTGCTTCCGAGCTCGGCGTGGCCGGCGTGAGCAAGATGAAAAAGAGCGACCTCGTCGCCGCCATCAGCAACGGAGGCGTCGCGCCTGCCCGTTCCGAGCGCACGCCAAGGCGTAGCAGCAAGGCGGACGACGCGTCGGCGCAGCAGGCCGATGACTCGCAGGCTCAGCTCACGGGCGAGTCGCCCCGGCCAGTCGAAGACGCGCCGCAGCAGCCAGCGAACCGATCCCGCCGGGCGCAGAGCCCTTCGCGGACGGTGGAGAGCAACGGCAGCAATGACGAGCGTTCGGGTGAGCAGCGCGGCTCCGAAACTGCCGCCGAGTCGGACGAGGCGGCCGAGCGCGCCAGGCGTGCGAAGGAAGCCGTTGCCATTGCAGCGACGGGTGAGTCAGCGAGCGACGGCGGCGATCGGGGCCAAGGAGGCAACGACCGTGGCCAGCGTAACAGCCGCGGCCGTACGCAGAGCGGTGACCGCAACCAGAGTGGTGACCGCAACCAGAGTGGCGACCGCAACCAGAACGGCGACCGCAACCAGGGTGGCGACCGTAACCAGGGTGGCGACCGTAACCAGGGGAGCGACCGCAACCAGGGCGGCGCAGACAACTCGACGCAAGACGACGACGATCGCTCCGGCCGCAGGCGCAGGGGGCGTGGCCGCAGCCGCGGCCGCGGCCGCGAGAACCAGCCAGGCGGCAACGCCCCCATGGAGGCGTTTGACGAGGACGACGTCAGGGACGACGAGGAGTTGACCCCAGTGGGCGGCATCCTTGACGTCCTCGACAACTATGGGTTCATCCGCACCACCGGCTACCTGCCAGGCAAGACCGACGTGTACGTCTCGATGAACCAAGTGCGCAAGTACGGCATGCGCAAGGGCGACGCCGTGACCGGTGCCGCGCGCCTGCCGCGCGCCGGCGAGCGTGGCCAACGCCAGAAGTTCAATGCGCTCGCTCGCATCGACACCGTCAACGGCATGACAGTCGAAGACGCCAAGGCTCGCCCGTCCTTCGGGGACTTGACCCCGCTGTACCCGCAGGCGCGCCTGCACCTTGAGACCGATTCGCGCAACCTCACCAATAGGGTGATCGACTTGGTCGCGCCCATCGGTAAGGGCCAGCGCGGACTCATTGTCTCCCCGCCCAAGGCGGGCAAGACCCTGGTGTTGCAGTCGATCGCGAATGCGATCTCGGTCAATAACCCTGAGGTTCACCTCATGGTGGTGCTCGTTGACGAGCGGCCCGAAGAGGTCACTGACATGCAGCGCACCGTCAAGGGCGAGGTCATCGCCTCGACCTTCGACCGCCCGGCAGACGACCACACCACGATCGCGGAACTCGCGATCGAGCGGGCCAAGCGCCTGGTCGAAATGGGCCAAGACGTCGTCGTCCTGCTCGACTCGATCACCCGCCTGGGCCGCGCCTACAACCTGGCCGCCCCAGCGTCGGGCCGGATCCTTTCAGGTGGCGTCGACTCCTCGGCCCTGTACCCGCCCAAGCGCTTCTTCGGGGCCGCTCGCAACATTGAGCACGGCGGCTCGCTCACCATCCTCGCGACCGCGCTCGTGGAGACGGGCTCCAAGATGGATGAGGTCATCTTCGAGGAGTTCAAGGGCACCGGCAACATGGAGCTCAAGCTCTCTCGCCAGTTGGCCGACCGCCGCATCTTCCCCGCCGTGGACGTCAATGCCTCCGGCACGCGCCGCGAAGAGATCCTCATCAGCCCCGAGGAACTCAAGGTGAACTGGAAGCTGCGCCGCGTCCTCACGGGGCTCGAGCAGCAGCAAGCGATCGAGCTGCTGCTTGGACGCCTCAAGGAGAACAAGACCAACGCAGAGTTCCTCATGACGGTCGCCAAGACCACCCCGGGTGGACCGGAAGACAAAGAGTAGTCCCGCGCTCGCGACGAGGGCCTGACGCCGTGGTTGGCGTCGGGCCCTCGTGCATTCCGGGCGCGTGGTGTGGCGCCACGCGGTCAGCCCCCCGCTGGCTGACCGCTCGCCCCCCGCGGCTGACCGCCCGCCCCCGCTGGTGGGACATGAGTGCAGGATTTTCAGGGAAAGCTGCACTTATGTCCCTGCAGGACGCGCGAGTTGTGCCGAAACGGCGCTTAGCAGGCGCTCGCGGCACCAACCGGGCCGAGCAGTCACGTCGCTCCACCCGAACCTGATCACCAGGTACCCCGCTGCGGCGAGTTCGGTCTGGCGCTCACGGTCCTCATCTCGCGCCTGACGGGTCGAGTGATAGCGGTCGCCGTCGAACTCCACTGCCACCATGGCGCGGCGGTGGAGCATGTCAGCCACCACTCGGCGCGACCCGAGCCGCAGGTCAACTTGCCACTCGAACTCTCGAAAGCGATCGTCGGCAAACACTTCGTGCTTCGCACGGACCTCGAGCGGGGTGGTCGCGCCCTCCGCAAACCTACTGAGTACGCGCTGGAGGTCACGGCGTCCCGCGACGCGCGGTGCCCGCTCGAGTTCGCGCTGTAGCTGTCGCCAGGTGCACACCCGGGCCCAAAGCGCCTCGTACAGCAGGTTGATCCGCTCGTCCGGTAGGGCGAAACGCCACGCGTCCAGCAAGGCCATAGCGGGCTCCGTGCACTGAACTCCGCGCGGGCTGCTCGAGAAGCGCACAGGCGCACCCTGGCGGCATCGAACCCACGACGTCGCATGGGGCCTAAAGCCGCTGGTCACCCTGAGGTCGGCGGCACTCGGGGCCTGAAGTTCGCTGGCGTACAGATGCAGCGCGAGTGCGCCGGTCACCAGCCCCGCCGGGTGCCACAAGTTGAGCGACTCCGCGCGCACTAGGGGATTGCCACGATGCTCAGTCGAGCAGTACACCGCAGGCAGGATCCGTGTGACAGTGCCAGCCTCGACGGCGCGCTCGAGAGCTGTGCGGGTCCATCGACTGAGCAGGTCGGCTCTGGTGAATGCGTGCTGATTTGAGGATAGGAAGCGAGTCAGAGGCTGGTCGAGATGCGTGAGGCCGGCAATGGTGCGCATCTGACGAGCCAAGCGGCTCCTGCGCTGACGCGGAAGCCTGGTACGCGATCTGTGGACAACGCAGCGTGCCAATGGGACTTGAGTGCAAGAAATGGCGCCGATTATGCACTCATTTCCCGCTAGCGCGGTGGAAGGGGCGCGACGAGAGGGGTGCGGTGGCGCCGGGCGCCGACGGCGGGTGGGGTGCAGTGGGACGGGCGCGGCGGGCGCGCCGCAGCCGTCCGGAACACGGTGTAGCCGATTCAGGTTCAGTTCTGGCACAATAGAGGGCTGGCTGGCCGGTTCACCGTCGCAAAGTATGCACACGGACCCGGCAGCACCTTAAAGGGAGATCATGAAGAAGGACATCCACCCCGAGTACGTGACCACCACTGTCACGTGCACCTGCGGCAACGAGTTTGAGACCCGCAGCACCGTCACCTCCGGCAAGATCAGCGTCGAGGTCTGCTCGGCTTGCCACCCGTTCTACACGGGCAAGCAGAAGATCATGGACACCGGAGGACGCGTCGCACGCTTCCAGAAGCGCTACGGCAACAAGGACTAAGCGACCGGGCGTCGCGACAACGTGGCAGAAGCATTCGCAGCCGTTCAGCCTTTGCTGGACGAGTACGACGAGATCGAGCATCAGCTCTCCGACCCCGCGGTTCACGCCGACGGGGGACGGGCGCGTACCCTCGGACGTCGCTTTGCTGAGTTAGGACGCGTTGTCGCGGCGCACCACGCGTGGGAGGCCGCGCAAGATGACCTCGCAGCTGCGAGGGATATGGCGGACTCGGATCCCGAGTTCGCCGCGGAGATCCCCGCGCTCGAGGCCGCGGCTGAAGAGGCCACGGAGACGCTGCGCCGCATCCTGATTCCGCGGGACCCCGACGACGCTCGCGACGTCATCGTCGAGATCAAGTCGGGAGAGGGCGGCGAGGAGTCTGCCCTGTTCGCCGGCGACCTGCTCAAGATGTATCTGAAGTACGCAGAGACCAAGGGCTGGAAGGCCGAGGTGCTCGAGGCGACGCCCACTGACATGGGCGGTTTCAAGGACATCTCGGTCGCGATCAAGTCAAAGGGCAACCCCGAGCCTCAAGACGGTGTCTGGGCGCATCTCAAGTACGAAGGCGGAGTGCACCGCGTGCAGCGCGTCCCCGCCACCGAGTCTCAAGGCCGCATCCACACGTCCGCCGCTGGCGTGCTGGTCTACCCGGAGGTCGAAGAGGTCTCCGAGGTCGAGATCGACATGAACGACGTGCGCGTCGATGTGTTCCGCTCGTCAGGACCTGGCGGTCAGTCCGTCAACACGACCGACTCCGCCGTGCGCCTCACGCACGTCCCCACGGGAATCGTGGTGAGCTGCCAAAACGAGAAGAGCCAGCTCCAGAACAAGGAGTCGGCCTTGCGGATCCTGCGGGCGCGTCTCTTGGCCGCCCAAAAGGAGGCCGCCGACGCCGAGGCGCACGACATTCGCAAGTCTCAAGTGCGCACGGTGGACCGTTCAGAGCGCATTCGCACCTATAACTACCCAGAGAACCGCATCGCTGATCACCGCACGGGCTACAAGGCGTACAACCTTGACCACGTGCTCGCAGGTGAACTCGGCCCCGTCGTTCAGTCGGCGATTGACGCCGACGAGGCGGCTCGGCTCGACGCATACGAGTCCTGATGGCGCGGCTGGGGGACCAGGTCAGGGCCGCCTCGCGCGCCCTCGCCGACGCCGGGGTTGCGTCTCCCTCGCACGACGCTCGCGAGTTGGCTGCCTTTGTCTTGGGCGAGCCGCGGTATCCCGTTCTTGAGCCCGACGCTCTTCCTGAGGGCTTCGACGCCGAGTTCGCCGACGTGGTGGCAAGGCGAGCGGCGAGGGAGCCCTTGCAACACATCGTCGGCTACACCGTGTTTCGCCACGTGACGCTCACGGTCGACCCTGCCGTGTTCGTGCCGCGACCCGAGACAGAGGTGGTCGCGGGCGTGGCGATCGACGAGGCGCTACTGCTCACCGGCGCCGGACGCGCGGCCCTCGTGGTTGACCTGTGTTCTGGCTCTGGCGCCATTGCCGCGTCGCTCGACGTCGAGGCCCCTGACGCTACAGTCGTCGCCGTCGATGCGAGCCAGGACGCGGTGCGTATGACGCGCTCAAATCGCGCCACCGTCGGCGCGATAGGCGGGAGGACGGAACTCGGCGATGTGGGCGATTCCTCGTTGCTCGCCGACCTCAACGGAACCATCGACATCGTCGTGTCCAACCCGCCGTACATCCCCCCGGGCGCGATCCCTCGCGACCCAGAGGTCCGCGAACACGACCCCCAACTCGCCCTCTTCGGAGGCGGCGAGGATGGGCTTGAGATTCCACGCGCCGTCATCGCCGCCGCCGCGCGCCTGCTGAGGCCTGGCGGCCTGTTCGTCATGGAGCACGCCGACGTGCAGGGCGAGAGTGCTCGCGAGGCGGCGGAGGCGACGGGTGTCTTCACCGCCATCGAGACCCGCCAGGACCTGACGGGCAAGGACCGCATGCTGGTGGCGCGGCGGCGCTGAAAAGTCTCCGCAGCGTCGGCGTCATGCCACACTGGGGGCGTGATTCTGCCCTGCTTCGACCCCGCAACCTGGGGTCCGTCGCTTGACGCCGCCGTCCACGCCTTGTCGCGGGGAGAGGTGGTCGTGTTGCCCACCGACACGGTGTACGGAGTGGGGGCCGACGCCTTTCAGCCTCAAGCGGTCGCGAGGGTCCTCGCGGCGAAGGGCCGCGACCGGCAGATGCCCCCGCCGGTGTTGATCCCGTCCGTCCGCACCGTCGACGGCCTCGCGCACGACGTCTCGGCGCCCGCGCGCGCGCTCATGGATGCGTGTTGGCCAGGCCCTCTCACTGTCATCGTCCTTGCGCAGCCAAGCCTCGCTTGGGATCTCGGCGAGACCCGCGGCACCGTCGCGCTCAGGATCCCTGACCACGCGGCCGCTCTCGCGCTACTTGCACGGACCGGCCCGCTTGCCGTGACCAGCGCCAACCGCACCGGGCAGCCGGCGGCCACCACAGCGGACGACGCGAAGGAGCAGTTGGGCGACGCCGTGTCCGTCTACCTCGACGCGGGAGACAGTCCTTTGGGCGTCGCCTCGACCATCGTCGACGCCACCGGCCCGGTCCTCAAGGTGGTGCGCGAAGGCGGAGTGAGCTGGGACCGACTCGTCGAGATTGTGGGCGTCAAGGCCTTCGACGAGGAGACAAGCGCCTAGATGAAGGTCTACCTGACGCTCCTGGTCGTCTCCGCTCTCGTGACGTACGTGGCGACGCCAGCCATGCGACATCTCGCGATCCGACTGGGCGCTGTCACCGCGGTGCGAGCGCGCGATGTCCACCTGGTGCCCACCGCGCGGCTCGGCGGAGTCGCGATTTACCTGGGGCTTGCGGCAGGTCTGTTGTTGGCCTCGACCATTCCCTTCCTCTCCGGAGTATTCGCCGCGTCAAACAGTGCGTGGGCCGTGATGGCCGGTGCCGGTCTGGTGTGCGCCGTCGGCGTCGTCGACGACGTGTGGGACCTCGACTGGATGGCGAAGCTCGCCGGGCAGATCCTCGCGGCCCTGCTGATGGCGTGGGGAGGCGTCCAACTTGTCGCGCTGCCCATCGGCGGCCGCACGATCGGCGACAGCTACCTCTCGCTCATCGCCACCGTCGTCATCGTGGTGGTCGCGATCAACGCGGTGAACTTTGTCGATGGCCTTGATGGCCTTGCCGCAGGGCTGGTCGCGATCGGCGGCATGGCCTTCATGGTGTACACCTACGCGCTTGCTCGCGACGCCTCGCCAGGCGACTACTCCTCGCTCGCGACGGTGCTCGCCGCCGTGATGGTGGGAGCGTGCCTTGGCTTCCTGCCTCACAACGTGCATCCCGCCAGAATCTTCATGGGCGACTCAGGGTCGATGGTGCTCGGCCTCGCCTTTGCTGCCGCCGCGATCACGGTGACGGGGCAGATCGACCCGCAGGTGGTGAGCCAGCGCGCAACAATTCCCGCTTTCTTGCCGATGCTGTTGCCGCTCGCCGTCGTCGCGATCCCGCTGTTGGACATGGGACTGGCGTTCCTCAGAAGGCTTGGCAAGGGCAAGTCGCCCTTTCAGCCTGACGCTCATCACCTTCACCACCGTCTCCTGAAGTTCGGTCACTCGCACCGGTGGGCCGTCGCGGTGCTGTGGCTATGGACCTTTGTGGTCTCCTTCTCCGCCGCGTCCGTTGTGTTGGTGCGGCTGAGATACGCCGCGTTGATGGCGGTACTGGGATTGATCGTTGCCGCGGGCATCACGTTCTCGCCAGGGTTGCGCCGATGCTTTGGGCGGTTGTGGCGCGGCATGGGGGTAGCTGCGGGGCCAGCCCGCAGGCTTACGCCTGAGGGCCGCGAGACGCTGCAGGGCTCACCTGGCTCCCACGACTCACCTGACTCACCGTAGGAGACGAATCATGACATCTGACAACGGCGACGCCGAGGCGCGCACCTATCGCTGGGCGTTGACGGCGACCGGCATCTCGCTCGCCGTGCTTGCGGCGATCAGCGTGGCGGCGGGGGCAGTGTGGCGCGGTCCAGACGGCGTGTGGGCGGCCGTTGCGGGGGTAGTTGTCGCGGCAGTGTCCGGCCTGGTCACTCAGGGTGCGATGCTCGTCGCCTACCGCCGTGACCCCAACGTTTTTGCCAGCATCGTCGCTGGCGCATGGCTGGCCAAGATGTTCGCGATCGTGATCGGGGTTGTCGCCCTTGGTCGCGTGGACGCGATCGATCGCCAGATGTTTGGAATAGTGGTCTTGGTGGGCGTGACTACCACCCTTGCTATCGACCTCATCGCCGTAAAAAGGGGACGAGTGTCCTATTCAGGATCGAGTTCGAACCGTGACGACTCATAGGTTAGGCTTGCGTCCAGTCCCACACAGACACGGGCGCCATGTGTGCGTGCGCCCTGCCGCCCACCCCAGGGAGAGATGCGAGTGCTGAACCTGGCCGCCACCGTGCTGACGGCTGCCGACGACGGCAATGCCGAAGGCTCGTCGCAGAATTTCTTTGAGTGGCTCGTCACGTCCACGGGATTCCACCCCCCGTCGGTCGAAGACTTCAATCCAGACGCGCTGCTGTTTGGCGGCACGATCTTCGAGTTCAACCGCATCACGCTCGTGCGCGTCGTCGCCGCCGTGGTCATGGTCGGGATCGTCTGGCTGGTAGCGCGTCGTGCCACCATCGTTCCCACCCGCGGGCAGGCAGCAGTGGAGATGGCGCTCGACTTTGTGCGGGTGCAAATCGCAGAAGAGGTCATGGGCGCTGAGCGGGCACGCAAGTACGTGCCGTTCCTCACGACCCTGTTCATCGCGATCGTCTTCTTCAACATCACTGGCGTGGTGCCGCTGCTCAATATTGCGGGAACCTCGCTCATCGGCTTGCCGATCATCATGGCGCTGTGGGTCTACGTCATGTACCTCGGAGCAGGCGTCCGCAAGCATGGTCTAGGCGGGTACCTTCGATCGAGCCTCTTCCCTCCCGGCGTTCCGTGGCCCATCTACTTCCTGCTCACGCCCATCGAGGCCTTGCAGATCTTCTTCCTGAGACCGGCCACCTTGGCGTTGCGACTCGCGGCCAACATGATCGCCGGTCACCTGATGCTCGTCCTCACGTTCTCTGCCACCCACTTCTTCTTGCTGGAGGCCACGGGCGCATTGAAGGCTGCGGGTGCGGTCTCGCTCGCTGCGGGCCTTGCATTTACTTTGTTCGAGATCTTCGTGGCGCTGCTGCAGGCGTATGTGTTTGTCATGCTGGCCACCGTGTACCTCAATATGTCGTTGGAAGAAGAGCACTAGACCATCACCCAAGACCTGCGGGGTCGGATCGGCCTCGTGACAACGGAAGGAACAACAGTGGACACCACCACTCTCGCCGAAGTCTCCGGCAACATTGCCACCATCGGCTACGGCATTGCCACGCTCGGCCCAGGCATCGGCCTCGGCATTCTCATCGGCAAGACCGTCGAGGGCATGGCGCGTCAGCCAGAGGCCTCCGGCCAGCTTCGCACCACCATGTTCATCGGTGTCGCATTCGTTGAGGTGCTCGCGCTCCTCGGCCTGATCACCGGATACCTCTTCACGTAATGAACCGCCTCATCATCTTCGCGGCCGAACCTGGCGAGTCGGGGTCGGAGTTCGTTCCCATCTTCCCGACGAACTACGACCTGCTGTGGTCGACCGTCATTTTCGTGATCATCGCTGTGGTGTTCATGCGCGTTCTGTTGCCCAAGCTCCAGAAGGTGTTCGACGAGCGCGCAGAGTTGATCGAGGGTGGCATCTCCAAGGCCGAGCAGGCGCAGGCCGATGCGGCGGCTGCTCTCGAGGAGTACACGGCGCAGTTGCGTGAGGCCCGCACGGAGGCGGCCAAGATCCGTGAGGATGCCAGGAACGAGGCAGCCCAGATCGTCGCCGACGGCCGCGAGAAGGCAGCGCTCGACGCCGAACGCATCGCCGAGACTGCCGCCAAGCAGATCGACGCCGAACGTCAGCAGGCCGTCGTGTCACTGCGCGCGGACATCGGCTCGCTTGCCACGGAGCTCGCGTCTCGCATCGTGGGCGAGTCTCTCGCTGACGAGGCACGTCAGCAGCGCCTCATCGACGGCTTCCTCGACGAGCTCGAGGGCTCGGTCAAGGAGAAGAGCTGACGATGAAGGGAACCAGCCAGAACGCACGCGACGCGGCATTGCGCGCCTTTGATCCGGTGGCTTCTGCCGCCGGCAAGGATGGAGCGCGCCTCGCCGCTCAGTTGTTCGCTGTCGTCGACGCGCTCGACGGCTCTGGCTCGCTGCGCCGGGCGCTGACAGATCCTTCTCGTCCTGCCAAGGACAAGGCGGCGCTGGCTGCGAACCTCTTTTCCGGCTCTGACGAGCGGGTGCGCACGGTTGTTGGCGATCTCGTGAAGGAACGCTGGTCAGAAGAGGAAGACCTCGTGCAGTCGGTGGAGGACGCTGGCTCGCTCGCGCTTCTCGCGCAGGCAGACGCGGCAGACACTCTGCACCAGGTCGAAGAGGAACTGTTCCGCTTCGAACGTGAACTCACCGCCCACCGCAGTCTGCTCACGGCACTCGGCGACCGCTCTACGGACGCCTCCCGGCGCGTGGCGCTGCTCAAGGACGTCGTTGGCAACAAGGTGGGCGCGACCACCCTCGCGCTGCTCGAGCGCAAGGTGGCCGCTCCACGTGACACGCGCCTTCTCAATGCCGTTCGCGAACTGGTCCAGGCCGCCGCAGAGCGTCGCGAGCGACTCGTGGCACGCGTGACAGCCGCCGTCGAGCTCAGCGCGGCTCAGCGCAACCGGCTGGCGACAATCCTCAAGGACGCTTTCGGTCACGACATTCAGGTGAATGTTGCCGTGGACCCAGAGGTTCTGGGTGGCATCAAGGTTCAGGTCGGTTCCGAGGTGGTGGACGGCACGATCGTCTCCCGCCTGGCCGACGCACGACGACGACTTGTCGGCTCGTAGCCGACACCCCGACTTCCGCCTTCCCAGCGGTATCGACAGGAGAGTAATAAATGGCCGAGTTGACGATCAGCCCCGACGAGATCAGGGCCGCGCTCGACGCTCACGTGAACTCATTTGAGCCGCAGGGCACGAAGACAGAAGAGGTCGGTACCGTGACCCTCGCGGCCGACGGCATCGCGCAGGTAGAAGGTCTGCCAGGCGTGATGGCCAACGAGTTGCTGCGCTTCGAAGACGGCACCCTTGGCCTCGCCCTGAACCTCGACGTGCGCTCCATCGGTGTGGTGGTGCTCGGCGAGTACACCGGCATCGAAGAGGGTCAAAGCGTGCAGCGCACGGGCGAAGTGCTGTCCGTTGAGGTGGGCGATGGCTACCTCGGTCGCGTGGTCGACCCGCTCGGCAACGCCATTGACGGTCTCGGCGAACTGAAGACAGAGGGCCGCCGTGCTCTCGAGTTGCAGGCGCCTGGCGTGATGGCCCGCAAGTCGGTGCACGAGCCACTGCAGACAGGTCTCAAGGCGATTGACGCCATGATCCCGATCGGCCGCGGCCAGCGCCAGCTCATCATTGGTGACCGCCAGACCGGTAAGACGGCCATCGCGATCGACACGATCATCAACCAGAAGGCCAACTGGGACTCTGGTGACCCAAACAAGCAGGTCCGTTGCATCTACGTCGCGATTGGTCAGAAGGGTTCGACCATCGCCGCGGTGCGCGGCGCCCTTGAGGACGCTGGCGCGATGCAGTACACGACGATCGTGGCGTCGCCCGCTTCAGACCCCGCAGGCTTCAAGTACCTCGCGCCCTACACCGGCTCGGCCATCGGCCAGCACTGGATGTACGGCGGCAAGCACGTCCTGATCATCTTTGATGACCTGTCGAAGCAGGCGGAGGCCTACCGGGCCGTGTCGCTGCTGCTGCGTCGTCCCCCGGGCCGCGAGGCATACCCTGGCGACGTCTTCTACCTGCACTCTCGCCTGCTCGAGCGTTGCGCCAAGCTGTCCGACGAGATGGGCGCTGGCTCGATGACGGGTCTGCCCGTGATCGAGACCAAGGCAAACGACGTCTCGGCGTACATCCCGACGAACGTCATCTCCATCACCGACGGCCAGATCTTCTTGCAGTCTGACCTGTTCAATGCGAACCAGCGCCCCGCCATCGACGTCGGCATCTCGGTGTCGCGAGTCGGCGGCGCGGCTCAGGTGAAGGCGATGAAGAGCGTCTCAGGAACCCTGAAGATCGACCTCGCGCAGTACCGCTCGCTCGAGGCGTTCGCCATGTTCGCTTCTGACCTCGACGCGGCGTCGCGCCAGCAACTGACGCGTGGTGCCCGCCTCATGGAGCTGCTGAAGCAGCCCCAGTACACCCCGTACCCCGTCGAGGAGCAGGTGGTTTCCATCTGGGCAGGGACCAAGGGCAAGCTCGACAAGATTGCGTTGAGCGACGTCATGCGCTTCGAGCGCGAGCTGATCGATCACCTGCGCCAGTCAAGCAAGGTCATGGACCACATCGCTGGCACCGGCAAGCTGTCTGAAGAGGACGAGGCAGAACTGCACTCTGCCGTCGACAGCTTTGTGGAGACCTTCTTGGAGTCCGCGAACGCAGAACTGACCACCGATGCGAGCATCGAGGGCGGCAGCGACGCGGAGACCGAGCAGGAGCAGATCGTCACAAAGAAGAAGAAGTAACGCATGGCCGGCCAGCAACGCGTCTATAAGGCGAAGATTAAGTCGACCCAGTCGCTCAAGAAGATCTTCCGTGCGATGGAGCTTATTGCTGCCTCGCGCATCGGGAAGGCTCGCGACAGGGTGGCCGCTGCTGCGCCGTACTCACGCGCCATCACGCGGGCGATCTCTGCAGTGGCCAACCACTCCGACGTCGAGCACCCGCTGACGAGCGAGAGGGATGACACCAATCGCGTTGCCATGCTCGTCATCACCGCTGACAGGGGTATGGCGGGCGCGTACTCGGCGAACGCCTTGCGTGCTGCGGAACGCTCCCGCGAACGTCTCGAAGCCGAAGGCAAAGAGGTTGTTCAGTACGCGGCAGGGCGACGCGGTGTCTCGTACTACACGTTCAGGCATCGTGAGCTCGCCGGGAAGTGGACAGGAGACTCCGACGGTCCGACGCACGCCGTGGCAAACGAGATCGCGACCGAATTGCTCAGGGCGTTCCTTGCTCCTGTGGAAGAAGGCGGCGTGTCAGAACTGCACATCGTCTACACCCACTTCACGTCGATGGTCAGCCAGGAGCCCCGCGTCATCCGCATGCTCCCGCTCGAGATCGTGGAGGGCGTCGCCGAGGCGGCAGACGAGGCCGAGCCGCTGTACGCCTTCGAGCCAAGCGCAGAGGAAGTGCTCGACGCCCTTCTGCCGCGCTACATCGAGTCCCGCATCTACAACTGCTTGCTCCAGGCAGCCGCCTCCGAGCTCGCCAACCGTCAGTCGGCCATGAACACCGCAGTGTCGAATGCCGAAGACATCGTTCGTCAGTACACGAGGCTCGCCAACTCGGCGCGCCAGTCCGAGATCACCCAGGAAATCAGCGAGATTGTGTCGGGCGCTGACGCGCTCGCCGCCTCGTGATCGGAAGAGAGCAACCATGACTCCCACCGCCAAGACCGCGTCGAAGGCACCGGCGAAGAAGACGACGGCCAAGAAGGCGCCCGCCGAGACAACTCCCGCTGCGCAAGGCGGCGCCGTCGGACGTGTTGCCCGCGTCATCGGCCCCGTCGTCGACATCGAGTTCCCCGTGGACGCTCTGCCAGGGATGTACAACGCGCTCACCACCGAGATCGACCTGTCTGCTCAAGGCGAGGGCGAGGGTGGCGGCATGCTGCACATGACCCTCGAGGTCGCTCAGTACCTGGGCGACAACATGGTGCGCGCGATCGCGCTCAAGCCGACCGACGGACTCGTGCGCGGCGCCAAGGTGATCGACACCGGCGAGCCCATCTCGGTGCCGGTCGGCGACGTCACCACCGGCCACGTGTGGAACGTCACGGGTGAACTGCTCAACGGCAAGGAGGGCGAGACGGTCGAGATCACCGAGCGTTGGCCCATCCACCGCAAGCCCCCCGCCTTTGACCAGCTCGAGTCGAAGACACAGATGTTCGAGACGGGCATCAAGGTCATCGACCTGCTGACGCCATATGTGCTCGGCGGAAAGATCGGCCTCTTCGGAGGCGCTGGCGTCGGCAAGACTGTGCTGATCCAAGAAATGATCTATCGCGTTGCCAACAACCACAACGGCGTCTCGGTGTTCGCGGGGGTGGGGGAGCGCACCCGCGAGGGCAACGACCTCATCGAAGAGATGACCGAGTCTGGCGTCATCAAGCAGACCGCCTTGGTGTTCGGCCAGATGGACGAGCCGCCGGGCACCCGTCTGCGCGTCGCGCTGTCGGCTCTGACGATGGCGGAGTACTTCCGTGACGTCCAGAAGCAAGACGTGCTGCTGTTTATCGACAACATCTTCCGCTTCACTCAGGCCGGTTCCGAGGTCTCGACCCTGCTGGGTCGCATGCCTTCGGCCGTGGGCTACCAGCCCAACCTGGCCGACGAGATGGGCCAGTTGCAGGAGCGCATCACGTCGACGCGTGGTCATTCGATCACCTCACTGCAGGCGATCTACGTGCCAGCAGACGACTACACGGACCCCGCCCCCGCCACGACGTTCGCGCACCTCGACGCCACCACGGAGCTCAGCCGCGAGATCGCCTCGCGCGGTCTGTACCCAGCCGTGGACCCGCTGGCCTCGACCTCGCGCATCCTTGACCCTCGCTACGTGGGCCAAGAGCACTACGACGTCGCCAACTCGGTCAAGTCGATCCTGCAGCGCAACAAGGAACTGCAAGACATCATCGCGATCCTCGGTGTGGATGAGCTGTCGGAAGAGGACAAGATCATCGTCGCGAGGGCTCGCAAGATTCAGCAGTTCTTGTCGCAGAACACGTACATGGCGACGCAGTTCACTGGTGTCGAGGGCTCGACCGTTTCGCTCGACGAGACCGTGACGGCGTTCAAGGGCATCACCGAGGGCACCTACGACCACATCTCGGAGCAGGCCTTCTTCAACATCGGTGGGCTCGAGGACCTCGAGAAGAACTGGGCGCGCATCCAGAAGGAAAGCAGCTAAGCCATGGCGCTCATCGTTGACATCGTCGCGCCAGACCGCGTGCTGTGGAAGGGCGAGGCCACCTTTGTGTCCGCGCCAGCGGTCGAGGGCTCGATTGGGCTCCTTCCCGGTCACGAGCCCATCCTGTCGGTGCTCGGTCGCGGCGTGGTGAAGGTGGTTCAGGCGGGTGGCGAAGACCGCCTTGTCGACATCGGCGGCGGCTTCTTGTCCTTCGACCACGACACCATCACGATCGTGGCCGAGCCAGCCGAGCAGAGCTAGCGCGAGGGGCCGTGCGCGTCGTCATCGCGCGTTGCGTCGCCCGCTACTCAGGTCGGCTCAACGCTCACTTGCCCGTGGCGACCCGGGTCATCATGGTGAAGGCAGATGGCTCGGTGCTGCTCCACTCCGACGGCGGATCGTATAAGCCGCTGAACTGGATGAGCCCGCCATGCTCGTTGAGGATCGAGGCGATCGAGCCGGACCAGGCCGACGGCGAGGAGACTCCCGTCGCGCGCTGGGTTGTCCAGCACGACAAGACCGATGACCGGCTCGAGATCGAACTGTTCACCGTCTTTGCCGACACCGAGCACGAACTGGGTGCCGACCCTGGCCTCATCAAGGATGGCGTCGAGGCACACCTTCAAGAGCTCCTGGCCGACCAGGTGGGGCTCCTTGGCCCAGGACACACGCTCGTCAGGCGGGAGTTTCCCACCGCGATTGGGCCTGTGGACATCCTCGCTCGCGACGCCACAGGCAGGGCGGTGGCGGTCGAGATCAAGCGCAGGGGAGACATCGACGGGGTGGAGCAACTCACCAGGTATCTCGAGCTCCTCAACAGGGATCCTTTGCTGTCGCCGGTCGAGGGCGTCTTTGCCGCTCAAGAGATCAAACCGCAGGCGCGAGTGCTCGCAGAGGACCGGGGGATCCGGTGCCTGGTTCTGGACTACGACGCGATGCGCGGGGTCGACGACGGCTCCGCGAGGCTGTTCTAGCCATCGGTGCGGGGTCACGGAGCAGCGAGATAGCCGGATTCGGCGCCGCGCCGCTGGGTAGCCACACCGCTGGGTAGCCACACCGCTGGGTGGTCGCGCCACTGTGTACGTTGCGCCCCGCGTGCTCCAGCGCTGGCGTGACAACGCCCCCCTCGCCGTAGCGGGGGAGGCGTTGTCGGGGAGGGGAGAGGGCTAAGCGTGCATCCCTGCAGGGCTCTCCTCGTCCGAAAGAAGCGGGTCGCCTTCCCGTGGCCGGGCGCCGGCCGGTTCGCCAACGTCGTCGCGCTTGGCGTGTGTGGGGGAGACGTTAATCAGCAGTGCGGCGAGCAGCGCGGCTAGCAGCACAGCACCGACCGAGATCCACATCGCCGTCGTGAAGCCATGCACCGCCGCTTGCGCCATCTCGGCAGGGGCGGCGGCGCCATTGGCCACGATCCAGTTGGCGGTCGCGGTAGCGGCCACGGTGTTGAGCAAGGCGATGCCGATTGAGCCACCCACTTGTTGGGTCGTGTTGAGCGTCGCTGACACCACGCCAGCATCGGTGCCGCGGACTCCGCCGGTCGCGGTGGCCATACTGGGCATGAAGGTCATGCCCATGCCGAGCCCAAGGAAGACCAGGCCGGGCATGACGTGCAGCAGGTATGTGGATCCGGGTTCGATCTGGGTGAGGAAGGCGAGCGCGGACGCGGCGATCAGCAGGCCGGGCAACATGAGCCTGCGAGGGCCGATGCGTGGCAACAGGCGGGCGGAGATTCCGACGGCCCCTGTCATCATGCCGACCACCATGGGCAAGAAGGCGAGGCCTGTCTTCATGGGTGAGTAGCCCTGTACTCCTTGCAGGTAGTAGGTGAGGAACAGGAAGACGCCGAACATGCCGATCTGGGTGAGGCCCACTGCCAGAAGGGCGCCGACGCGGTTGCGGTCTCGCAGCAAGTGGAGCGGCAGGAGAGCGCGCGGCGTGCGCCTTTCGACAAGGACGAAGGCGGTCATCAGCAAGAGGCCCAGAGCGAGCGCAGAGACGACGACGGTGGATCCCCAACCGTTCTGTTCGGCTTCGCTGAGGCCGTAGACGATGGCGAGCAGGCCGCCGCTGGCAAGGATCGCTCCAGGGATGTCGAGCCGCGCGCGAATGCCGTGCGTGCTGTGGTCACGGAGGAACATGACTGTGCCAATGACGGCGACGATGGCGATGGGCACGTTGACGGCGAGGGTCCAACGCCAGTCCACGTATTGGGTGAGCAAGCCACCCAACATGAGCCCGAGCGCGGCGCCTCCGCCGGCGATCGCGCCGTATACGCCGAGCGCCCTGGCGCGCTCGCGAGGCTCGGTGAAGGTCACGTTCAGCATGGACAACGCCGCCGGGGCGAGGAGGGCAGCGAACACGCCTTGGAGGGCGCGCGCCACGAGCAGCGTCGCGAGAGACTGCGAGAAGCCGCCGATGGCGGAAGCGACCGCGAAGCCGCTCAGGCCGATGATGAGGACGCGTTTGCGTCCAAAGACGTCGCCGAGCCGCCCGCCGAGCAGCAGGAGCCCACCGAAGGCGAGCGTGTAGGCGGTGATGACCCATTGGCGGTCTGCGTCGGAGATGCCGAGGTCGGCTTGCGCGGTGGGGAGGGCGATGTTCACGATGGTCATGTCGAGCACGACCATGAGCTGCGAGAGCCCGATCGCGGCAAGTCCCCACCAGCGGCGGGGATCGGGAGCGGAGTCCATGGTGGGCCTTTCGAAGGGGAGTGAGAGGGGGAGGGGGCGCGAGGAACGGCACGGTACGTTGGGAACTACCTAGCCGCCCGGTAAGGTACCTGAGTGATAGTATGCAGTAACTAGCCGGGCGTCAAGTTAGTTGGAAAATCGCCCCAGAGAAGCTGAAGGGAAGAGCCATGATGGAGACCGCCGCACGACGACGTGGGGACACACGCGAGCGCATTCAGGGCATTGCCCTTGAGCGGTTCACCTCCAACGGCTACGACCAGACCTCTCTGAGGGAAATCGCCGAGGACTTGGGCGTGACCAAGGCCGCCTTGTACTACCACTTCAAGTCAAAGGAAGAGATCCTCGACTCGTTGCTGGGAGAGGTCTCGCGAGAGCTTGACGAGCTAATCAGGTGGATGCAGAGCGGCCCTCCCACGAGGGAACGCCGCGTCGAGTTGATTCAGCGCCTCGGCCAGATCACGCGCGGCGCTCCTGGTGGCGTCATGAGGTGCGTTCAACAAAACGAAGTGGCCCTTCAGAACCTCGGCGCCACCACTGAGCTGGTGCACGAACTCAAGCGCAAGGTCTGGGAATCGGCCTTGCCAGCGGACGCCTCTCTTGAGGACAAGTTCCGGATGAGGCTTGCGGTCATGGCCATTCTGTTCGCCAACAAGGCCGACACAGACCTGGGAGGAACGGCCGAGGAGCGGTCCGCCGCAGCGCAGGCGATCGCGGCGGAACTGGTCCCGTAGCGGCCGCAATCGGGCCGGGGTGCCCGTCATGTCTCGGCAGCCTCTATAGGAATCGAAACGTTTCGGGTAGACTCCTGGGCATGTCCTCCTCAGAGTTTCCAGACGACTTCTTCTTTGGCGCCTCGACGGCGTCCTACCAGATTGAGGGGGGCGCCGCCGAGGGCGGCAGGCTCCCCAGCATTTGGGACACGTTCGCCCATGCGCAGGGCCGCACGCTCAACGGTGACAGCGGCGACGTGGCTTGCGATCACTTCCACAGGTACGCAGAGGACATCAAGGCGATGGCCGAGATCGGTCTCACCGCCTACCGCTTCTCGATGGCGTGGCCGCGCATTCAGCCCACCGGCGACGGCGACTTCAACCAGGAGGGCTTCGCCTTCTACCACCGCATCCTCGACGAGTTGGCGAAGTACAACATCGAGCCCCTCGTCACGCTCTACCACTGGGACCTTCCTCAGAGCCTTGAGGACGCCGGCGGCTGGCCGGAGCGCGCGATCGTGGACAGGTTCGTCGAGTACGCGGAGCGTACCGTCGCGGAGTTCAAGGACAAGGTCACCTACTGGACCACGTTCAATGAGCCCTGGTGCACCGCGTTCCTCGGCTACTCGTCTGGAGCCCACGCTCCTGGTCGCAGCGAGCCGGCCGCATCACTCGCGGCTGCTCACCACCTGAACCTGGCTCACGGGCTCGCCTACAAGGCGATCAAGAACGTCCACCCTGACGCCAAGGTCAGCATCGTGTTGAACTCTCACTTGCCGAGGCCGTGGAACGTTGCAGACCCGCGTGACGTGGCGGTCGCCCAAAAGATCGATGCCTTGGCCAACCGCATCTTCATCGATCCATACACGCTGGGGCAGTACCCCGAAGTCCTTCTCGAATCCACATCGAAGCTCACCGACTGGTCGTTCGTACACGAAGGCGACCTCGACGCGATCAAGGGCACCATCGACGTGCTCGGCGTGAACTACTACTCGAGCCACATGGTGCGTTTCAACGACTCGCCCCACCGACTGTCTGGCGAGGATGGCCACAAGACCACGGTCCACAGTTGCTGGCCGGGGGCCGACGATGCCGAGTTCATGCCGCTGATCGGCAAGCGCACCACGATGGGATGGAACGTCGACCCGAGCGGCTTCCACGCACACTTGATGCGCATGCATCGCGACACGGGACTCCCGATGATCGTGACGGAGAACGGCGCCTCGTGGCCGGACGAGGTCAGCGAGGACGGCCGGATCCGCGATGTGGACCGCTACACGTACCTTCACGATCACATGGGCGCCTTGCTCAGGGCCCGCGAAGAGGGCGCTGACGTTCGCGGCTACATGGCGTGGAGCCTCATGGACAACTTCGAGTGGGCCTACGGCTACTCCAAGCGGTTCGGGATGCTGAGGGTCGACTACACGACCCAGGAGCGCACGTGGAAAGACTCCGCATACTGGTACCAAGAGACCATCCGCAACCGGGCGATCACGCCTCTCGACGCGGTACAGTCGCTGGTAAATACGCCACCGCGCGCATACTGACTGTCCGACGCCGCGCTCATCCCCCCTCGAGCGCGGCGTCGGCTTGTGTGTGGTTGAGCCAGCCACCGCCTGCGTTCCGTAGACTCGAACCATGCCGTCAAAGCGCCGTTCCACCAAGCGCCCTTACGGCCAGCCCCATCAGGAGCTCGACGTCGACAAGGTGCGCGGCAGCATGGGCGCGCAACGCCAGCCAGGCCCACGGGGCGAGGACTACTGGGTCGCGGTGCCGCGCCCATCCGACAAGACCTACACCTGCCCGGCGTGCGGAAGGGAAGTCTCCGGCGCCCAAGAGCACATCGTCGCCTGGCCTGTGGACGGCCTCTTCGGCGCCGACGCTGCGGGCCAGGAGCGGCGGCATTGGCACCGCGGCTGTTGGCAAACCTTCGGGAGGATGCATGGCTGAGTTGACGGAGATTCGCGCGATGACGGTGCTCCCTGCGCACCGCGAGAACATCGAGATCGTGACGGAAGACGGGCTGACCCTCGTGGGGGAGTTGGCGCTGCCCGCGTCTGGCAACATCGCGGCCACGCTGGTGACCTTGCATCCGCTTCCCACTCACGGCGGATTCATGGATTCGCACGTGTTGCGCAAGGCGTCGTGGCGCCTGCCCTATCTCGCCGACGTCGCCGTCCTGAGGTTCAACACGCGGGGAACGTCCTCGCCGCGCGGCACATCAGGAGGCCACTTCGAAGAGGGCGTCGGCGAGGCGGCCGACGTGCGCGCGGCGGTCAAGTTCGCCGTGGAGCGGGGGTTGCCGAACCGATGGCTCGTGGGCTGGAGTTTCGGCACTGAAGTCGCGCTCATGCACGGTGCAGACCTCGAGGTCGAGGGCGCTGTGTTGCTGTCGCCGCCCTTGCGCCGCGCAGAGCCAGAGCATTTGGAGCACTGGGCGAGGTCGGGAAAGCCTGTCACTGCGCTCGTGCCCGAGTTCGACGACTTCCTCACGCCCGATCAGGCGGTACCCGCATTCGCGCCGCTGACCCAAGCGCGCGTCATCCCCGTCGAGGGAGCCAAGCACTTGTGGGTGGGGGAGAAGTACGTGCGCATCGTGCTCGACCTGCTGCTCGCCGCTGTCTTGCCAGGCGCGCGGGCGCTTCCCACCTCCGTGCCTGCCACCGATGCTACCGACGCAGAAGACCTTGGAGATGCCTCATGAGCTTGCTGCCCACCGGAACGCCCCTCGTCCTCCTCAACGCCTTTCCCCTCGATCGAGAGCAATGGGAGCCCTTGATCGCCGCCCTCGACACGTGGGAAGGCGACATCATTACTTTCGACCCTCCAGGCATCGGCGACATGCCCCCATCGTCGAGCGACCCGTCCCTCAACCTCATCGCTGACGCGGCCGTATCGGCGATGCGCGAGGTGACCGGCTCGCGAGACGCGATCTGGGTGGGCTGCTCCATGGGCGGCTACGTGGCAATGGCGGTGTTGGAACGCCACGCCGACGCTGTGGCTGGGCTCGGCCTTATCGGTACCAGGGCGACTGCAGACACGGCAGAGGCCCGTGAGCGGCGCCTGACGGCCGCTGAGAAGGCCGAAGAGGCAGACGGGGTCGCCGACCCCCGTGCGAACGTGGAGGGACTCGTGGGAGCTCGCACGCGCGCTGACGACGCCCTCTCGGAGTCGCTCGTGGCGAATGTGGCCCGCCAGGCAGGAGTCGGTGTGGCGTGGAACCAGCGGGCCATGGCCGCCCGTCCTGATCGCACAGCCGTTCTCGCTGCGTGCGACGCTCCCGCGTTCGTGGCACGGGGCCATGATGACGGATTGACGACGCAGCAAGAGGCCGAGCAGATGGCGGCGGCGCTTGGCGTTGACGTGACGGTCGTTGAGGGCGCCGGGCATGTGGCCCACGTCGAGCGGCCTGAGGTCATCGCGCGTCTCATCGACCAGCTCGCCTCCGCCTAGCCGTCACCCGACCTGCTAGCCGTCACCCGCAGTGCGGGCGCTGAGCGTTCGCTACGGCCAGACGTTTCCCGCGGCCAGTCGAATGGCGAGCGCCTTCTCCATCGGCATCGACTCGCCATCGCGCGCGCCACGGCCGAGCTCCATGGGGGGATCGGAGGGGTCGAGGTGGACGCCCTTGAACCATGCGGACCAACCGCCAGGTGCGTGAAGCAAGTAGAAGTCGCCGTCCGTGCTCACGCCGACGCTGCAGTCGCGCTTGATGTACCAACCCACCACGTCCGTCTTCAGCACCGTGCGGCCAGAGTACGGCCGCGCGGTCAGGCGAATAGGCTCTATCCCTGCCGCCTTCGCCTGCTCGGCAAACTGCTTGACGAGCGCCGACGCTTGGGCGCTCTCCACCTCGCGTTGGCGGTCAAGGCGCGCGGCAAGAGCGAACGCGTCGTCTTTGCGCTCCGCTGACACGTCAGTCCTCGCGGTCTTGCTCGCCTCCGGGGGCGTCAGCGGACTGCTCAGCAGCGTGTTCCTGGGCGAGGCGAGATGCGGCCGCGAGGTTGTTGACGGGGTCGGCCGCGAGGAGCGAACGCAAGTCGTCGAGGTAGGTGGTGATCGACTCGCGCTGGTGGTTCAGCTCCTCGACCTCCTTGGAAGCGAGCGACCGCTCCCTCTCGGCATCCGTGACGGCCTCGGAGATGATGGTCTCCGCGTGTTCGCGCGCCTGGGAGACGATGTCGTCGGCGTTGTGGCGGGCGTTGCTCAGCAGCGTGCGAGCGTGTTCCTCGGCGTCCCTGCGAGCCTGCTCCGCCCGCTCGAGAGCGTCGGTGAGGCGCGACTCGGCTTCGTCGGCCCTGGTGCGCGCGTCGGCGACCATGGCCTCCGACTCCGCCTTCGCCTCGTTGTGGCGCTCGTTGATGGTCGCTTCTGCTGCCTCGCGTCGCTGAGCGATCTCGATCTGGAGATCCTCCCTGGTGCGGCGGGCCTCCTCCTTCGCCGCTTCCGCGTCGCCGTAGGCCTCCGACCGCACTTGCTGTGCCTCCGCGGCCGCCGAGTCGATCATGCTCTTCGCCTGGGCCCGTGCATCGCTCAACAGCGCGTCGGTCTCGGCGGCGGCTTCGTCCCGTAGCGCCTTGACCTCGGCTGCGGCCTGGGCGCGCAGCTTCTTCGTGTCGGATTCCGCGCGCTTGCGCAAGTCTGCCGTCTCGTTGTCGGCACGCTGGCGCAGCTGGACGTCGTAGTGTTCCGCCGCGGCTCGCAGATCCGCGTCGTACTGGTCAGCGTCTGCTGTCGTGGTGGCGTGGTACTGATCGGCTTCCACCAACTTGGAGCCGTGGTACTGGTCTGCCTCGCCGACCTTTGCGGCGAAGTAGCGCTCCGCGGCCGCCGTCCGCTCAGAAGCAACCCGCTCGGCCTGCTCTCGAGTGGTCCGCTCGTACTTGTCGGCTTCCGCTTGCTTGGCGGCGGCGTACTTGTCGGCCTCTGCCTGCTTGGTCGCTGCGTACCTGTCGGCTTCCGCTTGCCTGGCCGCCGCGTACTTCTCGGCTTCGGCGTGCTTGGCCGCGACCTGCTGGTCAGCCTCTGCCTGCGTGGAGGCCACGTACGCGTCGGCCTCGGCGCGCTGAGCGGCGTCGTACTGGTCTGCCGCCGCGCGCTTCGACTCGTCGTACTCGTCCGCCGCCGCTCGCGTTGCGGCGTCGTAGTCATCGGCTTCCGCTCGCTTCGAGGCGTGGTACTCGTCGGCCTCGCCACGCTTGGCAGCGAGGTAGTCGTCGGCCTTGGCGCGCGTGTCCTGGTCGTAGGCGTCCGCTTCGCTGCGCTTGGCGGCGTCGTACTCGTCAGCAGCGGCGATGGTGTTCGCGTGGTACTGAGACGCCTCGACCTTGAGGTTCTCAGTCTCGGCCTGTACCGACGACATGATCTGAGCGGCCTCGCGACGCCCTGCGGCGAGTGCAGAGGCGGCATGCTTGTCCGCTTCGGCCCTGATCGAGGCGGCCTCTCGTTGAAGCGTCGTCGCCTCGTCGTTTGCGCGCTCAAGGGTGGTCTGGGCGTCAGCCTGCGCTGCCGCGAGAGCGTCGGCGCCTTCGACGGCCAGGCGCTCCGCGTCCTCCCTGGCGGCGGCGAGGGCCTGTTCCGCCTCTTCACGCAAGCGTTGTGCTTCCGCCTGCGCGTTACTGACAGTCGATTCGGCCTGGCCGCGCGCCCCTTCAACCAAGTCGGTGGCTTCGCGCTGGCTCGACACCTTGAGTTCCGTGATCTCGCGCTCCGCGGTCGCACGCATTGCGTGCACCTCGCGCTCGGCGCCCGTGCGCTTCTCGGCAATCTCGGTGTCGATCACCGAGGTAATCCGGTCGGCCTCACGCTGGGCCTTTGCCACAACTTCTGCGGCCTGGCGTTCCGCCGCCTCCCTGGTGCCCTGGGCCGCGCTCTCCGCGGCCGCCTTGACCTCGTCGGCCTCGCGCCTGCTCTGCGCGAGAATTTCGGAGACTTCGTTGTCCGCCCGTGCCCTCAACTGCTGTGCGGCAACGTTAGCCCTGGCAATCGTGTCTTGAGCATGAGTGTTGGCGCGATTGACAACGTCGGCCGATTGCTCTTCTGCCGATCGCAACAAGTGCTCGACCCGTGCGCCCAGACCCTTGTAGGTGGGCTGATCGGTCTCGTTGAGATTGCGCTGCATATCGTCGAGCGCGCGCTGGGCCTGCTCCGCCTCTTGACGGGCCTGTGTGGCCGTCTCTTGAGCCTGCGACAGGGACTCTTCGAGCCTCTTCATATGCGCAGCCACCGCGTCGCGGTCGTAACCGCGCATGGCGACAGGGAAGGGCAGGGTCTCGTCAGCCATCGGTTCTCCTCATCGCTTGCCCCCAGCGTCACACCACATTAGTCGCGGGCTTATGGCATGACAAAGCCACACCTGGGGGTCCTCGTGCGTTGTCTCCTAGACTGTACGCCGGACACAGGAGGAAAAGACGTGACCCTACGCACGACAGCGATCATCGCAGGAGCCCTCGGGCTGCTGATGCTGATCGCGGGGCTCATCGCCCAAGCCGTGAGGCCAGAACAGGCTGTGGTGACCCAAGCGACGCTGGGAACACCAGTGGTCGTGCTCGGTCCCGAGGTGCTCGCGCTTCCTGGCCTTCAACGCCTTGCCGTCACGTCGGACGGAGCGATCGAGGCACACACGGCGCGCCCCGTCGACGCTCAGGCGTGGCTGGGCGACCACTCGGCGACCTTTGTCACCGGTTACGCGAGTTGGGACGAGTTCACGACTCGCACCGCTTCGCGGATCGTTCCTGAGTCTCCTTCGCCAACGCCCACGGCGTCGGCTGATGCGGAGGCGGCAGCATCGCCAAGTCCGACGCCCACGCCAAGTCCAGAAGCAACGCCGGTTCCCGAGGATGCCGCCGACGACGCTGACGAGGTGGTCTTCGACTACGGCTCAGGCGATGTGTGGAGGCAGAACTGGGCGGGCGAGGGCCGCGTGTCGGTGGCGCTATCGGCCGTCGCACCCGGCGAGTCCTTTGTGGTCACGTCCGTCGACGGCAGCGACCTTGCCACGCTCGAGGTCAGCGCCCTTCGCGAGGTGAACGACGCCTGGATTAGTCCCCTCATCTGGATTGGCGCCGCGCTCGCGGCGCTCGGCGTGCTTGCCGTGTTGTCGGCCATCATCGATGTGCGCCCGCTCCAGGAGCGGGTCGAGTCCTGGACGACCTCGCGATCGCGAACCGCGCCGACGGACTCCGTCAGGCCCGGTTCACGGCGCGAGCGGCGACTGGCTGGCTCCACGCTGCCGGATGTCGACCTTGAAGAGAAGGAGGACCGGCCATGAGGCGCACTGTGATCGCGATGAGCGCCGCCGCGCTCCTGCTTGCCGGTTGCGCCGCCGCGCCGCCTGTTGCGACGGCCACGCCAGAGCTCGAGGCGCAGGCTGCGCTGATCGAGTCTCAAGCCGAATCCATCATCGAGTCGACCTTTGCCGAGTTGAGTGCCGCCGACGCCGCGCGGGATCCAGAACTCTTCACCTCGCGTTTGGCGGGAGACGCAGCGCAGGTCAGGAGCGCCGAGTACCTCGTCGCGGCGCAGGTGGCCGAGTCGCCCATCTCGGAGCTCCCCTCGGACATGCAGGGGATTTACGTGTCGCGTTCCGACTCATGGCCGCGCATGTTCGCGGCGGTCTCCGAGCCGCCGAGTGACGAGTTGACGCCCGTCGTGTACCTCTGGGTGCAGGACGCTGTCCAAGAGCCCTACCGGCTCGTGGCATGGGCACACATGATTCCCGGGGCAGTGCTGCCGGCGATGCCTGGTGCGGTCAACGGTGCCGAGCCGCTGGCATTGGGCGAGGATGGCGTCGAGCCGTCGCCCCGCAAGGCGCTCGAGGACTACGTCGAGTACTTGCGTCAGGGTCCTGAGGGCGAACTGGCGGCCGCTTTCGGCGCAGATTCGTACGCCGAGCAGTTGTTCGGCGCCCGGTCGGCGCTCACCACGGCTGCCCAAGGAGCGGGGGGTGCATACGTCGACACGATCCAGCCGGACTTCGCGGGAACCTATGCCCTTGCGACGTCCGACGGCGGTGCGCTCGTGTTCGCACCCCTTCAGATCTCCTCGTCGTTCTCCGTGTCTGACGCGACGCTCCAATTGTCTGCGCGTGACCTTCCCCTCCTTGAGGGCAGCGCGACGGACAAGGTCACGTACTCCTACCGAGACTTCGTCGTGCTCTCGGTTCCGCCGCCCGGCGGCGAAGAGTTGCCGACTGTCGTGGCCGCCGAGCACCACCTTGTCTCCATCCAGCCCTCGTAATCCTCGTCGAGAAAGGACGCCATGACCTCGCTACCTCCCTTCAGCGGCGTTGTTGACCTTGCCGCGCTCGCGGCGAAGTCCCCACAAGGACAGCAGGCAGGCTCAGCCAACGGCCCCCAAGCCATGACGGAGGCGAACGCAGGAGAGTACCTCCAGGAGTCCACGAGGCGCCCGGTCTACGTGCTGTTGTGCTCCGCTGCGGCGCCGCAGTGCGAAGAGCTGCGGGGGCGCGTCGTCGCCCTCCTGGGGCGGTACGGCGAGAGCGTCACCCTTGTCACGGTAGACATCGACACTGAACCAGGACTCGCGGAAGCGTTTCAGTTGCAGGCGGTACCTGCCATGCTCGCGTTGTTGGCTGGGCGGCCGGTGCCCCTGTTCCAAGGAACTCCTGACGACGCGCAACTTGCCGATGTGTTCGAGCAAGTCGCGCAGGTCGCCCGCGAGGCGGGAATGGATGTGCGCGACTCGGGACCGGTTGCGGACCAGACGGTAGATGGCGAGGCGGAGGAGGCTCCGCTCCCACCGCTGCACCAAGAAGCCTTCGACGCGATCGAGCGCGGCGACTACGAAGCCGCCGTAGCGGCGTACGAGCAGGCTCTCAAGGAGAATCCCAAGGACGCCGATGCGCGGGCAGGCAAAGCGCAAGTGTCGCTCATTGCGCGTAGCGGCACGGCCGACGCCGAGGCGGTACGCAAGGCCGCCGCCGATTCTCCCGACGACCTCGACGCCCAACTGGCCGTCGCCGACCTCGACGTGCTCGGCGGCATGATTGAGGACGCTTTCGACCGGCTCATCGACGCCGTATCTGTCACCGCCGGGCCCGACAGGGAGCGCGTGAGGGCGCGACTCATCGAACTGTTTGACGTGGTGGGTCCCACCGACCCGCGCGTCAGTGCCGCGCGCCAGCGGCTCGCCAGCGCCCTGTACTAGGCGTACCCGGCCTAGGCGTCCTCGTCCTTCGCGGGAGTGAAGAACACGGCGCCGAGCGGCGGTAGCCGCACCGTCGTCGAGGCGTCGAACCCGTGGTGGGGCAGTGCCGTTGCCTCGACCTTGCCGAGATTGCCGACACCGGAGCCGCCGTACGCCTCCGAGTCGGTGTTGAGCACCTCGTTCCACACGCCAGCATGTGGGAAGGCGAGGCGGTAGTTCTCGTGAGGCGTGCCCGCAAAGTTGACCACCACCACGATCGGTGTGTCGTCCCTCGCATACCGCACAAACGAGATGGCGTTGCGGGCAGAGTCGTCCGAGTCGATCCACCGGAAGGCGGACGCGTCGTCATCTCGCTCCCAGAGCGCCGGCTGGGCCCTGTAGAAGGCGTTCAGGTCGCCGATGAGGCGCCGCAAGCCGTCGTGGAGCGGGTCCTCCGTGTGCCACCAGTCGAGCGAGCGGCCTTCCGACCATTCGGCGGCCTGACCGAACTCACTGCCCATGAAGAGCAGTTTCTTTCCTGGGTGCGACCACTGATATGCCAACAGGGACCGCAGGCCAGCGATCTTCTGCCAATGGTCGCCTGGCATGCGGTCGTACAGCGAGCCCTTTCCATGGACCACCTCGTCGTGACTGAGGGGCAGCATGAAGTGCTCGGAGAAGGCGTACATCAAGGAGAACGTCACAGTGTGGTGGTGGTACGAGCGGTGGATCGGCTCTTCTGAGAGGTAGCGAAGGGTGTCGTTCATCCACCCCATGTTCCACTTGAGGCCGAAACCGAGCCCTCCTTGAGAGGTGGGCGCCGTGACACCAGGCCACGCGGTTGACTCCTCCGCCACCATGACGATTCCTGGGACGTTCTTGTACGCCGTGGCGTTTGCTTCTTGAAGGAACGCGATCGCGTCGAGGTTCTCGCGGCCCCCATGAATGTTGGGCCGCCATTGACCCGCCTCACGCGAGTAGTCCAGATAGAGCATCGATGCGACGGCGTCGACGCGCAAGCCATCCGCGTGGAACTCCTGCAGCCAGTACAAGGCGTTGGCCACGAGGAAGTTTCGTACTTCGGCCCTGCCGAAGTCGAAGATGAACGTGCC
The DNA here is from genome assembly GCF_020447105.2 of Demequina sp. TMPB413. Lineage (NCBI taxonomy): Bacteria > Bacillati > Actinomycetota > Actinomycetes > Micrococcales > Demequinaceae > Demequina > Demequina sp. TMPB413. The sequence goes on from NZ_CP096184.1 coordinate 365,931, forward strand.
CCAGTCGGGCTGCTCGCCACGCAGGGGGTCGGGGTGCTCGTAGAGCGGCGTGCCGTCGAAGCGGCCGAGCGCCCAAGCGTCCTTGGGGAAGTGGCCAGGAACCCAATCGAGCAGCACACCAATGCCCTCTTGGTGCGCACGGTCGATGAAGTAACGCAAGTCGTCAGGATCGCCGAACCGTGACGTCGGCGCGTAGTACGACGTCACCTGGTAGCCCCACGAGCCGCCGAAGGGGTGCTCCATGACAGGCATCAATTCGAGGTGCGTGAAGCCGAGATCACGGACGTACGGGATCAACTCGTCGGCGAGGTCGCGGTAACTCAGCCCCTGCTTCCACGAGCCCAGGTGTACTTCGTAGACGGACATCGCGGTGTCGTGCGCCGAGCGCTGTGCCCTGGCGTCGAGCCACTCCTGGTCCTTCCAGTCGTATTCGCTCGCGGTGACAATCGAGGCAGTATGCGGCGGCACCTCGGTACGTCGCGCCATCGGGTCGGCCTGTTGCTTCCAGTGACCGTCCTTGCCAAGAATCTCGAACTTGTAGTGAGTGCCGTCCCCGACGTCGGGGATGAACAACTCCCACACCCCTGAAGAGCCGAGCGACCGCATCGCGTGGCCGACGCCTTGCCAGTGGTTGAAGCCGCCGACGACGCGCACCGCCCTCGCGTTGGGGGCCCAGACGCTGAACGACGTCCCCGTGACTTCGCCCAGCACGGACGGATACGTCCTCACGTGTGTCCCGAGCGCGTCCCACAGCCGCTCGTGACGGCCCTCCCTGATCAGATGGAGGTCAAGTTCTCCGAGCGTCGGCAGGAAGCGGTACGGGTCGTCGGAGACCACCTCGTCGGCGTCATACGTGACGTGCACCCGATAGTCAGGCACCTCGTCACCTGGCAGTTCCGCCTCCCAGAGCGCTCCCTCGACATGCTGCGCGGGAAACGTGCCGTCGAGCGTCCGAATGAGGATGGAGCTGGCGAAGGGCCGCAACACCCTGACGACAACACCGCCGTCTTGGAGGTGAGGTCCGAGGACGGCATGAGGTTCATGGTGAGTGCCGGCAAGAATGTCGGCCAAGGCCGCTGGATCAATGTTACGAGCCACAGGATTCCTCCAGCATGTTCATCGACGCACCGTAGCCACGTGGACCAAGGTTTGCGAGGGGTCGAGCCGCACAAAGAATTCGCGGCCCCAGGTGTAATCAGCCCCCGTGATGGCGTCTTGGATGTCAATGGGATCGTCGTCTTGCTTGCCGATCGCGCTCATATCGAGCGTCACGATCGCGTCGTTGATCGCATGTGGGTCGAACGAGGCGACGACGACCACGGTGTCTTCGCGGCCGTCTGGCGCCTCATCGGCTGGAACATGCTTGGTGAAGCACAAAATGTTGGGGTTCGTCGTGCGATGAACGGTCAATCCACGCAGCCTGCGCAATGCGACGTGTTCCGACCTCACTAGGTTCAGCGTCGTCAGGAGCGTCTGCATTCCATGCTCGTCCGCCTTGGACCAGTCGCGCGGTTTGTATTCGTACTTCTCGTTGTCGATCTGTTCCTCGACACCTGGCCTTGCCACCGACTCCACAAACTCGTATCCGGTGTAGATCCCGTAGGAGGGGGAGCCCGTGGCGGCAAGCGCAGCCCGCATCTTCCAGTAGGGCGCGCCTCCTCGCTGCATGTCGGGCGTCAGAATGTCGTGAGTCGTCGGCCAGAAGTTCGGCCGCATGTAGAACGAAGACTCGCCGGCGAGCTCTTCGAGATACTCACCCATCTCTTCCGCCGTCTGGCGCCACGTGAAGTAGGTGTAGCTCTGGTGGAAGCCGATCTTCGCGAGGGTGTGCATCATGGCGGGGCGCGTGAAGGCCTCCGCCAAGAAGATGACGTCCGGACGTTCCTTGGCGACGTCGGCCAGCAGTCGCTCCCAGAACGTGAGCGGTTTGGTGTGCGGGTTATCGATGCGGAACGCAGTCACACCGGCGTCGATCCACACCTGGAAGATGTCCCGCCACGCGTGGTAGACGCCCTCCGGGTCATTGTCGAAGTTGAAGGGATAGATGTCCTGATACTTCTTGGGCGGGTTCTCCGCGTAAGCAATCGTCCCGTCAAGGCGCGTCGTGAACCACTCGGGGTGCTCCTGGAGCCACGGGTGGTTGGGAGAGGCGTTGAGGGCGATGTCGAGGGCGACCTCCATGCCCAGTTCGTTCGCACGCTTCACAAAGGTCTTGAACGACCGCATCGTCCCGAGTTCAGGATGGATTGCGTCATGGCCGCCGGCCTCCGAACCGATCGCGTAGGGGCTGCCGGGGTCGCCCGGCGCTGCCTCGAGTGCGTTGTTGCGGCCCTTGCGGTGAGTCGAGCCGATCGGGTGGATGGGCGTGAGGTAGACGACGTCAAAGCCCATGTCGGCGATGCCTGGCAGGCGCTTGGCCGCGGTCGCGAACGTGCCAGACGTCCACTCGTCGGTCTTGGCGTTGTGCTTGGCGCCTTCCGAGCGAGGGAAGATCTCATACCAAGCGGAGACCAGGGCCTTCTCGCGCTGGACGAAGAGCGGGTACTCCTGTGAGGCCGTCACCCACTCGCGCAGCGGGGCCTTCGTGAGGGTCTGTCTCACCTTGGAGGACAAGGCTGCCTCAAGACGGGCCTCAGGAGCGAGCGTTCCGTCCGACAGGGCGGCGATCGCGTCGGTCAGAAGCTGCTTTGCTGCGGCGCCCCTGCGTACCGAGTCCCTCGCGCGTGTCAGCACGTCGACGCCTTCAGCAAGCATGAGGTTGACGTCAACGCCAGCGTGAATCTTCACCTCCGCCGCGTGAGCCCATGAGCCCACAGGGTCGGACCACGCCTCGACTCTGAAGGAGTGCATGCCCTCGCGAGTGGGGATGAAGTTCGCCTTGTAGAGCGAGTTTCCCCAGTTTTCTTGAGGCATCGGCACCGAGAGACGTTTGCCGTCAGGACCAGTGACGACGAGCGTGGCGCCTTCGGCGTCGTGCCCTTCGCGAAAGATGGTCGCGGTCACCGGGAGGGCTTCTCCGACGACGGCGCGGGCGGGCCATCGGCCCTGCTCGAGTGACGGCTGGACGTTCACGATGGGGATCCGGCCGACGGACAATTCCTGGCTTCGCTCCATGTCACGAACCTACTCGGGAATGCGCCCGCGTCCAACACGAAGCACCCTTCGTGCGGCGGTGCCGGCCCTCGCCGCACGGCGGACGCCGGTCACGCGTGAGGCATGGCCTCCCAGGCAGTCGACACCATCTGCGCGACCGTGAAACTGGTCTTCCACTTGAGGTCGCGAGTGGCGAGTTCTCCAGAGGCAACGATGCGGGCAGGGTCACCTTGACGGCGCGCACCTATCACCGGCGCGGTCGCAATCCCTGTCACTTCGCGCATGGCGTCGACGATCTGCCTCACGGAGGTACCTGCCCCGGATCCGAGGTTGTACACGGGCTCCAAGAGGCGGCCTTTCTCGAGGGCGCGAGCGGCCTCCACGTGAGCGTCAGCGAGGTCGGACACGTGCACATAGTCCCTGACGCAGGTGCCGTCAGGGGTCGCGTAGTCGTCGCCGTTGATGCGCGGTGCCTCGCCGCGCAGCAGGGTTGCGAAGACCTTGGGGAAGAGGTTGTGGGGGGAGACGTCGTAGATGTCACTGCGGCCGGAACCCACGACATTGAAGTAGCGCAAGCTGGTCGCGGCGAGCGGGACTGCGGAGTCAGTAGTCGCGACGGCCTGGTCGCGAATGAGCCACTCGGCGACAAGTTTGCTCTCGCCGTAGGGGCTCTCGGGGTGGCATTCGGTGTCTTCAGTCACGACTTCGGTGGCAGGCGTTCCGTATACGCCTGCGGAGGAGGAGAACACGAGCGCGCCGACGCCGGTGGCGGCCATGGCGTCGAGTAGCACGGCGGTCCCTGAGACGTTTTGAAGGTACGTGTGGGTGGGGTACTTGACGGACTCTCCTGCGTACTTGTAGCCGGCGCAGTGGATCACGCCAGAGCAGCCGTGCGCCTCGAGTGCCTCAGTCAGCGCGCTCGCGTCGAGGATGTCGCCCTCGACAAACGCGGCGCCTCGTGGGACAAACTCGGGCTTGCCCGTCGACAAATTGTCGTAGGCCACGGCGCCGTAGCCGGCATCGAGCAGGGCCGACACGACGTGCGCGCCGATGTATCCAGCGCCGCCGGTCACGAGCCACGTAGTCATGATGGAGATCCTTCCGCTCGGGAGCAAAGGCTAAAGGTCACGACGCGCGCCTTGGGAGGGATTGACGGTGAGGACCGCAGGCTCAGTGAATCCTTGAGCGTGCGCGGCGGCGTGCACTGACTCCGTCAGGGCCTGGACCTTCTCGGCAGGAACAAGCGCCACGGCCGAGCCCCCAAAACCCCCGCCGGTGAGCCGTGCGCCGACAGCGCCAGCGGTCATGGCGGCGTCGACGATCACATCAATTTGTGGCACGGAGATCTCGAAGTCGTCCCGCATGGAGGCGTGGGAGGCCAGGAGCAGATCGCCGATCGCCTGAGGTCCGGCGGTGGCAAGCGCCTCGACGGTGTCGAGGACCCTTGCGTTCTCGGTGACGACGTGCCGTACGCGCCTGAAGGTCTCGTCGTCGAGGAGGCCTTTGGCCTTGTCCAACTCGGCCACAGTGAGTTCGCGAAGAAAGGTCACCCCGAGGGCTGCGGCGCCTCGCTCGCAGGCTTCCCGCCGCGACGCATAGCCACCGTTTGCGTGAGCGTGCTTGACTCGCGAATCGATCACCACGAGTGCCAAGCTGTTGGGCTCAAGCTTGAGCGGAACGGTTGCGGTGTGGAGTGAGGCGCAGTCGAGCAACACCGCGTGGTCGGATTGTCCGAACAGCGACGCGACCTGATCCATGATTCCCGTTGGCGCGCCGATCGCGCCGTTCTCTGCGCGTTGACCGGCCCTGGCGAGGGACATGCGGTCGAGCCCGAGGCCCCACAGATCGTTGAGGGTCACCGCCACGGCGGATTCAAGCGCGGCTGAGGATGACAATCCAGCGCCGAGCGGGACCGTCGAGTCCACGAGGATGTCAACCCCACGGGCGCCGCTGAGGTCGTGACCCGCTTCGTGAAACGCCCAGGCCACGCCCAGCGCGTAGCCCGACCAGCCCTCGAAGGTCGCATCGGCGATCTCCGCGATGGCGACGGAGTGTTGGCTGGGCTGAGCGGTGCTCGACACTCTCAGTTCGCCTGTGTCCGTGAGCCGCGCGGCGCACCAGGTGCGTTCGGCGATGGCGAACGGCAGAACGTAACCGTTGTTGTAGTCGGTGTGCTCACCGATCAGGTTGGCGCGCCCTGGGGCCGACCAGACCCCCTCGGGGACGGCGCCGTAAAGCGAGGCGAAGTGATCGGCGAGGCTTGACGGGACCGTCATGATCTGGCGCGGCTTTGTGTCATCACGCCGGCGAGGAGCCTCGTCGCCAGCGACCGTGGTGTGCTCGTCACTACTCGTCCTCATCTGCCTGGCGTTTGTGCGCCAATGTTAACGTTCAACTTGGAGCGTACACCAGTCCATTTTGAGGGTCACACAGGACGCAAATGACCCTGGCTCTGGGAGCGGTTTTCTACACCGCGCTGACGTAGAGGCGCATCGACATGGCGTGCATCTCGGTGGTGCTTCCTGGCGCCGTCAGATCTTCCGTGCGTTCTGCGGGGCTCTCCCATGCGGAGTCCCACGCGAGGTTCCACAGCGCGCCGTCGTCGTCAGGAATGGTCACGGATGCGTTGTCGCGCGAGCCGTTGATCACGAGCAGGGCGTCGGCCTCTGCAGGGTTCGACAGCGATCTCATGAACTGCACCACGCGCGTGGAAGGGTCCTCCCACCAGTCCTCGTCTTCGTGATCGCCCGAGAGGGTGAACCACGCTGAATCGGCCCTGAGGTTCTGGTCACGGGGGTCCTCGTCGACGCCGTCATAGAAGCGCTCCGGCCGCAACACGAGGTGACGCTTGCGCAGTGCGATCAGGTGAGCGACGGTGTCACGCAGCTCCTGTTGCCAAGGCTGCACCTCCCAATCGAGCCACGAGATCTCGTTGTCTTGGCAGTACGCGTTGTTGTTGCCGCCCTGGGTGCGGCCCAGTTCGTCTCCAGCGACCAGCATCGGCGTGCCGGCCGATAGCAGCAGGGTGCCGAGGAGATTGCGCAGCGAGCGCCTGCGCGCCGCCAGTACCTCGGCGTCGTCTGTGTCTCCCTCGACGCCGTGGTTGAACGAGCGGTTGTTGTCGGTGCCGTCCCTGTTGTGTTCGCCGTTGGCCTCGTTGTGCTTGTCGTTGTACGCCGTGAGGTCGTAGGCCGTGAAGCCATCGTGGGCGGTGATGAAGTTGATCGACGCCATGGGGCCGCGCATTCCGTACGGCTCGGTGTGGCCGAACAGGTCCGCGGAGCCCGCGAGACGCGTAGCGAGTTCGGGAGCCGTCGCGTGATCCCTTCCTCCCACCTTGCCGGCGCCAAATGTCAACCAATACGAGCGCACATAGTCGCGGAAGCGGTCGTTCCACTCGGCCATCGGCATCGGGAAATTGCCTACTTGCCAACCGCCGAGCCCGATGTCCCAAGGCTCGGCGATGAGCTTGGCCGATCCGAGCGAAGGATCAGTCGTGAGCGCAACGAGGAACGGGTGGTCGGTAGAAAAGCCGTTCATGGTGCGGCCCAGCGTGACTGCCAGGTCAAAGCGGAAGCCATCGACCCCCATCACATCGGTCCAGTACCGCAGCGAGTCGAGGGCCATCTTGATGACGGTCGGCTGCGAAAAGTCGAGCGAGTTGCCTGTGCCCGTGACGTCGTCGTAATGCTGCGGGTTCATGGGGCTGTGGCGGTAATACGCGTAGTTGTCGAGCCCCCTCCAACTCACCACGCGGTCGCCCCAGCCGCCCTCCATCGTGTGGTTGTAGACCACGTCGAGGATCACTTCGATCCCGGCGGCGTGCAGAAGATCGACCATCCCTCTGAACTCGTCACGCACCGCCTCCGCACCCGCGGCGCGCGCCTCGGCCGTGGCATACGGGGCGTGCGGCGTGAAGAAGTTCATCGTCGAGTAGCCCCAGTAATTGCTGAGCCCCATGCCCTCAAGGTGAGGCTCGGAAGCGAAGGCGTGAATGGGCAATAACTCGATGGCAGTGATGCCGAGGTTGGTGAGGTGCTCAATGCTTGCGGGGTGCGCCAGCCCTGCGTACGTGCCTCGAAGTTCCTCAGGGATACCAGGCATCGTCTTGGTGAAACCCTTGACGTGAGCTTCGTACAGCACCGTGTCCTGCCAAGGCGTACGGGGCTTGGGATGGTGCAGCGGTGCCTGCGGGTCGCCCACCACCACGGACCGAGGCGTGAGCGGCGCGGTGTCGGTGCCATCACGGTTCGACCTGAGGGCGCTCGCGCCAGGCGCGGTCATCGGCGCTAGTTGTCCGTCGAGGCCGCGCCCGTACGGGTCAATCAGCAGCTTGGCGGGGTTGTAGCGGTGACCTCGCTTGGTCGCCCAAGGACCTGATGCCCTGAAGCCATAACGCTGACCTGGTTCCACTCCGGCGACGAAGCCGTGCCACACGCCGTGGTGGGGTCCATTGAGCGCGAAGCGCGTCTCTACGTCGTCAGTGAACAGGCAGAACTCCACCGCGGACGCGTGCGCGGCCGTCACCGCGACCGATACTCCTCCGTCCACCACGTGCACGCCGAGCCGGTGACGATCGGGAGAAGGGGGGACGGGGGGCGTGTTACTCGAGGGGACAAGAGCCATAAGCCCATTGTGCAGTAGACGGCCGACGGGTGGGGCGTCGCCGTCCGCCCGATAGTCTTGGTCCATGCGCATCGTGGTCACCGTAAAGTTTGTCCCCGACCTCCAATCGCAACGCTCCTTCACCGACGGCACCGTCACCCGCACGGCGGACGACGGCACGATGAATGAGCTTGACGAGAACGCGGTAGAGGCAGCCCTGCAACTAAGAGAGTCTCTCCCCGAGGGCGAGGCAGAGGTCTACGCCGTCACCGTCGGCGGGTCCGACGCCGTGGCCGCCGTGCGGAAGGCCTTGCAGTTGGGAGTCGACCACGCCGTGCACGTCAGCGACGACGCCATTGCTGGCTCCGACGTGTTCGGCACCGCTCGGGTGCTGGCCGCCGCCGTGCGCGAGATCGAAAAGGACGGCCCCGTCGATCTGGTCATCACTGGCATGGCTGCGCTCGATGGGCTCACGTCGATGCTGCCCACCGCGCTCGCAGCCGAACTCGATATCGCCCAGCTGACCCTGGCGTCGTCCCTTGCCGTGGCAGACGGAAGTGCCACGATCGAGCGACACATGCCCGATGCTCACGAGACCGTGACGGCGCCGCTTCCGGCGCTCGTGTCCGTCACCGACGAGGCGAACAAGCCTCGCTATCCCAACTTCAAACTCATCATGGCCGCGAGGAGCAAGCCCGTCACCACGTGGTCCCTGGCAGACATTGGAGTGGACCCCGTGCAAGTGGGCGCGATGGCGTCCCGCACCACCGTGCTCGAGGCGTCGCCGGTGCCGGAGCGCGAGAATCGCGTCCTGGTCACAGACAAGGGAGACGGCGGCACGCGACTTGCCGAGTTCCTCATCGAAAGGGGACTCGCATGACCGACGTGATCGTGGCGGTGCTCGTCGAGCATCGCGGAACCGAGATTGCCCAACCGACGCTCGAGGCGCTCACCTTGGCGCGAAGTCTTGGCGCCCCCGTCGCCGTGTGGATGGGCGAGCAGCCCCCTCCCGCCCAGGTGGAGCGTCTCGGCGAGTACGGCGCCGCAGAGGTGCGCGTTCTCGAAGTGGGCGAAGGAGCCCGCCATCCCGTCACAGCGGCTGCAGCCGTGGGTGCGGCCACCGCCGATGCCTCGGTGGTGCTCATGGTCTCGACGTTTGCGAACAAGGAGATTGCGACAAGGCTCGCGCTCGCGACCGGCGCTGGAGTCGTGGTCGACGCTGCCGGTGCGGAGTTGGTCGATGGGCGGGTCGAGACGACCCAGACCGTCTTTGCCGCGACGTGGAAGGTGCGCACGCGCGTCAACGCCGACAAGGCGGTCGTGACGCTGCGCCCTAACACGACGCAGGCCGTCGCCGCCGATGCGGCCGGTGCAGCAGAAGTCGTGTCGGTCATCCCGTTGTTGCCGGAAGTACGCGAATCAGTGGTCTCGGTGACTCCAGTGGAGCGTGAGGAGGGCGTCCCGCTCTCGGAAGCCGCCGTCGTGGTCTCCGGCGGGCGCGGCACGAGCGGCGACTACACGCTGGTGCGCGAGCTTGCCGATGTGCTCGGCGGCGCGGTGGGCGCCTCGCGCGACGCGACGGACGAGGGCTGGATCAGCCACGAGCACATGGTGGGCCAGACCGGCGTGACCGTCACGCCCGCGCTGTACGTGGCATGCGGCATTTCCGGTGCGGTGCACCACCGCGGGGGCATGCAGGCCTCTGGCACCATCGTGGCCGTCAACATCGATCCAGACGCCCCGATCTTCGAGATTGCCGACTTTGGCGTGGTGGGGGATCTGAACGACGTGATTCCGCAGGCGATCGCTGGGATCAAGGCGCACCGGGACGCCTGACAACCTCGCGTCTCCTTTTTGTCACCGTCTCTTTGGACACGGTTCATCCGTTCGCCGCGCGCGTCTGGGCCAGAAGGCCTAACGTGAAGGCGGAAGAACAAAATGGACAAAAGGAGTCGCCGTGCGCTCGAGGATTGTCGCCCCCGTCGGATTGCTGTCGCTCACCGGAGGGCTGGCGGTGGCGGTTCCCGCCACAGCCGCTCCCGCCTCAGACCTGTTCTTGTCCGAGTACGTCGAGGGCAGTTCATTCAACAAGGCCGTGGAGATCTACAACGGCACCGGCGCCGACGTTGACCTCGCGCCGTACGTCCTCACGCAATACTCGAATGGCAATACCTCTGCGAGCGTCGCTCTCGACTTGACCGGCACCCTGGCAGCTGGGGACGTCTTTGTGGTCGCGCACTCGAGCGCCGACCCGGCAATCCTTGCGCAAGCCGATCTCACCACCGGAGCGGGCCTGTTCAACGGTGACGACGCCCTAGTGCTGAGCAATGCGGGAACGACCATCGACTCCTTCGGCCAGGTGGGCGTCGATCCCGGTGCAGAGTGGGTAGGTGGCGGCGCGAATGACACGTTGCGCCGACTCCCGAGCGTCTGTGCGGGTGACGCCGACGAGACGGATGAATTCGACGCCTCGGTCGAGTGGGAGGCGTTTGCCTCAGACACGTTTGACGGACTCGGAGCCCACACCGCGACGTGCACGGGAGATGGTGGCGATGGCGGTGACGGCGGTGACGGTGGCGATGGCGGTGACGGTGGCACCCCGACCGTGACGCCCATCCACGACGTCCAGGGCGCTGGAGCAGCGTCGCCACTGGCCGGTGACGTTGTGACCGTCCAGGGCGTCGTCGTCGGCGATTACGAGGGTCCGAGCCCCGCCCTGCGAGGCTTCTACCTGCAGCAGGACGACGCGACCGTCGACGGCGACCCTGCCACTTCTGAAGGCATCTTCGTCTTCAACTCCACCAATGACGATGTCGATCTTGGTGACGTTGTCGGCGTCACAGGGACGGTGGGCGAGTTCCAGGGCCAGACGCAAATCAGTTCGGTGACCGAACTCGACGTGCTCGGATCAGGAGCCGCGGTGACGGCTGCGACCGTGACGCTTCCCTTCGCGTCGGCCGACGCTGCCGAGGCTTACGAGGGCATGCTCGTCACCTTCCCACAAGACTTGTACGTCACCGAGTATTACCAGCAGGGACGTTCTGGCGAGGTCGTCTTGAGTTCTGGCGGACGGCTCCAGCAGCCGACTGCTGTCGCCGAGCCTGGCGCACCCGCGCAGGCCATTCAGGCGGCGAACAACCTCAACCGCATCACCATTGACGATGCGACCAACGCCCAGAACGCCGACCCCGTGTTCGGCGGCGGCGGCAACCCGCTCACCGCGAGCAACCCGCTGCGCGGCGGTGACACCGTGACGGACCTCGTGGGCGTCATGACCTACACCTGGGGCGGCTACTCCAGCTCGCCCAACGCGTACCGTGTGCGCCCTGTGGGCGACCTGAGCGACAGCGGGCTGGTGCCAGGGGGCGGCGTGCCGGTCTTCGCGTCAGCCAACCCGCGGCCCACCGAGCCGGAAGACGTCGGCGGCAGCCTCAAGGTCGCCAGTTTCAACGTGCTCAACTACTTCCTCACGCTCGACGCCTCCGGCAACCAGTGCGGACCGGTGGGCTTCGAGGATGACTGCCGCGGCGCAGAAACCGCCGAGGAGTTCGAGCGCCAGCGCACCAAGTTGCTCGAGGCACTCCAGGCGCTCGATGCTGACGTGATTGCGCTCATGGAGATGGAGAACACTCCTGGGGTGGACCCGGCGGCCGACCTCGCGGCAGGCCTCAACGCCGCGCAGGGCATCACCGGTTGGGAATCGATCGATACCGGCGTGCTGGGCACCGACGTGATTCGGGTGGGCCTCATCTACCGCGGTGACTTGGTCCGACCGGCGGGCGATTTCACCGTGATGGATTCCTCCGTGGACCCGCGTTTTGACGACAGCCGCAATCGGCCTTCGCTCGCCCAGACGTTTGTGCAGATGGACGGTTCCGAGCACGTCACGCTGGTGGTCAACCACCTCAAGTCGAAGGGCTCGTGCCCTGGGGACGGCTCCGCCAACGACGACGCTGGCGACGGTGCCGCGTGTTGGAACGAGACCAGGACGCAAGCAGCTGAGGCCCTTGTCGACTGGATCGATGCTGGCAATGCAGGCAATGGCGACCCCGACGTCGTCCTGATGGGAGACCTGAACTCCTACGCCATGGAGGACCCCATCCAGGTCTTCGTCGACGCGGGTTACGCGGACCTGAGCCTGGGCGAGTACTCCTACGTGTTCGACGGACAGTGGGGATACCTCGACTACGCGCTCGCGTCACCTAGCTTGCAGCCGCAGGTCACCGGCGTGACGGAGTTCCACATCAACGCCGACGAGGTGCCGGTGCTCGACTACAACACCAACTTCCAGACGCCGGAGCAGATCGCGGCCCTGTACGCGCCAGACATGTACAGGACATCGGACCACGATCCGATCCTGCTGGGGCTCGACCTTGACTCCGGCGTGACCTTCGCGGTGACACCGGACGTGGTGGCCGGCGCCGAGCACTCGCTGGTTGATGTCGACGTGACGGCGACCGGTCCCGACAGCGCGCCGTGGACGGTCGAGATCATCAACGCGTTCTCGACTCAGGCAGACGACGGCATGGCTGCGGGAGACCTGCCAGGTGACGCGAGCATCGTCGACAGCGACACTGCCCAGTTCCGCGCCGAGGAGTACGGCGGCGAGGAGCGTCTCTACGTCATGTACGTCGAGGCGGTCGGGCCCAACGGGGAGCGCGTGTTCCGCTCGCTCGAGGTGCCCGTCGAGGTCGAGCCTGCCGCTGCGCCCACCTGCTCGGTGCAGTCCTGGACCCACCAATGGTGGGGCGGGGGCTTCAAGACCACGGTGGTGGTGCGCAACCTGACCGACGAGCGGATCAACGGCTGGACGCTCGACTACAGCATGGACGAGCACGCGAAGATCTGGTTCGGTTGGAACGGCAACATGACCAAGACGGGCACCGATGTCTCGGTGGACAACGTGTTCTACAACGCGACCATCTGGCCGGGCTCCGCACGGTCGTTTGGATACCTCGGCACCAGCCGAGGCGACGCCGAGCCCGTGGGGCCCTTCATGCTCAATGGTCAGCAGTGCGAGGTGATCGGCTAGCGCCGCCGGGCTGCCCAGACAGTGCGAACCGTCTGCGCACGCCCCGGACAGTGCGAACCGTTTTGCGCACGCCCCGGACAGTGCGAACCGTCTTCACGAGCGGCACGCCGACGCGGAGGCCCCTCCGGCCCCTGCGTCGGCGTGCCGCCGATGGTTCTGGTTCGCAGTGTCGGTGGAGCTGCAGTGGCAGTGCGCGGGAGCGCCTACGCGGGCCGGTCGACCGACCGTGTCAGTTCCTCCCACGCGTCAACGTCGACCGTCAAGCGCTCGATCTTGGTGCGGGTGCCAGCGAGGGCGTGGACGCCCGCGATGAAGTGTAAGGGCGGTTCCGGCGCCTCGACAAGGGCGAGCATCGCCTCCGCGAGGGCCTCTGGCGAGCCTGGCTGGCGTCCCGGGAGGTTGTTGATGCGGTCCCAGAAGGGCTCCATCACCTCCGCGTAGTCCGCCATGACGTCCTGTTTCTTCTCGCCAGAGGGGATCCACAGGGACCGCACCGGCCCCGGTTCGATCAGGGTGATCTTGATGCCAAGGTGCGACACTTCGGCGGCGAGTGCCTCCATGAAGCCGGAAACCGCGAACTTGGTGGCGCAGTAGTAGCCGAGGCCTGCAGACCCACGCACGCCTGCAATGGATGACACGGTCAGGATGTGCCCCGCGCGGCGCTCGCGGAAGTGAGGAAGGAGCGCCGTGGTGACTCGTGCCGCACCCCAGAAATTCGCCTCCATCATGGCCCGCACGTCGGCCTCGTCAGACTCCTCGATGGTGGAGAAGTAGCCGATTCCGGCGTTGTTCACCAGCACGTCGATGCGTCCCAACCGCGCCACGGCGGCCGCGATGGCCGACTCAACCGAAGCGTCGTCCGTCACGTCGAGAGGCAGTGCGATCACGTTGTCCGGATGCGCCGCAACGAGGTCGTCGAGGGTCTCAGGGCGGCGCGCGGTCGCGACGACGGTGTGCCCCGCGTGTGCGACGGCCTCCACGGCGGTGCGTCCGATGCCGGTCGAGCAGCCGGTGATGAACCAGGTGGCCATGGGGGAGTCCTTTCGTCGGCAACGGACGTCACCGTACCAACTCGCATGCGCGCCTACCATGGTCGCGTGCGCCACTACCTTGATCATGCCGCGACGACGCCGATGCGTCCCGCCGCTCGCGAGGCATGGCTTGAGGCCTCACACGTCGTGGGCAATGCGTCGAGCCTGCATGCGTCGGGCCGCTCTGCGCGATCGCTGCTCGAGGATGCGCGCGATCGAGTCGCTGCGGCCCTCGGTGCTCACCCGACCGAGGTGATCTTCACCTCGGGGGGTACTGAGGCGAACAACCTCGCAATAAAGGGTGGCTATTGGGCGCGGCGGGCCCTCGACGCCGACAGGGCGCGGGTGGTGACGACCGCAGTGGAACACCACTCTGCGCTAGATCCCGGGCGCTGGATCGCCGCCGAGCAAGGAGGGATCGCTGTCGAACTCCCTGTCGACGCCGACGCGCATATATCGCTCGACGCGCTTGCCGCCGAGTTAGAGATGGCAAGCACCAGTACGTGCCTGGTGTCCATCCAGTCCGTCAACAACGAAGTGGGTGCTGTGCAGCCCGTGGCCAAGGTGGTCGCGCTCGCGGCCGCCCACGGCATCCCCGTGCACTCCGACGCCGTGCAGGCCATCGGCCACGTGCCCTTTGACTTTGCGAACAGCGGCCTGGCGACCGCAGCGGTGAGCTCTCACAAGGTGGGCGGGCCCGTGGCGGCGGGTGCGTTGCTCGCGCGCAGGGACGCCGCGCTGTCGTCGCTGACTCATGGGGGAGGGCAGGAGCGGAGAGTCCGTTCTGGCACGGTCGACGTGGCCGCCGCGTGGGCGTTCGCGGTGGCTATCGAGGAGGCAGTGGGCGGACTTGATGCCGAAGCCGCGCGGCTAGCGGCTCTGGGTGATCGGCTCGCTCACGCGATCACGGCGGCCTCCTCGGGTGCCGTCGTCCACGGTCCCAGCCACGGTGCGCCCCACATCGTTCACGCGATCATTCCTGGAGCCTCGTCCGAGGCGCTGCTGGTCGCGCTCGACCTCGCAGGCGTTGAGGTGTCGCCAGGCGCGGCCTGCACGGCCGGAGTCGTCGAGCCAAGCCACGTGGTGCTCGCGATGGGAAGGCCACCTGCCGAGGCGCTGTCAACAGTGCGCTTCTCGCTCGGATGGAACACGACAGACGCCGACGTCGACGCCGCCATCGCGGCGCTCCCTGGCGCCATCGCGCATGTGAGTCGCTAGCGAGACCCTACTGCTCCCGGTGCGAGGCGATGACGTCGAGCATCTCGTTGAGGATCGCTCGCTGGCCATGCGTGAGTGGCGTCGTCTCGTCGAGCGCTGCTGAGAGGGCAACTGCGAGGGCCGCGGCAGGGGTGTGAGTTGCTGGCACTGGGTCGGTGAGGATCGCGGCAAGCGTCGCTTCCCTCAAGATGTCCGAGGTGCGCGGATCGCGCTCGGCAGGGTCTTGTCCGATGAGGGTGAGCGTGACTCCCATGGACGCCGAGTGGGTCACGTGTGCCGCTTGGGCCACGGGTAGCGCCAGTCTGCCAGACCTCGCGATGCGTTCAAGGGTCGAGGTAAGCATCTGCCAGGCCTCGACCGCGGCGTCGCAGCGCGTGATCCTGGTCGGATCCCCGTACATGAGGAGGTACAGATCGGGCTCGTCGAGTCCGAACTCAACGTGGACGTCCCATGCCGCGCGCAGGGCCTGGACGGGATCCTTGTCGGACACCGCGCGTTTGCGTTCGAGATAGGTGTGGAATCCCTCCGTCGCGAGCGCTGAGAACAGTCCGTACATGTCCCCGAAGGTGCGATAGATGGCGGGTGCCTGCACGCCAGCAGCTGCGGCAACCGCTCGCACAGTCACGCCGCGTCGGCCCTCGCTCCGCAGCAGGCGCATGGCGGCTTGAGAGATGCGCTCTGCTGCGCTGTCGGTGGGCACGTGCACCTAGTGAGCATACGACGGGAATTGGACGCGAAATGTTAGCGTTGTTACCGCCCGAGGGGATATCACCGATAACAGCGCTCGCAAGAGTGCCACAAGGAGGATTCATGACGGAGACAAGCCAACAAGGACGCGTGGCCGTGGTCACGGGCGGCTCGCGTGGAATCGGAAGGGCCATTGCGAATCGGTTGTCCGCAGAGGGGTTCGCCGTGGGGGTGGGATTTGCGTCCCGCAAGGAGGAGGCCGACGCGGTGGTCGCCGCGATTGAGGCGTCAGGAGGCGCCGCAGCGGCTTTCCAAGTCGACGTTTCTGAAGAGTCGAGCGTCGGCGAGGCGTTCGATGCCGTCGAGGCTAGGTGGGGCGGCCTTGACGTCGTGGTGAACTCAGCGGGAGTGATGACCAATGCGCCGGTCGTCGCAGGAGACCTTGAGGCGCTCGACCGCATGATCGCCGTGAACCTGCGCGGGGCATTCATCGTCGCCGCCGAGGCGGCCAGGCGTGTTCGCGAGGGCGGGTCAATCGTGCTGCTCTCCTCCTCTGTGGTGCGCCTTAGGCCGCCCACATACGCTGCGTACGCAGCAACGAAGGCGGCGGTGGACGTCCTCACCGCGATTGCTGCCAAAGAGCTCGGTCCGCGAGGCGTCACCGTCAACGCGATTGCACCTGGGCCAGTCGAGACCGAGCTCTTCCACGCAAGCAACACCCCTGAATCGATCGCGATGCTCACGCACATGACGCCGTTGGGACGCATCGGCGTCCCCGACGACGTGGTGGCCGCGGTGTCGCTGTTGGCTGGCGAGGGGCGTTGGATCACGGGACAGACGCTCCACGTCAATGGGGGCCTCGCCTAGACACACGTGCCGCACCCCGGGCAACGCTCGCGGGTGCGGCACTGCTCCCGACCCATTCTGCGCCTCGGCCGACGTACCATGGTGTGGTCCCCAGCGTTCCCTTTGGAGTTCCCCGTGCGCGTTCTTGCTGCTCTGTCAGGCGGAGTCGACTCAGCCGTCGCTGCCGCGCGCGCAGTGGACGCCGGGCACGACGTCATTGGCGTGCACATGGCGCTCAGCCGGAATCGTGACCAGTACCGCTCCGGCTCGCGCGGCTGCTGCTCGATCGAGGACAGCAACGACGCGCGACGAGCTGCGGACAAGTTGGGCATCCCGTACTACGTGTGGGACCTGAGCGACGAGTTCCACGACCTCGTGGTGAACGACTTCCTGAACGAGTACGCGGCCGGTCGCACGCCCAACCCGTGCGTCCGCTGCAACGAACACATCAAGTTCGACACGCTGCTAGAGCGTGCACAGTCGCTCGGCTTTGACGCCGTGGCGACGGGTCACTACGCGCGCGTGGTGATTCGCGACGACGGCGTGCGTGAGTTGCATCGCGCGGTAGACGCCGCGAAGGACCAGTCCTACGTGCTCGCCGTGATGGGGCCGGAGAAGCTGGCACGAGCGATGTTCCCGCTGGGCGAGATCGCTTCCAAGTCGGAGGTGCGGGCCGAGGCCGCCGCGCGCGGACTGGGCGTCAGCAACAAGCCCGACTCCTATGACATCTGCTTTGTTGCCGACGGCGACACGAAGGGCTTCCTCGAGCGCGCGCTGGGTGAGAAGCCCGGCGAGATCGTGGACGAGGCTGGCGAGGTCGTCGGCGCCCACAGCGGCGCCTACTCGTACACCGTCGGTCAGCGCAAGGGCCTGCGCCTGCCGCGTCCCGCCGCCGACGGGGCGCCTCGCTACGTCACGGGAATCGACACCGACCGCAACATCGTGACCGTCGGGCCCGAGTCGCTCTTGAGCGTGCGCGAGCTGGTGGGGGAGCAGGCTGTGTGGCTGGCGCCGGACGCAAGCGCGGTGGCCCCCACTCCATGCCTTGCCCAGGTCAGGGCGCACGGAGAGCCAGTGCCCGGCAGCGTCGTCCGCGCAGGCGACCGCCTCACCGTCTCGCTCGACCAGCCGATGCGGGGGGTCGCCGCTGGTCAATCACTGGTGGTCTACGACGGCACCAGGGTGCTTGGCCAGGCCACCATTGCGAAGCGCGCAGTCGAGGAGTGATCAGCCCTCTGGCGGCTCGAGGCTCTCCGTCTGGATGAGGAAGACCTCGCTGGCTGACTCGCACGATGCGGGGATGACAGCGCTCGTGGGGGCCGTGACGAACCCGCCGCCAGCCCAGACGAAGTCTCCGATCTCGTAGTCGCGCCCGTCATATGACAGCACTGAATCGGCGTTGTCCCAAGCGGCGAAGGAGCGAGGGAAGACGGCCAAGACCGCCGTGTCGGCGTCGTCCCATGTCGGGTTGACCACCAGGCACCCGTCGCGCAACTCGAGCGTGCCCTCGAGAAGCGCATCCATGCCGCCGTCTTGCGGATTCCAGTCGTAGTGCGCCACGGGGCTATCGGGCGACTCGAGATCGGTTCCCTCGCTGCCGCAGCCCGTGAGCAGAAGGACGAAGGCCCCGGTGGCGAGCGCTCTGTTCATACGCCAAGTATGTGTCGCTTGCCCGCGAGCCGACTAGTACCAGGGGAGGGAATTGTCGAGCGCTTGCGGAGAAAAACCGTCGAACCGGGTCGCTTTCGGGCCACCGGCACATTGCGAAATCTGTTGGTAACGATTCGATGACGAAACAGGCTCAAGGGGCCATTCTCGATTGACACGCCCCCGGCTCAGACCTACGGTTGAGGCGATTCAGGGGAGCGCTCTCACACGGGAGTAGAGCGCTCTCAAGAGTCTGACCACCACCTACTTCACAAGGGAGTGAACGTGAGTCTCTCACGACGCAAGAAGACCCTGGGTATGGCCGCTGGAGCGACCGTATTCGCCTTGACCCTCGCAGCATGTGGTTCGAGCGACAACGCTTCGGACGACCCCACTGACGCGAGCAAGCCAGCCGAGAACGCGGAGCCTGTAACCCTCACGGTTGCTACCTTCAACAACTTCGGCTACACCGACGCCCTGCTTCAGGAGTACATGGACCTGAACCCGAACGTCACGGTCGTTTCCAACGTGGCAGCGACGTCAAACGACGCCCGCACCAACTACTTCGCCAAGCTCGGTGCCGGCGGACTCGCCGACATCGAAGCCATCGAGGTTGACTGGCTTCCTGAGGTCATGCAGTACACCGACTTCCTCGCAGACCTGTCCGACCCCGAGGTTGAGGGTCGCTGGCTCGACTGGAAGACCGCTGCCGCTACCGACCCAGACGGTCGCCTGATTGCGTACGGCACCGACATCGGCCCAGAGGCCGTCTGCTACGACGCAGCCCTGTTCGAAGAGGCGGGCCTGCCGACTGACCCGGCCGAGGTTGCTTCGCTCCTCGAGGGCGGTTGGGACACCTACTTCGAGGTCGGCCAAGACTTCGCCGACGCGAGTGACAAGGCCTGGTTTGACGGTGCCGGCGGCACCTACCAGGGCATGATCAACCAGGTCGAGGCCGCTTACGAGGACCCCGAGACTGGCGAGATCGTTGCCACCACCAACCCCGAGGTCAAGGCGATCTTCGACCAGCTCACCGCTGTGACGCCCGAGATCTCCGCTCACCTCTCGCAGTGGTCTGACGACTGGTTCGCCGGTCTTGCCACGGGCGAGTTCGCCACGATGCTGTGCCCAGGCTGGATGCTGGGTGTCATCAAGGGTGCCGCGCCTGACACCACCACGTGGAACGTCGCAGACGTCTTCCCCGGTGGCGGCGGTAACTGGGGCGGTTCGTACCTGACCGTTCCCGCTGCTGGCGACAACGTCGAGGCCGCTAAGGACCTGGCCAACTGGCTGACCGCTCCTGAGCAGCAGCTCAAGGCGCTTGCCGCTGCCGGTACGTTCCCGAGCCAGAACGTTGCGCTCGAGGACGAGGCCGCACTGAACGAGGCCATGGCCGCGGGCGAAGAGCCCACCAACGCTGTGTACTTCAACAGCGACACGCTTGGCACGACCTTCTCGAACCGTGCCAACGCCATCTCGGTCTCGCCTTTCAAGGGTGAGTTCTACTTCCAGGTGAACGACGCGATGCAGAACGCTCTGACGCGTGTCGAGGACGGATCTCAGGACCCGACCACCTCGTGGAACCAGTTCGTGTCTGAGGTCGAAGCAATCGGCTAAGACGCTAAGGACCCGGGCCGTCCCCTCGTGGGGCGGCCCGGGTAGCCGCGTTCAGATCTCTCACGAAGGACCTCCATGTCAACCACCAGCGCCCCGCAGGATGGCGGCTCTCAAGGAGCCGTTCGCCAGCGACAGACCAAACTGACCTGGCGCCAGCGCCGCGGTCAGTGGGATGTGAAGTACTCCCCGTACCTCTACATCGCCCCCTTTTTCATCGTCTTCGGTATCACGGGCCTCTTTCCCATCCTGTACACGGCGTACATTTCGCTGCAGGACTGGGACCTCGTGCGCAATACTGGCGAGTTCATCGGCTTTGATCAGTTCGCGTGGGTCCTTCAGGACCGCGAGTTCTGGATCGCCTTGCGCAATACCTTCTCCATCTTCCTGCTGTCCTCAGTGCCGCAGTTGGTGGCAGCCACCTTCATCGCAGCCATGCTCGATGCGAATCTACGGGCCAAGACGTTCTGGCGCATGGGGGTCCTGCTTCCCTACGTCGTCGCCCCTGTCGCCGTCGCGCTGATCTTCTCCAACATGTTTGGTGACAAGTTCGGCCTCATCAACACGGTCCTCGGAGACCTCGGCATCGATCCGATCCTGTGGCACACGGACATCATTCCTAGCCACTTTGCGATCGCGACGATGGTGAACTTCCGCTGGACGGGCTACAACGCCTTGATCCTTCTTGCGGCGATGCAGGCGATCCCGCGCGACCTCTATGAGGCGGCGGCCATCGACGGTGCCCGCACTGTGCGGCGCTTCTTCTCGATCACCATTCCCCAGATCCGTCCCACGATGATCTTCGTGATCATCACGGCGACCATCGGTGGACTCCAGATCTTCGACGAGCCGCGCATGTACGACGCCTTCGGGCTCGGCGGTGCCAACAGGCAGTGGCTCACCATCACGATGTACCTGTACAACACAGGTTGGGGCGACTTCAACTTTGGCCGCGCCGCGGCCGTCGCGTGGCTGTTGTTCCTCATCATCATTTCGATCACGCTGCTGAATAACTTCTTGACGCGCAAGTTTGTGGCGGATGACGCCACTGCTGTCAAGAAGGTCAAGAAGCAAGCACTCAAGGGTTCAGCAAAGGGAGGAAAGTGATGGCGCGCCGTCGACGGACCAGCATCGGCACGGGACGCCCCTCGCCCTACGTGTACGCGATGCTTGCGGTGGTTCTCATCGCCGCGATGTTCCCCTTCTACTGGTCGTTCCTGATCGGTTCGGGTGACCAGTCGTCCATCTATGACCAGAACCTGTCGTGGTGGCCAGGAGGCAACTTCCTAGCGAACGCCTCAGAGGTCATCAACAACGATGCCGTGAAATTCTGGAAGGCGCTGAGTAACTCGATCATCGTCTCCACGGTCACGGCAGCGTCAACGGTCTTGTTGTCCACGTTGGCAGGATTCGCATTTGCCAAGCTGCGCTTCAAGGGTTCAGGCCCCCTGCTCGTGGCGGTCATCGCCACGATGGCAGTACCCGTCCAACTGGGCGTGGTGCCGCTGTACATCGCGATGTCCAAGCTTGGCTGGACCGGCAACATCGGCGCAGTCATCCTGCCCGCTCTGGTCACGGCCTTCGGCGTGTTCTGGATGACGCAGTACCTGTCGCAGTCGCTGCCGACTGAACTGATCGAGGCGGCTCGCGTTGATGGTTGCTCCATGTTGCGCACGTTCTGGCACCTGGGACTCACCTCGGCTCGACCGGCTGCTGCGATGCTCGCGCTGTTCACCTTTGTGACCACGTGGAACAACTTCTTGTGGCCGCTCATTGTGCTCGACCCGCAGAGTCCAACGTTGCCCCTTGCCTTGTCGTTGTTGCAGGCCAACTACTTTGTGGACTATTCCTTGGTGTTGGCGGGCGTGCTTATCGCGACCGTGCCGCTGTTGCTCCTGTTCATCTTTGCTGGTCGCCAACTGGTGTCTGGCATCATGCAGGGCGCAGTAAAGGGCTAAAACGATCCCATCGTGAGGGGTGGCTCGCCTCAACGGCGGGCCACCCTCCACGATGACCAAACAAGGGACGAACATGCGATCCCCCGAATTGCCTCCGGCGCCGACGCTGGAGATGGTGGGCGCCCTCGCGGGGGTGTCACGCGCGACGGTGTCGCGCGTGGTGAACGGGTCGCCCCGCGTCTCGGAAGAAGTCGTCCAGGCCGTCAGGGCCGCGATCGTGGAGTTGGGCTACGTGCCCAACCGTGCAGCGCGGTCCCTCGCCAGCAAGCAAGCTCATGCCATCGCCCTAGTAGTGCCCGAGGACATGTCACGGCTGTTTGGCGACCTCTACCTCGCGTCGATCATCGGCGGCATTCACAACAGGCTCGAGCAGTCCGACTACGTACTGAACCTGATGGTGGCGTCCGAGCGCGGCGACGGCAAGACCATGCGCTACCTCCAGGGCGGCAATGTCGACGGCGCCATCGTGATTTCTCACCACACAGACGACACGTTCCTGTCCACCCTGACCCAGACGCTCCCCGTCGTGTTCGGCGGCAGGCCTGCGGTCCGAGTCCAAGGCGGCCACGTCGTCGACGTCGACAACGTCGCTGGTTCACGCACCGCCACCGAGCACTTGATCAGTACCGGTCGCACACGCATCGCGACCATCACCGGTCCGCAGACGATGCCGGGCGGCATCGACCGGCTCACGGGGTTCCTCGCCACCCTTGAAGAGGCAGGGCTCGCGCCCGGGCCGATCGTTGAGGGCGACTTCACCTTGCGCAGCGGCACGGAGGCGATGCGGCAGGTCTTGGAGCAAGACGCGACGATCGACGGGATCTTTGTGGCCTCCGACATGATGGCTGCGGGGGCCATGACCGTGCTGCGCTCGCAGGGACGTACCGTGCCTGATGATGTCGCTGTTGTCGGTTACGATGACTCGGCAGCGGCGCTCACCACGGACGTGCCCTTAACAACGGTGCGTCAGCCCTCGGAATCGATGGGTGTCACGATCGCGAGCATCCTCATGGATGTGCTCAACGGGATCGAGGACCATCCGCGGTTGACGTTGCTTCCGACCGAACTTGTGGTCCGTTCTTCTGCCTGAGCTGACCAGGCGCGTTCCGTCCGCACCAAGCCTTCGCACGGGATCCTGCCCGGCACATACCTTCGACACACACATCCTGACTGCCGAGCCGTCAGGCAACTAGAGTGGGGGATCTATGAGTCACGACGCGAACCGACCGGCCTTCGAGCCGCAGCGGTCCTCCGACGACCTCAGCGATCTCACCCTTTCGACGGACGGCACGGCAGGTGCCGCGCGGCCGGGATGGTGGCGCAGGCACCGGCCATGGATGACTGAGATCGGCCTGATCATCGGCCTGTACTACTTGTACTCCGTCATGCGTTCCGCCTCTCCTGACCGCGTCTCCCTCGCCATGAACAATGCCGATCTGGTGGAGCGCGTTCAGCGCGCCGCTGGCCTCGACATGGAGCTCGCGCTCAACCAGATGTTCGTCAGAAATCAATGGCTCGCAGACTTCGCCAGCCTTTGGTACCAGATCACGCACATGGTCGTCACCGCTGGCATTTTGCTGTGGTTGTGGCATAGGCGCCGCGAGAACTATGGCGCTCTACGTACGTCTCTCGCTGTGCTGATGGTGGCTGGCCTCGCAACGTACTGGTTGTTCCCACTCGCACCGCCGCGCTTCGCGCTCAACGGTGCGGTGGACACCATGCATGCCAATCCTGTGCTCTTTGCAGGCCAAGAGAGCGTGACGGGGCTTGCCAATCTCTACGCCGCGATGCCCAGCCTTCACGTTGGCTGGGCCGTGTGGTGTGCCCTTGCTGTCGTGATGACCACCAAGAGTCGCTGGTGGTACGCCGCATGGCTCTACCCACTCACCACCACTTTTGTGGTGATGGGGACAGCCAACCACTACCTGCTCGACGCTGCCGCAGGCACCGTCTACGCCGTCGGCGCGTATGCCGTGGTGCGCTCCGCATATGCGCGCGTGGTTGCCACCCCGGCGCCAGCCCAAGCCGGAGTCTGACGGCCGCGTTTTTGGGGCGCGTGCAGTAGCGCGTCCGCCCCTAGCCTTGCGTCATGAAGCCACCACCGATCACGCTCGTCGGAGCGCGTCTTTGGGAAGATCCTGCCGTTCCACGCGAAGGGGCGGCCCCTGAACTCGTCGACGTCAACATCGGCACTGAAGGTCGCATCGCGTCTATCGAGGCGACGGGTGCGCAGCCGCCAAAGGGTGCGAGGGTCATTGACCTTGACGGCCGGTGGATCATGCCGGGGCTTATGGATCACCACGTCCACTTCACGATGTGGGCCAAGCATCGCGGGCGCGTGAGCCTTGCGGGCGCGAAGTCCGCTGACGACGTCGTCGACGTGGTCAGAGGCGCGCTCGTCGATCACCCAGTGCTGAGCCTTGCGGACGTCGAACCGCTCGTGGGCAGCGGGTATCAGGATGCCTTGTGGCCGGAGCCTCCCACTGCCGCGATGCTCGATGAGGTGGCCGTTCACGTGGGTCAATACGGGCGACCCATTGTGCTGATCAGCCACGACCTTCACTCCGTGTGGATCAACACGGCAGCGGGGGAGCGCTACGGAGTGCCCGCCGGCCTCTTGCGAGAGAACGCAGCCTTCGAGCTGGAGATGGCGCTCGAGGCAGAAGAGATGGCGGACCCTCGTCGCATTGAGGTCTTGGTGTCGGACGCGGCGAACGCGGCCGCTAGCCGGGGCGTGACGGGCATCATGGACTTGGAGATGGCGGACAATCCGTTGGTCTGGGCCAGCAGGATCACGTCGGGCATCCGCGCGCTGAGAGTGATCGCCGGCGTGTACCCGCGCCACCTCGCGGAGTCCCTCGCCCGTGGCGAGCGAACGGGCAAGCGGGTCCCCGGCACCAAGGGTCAGGTCACCGTCGGCCCCCTCAAGGTCTTCGCCGACGGCGCGCTCAACACGCGGACGGCCTGGTGCTTCGACTCCTATCCGGGCACCTCCGACTTTGGACACGCCGCTCAGGCTCGCGGGGACCTCGAACGCATCCTTGCCGATGCTCGCGAAGTGGGCTTTGACGTCGCTTTGCACGCCATCGGCGACCGCGCCGTCTCGGAGGCGCTCGATGCCTTCGCCGCCAGTGGCGTCGGCGGTTCGATCGAGCACGCGCAAATGGTGAGGGAGCAGGACGTGGCGCGCATGGCGGCGCTCGGCGTCGCCGCGGGCATTCATCCGGAGCATCTCTTGGACGACCGCGAAGTCATGGATGTGATGTGGAGCGGGCGCACTCACCGAGCTTTCCCTTACGGCGACTTCGCCAGGGCGGGAGTGAGTCTTCGCCTCGGCTCTGATGCACCTGTCGCTCCGCTCGATCCATGGCTCGGAATATCTGCTGCCGTGCACCGCACTCGAGACGAGCAGCCAGCCTGGGAACCGGGGAACGCGCTCGACATCGGCACGGCGCTGAGGGCTTCTTGGGCCTCGCCGACGCTGGCGCCAGGGGTTCGAGCGGATGTCGCCGTCATCGAAGCCGATCCTTCGACATCAGACGTGACGCAGTTGCGAGATATGCCGGTCGCGCTCACCTTGCTTGGCGGTCGCGTCACGCACGACGCCCTCGACGCTTGAGGCAAGCAAAAGGCCGGGCGCAAGAGCGCCCGGCCCTTTGTGTGGCGGTGGCGCCGACGCGTCGAGGCGCGCGGCGTTCCGCCACAGTTAGTCCGTCGTCACTTCGATGCGGCGCGGCTTGGCCGACTCGGCCTTGGGCACCGACACGGTCAGCAGTCCGTCCTTGAAGGCGGCCTTGATGCCAGCTGGGTCGACCCTGTCAGGGAGTCGGACGGCGCGGTGGAACGTGCCAAAGCGGCGCTCTACGCGTCGGAACTTGTCGGCGTCCTTGTCCTCGTAGAAGTCGCGGGAGCCAGAGATCGTCAGGACGTTCTCCTCGATGGAAACGTCGACGTTCTCGGCAGGGACACCGGGCAACTCCACGTGCAGTGTGAAGCCGTCTTCTGTCTCCTCGACGTCGAGCGCGGGGCTGAAGGCGCCGGCGAGGGAAGCGTCGGCATCGCCGATGAAGCTTCTGACGATGCGCTGGAAGTCGTCGTTCCAGGGCGCCGCGGCCGGGATTCCGTTGCGGACGAGTTCTCGTCTCATGATGATCCTCCTTGCAGTTGGTGATGCGGACCGGCCACCCGACCGGCCCGGGTTCAAAGTTGAGTTCATGACACTCATGTTACGACTTGAGCGGCTTACACTCAAGTCTGCCGATCGACTTTTCGCGCAGGGAGGACAACCCACCCACAAATGGCTCAATCCGTACCGGATTTCGCCGCTCCACGGCACAAGTGGCTCGATCCGTACCGGATCTCGGAGCACCATGGTGCAAATGGCTCGATCCGTACCGGATCTCGCGGCGGCGGCCAGCCAGTGGCTTGATTTGTACCGCGGCCGACGCTGGTGGGTAGAGATTGAGTCGTCGGAGGGGGTGGGCGCCGGGGACGGTACGGATCAAGCCATTTGCGAGGGTTGGGTGCGGAGAGCGGTACGGATTGAGCCATTTGCGAGGGTTGGGTGCGGGGAGCGGTACGGATTGAGCCATTTGCGAGGGTTGGGTGCGGGGAGCGGTACGAATTGAGCCACTAGGGGAGGGCCCTGAGCCGGACTCAGGGGCGATGTCATACCGGAGGACGAAGCGACAGCGGAAGCCCTGACTGTAGGTTCGGTGCATGCCCGCTATTGCCACGCAAGGCCTCACGAGGGTCTTCGGCCCCGTGACCGCGCTGTCGCAGCTCACCGTCGAGATGCCGTCAGGAGTGGTCGGCCTCGTCGGCGCGAACGGCGCCGGCAAGTCGACCCTCATCAAGATCCTGTTGGGCTTGCTGCCGCCCACCTCAGGCACGGCCAGTATCCTCGGGATGAACTGCCTCACCGACGGCGTCAAAATCCGCGAGATCGTCGGCTACATGCCGGAGAGCGAGTGCCTGCCCCCTGATGTCTCCGCAACGGAGTTCATCGTGCACATGGCACGCATGTCGGGACTGCCGACGGACGTGGCGCGCGAGCGCACCGCGGACACTCTGCGCCACGTGGGACTTTACGAGGAGCGTTACCGCCCCATCGGCGGCTACTCGACCGGAATGCGCCAGCGCGTGAAACTAGCCCAGGCGCTCGTGCACGATCCCAAGTTGGTCCTGCTGGACGAGCCCACCAACGGCCTCGACCCCGCCGGTCGCGATGACATGCTCGGCCTCATCAGACGCATCAGCACCGACTTCGATATCTCAGTGGTGGTCACATCGCACCTGCTCGGCGAGCTGGAACGGATCGCGGACCACATCGTGTCGATCGAGGGCGGCGTGCTCCAGCACTCGACCTCCACTGCCGCGGCGACGGAGTTCAGCGGCGTCGTGCTGGTCGAGGTGACCGACAAGGGGCCGGAGGTAGTTGAGCGGCTCAAGGCTGCAGGCGCCACGGTCACGACGGGCGGCCAGCCCAACAGTTTTGCGGTGGCGATCGACGACGAACGAGTGCTCGATGACGTGCGCGGTGCCGTCGCCGACCTCGAGGTTGGCTTGATCAGGATGCAGCACGGCCGCCACCACCTCTCAGAGATGTTCGCGACCCAGCAGGAGGCGCTCCATGGCTGACAACAAGGCGCCACACGCCACCACCGCCGACGCCCAGTCGCAGACAGTCATTCACGACATCGGCTTCCGTCACTACGACGGACCTCGCCTTGGCCGCGGGTGGATCGTCAGGTCCCTCCTAGTCGAGACATTCAGGGGAGTGTTCGGCTTCGGGCGTCCCGCGAAGGCCAAGATCATGCCGTGGATCCTCGTGGGCATCATGCTGGCGCCACCGCTGATCTTCGCGCTCATCGCGGTGCTGCTGGGCCTCGACGAGTTGCCGATGTCCTACACCGCATACCTGCCGCAGATGTCCTTTGTGGTGTCACTGTTCGTTGCGAGCAGAGCCCCGTACTGCGTCTCGCGCGACTTGCGCCACGGCGTCATGCCGCTGTATCTGTCGCGGCCGATGCGGCGCAACGACTACGTCCTGGCGAAGTTTGCTGGCCTTGCGCTGGCCATGTTCGCGGTGCTCGCGGCATCCGAGGTGTTGCTCTTCATCGGCGCCCTGCTGGCCAAACTGCCGGTCGGTGCCCAGATCACTGGGTTCTTGCAGGGCCTGGTCGTGGCGATTCTCCTCTCGCTCGTGCTCGCCGCTATCGGCCTGGTGCTCGCCGCGTTTACTCCGCGCAGGGGACTGGGCGTGGCGGCCATCATCACGGTGCTCGTGGTCATCAGCGGCTTCGCCGCGGTGGTCGCCCTGCTGCTGATCGACAACGGCAGCGAGACGCTCGGCGCCTACCTGGGAGCGCTCGATCCCTTTGCCCTGGTGGACTCCATCGCCG
This sequence comes from Demequina sp. TMPB413, assembly GCF_020447105.2. Taxonomy (NCBI): domain Bacteria; kingdom Bacillati; phylum Actinomycetota; class Actinomycetes; order Micrococcales; family Demequinaceae; genus Demequina; species Demequina sp. TMPB413. Next base: position 394,066 of record NZ_CP096184.1, read on the forward strand.
TCTCCTGGTTCGGAGTGGAGTCGGCGTTTGGGCGAGAAGTTGACTTGGGAGTCACGGGTGGCTTGGCCTTTACTGCGGCCGCCACCCTGATCGTTGCCGGGGGCATCGGCTTGCTGCTGCGCCGCTACAAGAAGGTCGGTGTCGCATGAGCACGCTCCAGTTGAGCGGGGTGTCGCGGTGGTATGGCGACGTGGTCGCGGTCAACGACGTCACGATGACGGTCGGACCAGGGGTCACGGGCCTGCTGGGGCCAAACGGCGCTGGCAAGTCCACCCTGATCTCGATGATGGGAGGCTTCCTGCCGCCCTCGTCTGGCACGGTGACTCTCGACGGCGAGCCGGTGTGGCGCAACACGGAGGCGTACCGCTCGATCGGTCTTGTTCCGGAGACCGAGGCCATGTACGACATGGTGACCGGCTGGGAGTTTGTGCTCGCCAACGCGCGCCTGCACGGCCTGGCCGACCCTGTCGGCGCCGCACGCGCCGCCGTGGAGCAAGTCGACATGGTTGACGCGAAGGATCGCGACATCTCCGGCTACTCCAAGGGCATGAAGCAGCGCATCAAGATGGCGACCGCGCTGGTTCACGACCCCAAGGTGTTGTTGCTTGACGAGCCCTTCAACGGCATGGATCCTCGCCAGCGCCTGCACTTGATGGAGTTGCTGCAGTCACTCGCGGCCGACGGCCGCACGGTGCTGTTCAGCAGTCACATTCTTGAAGAGGTCGAGCAGATCGCCGGGACCATCGAAGTGGTGGTGGCCGGCAGGCACGCGGCGTCAGGAGACTTCCGGCGCATCCGCAAGCTCATGACACAGCGTCCCCACCAATACACGATCCGATCGAGCAACGATCGGGCCCTTGCCGCCGCGATCATCGCCGACGGTTCTGCCGACAGTGTCGATGTCTCGTCTGGCTCGCTCGCGGTGCAGGCATCCGACTTTGGCCGTTTTGTTCAGGCGCTCCCCAAGCTGGCTCGCGATGGGGACGTGCGCTTGCTCGAAGTGACGCCTGCCGACGAGTCGCTCGAGAGCGTCTTCGCGTACCTGGTAGCGCGATGACCGCGCACGGAATGGGGCTATCACGATGAACGTCACCGTCATGCAACTCACTGCCCGCGGCCTCCTTGGCCGGCGCAGGGCGCTGCTGCTGATCATTCTGCCGCTGCTGTTGCTGGGCCTCGCGGGGCTCACGCGCTGGGCGTCTGAGGCCTCGCCGGAGGCCTCCAGCGTCTTGGCCAACAACTTCTCGATGGGCACGCTGCTTCCGCTGATGTGTCTGCTTGTCGCCACGGGAGTGATCGGCGCCGAAATCGACGATGGATCGATCGTGTACATGCTGGCCAAGCCGCTCAAGCGCAGGGTGATCCTGTTCTCGAAGTTGGCCGTGGGCTTCGCTGCGGTGTTCGTGTTCGCCGTGCTTCCCACCATGGCCGGTGTGGCAATTGCGGGGGACGAGGGCGGTCAACTCTCGGTCGCCTATGGGCTTTCCGCGACGCTCGCCGCGATCGCCTACACCGCCATCTTTGTGACTCTTGGCGTCATCACGCGCAATGCGGTGGTCTTCGGACTGCTGTATGCCCTGCTGTGGGAGACCGTACTGGGCGGATACGTACCCGGCATTAGGGCAGTGAGCGTGCGACAGTGGGCGCTGTCCGTGGGGGAGCGGCTGTTGGGCTCGCGCCAGGCCGACGAGTGGAGTTTCGCCGCTGAGGTGGGCATGACCACGGGTCTCATCATGCTGACCCTCACCACTGCTGGCGCCATCTACTTGGGCGTGCGCAAGCTCAGGACCCTCACCCTCAACTCGGTCGAATAGCTCCCCGGCGCCGCATCCCACCCGGTAGTGGCTTGATTCGTAACGCTACCCGCGGCGTGTCGCCCGCTGGTGGCTTGATTCGTACCGCGAGAGGCGGCGCACCACGCGGTGGTGGCCTGATTCGTACCGCGAGCCGCAGCGGAAGTTCGTTCGCAGTTGGGACGCCTTCTGCCTCACCTTTTGGCAGCACTCGGGAATACCGGCGCGCCCGGCGAGGTTGAGGCTGGCAGAAGGTGCGCCATGTCCCCGGCGGACCTCTACTTTTTTTCAGTGGCAAGTGCGAGGAGCGCCGTGATTTCCGTCGACGTCTGGTCGGACGTGGCCTGCCCGTGGTGCTACCTGGGTAAGCACCGGCTAGAGAAGGCGATTGAAGCGTCGGGCGCCGAGGTGACGGTCACGTGGCACAGCTTCCAGCTCGATCCCACGATTCCGCACGGCGAACACACTCCGCACGCCGAGGCGCTTGGCAAGAAGTTCAACGCTCCGCCGGAACAGATCGCACAGATGAATCAGCGGCTTGTCGACCTCGGCGCCGCGGAAGGACTCGAGTACCGCTTCGATCTGTACATCCAGGCGAATACGCGAGACGCCCACCGCGTCATTCACTTTGCGCAGGAGCGCGGGCTCGGCAACCAGATGAAGGACCGCCTCATGAAGGCGCAGTTCACCGAGGGGGCCATCGTGGACGACGCCGACGTCCTGGTTGGGCTCGCTGCCGAGGTGGGCCTCGACGCCGACGAGGTACGCGCCATGCTCGCGACCGAGCAGTACGACGACGCTGTCCAGGCTGACATAGCCGAGGCCGCGGCTCTCGGTGCGACAGGGGTGCCCTTCTTCGTGTTTGACCGTGCCTTCGCCGTCTCAGGTGCGCAGCCTGTCGCGACTTTTGAAGAGGCGCTACGCCGGTCGAGCGAGAAGCGCGCAAGCGTCGGCTAGCTTTCGCGCCAACCCGAACGAGCGTCGGCGCTGCCCGGAACTACGAGGCGAGTGCTCCCGAGAACACCTGCCACGCGAGCGCGGTCTTGGCGACCAAACTGAGGACGATGTAGGTCCGCTCGCCGCGCAGGTAGTTGGACCACTTGCCCTTGGCGCGGTACTGCAACCACTGCACCACGGCGAAGCAGTTGAAGAACACGAACAGCGAGACGATGATGCCCCACACGAAGCCGGGCACCGTCACGTCGCTCGTGTTGCCGGGCGCGATGAGGTTGAGAGCGATGAGAATCCACGGCACGCTCCCGACCATCGAGCCGAAAATGAAGGGCAGAAGATCGCCGTCGCCTGGCGTGGTGTAGCGCTCCTGGAGCCAGCCAAACAGGATCATGGCGGCGTTGACGGTGAAGAGTCCGGCGAGCGCAGTGACATTCGCGATGCCGTTGAGTTGCAGGATCAGCACGATCATGATGGACGACGACATCGAGTACTCGACCCACCTGAACGTATTGCGGTTCTCACGCAGCCCCGCGGTGTAGCGAGGAAATACCCAAGGCGAAATGATCAAGAAGTGGAAGAACGCTGACAGCAAGAGGAAGCCAGCCACCGCGTACGCAATGTTGATGGAGAACAGCGTGACGGGCTCGCCGAAGGCGTCAGAGCCAGGCGGACCGTTGAGGTAGGTCGCACGCACCGGTAGCGAAGCGTCGTTCGCGAGCACGAGGATCCCCACAAACGAGGCGAGGTGCAAGAGGCCGGCGATCAGGTTGAACGGTCGAAGCTTCGCAAGTGCGGTGTCCATGGTGTTCCTCGTCGTTGAGTGGCGAACAGGCCTACGTGCTGGTCCAACACGGCCCGTGCCTGCGCTGTTCCCGATGCCGGTGCTTCCTGCGTGGCACTCGCACCCCCCCACACACGTTCGCGCGATCACTTAGGCGTCAGTTAAGTAGTCGTCACCGAGTAAATGTCCCCACTTCTTTGTGTTGACGCTCGAGAGGCACGCAAGCGTTGGCGTTGGGCGGCCTTGAGTCAGATGATGGGGTGGATGACTAGGTTGTCTCTTCGCTCGTGGGTCCAGGCTCGGTGGAGGCATCCTGTATGCCGTCGCGAACGGCGCGGCGCACCACGACGTACAGCATGTAGAAACCGGCAGACGCGAGCGCGGCGGTGAGAAGAATGGCAGAGACGGCGTCGTTCATGCGGCCATCATCGCAAAAGCCGTGACCGACTTCTATCATCGTGTCCCGACGGAGCCCATGGCGTCGGCCGGGTCAACCAGGACACAGCAACGACTGCCAGCGCTAGGCCGTAACTGCCCACGACAGCGACAGGGTGCAGCGCGTGGACGGTCTGCGTCCAATAGGCATCACCATCTGCGTCGCGCCAGGTGCAGTCCACGCGGCCGAGCAGGGGCCTGGCATCGGCGGCGATATCCCCAGATGCCTCCTCGGTGAGCTTCCCGTCGAGGGCTGCGGCATCTGGACCCTCCGCGAAGAAGTCGCATGCCAGTGGTACATAGCCATCCGCCGCCGCGATCGTGAGCGCCGTGAAGCCCGTGGGCACCAGCGCCAGGAGCCCCGCGGCTGCAATAGTGACCAGTGCTCGCTTGAGGCTCAGCCCCGTCGCCCCGTTGATTCTCTTCACCACTTCCCCCTCCGGCGTCAACCACAACTCTACAAAAAGCGGGGCATTCACGCCCCCGGCTCGACCCCAAACTCTCGGTCGAGAACGCTCCGCCAATCGGCGTCGGCGAGGCCCGTCCGATCAAGCAGGTCGCGCCAGTCCACCACGGCGTGTTCGAGCGCGTCCTCAAAGAGCGATCGATTGCCGCGTGCCGCGATCACCACGCCCGCGTGAATGCGCTCGGGATCCACGTCCGGCGTCACCTTCAGCCGCTCCAGTGTGCTGAGCATCGAGGGCGCGCTGGGGCCAAAGTCGGCGGCGAGGCGTTCGGCGACGCGGTTGCTTGGCACAGGCATGTGAGGCAGTGTCGCACGGTCCGATGCGGGCGGCGCGCCGGGGCTACGCTCGAGTTATGCCTACACCTCATATCTCTGCCGCCGAGGGCGATTTCGCGCCCGACATCCTGCTTCCCGGCGACCCTCGCCGCGCCACCCGCATCGCGGAAGCCTTCCTCGACGACGCCCGGCTCGTCACCGAGGTGCGCGGCATCGTCGGCTACACCGGCACCCACAATGGACGGCCCGTGTCCGTGATGGCGACCGGCATGGGGATGCCCTCCGCGACCATCTACGCGACGGAGTTGATTCGCCACTACGGCGTGAAGCGCCTCGTGCGCGTCGGCACCGCCGGCGGAATCCACCCTGACCTGGCGCTTGGCGACGTGATCGCCGCCTCGGCCGCCCACACCGACTCGGACATGACCGCGCATCGCCTACCCGGCGTGCACTACTCGCACGCACCGTCGTTCGGGCTGTTGCGCGCCGCAGCCGACCATGCGGACGACGCTGGGGTCGCCTTGCGCGTGGGGCCCGTCTTGACGTCTGACGCCTTCTATCACCCCGACGCCACGCTGGTGCCGCGCCTTGCGGCCTACGGGACGCTTGCGGTCGAGATGGAGGCTGCCGGGCTATATGCGGTCGCCGCGGCAGAGGGTGTGGAGGCGGTCATGATTGCCACGATCTCCGACCATGTGGTGCGGGGCGACTCGCTGCCTTCCGAGGAGCGAGAGACCACCTTCGCGGCCATGGTGTCGCTTGCGCTGGGCGCACTCGCGCGCTGACGGCTAGCCCGTTGGTTCGGCTCCGCCGACGGTGTGAGTGCCTGACTCGTTCGTGTAGGTCAGGATGAAGTCCTGGTGGCGAAACCACCGCTCGCCAGCAATGGGGTGCTGGGCGGTGACGGTGCCGTGCGCATCCTCGATGTCGATGCTGATTCCGGAATCGCGGAGAGACTCAGCCGCCTGATCGACAGGGTCCCCGACAACATCAGGCGCGATCTCGTAGATGCCGAAGAACCAAGTCACGAGCGCTAGCGCGACCACGGCGATGCTGCCGAACGTTACCGCGAGGGCGAGCGCGACCCTGTCTTCTGATGGCCGTAGCCTTCTGCGCGTCATTGCGCACCCCCAAGCGTCAGTGTCCTCTCACCTTAGCAACACGGGGCCCGGCCGGGCTAGTAAAAGGTCGTAGCCAAAGGGCGCGGAAACGTTGTTCTAGCAGGCAGTTCACAGTAGAATTGGCGAATGAAGGACACTCCCGAAGTCGCACGGACTATCCGCTCAGTCGACGACCTCCTCTCCCTCCTAGACGGCTTGTTCGACCGGGACGCGGATCGCTGGTCTGCCGAGTCAGGGTCGGCCTGGTGGGACGCCTTCTACGTGGGCCGAAGCAAGCCCATCCCGTTCTTTGTTGACAAGCCGGACGAAAACCTCGTCGCCCTGCTCGATCACCGCGAAGTGGCGCCCGGGCGGGCGCTTGACCTGGGTTCAGGGCCTGGTCGAAACGCCCTGTTCTTGGCCGAGCGAGGTTTCAGCGTCGAGGCGATCGACCTCTCACCAGAGGCGGTGGCGTGGGGTCGCGAACGAGCACAGGCGCGCGGCCTTGATGTCCGCTTCACGTGCGGCGACGCGTTCACGCTCCCTGCAGACACCCTGGCCGGCCCGTACGACCTCATCTACGACTCAGGCTGCCTGCACCACCTCGCTCCCCATCGACGCATCGGCTACCTAGCGCTGCTCGAGCGCGCCCTCGCGCCCGGTGGGCTTTTCGGCCTCGTGTGCTTTGCGCGCGGCCAGATGGGAAGCGAGCTTCCCGATGCGCAGTTGTATCGCGCTGGACGGTTTGAGGCGGGTATGTCCTTCAGCGACGTGGATTTGAGGTGGATTTTCGCTGACCTCGAGGAGGTCGAGTTGCGCGCCATGGTGGCCCAAGACGAATTGTCGCCGATGTTTGGACAACCCTTCCTGGCGACGGGGCTCTTCCGGCGACCGTCCTCTAGCAGTCGAGCGCACTGAGCAGGGCCGCGCGGTCGTAGCGATTGCCGCCTTTCGCTCTATGCGCTCGTGCTTCCAGCAGCACCCGCCCGGGCCGGTCAGACAGGACGACGATCCGGTCGGCCAGCATCATGGCCTCGTCGATGTCATGGGTCACCAACACGACGCCGGAGCCCGTCACCCCGGCCGCGCTGGCATCGGCCGCTGCGGTGCGCTCAGCGAGGTTCACCGACGCCAGCCAAGCATTCATGCGCCGCCTGGTCACGGGGTCGAGTCCGCCAAACGGCTCGTCGAGCAACAACACCGGGCGCTCCGCCAGACACGTGCGCAGGAGCGCAAGCCGCTGTCTCATGCCACCCGACAGCTCGTGCGGCCAAGCGCGCTCGAAGCCGCCCAGACCGAACTCCTCGAACAACCGCCGCGCCCGCACCGAAGCCCGGTCGCGCGGCACGCCAGCAGCGATCGCCCCCACCATGGCATTGGACAGCGCCCGACGCCACGGCAGCAGTCCGTCGCGCTGAGGCATCCAGGCCGTCGCCCGTCGCCCGGCACCGTCGCGCGGCACCTCGATCTCGCCCGACACCTGCGCGCGCTGGTCAAGCAGCCCTCCGAGCGCTCGCAGCAGCGTTGACTTACCGCAACCTGACGGGCCGAGGATGGCCACAAACTCACCATCCCCGACCTCCAGATCCACGGTGTCGAGGACCGTCACGGCCTCGCCACCCCGCCGTAGCGCAGGGAACGTGACAGTCAGGCCTCGTACCGTCAAGACGGCGCCGACGCCGGAGGTGGGTCGGGCGTCAGCCCTCGCCATCTCCGTCGCCTTCCCCGTGACCGGCGTCGTCATTTCTGGGCGGGAAGGAACTCGTTGGTCCACGCTTCTCCCACGCCAGGGTCGCCGTCGAGCATGCCGCCGTCGGTGAGCCACTGCGAGAACTGCTCCCACGTCGCCCGTTCCTGCACTCCCCAGGTCTCCGGAGCGTCGGCGTACTGGTCCGCGAGCCACTGCGCGCTCGCGGTGACCAGTGCCTCGTCTAGCTCTGGCGCGGCCGCCATCAAGGCATCGGCCGCTGCCTGGGGGTCCTCCATTGCGGCGCCGTAGCCGCGGGCCGTGACCTCGACGAACGCGCGCACGGTCTCGGGGTGCTCGGCGATCTGGTCGGCCGACGTCGCGATCAGCGGCGTGTACCAGTCCGGGATGCAGTCGAACCAGTCGCGGAAGGCGATGGTCGAGACGTCCATGGCGTCCACGTCGCTCAGCCGAATGGTGTCCCACGCGTCCATCACCCAGGCGACGTCGAACTGGTCTTGGGTGAGCCCGATGCGGAAGTCGTCGCTCACCAGCGGCGTGTGTTCCACCAGCGCGGGATCGCCACCGTCGCACGCGACCAGGCTGGAGATGATGGCCTCCTCAAGCGCGGAGCCGTACGAGCCGTAGCGCTTTCCCTCCAGGTCGCGCGGCCGCGTGATCCCGTCGGACGTGAGCGAGATGAGCGACGAGGTGTTGTGTTCGATCACGGTCGCGAGGGAGACGACGTCGGCGCCGGCCGCGCGGGCGGGTAGCAGTCCCTCTGCCACGGAGTATGCGAAGTCGGCCTGGCCTGCGGCGAGCAGCTGAAGGCCCGAGGTCTCTCCCGGTTCGATCACGGTGACGTCCAAGCCCGCGTCCTCGTACCAACCGTTGGCGAGCGCCAGGTAGAGGCCGGTGTGGTTGGTGTTGGGCGTCCAGTCGAGCACGACGGTGACGGGGGTGAGGTCGTCAGGCGCGTCGGACGCGTTGTCGGTGGCCTGGGCGCTTGAGCATGCCGCGAGAGAGACGGCAACCACAGTTGTGAGGGTGGCGAGACGGATGGGGTGAGTCATGAGTTTCTCCTAGGTTGAGGTCTGGTGGGTGTGCCACGGCATCGCGAGGCGCCGCAGCAGGGCGATCACGACCACCAACACTGCGGTGAGCAGTGCGATGAGCACGATGCCGACAAAGATCTGGTCCACCGCGTAGGCCTTGCGGGAGCGCTGGATGAAGACGCCGATGCCGGATTCCCCTGCGAGGTATTCGGACACCACCGCTGCGCCCACGGCGTAGGTGGCGGCGATGCGAAGGCCCGCGAGCGCGCCCGGCACCGAGGCGGGCAACCGCACCAGCCATAGCTGATGCCTCCGCCCGCCGCCCAAGCCGGCCACGACGTCGGCGTGCTCGGCGTCCACCTCGCGGATGGCCGCCGTCGCGGCCACCAGCACGGGGAAGAACACCGTCAGCGCGACCAGCACCACCTTGGAGGTGAGCCCGAAGCCCGCCCACAGGATCATGAGCGGCGCGAGCACCACGGTGGGGATGGTCTGGCTGAGCAGCACCACCGGGCGGGTGGCGTGGCCGACGCTGGGGACGGCCGACGTGACGATGGCCAGCATCCACCCCAGCGCCGTGCCAAAGGCCAGGCCCAGCACGGCCTCGGTGGCCGTGGTGGCGACGTGCTGACCCAGGACCGATGACTGCTCGACCGCGGTGGCAACCACCTGAGAGGGACTGGGCAACACGAACTCCGGCAGCTCGCCAAGGTGTACCGAGGCCTCCCATGCTCCGATGAGCACCGCCACGGTGGCGGCGCCGATGAGCGCCGCGCGCCAGCGGTGGCCGCGCGGTCTGGCGGGACCGGTCATCGGCGGTGTTTGCCCACCAGGTCCTGCACGCTGGGGCCGGCGTCGTCCGCCCCGCCGGAGACCTTGATGACGGAAAGGCAACCTTCCGCGCCCGCGGCGAGGGTCGCGTCGTGCACCTGACGCAGCAGGGCCCACACGGCGTCGGGCGCGCCCTCGATGGTGGTGCCCATGGCGCCCACCTCGTAGGAAAGGCCCGACCCGGAGATGACGGCGATGGCGGCGTCCACATGGGCGTAGCGGTCGGTGGCGGTGCCGGTGGGGCGGGGCAGGACTTGGATCTCGGCGATCACGGTGACTCCTTGGCGAAAGGACCGGGGAGTCAGCACGGTGCACAAGTCAGCCATCGTCGGCACGGGGGGCATGCGCGGGGCAAGACCCCAAAGGGCCCGACTCTGCAGACGCCCGTGCCTTCAGACACGTCCTTACGCTGGCATTACCCAGGTCAAGTTCTCGGGTCTACGGCGCCTGTGGCCGTACTCTCAGCTCGGCTGCCCCGAGCTCCCCGCGTTTGCCCTTGCATCATAACCACATGATGGCGCCGGCCATGTGCCATGCGCGTCATTGTGCGTAGGGCGCCGTCGGGTGCCGCACGCTGCGTTCGGGGAAACACGACTCGAGTGCCGACCGAGGTCGCTCCGCCGCTATGACCGTGCGAACCTCAAGAGGTCGGCCAGGTCGTCGGGGTCTCGATCAGCGCGCCGCAGCGCGGCGAGATAGGCGGCGCGATCTGGCCCGGCAGCATCGAGACTCGCGCCTCCCCAGGTGAACTCCGGGACCCCGAGACTCCGAGCCAACAGGTCGGTCAACAGGCGGGCATGGCGGCCATTGCCGTTGGGAAACGGGTGGATCGCCACCAACTGGTGATGCACGCGAACGCACGCCATCTCCGGGGTGATCCATGTAGCCTCCGGCGCGACCCAGAAGCGGGCGCTTTCGACCAGATCACGTACAGAAACCGATATGCGGGCGGGATCCATGCCGATGTTGCGCTCCGACGCGCGATAGGTCCCTGCCCAACGCCACACGCTGCGGTACATCCGCCGATGCAGTTGGCGCACAAACTGTTCCGTCAGGAGACGATCAGCCGTACGGGCTGCAGGGGAGCGCGTTGCCCAGATGCGGGCCGAGGCGATGCCAGCTTGTTCCACCAGGTTGAGATCTGCGCGGGTGGCGATGAAGGTGGGGATGAGGCCCACGGCCTCCTCGTCGCTGACCGGTGTCGCGCCGTCGGGCAGGGGCTCGCTCACGGCTAGACACGCCACAAGGAGCGGGAGTCGATGAGTTGGGCGATCCGATCCTCGACCAGGCTCTGCGTGGCCTGCGCGTCGACGGATTGGTCCTCGAGGGCCATGGTGGTGGCGACGGGGCCCAGTTCTGCGCGAGCGACGACCTCGGCCTGGCGGTGAACCTGCTGTTCCAGCGGGACCCTCGGCACCAGGGCATACACGACGTCGCAGCCCAGAGCGTCGGCGGCGCGGGTCAAGGTGTCGAGCCCGATGGTGCCAGCGCGTTCGCTGGCCTCGAGTTTGCTGACGGCCATACTGGTTACCCCGAGTCGCGCAGCCATGTCGCGAGTCGACATGCCAAGAGCGTCGCGCACGGCACGGATCCAGCCGGACTGCGGACGCGCGAACACGTCTACGGGCGCCGTGCGAATGTGGCGGCTACGCAGGTCAAGTTGCCGGCGGGCAAGGCGTCGTGTTTGCATACCTCTAAGTTATCACAATGGGTGGATCGTGCATACGTGTACGTTTCCGAGAAGACGCACTACGCCTACGCATGGGTTTCAGTTGAGTGCGAGAACCTGCGGGCGCGTCTCCTATTCACCCATCCCGCACGTGCCGTTGAGCCACCTCTCGGCATAGTCCACGTCCCCGCCGACGATGCGAGGGATGAGGATGTCCCGATCACTTTCGCCCATTTGTGGGTTGTACTTCTGAATCACCTCGAGGTCAGGGAATCGCTGCAGTTGGGCGGCGGCGGTCGCGACGCGCTCGGGGTTGTCCACCTGGGAGGCCCCGACAAACTCGGCGATCCACGCGCACTGCCAGTGAGTGGCGGCCGAGACCAGGATGTCTCCCTTGGCGAAGGCAACGGGCACCTCGACGGCGTCGCCGGTGTCGGGGTCCGGGCGAAGGAGGCCAAATATGTAGGTGGTATCGGTCTCAGAGATGTAGGCGCCGCCCTGCCCTCCCGGCACCAGGTCCACGAGTTCCGGCGCGTAGAACCCTGGCGGGTACGGCTCGCCGAACACGGACATCGCGATCTCTGGCGACCCTGGGGCTGCGCCGAGGTCCGCCAAAGCGGTGATTTCCAGGACTTCCTTGGTGCGCGCATCAATGAGGATCAGGCTGTCGGCAGGCCACGATGGGTCAGGATCTGGCACCGCGAAATCCTCGCCCAGCCGGGCGTACACCCCGAGCGCGTCGATATTCGTGCGGTAGTACGCCTCCACCATCGTGTTGTCTGCGGTGTTGATGAGGACGGTGTCGGGGTGGTCGAGGATCTGATCCGGCCACTCGCCGCACGGCGCGTCGGGGGAGGAGTTGAACCACCCCATCAGTCCGCCCAGATCTCCGACGGGCTTGCCAGACACGACCTGTGCTGCAAGGCAGGCTGCGGCGCGCTGGGTCGGTGAGGACGTTGGTTGTGACGTAGCTTCCGATGGTGGGGCGACAGGGGCGCTGTCGCCCCACATCGACATCGTTGACGCGCCATATGTCGCACCTGCGAGTACCGCGAGTGCCACGAATGACGAGACCACGGCGCGTCCGGTACGGTGCCGGGCGATGCGCCGTTCCACGGCATCCAAGTCAGTGTGCAGCGTCGTCCCATCGAAACCCAGGCCGGCGATCGACTGAAGATTCTGAAACGCTTCCCTTGCGTCGCTCATCGTCCACTCCCGTCACGCATGTGCACAGACGCGGTCTCCGGATCGTCCAGGTCGAGCTCCGGCAACACTTCGCGCAACTTGGCCCTGGCGTCGGATAGGTACCGCTTTACCGTCCCCGGTGCGAGGCCGAGGGCTTCCGCGACCGCATCGACGGTGAGGTCGTCCATGAAGCGCAACACGATGCAGGCCCGCTCCCGCGGGGCGAGAACAAGGAGCGCCGACTGCAGGTCCAACGCGGATTCAACGTCCCCGGCGTGGTCGGGAGAGATGGGAAATCCCCTCACCCATTCCTGAAAGTCACCGCTGGTGCCGGAGACCAGCGGTCTGGCGGCAAGTCGGCGCGACCGGTCGATGAACGCTGTCGCGATGGCCCGCTTCACGTACGAGTGTGCCGCGTCCAGCGAAGAGGCAGTTCGGCCGCTGCGAAAGGCTCGCACTAACGCGTCCTGAAGCAGGTCATCCGCGTCGTACCGGTCGCCCGTGAGCGCAAATGCATAGCCGAATAGCGCGCGCCCGCGTTCACGCACCAGCTGGTCGAGCATGACCCGCCACGCGCTCATTGCGACACCCCCTGGCTACTCACGCCAGCATCAACGCAGCGGCACGCGCAAAGGGTTGGGGTGGGGCCAAGCGCCCACCCCGAGGTGGCTCCCAGTTTGCTCCCGGAGCAGGTCACTCCCACGAGGGTGCTGTGGTGACGAGACTGTCGACTTCGAGTGCGTCCCTGCCCACCACGTGGCCCTCGACGCCGACAGGGCAATCAAGCTTGGCGGGAGGTGTCATCGCCGTCGGTTCGAAGCTCACCGTTGTCGTCCAACATTGGATGACCGCACGGTGCTGGGTGTCGTGTGCTTGGGATCGCGTCGCGTATCCCACGTCAAGCACTTCGACGTTCCACGTTGGCTTGCTTTCGTCAAGGTCAAGGAGCCAGGATCCCTCCTGGAAGGACGCGGCGACTGTTTGCTCGTCAGCGGGTTCCTCGCTGCGGGTACCTGTGCAACTCATGCTGATGAGTTGGCGCACGCGGTCGACCTCGGGGTCCGCAGCGACTCCACGCGTCAAGCACGACACCGTGTCTACGTGGACTTGTGCCATATGGTCGCGAGCGGCATCCGTCGCCTCCTCGTAGAGGTGGGAGCAACCCGTCGTTGTGGTCACCCACACCGCGGTCACCGCAAGAGTCCCGATCCCCCTCATAGTGGCCACTGTAGCCCCGCGGCCAGCGCAGGAGCACGCCTCAACGCCAGTCCTTTCCGGGCGCGGTGCGCAGGCCGATGCGCTCCTCGAGTGCGGCCAGCTCGTCCATGACGGCCGACGCTACCCACACTCGCGAGCGCGATGCTCCGGTGATCTCGCTCAGCACCCCCGCGTTGGTGAGGTGGTCGAGGGCGTCGTACGCGCGGGGGCGACTGGCTCCAGTCGCGGCTTCCGCTCGTGCAATGTCGAGCACCGGCGCGGTCAGCAATGCATCAACAAGTGTCCTGGCAGATGAGCCGCGGCGGGCGCTGACCTGGCTGTGCCACAGGGGCGGTAGCTCAGCGAGGCGGTCGGCGGTGACGATCGCGGCCTCGGCAGACGCGACGGTGCAGTGCGCGACGTAGCACACCAGGGGCTCGATGTCGCCGGCGCGATAGGACGCAAGGTGTGTGAAGTACGTGTCGGTATTGGCGAGCATCGCGGCAGCGACCGGGACAGTGGTCGCCGACGTCATTCTCCGATGCCGGTAGACGGCGCCGATGAGGGCGCGGCCGACGCGCCCGTTGCCGTCTGTGAAGGGGTGAATCGCCTCGAACTGGCCGTGGACGATCGCCGCTTGGGCGACGACGGGGATGTCGGTGCGTGCAGAGAACGCGATGAGGTCGTCGATGAGTGGCCGGACAAGATCCGGTGGAGGTGGCACGTGGGCTGCGGTGCGCGGTGAGAAGTCGGAGCCGCCCACCCAGTTCTGAACTGGGCGGTAGGTGTCCGCGTACTGACCCTCCAAGAGGTCTCCCTCCAGCAGGACGTGGTGTGCCGCCAGGAGGGCGTCGTGCGTGAGTGGACTACCGGCGCACGACGCCGCGAGCGCAGTGAGCGCACGGCTCGCCGCGATGGTGGAACGCGCGCCTGCTGCGGCCTCGGCACCAACCGTGGCACGTGCGAGGTCGTCGAGGCTCGAGTAGACGTGCTCGATCTTGGAGGAGGCAACGGCCTCGCTACGCACCAGGAGCTCGCCGAGCCCCGCGAGGTGCTCCGAGCGGCTCTCGATGCGGGTGATGGCCGCGACGGCGTGTTCCAACTCTGCATTCGCATCGGGCGACAACGGCGCAGTGCGATCAGCGATGTGGGCGGGAATCTCCACCACAATCTCAGTGAACATCCGGTCCGCCTGATGGGGTCGGTTGCCCGAAGGCCCGCGTTGATCGGGGTTGGTGACCCATCGCCGCGCCTCGCGAGCGGCTGCGGGCCAGGAACTCTTGTCAGTCAAGGGAGTCGCCCATCTGCTACTTATCCTGGACAATGATAACAGTAACGGTCATAAGTGTTACTAGGAAGGGTGGCTAGTTTCAGATTGGCGGACGGTTCCCACGTCAGCGCCACCGCGCCCTGACTGGCCACGCCCAGGCCCGGTAGCGTCGGCCGCATGACAACCCGCCCGTTCCGCATGATCGACGTATTCGCGTCCGACGCCCCTCTCACCGGCAACCCGCTCGCGGTGGTGCTCGACGCCGAGGGTCTCACCACGGAGCAGATGGCCAGGTTCTCCGCGTGGACCAACCTCTCCGAGTGCACGTTCGTGCTGCCGCCCACCGACCCTGCCGCCGACTATCGCGTGCGCATCTTCTCGCTCACCACGGAGCTGCCGTTCGCTGGCCACCCCACCCTGGGCACGGCGCGCGCGTGGCTGGACGCCGGGGGAGTGCCGCGCACGCCCGGCCGAGTGGTTCAGGAGTGCGGGGTGGGCCTGGTGCCGGTGAGGATTGACGATGTTGCGCTCGCGTTCGCCGCGCCGCCGCTGGTCCGGTCGGGTGCGGTGGACGACGCCGACCTTGCCGTCGCGCTGTCCGTCCTGGGCGTTGCGGCCGACGACGTGGTTGCGGCTGAGTGGATCGACAACGGTCCTGGTTGGATGGGGATATTGCTGCGTGACGCCGACGCTGTGCTCGTCGTGGAGCCCGACCTTGCGTCGCGCGTGGGTCAGTGGAGCATCGGCGTGGTCGGGCCGTACGCGCCGGGGAGCGATGCAGCACTCGAGGTGCGCGCCTTCTTCAACGACTCGGGCGGCCCGCTAAGGGAGGACCCGGTGACAGGGAGCCTCAACGCGTCGATCGCGCAGTGGCTCACGGCGTCGGGCAGCGTCCAGGCGCCCTACGTGGCCCGCCAGGGCGCCAAGGTCGGCCGCGACGGGCGAGTGCGCGTGACCCGCGCCGAGGGCGAGATCTGGATTGGCGGGAGGGCCGTCGTCATCGTCGCAGGGGCGGTGGACCTCTAGACAGCATCCTTGGTGGCCGTCGTCCACGGGCCAACCCAGTCGGGAACCTCAAGCCCATCGGGGAACCCGCCCACAAACTCGCCCATCTCGTCGTGCTGGACGCTGCCGCCGCTCTTCTTGAGAAACCGCGTCCGCACGAGCGCGTGTGCACAGACGGCGCCCTCGCTGCGGAACACCTGTTGGAGGTAGAACCAGCGTTCGTCCATGCCCAGAACGCGGGTCTCCACCTCGAAGCGTTGGCCCAGCTTGAGCGATTTGCGGTACGTGATCGTTTGCCCTGCCACCACGGGATACCAACCCTTGCGGTGGAACTTGTTCCACCAGCCGGAGCGCATCAGCAGGTCGATGCGTGCCAGGTCCATGATCGCCAGGTACTTGGAGTTGTTGACGTGGCCCAGCAGGTCCAGGTCGCTCAGCGTCACACGGAACGGAGTGACGGCGGTGTCCCACATGGTGAGGCGACTGCGGCGACTCGACAGCAGCCGGAAGAAAATCAGGCGCAGATACAGGTTCATGGGGAGTGATGACCTCGAGACGTGTCGCTAGCGGCGTGGGGCGTCACTCACACTAATGTGTCGCAACGGCGGGGGCGGGTTGTCGCGACGCTCGGCGTCCACCACGGAACCCTGCCCCGGCGACCTCACCAGCGTCGGCCGTTGGTATTTTGAATAACTCAAGATAAGTGGCACACTTGCTGCGTGGACATGGCGACGCGAACAGAACAGGGCGCGGATATCGCCGACGCCATTCGCGGTGCGGGGCTCAAGTTCACCGAGCCGCGAGCGGCAGTACTGCGCGCACTCCACGAGCACCCGCACGCGAGCGCCGAAGAAGTGCTGGGCCACGTCTCGCACGCGCTGCCTAAGGCAAGCCTGCAATCCGTCTACAACGCGCTCAACGACTTTGTCGCGGCGGGCCTGGTGCGTCGCATCGAGCCGGCCGGAAGCCCAGGGCTCTACGAAGTGCGCGTGGACGACAACCACCACCACCTGATCTGCACGGGCTGCGGCGCGGTCACCGACGTCGATTGCGCCGTGGGGCACGCGCCCTGCCTGACGCCATCGGAGAGCCACGGGTTCATCGTCCAAGCCGCCGAGGTCACCTACTGGGGCCTGTGCGCGCAGTGCGCGTCGGCACCGTCGCACCCCACTCCTTCCACCCAAACGACCACTACGGGCTGAGCAGCCCGCCAGTTCACCATTCCCTCGAAAGGAAGCCGGATGTCTCAACCAGACCAGCCCGTCGCCCCCATCGGCGAGAACACCACCGCTGCTGACGACGCAGTCACGCCCATCGACACCCCCGTCGATGAGCGCGAAGACGGCGAGAGCAGGCCTCGCCCTAACGTCGACGCGACGTGCCCCGTGCTTCCTGGCGCTGAGCCTCACCCCACGAGCGGGTCTGCGAATCAGCGTTGGTGGCCCAACCAACTGAACCTGCGCATCCTGAAGAAGAACCCTGTCGAGGCCAACCCGCTGGGGGAGGACTTCGACTACGCGGCCGCTTTCCAAGCGCTCGACCTTGAGGCAGTGAAGGCCGACATCGCGAAGACGCTCACCACGTCTCAAGACTGGTGGCCGGCCGACTTTGGGCACTACGGGCCGCTGATCATCAGGATGGCGTGGCACAGCGCGGGCACCTACCGCGTGATGGACGGGCGAGGAGGCGGAGGCGCTGGCATGCAGCGCTTCGCACCGCTGAACAGCTGGCCGGACAACGTCAACCTCGACAAGGCCAGGCGCATCCTGTGGGACGTCAAGAAGAAGTACGGCCAGGCGATCTCCTGGGCCGACCTCATGATCCTCGCGGGCAACGTGGCGCTCGGGCAGATGGGCTTCAAGACCTTCGGCTTCGCCGGCGGCCGTGCCGACGTCTGGGAGCCGGACGACGACGTGTACTGGGGCCCCGAGTCCACCTGGCTTGGCGACGAGCGCTACACCAAGGATCACGACCTGGAGCGCCCGCTCGCCGCCGTGCAGATGGGCCTCATCTACGTCAACCCAGAGGGACCCGCAGGCAACCCGGACCCGCTCGCCTCGGCGCAAGACATTCGCGAGACCTTCAGGCGGATGGCCATGAACGACGAGGAGACTGTGGCGCTCATCGCCGGCGGTCACACGTTCGGCAAGACCCACGGCGCGGCGCCGGACACCAACATCGAGGACAACCCCGAGGCCGCGGGCCTGGAGTTGCAGGGGCTCGGCTGGAAGAACAACCACGGATCCGGCAAGGGTGACGACACGATCACCAGCGGTCTCGAGGTCACGTGGACCTACCACCCGACCCGGTGGGACAACGAGTTCTTCCACATTCTCTACGCCTACGAGTGGGAACTGTTCACCAGCCCTGCTGGGGCGCACCAGTGGCGTCCCGTCAACGGCGGCGGCGCTGACATGGTGCCGATGGCGCACGACGCGACCAAGCGCCGTGAGCCGCGCATGCTCACGAGCGACCTCGCACTGCGGGTCGACCCTGAGTACGACAAGATCTCGCGTCGCTTCGCGGAGGACCCTGAGGCGTTTGCGGACGCCTTCTCTCGCGCCTGGTTCAAACTGACTCACCGCGACATGGGGCCCGTCTCCCGCTACCTCGGACCAGAGGTGCCGGACGAGGAACTGCTGTGGCAGGACCCCCTGCCCGCCGTGGATCACGAACTCATCGACGCTGCGGATGCGGCCGAGCTCAAGAAGCAGATTCTCGACTCAGGCCTCACGGTGACGGAACTGGTGTCCACCACGTGGGCCGCCGCCTCGACCTTCCGTGGCAGCGACAAGCGCGGCGGCGTCAACGGCGCACGCATTCGCTTGGAGCCTCAGCGCAACTGGTCCGTCAACAACCCCGAGCGTGTCGCCAAGGTAGTGGGCGTGCTCGAGGGGATCAAGGCGTCGTTCGATGGCGCCCAGGCCGGAGGTGCGAAGAAGGTTTCGCTCGCCGACCTGCTGGTCTTGGCCGGTAACGCTGCGGTGGAGAAGGCCGCGAAGGATGGCGGGTTCGACGTGGAGGTGCCGTTCCACCCTGGACGCACCGACGCGACGCAGGAGCAGACCGACGTGGAGTCGTTCAGTTACCTGGAGCCCGTTGCCGACGGATTCCGCAACTACTACGGCCCCAACGCCACGCTTCCTCAAGAGCACCAGCTCATCGACAAGGCCAACCTGCTCACGCTCAGTGCACCCGAGATGACCGTCTTGGTGGGCGGACTGCGCGTGCTGGGCGCCAACTGGGACGACGCGCCCTACGGCGTCTTCACCGCCCGGCCAGGCGTGCTGAGCAACGACTTCTTTGTCGCGCTGCTCGAGCTGGGCACCACGTGGAAGCCGCTCGACCCCGGTTCGCAGGCTTTCGAGGGCCGCAAGGACGGCTCTGGCGAACTCGTGGGACGCGGCACCCGAGTGGACTTGCTGTTCGGGTCCAACTCGGAGCTGCGCGCCCTCGCGGAGGTCTACGCAAGCGACGACGCCGCCGAGAAGTTCGTGCGCGACTTTGCCGCCGCGTGGGGCAAGGTGACGGAGCTGGACCGCTTCGACTTGCGTTGACGGCTGGCGGAGGGTGACCCTCACCGCCAAGTCATACTTTCGCTGCCGGAAATTATGAGTTACGCTTCAAGTCATATTCCGTGCGGGAGGCGCTATGACATCGGGAGTGTGGCCAGCGCTCGCGTGGGAGGAACACACATGGCGTCCTGCCACACGGTGGGGCGTCCGCGCCAACGAGCCGCGGGCCGAGATGCGCTACGAGGCGGCCGTGCCGCCCTTCATCGCGGATCGTACGCCCGAACTGAGCGCGGCTACGGCGGGCGAGGCACGTATGGCGGAGCAGGAACTCAGCAGGCTTGATGCGGAACTCGGTTCGCGCATGAGTGCGTTCGCGCCAGTGTTGCTCCGGTCCGAGGCGGCGTCCTCTTCGCAAATCGAGAATCTCACCGCCTCCGCCCGAGCCATCTTCAGTGCAGAACTCGGCGTGAAGACCGGGCGAAACGCAGAGCAAATCACCGCCAACACCAGGAGCCTCCAGGCCGCGATCGCACTGGCCGATGAGCCGTCTGCACGTTCGATCCTCGAGATGCACCGCGTGCTCATGGAGGGCCAGATTCAGCATTCGCCCGGCACTTGGCGGAAGGAGGCGGTGTGGATCGGCACGAGTGCCCAGAGCCCAGTAGGGGCGGAGTTCGTCGCACCACACCACTCCCGGGTCCCCGCGCTTGTCGACGACCTGGTCGCGTTTTGTGCGCGCGATGGCATGTCGCCGCTGGTTGCCATGGCGATCGGACACGCACAGTTCGAGGCCATCCACCCCTTTACTGACGGCAACGGACGCACGGGCCGCGCGCTGGCGCAGGCAATGCTGCGCCGCACAGCCGTGACGCGGAACGTGGCGCTGCCCGTATCGGCCGGGTTGCTCGCCGATGTCGAGGGCTATCACGGCGCGCTCACCGCGTACCGGGATGGCGACGTTGAGCCGATCGTGCTGGCATTCGCCCACGCAATTTCGCGAGCGATTCGTAACACCCGCACACTGGTCGCGGAGCTCGATGAGGTCCGCGCGGCGTGGGAGTCGGCGCTTCAGGTGCGGCGAAACTCACATGCGTGGAGATTGTTGGATGTGCTGATACGGCGCCCCGTGTTGTCGGCGGCGCTCGCGGCGCAAGAACTTGGAGTCAAGCAGCCCAACGTCTACCCGCCGCTGCGTGCGCTCACGGAGGCGGGAATCGTGAAGTCAAAGAACGAGCATCGGCTGGGACCCTTCTGGCGAGCGGACGATGTGCTCGCGGCCGTGGACCGGTTTGCCGAACGCGCGGGACGGCGTGAGGCAAGTTGATGGACGCGCAGCGGCAATCGGCGCGCGCGTGGCTGGACGCCAGAGGAGGGCCGCTATGAACATTCGCCAAGCATCGGTTGGCGCTGCGGCGCTTGATGCGGGCGCCATCGTGGTGTTTGCCGCGGTGGGCCGTTTCAACCACGACGAGGGCGTCCTGGGCGACGCAGGCATGGGCCTGGCGACCACCGCGTGGCCGTTTCTCGTGGGCGGTGCCCTCGGTTGGGTGCTGGCCAAGGCCTGGAAGCGGCCCTGCGCGTGGCGGCCCACTGGCCTGATCATCTGGGCGTCGACCCTGGTAGGCGGCATGCTCCTGCGCGTCGCGAGTGGGCAGGGTGTTCAGGTGTCGTTCGTGATTGTCGCCGGGCTGGTGCTTGCGGCGTTCCTGGTGGGATGGCGCGTGATCTCCGGTCTGATTGCCAGCAGGATGGGGCTTAAGAAGTAGCCCGGCGCGCCCCGAGGCTGGTTAGATGTGCGCTCTCTGACACACCGCGAGGGCGTGCACCGGCGTGTCGCGCCCGACACGCCGGTGGGGCGCCGGGTTCTGTGTCAGGGACGGTTCGCCCAGGCCAGCGGAAGCGCCCACGCGGGGCGGGCGGTATTGCCACCTTGGTCATGGTTGGAGCAATGACCGCGCTGACCCGGCGCCGCTGATTCATTGGGCTTCGGCGGGCCACGCCGACGCTGGGGTCGCCAAGGCTGTGGCCGCGGTGGGCACCGCTGGAGGCGTGGTTCACGCGGCTGAGGTTTCGCGTGCTATCGCGGTGAGGAACGCGTCGACGTCGTCCTCTGAGGTGTCGAAGCTGCACATCCAGCGCACCTCGTTCCTGGCGGCGTCCCAGTCGTAGAACGCGAACTCGGCGCGCAGGCGGTCGGCCATGCCGTCGGGCAGGGTGGCGAAGACGCCGTTCGCCTGCGTCGGCTGGGTGAGGGTGACGCCCTTGATCGAGCCGTCGGCGAGCCCTGCCTCGATGCCCGCGCGCAGGCGCTGAGCCATCCCGTTGGAGTGTGTGGCATTCCGCAGCCACAAGTCGCCGTCGAGCAGGGCGAGC
The DNA here is from genome assembly GCF_020447105.2 of Demequina sp. TMPB413. Taxonomy (NCBI): domain Bacteria; kingdom Bacillati; phylum Actinomycetota; class Actinomycetes; order Micrococcales; family Demequinaceae; genus Demequina; species Demequina sp. TMPB413. Next base: position 415,658 of record NZ_CP096184.1, read on the forward strand.
AACTGGGCGGAGACGAAGCGCATCTTTGAGGCCAGCTGCATGTCCATCTTGCGCAGGTAGGTGAGGCCCTCCGAGGCCTCTGGGTTCAGCACCAGGATGGCCTCGCCCAGCATCGCCCCGTTCTTGGTGCCGCCATAGCTCAGCACGTCAACGCCGGCGTCTCGCGTGAAGGCGCGCAGCGGCACGCCCAGCGACGCCGCGGCGTTGGAGATGCGCGCGCCGTCCATGTGGACGCGCATCCCCAGGTTGTGGGCGTGATCGGCGAGCGCCGCGATCTCTTCGACGGTGTAGACGGTGCCGAGTTCGGTCGATTGCGTGATCGATACGACCAGCGGCTGCGCCCGGTGCTCGTCGCCCCAGCCCCATGCCTCGCGGTCGATGAGCTCGGGAGTGAGTTTGCCTTCATGCGCGGGGACGGCAAGGAGTTTGAGGCCGCCCACCTTCTCGGGTGCGCCGCCCTCGTCGGCATTGATGTGTGCGGTGGTGGCAGTGACCACGGCGCCCCAGCGGGGGAGCATCGACTGCAGTCCGCCGACGTTCGCGCCGGTGCCGTTGAACACGGGGTACGCCTCGACGCCCTCGCCGAAGTGGCGGACCATCACCTCCTGCAGGTGCGCCGTGTACACGTCGCCCCCGTAGGCGCTTTGGTGGCCGCCGTTCGCGTTGCTCATCGCCGCGAGCACGTCCGGGTGGATGCCGGAGTAGTTGTCGGAGGCAAAGCCGCGCTTGGCGGGGTTGTGCGTGGTGGTCATGGGATTCCCCTCGTGGCGGCAAGGCGGTACTCGTGCATCCAGCATCCCACCTGGCCGCATCGCCTTGGCCGTCGCTTATGATGGCGGGATGAGTATCCAGGAGGTAGTCGGCGCGCATTGCGCCGACATCAGGTAGTCCCGCCCCGGGCTGTGCCGAAAGGCGCGGCCCCGCGTGTTGACCCTGAAAACTCCTGCCCGTGCTGCTGGTACGCCCAGTCGCGGGTGCCTTCGAAAGGCAATGACTCATGCTTCCCCTGACCGACAAGACGATTCGCGCCTCGTTCATGAACGCGAGCCGCAAGGAGGCGTCCAGCCTCACCCTTCCCGCCGATTTCGACGCGATCGACTGGGATCGCCTCGACTACCTCGGATGGCGAGACCCCAAGTTCGACCGACGCGCCTACGTCATCGTGCCAAATCTCGACGGCGACCTGACGGGCATCCTGCTCCGGCATCCAGGGGTGGCGAGGCGCAACAGTGCCCAATGCTCGTGGTGCAGTGACACCTCCATTCCAAACTCCGTCGTCATGTACAACGCCAAACGCTCGGGCGAATCGGGCCGCAACGGCAACACAGTCGGAGCGCTGGTCTGTGAGGACTTCCAATGCTCACGCAATGCCCGTCGGCCACCCATCCCCTGGTACGAGGACTTCGATGTTGAGGCCGAGCGCCGCAGACAGATCGAGGAACTGCAGCTGCGGGTCGCGGCCTTCGCCGCCAGGGTTTGACGCGCCTGCGAGGTGCAGAAGATGTTTGCTCCCCAGTTTCACGATGCATGGAACCGCACGCTCACCGATCCCCCCGGTTTGGCGCGGTGCTCGCATTGCTGGAAGCTGGGCGAGTGCCGTGGATGCCCGGACGGGTAGAGCAGGGATTCGGGGTGGACTTGGTGGCGGTGCGAATGGGGGCAACACGAGCTCGTGTTCGCGGCCCCGCTGCGGACTCGCACGGGTCGGGCGGGAGACGCCCGCCATGCCAGTGGAGCATCGGGGGCATATCCCAAGGATTGTGATCGCGACGGGGCGGGTGTCAAGGTGGAAGTGAGTGGCTTCTTCAACGACGGCGGCGATCCATTGCGGGAAGACCCGGCGACCAGAGTCCTGAGCGTGTTGCTGACGCATTGGCCGACTGGGTGGTGCCATGTGGAGATACCGAACGTTGCATGCAATGGCGCGAGGGCGGCCCGACGTTGCGTTAGCGCAGTCCTTGCCAGCGAGGTGGTGGGCCCGAATTGATGGAACTGCTGAGTGCTTGGTAGATCAGCACCGGTCGAGCGTGTCTGGTGTCGGCGGGCAGACGAAACATGCATACTGATTTCGTGGAGATGCTAGCGGGTTTCGCTTTTGCTGGCTACCGGAGTTTTCATTCCGACGAGACTGCTTTGCTTGCCCCGCTGTCGAAGATCAATCTAATTGCGGGCCAGAACAACGCCGGAAAGTCCAATGTCCTCCGTGTGTTGGCTTCTACTTTCGGGGATGCCACGCCGACGGAAGGTCAAGCGCACTGGGATAGACCGCGGGGAGATTCGGAGCATCGCCCTAGGGCGTACATCTTGGTCTCGAGAGACCTGCTTCTTTCCAGGACTGTGGCGAGCCATCCCGAAGGCCCGAATGCCGCAGGACATCTTCGCGAGTTCATTGCATCGCTCAACGACTTACCAGGCGGTCCCAACGCCGCACCCGGCGAAGTGTGGATTGGCGTTGATAGCAAGGGAAGAGTCGATCAAGAGTGGATCAGTGCTTACGGGATTGCGAATGCCCGCGCCAGCCACGCTTCCCTGCTTTCCAGACAACTGACCCATACATGGGGCGGTGAGCCTGGCAACGAAACGGCCAATGTCCTCCGGACCCTCACCAGCGGGGTGCAAAGGCCGCCAGCCGCGCACGCGGTGGCAGGTATACGCTCCATTTCTGATAGCGACCAGGATTCGCCGGACTTGAATGGAACCAGCATTAAGCGCCGGCTCCTTGAACTCCAGAATCCGGCCTCGGAGAGACTTCAAGATAGGCAGTTGTTTCTCGAGATCCAGGAGTTCGTGCGCTCTGTCATGGACGACGAGGAAGTCACTATCGATATCCCCCACGACTTGAAAACGATTCACGTCACGCAGTCCGGGCGCACGCTGCCAATCGAGTTCATGGGTACGGGGATCCACGAAGTTGTCATCCTTGCGGCAGCGGCTACGCTTGTAAAGGATGCGATCCTCTGCATCGAAGAGCCAGAGATCCACTTGCACCCAATCCTTCAGCGCAAGCTCCTCCGATACCTGGCATCGAGTACGTCAAATCAGTACTTCATCGCAACGCACTCGGCCCACCTGTTGGACGCGCAACTGGGCTCGATCTTCCACGTGACCCTTGACCGTCGGGGTTCTAGAGTCGAATTCGCGGGTTCTGCGGAGCATCGCTCGGCTATCTGTTCGGATCTCGGCTATCGCCCTTCGGACTTGGTGCAGACAAATGCCGTGATTTGGGTTGAGGGTCCCTCAGACCGCATCTATCTCCAGCACTGGATTGAGTCGGTTGCTCCTCGGCGCTTCGTCGAAGGAGTCCACTACTCGATCATGTTTTACGGTGGCTCGCTGCTACGCGAGTTGTCGCCCCTTGATCATGACGAGGTGGACGAGTTCATCTCGCTGCGTCGGCTGAATCGATACATGGTGGTAGTCATGGACTCGGACAAGACGTCCGCGTCGAGAAGACTGAACCAATCCAAACAACGGGTCATTAAAGGCATTGAGGCGGACAAGGGGACGGGGGTCGCTTGGGTGACCGCCGGTTACACAATCGAGAACTACATTGCCCAGGAGACGCTTGATGCGGCCATCCGCATTGCCCATCCAAGCACGAAGAAGGTGACGTTTCGTCCCCAGACCCGATGGGAGAATCCGCTCTCCCGAGACCGGATCGGGCTAGCGAGCCCGAGCAAGGTGGCAATCGCTAGGCAGGTAGTGGCCGCTGGTGACGCCGCATGGCCCTTGCGCCTTCGAGAGAGCGTCGATCAAGTAATCGCCCTCATCGAATCAGCCAACAAGAACGCCTAGTGGCGCATGGGCCCGGCGTTCCAGGGATGCTCAACGATTGGTGCCAAGCGCAGGAATGGCGCACTCCGCCGAGTGCGCGATGCAGCGCTGACAGGATCAAGGGCCGCACGAAACCGCCAAGGAACCTCAAGTTCTACGTTGTAGTCGTGGGCCTTGATCATGCCCGAATGAGCGCCGGTGCGTTCGGCGCGCGGCGCGATGCGCCGGCCGCGGGGGAGCGACTTCTGGATTGTCATGCATGCGTCTAGCGAGATGAACCAGGGGTAGGCGGTCCTTGCGTGCTTCGGAGCCGAAGTCGCGTCAGAGTCGTCTCGCGTTGTTTCACGGTGGCAGCTCTAACGCCGACCCCAAAGGCGGACGAAATCGGGCGTCTGGCGCCAGCCAGCATTGGTGGACCACTCTTCCAACACCTCGTAGAAGCTGATGAGGCTGGGCGCGACGTTGTTGAACTCGTGGTACGGGTCCGGTCGGCCGTCCACAACTATGAGGCGCGGTGGGCGCCGCGGTTGAGCAAGCCACGCGTGGGGCGCGTTCTGAAAGGGCCAGACAAGGAGTGGCATGCGGTCGTCGAGTTCATCGCCGTAGCCGCCTTGCCGAACTTGGAACCACGGTTCGCCGCCACCGTGACCGGTGGCGTTGCCCGTCGGGTCTGGGTCGCTTGCCACAATGTCGGTGCCGGTGTCGCTGAGCAGCCGGGCAACGTACCCTAGGCCCGCTCCGTACTCGTGCAGCGGACCATGGGAGCCAATCCGCTGCAATGCACTCCTAGTTATCGCGCTCTCACCATAGTGGCGAAGCAGGCCCGCACACTGCACCTCTGAACTCATCGAATGATGGCTGCCACCCTCCGAGGCTTGCTCATGCTCGGCGGCTAGCTGGTTCACCCAGGCAACATAGGCAGGCTCGCTTCCATGCCAGGCCATACGCCTGTCTGCGGGGTCGGGGAGATCAGATCGCGAGTAGCGCACACGGCAAGGTTAGCGACACAAGCATCTCGACCGGCGTCCTTAGGGAGCAAATTCTTCGGGCACGCTTTGGGTGGTCCGACGGCCAAAACGAGACCATGTGCCCCCCGTACCCGAGAATGGCCGCAATCGAGGATGTGGCTGCCATGGGCCGCTCCCGCAGTAGGGACTGTTGTCGTGAAGCACCTTGATTGCAGTAGCCAACGCTGCCTTACCAAATCGTCGCGCCGCGACACCAGAGACTCGATTCTCCCTTCAGGCCTAGAAGGGCACGCGGCCGTGGTGTCGCGGTATGTCCTTGGTCAGCTCGTGAGCGACCTAGGCCCAGCGCTTGACTAGCAGCCCGTCGAGTTCGGCGGCGTGCTGACGCATGGAGTCGATGCGGTCGTTCGCTCCGAGCACCTGCTCCGCTTCGTCAAGTGCGATGTCGAACGCCGCGCCGATTCTCAGGGACAGGTGCCGGGCCGTCGCGACCAGCCAGTCAGCGGGGAGTCGGAGCTCCGCGCCGAATCCCGCGAGTCGATCCGGCGTGAATCGGTCGGCCTCGTAGTTGCTGGCGGCGGTCTTCATCGCCAACTTGGTCTCGTGGCGGGTTCTCATGAGGTCGAGCCTGACCGCGTTGGACATGAGGTCGTAGGCAGGTGCGAACGTGACCTCTGAACCTTGTAGCAGGACCGAGTAGTTCTTGGCATGGGCGTCGGGCGAGTAGGTGAGCGCGTTGAAGATCAACAGTTGCGCGAACCGCTGAACTGAGACCTCGCGACTCCTGGCGGGTAGCAGCCAGAGCGCGTCGGCGATTTCCTTTGCGCTTGGGCCGCCATCTGACTGGTACTTGAGCCCAGGTCTGACGCCGAGCACTTGGCACATGTCTTCCTGGTGGATCCGGCGCACCTGCGGAGCCTCCCCTTCCGGTGTGACACGGGAGGGCTCCACGTACCTGTCGTAGCGCTCCACGACCACCGCGAGTTGGTCGACGAACCGGTGGAGCCAGGCAAACGGGGCGCGGATGCCACAGAAATGGGCTGCGCGGAGCGTGACGAATTCTGCGAGGTCACCGTCCGCGATACCGTCGGGGCCGATCTTGAGGATGTGCGTGGATGCTGCGGTGCCGGTGGGCGCGTACCAGCGCCCCTCGGTGAGAACGAGGGCGATCTTGCCCTGCTGGCCCGCGAGGGACCACCGGCCAAACTCGTTGGGCACGTAGTCGGGGTCGGCGCGTAACCCGCGGAGCTCGTCGGCGATGTGCGACTCGGCGCGCTCGACGAGGCCGGGGTCGTCTTGTGGAGTCTTCCCTTCGGCAAACACCTGGACGGCACCGGCAACGTCGTGGCCAATGCGGGCGAGCAAGTCGAAGGGCTGGATCGAACGTGTCCCTACGGACGCTGCGATCCTCTCGAGCTTCTTCTCGCCGTCTGGCAGGAGGTTTGCTAACCATGAGCCAGCGAGGTCGTCACTATGCACCAGACGCGACTTCGGCATGGACAGAGACAGCGCGGTCGTCTCGGGATCATCCGCGTACTGTGCGTCGTACACGAAAGTGACCGAGCGGTCGCGGGCCCGTACCAGGCTTCCCGCGAGTCGCTCGTGTATGTACACGTCTAGGCGGCCGTCAGTCACGACGCGTCATCGCCGTGGTTGTCACGCGAACCGAGGCTGCGTGGTTTGCCTGGCCAGTTCGCTTCCGCGCGCGTGAGCTCCTTAGAAGCGCGCCGGATGGCGTTGAGAGTGTCCTCGTCCAGTTTGACGTGGACGAGCGCGTTGCGTATGGCGGAGAACTGCTGAGGATCGACTGTGTTGAGTTGGCGGACCGTCTCGATCGCCCGTCGCGCTGCAGGACTGAGTCGCGCGTCGTTGACGGCACGCTCGAGGCTATGCGTGACTTCGGCCGGTACGGCGATCCTGGGCGTGAGGTCCGTCGCAGCGTATGCAGGTGTCCCGACGGTGGGCTGCGCGCCGGGCGCATCGATGACGTCTACGAGCGCGTCGAGTGCGTTCAGTACGTCCAAGACAAGGTGGAGCTGAGCGCGTGGGTGGCCCTTCTCAAGATCAGCAATCCACTTGCGCGAGACGCCGATCTTGTCGGCGAGTTCGCCCTGGCTGAGTGCGGCCTTGGTGCGGCGGCGGCGGACGATGTTGCCGATGTCGGTGGCGTTGGCCGCGAGCATGGGCACTCCTCTCAGGGACGTCACCGTTCGGTGTCATTCTTGTTGTTGACACCGTTCGGTGTCAAGGGGATGCAACCGAGCGGTCTCATTCTTGCCGATGTCACCGCTCGGTGTCGCGCGGACTCGACGATCTCGGGGTGTCGCTGCGCCTAGGAGCGGCCGGCGGCTGGCACGTAGCGCTCGGCGCGAGTGCCCGAGGCGAACTCGGTAGTCCCCACATGCTTCAGGTCGAGCGGTTCGGCGAGCCCCTCAAAGAGCCAGGGTCCGTGGCCGACCACCGTCGGGAAGACGACGAACTCGTACTCATCGATGAGCCCGGCATCGGCCAGCGCGCGGGGGAGTGTGACACCGCCCAGGGCCAACGGTCCGCCCGGTTGCTCCTTGAGCCGCCTGATCGCCTCGACCGGGTCTCCGCTCAGCACCTCGGTGTTCCACCCGTCGGGCTCGCGTGTGCTCGAGACCAGATACTTCTTGGCGGCGTTCATCGTCTCCTGAAAGGGGAGCATCCATGGCGGCAGATCCGTGGCCGTCCGCCAGAACTCCATCAATTCGAACGTGGTGCGCCCAAGGATGATCGCGTCGGCACCGGCGATGTTCTGGGCGGCGTGGTGATGGGTCGCCTCGTCAGGGTTTCCGGCCATGTGGTCCACGCAGCCGTCGAGCGAGACGTTGATCGAATAGCGCAGGGGTCGCATGCGCTCAGGCTGGCACGGTTCCCACGATTCCGCTACGGCGGACAATAGACCCGCCGACGGGCGCCACCAGATCCCGTGCGATCACCGGGCATTTGGCCTGCAGCAGACAGAACACCCGCGGCCCTGTCTCGCTGAGCGTCTCATAGTTGGCCTGCCCCTTCGCGATGATCACAGGGGCTGCGTCGAACAGTTCGCGGAATGGCAAGGAGCACAGGTCGAGGATGGTGCCAGGGGCCGCCGAGCCGTTGTCGACGATGGCGGCACAAGAGTCGACCCCGGCAGCGAGCGCGTCGTCCCGCGTGGCATCGTTGAGCACCGGGCCTCCCTTGACCGCATAGGTCACCGGAGGGGACAACTCTTCGATAAGCACTCTGTCGAACACGGTTTCGCCAGCGTTGTCGGCAAGGTAGAGCACATGGTCGGCGGTGGCGAGAGCCTCGCGCAAGGCCGCGAGGTGATCAATCGCGAGGGGCGCCGCCAGGACGCGCTCGACGGTCGCCCATAGGTCAGGGACCGCGTCGCTCACTCCAAAGTCGATGATGTTGCCTGCGATGGCCAGCCGGACCGCGGCATCGAGAGGATCCGCGCTAGCCGCCACCAGCTCCTTGAGCCGTGGATACAGGGCGAGCGCGAGGCGGGTGCTCTCCGCCTTGGCGTCACGGTACGGATCGGTATCGCCGAGGCGGTCTCTCACGATGCCGTGCACCGCGTAGGTGATCTCGGGCGGAGTGACGCCTGCTGGCAACTGCTGCAGAAGCGCAAAGGTCTCCGTCATGACCGCGTGCTGGGCTGCCTCATCCTCGGTGACCATGCGTGCCGCAGTCAGTGCTTGTCGCGCGGCGCACGGATAGCAGTCGAGGTAGGTCCGCACCAGGCAAATCATCCTCCGCGCGGGGGCGACGTGGCGAGCCGAAGGTCCCTGCTGGCGCCCACGCCGTGGCCGAGTGCGCCTACGGCTCGGCAGGCGCTTCGACCGCGGGAATTGTCGACGTCAAGACTTCGGAGTCGCCCGTCTCGGTCACGCTCGAGCCCGAGAAGGTGGTCCACGCCAAGAGCCCGAATGCCGCGAGTGCTGTGAACACAAGCGTGGCGATCGAGACGCCGATGGCGGCTCGCAGCATTCCGCGGCGGGGAGCGTCGCCTCGCAGCAGCACGATCGCCGTCACGAGGCACGCGATCGCAAGGAGTGCCCCCACGAACGGGATGAAGAGCGACACGATCGACACCGCCAGGAGGGTGGGCGCCACCCACTGGCGCCGCTCGGTGTCGTCGGAAGGCGATCCGAGCACAGCAGACGCCGGGGTGGCCGCGTTCGCGATCCGCTCGACGGGACCCAGCTCGTCCAACACCGCTTGCACCTGTTCCGTGGTGGGGTGGGCGTTGCCGACGAGGGCTTCCGTGACGTGTTCGGTCACGGCGGTGAGGGTGTCGAGTCGTTCTTGAGGGTCCGTTGAAGACAACGCTCGCTCAAGGTCGCCGAGGTAGGCCACGACCAAGGGGTGGGTCAGTGCGGTGTGCCGTGCCTTGTTCATCGTGTTTCCTCCAAGATGGCGGTGACGTCCTCGCTAAAGGGGCGCCACGTGGTGGCGAATGCGGTCAGGGCATTGATGCCATGGTCGGTGAGTTGGTAGTAGCGGCGTGGGGGGCCGGAAGTGGACTCCTGCCAGGTGCTTTCCACGAGTCCTTGCTTGCGCAACCGCGACAGCAAGGGGTACAGGGTGCCCTCGCTGGTGAGCAGGCGGGCGGTGGTCAGTTGGGTGGCCAGTTCCAGGCCGTAGGCCGGTCGCTGCCGCAGGCACGCGAGCACGCAGTACTCGAGCACGCCCTTGCGCAATTGGGTGAGCACGGCCTCTTCTGGGCTATCCATGGCTTGAGAGTAACAGGTATCGTGCAGTGCAAGGTACCAATTAGTAGTAGGAAGCCAAATGGTGTGCGTGTCAGTCGCGGATCGGCGCGTCCAGTCCCTCGGTATCGGCGTCGCCGGCGTCGTCGGCAGGGTCCGGCCTGGGCCCGCCGTGCATGAACATGCTCGCGCGTTCGACCGCGTGGATGCTCCCGGTAAACAGTCCCTCGTCGCTTGCGTGCTCAGGGGGAGGCAACTTTTTGCGGCGTGGCTTGGCCCCGGCGTCGGCCGTATGTGAAGCGTCGGACACGAGGACGCGCTGCGTGGGCGCGGCGTCGGGCATCTCTGCCTGTACCCACAGCACCATGGCTTCGCGCACGTAGCAGCGCAGGTCCCACAGCGTCGGCGCGTCCTTGGCGGTCACCAGGACGCGCACGCGCACGGAGCCGCCGGTCGCGCCGGTGACCTGCAGCACGGAGGTGCGGCCGTCGAATAGGGGGGTCTCGTCCAGCACCTCTTTGAGGTGATCGCGCATGCGGTGAGGGGAGACGCGCCAGTCAAGGTCAAACTCCACCGAGCCGAGAAGTTCGGAGTCCTGCCGCGTCCAGTTCTCGTAAGGGTTGGCGGTGAAGTACGTGCACGGAAGCACCAGGCGGCGGTCGTCCCACAAGCGCAGCACCACGTAGCTGAGGGTGATCTCTTCGACCCTGCCCCATTCCTCCTCGGCCACAATGACGTCGTCCACGCGCAGCGCGTTGCTGAACACGAGCTGGACGCCGGCGAACATGTTGCTCAGCACCGATTGCGCAGCGAGACCAGCGACCACCGAGATGATGCCGGCCGACGCGAGAATGCTCGCGCCCACAGCGCGCACCGCATCGAAGGTGAACAGTGTCGCGCCGATCGCGATGACCACTAGCAGGGCGGTAACCAGGCGGCGCATGAGGAGCGTCTGGGTGTGGAGTCGACGGGCGACGGTGTTGTTGGGCACGTCCATGCTTTGGCGGCCGAGAGTGACGTCGGTGACGTAGTTGACGAGGGCGACGAGCAGCCATGCCGCGGTCGCGATGAGGCCGATACGGACCACGTGTGAGGCCTGTGGCCACCAGGCTTCCGTGCGGAGCGTCGGCGCGGCGCCTGCCCACAGCCCGGCTAGGAGCAACAGCACCCACCACGGACGGCGCGCGGCGGCGACGAGTGCCCGGGCAGACGCGTGGCGGCGGGCGGCCAGGCGGAGGGTCAGGTGGACCACGAGTCCGACGAGCACGGCGGATCCCACGCCGATGCCGAGCGACATCCCAAAGGCTGTCCAGTCGTCGATCATGCGTCTCCTCGATGGTGGGCCCCACCTATGACTCTAAACGCCGAGGTTGCGGGTATGACAACGGGGAAGGGGGCCAGTTGGCCCACCTTCCCCATGTCCGAGGCGTCTAGCTCAGGTGGATGAGCGAGTCCGTGAGGGTGAGGCCCAGGTCGGCGCCAGTGACTGCGAACAGCAGGAACAGCGCGAGCGCGCCGCCGATGAGGCCGAGGTTCTTGTTGAAGGAGATCTGCTCGGTCTGCTTGGCCTGCGCGTCGCTTTCCTTCCAGAACGGGTGCATGAAGAAGCTGATGGGGATGAGGGTCGCGGCGATCAGCAGCGCGCCCAGGTCGCCAAAGATGCCCAGCAGGATCATGAGCGATCCGAGGCCCATCGCCACGCCGGTCGCGATCACGCCAAACTTGCCGCCAGGCGCGCCCTTGTAGGAGGCGTAGCCGGCCATGTCGTCGGCCTTGGCAAGGTGGCCGATCGCGCTGAAGGCGAAGATGAGGGCGAACAGAATGCGAGCGATGAGGAACACGGCGTCCATGGGAATCCTTCGTTAAGTTGACAAGTCACCTAAAAGATAGGGGCGGGTGAGTGACATGTCAACCAGTTACGCTGTGGGCCGCCTTTCGTGGCGCGATCAGCGCCGATACACTCGCCCCATGCCGGCGCTCTACGTCCTCACCGGCCTGCCTGGCGCGGGCAAGTCCGTCAGGGCCGCGGCGATTGTGGCCGCCACCGGCGCGGCGCACGTGGACATGGACACGGCGCTGCGCGAGCGAGGAGTGAGCATCGTCGACTACGAGACTCGCTTCGCGATGCAGCCAGAGGTGGAGGCGTCGATCGCGCCGCTGCTCGCGGCCGGGCGCGACGTGGTGGCCGAGTTCGGTTCGTGGACCCGCGAGGAGCGCGAGCGGCTGCGCTCCTACGCCGACGCGTCGGGCGCCAGGACCGAGTTGCACTGGCTGGATGCCCCGCCCGAGGAGTGTGTGGGGCGTCTCCGCGCTCGCGGGGGAGAGGGGGCGGAGCAGTTGGTGACCATCGTGACGGAGTTTGCGCCCGAGGGCTACGAGCGTCCCACGGCCGACGAGGGGGCTGGGTTCGACGCGTACGTTCCGCCGGGCGTGGAGTGGGAGTACGACGGCGCGGAGTCCTGACCCTGCTCGCCCCTTGCGCGCACGTGCTCGAGGATGTTGAGCCCCACCAGGGCCGCCGCGACGCTCGCGAGCGCGACCATGGGAGTCACATTGGCAACGAGTGGAACTGCTAGCACGAGCGCCGTCGCGAGCGTCAGCCTGGTCCTGTTCCATTGGCCGTGCATTCGATGGGCGAAGAGGGCTGTTCCGGCGAGGTAGCAGGCCACGCCTCCCGCGAGGGCAACGGCCCCGAACAGCCCGTAGGGTTCCGTCGCATCGATGTGAGCCATGGCGACCTCGAGCCCAAGAGCGGCGAGCACAATGCCGCCGATGAGGACCAGGTGTAGGTAGGTGTAGGCGTCGGTCGCGGTGCGGGCGCGCGTGACGGACGGCAGACTTCGAAGGGTGTGCTCGGCGCTCTTCGCCAGCCGAGTGAAGTACGCCCACCACATGCCCACACAGATAAGCATCGACAGGATGACGCCCGTCAGGATGGCCTCGCTCATGGGCTCGGATGCCACCCCGACTCCGATGCCGAGGGTGGTCTCGCCGAGAGCAAGGATCATGATGAGGCCGTGCCTCTCGGTGAAGTGGGTGGTGGACCGCACCGGCCACTCGACGCCCAGGCTCATGCGGTAGGCCGCCAGTGGCTCGATCGCGACGGCGGCGAGCGTGCACACGAGTTGCCATGGCCCGCCGATGAGTGCGCCCACAGTCAGCAGCACGCCCGACGGGATGACCGACAGGGCGACCGTGACCACGGTGCGCCGCCTGAGGGCGGGTTCCGAAAGCAATGCGAACACGATGCCGTGCGCGACTCGCGCTACCAGGTACGCGCAGACGAACACCATCGGCGCGAACACACCGCCGGGGAGGTCGTCGAACGTCTCGCGTATGCCAAGGCCGGCGACAAAGACGGCGATCATGCCGACGATCATGGCGACACGCACCACGCCCTCGTCGGCGTGGGCCAGGTTGGAAAGCCAGCCGTAGGCGGTCCACGACCACCACAGCAGCGCCATGATGCCGAGCGCCTGGAACACGCCGAGCGCGCTGTGTTCGTGAGCCATGAGGCGGGTGAGCTGCGTGAACGCGAATACGAACGCCAGGTCGAAGAACAACTCGGTCGTGGTGACGCGGTCGCCCTCGCGACTGGGAACGGCCCTGAACATCGTCTGGGCCGACGCGTCCACGCCGTGGCTCACAGCGCGTACCCGCCCGTCACGGGAATGTCCTCGCCGGTGATCCACGCGCCCTGGTCGGACACGAGGAACGCGATGACTTTGCCGATGTCTGCCGGTTCGCCGATGCGGCCGAGCGCGGTCTTGGCGGCGAGCCCGTCGATGATCTCGGGGTACTTCTCGAAGGCGTCGTCACCCAGGCGGGTGCGCGTCGGGCCGGGGGAGACGGAGTTGACGCGGATGCCGCGCGGCGCGAGTTCCTTGGCGAGGTACCGCGTCGCGGTGGTGAGCCCCGCCTTCATGGCCGCGTATCCGGAGTAGCCCTCGTGGGTGTCTCCCGGCCGCGCAGAGCTGCTCGAGACGTTGACGATGGCGCCGCCGTCGGACAGGAGGGGAAGCAGGGACTGGGCGAAGAAGTAGGGGCCGCGTAGCAGCACGCGGTAGTACTGATCGAAGGCGTCGTGCGTCATGTCAGCGAAGAGGTGCCCGCCGCCGAATCCTGCGTTGTTGACCAGCCCGCTGACGGTGGTGGTGCCCCACTCGCGCTCGAGCGCCTCGCGCAGTTGCTCCGTGAAGTGGGGGAAGGTGCCGGTCTGGGCGACATCGAGGGGCAGGGCGACAGCCTTGCCGCCCATCGCGGTGATCTTGGCGACGGTCTCGTGCGCGCCTTCTGGGTGAGAACGGTAGGTGGCAACAACGCCGACGCCGTTCTTGGCGATTTCGAGGGCGGCGCCCTGGCCGATTCCCGCACTTGCTCCGGTGACAACAATGACTGAGTTGGTGTGTGTGTTCATGGTTCTATGGAAGCGCGGCAGGGGCATGAAGTGTTATGGCATTGCTCTTGAGTTCTTGCCTAATCCTCTCCGGAGTGCGAGAACTGGGTATGCACTGCGGGCGCCACCTGCTTGAATCGAGTCATGTCACTCCAACAGATGGAAGAGCTCCGTGACCTGATCTCCCGGCACGCGGGCTCGGGCACCACCCGCACGGCGATCCCAGGGGTGCTGGTCTCGAGGGCCACCGACGGCGGGGCGTCCGACGGCGCGACCACGGGCACGGTCTTCGCGCTCGTGGTGCAAGGAACCAAGCGCCTGTCCGTTGGTGGCGCCGTCCACGACTACGGACCAGGCCAGTACCTCGTCGCCTCGGTGGACCTGCCCGTCTCCGGCCGGTTCAACGACACCTCTGAGGCGAATCCCGCGCTGGGCTTTGGCCTGGAACTGCGCGCGGAGGTCATCGCCGAGCTCATGCTCAACGTGGCCGCAGGCGATCTCATGCGGTCGGGGCGCGACGCGTCGGCGCCGTCGGCGGTCGCGGTAGGCACCGCGTCGGACCGGCTGCTCGACGCGGCCATCAGGATGCTGCGCCTGCTCGACACCCCGCGCGACATCCCCGTGCTCGCGCCGCTCATCGAGCGCGAGATCCTGTGGCTGGTCATGTCGGGGGAGCAGGGCGCAGCGGTGCGCCAGCTTGGACTCGCCGACAGCAACCTGAGCCGGGTGCGACACGTGGTCACGTGGGTGCGCGAGCACTTCGCCGAACCCTTGCGCGTCGAAGACCTCGCGACCTTGGCCCGCATGAGCCCGTCCGCGTTCCACCGTTCCTTCCACGCGGTGACCGCCATGAGCCCCATCCAGTATCAGAAGAGCATTCGGCTCCAGGAGGCGCGCCTGCGCGTGCTTGCGCAGCCAGGGGACGTGGCGGGGATCGCCTATGCCGTGGGGTACGAGAGCCCTTCGCAGTTCAGCCGCGAGTACAAGCGCGAGTTCGGCGTACCGCCCAGCCAGGATGCGGTGGCATTGAGGGCGTAGCGGTGCAGCTGTGGGGTGGCACGGACCGGCGCCGTCGGCCATACTGCCAGGGAGAAGATGCTGGTGCCGGGACTCTCGTGGTTGCACCGCGCACGGCCAGGGGGAGGCAGCGAATGGACATGGCGAGTGCGAGCGCGGCGGTGCCCGGTCTTTCTGCGTCGCATGGCGCGAGCGCCGTCGGGGCAGGCTGCTCGTTAGCACTCCTCGCGCTCGTCACGGGCTGCGGCTCGGGTAACTCGCAGGTGCTGGTCGAGAACCACTGCGACGTGCCGATCGAGGCCACGTTCACCTACCTCGTGTCGGAAGTGCGCCAGCCCGAGGACAGGTTGTTCCTCGATCTGGAATTGGATGCGGACGGCGCGCTCGACATAGCCGCCGGCGAGTCGTTAACTCTGGTCATAGGGCCGCACCCCTCGCCAGATACTCATTTCGAGGGAAAAGTCTCCCTGACCATCCGTGGCGAGGGCGGCGAGTGGCTTGAAGTGGCGCTGATGGAGGAGGCGCCTACCGGAAGCGACGTCGGCTACCTCAAGGATGGAGTTTTCGTGGTCGACGGAGTGCTGTGCTCGCAGTTGGACGACCGGGTATCGGGGAGTGAGTAGCGCCCTACCTAGCCGCTGGCCGTCTGTTGCTCCTCAGTAGCCCGATTCTCGCCAAGGTGAGTATGCCGGTTATTGTGTGATCGGTGTACACAAAGTACTCTAAGTACACATGAGCACTATCAGCCGTCGGATCAGCAGCCGGGAGTTTCGCGCCGAACTCTCCGACGTTGTCGGACACGTGGCCTACGGTGGCGAGCGCGTGGCCCTCACGCGCAACGGAAAGGTGGCGGCGGTGCTCATCAGCAATGAAGACCTCGAGACCTTGGAGCGCCTGGAGATGGCGGCCGACGTCGAGGCATATCGCGCCGCAAGAGCGGCCGATGATGGTGCACGGGTACCTCTGGAGGAACTCGACCGAGAACTGGGGTAGTCCGTGTACCGCGTGGAGTTCACGTCGGCAGCCGCGCGCCAGGTGCGGAAGTTGCCTCGCGAACACAGGGCTCGCATCCAGGCCCGCATGCGCCAGTTAGGTAACGAGCCTCGTCCAGCGGGCGCTATCAAACTCGCCGGTGAGACCACTGCTTGGCGCGTGCGAGTCGGCGACTACCGCGTGATCTACGACATCTTTGACGACGTGCTGGTGATCACGGTTGTCGCGGTCGGCCACCGGCGGGAGGTCTACCGCGCGTAGGTGCGCAAGGTGTCATAGGCCGCCGCGGCGGCACCCTGCACGTCGCCCGCCGCTTCACACCTTGGGGATTAAGCCACGCTCCTCGAACACGGTCTTGGCTGCGAACACCGCATTGAGTGTGCGAGGGAAACCGCAGTAGACGGACGAGTGCAGCAAGGCCTCGACAATCTGCCCTGGCGAAAGCCCGACGTTGAGCGCGGCACCCACGTGCACCCGCAGTTGTGGCTCGCAGCCACCGAGTGCGGTCAGCATGCCGAGCGTCACCAGCTGCCTGTCGCGGGGCGCGAGTCCGGGGCGAGAGTAGATCTCGCCGAAGCCCCAGGCGACGATCTGGTGCGCCAACTCGGGAGCCACGCCTTCGAGTGAGGCGATGACGTTGGCGCCCGCCTCGCCATCGACGGCATCAAGCACCGACATTCCGTGGGCAAAGCGCTCTGCGCGCGTGGTGGTGTCGTTCATGGGGGCTCCTTCTGTTGAGGGTCGGGACGGGTGGGAGGCCCGACGCCCCCGACGCTAGATGTGCGAGCGCGCTCGAAGTCAAGGCGCCGCCCACCGACCCGGCGGTCGACGATCGCATGCGCCCCTCTTCCTCACCTCAGAGTTGCAGGTCGCGGGCCGCAATGGGTGGGTGTGGGTGACGGAGTTCGACGGGAGCGGTGGATCGGTGGGCCGTCGGACGTACCAGTGATGGGCGCCTACGAGAAGCAGTCAGTGGCTCAACGATGCAACTAGCCCGCCGGTTCATCGCAACCGCGTGGCACTTGATCGGGAGGTCTCTATCGTTCCGAGAGCAGGAGGGGGCTCCAAGGAGCCAGCGTTGGCGGAGCCGCATGCTGACTGGAAGGGCCTTCCGTCAAGTCGACGGTGCAGGTACGGTGGAGTGCGACTCAGCCTGCCAGTGCGCTTGCGAAAAGGGGAAATCGGATGGCACCGTGGTTTGCAGTGGTCGTGCCGGCGGTTGTCGTGGCGCTTGCGATTCGACTCGACTCCGTGCTCATTGGTCCCTATTTCTCGATTTCCTCGGTAGTGGCCGGTATGGTGGGCGTCGAGGATCGCTTCTGGAACGACGGCAAGAACCTGAAGCACGCGGTGATTCGTCGATTCTTCTATCCATTCATTCTGGGGGTCGTGCTTGCCCTCTCCGGGCTTACATTATTCGACACGACTTCTGCGGGTGCGCTAGCCGCAGCCCTGCTTCTCTGGCCAGCGGTATTTCATCCGTTGCCGGCTTTCATCTCGCTTCGCGATTGGCAGGTCATCGTGATTTGGCTGACCTTCTTCGCGTCGTTCGGCGCGCTTGCTGCCCTCGGGTCATATGCGGTGGAGATCATCTACAGCGCGTCTGATGGAGCTGTGCTTGACTATGTCGTCGCCCTGGTGCGCGATGCAGTTCTTCTGTCGATCGGAACGACGTTCATCCTGGCTTTCTTCAAAGGTTCTTTTGGCTCACTAAGGAGCAAGGTTGAGAGTCGCCAGGCCAGGGCGTACAACCTTGAGAAGTCCGATGACGGGCCCTAATTGGCCTGAGGCGTATTCGAGTCCCGTGTCTTCAAGGCGTAGGTACAGGGCGGATTACCGGTTCCGTCTCGAGCAGCGCGCACAAACTCGAGGTTTTCGAAGGAGGCGCGATGCGGTGGTCGCGAAATTGAACGTTGCGTCTCTCAGCGCCTGGGAGCCTGTCGTGTGCGCGATAATGCTGGTAGAGATGCAGGAACGCGGGGCAATCCGACGCGGCGCTGAATGGGCAGTGTGGGCATTGCTCCGGACCGTGCGCTCCCCGCGCGTCATGACGCTGGGACCACTGCAACTTGCGAACGCGCCATGGGATATTCGCGATGCGAGCGGAATGGCTGTCACGTTCCTTGAGGCTCGCGGATGTACGACGCCGCGATCCGGCGGGCAGCTCTCGTGCATCGCCCGTGCGTGGCACGGCGCAGCGTCACGGCAGAGTGGTCAACAGATAAGTTACCTCGAAGCTCTGCACATCGCGGAAGCGGTGCTTGGCGTCAGTTCAATCCAACCCGTTGCCCGGTAGGGCCGAGACCCGTTGCCGCTGTACGGGCGGGGCGTGGTGGTTGCGAGTCTTTATGCCGCTGCTCGGCGCCTGTACGTGGTTCAAATGGGCGCTTCACTAGACCACTCCGTGACGGGAGCGCCCGTGGTCGATCCGCGTGCACCAGTCGGTGTCTGCGTCTTGGGCAGCATTGATCGGGCGGATGTCGCCCTCTCGCAGGTTCACCAGTCCGTCGGGGGATGAGGGACGACGCCCGCGAAGATCTCGGCAAGAACGCGATACATGGTGACGGGCGTGGCGTCGACACTGATCGCGGGGCTGGGGCAGGAGCGGGTGGTAGTTCGTTTCCAGACCGCGAAGGCCATTGTTGCGGTCACTATCGTCTCGTGTGTCGACGCGCGTGGGGGTTTGCAGGGAAGAATGACCGGTTGGTGATATGTGCGAACCTCTCGTCGGTAGCCTTTGGTCATGCGACTCACCGCGACACTTGCGCTCCACGCAACAGACCTATCCTTGAGCCAATCGCTCGCCAACTGGCTCGGGGTTGGCGCCCAACTGGGATTGCTCGCCGCGGCCGTCGTTGCCGCGATCTATGCGCACCGTTCTTGGAGGATCGCACAGAAGTCTGCGAGCGACCGGTTCGAGTTCGCGCGAAGAAAGCAGGCCGCCGCGATATCAGCTTGGACCGCCGACGCGGGACCTGGCCGGTTAGCTGTTGTAGTGAGCAATGCAAGCGACGCTCCAGTCTTTCGACTCAACGCTAGAACCGTACTCGCGCCTCCAGCGGGTGGCCGTGAATTGGGACTCAGACGTGTCGAAATCGTCCCACCGAACAGCAGGGAATTTGTAGTCGAGTACGAACTGTCTGAACGCGACTCTGATGCCGACTTCTACGTCGAGGTCACGTTTAGCGACGCTTCCGGAGCCTGGTGGCATCGCGATTATCGGGGGGTGCTGACGGAGGACTTATCCGAGAAGTACCTGTGCTGACTTCCTGCAACACTCACCGGATCGAGACTCGACGCAGCTCAACCTTCCAGCACGGGTTCTAGCTGCGCCGATTCTGACGAGCCAAAGTACGACGATTCCGGGTGCCGCTGCTTCCACGCATCCAACTTGCAAATCGCCGAATGCGGTTCGTCATTTGCGAACTGTGCGCCCCTGCACCCCGAGATCTTCGCAACGCGACTCTGGTGCGGCTTGGAAGCAATCGTCATCTGGGCGATAAGGTGAGGACGGTCGCCGTCGCCGCACTCCGGGCGGGCAGGGACACATCGGCAAGAGCGACGTGGTCGCTTCTGGCTCATGTATGCGCATGAGGTCAGTGCGGGCGACAGACTCCGGGCAATTGTGGCCGAGACACGCCAATTGAAGCGATCGCGGGGGCAGTGGAATGCGGTCATTGAAGGCTGTGGATGTCCGTGACGCGGCACGACCAGGAGTGAGCTTGTAGGGGCGGCACGTAGACCCGCGCGCGTGAACCTCGGCGAGTAGTGTGACGGGATGCCCTCCACTCGCCGACAACTCCCGCGCGTCTCAGTCGCTTGGGCCAGCGCAATGGCCGTCATCTCAGTTGTCTTTGGCGTTTGGCTCGGGGTCGCGCTCGCACCAGCGAGCCAGGCACCGTGGTGGCAAGGGCTTCTGGACTTCGCAAAGAGCCCAGGCGCAGCCGCCTTCGCTGCGCTTCTCGCCGCGGTTATCGCCTTTGGCGGGATATCCAAGCAGGTCGCGGTGTCGCGAGCTTCGCTCACACATCAGAAGGAGTCGGCGCAGGCGGACGCCTGGTGGGCGATGTTCGAGTGGGCATCGGATCGGGCGATCCCTCGCCGACAGGACGAGCGGCCGTTGCCCGTCAGCGTTTCGATCAGGACGCTTGAGCGGCTAGCTGCCGAGGCGACCGAGCAGGTGCAGGAGGCTGCATGTGCCGGTGTCATTGACGTCCTCACTCCAGCGATTGATGCTGCAGGACTCGGACTCGCGGTTGATGGGAGGGATGCGGTTGCATCCGAAGGAGAACTAGCTGGCTTTGCCGCTCTCGCGTCGTACGTTGAGTCAAACGCAGGTACGCCCGCAGCGTCCTTTGCGGCAGAGGCCCATGTCTACGAGTTTCGCGTCGCCAGCGCGCTCGTGTCTCTCTCAACACAGAATCCGCGAGTCAAGATCTACAGGAACCCGCCTTCTGCGGCCGATCACGGCGCAGACGCAATAGCCGTCGTCGATGGGCTGCGGGTGATCATCGAGATAAAGGCATACCGAAGTGCTGCGGGGCTACCGAGTAAGATTCTTCAGGCGATTCGTCGTCTTCGGGGCCGCGTGCCGGATGCCGACGCGATTCTTGTCATCACCACATTCCCTGCGGACTTGGGGCCAGACCAAGAGTCAGAACTGCGTGCCACAACTGCTCTCTGGCGGGGTCCCGAAGATGACGCTCGGCTCCTGGAGGCGCTCTTGCACGCGAGTTCCCTGCGATAGCGGACGGATCGTGGTGCGGCAAGCAATCGCCGCGGCCCCGAAGCCTCGCCCGGCAGGTGGCAATCCCGAGGACGTTGTGTGAGATCTACGCGAAGCCCGCTCACCCCCAGGGCGACCCGGCAACGAAACCCAACCCCAGCGTCGGCCGCTGAAACCTACGTGCGGTTCGCCTTGTAGTACGCGATGAGCGCCTGAGTCGACGCGTCCTGAGCAGCCAAAGCCTCAGAGTCACCTTCAATAGCAGGCGCGATCTCCATGGCGAGCTTCTTGCCCAGTTCCACGCCCCACTGGTCAAAGGAGTTGATGCCCCAGATCACACCTTGCGCGAACGTGATGTGCTCGTACAGCGCGATCAGCTGGCCCACCACCTGAGGGGTGAGCGCGGGCGCGAAGATCGACGTCGTCGGCTTGTTGCCTGCGAACGTGCGCGCGGCCACTAAGGCTCCGGTCGTCCCCTCGGCCTCGACCTCCTCAGCAGTCTTGCCGAACGCCAGCGCCTTGGTCTGCGCCAAGTAGTTGGCCAGGAACAGGTTGTGCACATCCTGGTCGCCGTCCGACAGCGGGTAGGCGGGGTTGGCCACCGCGATGAAGTCCGCAGGGATCAGGCGCGTGCCCTGGTGAATGAGCTGGTAGAACGCGTGCTGGCCGTTGGTGCCCGGCTCGCCCCAAAAGATCTCGCCCGTGTCGCACGTGACGGGTGAGCCGTCCCAGCGCACCGACTTGCCGTTGGACTCCATGGTGAGCTGCTGCAAGTACGCGGGGAAGCGGTGCAGCTGCTGCGCGTACGGCAGCACGGCGTGCGACTGAGATCCCAAGAAGTTGACGTACCAGACGTTCAGCAGCCCCATCAGGACGGGCACGTTCTGGGCCAGGGGAGTGGCGCGCACGTGCTCGTCCACCGAGTGGAAACCGTCCAGCAGCAACTGGAAGTTGTCAGGGCCAAGCGCGATGCAAAGCGACAGGCCGATGGCCGAGTCCACCGAGTAGCGGCCGCCCACCCAGTCCCAGAAACCAAACGCGTTGTCGGTGTCGATGCCGAAAGCCGCGACCTTGTCCAGCGCCGTCGACACCGCGACAAAGTGGTGCGCCACGGCGTCGGTCTTGGAAGCGTCGTCGCCAGAGATGGCGCCGGCCTCCTGCAAAGCGGACCACAGCCAGTCACGCGCAAGGCGCGCGTTGGTGAGCGTCTCAAGCGTGGTGAACGTCTTGGAGGCCACGATGAACAGGGTGGTCTCGGGGTCTAGGCCCTTGACCTTCTGACCCATGTCCGTGGGGTCGATGTTGGAGACAAAGCGCGCCTCGATGCCGGCGTCGGCGTAGGGCTCGAGGGCTTCGTAGACCATCACGGGGCCCAGGTCAGAGCCGCCGATGCCGATGTTGACGATGTGCGTCACCTGCTTGCCGGTGACGCCTTTCCACTCGCCAGAGCGGACGCGGTCGGCAAAGGCGGAGATCTTGCCCAGCACCGCGTGGACGTCGGCGTCGATGTCCTGGCCGTCGACCACCAAGCCGGGGGAGGCGTCGGCCGGGCGACGCAGCGCGGTGTGCAGGACGGCGCGGTCCTCGGTGGTGTTGATGTGCTCGCCCGCGAGCATGGCCTGGTAGCGCTCGGCCACCCCGGTCTGCTCTGCCAGGCGTACCAGGGACGCGAGGATCTCGTCGGTCACAAGGTTCTTGGAGAGGTCCACGTGCAGGTCTGCCAGAGGCAGGCTCATGCGCTCCACTCGGCCGGCGTCGGCGGCGAACCAGCCACGCAGGTCGGGGGTGAAGGCGGACTTGTGGGACTCGAGTTCGGCCCAGGCGGACGTGGCGGTGCAATCAATGGGAGAAGTCACGGGTACCACAGTAATGAATGTGAGCGTCGGTGGTGCGACCCGAAGGGCCCACATCTCTCGGGCGGTCGGCCGGTGCTGGGCGTGCGGACTCCGTCCATCGGACGCGCGATCGGGCCGCGGGCTTGCGTAGCTGGCATTCAAGCCCAGGCTGAAATGGCCAAAACGGAACCCAGTTCCCGACGCCGACGCGCGCCGGGCCCGGGCCGCGCGACGTGCTTATCATCGAAGGCGTACACCCCGAGACGACTCACCCCCTGCACGGGTACGAGGAGGATCGCAATGCTGGCGCAGCAGCGGACCCACGGCGCTGAACGATGATCGCCTTCACGGTGTGCGGCGTGCTCATCGTCGTGGCGACCGGGGTGGACCTGGCGCTCACGATGTTGCATCCCACGCGCAGCGGGTACGTGAGCGCCATCGCCACCAGCGTGACGTGGCGGGTGATGCGATTCGCGGCGAGGAAGCTGCGAAAGGACGCCATCGCCGGCTATGCAGGGCCCGTGATGATGCTCGCGCAACTCGCGAGTTGGGTGCTCGGGCTGTGGTTGGGCTTTGCGTTGATCTACGCGGGCAGTCTCGACCAGCTCGACTACACGCTGCCGGGGAGCGATGACTCGCCGGGGTTCGTCGACGCCTTGTACTTCAGCGGGGTAGCGCTGTCGACGGTCGGCTTCGGCGACATCGTTGCGCAAAGCGACAGCATGCGCCTCGTGAGCGCGGCGGAGGCGGCGCTCGGCCTAGCGGTGTTCGGCGCGGCGATCTCGTACCTGCTGACCGTGTATCCCTTGGTGTCGGAGATTCGGACGATCGCGCGCCATCTCAGCAGCGCGCAGGATCACCATGGTGCCGCAGAACTGGTGGCTCACGGAGGGCAGTCACGGCTCGACACGCTCGAGCGCGACCTGATCAGGCTGGACGAGAGCACTCAGCGGTTCCCGATTCTCTACTACTTCCACGCGCATGATCCCACCGCCTCGCTCGGCAGCGTCATCCGGGCGACAAGCCTCATCACCATGCAATTGCGCTGGGGAATCGCCACGCAGTCCGCACCGTATGCCCGCTGGTACGGCGGGGTGCTCGAAGGGACCCTGACCAGGGTGACCGAGCATCTCGCCGGCCGCTATCACCGCTTGGGTTCGGCGGCAGCTCACTCGCCTCCCACCTCCGAGCAAGTGGACAGCGAGTGGCGCGCCGCGCGGGCTGCCGCCGCAGACGTGACGCGCATCGAGGCCGAAGACGAGATTGATGTGAACTCGTTTGCCGAGCACCTCAGGAGGTTCGACCGATTCCTGCGCGAGCTAGAGCGCGAGCATCTCTACGCACCTCCGCGCTCCTGAAGGCGAGAACGACTCGCCGTCGTAGCCGGGCGCCTATTGAGGGCCGACGTGCAGCACCTGGAGCACCGGCGCGCCCGCCTCGTCGGAGGCCTCAAGGTCCACCGCGGCAATGATCGCCCAGTCGTGATCGCCGGCAGGGTCATCGAGCACCTGGCGCACCAGCCACGTGCCCTCCGGCAGCTCGCCGTCCCGTGTGCCCGCAAGGGCGGCCCTCGCAGCGCCGACGCCGTGGTCGCCGCCCGGTTCCACAAAGGTCACCAGCGCAGCAGATCGGGCAGCGGGCCCGATGCCGATGGCGTGGTCGCCTTGAGCCTCGAACAAGGGGTCGAGGGCCTCGCGCCACGCGTCGCCGTTCCATCCCGACGCGCCGTCGAGGGCGCCAAGCGCTGGGTAGTTCTCGCGGGAGGCCAACTCGACGCGGCGGAACATCAGGTTGCGCACCAAGCGGCGCAGCATGCGCGGGTTGCCTGACATGGGGCGCACGGGCGCGGGCGGCGCGGTGGCGGGATCGGCGGCGTCGCGGACGGGGGCGTCGGGGTTCATGAGCCGCTCCCACTCGTCCAGCAGCGACGAGTCGGTCGCGCGCACCAGCTCGCCCAGCCAGGTGGTGATCGCCATGACCTCGTCGGTGCGGTGCTCCTCCGGGACGGTCTGGCGTAGCGCGCGGTAAGCCTCGGCCAAATAGCGCAGCACCACGCCCTCGGTGCGTTCGAGGCCGTAGACGGAAATGAGATCGCCGAACGACATCGCCTTCTCAAGCATGTCGCGCACCACGGACTTGGGGGAGAGCTCGGCATCCATGACCCACGGGTTGGTGTGGCGATACGCGATGAACGCGGGTTCGAGCAGGTCAGCGAGCGGCTTGGGCCACGTGACCTCGTCCAGCAGGTCCATCCGCTCCTCGTACTCGATGCCGTCGGCCTTCATCGCGGCGACGGCCTCGCCGCGCGCCTGATACTGCTGCGCGATGAGGATCTGGCGAGGGTCCGACAGCGTCGCCTCGATCACCGAGACCACGTCGAGGGCGTGGTCGGGGGCCTCGACGTTCAGCAGGTCCATCGCGGCGAGCGCGAACGGCGACAACGTCTGGTTGAGCGCGAAGCCGCGCGGCACGTCGACCGTCAGCCGCAGCGTCGGCCGCTCCCCGCGAGGGTGGGAGGCGTCTGGCACCCTGGCCCGCTCGACCACGCCGGCGATGCGCAGGGACCGTGCGATGCGGAGGGACTGGCGAACGTGCGCGGAACGCTGCGCAGGGGTCTCGTGGATCGCATTCAGCAGGTCCCGCATCGCGAGCACGGGGTCTTGAGGCTCGCGGTCGAGCCACGGATTGGCCACCCCGCGCGCCAAGATGTTCAGCACCATCGCGTGAGTCACCTCGAAGCGGCTGACGAGCGGCTCAGGGGGAGCGTCTCGCAGTCGCTCGAACGTCGCATCGGTCCAGTTGACGTGTCCCGCGGGCGCGCTCTTGCGCACAATCTTCTTGCGCTTCTTGGGATCATCGCCAGCGTTGGCCAGCGCCTTGCGGTGGGCGATCACGTGCTCAGGCGCCATGACGATCACGTCGCCCTCGGTGTCGAAGCCAGCACGCCCGGCGCGGCCGGCGATCTGATGGAACTCGCGCGCGGTGAGGTGGCGCATGCGCTCACCGTCGTACTTCACCAGCGACGTGAACAGCACGGTGCGGATGGGGACGTTGATGCCGACGCCAAGAGTGTCGGTCCCGCACACCACCTTGAGCAGACCCTGCTGCGTCAGCCGCTCGACGATGCGCCGGTACTTGGGGAGCATCCCCGCGTGGTGCACGCCGATGCCCGCGCGCAGGAACTTGCTCAGCGTCTTGCCAAAGCCCGTGCCAAACCTGGTGTCGCCCAAAGCGTCGGCGATGCGAACGCGCTCCTCCTTGGACGCGACCTTGGTGCTGAGCAGCGCTTGCGCGCGCTCCACGGCTTCCTTCTGGGTGAAGTGGACGACATAGACCGGCGCGCGACCGGTCTGCACCAGGCGCTCGATCACCTCCGGCAACGGCTCGACGCTGTAATCGAAGGTCAGCGGCACCGGCCGGTCGATGGTGGTGACCTGGGCGATCGCGCGGTTGCCGCGACGCTCCAGGTCCTCGACCAGCCAGGAGGTGTCGCCCAGAGTGGCTGACATCAGCACGAACTGCGCGTTCGGTAGCTCCAAGAGCGGCACCTGCCACGCCCACCCTCGCTGCGGGTCAGCGTAGAAGTGGAACTCGTCCATCACCACGAGCGAGGCATCGGTGGCGGCGCCGTCGCGCAGAGCCAGGTTGGCGAGGATCTCGGCGGTGCAGCAGATGATCGGGGCGTCGGCGTTGACCGCGGAGTCGCCGGTCATCATGCCCACGTTCGCGGTGCCAAACACCTCGATGAGCGCGAAGAACTTCTCGCTGACGAGCGCCTTGAGCGGCGCCGTGTAGTAAGTGCGACCGCCGGTGCCAGCCCGATGCGCGGCGAACGCGGCGAAGTGCGCACCCATCGCTACCAGGGACTTTCCTGAACCAGTGGGCGTCGCGAGAATCACATGCGCGCCGGAGACGATCTCCATGAGCGCCTCGTCCTGGTGAGGGTATAGGGGCAGGCCCTGCTCGGCGGCCCAGGCGGAGAACGCCTCGTACAGAGCGTCGGGATCGGGGGCGGTGCCTGCGGGGGTCCCGGGCAGGCGATCGAGCAGCGGTGGGGTGGCGGAAGTCATCGGTGCCATTGTCCCGTGCGCGACTGTGCCGTGCGACCACCGGGGGCGCGCACAAGGCTCCGCCCGGACGTCGGCCGCTGACGCAAAAAACCCCGCCGAGGTGTCTTCCTCGACGGGGTTGCAGTGCGAAGTGCTGAGCGCGCGTTACGGAATGTCGTACCTCGACGTGGCTTCCATCGCCGCGTAGACCTCGTCACGAATCGGCTGCGGGAGGTTCGCGTACGGGTCGGCGGCACGCTTGCGCGAGAACTGGGACAGGAACTTGGTGATCATGGGGCTCTCCTTGGGAATCATGTGGGTGATCCGGGAGCCGAGACGTGGGTCCGGGCTTCCGGCGCCCCACGCTGGGACCAAAAAAAGTCTCGTTATGGCTGGTGTCTTAGCGACGGTGCCATAGCGAGACTTCGCTTACATCCTATCCCAACGACGGTGAAAGCGATTGCATTCCCCGGTGTGTGCGGGTCTGCTAGCCCTGGCGGTTCCTCGCCCGCGCGACCACCCTGCCGCGTTGGGAGTCCCAGAAGCTCTCGAGCATCTCTTGCAACTCCGCCTTGGTCGCATCGGCGCCGAAAGCTTCTGTGGTCGGTTCGAACCGGACGCCCTCCTTGAGCGGGCCGGCGGCGACGGGATCGAAACCCATCGCGTCGACCAGGGAGGCGACGGCGGCCACGGCTTCAGCGTCGTCCCCCGCGACGGCCAACGCACGACGCTGGGGATCGCCTGCAGGAGCGGCCAGGTTTTCCAGTTCCCAGACGCTCGCGTGGTTGAAGGCCTTGACGACGCGTGCGCCGCTGAGAAAGGAGGCGACGATCTCGGAGCTGGACGTGGTCGCGTCCTCGAATTCTGGAAGGCGGCCGTCGAGCTCCCACCAGTAGTTCATCGCGTCGATCACGAGGGCAACGCTGAGCGCGTTGGCGGGGAGCGTGCGGTACTTGCCGAGGGGGATGGCGAGGATGACGGCATCGGCCCGGACGGCGTCGGCGATTCCCGCCTGGTCTTGTGAACCGGCGACGGTCACGCCGAGCCCCGCGTCGCGCGCGAGTTGCGCGAGTGCCCGGCCGACGCGCCCAGCGCCCAGGATGCCGACGCTGCGGATCGCGGGTGGGTCAGCCATCCTTCGATGGTAGATGGCTTGATTCGTACCGCTTTTCGTGCTTTCCGGGGGTGTGGTGGCTTGATTCGTACCGTTCCGACGCCCGTGCAACTAGACGAGCGCCGCTGGCGGAGCCATCGTCGGGTTGACGACGTTCGCGCCGCACAACACCACGC
The DNA here is from genome assembly GCF_020447105.2 of Demequina sp. TMPB413. Taxonomy (NCBI): domain Bacteria; kingdom Bacillati; phylum Actinomycetota; class Actinomycetes; order Micrococcales; family Demequinaceae; genus Demequina; species Demequina sp. TMPB413. Next base: position 443,427 of record NZ_CP096184.1, read on the forward strand.
CGACGCGCGCGCCTGGCTCCGGCACCCAACGTCCCGTCAGCAACGCGGCAAAAGGCGCCGCCACACCGGGCTCGACCACCACGCGCAGCAACCGCCACAAGCGAGACTGCGCCTCCAACACTTCCTCGTCGGTCACCACCGCTGACAACACGCCGGCGGCACTCAGCGCGGCCCACGGCACGCGCCCGATCTGCGCCCCCAAGTGGTCTGCCGCGACCCCAGAGATGGGCACCGCGACAGGCTCGCCTGCCTCGACCGATGCCGCATACGACGCCGTGCCGACCGTCTCGCAACCGACGATCGTCATGTGGTCGCCGCACCACGCAGCCGTCCCGCCAGCGAGCCCTCCGCCGCCCACCGCGACCAACATGGCGTCCAAGGGCCGCCCGTCGGCACCCACACCGTCGGCTTCGAACTCGCGGGCCACCGTGGCAGCCCCCGCCATGACCACCGGGTCATCGAAAGCCTCGATGGTGGTGGCGTCGTGCTCCGCCAGGTAGGCGCGGGAGGCGTCACGCGCGTCGGGGTAGGTGAGGCCGACGGGATGCACATGGGCGCCCAAGTGAATGAGCCGCTCGACCTTGGCAGGGTTGGCCGTCGTGGGCACAAAGATGTGGGCCTCGTGACCAAAGCGCTGGGCTGCGTAGGCCACGGCGGCGCCGTGATTCCCGCCGGAAGCAGCGACGATGCCCGTCTCGGCGATCGGCTGGGTTGCCACATAGTGGACCGCACCGCGCGCCTTAAAGGCACCCGTCACCTGGAGGTACTCGAGCTTGAACACGAGCGTGACATCCAGCCCGAGCGTGTCGCCGGGGATCTCGATCACGGGCGTGCGACGCACGTGGGGAGCGATCGCCGCGGCGGCGGCGTCGATCTGGGGGCGGCTAGGCACGGAGGCGGTGTTCACCCCACTAGTGTCCCCCTCCTACTAAGGTCGGACAGCATGAAGAGCATCACGAATGTCCCCTTTTATGCCTTTCTCGCCGCCACCGTCGTCGTCCTGGCGGGCTGTTCAGGAGGGCCAGGCGCGTCGTCAGGAGATAATCCGCCGACGACGCTCGCGGAAGTTCCGAGCGCGCCGGTGATTGTGACCGCCGACGCGGCCGACGCTCGCGAGGCAGATCTCGACGCCTTCTGCGAGCTAGGGCTTCAGATGCTCCTTCTGGTCGAGCAGGAGTTTGTCGGAAGTGACGAGCACGTCGCACAGTTCACCGCGCTGGGCGAGGTCGCGCCAGACGATCTGGTGGAGCACATCGCGAACCTCGAAGAGCACTACGACGTGGCCGTGAGCCCAAGCGACCCCGACTCTCAAAAGTACGAGAACTTCCCGGCAAGCATTCAAGGCGACGCCAATGAGTTGGTCACGGCGATCGAGACGCGATGTGACGCCTCGGAGTGAAGAGTGTCGGTGCCGCGTGGTGAGATAGGAACGTGACCGACCCTCGCGCCCGCCACCAAGACCTGGTGCAACAGATCGAGCAGCACCGCGCCGCCTATTACGGCGATGATGCCCCCACCATTTCCGACGCCGAGTACGACGCTCTCGAACGCGATCTGCGCGCCCTCGAGGCCGAATACCCGGAACTCGCTGAGCCGGATTCGCCGACGCAGACGGTTGGTTCCGCTGGCGTCGCCACCGGTTTTGCCACGGTCAAGCATCGCGAACGCATGATGAGCCTCGACAATGCTTTCTCGCTCGAAGACGTGGCCTCCTGGCTTGTCCGCGTGGGCAAAGAGGCCGGTGACCGCGAACTGGTGTGCGAGCCCAAGATCGACGGGCTATCGATCTCGCTGACGTACATGGACGGCGAGCTCACGCAGGGACTCACCAGGGGTGACGGCACGGCGGGCGAAGACGTGACCGCAAACGTGCGCACCATCAAGGGTTTGCCGGACCGGCTGAAGGGCGATCAGCTGCCAGCGTTGGTCGAGATCAGGGGTGAGGTGTACCTGCCGATCAAGGATTTCGAGGCGCTCAACGAGGCGCTCCTGGCCGACGGCAAGGCGCCCTACGCGAACCCGCGCAACACGGCAGCGGGTTCACTTCGTCAGAAGGATTCGAAGGTCACCGCGTCCAGGCCGCTCGCTGTCACCACCTACGCGCTGGGTGCGATCGAGTGGGGCGATCAGGCCCCCGACGCTCGGCTTGAGTCGCAATCAGGCATTTACGAGGTGCTATCCGACTGGGGTCTGCCCGTGAGCAGCCACGCGAAGGTGCTGCGGGGCATCGACGCTATCGAGAGCTACCTGCTCGAACTCGAGGCGAAGCGCCACAGCATGGTGCACGAGATCGACGGTGCCGTGCTGAAGGTCAACGAGCGAGCGGCCCAACGCGAGCTCGGTTCCACCTCGCGCGCCCCGCGCTGGGCGATCGCCTACAAGTTCCCGCCGGAAGAGGTGCACACGACGCTCGAAGACATCCGCGTGGACGTGGGTCGCACAGGGCGCGTGACGCCCTATGGCGTGATGACTCCCACCACCGTCGCGGGATCAACCGTCACCTATGCGACCCTGCACAACGCGCACGAGGTCAAGCGCAAGGGGGTGATGATCGGCGACACCGTGGTGCTCCGCAAGGCCGGCGACGTGATCCCCGAGATCGTGGGGCCCGTCGTCGCGGCGCGGACCGGCAAAGAGCGCGAGTGGACGATGCCCACCGAGTGCCCCTCGTGCGGTACCACCCTCGCGGAGCAAAAGGAGGGCGACAAGGATTTGCGTTGCCCCAACAGCGAGTTTTGTCCCGCGCAGATCACTGACCGCATCGCGTTCATCGGCTCGCGGGGTGCGCTCGACGTCGAGGGACTGGGCGACAAGGCGGCGATCGCACTCGTGGAGTCCGGCGTGCTTGCCAACGAGGCTGGGCTGTTCTCGCTCACGGAGCAGGACCTCCAGAAGGTCGACCTCTTTGTGCTCAAGTCCAAAGAGACGCTCACCAAGGCCCAGAGGGAGGCGGGGGCTGTCCCTCGAGAGCCAGGGGACCTTTCTCACAACGGCACCAAGCTCCTCGAAGAACTCGACAAGGCCAAGTCGCAGCCCTTGTGGCGGGTGGTCGTGTCGCTCAGCATCAGGCACGTGGGGCCGACGGCGTCGCGGGCGCTCGCGGGTGCGTTCGGCAGCATGGGCGCCATCCGTGAGGCCTCGGAAGCAGAACTCGCGGCAGTCGAGGGGGTCGGTCCGGTGATCGCGACCACCGTGCGCGAGTGGTTCGAGGTCGACTGGCACCAGCGGATCGTCGCGGCCTGGGCCGACGCCGGCGTGCGCATGGCCGACGAACGTGACGAGTCGATTCCGCAAACCCTCGAGGGACTCACCGTGGTCGCCACCGGCTCGCTTGAGGGCTTCACGCGCGACTCTGTCAAAGAGGCGATCATCTCCCGTGGAGGCAAGGCGTCGTCGTCCGTATCGAAGTCAACCGACTACGTGGTCGTGGGCGCGAACGCCGGCTCCAAGGCCGACAAGGCAGAGCAACTGGGAGTGCCCATGCTCGACGAGCAGGCATTTGTGCGCCTGCTCGAGCAAGGCCCCGGCGGGGCATAGCGCTCCGCCGCCAACTCGACCTACATTGGTCTCACCGACACCCCATGGCCGACCCCGCGGCACATGGCGACTCGTGGAAGGGCTCCCGATGACCCAGTCAGTACGCATAGTGGATCCAGACGATTCAGGACGGCTTCACGAGATTGGCGAGCTGACCGCGTTGGCGTATCTCGCCGACGGCCTCATCGATAACGCCCACCCGTACGTACCGCAATTGAGGGACGCGTCTGCCCGCGCACGCGACGCCGTGCTGCTCGCCATGGCGGACGGCGGCCACGCAGAAGGCAAGATCGTGGGCACCCTGACGCTCGTGCCCCCAGGCTCCCGCTTCGCGGAGCTCGCGAAGGACGACGAGTTCGAGTTGCGCATGCTCGCGGTGTCGCCGATGGAGCGCGGCCGCGGAATTGGCCGCGAACTCACCCAGGCGGCTCTTGCCATGGCCGTCGAACGCGGGGCCAACCGGGTGGTGCTGTCTACGATGGAGACGATGCGCACGGCGCACCGCTTGTATGAGCGCCTTGGCTTCCAAAGGCGTGAAGACCTCGACTGGGTGGTGACCGACAACGAGGACGGTACGGTCACCGAGATTGACCTGAAGGACGCGCCCGAATGCGCTCAAGAGGGCGTCCGGCTGCTGGGCTACTCGTGGGAGCCCGACCACTAGACTCGTGGGCATGTCCACCCTCAGCCGCGCAGACGTCGCGCGACTGGCCACGCTCGCGCGCATCGACATGAGCGACAGCGACCTCGACCGTTTGTCAGGTCAGCTCGCCGCCATCGTCGACGCCGTCGCGCTCGTGTCCGAAGTCGCCGGTCAGGACGTCCCAGCCACTTCCCACCCGATCCCGATGAGCAACGTGCACCGCGCCGACGAGGTGAAGCCATCTCTGGCCCCCGCCGACGCCTTGGCCGCCGCCCCAGAGGCGGAGGACGGCCGTTTCCGCGTGCCACGCATCTTGGGGGAAGAAGCATGACCGACTGGACCGATCCCACTCAGGTGACACGAGCGTCGGCGTTGGAAATGGCCGACGCCATGCGCGCAGGCTCCGTCACGTCAGTGCAGCTGGTGCAGGCTCACCTTGACCGCATCGCGGCGGTCGACGGCCCCGTGCACGCGTTCCTGTACGTCAATGCCGACGAGGCGCTCGCGACCGCTGCCGCCGTTGACGCCGACCGTGCCGCTGGGGTTGAACTCCCGCTGCTCGCTGGAGTGCCGATCGCCATCAAGGACGTGCTGGTCACCAAGGGCATGCCCACGACGGCTGGCTCCAAGATTCTCGAGGGCTGGATTCCGCCGTACGACGCGACCGTCACCGCGAAGGTGCGGGGCGCGCGGATGCCGATCCTTGGCAAGACCAACATGGACGAGTTCGCCATGGGCTCTTCTACGGAGCACAGCGGCTACGGCCCCACCCACAACCCGTGGGACCTTGAGCGCATCCCCGGCGGTTCAGGGGGCGGCTCCTCGGCTTCGCTCGCGGCGTGGGAGACCCCTCTCGCGATCGGCTCGGACACCGGCGGTTCGATCCGCCAGCCGGCCGCCGTCACCGGCACGGTTGGCGTGAAGCCCACCTACGGCGGGGTGAGCCGCTACGGCGCCATCGCCCTCGCGTCGTCGCTTGACCAACTGGGCCCCTGCGCGCGGACCGTTGCCGATACCGCGGCGCTCCACGAGGTCATGGGCGGGCACGACGTGATGGACGCCACGAGCCTCAACGAGCCGGTTCCCTCTTGTCTTGACGCCGCCCGCGAAGGTGCGGCCAACGGTTTGGCTGGCGTGCGCGTCGGCGTCGTGAAGGAGCTCGGCGGCGAGGGCTACCAGGCCGGCGTGCGCCAGCGTTTCGAGGAAAGCCTCGACCACCTGCGCGCCCTGGGCGCCGAGATCGTGGAGGTGAGCTGCCCGTCGTTCAAGTACGCGTTGGGCGCCTACTACCTGATCCTGCCCTCGGAGGCGTCGAGCAACCTCGCCAAGTTCGACTCGGTGCGTTTTGGCCTCAGGGTTGAGCGCGACACGATCGAGAAGACCATGGGCGCCACGCGCGCAGAGGGCTTCGGCGATGAGGTCAAGCGCCGCATCATCTTGGGCACCTATGCGCTGTCCGCCGGCTACTACGACGCGTACTACGGCTCGGCCCAGAAGGTGCGCACGCTGATTCAGCGCGACTTCGCGGCCGCGTTTGAGCAGGCTGACGTGCTGGTCAGCCCGACCGCCCCCACCACGCCGTTCAAGCTGGGGGAGCGCATCGACGACCCCTTGGCGATGTATCTCAACGACGTCGCCACGATCCCCGCCAACCTGGCCGGAATCCCTGGCATGTCGCTTCCCGCTGGCGTCGCGCCGGAGGACGGACTGCCGGTCGGCTTCCAGATCCTGGCGCCTGCGCACGAGGACGCGCGGCTGTACCGGGTTGGCGCCGCGCTCGAGAAGGCCCTGATGGCCGAATGGGGAGGCCCCTTGGCCTCGACGGCACCCGAGTTGGAGGTGACGCGATGAGCGCGGCCACGCACCTCGTCGGCTACGACGACGCTATGAAGGCTTTTGACCCGGTGTTCGGCATCGAGGTCCACGTGGAACTCAACACCAAGACCAAGATGTTCTGCGGTTGCGAGAACACCTTCGGCAACGAGCCCAACACCCAGGTATGCCCCGTTTGCCTCGGTCTACCAGGGTCGATGCCCGTCACCAATGCGAAGGCCGTCGAGTCGGCCATCCGTCTTGGGCTTGCGCTCGGCTGCTCGATTCGCGAGTCGAGCCGCTTCGCACGCAAGAACTACTTCTACCCTGACCTGGCGAAGGACTACCAGATCAGCCAGTACGACGAGCCCACCAGTTACGACGGTGAACTCGAGGTGGTGCTCGACGACGGCACGGTGGTGATGATCGGCATCGAGCGCGCCCACATGGAAGAGGACGCCGGCAAGAACACCCACGTGGGCGGCACCGGCGGCATTCAGGGCGCCGACTACTCGTTGGTGGATTACAACCGTGGCGGCGTGCCGCTCGTGGAGATCGTCACCAAGCCCATCGAGGGCATGGGAGAGCGTACCGCCGAGGTGGCGCGCGCGTACGTCGCCACCATCCGCGACATCGTGCGTGCCCTTGGCATTTCCGACGGCCGCATGGAGCAGGGTCGTTTGCGTGCGGATGTCAACCTGTCGCTGCGTCCCAAAGCGGCCGACGGTGAAGACCAGTCCGCGGTGCCGTTTGGCAAGCGCTCGGAGACCAAGAACATCAACTCGTTGCGCGCCGTCGAGCGTTCGATTCACTACGAGGCAGGGCGCCAGGCTGCACTCTTGCTCGCGGGCCAACCCGTGGTGCAAGAGACGCGTCACTGGCACGAGGACACGTCCTCGACCACGCCGGGCCGCTCGAAGGAGGAGGCCGAGGAGTATCGCTACTTCCCTGAGCCGGACCTGCTTCCCGTCGAGCCCTCGCGCGAGTGGATTGAGGAATTGCGGGCCACCTTGCCGGAGCACCCGGCCAAGATGCGGGCGCGGTTGCGCGAGGAATGGGGTTTCAGCGACCTCGAGATGCGCGACGCGGTCGCGGCCGACGCGCTGACCCTGATCGCCGACACGGTTGCCGCTGGCGCGGCACCTCAGGCGGCGCGCAAGTGGTGGATGGGCGAACTTGCCCGCACCGCGAACGAGCAGGATGTGACACTGCCAGAGCTGCCGGTCACCCCCGGTCAGATTGCCGAGCTCCAGGGCCTCGTGGACGAGGGCAAGATCAACGACAAACTCGCGCGTCAGGTGCTCGAGGGCGTGCTCGCGGGCGAGGGATCGCCAGCCGAGGTGGTCGCGTCGCGAGGGCTGGCGGTTGTCTCAGACGACTCTGCGCTCGAGGCGGCCGTTGACGAGGCTCTGGCATCGCAACCCGAGGTGCTCGACAAGATTCGCGAGGGCAAGGTACAGGCCGCTGGCGCGATCGTCGGCGCGGTCATGAAGGCCACGCGCGGACAGGCCGACGCCGGTCGAGTGCGAGAGATCATCCTGGCGAGGGCTGGCGTCGAGGGCTGACGCTCCCCGCACGGCGCCGCACCACCCGGCTGCGGTGCGCACCACCGCGCCATATGGTTGTGGCGGGCGTTCGGCGTGCCGAAACGACCGCCACAACCATATCCGCGGGGCGGAAGGGTGCAGCAGAGCCCCGCACGAAGGGAGACCTCCATGTCGCTGACGACGCAGCCGGTGCGGGCCGCAGCAGGAGAAGGCCTGGTGTGCGCCCTCACGTTCGATGATGGCCCCAACGGCGAGGACACTCTGGCGCTCTTGGACATGCTGGCCACCCGCCGCATTCGCGCCGTGTTCGCCGTGATTGGCGAGCAGATCCAGGCGCCAGGCGGAGTCGAGATGCTGCGGCGTACCGTCGCCGACGGTCACGTGCTGTGCAACCACTCGACCTCGTTCGCGGATATGGGGGAGTGGGACGCCGACGCCGTGCGCACCGACATGCTGGAAAACCTGGCGATCATCGGGCAGGCATTGGACGACGCCGACGCCGTGGTGCCGTTCTGGCGCGCCCCCAACGGGAGCTGGGGAGTCACTGCGCAGGTGGCGGTTGAGTTGGGCATGCAGCCGCTCGACGTGGCCAACACGATCGAGGATTGGATCGACCAGGACGTGGACCTCTTGGAGGCTCGCTTGCGCGAAGCGGTGACGCCGGGCGAGTTGGTGCTCGTGCACGACGGCGGCGGGAACCGCGCGGGCAGCGTCGCCGCAGTGCAGCGCGTCGTGGACGAGAAGCTCGCACAGGGATGGGTGTTCACGCTTCCGCTCGGCGCCGAGTAGAGGCGCTTGACCTTCCAGTCGGCTGGAATGTCTATCGTGATGGAGTGTTCACCACTCCAGGAGGTAGCGCATGACCTCGCACCAGGCGAATCACCACCACGACGCCCCCGCTCGGGCCGATAGCCCCAGGGAGTCGACCGGTCACGCCAGTCACGACGAGGCTGGCGGCGGTCACGCACACCACACGGATCACACCGGCCACGCCGAGATGTTCCGGCACCTCTTCTGGATCACGCTCGCGCTGTCGGTTCCGGTGATCGCCCTGTCCTCTTCTGTCGAGGGCTGGTTCGGCTACGACCTTCCTGGTAGCGCCTGGATTCCGCCGACGCTGGGCGTCGTCGTCTTCATCGTCGGCGGCAGGCCGTTCCTGACCATGGCGCGCGACGAGTTGAGTCAGCGCAGCCCGGCGATGATGACCCTGATCTCCCTGGCGATCGTGACGGCCTTTGCGGCGTCGGCTGCGGCCACGCTCGGCATCGGCGAGATGGACTTTTGGTGGGAGCTCGCTGGCCTCATCGTGGTGATGTTGCTGGGGCACTGGCAAGAGATGCGCGCTGTGGGCCAGGCGCAAGGAGCGCTGGCCGCCCTTGCGGAGTTGCTCCCCGACACGGCCGAGCGCGTCGTGGACGCTGAAGCAGACGGCGACGCCAATACGGGTGGGGGCGACCCCGCACCCCGCACTGACACCGTCCCGATCGCCGACCTGGTCAAGGGAGACGTGGTGCTGGTGCGTCCAGGCGGGCGCGTGCCCGCAGACGGCGACATCCGCTCGGGCGAGGCCAGCATGGATGAGTCCATGATTACCGGCGAGTCCGCGCCGGTGCGGCGCCGTGCGGGCGAGCACGTCGTGGCAGGAACCGTTGCGACCGACGGCTCCTTGCGGGTCGAGGTCACCGACGTGGGCGAAGACACCGCATTGGCGGGGATCCAGCGCATGGTCGCAGATGCGCAGGAGTCGCACACGGGGACACGGCGGCTCGCAGACAGGGCTGCGGCCTGGCTGTTCTACATCGCGCTCAGCGCGGCCATCCTGACGCTCGCGGTTCACGTGGCGATAGGCGAGCCGACGGTTGGCGTCACCCGCGCGGTGACCGTCCTGGTCATCGCTTGCCCGCACGCGCTTGGCCTTGCCATTCCGCTCGTCGTGGCGATCTCCACCTCGACGGCTGCGAAGCAGGGCCTGCTCATCAAGTCGTTGGCCTCGCTCGAGCAGATGCGCACCATCGACACCGTGTTGTTCGACAAAACGGGCACGCTCACGCACGGCTCTCACGAAGTGACCGAGGTGGCGTTGGCTCAAGGCGAAGACCGGCAACGGGTGGTGTCCCTCGCCGCCGCTGTCGAGACCGACAGCGAGCATCCGATCGGCCGTGCCGTAGTCGCGCTGGCCGAGCGCGAGAACGTTGCCGTGCGCCAAGCGGCCGACGTCACCACCTTGCCAGGAGTCGGCGTCGAGGGTCAGGTGGATGGCAAGAAGGTCGCCGTCGGCGGACCCGCGCTGATGGAAACCTCCGCCGTACAGGTTGATGACGAACTGGCGCGCATCGCGCAACAGTGGAGCGACAAGGGCGGCGCGGTCCTCTACGTCGTCATCGACGGTGCGCTCGCGGGGATCTTCACCACCTCGGACCCCGTGAGGACAGAGTCGCGCGCGGCCGTCTCGGCACTGAAGGCGGAAGGCATCGAGGTGGTGCTGCTCACGGGGGACGCCCAAGCGGTCGCCGACGCCGTCGCGGGGGAGCTCGGAATCGATCGCGTCTACGCCCAGGTGAAGCCCGACGACAAAGACCAGGTCGTCGGCGAACTGCAGCGCGAAGGCAAGAGCGTCGCAATGGTGGGCGACGGCGTGAACGACGCTCCCGCCCTGGCGAGGGCCGACGTCGGCCTGGCCATCGGCGCGGGGACTGACGTGGCCATGGAGGCGGCCGACGTCGTGCTGGCGACGTCTGACCCGCGCGCCGTCGTCTCGGCGGTCGCGCTGTCGCATGCCACCTATCGGAAGATGATCCAGAACCTGGTGTGGGCCACCGCCTACAACGCGGTAGCGGTGCCCGTTGCCGCAGGAGTCTTCTCGTGGGCGGGTATCACGATGCCGCCAGCCGCTGCGGCGCTTGCCATGAGTGCGTCGACCATCGTCGTGGCGCTCAACGCGCAATTGCTGCGAAGGGTTGACCTCGACCCCGACAACGTCATTGACCGGGAGCCGGCCGCGCCGTCACCGAAGAAGGCCGACGCCCTCGCCTGACATCTTGGAGAACGACGCCGGGTCCCGCAGCAGCGGGAGGAAGGCGAGTTCTGCGGCGCCAACGAGGTGCACGCGGCCGCCCAGTTGGGCCCGCTCGATCCGAGTTCCCGCCCAGATCTGCGCGAAGGAGTCCTTGGCCACGGCGTTGTCGAGCAGCGTCGGAGCCGTCGCGTAGAGGGAGCCAAGGAAGCCAGCTAGCACCACGAGCTCTGGGTTGAAGATCGAGATGACGTTTCCGATGGTGCCGGCAAGCACGCCGAGCTGACGCTGGATCTCTGCGCGGATCGTGGGGTCGGCGCCAGCCCTCGCCAGCTCGTCATCGAGGTCGACGAGGTCGACACTGTCGCGCCCGAGCGCGGCGAGAAGCCGTGCGAGGCTGACCTCTGTCTCGAGGCATCCCTTCCGTCCGCAGTGGCACTGCTCGCGGCCGCCTGCGACGGTGGTGTGGCCCATCTCGCCGCCAAAGCCGGCGTGGCCCCTCAGGGTGATGCCATCGACCACCGCTCCGCCACCGATACCGGAGGGCGAGCCGTTGATGTAGACCACGTCTCGCACTCCGCGGCCGGCGCCGAACACCGATTCGGCGATCGTGGCCACCCTTGCGTCGTTGCGAATCACCACCGGCACTCGAAGCGCTTCTGCGAACAGATCCCCGAGTGGCACATCGGTCCAATCGAGGTGAGGCGCACGCACCACGAACGAGCCTTCTGAGCGGATGAGGCCAGGGACGGCCACCCCGGCTCCGAGGACGACAGTGTTGGGGTCCGCCTCTGCTAACAACTCGCGGAACGTGCGTGAGACCACCTCGACGGTGTCATCGACGGTAGGGGCGTGCTTCCATTCGTGGCGCACGCGACGATGCAGAGTGCCACCCAAGCCGACGAGCCCGATGGTCACGGCGTCGAGGTCGGGGTTGACCGCAAGGACCGTGACCTCGGTGCGTGGGTAGACGTGTGGGCTGGGCCGTCCCCGCGAGGAGTGCTCTGCGGGGGCGACCTCCCTGACGAGGCCAAGGTCGGCCAGTTCGGCAACCAGCACGCCGACGGTCGACCGGTTGAGCCCCGTCTGCCGCGTCAACTCCGCCCTGGACATCCCAGGGTGGTGGTGCACGGCGGTAAGGATGGTCGACAGGTTGTGGCGCCGCGTCGCGTCGACGCGGCTACCACGACCTGCCGAAAGGGTGCGCGAGATCGTCGTTGATGATGCTCCCGAGCCCGCGAGGGGGTCGGCTTCCGTGACGATGTCGTGCCTCCAGATTGCTTTAGGCGGTGCCGGAGCGGCGACGGTTCATGACGTCGAACGCGACAGCAGCGAGCAACACGAGGCCCTTGATGACCTGCTGCCATGCGGAGTCGACGCCCATGATGGACAGGCCCTGGTTGAGCACGCCCATGACAAGGGCACCAATCACAGCACCGGAGATCTTGCCAACACCACCCTGGACGGCGGCGCCACCGATGAATACGGAGGCAATGGCATCCAACTCGTAGAAGTTACCGGCGCCTGACTGAGCGGCACCCGCGCGGGACGTCGTCACGATCGCCGCAACGGCGGCAAGCGTGCCGATGTTCACGAAGATGAAGAAGTCGACCCACTTGGTCTTCACACCGGACATCATCGCCGCGAAGCGGTTGCCACCCATGGCGTAGATGTGACGGCCGAACACGGTGCGGTTCAGCACGAACGAGTAGGTGAGCACCAGCACGCCCAGCAGGATCAGCACGTACGGCGTGCCGTTGTGGCTCGCAAGCAGGTACGCGAAGTACAGCATGGCAGCAGAGACCAGGATCATCTTGCCGAAGAACACCGGCTGCGACTCCGTGGGCAGATCGCGTGCGTTGAGCTTGGCGCGCGAAACAAACTGCGAGACCACGTAGCCGACGGCGCCGAGGATACCGATGAGCATCGTGAAGACGTCGAGATCGTTCACGGTGCCGAACCAGTCAGGAACCCAGCGGCCACCGATGGAGACGTAGCTGTTGGGCAGACCGCCGATGGTGCCGCCAGTCAGGAAGATGATGGCGAGACCGCGGTAGATGAGCATGCCTGCCAGCGTCACGATAAACGCTGGGACTCTCACAAACGCTACCCAGAACCCTTGCCACGCACCCACAACCGCGCCCACCAGGAGCGAGATGAGGATCGCAACCCAGACGGGCTGGTCCCACTCCATGATGGCCAGCGCCGAGACCGCGCCGATCATGGCTACGAGCGACCCGACCGAGAGGTCGATGTGGCCGGCGATGATGACCATCACCATGCCGATGGCGAGGATCACCACGTAAGCGTTCTGGCTGATCAGGTTGTTGAAGTTGGCTGGCAAGAGCAGTTTGCCGTCCGTGAACCAGAATTGGAACAGGGCGACGATCACAGCGAGAGCGGCCAACAGGCCGTAATCGCGTGCGTTGATGTTGAGCGACGGCTTGCGCTTCGTCGTCTCGTTCGTTGTCGATGCCTCTGACATCTCTATTTCTCTCCCGCCGTCATAAGTTGCATAAGTCGTTCTTGTGTTGCCTCTTCGCGAGGCACATCCCCTGTGATGCGTCCCTCTGAGATCGTGTAGATGCGATCAGAGAGACCCAAGAGCTCTGGAAGCTCCGACGAGATCACCACGATCGCCTTGCCCTCTGAGGCGAGCTTGTTGATGATTCCGTAGATCTCGTACTTCGCGCCCACGTCAACGCCGCGAGTCGGCTCGTCGAGAATCAGCACCTCCGGCGTGGTGTTCAGCCACTTGGACAGCACCACCTTCTGCTGATTGCCGCCCGACAGCGTGCCGACGGCCTTGGTGACGGTGTCCGTCTTGATGCTGAGCGAGTCGCGGTACTTCTCTGCGACCGCGATCTCGTCGTGGAGGTCGATGACGCCGTAATTCGATACGCCAGCCATGTTCGCGCCCGTGATGTTGGCGGCGATGGTGGCGATGAGGTTGAGACCGAATCGCTTGCGGTCCTCGGTCACGTATGCGACGCCGTTGGCGATCGCGTCGTTCACCGAGCGCGTGGAGATCTCCTTGCCCCGGCGCAGCACCTTGCCTGAGACCTTGGTGCCGTACTGGCGACCAAAGAGACTCATCGCGAGTTCAGTGCGCCCGGCACCCATGAGTCCTGCAAAGCCGACCACTTCGCCTGCGCGCACGTAGAACGACGCGTCCTTGACAACCTTGCGGCTCGTGTCGACGGGGTGATAGGCGTTCCAGTTCTCAACCCTGAAGACTTCTTCGCCGATGTTGGGCGTGCGCGGCGGGAACAGGTTGTCGAGCGGGCGTCCCACCATGGACTTGATCAGGCGAGACTCCGAGTTGTCCTTGTCGGACATGCTGAAGTTGTCGACCGTCTCGCCGTCGCGGATGACGGTAATCGTGTCGGCGATCGCGCGGATCTCCGCAAGCTTGTGGGAAATGATGATGCAGGTGATGCCTTCGTCCCTGAGGCCCCTAATGAGGTCCAGCAGGTGGGCAGAGTCGTCATCGTTCAGCGCGGCGGTCGGCTCATCAAGGATGAGGAGCTTGACGTCTTTCGACAGCGCCTTGGCGATCTCCACGAGCTGCTGCTTGCCCACCCCGAGGTGCAGCACCTGGGTGGTGACTTCTTCCTTGAGGCCGACGCGCTCGAGGAGTTGCGTTGCTTGCGCGTTGGTCTCGTGCCAGTCGACGATGCCGCGCGAGGCGCGCTCGTTGCCGAGGAAGATGTTCTCTGCGATCGACAAGTAGGGGGAGAGCGCCAGCTCCTGGTGGATGATGACGATTCCAGAGTGCTCGGAGTCATTAATCGAGCGGAACTCCACGGGCTTGCCGTCGAACTCGATGTGACCCTCGTAGGTGCCGTGCGGGTACACACCCGAGAGCACCTTCATCAGCGTCGACTTTCCGGCGCCGTTTTCGCCGCAGATGCCATGCACCTCGCCGCGTTGGACATCGAGAGATACGCCGTCGAGCGCGCGTACTCCGGAGAACTCCTTAACGATGTCCTTCATCTTCAAGATGAGATCCGACACAGTGGTCCTTCCAATAGTGCCAATCGTGGGGAAGCGGTGGCGATCGCCGCGAACGACGACCGCCACCGCCAGTGGTGACTTACAGGCCCACGTCTTCGGCCTTGAGGAAGCCGGAGTCGATCAGCTTCGACTGAACGGTGTCAGCCGTGACGACCTCGGGGGTGATGAGGTACGAAGGAACAACCTTGACGCCGTTGTCGTACGTCTCGGTGTCGTTCACCTCAGGCTCTTCGCCGGCGAGGATGGACTTGACCATCATCTCGACGCGCTCGCCGAGCAGACGGGTGTCCTTCCAGACCGTCATGGACTGAACACCGTTGAGGATGTTCGCCACGGAGGCCTTGTCGCCGTCTTGACCGGTCAGGAGCGGGAAGTCATCTGCGGTGTAACCAGCGAGCTGGAGCGACTGCGAGATGCCCTGTGCGAGCGAGTCGTTGGGCGACAGCACGACGTCGACCTTCTCACCGCCTGCGTAGAACGACGACAGACGGTTGTCCATCTCGGCCTGAGCGTCGTCGGAACCCCAACCGAGGATTCCGATGGACTGCCAGTCGTCAACCGTCGCGGGAGCCTTGCCGGAAGGAACGACCAGTTGGCCGCTCTCAACGTAGGGGCTCAGGACGTCCCACGCACCGGCGAAGAAGAACCGGGCGTTGTTGTCGTCGGGGCTACCAGCGAAAGGCTCGAAGTTGTACGGGCCCTCACCGTCGGCCAGGCCGAGCTCCGACTCGATGAACTGACCCTGGAGGGTACCCACCGAGTAGTTGTCGAACGTGGCGTAGTAGTCGACGTTCTCCGACTCGAGGATGAGGCGGTCGTAAGCGATGACGGTTGCGCCGGCCTCGCCAGCGGTCTCGAGCACCGGTCCGAGCGTGGTGCCGTCGATGGCAGCGATCACCAGGATGTTGGATCCGTTGGCGATCATGTTCTGCAGCTGCGAGATCTGCTGGTCGGTCTCGTTGTCTGCGTACTGCAGGTCGACGGTGCAGCCGTCGGCCTCCAGGCGGGACTTGAGGCCCTCACCGTCGTTGATCCAGCGCTCGAGTGAGCGCGTGGGCATCGCAATGCCGACGTTGCAGTCCTCGCTGGCCACTGCAGTGTCGTCGCCACCAGTGTTCGTCGCCGGAGTCTCCTCGTCGGACGAACATGCGGCGAGCGACAGCGCCATGGCGCTGATTCCCGCGACAAGCGCGAGCTTGTTCCTTCTCTTCATGCGCAGATTTCCCTTCCTTGCGTGCCGTTTGGCACTGTGCGGTTGCGCTAGCTCATCCCTGAGGGCACCCTGGAAGGGTTCCCGTGGGGAGTGAACGAGTTGCTGATGCCGCCGTTCAAGGAGCGGGGAGATACGGACGAAGCACGCGTCAGGGCAGGGTATTCACCCTGGCCACTGAAAAGGTCGTCCACGCCTCACTCCTTTGTCAGGCTCTTGCATCGGTGTTGTCACACTAAGTTGACCTCGCAAACATATAGCCGCTGTGGGGGTCATACAAACCGCTACGGCACGAGCGTTACACGATCGTAACTACTCTGTGACCTTGCGAACGGGCGGGAGGTGATCCGGTTCACAACTCGAAACGGTTCGATGTGTTGACAAGCCATCGATCCGCCAATAAGTTTGCACTGACAACTATTGATCGATGATGATCGGAGCCCGCACCATGGCGCCTACCCCCACGCGCGAAGACAAGTTCACCTTTGGTCTGTGGACCATCGGATGGAACGCCCAAGATCCTTTCGGTTCTGCCACCCGCGGGCCGCTCGACGCCGTCACGGCCATCCACACGCTGTCGGAACTCGGCGCGTATGGAATGACCTTCCACGACGACGACCTTTTCCCGTTCGGCAGCTCCGACGCTGACCGTCGTGCCGCGATCGACGCCCTCAAGAAGGCTTGCGACGAGACCGGCATGGTGATCCCGATGATCACCACCAACACGTTCTCGCACCCCGTGTTCAAGGACGGCGGTGTCACCTCGAACGACCGTGACGTGCGTCGCTTCACGCTGCGCAAGATCCTGCGCAACATCGACCTTGCTGCAGAGCTTGGCGCGAAGACGTTTGTCATGTGGGGCGGCCGCGAAGGCGCCGAGTACGACTTCTCGAAGGACACCCGCGTCGCGCTCGAGCGTTACCGCGAGGCAGCCAACCTGTTCGGCGAGTACGTGCTGGACAAGGGCTACGACATCAAGTTCGCGATCGAGCCCAAGCCGAACGAGCCACGCGGCGACATCCTGTTGCCCACCGTCGGCCACGCCATGGCGTTCATCAACACGCTCGACCACCCTGAGCTCGTCGGCCTCAACCCCGAGGTCGGCCACGAGCAGATGGCAGGACTCAACTTCACCGCAGGTATCGCTCAGGCGCTCGACCACGGCAAGTTGTTCCACATCGACCTCAACGGCCAGCGTGGCATCAAGTACGACCAGGACCTCGTGTTTGGTCACGGCGACCTCTACAACGCGTTCTCCTTGGTCGACCTGCTCGAAAACGGTGGCCCGAACGGCGGCAAGGCCTACACCGGCCCCCGTCACTTCGACTACAAGCCGTCACGTACTGAAGACATTGACGGTGTGTGGGCCTCCGCCAAGGCCAACATGCGCATGTACCTTCTCCTCAAGGAGCGCGCGCAGGCCTTCCGGGCCGACCCAGAGGTCCAGGAAGCCATCAAGGCGACCAAGCAGGACCAGCTCGCCCAGACCACTCTTGGTGAGGGCGAAACCGTCGCCGACCTGCTGGCCGACACGAGCGTCTACGAGACGTTCGACGCCGACTCCTACTACGACGGCAAGGGCTTCGGCTTCGTGCAGTTGCAGCAGCTGGCGGCAGAGCACCTGATGGGCGCTCGCGGCTAACACCTGACACTCCGGCCCGCCGACCAAGGCTTCACGCGTTGGCGGCGGGCCGGACTCACGTCACCACCCAAACGGAACCCCAAGGAGACAGCAATGACGCTCGTCGCAGGAGTCGACTCGTCCACGCAAAGCTGCAAGGTCGTCATGCGCGACCTCGCGACAGGCGAGGTGGTCCGCACGGGCCGCGCCTCGCACCCTGACGGCACGGCCGTCCACCCCGACCACTGGTGGACAGCGCTGCTCGCGGCGATCGACGAGGCCGGAGGGCTGGGCGACGTCGCCGCCATCAGCGTCGGCGGTCAACAGCACGGCATGGTCGCGCTGGACATCAATGGCGAGGTGGTGCGCGAGGCGCTGTTGTGGAACGACACGCGTTCCGCGCAGGCGGCCAAAGACCTTATTGCTGAGTTTGGCGCCGACGAACTGGTGCGCCGCACCGGACTGGTGCCCGTGGCGTCGTTCACGTCCACGAAGCTGCGCTGGCTGCGCGACGCAGAACCAGAGAATGCCGCAAAGGTGGCGGCCGTCGCTCTTCCTCACGACTGGTTGACGTGGCGCCTCATGGGATTTGGGCCGGAGGGCTCCTCGCCGTTGGGGCCGCGTCTTGAGGCGCTGACGACCGACCGCTCGGACGCCTCGGGTACGGGCTACTGGAGCCCTGCCACAGGGGAGTACGACCGCGACCTCCTCATCGCGGCGCTCGGTCACGACGCCATCGTCCCCACCGTGATCGCTCCCGATGGCAAGGCGGGCACCGTCGGATACAACGGGCCTACTGACATCGTCGTCGGCCCTGGAGCTGGAGACAACGCAGGCGCTGGTCTTGGTCTTGGTGCGGGAGAGGGCGACGTCGTCGTCTCGCTTGGCACGTCTGGAACGGTTTTCGCGGTCACTCCCGCGCCGGTCACCGACGCGACGGGCACCATTGCAGGCTTTGCCGACGCCGCGGGGCAGTACCTCCCGCTGGTGGCGACGCTCAACGCGGCCAGAGTGCTCGATTCCGCTACTCGCGTTCTCGACGTGGACTTCGATGGTCTGGCCGAGCTCGCACTGTCGGCAGAGCCGGGCGCCGGCGGCGTCGTCTTGGTGCCCTATTTCGAGGGTGAACGCACCCCGAACCGCCCGGATGCCACCGCGAGCCTGCTTGGCATGACGCTCGCCTCCTCAACGCGAGCCAACATTGCGAGGGCCCACGTCGAAGGCATGTTGTGTGGACTTGCCGACGGTGTCGACGCTGTGCGCGCGCATGGACTCGACGCCAAGCGCGTACTGCTGGTGGGCGGCGCTGCCTTCAATCCGGCCGTGGGTCGCGCTGCGGCGCAGGTCTTCGGGCTGCCGATCGACATCCCCAAGCCGGGGGAGTACGTCGCAATGGGCGCCACGGTGCAGGCCGCATGGTCGCTCACGGGTGAGCGTCCTGCGTGGTCTGTCAAGATGGACACCCACATCGACCCAGACCCGCAACCGCAGGTGCGGGAACAGTACGCGGCCGCCACGGGTCAGTTGTACTCATAGGCGCTCGCTGATATCTCGCAGACGGCGGCTCTACTCCTTGACGGAGTGGGGCCGCCGTTGTTGCGCATGGGCGTGCACGGCACGTACCGAGCGCCCCCGGACGTAGCGCTTAAGAGGCGCGCGGGGGAGCGGTACTTGCGCGCACGATGAACTCGGTGTCCATCCGAATGTGCTGCTCGTGTTCGCGTCCATCGAGGATGGCGAGCAGCATCGTCATGGCCGCCTCGCCCATGGCTTGGAGCGGCTGCCGGACGGTCGTCAGGGGCGGATCGCACAGGGAGGCGTCAGGGATGTCGTCAAAGCCAACTATCGAGACGTCCTCAGGCACGCGGAGGCCCCTTGCCCTGGCGGCGGCCATGGCACTCATCGCCGTGACGTCGTTTGCCGCGATGATGGCGGTCGGCGGCTCGGGGAGGGCGAGGAAGGCGTCGGCAACGTCTTGAGCGATGTCGGGGTCATAACGGGAGTAGCGGACCAACTCGTCGACGATGGGCACTCCGGCGAGGCGCATCGCCTCCCTGAATCCCGACTCGCGCAGCTGGGAAGAGTCCAGCTCTTGGCGCCCGCCAAGGAAGGCGATACGACGGTGGCCCAACTCGAGCAAGTGGTTTGCGGCCGATTTGGCACCGCCAAAGCCGTCGCTATCGATCGTCGGAAGCCAGTTCGGTCCGTAATGGGGGTCGACGGCCACGACTGGCACGGAAATCGCCGAATCGAGCGACGTGGGGGTCACCACCACGGCACCGTCCATGAGCGTGCCGCCAAGGCGCGCGAGCGAGCGACGTTCCCATGCGGGAGCCTCTCCGCCGGCGTAGGAGAGCACGTCGTACTGGGTGTTGCGGGTGGCCTTTGCCGCTCCCTTGATCAGTTCGGCGGAGTACGGCTCGAAATCGGCGACCAAGATCCCCACCACATTGGTGCGCGAACTTCGGAGCCCTGAAGCGCCAAGGTTGCCCACGTAGCCGAGATCGTCAATAACCCCCTGTACCAGGGCAATCGTGTCCTTGGCGACGCCATATCGGCCGTTGACGACCTTCGAAACCGTCGCTACCGACACTCCTGCTTGCGCGGCAACATCCGCGAGCTTGACCCGTCCAACGGCTTCCATGCTGGGAATGCTACACCGCAGATGACTTTGTTGCGAAAACGTTATCGATAAGGTTTGACATCGCCGAAGCCGTCCTGCCAGAGTGATGACGTTCGGCATGGTCAAAGACGACTGAAAGGAATCAGAATGGCGAACATGCGACGCTCAGGCGTCATCGCGGCATTGGCCGCTTCGTCCGCACTCCTCCTCGCTGCGTGCAGCAGCGGAGGTGACGACCCGGCACCAACCAACTCAGGCACGGCAAACGGTTCAGACGAGCCAGTGACCATCACGTGGTGGCACAACGCCACCGCTGACCCGGCACTGACCTTCTGGCAGACCGTCGCTGACGAGTTTGAGGCAGCAAACCCCAACGTCACCGTTGAGGTTGAAGGCATTCAGAACGAGGACCTGCAGCGCACGCGCATTCCTGTGGCCCTCCAGTCCGGCGAGGCTCCCGACCTGTTCCAGCAGTGGGGCGGCGGCGAGATGGTTGCTCAGGTCAACGACGGCTACCTCAAGGACATCTCGGCCATGGTGGCAGACGACGTCGAGCGCTTGGGTGGCTCTGTTGCTCCCTGGCAGGTAGACGGCAAGACCTACGGTCTGCCTTACCAGTTCGGCCCAGAAGGCATCTGGTACCGCCCGTCGCTTTTCGAGGCGGCAGGCATTGACGAGGTTCCCTCCACGCTCGACGAGCTCAGTGACGCCGTGCAGAAGCTCAAGGACGCCGGCATTGAGCCGATCGCCGTGGGTGCTGCCGACGGCTGGCCCGCCGCTCACTGGTGGTACAACTTCGCACTCCAGAGCTGCCCGTCAGACGTGCTGCAGGCGGCGAACTCCACGCTCGACTTCTCCGACGAGTGCTTTGTCACTGCCGGTGAGAAGCTGCAGGAGTTCATCGACACGGAGCCCTTCAACTCGGGCTACGCCGCAACCTCGGCTCAGCAGGGCGCTACGTCGTCCGCTGGTCTCGTGGCTAACGGCAACGCTGCGATGGAACTCATGGGTCAGTGGAACGTGTCGGTCATGACCGGTCTGGTCGACGACACCGAGGCGCTTGTCGCTGACCTGTCGTGGTTCCCCTTCCCCTCGATCGAGGGCTCTCAGGGTGACCCGACCGCGATGCTCGGTGGTGGCGACGGTTACTCGTGCTACGTGGATGCTCCCGACGCTTGCGTCGATCTGCTGAAGTACATCACGAGCGACGACGTTCTGACGCGCTTCGCGTCCGAGGTCGGCGGTATCCCAGCAGCTCCTGCTGCACACTCCGGCATCACCGACCCGAACCTTCAGGTTCAGGCCGAATACATGGCCGAGTCCGACTACCTCCAGTTGTGGCTCGACACCTCTTACGGTCCTACCGTTGGAGCAGCCATGAACGACGCCATCATCCAGCTCTTCGCTGGCAACGCAGCTCCTGCTGACATCCCTGCCGCCATGACGGCTGCAGCAGGTCAGTAGTCCATCCACTAGCCCCTTATCCGAAAGGAAGGCATCCCCGTGACTGTTAGTCGGGAAGCCTCGGGCGGGGACACCGACCTCGTCGGCGGCGCGCAAGCGCCGTCGGCGGGGTCGCGGCCTGCCAGCGCAAAGACCTCTCAGAAGCGTCGGCCCCGTCACTGGGGCGAGATCGCAATCTTCGTGGGTCCAGCACTGCTGGTGTTCTCCGCCTTCGTCATCTTGCCGGTCGTGCTTGCCGGCTACGTCAGCTTCTTCAATTGGGACGGAGGCGGTGACCTAGGGAATTTTGTCGGCTTCGACAACTACACCAGGGTCCTTGACGACGGTGTCTTCATCAGTTCGATGAAGAACAACGCCTTCATCGTCGTGATGTCCCTCGTGATTCAGGGCCCGTTCGCCCTTGGAATCGCCTTGCTGATGAACCGTAAACTGCGGTTCCGTGCGGGATTCCGCACCATGATCTTCGTGCCGTACGTCCTGTCAGAGGTCGTCGCTGGTGCCATGTGGCGCCTGATCCTCGACCAACGCGGCATCCTCAACTCGCTGATGATCCAGTGGGGCATTTTCGATACGCCTGCCGACGCTATCGGCTGGCTCTCCGACCAGAAGCTCGTCATGTGGGTCATGATCTTCGTGCTGACGTGGAAGTACGTCGGCCTCGCGATCATCCTCTTCCTCGCAGGCCTTCAAGGCGTGCCGGAAGACCTGCTCGAGGCAGCGCAGATTGACGGCGCCTCGTGGTGGCAGGTCCAGCGACGCATCACGATCCCGCTGCTAGGCCCCACCATTAGGGTCTGGATGTTCTTGTCGATCATCGGCTCGATCCAGCTCTTCGATATGGCCAGGCTCTTGACGAACAACGGAGCCCCGTTTGATACCACCTTCACGATGGCGATGTTCGTGATCGACAGAGCCGTCACCGGCCGGCAGTACGGCTACGCCACCGCTGCCGCCGTGATCCTGTTCGCCATCTCGCTGACCGCCGCACTGTTGTTCATGCGGTTTGTGATGCGACGCGATAACGAGACAGCAGAGAAGGGCGCAGTATGACCGCCATCGACACGCGCACGGAGTCGGGATCCGCTCCAGGGCGCAAGAAGAAGCTCAGTGACGTCGGTGCGGCCGCCTACTTTGTGGCGATCCTTGCCGCAGGGTTCTCGATCGTCCCCGTGCTGTACATCATGTACTCCGCCTTCAGGACGAACGGCCAGCTGTCCGCTTCACCCGCAGGCCTGCCTGACCCGTTCGTGTGGTCCAACTACAGCCAGGTCTTGGGAGACAGCGCGTTCTGGCAGATGATGTTCGCCTCGACGATCATCGCGCTCGCGACCACCATTGGCGTCGTGTTCCTAGGAGTCATGGCTGCCTACCCGTTGGCCAGGTACAAGTTCCCTGGCAGGGAGGGTCTCTACACGTACTTCACCGCGGGGCTCCTGTTCCCGATCACGGTGGCGGCGTTGCCTTTGTACCTGATCCTCTTGGAACTGAAGCTCCCTGGCACGCCATGGGGCCTCGTGCTTCCACAGGTTGCCTTCCAGCTGCCTGTCACCATCGTCATCTTGCGACCGTTCGTGCAGGCTATCCCGCGCGAGCTCGAAGAGGCCGCCGCGATCGACGGCGCCGGGCGGGTGCAATTCTTCTTCAAGATCCTGCTGAGGCTCACCACCCCGGCTCTCGTGACAGTGGGCGTCTTGGCGTTCGTGGGTAGCTGGAACGCATACCTGTTGCCGTTGCTCGTGGTGCAGGGTTCTGACTGGACCACCTTGCCGTTGGGTGTGGCGCGCTTCCAGTCGGACCACTCTCAAGACACGGCGCTGATTCTGGCGTTCCTGTCGCTCGCGATGCTCCCAGCCATCCTGTTCTTCACCATGATGGAGCGCAAGATCGTCTCGGGCCTCTCAGGCGCGGTCAAGGGCTAGCGGCATGGCGGCACCGGAGCCCGCGCCAACGAGCGCGCGGGTCACTGACCTCATTGCTCGGATGACTCTTGACGAGAAGCTGGCGCAAATCGTCGGCTTCTGGGAGGGAGAAGAGGGCGACTCTGTTGCTCCTATGCAGGGCGAGTTGGCCTCCATGGGCAAGCTAGACCAGGCGATGGAGTCTGGCCTTGGACACTTGACTCGCGTGTATGGCACCAACCCTGTCGACCTCAACGAGCGCGCCGAGTATCTGTGGTCTCGCCAGCGTCAGTTGGTGAACAACACCAGGCTCGGCATTCCCGCCTTGGTCCACGAGGAGATCCTCACGGGCCTATCGGTCTGGAAGTCAGCGACGTTCCCCACGCCTCTCGCGTGGGGCGCCGCTGGCGATCCCGAGTTGGTGGAGCGCATGGGCACCCTCATCGGCACCTCGATGCGCGAACTCGGCATCCACCAAGGGCTCGCTCCGGTGCTCGACGTTGTCAAGGACCCGCGTTGGGGCCGTGTCGAGGAGTGCATCAGCGAGGACCCGTACCTGGTGGGTGCGATCGGCACCGCTTACGTTCAAGGCGTCCAGTCCGCTGGCGTGCACGCGACCCTCAAGCACTTTGTGGGTTACTCGGCCTCCAAGGCCGGCCGCAACTTTGCGCCGGTCTCTGCGGGACCTCGTGAGCTCGCTGACCAGCTGTTGATCCCGTTTGAGATGGCGATCCTTGACGGCAATGCGCGGTCGGTCATGCACTCGTACGCGGAGATCGACGGTGTGCCGGTGGCCGCCAACCCCGAGTTGCTCACCGGAGTGCTCCGGGACCAGTGGGGCTTTGATGGCGTGGTGGTCGCCGACTACTTTGGCGTCGCATTCTTGACGCACCTTCATCACGTGGCGCCAGACATGGCCGACGCCGCGCGGCAGGCACTCATTGCAGGCGTTGACGTCGAACTCCCGACAGGGGATGCCTACATGGCGCCCCTCAAGGCAGCGATCGAGGCTGGCGACGTCGACATCGCGCTCGTGGACCGAGCGCTGTACCGTGCGCTCGCTCAGAAGGAAGAACTCGGCCTGCTTGACGAGGACTTCTCCGGCGAGCCGCCCCGCGACGTGGTGCTCGACGGCCCCGAGCACCGTGAGGTGGCTCGAACCTTGGCCGAAGAGTCGATCGTGCTTGTGTCGAACGATGGCACCTTGCCGATCGCCCCAGAGTCGAGGATCGCCGTGATCGGCCCCAACGCGGACCGTTTCCAGGCGCTCTTCGGTTGCTACTCCTTTGCCAACCACGTGCTCGCGCTGCGTCCAGGGGTGGATCTCGGTTTCGTTGCCGAGCCCGCCGTGGTCGGCCTGAAGCAAGAGTTCCGCGACGTCGAATTCGTTCAAGGTTGCGCTATCGATGATGACGACACGTCCGGCTTCGAAGCGGCGGTGGGCGCAGCCACCGATGCCGAGATTGCCGTGCTGGTCGTTGGCGACAACGCTGGACTCTTTGGCAGGGGCACAGTGGGCGAGGGTTGTGATCGCGATGACCTCGAGCTTCCTGGTGTGCAGCGCCAGTTGGTCGAGGCCGTCATCGCGACCGGCACCCCTGTGGTGCTGGTGCTCATGACCGGGCGCCCGTACGCGGTGGCGTGGGCGACGGAGAAGTGCGCCGCAGTGGTACAGGCGTTCTTCCCCGGCGAGGAGGGGGCCTCCGCCATCGCGGGCGTGCTGTCAGGGCGGGTCAACCCGTCAGGGCGCCTGCCCGTGAGCCTGCCGCGGTCCTCAGGTACTCAGCCGTACACCTACCTACACCCCAAGTTGGGAAGCGGCACAGAGGTCACCAACCTTGATCCCAGCCCCGCGGCCGTCTTCGGGCATGGCCTGTCGTACTCGACGTTCGCTTACGAAGCGTTCGAGGCCGCAGCGCACGTGCCCACGAGCGGAACCATGACGGCTTCCGTCACGGTCAAGA
Source organism: Demequina sp. TMPB413 (assembly GCF_020447105.2). Classification (NCBI taxonomy): domain Bacteria; kingdom Bacillati; phylum Actinomycetota; class Actinomycetes; order Micrococcales; family Demequinaceae; genus Demequina; species Demequina sp. TMPB413. The sequence continues at coordinate 468,776 of NZ_CP096184.1, forward strand.
ACACCGGTGAGAGCGCGGGCGGGCACATCGTCCAGCTGTATGCACACGATGTGGTGGGGTCCGTGACTCGTCCGGTCGCGCAACTGGTGGGCTTCAAGCGGGTCTATCTGGAGCCGGGGGCCAGCGCGAAGGTCGCCTTCGAGGTGCCAACTACTCGCGTCGCCTTCACGGATCGCACCATGACTCGCGTGGTAGAGCCTGGGGAGGTGACTCTCTGGGTCGGGGATTCCGCTCACAGGGAGGCCGAGGCATCGGTCGAACTGACAGGGGACAGCTTCCCGATCACGAACGAGTCCCCGCGCCTCACCAAGGCGACAACTCAGTCGTAGTGGCAGCGGCGGCCGGTGTGCGTCATTCAGGCGGCGACGACGCACCGGCCGCCACTGTCGCTCGCGGGGGCGTGCGGCGGGTCCGGGCCTGACGGCCCTGATGGGCGCGCTGAGGGTCGGCCTTGCCGCATCGCTATCGATCGATGAAAGACTGGCGGAATGATCACCGTCTCCGTTCCCGAACAGGCCATCGCCGACGCCCTTGGGCCAGTAGGCGACGACGCCAGGATCGTCGTGTGGGACCCCGCGGCCTCCGATCCGCCGGAGGATGAGCGCGATCGCATCACGATCGCGTGCCTGGCCCACGACACCGGCGGGCGCACCGTCTACGGTCGCCTCGCGACGTGCGGCCACTTGAAGGTGATCCAGATACCCTCGGCGGGTTTCGAGCACGCTTTGCCTTTTGTTCCTGACGGTGTCTCGCTCGCGAACGCGCGAGGAGTGCATGACTCTCGGGTTGCCGAGATGACCCTCGCTCTCGCTCTGGCCAGCAGGCGACTACTGCCACGGTTCCTCGACGCCCAACGCCGCGAGACGTGGGAGCCAGAGTTCGACTCTCGCAGCCTCGCGGACTCGCGGGCACTCGTGGTCGGCTACGGCAGCATCGGTGAGGCGATCGGCGTCCGATTGCGGGCGAGCGAAGTTCATGTCGAAGGCGTGGCACGCTCGGCGCGCACGGCGCGAGACGGGACCGCCGTCCACGCGGTGGAGGACCTGCCTGAGTTGCTTCCTCACTTCGACATCGTCGTCATCGTGACTCCACATACGGACCAGACGGACCAGCTTGTCGATGCCGAGTTCCTGGCCGCCATGCCCGACGGCGCGCTTCTGATCAACGTGGGAAGGGGCAAGGTGGTGGACACCGACGCCCTCCTCGAGGAACTGCGTTCGCGCCGGCTCTTCGCGGCGCTTGACGTGACGGACCCCGAGCCGTTGCCGACCGGGCACCCCTTGTGGTCGGCACCTCAGTGCATCGTGGTGCCGCACGTGGCCGGGGTCGAGGTGCTCACCAACCGGCGTTTCACCGACTTGGTCAGGCTCCAGATCGACGCACGCAGGCGAGGAGACGATCCCGTGAACTTCGTCGCGATGGGTTCGTTTCCCGCCTAGCCGCTCGCTTTGCCGCGCTGAAAGTCTGCCAACGCGACTTCGCGTTCCACTTTGTGGTCGACGATGCGTGAGGGGTACGCGGGGGTGTCGAGATCCGGCAGCCAGCGACGAGCGTACTCACCAGCGGGGTCGAACTTCGCGAGCTGAGAGTCGGGGTTGAATACCCTGAAGTAGGGCGCGGCGTCCCGCCCTGTTCCGGCGACCCACTGCCAGTTGAGCTGGTTTTGCGCGTGGTCGTAATCGAGAAGCATGCGCCTGAAGTGCTCGGTACCGCGCTGCCACGGCACGTGCAGATCCTTGATGAGGAAGCTGGCGACCACCATGCGCACCCGGTTGTGCATCGTGCCGGTGGCGGCGAGTTCGCGCATCCCTGCGTCGACCAGGGGAAAGCCCGTCTCGCCTCGTGTCCATGCGGCGAAGGCGGCGTTTGCCTCCTGTCCGGTAGCCCACGCGTCGTCGGGGATCACCGGCTTCAGAGCCGAACGCAAGGCCTGCGGGTGGTGGAACAAGACGTCGGCGTGGAACTCGCGCCACGCGACCTCTGAGGCGAAGACCGCGGCTCCTTTGGCAAACGAACCATCGGCGGCACCCGCGTCGGCCGCTGCCGCAAGGAGGGTGCGCGGATGGATCTGCCCATACGCGAGCGGGATGCTCATGCGGGAGGTGGCGTCCACGGCTGGCAGGTCGCGGGCCTCGGCGTAGTCGGCGAGAGCGTCGCCAACGAAGGCGTCGAGCCTGTCGCGCCACGCGGACTCCGTGAAGGGCGGCGGAAGGCCGAGCGGGTCCTGGATGTCGCCCAAAGCCGCGTCCTGATCGAGGTCGATGTCAGAGGGGAGGTGAGCGAAGCCGCGAGCGTCGGCCGCTGTGGCAGGGCGCGGCCACCCATGCTCCCTCCACGCCCTCGAGAACGGTGTGAACACCTGGTACGGCGTTCCATCGGCCTTCCGCACGCGCCCTGGCGCGACGGCGTAAGGCGAGCCTTCGAGGCGAAGTTCCCTGTCGTCGGCCGCGAGCGCGCGGCTGACCTCGTCTTGCTCGCGCAACCCGCTGGGCGAGTGCTCGCGTTGTGCCCAGACGACGCTCGCCCCAGCTTCCCGCGCGGCGGCGAGGACGACGTCGGCCGGGTTGCCGTAGCGAACGGCGACGGCGCCGTAGGTGTCCTGCCGCAGGCTCCACAACGACCGGGCGAGGTACGCGCGGCGCCTGCCCGACCACAGCCGCAGCCTAGGGGACCACGGGAAGACAGCGGCGGCCGGGCCGTCGGCCTGCGCCTCGAGAAGGGCGGGGTTGTCGGCGAGCCGCGCATCGCGCCTGATCCACCACAGAGAGGCCATTGACTCTTAAGTCTGCTTTCGCGCCGGATTCGCGACGGTCGTCAAGGCTCCACCCGACACGGATGACGTCGACAGTGAGGACGTCGCGCCAGTCAACACGCGCAACTCGTGGGCGAAGAATCCCAAAGTGGCGCCCGTGAACTCGGCGACCTCGTCGGCAAGGGTCACGTTTGTGATGACGTGGTGGTCGTTGAACGCGTCGTCCGTCACTTCAAAGAAGTACTCCGGCTGTCGCATCACGAGCGACCCGAGAGCGGCGAGTGCGGACTTCACCTGCTGAACGGCGGCGAACGTCGATGAACGGTCGGTGGCGATTCCAGCGACCACCACAGGCGTGGACTCGATCGCGCTCGTCCCGCATCCCAACCAGTCGAGTGCGTTCTTGAGCGAGCCCGTGACGCCGTTCAGGTGCTGGGCAGCGAGAATGACGATCGCGTCGCATTCAGCGGCCCGTGAGCGAAAATCCTTGACGTCCGTTGTCAATGGGGCGCTCGGCGCATAGGGCGGCAACGACCCAATACGCAGATGGTCGACCAGCGCGTCGTCCCCAAAATGCCGCCGTAAGGCACCCAGCATGTGGCCGTTGAGGTCGGCACCACCAAGCGCACCCATCATCAATCCCACCCGCATAGACCCTCCTCGTTCAGGCATGTCAGTGATCACATCACCTGAACCGCGAGGAGGGGCCGTGCGATTCCCGAGCCTAGGCAGTAACCGCTGCGTAGCGCTCGACGTGTGCGATGGCTGCGGCGAGGAATCCCTGCAGCATCGCGGCGGTCTGCTCGTCGATGAGGGCGCCCTCTGCGTCCCAGGCGTCTGCGCGGTACTGCAAGAACACCTCAGGCTGGCCGAGCGTGGGCGCGTTGAGGTGGCCGAGCACTGCGCGCAGGTGCTGCTGCGCGGCGGCGGTGCCGATGGAGCCGATGGAAGCGCCGGCGATGGCCACAGGCTTGCCGTTGAAGGAGTTGGTGCCCCAGGGGCGTGAGGCCCAGTCGATCGCGTTCTTCAGGGCGCCGGGGACGGAGCGCAAGTACTCGGGCGTCACGATGATGATGCCGTCGACGCCTTCGATGGAGGACTTCCAGTCGAGGGCGGCCTGGGGGTAGTCGCTGTCGGCGTCGGGGCTGTAGACCGGCAACTCGGTGTAGTCGAGTTCGACGAGTTCGACGCCTTCTGGCGCGAAGGCGACGAGCGCGTTGGCGACCTTGCGGTTGATGGACGTGCTGGACAGTGATCCGACGATGTAGCCGAGACGCATGAGTGCTCCTTGGTAGCGGAATGGGTGATGGGGCCGACGTCGTTGGCGGTACGCCTTGACAACAACGGGTGACACGTCACCTATTCCATGGAGCGGTGATTGCTTGCGTCCCGCAGCGGGATCGCCGCTTGCTCGTTGCCTACAACTGGGCGCGCGCGTACTGATCCGCCGCGTCCCTCAAGAGTTCCGCGGCGCCCGGCGCGACCTCGTCGTAGTGGGCCTTGAAGCGCTCGTCGTCGACGTACATCTGGGTGAGCGATCGGTAGGCCTCCGCGTCTGGCGTCCAGATCTGGCTCACCCAGGCATGGTGCTTGGCCGCGATCTCTTGAACCTCCGCGCTATCAGCAGCGAAACCCACGCGCACCGCGGCGCCCAGGGCCTCCACGATCTCGCGGTCGATGCGCATGTGCTCCTTCTTGCCCGCGTCACCGAGTCGCTGCCACATCGCGTTCGAGCGATCAACGGCGTCGTCTCCCCACCGCTCGCGAGCCTCCGGTTCGTACTGTTCGTGATCGAAGCCGTCGAAAATGTGCTCGGTCGTCATGGTCTTTCCCTTCTCAAGTGAGTCGATGGTGCGCGCGACGGTGGCTGCCAGCCTCGCGTAGCGCTCGCGCTCGGCGGTGAGGCCAGCAAGGTGATCTCTCAGGAGCGCGATGGTGGTCGAGGGGTCGTCGGAATCGACGATGCGCGCGATGCGATCCAGGCTGGTGCCGAGCTCGCGCAGTACCAGGATGTGTTGAAGCCGTAGCAGTTCCGCCTGGCCGTAACGCCTGCGCCCATCGCTTCCCGTCCACGCAGGCGTGAGCAGGCCGATGTCGTCGTAGTGGCGCAGCGTGCGGCTCGTGACGCCGCTCATCTTGGCGACGCGGCCGATGTCGTAATCCGATTCCATGGTCACCACTGTAGAAGTTGACGCAGCGTCAACGTCAAGGGCCCTTTTGGGGCGTCTCTCCGCTGCGTGCGTGCGCCCGTCCTACACTCCGAGGTATGACAAAGACGCCAGACATCAAGCCCCGTTCCCGGCAGGTCACCGACGGTCTCGAAGCGACCGCCGCGCGCGGAATGCTCCGTGCCGTTGGTATGGGTGACGACGACTTCGCGAAGCCCCAAATTGGCATCGCGAGCTCGTGGAACGAGATCACTCCGTGCAACCTCTCCCTCCAGCGACTCGCGCAGGCCTCGAAAGAGGGTGTGCACGCAGGCGGCGGCTACCCGCTTGAGTTCGGCACCATCTCCGTGAGTGACGGCATCTCGATGGGCCACGAGGGCATGCACTTCTCGCTCGTGTCTCGCGACCTCATCGCTGACTCTGTGGAGGTCGTGATGCAGGCGGAGCGGCTCGACGGCTCCGTGCTGCTCGCCGGCTGCGACAAGTCGCTGCCTGGAATGTTGATGGCCGCTGCGCGGCTCGACCTGGCCTCAGTGTTCCTCTACGCGGGCTCGATCATGCCTGGACACGTCAAGCTCGAAGACGGCACCGAGAAGGACGTCACGATCATCGACGCCTTCGAGGCGGTGGGCGCGTGCTCGGCAGGGTTGATGTCCGAAGCGGACAGGCTCGCCATCGAGAAGGCCATCTGCCCAGGCGAGGGCGCTTGTGGCGGCATGTACACCGCCAACACCATGGCGTCGGTGGGTGAGGCGCTCGGCATGTCACTTCCAGGCTCCGCGTCTCCGCCCAGCGCCGACCGCCGCCGCGACATGTACGCCCACAAGTCTGGAGAGGCCGTCGTCAACATGCTGCGCCAAGGCATCACGGCACGGGACATCATGACCAAGGAGGCCTTCGAGAACGCGATCGCCGTTGTCATGGCCTTTGGCGGCTCCACCAACGCGGTGCTGCACTTGCTGGCCATCGCCAACGAGGCCGACGTCGACCTCACTCTCGACGACTTCTCCCGCGTCGCCGCGAAGGTGCCCCACCTGGGCGACCTCAAGCCCTTCGGCCAGTTCGTCATGAACGACGTTGACCGCGTCGGCGGCGTTCCGGCCGTGATGAACACGCTGCTGAACGCAGGTCTCATGCACGGTGACGCGCTCACCGTCACTGGCAAGACGCTCGCGGAGAACATGGAAGACCTGAAGCCAGAGAAGATCGACGGCCGGGTAGTGCGCGCCCTCAACAACCCGATCCACAAGACGGGCGGCATCACCATCCTGAAGGGCTCGCTCGCGCCAGGCGGCGCCGTGGTGAAGTCAGCAGGCTTTGACGCGAGCGTGTTCGAGGGCACCGCGCGCGTGTTTGATGGCGAGCGCGCCGCGCTCGATGCACTGGAGGCGGGCGTTATCACCGCTGGCGACGTGGTCGTTATTCGCTACGAGGGCCCCAAGGGTGGACCCGGCATGCGCGAGATGCTCGCCATCACCGCCGCGATCAAGGGTGCTGGCCTTGGCAAGGACGTGTTGCTAGTGACCGATGGCCGATTCTCTGGTGGCACGACCGGGCTGTGCGTTGGCCACATGGCGCCAGAGGCGGTCGACGCCGGCCCGATCGCTTTTGTGAAGGACGGCGACAAGATCACGCTGGACGTGGCCAACGCAACCCTCGACTTGCACGTGAGCGAGCAGGAACTCGCTGAGCGCGCCGTCGGCTTCGAACCCCCTGCCCCCAAGTACACGCGGGGAGTGCTGGCGAAGTACCGCAAGCTGGTGGGTTCGGCGTCGACGGGCGCCGTCGTCGGCTGAGTGCCAGACGCCACCGCGTAGAAAGGCCCCCGAGCGCGATGCTCGGGGGCCTTCCTACGTCCGGGCGCTGACCGCCCGTGCGTCGGGCTAGACGGCCACTGGCTCCTTGCGCGCCTCCTCGACCCTGGGCGACCCAGGAATCGTCTCGACGACGCGGCGGTAGGCGTCGGTGTCGTCGTAGATCTCTTCCTTGAGCGGGTTCTTGCGGCGCTTGACCATCTTGGTGATCTGCAGAGCGGCGAGAGCCACGTTGGCGGCGAGCGCGATCGCGGAGACCGTGAACAGCGCGGCGGGGTTGTGCGACGCCTCCACCGAGAACTGCGAGTCCCCTACGAAGGCCGGCACCGCCATCGTGAACATCATCCACAGCGCGAGTGTGTGCGCCCTGTGCTGAAGCCAGGCTCCCTTGCGGATGAAGAATGCGGGGATGGTGCAGCTGATCAGCAGGGCGGCTCCCGCGTAGAAGGCGTGGTCGCCCACTGCGTTGTAGACGTAGGCGAAGTTCCACAGGTCGTATGCGATGATCCAGGGCCAAATCATGTCCGGCCACATCATGTCTTTTGACTTGTCCTTGGAGATGTAGATGCCCATCCAACCGGTGATCGCCACCAGGTTGATCAGGCCCGCGATGCCGTTCATGTAGTTCCAAGACCCGGACACCATGTAGACGCCGTCGACGATGCCGTCGGCGTTCATTGCGCCTACCTGGAAGTCGCGGACGCACGCCTCGAAGATGTTGATCGCCAGGATGGCAGGCGGGAAGATGAGCGCCCACTTGTTGGCGGACACGCGCGGGTAGTAGCGGATCGCCATGAAGCCGAGGCAACCCGCCAGGGCCGAGTACACCTTGACCCAGTGGAACCATGTGCCCGTCGAGGAGTCCCCGCCCGCCGTCTCGGGCCACACGAAGATCGTGAGCACGATCGGCAGTGCGACGAACAGGAATAGCCCCGCCCACTTGCCGCGCCGCGAAACCTCGTTGAGGCCTATCAGCGCCCCGAGCACGACGAACCACATGAGGCCCGCCTGCCAACTGATGTCGCCGAACAGGAACATGTCTACTCTCCTTTGAGTGGTGTGGTGGGGTCTTGGCCCGCGTCGTGCGCGCCAGGGGAGTCGGGGGCATTGGGCGCCAAGCGCAGCGTCTGACGCACGAGAACCGCGAGGACGTCATCGCCGACGTCTGGCTGGGATCGGACAAGAGCAATGAGCCCGTGGATGAGCGCGATGAATGTCGCGCGCACGTGCACGATCTCGATCGGGTGCTTCGCTGCGTACGCCGGGATGGTGGTCTCTTCGAGCACATCGACGAGCGCGTCTACCGCGCGGTCGAGGAACCGGAGCGACAGGGCGGCATCGTCGATGCGCGGTAGCGGGGGCGCTGGCTGCGCGCGGTGGTCGCCACGCGCTGGCACATAGCGACGGAACAGGCCGATGCACTCCATCACCGCCGCGTCGATGTTGCCGGGGGTGCGCCTCGCATCCCACTCGCGAACGTCGGCCGTGAACTGCTCGATGTAGCTGTCGAGCACCTGGGTGATGAGGCTGTCCATGTCGCCTACGTAGTGGTAGATCAGCCCGCGGGTGACGCCGACGTGGCGCGCGAGGTCTTGAACCGTCGTCGCGCGCACTCCCTGAGTGGCATACAGCTCTCTTGCGGCGGCGAGAATCTCGTCTCGTCTGGTGCCGGGGCTCTTCACGATGCGCGCCATGAGACGATCGCTACGACCTATTGACACACCGTCAATAGGACCTTGGTGCCTGTCCGCACACGGCCGGTCGCTGCCCGTCGGCCGTTTGCGAGCCTGCTACCTCCGGCTTATGCTCAAAGTGGGCATGGTGCCTCACCATGGGCACGGGCCCTCAGAATGGGCGCAGTCCCGTTGCAGAACCACTCGAGCGCGCCAGTCGCCTTCGCGGGGACTGGCGGATGGGAGATGATCCGTGAATACGCCAGGAGATGCATCGCAGGAGTCCCGCGGCCAAGGCCACGACGACCACGGTTCGGAAAACGAGCACAAGGGCCGCCTGAACCACGAGCAGAAGATGTACTTGCGCTTCGCCGCCATGATCCTGACGGGCATGGTGGTGATGTATTGGACGATGTTCGTCGGCTCCTGGGAGTGGAGCCACGTGCGGTGGAGCGAGAGCCGGTTCTTCATGGCCTTGACCATGGGCGGAGTCATGGGTCTTGTCATGATCGGCTGGATGCTCAACATGTACAAGAACGCCAAGGTGAACGCGGGCATCGTGGTCGCCAGCCTGGTGCTTCTCGCAAGCGGGGTCACCCTGGACCGCAGTCAGGCGACGGTCGACGACACCGCGTTTATGAGCGCGATGATCCCGCACCACTCTCTTGCCATCACGCGGTCCGAGCGCTCGAATCTTCAAGACGTGCGGGTCTGTCAGCTCGCGCAGGAGATTAGCGCCGCGCAGCGCAGGGAGATCGGCGAGATGGACTGGCTGATCGAGGACATCGCCGAAAACGGCGTCGCGAGCACGGCGGCCGAGGCGGACGCCCGGCCTGTACCCGACTTCTCCGAGCCCGCCAAGAGGGACTGCCTGGGCGAGTGATTTGGCAGGATAGAGCCATGTCCCACGAAATCGGCCCACTCGACCACACGTTCACCGCGACGATCGGAGTGGAGGTGAAGGGAGAGACCTGGTCCTGCGTCGAGATGCCGGACTCCGCTGAGTTCTTTGGCACCGGCAAGGCCGTGAAGGTCGACGCCACGGTGGACGACGTCGAGCTGAAGAACGTGGGGCTCATGGTCACCGGCAGGGGAAGCCACATGCTGTCGCTCAACGCCAAGGTCCGCAAGCAGTTGGGCAAGGACGTGGGGGACGATGTCGCGGTGCGGCTCACCCGCCGCCTGACGTAGTCCGCGGTCGGGTGAAGCCGATTGTCGGCGACCTTCTCGGCGTCTCAACATGTAAGACGGTAAACCAAAATATGAGATTGGCGTGCAAAAAGTGGACATGCGCTCGTGCGCGGGCGTACAGTCAACGCATGCGACACCAGCTTGTACGAGTTACCGGGCGCGCGGACTCCTAAGGTCCCGTACCACGGCATCGTCCGCGCGCTTCCCCGAGGTCCACTAGGTCCGAGGGGTTTTTTCATGCGAGGCGGCGTCACGTGGCTTCGCGAAGTTCAGAGATATCGGGAGTGACATGACTCAGGCGCAGGCCAAGCCCCAGGCGCCCCAGCGGGCCACGGCGACCACCTCACCTCGGCCAGTAGACCCGCAAGCGGTCACCGGCGCAGGGGAGATGATGACGGGCGCCCAGGCGCTCGTACGCTCCCTCGAGTTGGCGGGCGTCACCGACATCTTTGGCATCCCAGGCGGCGCGATCCTGCCGGCCTACGACCCCCTGATGGACTCGACCACGCTGCGGCACATTCTCACGCGCCACGAGCAGGGGGCCGGCCACGCCGCCCAGGGCTACGCCCACGCGACCGGGCGCACTGGCGCGTGCATCGTCACATCAGGGCCCGGCGCCACCAACCTGGTCACGCCCATTGCCGACGCCAACATGGACTCGATTCCGATGGTGGCGATCACCGGCCAGGTGGGCGCATCCCTCATCGGTACCGACGCCTTCCAAGAGGCCGACATCGTGGGCATCACGGCGCCCATCACCAAGCACAACATGCTCATCAAGGACCCGGCAGATATCGGCCCCGCCATCGCCCAGGCCTTCTACATCGCGAGCCACGGCAGGCCAGGACCAGTGCTGGTCGACATCGCAAAGTCCGCACTGCAGTCGAGCGCCCCCTTGTCGTGGCCGGAGCGCATCGAGTTGCCCGGCTTCAACTCAGGCGCGAAGCCGCACGCCAAGACGGTTCAAGAGGCGGCGCGCTTGCTCGCGACCGCTCGCAGGCCGGTGCTTTACGTGGGCGGCGGCGTCATTCGCTCGGGAGCGTCGGAGGGCCTACGCAAGCTGGTCGACCTCTCCGGCGCGGCAGTGGTGACGACGCTGATGGCTCGTGGTGCTCTGCCCGACAGCCACCCGCAGCACTTGGGCATGCCGGGAATGCACGGCACCGTGCCGGCGGTGGCGGCGCTGCAGAAGGCCGACCTCGTGGTCTCGCTGGGTGCTCGCTTTGACGACCGCGTGACGGGAAAGCTGGACAGCTTCGCCCAGCACGCCACCATCGTTCACGCCGATATCGACCCCGCCGAAATTGGCAAGAACCGCGCTGTTGACGTGCCCATCGTCGGCGATCTCAAGGAAACCTTGCGTGACCTGGTGCCCGCCCTGCAAAAAGAGCAGCGCAAGCACGGCAAGCCCGATCTCGAGGCGTGGTGGCAGCAGATCAACGACTGGCGTGCCACCTACCCACTCGGGTACACGGCCACCCAGGACGGCCTGTCGAGTCCGCAGCACGTGATCCAGCGGTTGGGGGCACTCAACGACCCGCAGTCGACGATCTTCACCTCTGGCGTTGGCCAGCACCAGATGTGGGCCAGCCAGTTCATCAAGTACGAGCGGCCCAACACCTGGATCAACTCGGGCGGCCTCGGCACCATGGGCTTCTCGGTGCCTGCCGCCATGGGAGCCAAGGTGGGCCAGCCAGACCAGACGGTGTGGGCCATCGACGGCGACGGCTGCTTCCAGATGACCAATCAGGAATTGGTGACGTGCGCCCTGAATGAGATCCCCATCAAGGTGGCTGTCATCAACAACAGCTCGCTCGGCATGGTGCGCCAGTGGCAAACCCTGTTCTACGAGGGCCGCTACTCCAACACGGACTTGCATACCGGCCACGGCACGCGGCGAGTGCCCGACTTTGTGAAGCTGGCCGACGCCATGGGTTGCGTGGGGCTCCGCTGCGAGTCCGATGCGGACGTTGACGCGACCATCAAGCGGGCCAACGAGATCAACGACCAGCCAGTGGTGGTCGACTTCACCGTGTCCAAGGATGCGATGGTGTGGCCGATGGTCAACGCCGGCGTGAGCAATGACGAGATTCAGTACGCGCGGGGCGTCGCCCCCGAGTGGGACCGCGAGGAGGCGTGACCGTGAGCAACAAGCACACTCTGTCCGTACTGGTCGAGAACAAGCCAGGCGTGCTCGCGCGCGTCGCTGGCCTGTTCTCGCGCAGGGCGTTCAACATTCACTCGCTCGCGGTGGGCCCCACCGAGCACCCTGAAATTTCCCGCATCACCGTCGTGGTCGACGTCGACGAACTCCCTCTCGAGCAGGTCACCAAGCAGCTCAACAAGCTGGTGCACGTGCTCAAGATCGTTGAGCTTGACGCAGCCAAGTCCGTGCAGCGCGAGTTGCTGCTGGTCAAGGTGCGTTGCGATTCGCGCCAGCGTGCTGAGGTGCTCCAGGTGGTGGACCTGTTCAGGGCCCACGTGGTGGACGTCGCCCCCGATTCGCTCGTGATCGAGGCCATCGGCAATCCCGACAAGCTCGAGGCGCTGCTTGCGGCCCTCGCTCCGCACGACCTGCGCGAGATCGTTCAGTCGGGCACCGTGGCCATCGGCCGTGGCGCGCGCTCCATTACCGAGAGGGCGCTTGACCGCGTCATCGCCTAAGTTTCGCTCATTTCTAGTCACCCAAACCAAGGAGAAGACACACCACCATGGCTGAGTTGTTCTATGAGAAGGACGCCGACCTCGCGATCATCCAGGGCAAGAAGGTCGCCATCGTCGGCTACGGGTCCCAAGGACACGCCCACGCGCAGAACCTGCGCGACTCCGGCGTTGACGTGCGCGTGGCGCTACGGCTTGGTTCCCCTTCGAGCGACAAGGCCGAGGCCGCTGGCTTCACCGTCATGACCGTCGCCGACGCTGCCGAGTGGGCAGACCTCGTCATGATTCTGGCGCCTGACCAGTACCAGCGCACCATCTACAACGACGACATCAAGCCCCACATGGCGCCTGGCAAGACGCTCGCCTTCGCTCACGGCTTCAACATCCGCTTCGGCTACATCGAGGTGCCGGAGGGCGTCGACGTCATCCTCGTCGCCCCCAAGGCGCCAGGCCACACGGTGCGTCGCGAGTTCGTCGCCGGCCGCGGCATCCCCGACATCATCGCGGTGGAGCAAGACGCCTCCGGCCAGGCGTGGGAAACCGCAAAGTCGTACGCCAAGGGCATCGGCGGTACTCGCGCTGGCGTCATCAAGACCACCTTCACCGAAGAGACTGAGACCGACCTGTTCGGCGAGCAGTCCGTGCTGTGCGGCGGCACGTCCCAGCTGATCCAGTACGGCTTTGAGGTGCTCACCGAGGCCGGCTACCAGCCCGAGATCGCGTACTTCGAGGTGCTGCACGAGCTCAAGCTCATCGTTGACCTCATCCACGAGGGCGGCATCACCAAGCAGCGCTGGTCCGTGTCCGACACCGCTGAGTACGGCGACTACGTCTCCGGCCCCCGCGTCATCACGCCAGAGGTCAAGGCGAACATGCAGGCAGTGCTGGCCGACATTCAGTCGGGCGCGTTTGCCAAGCGCTTCATCGATGACCAGGACAACGGCGGGCTCGAGTTCAAGGAGCTGCGTGCCAAGGGCGAGGGTCACCCGATCGAGACCACCGGTCGCGAACTGCGCAAGCTGTTCGCATGGTCCACCGCGGCCGCCGACGCTGATTACGTCGACGGTCAGACGGCTCGGTAGTGGGCGGCGCGGGATTGGGTAACGACGTGACGACCTATCGCCTTGCCGTGGTCGCTGGTGACGGCATCGGGCCAGAAGTGATGGCTGAGGGGCTCAAGTGCCTCGCCGCCGCAACTGCGGACGCGAACATTGCCTTCGAAACCACCGAGTTCGATCTGGGTGCCAAGCGCTGGCACGCGACGGGGGAGACCCTGACGGACGAGGATCTCGCCGCCATCAAGGGTCACGACGTGATCCTGCTGGGCGCTATCGGCGACCCGACCGTGCCATCGGGCGTGCTCGAGCGGGGCCTGCTGCTCAGGCTGCGTTTCGAGCTCGACCAGTACGTCAACCTGCGACCCTCTCGCCTCTACCCCGGCGAGGTGTCGCCCCTGGCAGACCCCGGCGAGATCGACTTTGTGGTGGTCCGCGAGGGAACCGAAGGCCCCTACGTGGGCAATGGCGGCGCCCTGCGCGTCGACACTCCTCACGAGATCGCCACCGAGGTCTCGGTCAACACCCGTCACGGCGTGGAGCGCGTGGTGCGCTACGCGTTCGACGTCGCGGCGGGACGTGCCCGCAAGCACGTGACGCTGGTGCACAAGCACAACGTGCTGGTGCATGCCGGTCACTTGTGGCGCCGCACTGTCGAGGCCGTCGCGCCCGAGTTCCCCGACGTTTCGTGGGACTACCTGCACGTCGACGCCGCGACCATCAAGTTGGTCACGGACCCCGCTTCGTTCGATGTGATCGTCACCGACAACCTGTTCGGCGACATCCTGACGGACGAAGCGGCGGCCATCAGCGGCGGCATCGGCCTCGCGGCTTCCGGCAACGTCAACCCCGACAAGACCGGTCCGTCGATGTTCGAGCCGGTCCACGGCTCGGCGCCCGACATTGCGGGCAAAGGCATTGCGGATCCGTCGGCGACGGTGTTGTCGGTGGCCATGATGCTGGAGTTCCTCGGCTATCCAGAGCTCGCGAAGCGAGTCGAGGACGCCGTCGCGGCCGACGCCGCAGCAAAGGGCAACGCTTCGCGCACCACTTCGCAGGTGGGCGACGCGATCGCCGCACGCATCAAGGGTTAGGCACCACCGCCATGCGTCCTGGAGGGACATGAGGGCCGGATTTCGGCTCCACATTGCACTCATGTCCCTCTGGGACGCGGCCAGTTCGACCTCGTGGAAGTGAAAGGCAGTCTCGTGACAGGTATCACCACATCGGCCGTTGAGTCCCAGGCTGGGGCCTTCCGCGTTGTCGCGAACCCTTCGCCCACGTCGGACGAGGGCAGGGAAGCCGCGCTCGCTGATCTCAAGTTCGGCACGCAATTCACCGACCACATGGCTCACATCACGTGGACCAGGGATGACGGTTGGGGCGACAGGAGGGTCGAGCCTTACGGTCCGCTCACTCTCGACCCCGCCGCAGCCGTGTTGCACTACGCGCAAGAAATTTTCGAGGGGCTCAAGGCGTACCGCTGGGCGGACGGCTCCGTGTGGCTCTTCCGGCCCGACGCCAACGCAGAGCGCTTCAACCGTTCGGCGCGGCGCATGGCACTGCCAGAGCTGCCGGTTGAGGACTTCCTTGGCTCGGTGTCGTCGTTGCTGGCAGTCGACAATGCGTGGGTCCCTGGAGTGGAGGAAAGCAGCCTGTACTTGCGGCCCTTCATGTTCGCGTCTGAGGCCTTCCTTGGGGTTCGCCCGGCGAACGTGATCGAGTACTTGCTCATCGCCTCGCCCGTCGGCCCGTACTTCGCCGGCGGCGTCAAGCCGGTGTCCATCTGGGTGGCTCAAGGATTTCACCGCGCTGGGCCCGGAGGCACGGGTGCCGCCAAGTGCGGCGGCAACTACGCGGCCTCGCTGCTGCCTCAACAGCAGGCCTACGACAACGGCTGCCAGCAAGTGCTGTTCCTCGACGCGCGCGAGGGCCGCTACCTGGAAGAACTCGGCGGCATGAACGTGTTCGCGGTGCGCCGCGACGGCACGATCGAGACGCCGCGCCTTACCGGCACCATCCTCGAGGGGATCACCAGGGCCTCCGTCATCCAGTTGCTGGAGGACGAGAACTTCAAGGTGATCGAGAAGGACATCACGGCCGACGAGGTGGTGTCAGGAGTCGAGTCAGGTGACATTGCCGAGGTGTTCGCTTGCGGTACCGCCGCGGTGGTCACGCCTGTCGGTCGGCTCGCGTCTCCCGACTTTGACGTGACGATCAACGGGGGCGAGGCGGGCGACGTGACGATGCGCATTCGCAAGCGCCTCACCGACATTCAGTACGGTCGCGCCGAGGACACCTACGGTTGGATGCGGCGGGTCGTCTAGGCGGGGGGTCTCGGCCCCGCGTCGGTAGTTGGGCGGGGCGGACTCGCGTCTGCCGTCACGGTGGCGCATGATGGGAACAGGCAGGTTTCACCCCACCAGAGGAGTCGCGTCCATGTTCTCTTTGGACTTCGTCCTGAGCAGCCCCGACATCGCCGACGGCGAGCGGATCGATGACCGCTTCGCGGGCCAGCAAGGTGCGCAGACGCCGCGACTGAGCGTGGCAGGCGTGCCGGAGGGGGCCGTCGAACTGGCGGTCGTCTGTCACGATCCCGACGCGCCGCTGCCGGACGGCTTCACCCACTGGACGCTGTACGGCCTGCCGGCGGAAGACGGCGACGTCGACGTCTCGGCAGGGCGTGCCGGTCCGCATGACGACGACGGCGTGGGTTACGTCGGGCCCTTTCCCCCTCCGGGACACGGCCTCCACCACTACTACTTCTGGGTGTACGCCCTGAAGTCGCCCGTCGCTGGCACGCCGACGCGCGGTGAGTTCCTTCGCGAGTATCGAAGCGAGATCGTGGGGCAGGCAAGGCTCGTTGCTACCTACTCCCGATGATGGCCCTCGGGTGTGCGCGTCATGAACCGGCGCGCTAGGCGCGCCGAGGAGAGCTATCGCGCGGCTGAGCGCGCGATGTGGAACCACCACGGTTTGGAGCCGCAGGAGCGGTGGGTCGAGGTGGATTCGCTGGGGATCCGCGTGCGCGCGCTCGAGCACGGCGAGGGCAGGCCGGTGCTCTTCATTCACGGGACGCCCACGGCGGGCGGGGTGTTCGTGCCGCTCGTCGCGCAGTTGCCAGGGGTGCGGTCCATCGTGGTTGATCGGCCAGGCTGCGGCCTCAGCGAACCGTTGAACCTCGCCGGCACCACCGCCGAACGCATGCGCGATCAGATCGTGAAGTGGATGGCACCGCTCATCGCGGCGGTGGCGGACGGACCGGTCGACGTGGTGGCGAGTTCGGCCGGCGGGATGGCGGCGCTCGTGCTCGCCGCACGACGGCCCGACCTGGTGCGGACGGTGGCGCTGCTGGGGGCACCAGCCATCGAGGGCATGAACCTGCCCGCGTGGATGCGAGCGGCGACCATCCCGCCGCTCGCTCGTGCAGTCGCCCGCCACAACGTCAACCGACGCGACTTGGAGCGCTCCTTCAAGTCCATGGGACATGGGCCGCTGGTGCGCAATGGGGGACTGTCGCAAGAGGACCTCGAGTGGCGCTACGCCCTGTCACGTGACACGCACACCTATGACCACGAACTGCGCCTGATGCGTCTTGCGGCGACCTGGCGCGGGCCCCGTTCGCAGTGGTTGGCGAGTCTCACCGAAGTGGAGTCGCTCAAGGGGCCCTCGCTATGGGTGGCGGGGGAGCGGGACCCCTTCGCCACGCCGGAGCGCATCCGGTCGTGGGCCGCCCACGCTCAAGACGCCACCCTCCGGGTCATGCCGGGCGCTGGCCACCAGCCGTGGATCGATCGTCCCGGCGAACATGCGCGACTCCTTGAGCAATGGTGGAAGAACCTCGGCGCCGGTGCGTTGAACTATCGAGGGAACGAACACACGAGGAGGTACGCATGAAGGCATCACTGAACGGAACCGTCCTTGCGCAAGCGGACAAGGATGACCTGATCCGCATCGAAGGCAACTGGTACTTCCCACCGGAAAGCGTGCACGACGACCTCATGGTCGGTAGCCCCACGGAGTACCACTGCGCGTGGAAGGGCGACGCCCAGTACTTCAGCGCGCGCCTCGACGACGGCGAGCACGTTGACGTCGCGTGGAGCTATCCCGAGCCGATGGAGGGGTCCGTCGACCGCGTCGGCAAGGACTTCGCTGGTTACGTCGCGTTCGACCCGTCGATCGACATCTCCGAATAGTCGGACGGGCCCCGGGAGTCCAGAAACTGGACAGCTCCCGGGGCCCATTAGCGCGCACAACACGCCCAGTCGGTCGACTCGCGGAACTGCACGCGCGGAACTACGCGTCGGCGCGTGAGGGCTGACTGAGCGCCTGGACCGGTGCCATCTCGACGAGCCCTTCTGCGAACGCTGCGACGTCGGGATCCGTGGTGACGAGCGCATCAGCCTGAAGCCTCGCTACAGCGACATACTCGGCCGCCGTCGGCGAAAGGGCGTCGCGGCTCAGCGCGAGTTTCCACGCCGTCGCGCGCGAGACCCGGTCGTTGAGCAGGCGGATCCTCACGCCCGTGAGCGCCTCGAGAATGCTGCGGGCCTCATCGCGAGTGAGCGCTCCGGTCGCGACGCCGTCGTACAACGCCGCCATGGCGTCCGACCGCAAGCGGCCTGGTCCCACGAGCGTGTGGGACTCGTGCACTGCGATGCCCCCGCGAGCGATCTCAAGTGCCACGAGCGCATCGATGCCGTACCTCATACGTGTGCCCTCACTCCCGCGATCGCCCGGTCGACGACGTGTTCTCCCAGGGCTGACAGTACGTCGGGTGGCTGATGCTTGAGAGGTCCACGCGCGGCCAAGTCAGCGAAGCCGTGCACCGCTGACCAGCATGGCCATTCAGCGTGGACGCGCTCTTCGACGGTCAGCGCCCCCACAGCCACCATGTGGTCGAGCGCGTCGAGGAGCAGTTGGAACGGGGGTGGGACCTCGTTGCCGACGGTGACGGTGGGGTCTCCGCCGGAACGCGGGTCAAAGGTGAGTAGGGCGAGTTCGAACCAACCAGGTTCGGCGATCGCGAAGTGAATGTAGCCAAGGCCGACCCCTCGTAGGCGAGCAATCGCGCTGTCGGCGGCCCCTGCGTCGGCCGTGCCCGCCGCAGTGTCCCTGGCCCCAGCGTCGGCTGTGCCCCCGGCGTCGTCAAGCAAGGCGCCGATCTGCTCCCGCATGGCGGCGGCGAGGCGGTCCTGCGCCACCTGTGCCGCAGCCAGCACCAGCGCGTCCAGATCGGGAAAGTGGCGGTACGCCGCGTTGGGGGAGACGCCGGCGGCACGGGTGATCTCGCGCAGCCTGAGCGCGCCCGGTCCGCCTGAACGCGCGAGGTCGAGCGCCGCGTCGATCAGCGCGGGGCGCAGGTCCCCGTGGTGGTACCGCGTCACTTGCGGACTCATGTGTTGCCTCACACCCCCAGCGTGTGTACATTGTGAATCTGGCTAATGTGGACAGTGTATACACTGCTCGTGCCGACCATGAAAGTCCCCACAGAAGGCGACCCCCATGACAGAACTTGCCATCGAGACGCACGGTCTGGTGAAGGTGTTTGGCAAGGAACGCGCCGTCGACGGCGTCGACCTCGCGATCGAGCGCGGTGGGATCCACGGCTTCCTTGGGCCCAACGGTGCGGGCAAGACCACGTGCATTCGCATGCTCGCGACCCTGCTGAGGCCGGACTCAGGCACGGCCAAGGTGCTGGGGCATGACGTCGTTCATGCGGCCGACGAGGTGCGCTCGCTCGTGAGCCTCACCGGGCAGTTCGCCTCCGTCGATGGAGATCTCACCGGGCGCGAGAACCTGCGCCTGATCGGCAAGCTCTTCGGCTACTCGGGTCCGCAAGCGCTCAAGCGTGCGGACGAGCTACTCGGCGCCTTCGGGCTCGAGGACGCCGCCGACCGGCAGGTCAAGAAGTACTCGGGCGGCATGCGCAGGCGCATCGACATCGCCGCGAGCATCGTCGTCACGCCTGAGCTGCTGTTCCTCGACGAGCCGACCACGGGCCTGGACCCGCGCAGCCGCAACGAGGTGTGGGACATCATCCGCGCCATGGTGGGCAGTGGCACCACGGTCATGCTCACCACCCAGTACCTGGACGAGGCCGACCAGCTCGCCGACCGCATCTCGGTGATCGACCGCGGCAAGATCATCGCG
This sequence comes from Demequina sp. TMPB413, assembly GCF_020447105.2. Lineage (NCBI taxonomy): Bacteria > Bacillati > Actinomycetota > Actinomycetes > Micrococcales > Demequinaceae > Demequina > Demequina sp. TMPB413. Next base: position 488,243 of record NZ_CP096184.1, read on the forward strand.
GAGGGGACCTCGAGCGAACTCAAGGCCTCCGTGGGGAGCGGGTCGCTACACGTGCGCGTGATGCACCGGGCGGATCGCGCCGCCGCGAAGGCGATCCTTGAGCGAGAACTCGGCGTCGAGGTGGTGGAGATGGTAGATCCGCAGGCGCTCAACGCTGCTGTCGAGGCCTCTGGCCCCGTCACCCGCGCGCTGACCGCGCTCGAGGGGTCGAGCATCGAGTTGGCTCAGTTCGCCTTGGGGCAGCCGACGCTCGACGAGGTGTTCTTGGCCCTCACCGGCCATCCGGCCGAGGATTCCACCGACGAGGAGGTCGCGGCATGAGCACGCCTACCGACACTGCGGCCGCTCCCGCGAAGGAGGGGAAGGCGCCTCAAGCGTCGGCGATTGTGTCCGCCTTGGCCAGTACTGAGAGGCCGCAACGCCCTGGCCCCTTGTCCACCTCGCTCACGTTCGGGTGGCGAGCGTTGCTCAAGATCAAGCACGTGCCGGAGCAACTGTTCGACGTGACCGCGTTCCCCATCATCATGACGTCGATGTTCAGCGTGCTGTTTGGCGGGGCGCTCGCGGGCAGCACCGAGGACTACGTGCAGTTCTTCCTGCCGGGCATCATGGTCCAGTCGCTCATCATGATCACGATGTACACGGGACACACGCTGCGGACGGACATCGAGAAGGGCGTGTTTGACCGCTTCAGGTCCTTGCCGATCTGGCGGCCATCCGCCCTAGTAGGGATGCTGTTGGGCGACACGGTGCGCTTTACCATCGCCGCGATCGTCACGTCCGTGGTGGGGTTGCTGCTGGGATGGCGACCTGGAGGCGGCTTGGTGGGCGTGGTCCTTGGCGTGGTGCTGATCCTGGTGTTCGCGTTCTCGCTGGGCTGGATCTGGACGTTCCTCAGCCTGTTGCTGCGTTCCGCCAACTCGATCATGGGCGTGTCGATGATGATCATTACGCCCATCACGTTTGGCTCGAACATCTTTGTGGACCCCTCCACCATGCCAGGGTGGCTGCAAGCGTGGGTCGAGGTGAACCCTGTCTCACACCTGGTCACCAGCGTGCGCGACCTCATGGGAGGGACGCCGGTGGGGTCGAGCCTGCTTCTGGCGCTGCTGTGGTCGGCGGGGTTGGTCGCCGTGTTTGGGTCGCTGACGATGTGGAAGTACCGCGACCCGAGGTAGCCGCCTTCCGGTGGGGCCTTTCGTACGACTTGCGCGCCCAGGGGGCGATGGTGGCAGGCTGGAAGCATGAGGTCATTCGGTGCTGCACTTGTGTTCTTTGCTGAGATGGGCATGCTGATCGGCTTTGTGGTGCTTGGCTTGTGGTCAGGCGACGGGCCGATGAGCGTGGTCCTGGCGATCGCGCTGCCGGCGGCGGTCGCGGTGGTGTGGGGCGTGTTCCTGGCGCCGCGAGCCCCGCGCGTGCTTCCGTCGCGCATCGGACTGGTGTTTCGGCTCGCGCTGATTCTGGCCGGTGCGGTGGCGGCGTGGATAGCCGGGGTAGCGTGGCTTGCGGTGGTCACCGTGGTGCTCGCCGTGGTGGGCATGGTGATGGCTCGCGGGGCAGAGCGGGAGATTCCCGGCGCGCGTGCGCCTCGGTAGCCTGCTGGTGAATGCTCACTGGCGTCGGCCAGCGTGGCGCATTGCCCTCTCAGATCGGAGCCAGCCATGAGCGTCGGGGACGCCTTCAACCAGGTATGGGATGACGTCACGACGCAGGTGGTGGCTTCGACCGCGGCGGCGCTGTGGCCCTTGGCTGCCGTGGTGGTGTGCCTCTTGGTGCCGCAGGTGTGGCACATCGTGCGCCACGTGGTCACCATCGCGCACGAGGCGGGGCACGCTGGGGTGGCCGTCTTGCTGGGCCGGAGCGTGAGTGGGATCCGGCTGCATGCGGATACCTCTGGCCTGACAACGCATTCAGGGTCCACCAAGCGCTTGCCGCTCGCGCTGACGGCTTTTGCTGGCTACCCGGCACCCGCTGTGCTTGGCCTGGGCGCCGCGGTGCTGTTGGGCGCAGGCTATGCGTTCGCGCTGCTGTGGATCGCGGTGCTGCTGTTGGTGGTGGTCTTGGTCCAGATCCGCAACGTGTACGGGTTCTTGGTGATGGTGCTCGCGGTGGCTGGCGTTGGTTGGCTGGCGTGGGCCGGGGCTGACCCGTGGCGTGTGGGTGTGGCGTACGCGGTGGCGTGGCTCTTGCTGCTTGGGGCCGTGCGCGCCGTGGTGGAGTTGCACGGCTCGCGGCGGACGGCAGAGGGCCGCACGTCCGACGCCGACGCTTTGGCTCGCTCTACGCGCGTGCCCGGCGTGATCTGGGTGGGGGTGTTCTGGCTGGTCACTGTGGCGTGCGCTGCTGGCGGGGCTTGGTTGATGTTGGGGGATGTGGTCGGCGGTTAGGACGCGGTGGCTGTCGGCAATTTGGATGAAGAAGGGGCGCGCCTTCTAGAAAGAGCCAATCAATCTCCCCAAGAAGGGCTCGGTCTTCGTCCTGCTGTGGGCGCAGGCAGGTCGAGCGACGAGCCCTGGACGTGGGCAATGCGCTACTTCTCGAACGACGCGATCCATTCCTCAGCTAGTTTGCGGTCAAACTTCCCTTGATCGTCTATCCCTATGCAGTTGTCTGACAGGAACGTAGCAAGCCGGACGCCGTTCATCGGGATCACGCCACTGCGGTCGATCAGTAGGAGGCTGTCCCTTGTGAAGTCTCCGGTCGTGAAAAAAAGGACGAACACTGGATCCGAAAACCTGGGCCGGAATCCGTCGAGCGTCTGGTGACCGGGCGCATACACCTGAGCTCGAGCGAGCGCCACGCTGCCCACGATGGAACGGACTTCGTCGCTTGAGACCCGGCCCGAGGGGTAGTGCTTCGCCTGCCCCGCGAGCCATACGGACATGGTCGAGTCGATCGATGGGAGGACGCTCGCGTTGTCAAGCCTCGTACCTAGGCTGAGATGTCCGTAGAAGTCGATGCCTTGGTCCCGGGAAGTGCTCGTGACTGTAGCGTCGGTACATCCAAGCAAGGCGAGAACGCCGCGACCGAGGCATTCGAAGGCGCGCGGTTCGAGTACCTTGAGAACCTCTATCCACGCCGGTGCGGCGCTTCGGGCTCTCCTTGCCTTAACGACTGCGACGTCCGCTCCTGGATCCAAGAAGCCGGACCCTTGGATGAGGTGGGAGCCGGCAGAACTGAAAGTGAAGGAGCAGTAGTCGCTCGAGTTAAGCCGGTCTTGTTCGATTTCTTCGAGGATTGCTTCCACCTGCGAGTAAACCTCCTCGGCGACTTCGCCGGCGGTGTCGCGGCCAATATCCAAAACCTCGACGACCGCCGCAACTACGACTTGCCGGAGTTCGCTAGGTTCGGCGAGCGGGTGAACCATCGTTTCGATTTGTGTAGCGACACGCTCCGCTCGTGTGGCCACTATTCTGGCGAGCTTCCATTGCGTTCACTAAGGCGAGCCTGCTGCACGATTGCGGCGAGGTTGGACTGAAGCTTCTCGATCATGTCAATGTCCTCGTGCCCCATCGTCATGAAGTCGGAGAGCGGGATGTTGTTGATCGACTCGATAGCGGATTCGACTCGCTTGCGCCAAGCATGCCGTTCCTTCACCTGGAGCACTATTGCCTGCGCGGTTGCTAGGGTCTGACTCGGATCCTCTAGGGAGGTGCGCGCATCCTCGTTGCTAAGTAGTTCTCGGAGAGACCGAACCTCAGTGTACGAGTCGATCTTGGCGGGTCTCTTTGCGCCCTCGCCGTCGGTCCATGGGCACAGAAGACTGTAGAGGTCACGCGCCTTCTGCTCATCCGCGAACGAGTTCTCCTCGTTGTCCCAGCCGTAGTGGTCCCTCACCTTAGGGATCGCGACCGCCTCGTGCAGGAGAGCGTAGTGGTCGGGCGTCACATGGTGTCCGTACTCTTCGTCGGACCTCATCTGGTCGACCGCCTTGATCGCGCGGTATCGCCGGTTCACCTCTTGCGAGGGGAGGCCCAGGCGGGCCGCGACCTCCGGAGTGTCCAACCCCTCTTCATCTTTCAGGATGGCTACGATCTTTGCACCCTGGTATCCGCCCCACTCCTTGATGCCACCAACGTGGCGCACGCCCATGATCGCGAGTTCGGTGGCACGGTCGCTATCGTTGAGTCTCACGCACGGTACTGCGGCCATCACCTGAACCACAGCGGCGGGCACGTGCGCTCCAGCGAGGTGGTCTTGTTGCAGCCTCTTCAGGGTCGCGACACGCCGGTTGCCTTCGATCACGAGGTACTTGCCCGTGTCCTCCCCTGCGAGTTGATGCGGCTTGACCACGATCCGGTCCACTTCGAGGTAGCCGTTCTCCACGACCGATGCCCGGAGGTCACTCAGGCCGTCCTTGTCATGTCTGCGCAGAGCCGCGTCCTGGACAGACGGTTCGGCCACTCGGCGTTCGGCGATCTCTGGCGCGTCAGAGTTTCCGTGGAACCTGAAGTTATTCGGATCGAGTAGGAGGTCGTCGATTGCTGCAGTCATCGGTTCCATAGTCGCCATGATTCACCCTAGGTTCGTGTGGTTGCTGGAGGACCTTCACAAGCCGCCAGACGTTCTCGTGGCCAATAGAACCACCAACGTAGGGTGCGGCGCCAGGGACATTGCTCGCGGCGGCCCATCGGCAAGGCTGCCCCTCAATGTCCGAGTCCGGGTCTAGCCTCTAGTCATGGACACCGCAACGCTCACATCTATCGACCTGTTCGCCGGGGCAGGTGGGCTCTCTCAGGGGCTGAAGGAAGCCGGGTTTCGCGGCGTATACGCCAACGAACTGGTTCCGAGGTACGCGGAGACCTACAAACTCAATCACCCCGAAGTGTGGGTTGACAGCAGAGACATCCGGTCTGTCGATGCACATGCCGTGCGCACTGAGCTGGGGTTGGCAGAAGGCGAACTGGACCTCATCGCGGGCGGGCCGCCGTGTCAAGGCTTCTCGATCAACGCACCAGTGAGATCTGGCGATGACGATCGGAACCACCTGTTCCGTCAGTACCTGCGTTTTGTCGAGGAATTCCGACCGAGGGCAGTTGTGATCGAGAATGTTCCCGGACTTGTCTCCTTTGAGGGAGGGGCTACGCTCGACGCGATCTTGGCCTCTCTGCGAGATCTTGGCTACGGGGCTGACGTCCAGATTCTTTATGCGCCGCACCATGGCGTGCCGCAGACGCGGTGGCGCACTGTAGTAGTCGGTCTCCGAGGATCGACCGATGACGCTGTTGTCTTCCCGGACCCTACACGCGACGCTCCTATTCGGGTCAATTTCACCTCCAACCACGGCGGCAGGAAGCTTGTGCGCCTACCCACGAGCGTAGAGCTGCCCGCGCACGTTTCGGTCCGCGATGCGATCGGGGATCTTCCGCCGTTGGCCAATGGCGAGAGTTGGCGTGAGGGAGGGGACTACTCGACGCTGCCACAAAACGACTATCAGCGCGTACTGCGCGCTGGATCGCTCGGTGTCTATAACCATGGCGCGCCAAGGCTTGGGAACGTCAATCTATCCAGACTCCAGCACATTCCGGCCGGTGGAAACTGGACAAGCATCCCCGTGGAACTGCTGCCCAAGGGTATGAAGCGCGCGCGGCGCTCGGACCACACGAAGCGCTATGGCAGAGTGGATCCAAATGGCCTTGCTTCCACGATTCTCACGAAATGTGACCCCCACTGGGGCGCGTATTTTCACTATGATCAGGACAGGTCCTTTACAGTACGCGAAGCGGCTCGGATCCAGTCTTTCCCCGACTCTTATCGATTTGTGGGATCTAGGGTTGAACAGTACGAACAGGTAGGAAACGCGGTTCCGCCTCTGTTGGGTGCGGCCATTGGCCGCACTGTCGCCAAGAGCCTCGGCGATGCGTCAGGCGAGATTCTGATGGCGGTCTAGTTGTGTCAGGAACCATTCACGAGATCTTCGGGTATCGGGCCGACGACAAATCCGAGGTGGCGCGACGAGCCGCGGAGCAGTATCGCTGCCCGATCCTAGATAGTCGCTGCGAGAAGCAGCTACACACCACTGGCGATGGTCCCGCAGGTGTCTGTTCGATAAAGCCAATGACGAGTTCACCGGTCGTGTGCTGTCCGATTCGGCTCTACGCCGACGAATATCGGGTCCTTCGAGACGTGGCCGACATAGCCTTCGGACCGGGGCCGAAGCTCGTACCGGGCGGCAGCGCAGTGCCTGTCGCCATGCGTGATGGCAGACCGGTCGTCGCGGTCTTTGGCAAACGCTGGGGCGGCGAACTTCGCGTACCGAAGAAGTCCGGTACCGGCGGCTACTGGGTTGACTGGGTCCTAGCCTTGGTGAATGAGCGCGGCGACCTTGAAGAGTTTGTTGCTGTAGAAGTCCAAACCATCGACACGACCGGCAACTACAAGAACGGTCGTCGTGCGCTCCTTGATACTCGGGAGGTGGTTAAGACCACCGTTGGACTGAACTGGGAGAACGTCAATAAGCGCATTTTGCCGCAACTCGTGTATAAGGGCCAGTTGTTGCAACGAGAGAGTCTCTGCAGAAAGGGTCTCTTTTTTGTTGCGCCGCGAGCGGTCTACAACGAAGTGATCAAACGCGTTGGGGGTGTCGAGAAGCTGCCGACGTATGCGCTCCAGCCCGCGTCCGTGACATTCCTTGCGTACGACTACCTTCAGCGTGAGCCGGTCGACGGCGACGTCGCACCACTCGAGCGCGCAGTCCAGCATTCCACGACGGTCTACAAGCTGCAGGAGGCCTTCAACAACGTGCAGCTAACTGATGCGGACGTGTACACGCACGCGATACTCGACGGCCTCGGGCTGGCCTAGCGGCACGGCCACAACCTCCGCCGCGACCGATCCCAACTCGGCGACCTCCTCTACCGGAGCCTTCCTCCTTACACAGGTGAGGGCCACCATGCTCTACCGGCGGGTTGGCCAGCTGTTCGCCAGACTGTCGGCCCCGGCCCCGGCGCCGGGGCCGTGGCCTCCTCGCGCACCACGCTCTAGCGGCGCCGGTGCCTGCGTTCGCCCGTGGCTGGTGCTAGAGCGTCGCGGCAGGTTACGCCGGTCCGTTCAATTTGCGTCCCACCTCCTTGGTGCTATGCCCTGCGGTCCCCTGGATTTCCAGGCATAGGAGGGCGACCGAGCCTGTGAGTCTGGGCGCTGCAGGGAGTGACGGCTCGTGACAGAGAATGCGATCAGGCTGATTGCAGATGATGCTCGTGCCGGTCGATCGTCGTCTAGTTCGAGGTCAACCGCGCAGTGACCGTCACGACGCGGTCGACGGGCCGGGCGTTCATGCCCGCCCCGACCGGTGTGGCGTGGTGGCGGCTGCCGACGCGGAAGTTGTGTTCGTTGCCCACAATCGAACCCTCGAAGCGAAAGAGCGCGCGTTCGTCGTCGGCCCGAACGTACTGAGGGTGCATTGGCCGACCCACATGTGGTGGTGCAGGCCCCCGAGCAATGGGCCGCCAATGCGCACAGAGTCACCCCCCTGCTTGGCACGCGCCCGTCGGGGGCGCCTCGGCCATGTCTTCTACTATCAACTCTCGGCAGGCACGGGCTGGTGCACCCGACACGGGATGACTGAACCAACCCGGGATACGGTGGACGTCTTTGCCGGCCGTGGAGCCAGGTCCCCCGAGCCGCGTTGTACATGGCCGCCGGTTCGAGGTGCCAATCACTGCACCAGCCCCCCGGTGTAGGACTACTTCCATCCCGTCGTCACTCTCTAGGTCGCTCTCACCACGTGTGTGTGATACCACAGTGATACCATCGACCTCATGGCTATGACACTGCGCACCGATCCCGAGTTCGAGGCCGCGCTGGCGTTCCTTGCGCAGCACGACGAGGGCTCCAAGCAAGAGGCCGTTCGCCGCGCCGTTCTCGAACGTGCCGCGCGGCTCGGCCACCACGACCGCGTTGCCGCGCTTTCCGCGGAGTCCAAGGACCGCTGGGCCGACACGCTCCACCGCCTCGGCACCGTCTAGTTCATGACTGAATGGCTGACCCTCGAGGACCTGTTATTTCTCGCGGAGGACATCGGCGTGGGGCCGGTTCGCGATATGGGTCTGTTGGAATCGGCTGCGGCGCGCCCTGCGACCACGTACATGGGCACCGACTCGTACTCAAACCTTGAGCTCAAGGCTGCGGCGCTCTTCCATTCGCTCGTGTGCAATCACGCGCTCATCGACGGCAACAAGCGGATCGGATGGCACGCGACGGTTGTGTTCCTTGCGCTCAACGGCTACGAGCCCGACCTCACTCAAGATGAGGCCTTTGAGCTCACGATGGCGGTTGCTTCGGGGGAGTTGCGAGACGTCGAGGCTATTGCGCCGAGACTGAAGGTCATCGAGCGCTGACACCGGGCCACGAGGCGCTACACCCCCGCGACCACCTTCCCCAGCCCCGCCATCTCCGAAGCGCACGCGTTCCCGCCCGTCACGGCAAACCCCACCACGCCGGGCCGGTCAGGGTCAGCCAACGCACCGGCCAAGCCAGCAGCGCCGGCACCTTCGCACAAGGTGTGCGCCGCAGTCGCCATGAGTGACATGCCGTGGCGCAGATCGTCATCCGACACCAACAGGAAGTCGTCCAGCCGGTCGCGCATCACGGACTGAGGCAGTTCAAAGCCGGAGCCGGTCGCGAGCCCGCCCGCGAAGGTATGAGCCTCGACGGTCTGGATGGTGCCGGTCCGCCACGATTGATACGCAGCAGAAGCCCCCGACGCTTGAACGCCCACCACTCGCGTCGACGGGGCAATGGCGTCGCGCACCAGCAGCGCGCCCGCCAAGCCGGAGCCTGACCCCACGGGCACGTACAGCGTCTCGATCTCGGGATGAGCCTGCAGCAGCTCCAAATACACCGTGCCGTGGCCGTAGATGATCGCGGGAGTGTTGCCGGGGTTGACAAAGTGCAGGCCCTCGCGCGCGGCGAGCCCCTCTGCGAACTCGGCGGCCTGCGCCATGTCGGCGCCCTCGATCACGGCTCGGGCACCCCAAGCACGTACGGCGTCGACCTTGCCGGCCGGCGTGCTGCGCGGCATGACGATCGTGGCGGGCACGCCGGACCGCGCGGCGGCATACGCCAAGGACTGGGCGTGGTTTCCCGTGGAGACGGTGATGAGCCCGGCCGCGCGTGCCTCGGGGGAGAGCGTCGCCAACAGGTTGAGCCCGCCGCGCACCTTGAAGGCTCCGGTGGGCTGCACGTTCTCGTGCTTGACGATCGTGCGTGACCCCACTGCCGCGTCCAGCACCGGGTACGACCACGCGGGCGTCGGGGGCAGCAGATCGCGCAGGCGTTCGGCCGCCGCGTAGATGCCGTCAACGGTGAGCTTCTCCATGACTTGAGCATCGCTCACGCGCCACCCAGAGGTCCAATGAATGTTATCGACTAAAACCATAGACAAACTACATAGAATGAAGGAATGATCGACGTCTCCAGGCTCCAAGTCCTCGTTGCCCTCGCCAAGCACGGCACGGCGTCGGCCGCCGCGGAGGCCCTCCACTACTCCCAGCCCACCGTCTCCCACCACCTCAAGCGACTCGAAGCCGAGACGGGTGCGGTGCTGATGCGACGCGTCGGCCGGGGCCTGGTCCTCACGGACGAGGGCAAGCGCTTGGCCGCCAGGGGAGAGGAGATCCTCGGCCTCATGTCCCGCGCCTCGACCGAACTGGCGTCGGCGGTGTCCCTCCACAGCGGCCACGTGCGGCTCGCGATCTTCCCGTCAGGGATGGCGACCTTGGCCCCGCGCATCGTCACCGAGATGGCCGACCGCCACCCCGGGCTGCAACTCGACATTGCGGAGGCCGAGCCGCCAGAGGCCGAGCGCCTGCTCATCGAAGGCAAGGTCGACCTCGCCGTCACCTTCACCTACCCCCAGCAGCAGTGCAGCGACGCGGTCACCTCAGAGGTGCTGGGCGAGGACCCTCTGTACCTGATCACTCCGCCCACGCGGCATGTCGACGGCACCGTGGCCGTCGCGGGCCTGGCCGAATTCCACGCCGACGACTGGCTGGCCGGTTGCGAACGATGCCGCGGCTACCTGGTTAGCGCCTGCGCCCAGGCGGGTTTTGAGCCGAACATCCGCTTCGCGTCGGACGACTACGTGGCCACCCAGGCACTCATCGCCGTGGGCCACGGCGTGACGATGCTTCCTGGCCTGGCGCTCGCGGCGCACAGGCATCCCGATGTGGAAGTCACGCGTGTCGAGGGCGCGGCGCGGTCGCTGCGGCTCCTCTCGCTCGGGCGCCCGCCACTGCCGCCGGCGCTCGATGCAGCAAGCCACGTGGTGAGGGAAATCGTGGCCGCCGTGGCGGGCTCACCCCAGGCCGTCACAGGGTCCCCGTAGACTCGCGACGTGATTGTTCACGATCTTGAGACAGAGCAAGGCGTCATTCGTTGGCGCGAACAAGGTGATGCCGACGCACCCCTCACGGCCATCTGGCACCACGGCACCCCTGGTATCGGGGCGCCTCCCGCGCCCCTGTTGGACGCGTCGGAAGAGCGCGGGATTCGCTGGCTGAGCTTCGACCGCCCGGGCTACGGAGGCTCCACTCCGACTGACGCGTGGAGCATCATCGACGCCGCCGCCACGACGGCTCGCGTGGCCAGCGCCGCTGGCGCCGAGACCTTCGTAGTGGTGGGCCACTCCGGAGGGGGCCCCAACGCGCTCGCTTGCGCCGCCGTGCTCGGTGAACGCGTCAAGGCCGCAGTGTCGATCGCGGGGCTAGCGCCGTACGACGCCGCCGGCCTCGAGTGGTTCGCGGGCATGTACGACGGCGGGGAGGCCGAGTTGCGCTCTGCGGTAACGGGCGCCGACGCACTCCGCGCCTTCGTGGAGGACCTCGAGTACGACCCCCTCATGTTCACCGCAGCAGATCTTGAGGCGCTCGAAGGCCGGTGGTCGTCCTTCAATGGGCTTGCCGCGGCAGGAGTTGCCGAGGGCATGGGTGGCGTCGTGGCCGACAACCTCTCGTACGTGAGGCCGTGGGGCTTCGACGTCGCGGGCGTCGCCGCGCCCACGCTCCTGCTTCACGGCACGGATGACCGCGTGGTCCCCGTGGCGCACTCGCGGTGGCTCGCGGAGCACATCCCTGGTGTCGAATTCTGGGAGCGGTCGGGCGACGGCCACGTGTCGGTCATGAACGGAGTGTTCGACGCTCTCGATTGGCTGGGCGCGCGCCCGTAGCGTCGCTCCGATTGCGGGCGTCACACCGCCACGGGATGATTCCTGAATGATGGATCTGAGTTCCCTGAGCGACGCCCAGAAGGTCGCCCTTGCCGACACGATCGCGCGCCGCATCGGCGGGCACGCCTTCGGATCGGTGCCCAAGCGCGAGATCGACGTCGCTCTGTTCGCAGGTCTCATCGCCGCCGGCTACATCGATGCCGACGAGCCACAATTCTCGCTGTCGCGAAAGCTCGGCATCACCCCTGGCCGGGTGAGGGGCCTCATGTACGCGTATCGGCTTTCCACGGCCGACGGCGGGGGAGACATCGCGGCGATCGTTGACCACGTGCGGGTGGTCCAGATCGAAGCCGACGGAGACGCCGTGTTCAACGTCGAGGACGCGTTCGCGCGTGATGCCTTCGAGGCGCGACTCAAGCAAGTCGACGTGTTCACCGACGGCTCGTTCAACCGCGAGCGCATCATCGTGCCCACCGAGGTGTTCCTGGCGGCGCTCGACGATGCTTTGGGGAGGGATGGCGAACGGCTCCGCGAACGCATCGAGGACCTGCTGGCCCAGCGCGCTCGCGACCGTCGTTTGCGAGTGGTTGGCGACGTTGCCAAGAAGCTCGTGGGCGACACTGCGGGCGTGACGTTGCGCGCACTCCTTGAGGCGTCCTTGTAGTGGTCTTTGCCGGGAGTAAGGTGTCCGAATGGAGGACATTCAATGACCCACTCCTTCACGGTGACGCGGCACACAGCTCCCGCTTCTGACGCCGATCGCGCCAGCCTCATGGACGCTCCGGCCTTCGGCACGGTGTTCACCGACCACATCGCGAAGGCCACCTGGACTCTCGACGGAGGCTGGGGCGAGCACAGGATCGAGCCCTTTGGCGATCTCACCTTGCACCCGGCCGCGCTCGTGTTGCACTACGGCCAGCAGGTGTTCGAGGGTCTCAAGGCGTACCGCTGGGCCGATGGTTCGGTCCATTTGTTTAGGCCGGAGGCGAATGCGCTCAGGCTCTCGGTGTCGGCGCGCAGGCTCGCATTGCCTGAACTTCCTGAGGAGGACTTCTTGGCCTCCATCGAGGCTCTGCTCAGCGTCGACGCGCCGTGGGTGCCCGGCGAGCCGGAGACCAGCCTCTACTTGCGGCCTACCCTCATCGGCACCGAGGCGTGCCTGGGGGTGAGGCCCTCGCTGACCGTCGAGTACATGCTGCTCGCCTCGCCAGTGGGCGCCTACTTCACGGGCGGCGTCAAGCCCGTCTCCATCTGGGTCGCCCAGGGCTTTCATCGCGCCGGTGCCGGGGGAACGGGGCAGGCGAAGACCGCCGGCAATTACGCGGCGTCGATGCTGCCGCAGCAGCAGGCTCAAGACAACGGTTGCGGTCAGGTGCTGTTCCTGGACGCACGCGAGGACAAGTACGTCGAAGAGTTGGGCGGCATGAATGTGTTCGCCGTGATGGCCGATGGCTCGGTCATCACCCCGCGCCTGACGGGAACCATTCTTGAAGGAGTGACACGCGACTCTGTGATCGCGTTGTTGTGCGACGCCGGGCACGACGTGGTGGAGCGGGACCTCGAACTCGAGGAGTTGCGCTCAGGGATTGCGAGTGGTGCCGTGGCCGAAGTGTTCGCGTGCGGCACGGCGGCGGTGGTCACGCCGGTCGCGAGACTCGTCTCGCCCGACTTCGATCTGACGGTAGGTAAGGGCGAGCCCGGCACGGTCACCATGGAAGTGCGCGAGCGGCTCACCGGCATCCAGTACGGGCGAGTCGAAGACGTGTTCAACTGGATGCGGGCGGTCGCTTAAGCCGCCTTCGCGGGAGGGCGACGGCGCCACTCGCAAGCGGCCACTTCTTCGCTAACCTACGCCCCCGTAGGTTATGATGGTGCGATGACTCAGACAGTGCTGTCGTCACCAGGACTCGCCTCCATCCCCGCGAGTATGCACCTCACCGATTTGCTCAACGAACGTGCTGATGCCGAGCCGGATCGGGTATTCGCCGAGGTCAAGAACGACCAGGGCGAATGGTCTCCCGTGACGCTGGCCGAGTACCGCTCGCGCGTCCGGGCCGTGGCCAAGGGACTGGTCGCGGCGGGCGTGAAGCCCGGCGATCGCGTGGGTCTCGTGGGCGAGACTCGCATCGAATGGTCGATCGTCGACTTTGCGATCTTTGCCGCCGGCGGGGTCACGGTGCCGATCTACCCCTCGTCCTCAGACTCGCAATTCGCGTGGATCATCGCCGACGCCGGCATCAAGGTGGTCGCCGCCGAGCGTGCCGAGTCTCGCGAGACTCTCGCTGCTCTTGATGGCGCACCGAGAGTGTTCGGGCTCGACCAGGCCGCGATGGACGAGCTCACGGAACTGGGCAAGGGCGTCTCGGACGCCGAACTCGACGCGTGCACCGCCGACGTGGTGGGGGCCGACCTCGCCACCATCATCTACACGTCGGGCACCACCGGCCGGCCCAAGGGCGCAATGCTCACGCATCGCAACTTTGTGGAGCACGCGAAGAACGTGGAGCTTGACCCGAACTTTGGTGGCTTTGTGCGCGGCGAGACGAGGGGACTGCTGTTCCTCCCGCTCGCGCACGTCTTCGCACGCTTGGTGATGGTGCTTGCCCTCAGTTCCGGGGCCGTGCTGGGCTACGCGCCTACGCACAAGACGCTCGCCGCAGACCTCGCATCGTTCAAGCCCACCTGGATGCCGCTGGTGCCGAGGGTTCTCGAGACCATCTACAACCGCGCGGACACGTCCATGAAGGGCGTGCGCAAAGTGCTCTTCCGATGGTCCGCCCGAGTGGCACGCCAGAAGTCCCTCGCGCGTGAGACCGGAGGCGCCGGGGCGTGGCTCAACCTGAAGTTTGCCATTGCTGACCGCCTGGTGCTCGGCAAGATTCGCCACCTGCTCGGCGGTCAGCTGGCCTACGTGCTCGCGGGCGGCGCACGCCTCACGCCGGAGATCGGACACTTCTTCCGCGGGGTGGGCGTGGAGGTGCTGCAGGGCTACGGCCTCACGGAGACCACGGCCGCTCACGCGGGCTCTCCCGACAAGATCGGCGTCATGGGCACCGTGGGACAGCCCATCGCGGGCGGCGAGTTCACGCTGGCAGAAGACGGCGAGATCCTGACGCGCGGTATCAACACCTTCGCTGGCTACTGGAATGCACCGGAGCTCACCGCCGAAGTGATGCGCGACGGCTGGTTCGCCACCGGCGACCTCGGCGAGATTCACGACGGAACCCTCACCGTCGTCGGCCGCAAGAAGGAACTGCTCGTGCTTTCCTCAGGAAAGAACGTCCAGCCAGCCATCTTGGAAGACGCGATGCGCTCGCACCCGGCCATCCAAGACACCGTGGTGGTGGGGGAGGGCAGGCACTTCGTCTCCGCGCTGGTCGCGCTCGATGAGGTCTTGCTGCCCGCCTGGCTCGTCGCCCACAAGCTCCCGGAGATGAACGTCGAGGAGGCCTCGATGAACGAGCGGGTCCGTGAACTCGTCGGCCGCGCGATCGCCGCCGCGAATGAACACGTGTCCCGCGCGGAGGCGATCAAGGAGTACCGCATTCTGCCTCGCGGCCTGTCGGAGACGCGCGAGGAGCTCACCGCTTCGCTCAAGATCCGCCGCGACGTGGTCCTCACGCACTTCGCCGACGTTGTCGAAGACATCTACTCGCGCGCCTTTCCCAAGGCCGGGGGCGAGGCTTAACCGCCCCCTAGCCCTGGGAAGACGTTCTCTACTGCGGCTGAATCTCTTCGAGATTGGCCAGGTGCTCCTCGAAGGTGGTCGCAAAGCGCGTCTCACTATCGACGACGACGAAGTACAACCAGTCGCCTTCTGCTGGGTGGAGCGCCGCATCGATCGCGGCGTCGGAAGGCGAGTTGATCGCTGATGGCGGCAGGCCCTCGTACATGTACGTGTTGTAGGGGCTGTCGATCAGGAAGCCATCGTCGGACACGACGTTGATATCGGGCCGCACCACGTAGAAGATCGGTGAGTCGACCTGCAGCATGAGCCCTTGATTGAGGCGGTTCTGGAGGACGCGGGCCGCCGTGGGCATGTCCGCCTCGAGTGGGATCTCCGCCTGAAGAATCGAGGCCGTCGTGAGCACGGCCTGACGCTGGTCCTCTGGCACCCCGAGGGCCTCAAACTGCGCGATCCTCGGCGCGATGAGCGCCTCGGCGATGTCTACCGCGCTCGAGTCTGGCGCGATGGTGTACGAGCCGGCCTTGATCCAGCCCTCGGGGTTAGCGTCGCCAGGAGCGGCAGCCGCGAGGGCCGTCAGCAGTGCCTCCTCGTCGACGCCGAGCGTGGCGGCGTTCGCCGCGACCCAGTCATCCAGACGTTCCCCGACAGGGAACGAGACTTCTTCAAACGTGACGGCCGACGCTGTGGGCGTCTCGCTGGGCACCGCCGTCGGGCTCGCCAGTGTCGCGCTTCCTGGCGCCGCCATGTCTGCGGAGCCATCTAGGAGCGACAGGGCGCCCCAGGTTCCAGCCCCGACGACGCCGACGCTGGCGACGGCGCCCGCGGAGGCCCGCACCGTGCGCTGCACCCGCACCTTGTGCGTCACCGCGCGGTGGCTGGTGGCCAGGCCAGTGCTCGCAAACTGCGCGGCACCGAGCCGTTCAATGGAACTGAGGTGTTCGTGTGCGTTGATCATCGTGATCCTCCTGCATCGTGGTGAGTGAGTACTGTGACGCCGGGTTCCTCAGGAAACTCCACGTCGGCGAGCGCTACGCGCAGCTTCGCGGTCGCGTCGGCGAGATAGCGCTTCACGGTGCCGGTGGCGAGGTTGAGCTCTGCGGCGACGCCCGCTACCGGCCTGTCCTCGAGGTATCTCAACACCACGCAGGCGCGCTCGCGGGGCGGCAAGGTGAGCAACGCCGCATGAAAGTCGAGTGATGCCGCCACGGAGTCCGAGGGGTCGCTGGTGGGCGCGACGTGTTCAGCGCCACCAAGGTCGCCAGCGTCGCCATGCTGACGCTGGGGTCTCGCCTTGGCGCGCCTGCCTCCGTCCACGAACGCCGACGCGATGGCCCGCTTCACGTACGCATGCGTCGTATCAATACCGCGGGTGGCCTTGCCGCTACGGAACGTGCGCACGAGGGCCGACTGCACCAGGTCTTCGGCGTCGGCGGCGTTCCCTGTCAGCACGTAGGCATAGCCGAAAAGCGCGGCGCCCCGTTCCCTGACCAGCTCATCGAGCGCTCGTGACCATGAACTCATGAATCCATCCTTACGTGTGTCATGCCGGTAGTACGCAGTCCGCCTCGCTGGGGTTGGGGCGGGAATCAGAAGAGGTCGCCTGAGGTTGACGCGTCACATGACAACTCTTGGATTCATTGGCGCAGGAAACATCGGTACGAACGTCGCGCGAGCCGCCATTGCGGCGGGCCACGATGTGGTCGTGTCCAACTCGAGGGGCCCCGAAACGCTCGCCAATCTGGTGCGCGAACTGGGGCCGCAAGCAAGGGCGGCCACCACGGAGGAAGCCGCTGCCGCAGGCGAGATGGTGCTGGTTGCGATCCCTTTGAAGAGCATCGGCGACATCCCAGCGGCGCCGCTGGCCGGCAAGGTCGTGCTGGACGCGAACAACTACTACCCGGAGCGCGACGGCCGCATTGAGCGCCTCGATGCCAACGAGGCGACCACGTCGGAGTTGCTCCAAGAGCACTTGGCGGACAGTCACGTGGTCAAGGTGTTCAACAACATTTACGCCGCGCAGATCCCCACCGACGGGAGCCCTGCCGGCACGCCTAACAGGCGTGCGCTTCCCATCGCTGGCGACGACGAGGGAGCCAAGGCGGACGTGGTCGCTTTCCTGGATGGCCTGGGTTATGACGCGGTCGACCTGGGGCCCTTGAGCGAGTCCTGGCGCGTGGAGCGCGACACGCTCGCCTACGGCAAGCGGACCACGGCAGACGAATTGCGGGATTTGGTGGCGCGCACCGAAAGGGTGCAGCAGGTTTAGTCCGCGACGGCGGGGGTGACGCTGACGCTGGGTGACTCCGTGAGGTCCACCTCCACGCGGAGCGCCTCACCCGCGCGGTCGCCGCTGACCACGTATGTGAGTCGCTCGTTCTCGAGGTGCTCCACGGTCACTGTCGCAGTCGCGAGCCACGGGCGCGCGCGCCGCAGCGCGATCGCCTCCCGGTGCGCGTCAAGAACTTCGGCGGCGGCTTCGTCCGGCGGCCACGTCGACGGGGGAGGGGGCGGGTACTCCGGCCTGACGGCGTCGTCCCCGCCCGCGCGTTCCTCTTTGACGCCCTCGGCGCCGATCTCGTCTCCGTAGTAGATGAACGGCGTGCCCGGCAGCGTCATGAGAATCCGCATGGCCGCGACCGCGCCTTCGCGCCCCACCCGCGAGGCGATGCGCGTGACGTCGTGGTTGCCCACGAAGGTCGCGGGCGTGAAGTCCTCGCAGAACTCTCCGTGTCGCGTGAGCGTCCAGTCGAGTTCGAAGAGATTGTGTTCCACCAGGGAGCTCCAGATCGCCTTCCACAACTCGTATTGCGTGACCGTGTCCACGCCGGAATCTCTCACAAATCCCTGGTAATCGCCGTGAATGACCTCGCCAAGGAACCATGAGTCTGGATGCGACTCCTTGACCGTACTGATCGCGGCCGCCCAGAAGTCGGTGGGTGCCGCGTAGGCGGCGTCAAGGCGCCACCCCGACGCTCCGCGGTCGAGCCACAGGCTCATGATGTCGGCGACCTCGGCAACGACGCGCGGCGAGCCATGGTTGAGCGTGACCAGGGCGTCGTGCCCCTCGAAGGTGCCTAGCTGGGGTTCTCCCGTCGACCAATCCACGGCGACCGTGGCGTCGGCGTCCGGCCCTGCCGCGAGCGCCTCGCCTACCCACCTGTGTTCCGAACCCACATGGTTGAACACGCCGTCCAGCACCAGCGCGATATCGCGCTCGCGGCATGCGGCGGCGAGCTTGATGAAGTCGTCGAGTGTGCCCAGGCGGGGATCGATGTGGCGGTGGTCGAGGGTGTCGTAGCCGTGGGTGGACGAGGCGAAGATGGGCCCGAGCAGCAGGCCGGTGAAGCCGAGGCCGGCGGCGTAGTCGAGCCACGCGGTGATGCGGTTGAGGCCGTCGCCGACGGGTGCTTCGGTTGCGTGCGCTGGGGCGGCCGACGCGTGCGGGGCGGGGGAGGGCGTGATGGGGGCGCCCGCAAAGCCGAGCGGGTAGACGTGCCACCAGACGCGATCGCTCAATGACATGCGGTGCTCCCTTGTGACGAGGTTGGTTCGTTGCTGAGTCTAACTCAATAAGGATATGATCTGCGACATGACGTCAGAGACTCCCACCCCGCGCCGCAGGCTTGATCCCGCCGCCAGGCGAGAGGAACTGCTCGAAGCGGCGAGGCTGGTCTTCAGCGAGAAGTCGTACGCAGAGGCCACGATGAGCGAGATTGCGGACGCGGCGGGTGCGTCGGAGGCGCTCGTCTTCCGGTATTTCCCCACGAAGGCGGAGCTGTACGCGGAACTCATGGAGCGGGCCCTTGCGGCGCTTGCTGCCGAGCAGGAGCGAGTCGTTGCCGCCGCGGGCCCTGGGCAGCCTGTCATGGCTCAGTTGCGGCTGACCACGCGCGCCTACGCGGATTTCATCAAGGCGAACTCCCAACATGCGCGCCCTGACGCCATCGCGGGAGAGCCACGAGAGGCCGCGCGGGTGCGGGCGCAGGCACGGTCCCGCTACGTAGAAGGCTTGCGCTCGATGCTTGCCCCGCGCGAAGACGTGCGCCACGAGTACGCCCTGTGGGGATTCATGGGCTTCGTGGACGCGGCATGCGTCGCATGGATCGATAGAGGCTGCCCCGACTCCGAGCGGGACGCGCTCGTGGAGACCTGCCTCGGTGCGCTCGAAGGCGCGTTGGGGGACTGGGACGCCTGACACGGCGGCGTACGCTAAATCCACCATGCCAGCGGACATCCCCGACTACACGCTACGTCGCAAGCGCATCAAGAACCTGCGCCTGACGGTGAAGGCCCCTCACGGCGAGGTCGTGGTGAGCGCGCCCCGCCACGTACCCGAGTCCGCCATCGTCGCCTTCGTGTCCGGCAAGGCGGCGTGGATCGCGAAGCACCAGGAGCGGCTCGCTGGCCAGCCGCTGCCCCTGCAGCCTGGGCCCCAGACCGAACTACTGCGCCAGCGTCTCAAGGCGTCCGCTCCACCGATGGTGGAGCACTGGGCGGAGATCATGGGACTCGCTATGCCCGAGGTCACGATCCGGCGCATGACGTCTCGATGGGGGACGTGCAATACGCAGACGCGCCGCATCACCCTCAACCTGGAGCTCGCACAACGCGACGTCGCCCTGCTGGAGTACGTGATCGTGCATGAACTGGCCCACCTGATCGAGCGCGGCCACAACGCGAAGTTCTACGCGGTCATGGACGCCTTCCTGCCCGACTGGCGACTGCGCAGGAGGGTTCTCAACGGCAACTAGGGCTTCTGCTCCTGCGTGGCGAGCCACTGCTCCAGTTCGTGCTCGTCCATGGGATAGCCGATGTGATAGCCCTGGGCGAAGTCGCAATCCATCTCGCTCAGCACGGCAAGCGCGGCTGCCGTCTCGACTCCCTCGGCCGTTGACTCCAGTCCCAAACCGCGGCTCAGTTGCAGCATCGACCGCACCATGACATCTGCTGGCAGTGATTGGCCAAGATTACGCACAAACGATCGGTCGATCTTGACTTCGCTGAACGGGAGGTTGGAGAGCTGGATCATGGACGAGTAGCCGGTGCCGAAGTCGTCGATCGACAACTGGAAGCCGTCGAGGCGAAGGCGAGTGAGCACCTCGAGGGAGTCGGCGACGTCAGCAACCGCACTGGTCTCGGTGACCTCCAGGACGATCCGCTCGGGAGCGATGCCAGCCTGGGAGCAGGCGGCGAGCAGTCTCTTGCCCAGACCTGGTCCCGACAACTCGGAGGCCGAGATATTGATCGCGAGTCTTTCGGCGGTGTGTGCCCGCGAGCGACCGAACCATGACAGCGCCCGCGCAATGACGGCGTCGGTCACGATACTGACAAGATGCATGCTCTCGGCGCGGGGAATGAAACTCACGGGAGGGATCAGCCCGACGGTGGGGTGATACCAGCGCACGAGCGCCTCGAAACCCGTCACCGTCCCTTGGGCACACGACACCTTGGGTTGAAAGACCACCCGCAGATGGTCGTTGGCCGCTGCGGCGCGAAGTTCGCGCTCAAAGGTGGCCGCGTCCCACGACTCGAGCACGTCGAGCGCTGGGTCAAGGCGTTCGGGGGCATGAGCGCCGGCCGCGAGAACGGCGGCCACGTCGGCCCGTCTGAACGGCTTGTGGAGCACGCCGCCATAGGCGAGCCCACTCGCCGCGGCGAACTGCCGTGCCGAGTCGAGGATTTTGCTGCCCATTCCACTGGTGATGATCACGGCCGCATCCGACTTCAGTTCGGCGAGTCGTTTGAGTACCGCGAGCCCGTCCACGGCGCCCATGACCAGGTCGACCACCACGAACGTCGGCTTCCATGCGGTCGCGAGCGCGTAGAACTCCTCCGGACTGTCTGTGACCTTGGCGTCGAAGCCTGCGGCCTTCGCGTGAGCGGCGAGCATGGCGCCCACGAGGTGATCGTCGTCAATCGCGAGCACTCGACCGCGCGCGTTTGGGTCGTTCATTCGGCCTCCATCGCGGGCGGGTTCAGTAATTCGCCGACGCGTCCGATCAGGTGGTGCGCCGAGTAGGGTTTGGCAAGCAATTGGACCCCTCGATCCAGTCTGCCATTGTGGACGATCACGTTCTCCGTGTAGCCGGACGCGTAGAGCACCGGCAGGCCAGGGCGCTGGGCAAGCACCGCCTCTGCGAGGTCCCTGCCGGTCATTCCGCCGGGCATGATGACATCGGTGAAGAGCAAGTCGAGGCGCTCCATGGTGTGTAGTCGATCCAACGCTTCGGGTCCCGATGACGCTTCGACTACCTCATAGCCCCGTGCCCGCAAGCGGTCGGTAGCGAACTGCCGCACGAGGTCGTCGTCTTCTGCGATCAGGATGACGCCGGAAACCGCTTCCGTGTGAGGCGCGCGGAGGGCGTCTTCTGCGGGGTCAGGTAGTACGTCTGTGGCCGGGAGATACATCTTGAAGGAGGTGCCGTAGCCCTGCTCGGAGTACACGGTCAAGTGGCCGTTGCTCTGCTTGACAAACCCCCACACCATCGCGAGACCAAGACCGGAGCCCTTTCCGGTCTCTTTCGTGGTGAAGAACGGCTCAAAGAGGCGATCGAGGTGTTCAGGTGGGATGCCAGTTCCCGAGTCGGTGACGGTGGTGACCACGTACGTGCCGGGGTCTACTTCGACATGGCCGGTCGAGTACGCCTCGTCCAACGTGACAACGTCGGTCTCGATGGTGAGTGATCCGCCGCGAGGCATCGCGTCTCGCGCATTGATCGCAAGGTTGAGGAGTGCGCTCTCGAATTGACCGGGGTCGGCCTCCGCAAAGCATGCGTCGTCGGAAGGCAGGACTTCCATCGAGATGTCTTCGCCAAGCGTGCGGTGGAGGAGGGGACCGAGCGCCTCGATCAGCTGGCTCAGATCAACCGAACGCGGCTCGAGCGGTTGGCGTCGCGCGAACGCCAGCAAGCGGTGTGTCAGTTCGGCTCCACGCTCGGCGGCCTTCGCGATCATCTCTGCCATCTCCCGCGCCTCGCCAGTCACGAGATCGTCCCCCGTCAGCGCGTCGGCGCCCCCAAGGACCACGGTGAGCAGGTTATTGAAGTCATGAGCGATGCCGCCGGTGAGCTGACCCACTGCCTCGAGCCGTTGTGCCTGGGCGAGCCGGTCACCCAGTTGGTGCACCTCAGTGATGTCGCGCAAGAACGCGGTGACGCCCTCTGTGTTGCGCGTGATCGACAGCTCCAGCCATTTGCCCAGGCTCGAACTGTGGAAACTGAGCTGCTGCGCCGTGCCCTCTTCCATCGCGAGGGTGAAGGCGCGATGCACGGGATCCTCCAACGACGTGGGGAAGACGTCCCACACCAGCGAGCCGACAAGTTCGTCGTAGCTTCTGCCGAGGATTCTCTCAGCGCTCCGGTTCACGTAGCGGACGCGCCAGTCCTCGTCGAGGGCGCACACCCCGTCCGTCATGCTGTCGAGAATCACTTTGCGCTCTGCCGCGAGTTCATCCGCATGCTGACGGAGTTGGCGAGTGGCGTCGACGTTGATCGAACTGCCCCACCAGCGCACGACTCGGCCTGCCGCATCCTTCTCTGGTTGGGCGGCCACGTGATGCCAGCGATAGCCGCCGTCAGCGCCTCGCACCCGGAACTCCACGTCGTACGGGTCTCCTGTGGCCACCGCGCGTGACCACTGAGCAGCGACATCGTCAAGGTCTGCCGGGTGGACAGCAGAAACCCACTGGTCGGCGAGGAGGTCCTCTTCTGAGGCGCCGGTGTATTCCAACAGCGCATCGTTGAAGTAGTCGATCCGGCCGTCGGCGTCGGCCGTCCACACGATGATGGGGAGCTTCGCGGTGAGTTGGGAGAAGCGGTGGCCCTGAGCGGACGCGGCGATCTCAGCGAGCTTCCACGGGGTGATGTCCTGAACCGTGCCGTGAACGCGGCGAACGGCGTCGTCGTCGCCGCGCAGCGTCTCGCCCATGGCCACGATCCATCGTTGAACGCCGTCCGGAAGCGTGATGAGCAACTCTTCCCTGAAGGGAGTGCCGTCCGCCCATGCCGCGTCGATTGCCTCGGCGAATCGCGCCGCGTCCTCGGGGCTGAGGTAGTCGAATAGCTCCTGCGACGTTGGCTGATATCCGGCGGGCCGACCATGCATCGCAGCGGCGGTGTCTGACCAGACCACCGAGTTGTCGCCGCGGTTGACCGACCAGGTGCCAATCGCTGCGACCGCGCTGGCGGCGGCCAGCATGCGTTGGTCGGCCTCCCGATCAGCCTCGGCCTGGAGCAGTTGGCTCCCCAAGCGCAGATTCTCACGGTCGCGCGCCAGCATGAGGGTCATGACGAGCGCCGACAGCGCAATCAGGACGGTTGCCACACCACGCTCAATCAGCGTCTCCGCTTGATGATGATCGTCGGTGGCGGACCAGGTAAGGAGCAAGCCGGCCCACGTGAGTGCCGTGGTGCCGATCGCAGCCCACCACACCGAGCGCGTGCGGTGCCCCAGCCCTGCGACAGCGATCACGGTCACCGCGTACAGAGTGGCCACGTTGTAGCTGGATGGGAGGCTCACATCGAGAGCGAAGTTGGCCAGGGTCGCCGCCAGGACCAGGGCGCACAGTCCAAGTCTGGCGGGGCTACGGAAACCATCTTGGGGCACTATTGACCGCCCCTCTGGTCTTCCGGCGCGAGGGGGACACCTCGGCCACGACGTGACGTCGCGGCGGCGCTGCGCGCGGTCATATCACCATCGTAGGGGCGCGCTACTTCGTGAACCTACTAAGAAGTGTGGAGAGGCCACCAAATCCCGCCTGAAAGATGGCGGATTTCACAGTGGGCGCGGCAGGCTCTGTCGTCGGACGGTTGCCTCGCAGGGTCCTTGTGCCACAATGAGGGCGATGTATACCGCAATCATCATTCCGTAGCGCGTCGGAACTCCCGACGCGCAGCCTCCCGATGCCTTTGGGGGGCTTTTTTGTTGGGATGATGGCAGCGCGGAGCACCTGTTGACCGAGGAGACGACCATGGCCGATCTCACTGTAGAGATCTACGACACGACGCTGCGCGACGGCGCCCAGCAAGAGGGCATGAACCTGTCTGTGGCGGACAAGATGGCCATCGCCGCCTTGCTCGATGAGCTCGGCGTCGGCGTCATCGAGGGCGGCTGGCCCGGTGCTGTTCCCAAGGACACCGAGTTCTTTGGCCTCGTCCACAAGGAGCTCTCCTTCACCCACGCGCAGTTTGCGGCCTTCGGCATGACGCGCCGCGGCGACGCGACGGCCAACAATGACCCACAAGTGCGCGCGTTGCTCGACTCCGAGGCGCCCATCATCACGCTGGTGGCCAAGTCGGACATCCGTCACGCCGAGCGGGCGCTGCGCGTCAGCGGCGACGAGAACCTGCGGATGATCGAGGAGACGGTCGCGTTCCTCGTGAGCGAAGGGCGCAGGGTCATTCTCGACGCCGAGCACTTCTTCGACGGCTACCGCTTCGACCCCGACTACGCCGTCAAGGCGCTCCTCGCCGGTCAGGCGGGGGGAGCGTCGGCGTTGGTGCTGTGTGACACCAACGGCGGGATGCTTCCCGACGACGTCGCAGGAATCGTGACCAGCGTGAAGTCTCACACGGAGGCCCCGCTCGGCATGCACGCGCACAACGACTCCGGCTGCGCGGTGGCCAATACGATGGCGGCGGTGGCCGCCGGCGCGACCCACGTACAGGGCTGTGTGAACGGCTACGGGGAGCGCACGGGCAATGCAGACCTCGTGGCGGTCGCAGCGAACCTCGAGATCAAGCGCGGCGCGATCGCGCTGAAGGGCGACGGCCTCGCCGAATCGACCCGTATCTCGCACGCCATCTCAGAGATCACCAACATCGCGCCGTACCCGCGTCAGCCGTACGTGGGAGCGTCTGCCTTCGCACACAAGGCGGGCCTGCACGCCTCTGCCATCAAGATCGACCCCGATCTTTACCAGCACACCGACCCCTCGCACGTGGGCAATGACATGCGGATGCTCGTCTCGGAGATGGCTGGCCGCGCGTCGATCGAACTCAAGGGCAAAGAGCTTGGCTTCGACCTGAGCGGTCAGTCTGAGTTGCTGGGGCGCGTGACCGACCGCGTGAAGGCGGCCGAGGCCGCGGGCTACACCTTCGACGCGGCCGACGCTTCCTTCGAGTTGTTGCTGCGCCACGAGTTGGGCGAGTCGCCCCGGTTCTGGGACGTGGAGACGTGGGCAGTTCACGTGGCATCCGCCCCTGGCGACCCGAGGGAGGCCGACGCGGAAGCCGTCGTCAAGCTGCGGGCGGGGGAGGGAAGGCGACTTCTCACCGTCGGCGAGGGAAACGGGCCTGTCAACGCGCTCGACCACGCGCTGAGGCAAGCGCTCGTGTCCGTGTACCCGGAGATTGCGCGCTTCGAACTGATCGACTTCAAGGTGCGCATCATGGACGCGTGTCACGGCACTGACGCCGTGACACGGGTGCTCATCACCACCGTCGACACCGACTCTGGTTACACGTGGCGCACCGTGGGCGTGGGGCCTAACGTCATCGAGGCGTCGTGGGAGGCGCTCACCGAGGCACTGTTCTACGGACTGCTCAAGGCGGGCGTCGCGCCCAACCCCTGAACTGCTTTGCCCGGACCCTGAGCAGTGCCGCGTGCTTCGGGGCTCCTGGGGGCGAGCACAATGGACGGTGTGCATGGTGAATACAAGATTCCTGGCGGCAAACTGGTGGTCGCCGATGTCGAGGTTGAGGGGTCCGGCGCAGACGCGGCGCTGAGTGAGGCCGTGATCTCGGGAGACTTCTTCCTGGAGCCTCCAGAGGCGTTACTGGCGATCAACGCCGCGCTCTTAGGGCTACCTACGTCCACGGCGGTGGCCCACATGGCGGCCGACGTTGCGAGGGCTGCCGGGCCCGATGCCCAGTTCATTGGCTTCAGTCCAGAGGCGGTCGCGATCGCGGTGCGCCGTGCGCTCGGTCATGCCACGAGCTGGCACGACCACACGTTTGAGGTCATCCACGACGTGCCGCGCGAACCGCATCTGCAGATGGCGCTCGACGATGTGATCGCTCAAGGCGTCGGCACTGGCGAGCGGGGGCCGGCACTGCGCATCTGGGAGTGGGAGCGCAATACCGTGGTGATCGGGTCGTTCCAATCGGTGCGCAATGAGATCGACGCCGACGGCGCCGCGGCTCACGACATCACCGTGACGCGCCGTGTCTCCGGTGGCGGCGCCATGTTCATCCAGCCAGGCAACACGATCACGTACTCGCTGTACGTGCCCACCTCGTTGGTGGAGGGGCTGAGCTTTGAGCAATCCTATGCCTTTCTTGATGACTGGGTGCTCGGCGCCCTGAGAGAGGTGGGGATTCAAGCGACGTATGTGCCGCTCAACGACATCGCCTCACCGGCTGGCAAGATCGCGGGTGCTGCTCAGAAGCGGTACACCTCCGGCGCCGTGCTTCACCACGTCACGATGGCCTACAACATCGACGCCGACGCGATGCTTCAGGTGCTCCGCATCGGCCGCGAGAAACTGTCGGACAAGGGCACCAAGAGCGCGAACAAGCGAGTGGACCCGCTGCGAAGCCAGACGGGCATGGCGCGCGAGGCGATCATCGAGGCGTTCCTGGTGCACTTCGCCTCGCGCTACGCCACCACGCCAGGCGCCGTCACCGAGGCCGAACTTGCGAAGGCTCAGGACCTCGTGAAAGCGAAGTTCTCCACGCCGGAGTGGATCAACGTCGTCCCCTAGATGTTGACGTTGCCGACGAGCAGGCCGATGCCGTACGTGATCGCCATGGCGGCGGCGCCACCTGTGATGTTGCGCAGCACGGCGCGAGTCGCTGGCGCGTAGCCGATGCGCGCCGACGCATAACCGGTGCCGGCGAGCGCGACCAGCACCGCCACAAAGGTCAGCGGGACTCGCAAGTGGTCCGGCAGCAGCAGGATGGTGAGCAGGGGAGCGATGCCGCCCACCGTGAAAGCGATCAGCGACGCGATCCCGGCCGCAAGCGGATTGGTCAACTCGTCGGGGTCGATGCCGAGGTGCATTTTGGCGTGAATCGTCAGCGGGTCGTGCTCATGCTGCTCCATGGCGGCTTGCCTGGCGGTCGCCTCTGACATGCCGGTCTCCATGTTGAGTCGCACCAACTGCTCGAGCTCCCACGCGGGACGCGCCTTCTGCCAAATCCGCTCTCGCGCCAACTGAGCGTCCTCCGCGTCGCGTTGGCTGGAGACGGACACGTACTCGCCCACTCCCATCGACAGGGCACCGGCGGCGATGCCAGCCATCGCGGCCGTGAAAATCACCTTCGCGTCGGTGGTTGCCGCCGCCACACCCACGAGCAGCGCGGCGATGGAGACGATGCCGTCGTTTGCTCCGAGAACTCCTGCTCGCAACCAGTTCAGGCGCGCGGAAATATCCGCCTCATCGGGGCCCCTGAAGAGGTCTGCTTTGTGCGTGGACTTGGCCATGGGGACAGGCTAGCGCCGCGCCGGTCGCGCTTCTAGGAAGGGGGACCTTGCTTGGGTTCGAGGTGCGGGCGCGGCCGACGCGTCGCCGCGCGGGCCCGCCCGGCCTCAGCGCGGGGGCCGGTCAGTCCCTGCGGACCGACACCGCGAACGCCACGGCAGCGGTGATGAGCCCTGTGAACATGATGATCGCGAGGCTTGCCTCCGGCTCGAGTCCAAAGAGCGTCGCCATCGCGCACAACACGGCCGCCGCATACATGGCAATCGCAGCGAGAGCCATGGCGTCGGTCGCAAGCCTGCGCTCGCGTTCGTCGGCGGCATCTGCCACGAGGCGTGCCTCGGCAGTCGCGAATCTGGTGCGAGCGAGCATGAGGAGAGCCACGACCGCAGCGATGCCGACCGTCCCTCCCCACACGATGCCCTTGGCGAAGGAGTCGTTTCCTGCCGCCCAAGCAATGGAAGCGAGGACGGCGGCGGCGACGGCGCCTGAGGCGGCGCCGACGGAGATGCGCAGGGCTGTGTGTTGCGCGATGGGGTTAGCTTGCTTGGTCATCGAAGACCTCCTCAATGGTGCGGTCGAAGTAGCGGGAGATGGCGAAGGCGAGCGGCAGCGACGGGTCGTACTTGCCTGTCTCGATCGAGTTGATGGTCTGGCGTGACACGCCGAGCGCGTCGCCAAGAGCGGCTTGAGATAGCCCCCTCAACTCGCGCAGGTCGCGGACGGAGTTGATCACCGATGCCTCCTTGTGGCGTCAAGGTCGCTTGACATGACAAGGATGCTTGACACCACTTGCGTTGTCAAGTCACCTTGACAACAGGCGCGGTGAGCCGGGGCCTACCTGGGCCGCTGACCCATGACTGCGGTACCCACGCGCACCATGGTCGCGCCCTCCGCGACAGCCCATTCGAGATCGCCGGACATGCCCATCGACAGTTCCCACGCCTCGCGCAACGGCAACTCCCCGCGCTCGGAGCGCACCAGGGCCTCGTCGCGCAGGGCCGTGAGCCGTGCGTAACAGGCGCGCACCTCGGCCTCTTTGCTCGAGTTGAGGCCGATCGTCATGAAGCCCGTCACCGTGAGCGCGGGCAAGCCCTGCACGGCCGACGCAAGTTCCAGGGCCTCTGCCGGGTCCACTCCGGCCTTGGTCGGCTCGCCGGAGACGTTGACTTGGATCATGACGTCCAGGTCGCGCCCCGCCTGGACGCACAGGCGAGAGAGGCGCTCTGCCAGCGCCAGGGAATCGACCGTTTGGACGCAGTCCGCCCACCGCACGGCAATGGCGGCCTTGTTGCGTTGAAGCTGGCCGATCACGTGAATCTTTGCTCCAGCGGCCTTGAGCGCCTCGCCCTTCGCATCGAGTTCCTGCATGCGTGACTCGCCCACGAGCCTTGCCCCGGCACGGACGGCGGCGGCGGCAGCGTCGGCGTCGGCCGTTTTGGTGGCCACGAGCACCCTGACACCTGAGCCAAGGCGGCCGCTCATGGCATCTGCCGCGTGAATGCGAGCCTTCACCTCGGCGAGGCGGGAGGCGTAGTCGATTGCGGCGTCGGCTGTCATTCAGGAGTCCTTGGCAATGGGGCCGATCACGGCGTGCGTGATCTGGGCGAGGTGCGCGGGGGCCAACTCGATGTCGAGACCGCGGCGGCCTCCAGAGACGTAGATGGTGTCGAACAGCTCGGCCGTCTCGTCAAGCGCGGTGGGCAGTGCCTTGCGCTGACCGAT
Organism: Demequina sp. TMPB413; assembly: GCF_020447105.2. Classification (NCBI taxonomy): domain Bacteria; kingdom Bacillati; phylum Actinomycetota; class Actinomycetes; order Micrococcales; family Demequinaceae; genus Demequina; species Demequina sp. TMPB413. The sequence continues at coordinate 517,244 of NZ_CP096184.1, forward strand.
GGGGGAGATGCCTCCCACGACGTAGCCAGAGGAGCGCTCGGCGTCGGCGGGGGGAGCCATCTCTGCTCGCTTGCCGCCGAGCGAGTGCGCAAAGGCCTTGAGGTCGAGCATGGCGGTCACGGGCACGATGCCGACGCACAGGCGGCCGTCAACGTAGGCGCACAAGGTCTTGAAGACCTGGTCGGGGTCGACGCCGAGCGCGTCGGCTGCCTCGAGTCCGTAACCCACGTCGCTTGAGGGGTCGTGCTCATATGAGTGCAGCGTGTGCGGCACGTCGGCGGCGATGAGCGCCGCGACGGCGGGCGTCGCCGCATGTGCGTGCTTGGCCCCGCGATGTGACATGAGCCCATTGTGCCGCTCCCAGGCGGTCGCGTCCGTCGCCACGGGTCGATAGCCGGGGCCGGATTGATCGGCCCGTCTGCGGGTAAGGTGTCGGCGTGAACACGCAAAGCCTGCCAGCCGTCGACATGTGGACAGACGGGGCCTGCAAGGGCAATCCCGGCATCGGCGGCTGGGGAGCGTGGATGCGCTTCGGCGACCGCGAGAAGGAACTGTGCGGAGGTGCTGCCCACACCACCAACAACATCATGGAGCTCACTGCGGTCATCGAGGGCCTGAAGGCGCTCAAGGAGCCGTGCGCCGTCACCCTCCACGTGGATTCTCAGTATGTGATGAACGGCATCGGCAAGTGGATCATCGGCTGGAAGCGCAACGGTTGGCGCACCGCCGACAAGAAGCCGGTCAAGAACAAGGAGCTGTGGCAGGAACTCGACGCCCAGGTGGCGCGCCACCAGATCTCGTGGGTGTGGGTAAAGGGCCATGCGGGAGATCCCGGCAATGAGCGCGCCGACGCTCTTGCCAACAAGGGAGTCGAGCAGGCGCGCGCTCTCGCTTAGGTCGCGGGCGCGTCGGCACCCGCGGCTAGCCTGATGTCAACGCATGCCCGGATGAGTCGCTCCCGCAAGGGCGCGGCTCGGCGCGAGAACTCCGCCTGTCGCGTGGCGTAGTCGCGCTTGCCCTCAGGCGTCTCGATACGCACCGGCTCTAGCCCGAACTCGGAGACGTCGTACGGGGACGCCTGCATATCGAGATAGCGGACCTCTAGGGCCAGTTCGAAGGCATCGAGGGCCAGCTTGCTGGCCACCGCGGGCATGAGTTTTCCAGCCCACTTGTACAGGTCCATGTTCGCGTGCAGACACCCGGGCTGCTCGAAGCGTGGCTGGTCCGCGCGCGTCAGCTGCACGGCGTTGCGCGGGGAGGCCTCCGGGGTGAAAAACCGGAACGCATCCATGTGGGTGCACACGAGGTCGTGCGAATCGACCACGGCATCCGTCCCGTCCTGACCGAGCCGCAGCGGTAGCGAGTGCCGCCTGTCCTCGCCGGCCCTGTAGACCATCGCCCACTCGTGCAACCCAAAGCAGCCGCGCATGGCCGACCTGTCAGCGGTGGCTCGCAGCAGCGCCTCGACGTAGTCGACCGTCGAACCCTTGGCCTCCCAGAACGCCTCGGCATCCAGGGAGGTCGACCGGTCCCGGGTGTCGTAGAAGCGCCAGCCGGCGTGGTCCGGGGCGCCTTCAAGGCCGACGCCGACGCCGGGGTGCCAGCGCCGCAGATGGGAGGGTCTCATCGAGTAGTAGTCGAAAAGGAAATCCTCGATCGCGTGACGTTGACCGCGTCCAGCGCGCTCGCGATACCCGGCCGTGAGAGCGTCGGCCCGCGCCGCATGCGCCGCCGCGATCGGAGCCCATTCCTCCTGCGTCAAGGTGATGCGCATGGAGTCCATCTCGCCATTGTCCCAGCGCGTGCACATCCCATGCGTTCGTGCCGGTCGCCGCAGACACGAAGGCTCCCTCCCCAGGCATGTACACGCCGGGGAGGGAGCCTTCGCTACCTGCGTCTTAAGCGAGTTGCATCGTAGTGACGCACGTGGCGTCGTCGTCGTTGCTTGTCGACAAGTCCGACGTCGCCGACTTGCCGTCGTACTCGATCGTGATGCTCGCGTCGATGTCGCGCGGCAGCCACAGGCCCATGAAGCCGTTGTCGAACGTGGTCCGCGTCTCGTCGACCAGGATCTCTCCCGTTGCCTTGTCCGTCACAAGGACGTGAACGTCGACGTTCTGGAGTTCACCCTTGCACGTGGTGAGGCTGTGGAAGTAGCAGTCGTGCGTCTGGTTCACGTACGGGGCGAGCGAGACGTAGAACTCGTCGGCCGGCATGGCCAGCGCAGTCTCGCGAGCTTGGTCGTCGCTCAACAGCAACTCATTCGGTCGGATCGACGCCATGAGCGTGGTCGGACGCTGCGCCACCGGCAAGGCGTCGAGCGAGTCGATCACCTCACGGGCGTCGAGCCCGTCGAGGTCGTGCTCCGCGAGCAGCTGAGCGGCAGGGTCTGCCTGGGTCTGAGCCTGAGCGGTCGGGCTCGCCGACGGCCCGGCAGGCGTCGGCTCGTCTGAGGACGAGCACGCCGTGAGGATCAAGGCGGCCGCGGCGCCGAAGGCGACGGTGACGATCGTGCGCCCAGCGGCGCGGGCGGTGATGTGGTGAGACATGAGTAATCCTTCTGATCAATGACAGTGGGTTCGCACGGCGCTTGCGCCATGAGGCGGCGCGGCGCAAGGTCAGGCGCAACGACACGTGTCGTTGGCAGGGGCTCCGGAAGCCCGTGGAGGGACCGCGATGGCGCGGTCGCTGGGGGCGAACAGGCGCGCGCGGAGATCGAGACCGGGCGGTTTACGTCCGACTGATACAGAGAGTGTGGAGGCTAGGCGCTCGAGGCATGACCACGGCGGGCAGCAAGGGCGTTGCGGCCCAGTACCTGCGAAGCCAGGCTACGACGCGGGCGGTGCCGCGCGGCATGAGCCGCATGATGGCGATCACGAACAGGATGAGAGCGCATGCGAAGGCGGCGGGACCATCCTCGCCACCGCAGGTCGCGCACTCCGCGTCCACAGGCGCCGATGCAGGCGCAGCGTGGTCGAGGTGGCCGCCGACCATCACGTCCATCGCGGCGACAGAGTCCACCGTTCCAGCTGCCGCGAGTGACACCTGGTGAGGAGTGTGTACCAACGCGAGAGCGAGAATCACCGTCACCAGAATGGCGCCACCGAGCATGGCGAAACGCGCGCGAGCGAACCTGCGCGTGCCAATCACGGTGGGGGACATGCCGTTCATAGGGCGCCAGTGTAAGCACGTCGCGGAGCAGATAATTCGGACATAGGACCTACGGGCGGACTTCGGCGCGTGGCGCGTCCCTGTCCGCCAAGGCGCTGGCGGTCCGGGACGATGCGATCGTCATCACGCGCTCGAGCGGGCCGGGCCCCACGAGCGCTCTCCACACAGCTGCCGCCGCCATGAGCGACAGGGTCAGCACGGCGAAAGACACGTTGGACGGCTCCCAAACGATCTGGTCGCCGACGAGCGCGATCACCACCACGTGCGCGGTATAGACGGTGAGCGACATGGACCCGAACGCGAGGGCGGGGAAGAACGCGGCCGTGGGCCGAGCGAGCAACAAGCACAGACCAATCACCAACAGTGCCAGTCCAGTGTTGCCGACCATCTCAGTGGGAGAAGTGCTGTGCGGCTCGAGCGACGCCCACCACGGCCCAGCAGGTACTTTCCACGGCGGGGGCGAGCCAGCGAGCGAACCCAGCCCATAGCCGACGGCGGCGACGACCGTGCCGGCGAAAACGAGAGCGCGCGCCACATACGTGTCGCGCAAGGACAGACGCCCGACGCCCATGCCGACGAGCACGTAGCCAGCCCACGCGATCACGGGGTAGTACGCGTCGGTCACGGTGCGAATGACCGGGAGTCCATCGGCGGCCAAAGCGACGTAGTGATAGGCGAGAGTCCCGCCAATGAGCACCACGCCACCCGCAACGAAGAGGCTGCGGGCACTCCACTGCATCGCCGGAATCACCACCAGGAGCATCACTCCCAGGTGGGTGAGAATGACCGCGATGGGCGTGTCCAAGAGCCCCAGTGCGATCCCGGCACCGATCAGTATCACGCCGCGAGTGGCGACTCGGAGGGCCGCATGACTAGCGCCCACAGCGTCGGCGCGGGCAATGAGCGACACGGTGACTCCCGCCAGCACTGCGAAGAGCGCGGAAGGCCTCCCGTCCGCCACCCACAGCCAAGCCCAGCCATCGCTGTCCGACCCGCGGTGGCCGGAGTCGCCCACGTGCGCGGCGAGCATGCCGATGATCGCTGCGGCGCGTGCCAGATCGAGGCCGACGATGCGGCCGGGCCAGCGTCGCGCAGCGGAGGCGGATGCTCGGATCGTCCGTGGCGGTGGAGCGGGTGGTGTGGTCACGAATCGGCCTCGAGGCCGGCAGCCTCGAGAATCCCTACCGCCCACTCATAGTGGGCTCCAAGGCACTCGTGCGCGACGTCCCCGAGTGACTCGTCGCCAAGCCATTCTTGGGTTTCCGGCGTGGTCAACTCAATCTCGGGGATGGTGCGCACGATGTCGCACACCCTCGCATGAGACTCGACGAGGAGTTGGCGAGTGTTCTCGTGAGGACGCGCTCGGTGGAACGTATAGAGAGACTCATTGAGCGCATCGATGTCTCGCCACGAGTAGCCCTCGGCTGGGTACGCGACGCTCTCGCCTGCTCTCTCGGCCTCCACCCAGCCTTCGAACAGCAAGTGCCACGCGTGTAGGTGCGACAAGAGGTCGCTCGTGGTGCGGCCCAACCAGGCATCACCCAGCAAGGCGGCCGGATGCGCGTCGGTGATTGCCAAGACGCGCGCAAGCCCGGCGTCGGCCGCTTCAATGATGTGCTTGGGGCCCAAGGGTGTCATCGCTCCATGCTAAGCGCGGGGGAGGTTTTTAGCGGCGACTAGGCTAGAGACATGCGCATCGCCCGATTCACCACTGGAGATGAACCCAAGTACGCCGTCGTTGACGGAGAGCCAGGAAGCGAAGAACTGATTGTTCTTTCCGGTGATCCCATGTACATCGCGGGCAAGCCGACGGGGGAGCGGCTCGCACTTGACGCCGAGAACGTGCGGTTGCTGTCGCCAGTGATTCCCCGGTCAAAGGCCGTCTGCCTTGGCAAGAACTACGAGGCCCACGCGAAGGAGATCCCGCACAGGGGGCCCGCGCCTGACGTACCCATCTTGTTCCTGAAGCCCAACACCGCGGTCATCGGCCCTGACGACCCGATCGTGTTGCCGTCGTACTCGCAAGACGTCCAGGTCGAGGCCGAGCTCGCGATCGTGATCGGCAGGCTGTGCAAGGACGTGAGCCCTGAAAGCGCCGAGGACTACATCTACGGATACACGTGCGCCAACGACGTCACCGCTCGCGACCTTCAGCGCCGAGAAGACCAGTGGTTTCGGGCTAAAGGATTTGACACCTCGTTGCCGCTTGGCCCGTGGATTGAGACGGAGCTTGCACACGACGACGTTGCGGTGTCTTCGCGCATCAACGGCAAGCCCGTCCAGACGGGGCACACGTCCGACATGCTGGTCGACGTCATGAACGCCGTCGCGATGGTGTCCGAGATCGTCACGCTGCTACCAGGCGACGTCATCCTCACGGGAACGCCTTCCGGAGTGACCACTCTGCACCACGGCGATGTCGTGGAGATCGACATCGAGGGCATTGGCACGCTGCGCAACCCTGTGATTCGCCGCGACTAATCGCGAACGCCCGTAAGGAAAGAGACATCATGAGCAAGGTCCGTGTTCGATTCTGCCCATCGCCGACGGGCCTGCCGCACGTGGGCATGGTCCGCACAGCGTTGTTTAACTGGGCCTATGCGCGCCACACGGGCGGTGACCTGGTGTTCCGCATCGAGGACACCGATGCCGAGCGCGACTCTCAGGAAAGTTACGAGCAGTTGCTCGACGCCATGGCCTGGCTTGGTATCACGTACGACGAGGGTCCCGACATCGGGGGCCCCTACGGGCCCTACCGGCAGTCACAACGCCACGAGATGCACGCCGACGTGGTGCGTCAGTTGGTTGAGGGCGGATACGCCTACGAGTCCTTCTCTTCTCCAGAAGAGGTTGAGGCGAGGCATCGTGCCGCTGGTCGCGACCCCAAGCTTGGTTATGACGGATTTGATCGCGAACTGACCGATGCGGCCAAGGCGGCGTATCGCGCCGAGGGTCGCGAGCCCGTGATCCGCATGCGCATGCCGGACGAGGACATCACCGTCACCGACCTCATTCGCGGAGACGTGACGTTCCCGGCCGGCAGCGTGCCCGACTACGTCATCGTGCGAGCAAACGGCATCCCGTTGTACACGCTCGTCAACCCTGTGGACGACGCCCTCATGAAGATCACCCACGTGCTGCGTGGCGAGGACTTGCTGAGTTCCACGCCGCGCCAGGTCGTGTTGTGGCGCGCCATGGTGGACCTGGGTATCGCCGACGCCGTTCCCGAGTACGCGCACATGCCGATGGTGTTGGGTGAGGGGACAAAGAAGCTCTCCAAGCGGGACCCCGAGTCGAACCTGTTCCACCACAGGGACAGGGGCTTCTTGCCAGAGGGACTGCTGAACTACCTGGCCCTACTCGGTTGGGCAATCGGACCAGACCGCGACGTGTTCACCGTCAATGAACTGGTCGCGGCCTTCGACATCGCCGACTGCACGCCAAACCCCGCGCGGTTCGACCTCAAGAAGGCCGAGGCGATCAATGCTGAGCACATGAGAATGCTCCCGCTCGCGGACTTTGCCGCGCGCGTGGTGCCCTATCTGCACGCCGCAGGGCTGGTGTCTGGGCCGTCCGTGCGCGACCTGACGCCCCACGAGGAGGCGACGCTTGCTCTTGCGGTGCCCCTGGTCCAGACGCGGATGACGCTGCTGGGCGAGGCTCCTGGAATGCTCGGCTTCCTCTTTGTGAACGATGCCGGTTTTGAGTACGACGAGGTGGCCATCGAGAAGCTTCCCGACAACGCGAACGAGGTTCTTGATGCCGCGATCCGGGTGTTGGAAGCGCTCGAGGACTTCTCTGCCGCGGCCCAGCAGGCGGCCCTGACGGAGGTTCTGGTGGAGCAGATGGGCATCAAGCCGCGATTCGCTTTTGGTCCCTTGCGGGTAGCCGTGACCGGCAGGCTCGTGTCGCCTCCGCTGTTCGAGTCGATGGAGATCCTTGGACAGGATCACGCGCTCGCGCGCTTGCGCCGGCTGCGCGCGACTATCGGCGGATGACCGTGAAGGCCGTCGCCGGAGTCCTTCTCGACATCGACGACACTCTGGTCAACACGCGGGGTGCCTTCCGGGTTGCCCTCGCGGCCGTCGCGGACCGCTACTTGCCGCAGCCGCATGATCTTGAGGCCATGGGGATCCACTGGCGCGTCGATGCAGGCGGCTGGTACCGCGCGCATGCTCGCGGGGAGATGTCGCACCGCGAACAGCGCATGCGTCGCGCCAATGAGCTCCATGCGGCTTTTGGTGGGGCCCCTCTGGGTGAGCACGACTACGCGCAGTGGGACGAGATCTTCGAAGAGGCGTTTCGCGCTGGGTGGGCCGCTCACGACGACGCGCAGGCCTTGCTCGACACCCTCGACCGCTGCGGTATTGAGTACGGGGCCGTGTCCAATGCGGATCACGCGTACCAGGAGCGGAAGTTGGAACGCAGCGGCCTGGGGCGCGTGCCGATGCTCGTAGGCATCGACAGGTTCGGCGTAGGCAAGCCCGATCCCCGCGTGTTCCTTGAGGGTGCACGGATGCTCGGCCTCAGCCCCGGCTCTGTGGTGTACGTCGGAGACGAGAAGGACATTGACGCCGGTGCGGCTGCAGCGGCCGGACTGGCGCTGGGGATCTGGCTGGAGCGGCCCGGTATGCCGCCGCAGGTGGGGGAGATGGCCGACGGAACTGTGCGGGTGGAGTCGCTTGACGAGGTGCCTGGGGTGCTCCTTCTCAACTGCTGACGGCCTGTCGGTTTTGGACAGGGCGTTCGCTCGGGTAGAGTTGTCACTCGGTTCCGCGAGGGACCATTGGGGTATGGTGTAACTGGCAGCACGACTGATTCTGGTTCAGTTAGTTGAGGTTCGAATCCTTGTACCCCAGCTGTGACCAAAGGCCCGCGCAAGCGGGCCTTTGTCGTATCTACGGTGGATTCCTTGAGCCGAGGGAGCACCATGGGCGCGATCAACCGCGAGTGGCACGAGGCACACCGCATGCCTCAGAAGGCCACCGACGACCAGCGCGGCGAGTGGCATAGCCAGCACGTCGAGGAGTGCGGTTGCCGCACGCCAAGCGCCAAGGAGCGCGAACTCATCGAGCGCTGGCGCTCCGCCCATCGCGCCACCTCCGAGTAGTTCGCCGCACTCGGCCCCGCCCGCCCCGGACAGTACGAACCGATCTCGCGAGCGACACGCCGCGCCCCGACGTCTGGACGTGGCGGTCGCGGCGTGTCGCGACCAGAAACGGTTCGGAGTGTCCGGTGGGCGGTGCGCCCGGGGCGGTTCGGAGTGGGCGGTGCGCCCGGGGCGGCTCGGAGTGTCCGGTGGGCCCTGGGTGGTTCGGAGTGTCCGGTGGGCCCGGGCGGTTCGGAGTGTGCGGGTGTGTGGCCGCGGCGTCGTCCCTACGTGCGCTCGACCCTCAGCGCTCCGTCTTCCCAGCCGACGGTGACCGCGTCTCCCTCGCCCAAACGCCCGTCCACAATCTCCTTGGCAAGCTCGTTGAGCACCCGCGTCTGGATGAGTCGCTTGAGGGGTCGCGCCCCAAACTGAGGGTCAAAACCGTCCACCGCAAGCGACTGCCGCATGTCAGGCGTGACCGTCAGCGCGATGTGCTTGGCCTCCTCGATGCGAGCGATCGCCTTGGCGAGCTCGGTGTCGACGATGGCCTCCATCGCGGAAGGCTCGATGCGGTCGAACACTACGACCTCGTCCAGACGGTTGAGGAACTCGGGGCGGAAGGACCGCTTGAGCACCTCGATGAGGTCGGCCTCAAGTGCGTCCCTGTGAACGCCATCCCACGCGAGCATGACGTCTGACCCGAGGTTCGAAGTCATCACGATGATGGTGTTGGTGAAGTTGACCGTGCGGCCCTTGCCGTCCGTGAGACGGCCATCGTCGAGCACCTGGAGGAGCGCGTTCCAGACGTCGGGGTGGGCCTTCTCGACCTCGTCAAAGAGCACGATGCTGTACGGGCGCCGCCGCACCGCCTCGGTCAACTGGCCGCCCTGGTCATAACCCACGTAACCAGGGGGAGAGCCGATGAGTCGACTCACCGAGTGAGACTCCATGTACTCGGACATGTCGATGCGGATCATGGCGCGCTCGTCGTCAAAAAGCTGCTCCGCGAGGGCGCGCGCTAGTTCGGTCTTGCCGACGCCGGTTGGGCCGAGGAACAGGAACGAACCGATGGGCCGGTGGGCATCGGACAAGCCGGCACGAGCGCGGCGGATGGCGTCGGAGACGGCCCTGATCGCGCGATCTTGGCCGATGACGCGCTCGTGCAGCCGGTCTTCGAGGTGCCCGAGTTTCGCCGACTCCTCCGTCAGCAGTTTCTCCACGGGCACGCCGGTCCACTTCGCGACAACGCCAGCGATGTCTTCTCCCGTCACCTCTTCTCGCAGCATGCGCTCTGCCGCAGGGATGGCATCCAACTCGGCCCGAGCGTCGGCGATCTCCTTGTCCGCTGCAGGAATCTCGCCGTAGCGAATGCGCCCGGCCTTTTCGAGTTCCCCGAGGCGCTCGGCTCGCTCCAACTCGCCGCGCAGGGCCTCGAGGCGTTCGGTCGCACCGGAGACGCGCACAATCAAGTCCTTCTCCCGTGCCCACCGCATGTTGAGGGCCTCCGATTCGTGGCGCAAGTGCTCGATATCCGCGTCGATCTCTTCGCGGCGCTCTTTCGCGGCAGGAGACTTGTCCTTGGCCACCTGGGTGCGCTCGATCTCGAGCTGCATGATCTTGCGCCTAATGCGGTCCAGGTCAATCGGCATCGAGTCCAGCTGCATCTTGAGCGCACTGGTGGCCTCGTCGATCAGGTCGACAGCCTTGTCTGGCAAGAAGCGATCGGAGATGTAGCGATCCGACAGGGTTGCGGCCGAGACGATCGCCTCGTCCGTGATCTTGACGCCGTGATGTACCTCGTACTTCTCCTGAAGGCCGCGCAAGATGGCGACCGTGTCGTCGAGGGAAGGCTCGCCCACGTACACGGGCTGGAAGCGCCGCTCCAACGCCGAGTCGGTCTCGATGTGCTCCCTGTACTCGTTGAGAGTGGTGGCCCCGATCATGCGCAGCTTTCCGCGCGCGAGCATCGGCTTGAGGATGTTGCCAGCGTCGACAGAGCCGTCGGCCTTTCCGGCGCCGACGATGGTGTGGAGTTCGTCGACGAACAAGACGACGCGTCCCTCGGCTTGCTCGACCTCGGCGAGGATCGCCTTGAGTCGTTCCTCGAACTGGCCGCGGTAGGCCGCGCCGGCGACGACGGAACTCATGGCGATCTCCACGACTCGTCGATCCTTGAGCGAGGAGGGGACATCGCCAGCGACGATGCGTTGCGCGAGGCCCTCGACGATGGCGGTCTTGCCGACGCCTGGCTCGCCAATCAAGACGGCGTTGTTCTTGGTGCGGCGAGTGAGAACCTGCATGACCCGGCGGATCTCTTCGTCTCGACCGATGACGGGGTCGAGGAGGCCTGCCTCGGCCAACGCGGTGAAGTCTTGACCGAACTGCTCGAGAGCGGTCGCCTGCTCTTCCTGAGTGGCTGATGGGGGTGTGGTGGTCATGGTGGGCTCCTCGTTCTGGTGCCATCCGAAAACTTGAGTGACAGCGACTCAAGTTTACATAAGCGAGCCGATGCTTGGCAAGAGTGCCGCCGAAATTGGGTGCGCATGCGCGGATTGGCGTTTGGCCGCGCGCATCCGGTACTCTTGTCTCTCGCGCCCGCCGTCGGTGGAGCGCAGCTAGGGCCCCGTTGTGTAGCGGCCTAGCACGCCGCCCTCTCAAGGCGGTAGCGCGGGTTCGAATCCCGTCGGGGCTACAAGAAACCTCTGCCATCGGCAGAGGTTTTCTGCGTGCTGGCCCCAGAAGTGGTGATCACCGACGCGCTCGCGCCGATAGGCAGGGTAGAGGGGCTGTGCCGAGGAGGTGACGTGACACTCAAGGAGTACTTTGCGTCCACCCTTGCCGCGGCACGAACTGGCTCCGCCTGGGCGTGGGAGTCGATCTACCACGACCTTGCTGGCCCAGTAGCGGGCTATCTTCGCGGAGCCGGCGCGCCCGACGTCGAGGACCTCGTGTCAGAGACATTCCTCAGCGTCGCGAAGGACATCCATCGCTTCGAAGGGGATGAGGATTCTTTTCGCGCCTGGGTATTCACTATTGCGCATCGGCGCATGCAGGACGCATGGCGGTCAAGGGGTCGGCAGGTTCCCGTGGCAGACGGCGACGCCGCCCAGGAGCACGCCGAACGCCGCTGGCTTGGCAATGTCGAGCACGAGGCGATGACGTCGATGTCGATGGTGGAAGTACACGCGATCATCGACCACCTCACCCAGGCCCAACGGGACGTCCTCCTGCTGCGCGTCGTTGGCGACCTCTCTGTGGCTCAAGCGGCCGAGGTGCTCGACACCTCCGAAGGTGCCGTGCGAGCGCTCCAGAACCGCGCATTGCGCGACCTGAGGAAAGAGCTTTCGGACGATGCGTAACAAAAACGAGTCGCCCAGCGATGACATAGGTGACATGGACAACAACACTTCGTTCTCGGAACGCGACATCGACGCCCTGGTGGCCGGTCGCGTCCCCCGCGACCCCGCGCTTGCTCCGCTCCACGGAGTGCTGGGTTCCATGAAGGCCACACTGGTGCTGGAGCCCGATCCGGCGCACGTCTCCGCCTTTGCAGCGCAGCTCGCGTCCGTTGCCGTCGCCTCGGCGAGCGGTGCCGTCGCGCCCGAGGCGCGCTTCGCTCCACGCACGCACGCACGCGGAGCGTGGCGGAGAAGGCTCTCCGCTGCAATCGCGGTATCGGCAGTGTCAGGGCTTGGGCTAGCAGGTGCGGCCGCCGCCAACGAGGCAGCGCCAGGCGACTTGCTCTACGGCGTTGACCAGGCTCTTGAGAGCGTGGGCCTGCTCGACGGTGGCACCTCCGAGCGCCTTGACGAAGCGCAGGTCTTGCTCGACGAAGGTTCCGTTGACGAGGCTCTTGAGCACGTGGTCTCCGCGCTCGAAGACGCTGGCGACGACGATTCCGCCACCGCGCTCCACCGCGCGGCACTCTCGGTGGCCTCGCAATCCTCTGGCGATGACGTGCGCGCACAGGTGGCGACGATGCTCCAGTGGATGGCGGGGGAGGAAACGCGCGGCAAGGAGTTTGGCGCGGCCGTCAGCGAGTTCGCACGCACCATTGCGGGCAAGGCGCCTGAGGTGCCCGGCAACAACGGCACGGCGCCCGAGACGCCAGGCAACAACGGCACGGCGCCCGAGACGCCAGGCAACAACGGCACGGCGCCCGAGACGCCAGGCAACAACGGCGCGACGCCCGAGACGCCAGGCAACAACGGCGCGACGCCCGAGACGCCAGGCAACAACGGCAAGGCGCCCGAGACGCCAGGCAACAACGGCAAGGCGCCCGAGACGCCAGGCAACAACGGCAAGGCGCCCGCAACGCCGGGCGCCCAGGGCAAGGGCAAGCCCTAAGCGAGGTCCTCGAGCGTCGCGAGACGTGCCCGCCACGCGTGCACCAAGTCAGCGGGCGGCACGCCGCACGATGGGTCTTCGGCGTCCATGCGTGGTCGCCTGCTCGCGACAAAGCGATAGACCGCGTCCCGCCAGGGCGGGGGCACGATGCGCATCGCCGCGGCGGCCCTCCAGGGCCACGGCACACCGCGCGCGACGGCGATTACCGCGTCAGATTGCACGTGAGCGCGGCCATCCCACACCAGCAATGTCGACGCGGTGATCTCGGGGGCCAAGCCGGCCTTGGCGACCACGGCAGCGCCCACCTCGCCAGCCGAGCCCGCGAGGAGGAATCTTTCATGGGTGTCGTGACGCACCAACCACGCGACAAATCCGTTGCACAGCGCGCACTCGCCATCGAAGACAACGATGGCGCGGGTTGTGCTCACGCCGTCAGCGTACGGCGCCGCCAGGAAAGGCGAGTTCACGCAGGCCCTCGCCCCAGTGTTCTGCGCGTGTCAGCTCGCCCTCTTTGAGCATGCTGCCGGACGCGTGAAGCGCGCCGTAGTTGCCCACCAGGAAGCCCTCGCCGCGTGTGGCGAGTTGGCAGCCCTTCTCCACCAAGAGCCGCTCGATCGTGGTGGTGCCGCCGCGCCCCACGAATCCCGAGACGCGCGTGTCAAACGCAGCGGCCAGCAGCGTCGTCGCTGGCATAGCCGCAAGCCAGTCGCGTAGGAGGGGTTGGTCGAGGTCGGCCGGAATGTCTCCAGGGCCTAGCTGACGTCGCGCGACGCCCGTAAGGGACTGCTTCGTGGGTAGCGTCATGGCGTGCACGGGGGATCCCACCACCAGGAGGTCGAGTCCCACCACATCCTGAGGGGATGCCTCGCCGGTGTGAGCGACGCGTGTGGACGGCCCGATTCCTACGGCGATCGCGCGCGCTACCGCGGCCGTATTTCCCCACAGGGACTCGTAGAGCACCATTGCATCCACACCACAGGTCTATACCGGCGCGGGTATGTGGCGGCAGGACCATGGTCCGTTTGTGACAAGGTCGTCACGCGCCAGTCAGGCGCGGGAGGCGAGGAATCGACCCCAGTCCTTTGCGCGTTCGATCTCGCCCTCGCGCAGCATGCTGGCTGGCGCCTTCACGTTCTTCTGATTGACGATGTAGAAGCCCTGAGCCTTGTCGGCGATGCGATAGCCCCGTTGCGCGAGTGCCTTCTCGATACGGCTCGCGCCGCCATGACCGAGGGGTCCTCGCACGCGTGTGTCGAAGGCCGCGGCCACTGCCGAGCTGTGGGGGAGTCCTTCGAGCCAGGTCTTGAGAGGCGGTTGAGAGACATCGGGCGGGATGTCGCCCGGCGCGAGCGACTTTTCGGCGACTGACTTCTTGGTGGATTCGGTGGGCAGGCTGAAGGCGTGAACTGGGGCGCCAGCCACGAGCAGGGTGGCGGCGGCTGCCTCCGCCGGATCGACCTCGCCGGTGTGACGCACGAGTGTCCCCTCGCCGATGCCCTCGCCGATGGCGTGAGCGATGGCGGCGGTATTCCCCCAGAGCGATTCGTAGACAACCAGTGCAGACATATCTTCATCCCAGCGGCCAGCACAGGCGGGCACAAGGGACCAAAGCCTTCAGGCCAGCTGAATGTGCCTTAGCGCAGGCGCAGGGCCCGGGGCAGGGGAGCGTGGGACCCGAGCGGCGTGTGTTGCCCCACCGCGACCCGCACGCCACGGGCCCCGACGCCATGGCATCGGGGCCCGTGTGCCGTGCGACTACTCGCCCGCGGCCCGGCTACCCCACGGGGCAGCTCTGGCCGTTGAGCCAGAACTGTTCCGGGACTTCCTCCCTCAGCGCGCCGGGGTCACCTATGAATCCGAGCGTGGTGCGCTTACCCGGCTTGATGGTGGCGTTCCACGGATAGCTCTCCGCGGTGACGGTCGCGCCCTGTTGGTTCCACTGCGCGCTCCAGGCCTGGCTCGTCACCTCATCGTCGCCGGGATAGGCCCACGAGAGTTCCCAACCATTGATGGTGCTTTGGCCGGTGTTCTTGATCCAGATCTGCGTGTTGTAGCCCCCGGGCCAGGTGCCGTGGACGATGTAGTCCACCTCGCAGCGAGGCGCCGCGGCGGCGGCACCGGAGTCCTGATCCGCGAGGAACGACGCCGCCCATGACATCGCCGAGTTCCAGTTGACCGTGATCTCGTTGGTCGCCCACGACTGGATGTGATCGACGTAGCACAGCTGCGGTGCGCAGTCCGCGTCGGGGTAGAGATTGGCGAAAGTGGGATCCCAGGTGCCGACATCGGTGTTGGGTCCGCCTGCCACGGAACCGGCGGGCGGGTGCGGCAGGTCTGGGTTCAGCTGAGCCGCGAACCAGCGCGAGTGCTGGTTCTGGCTATACACATCTCCCCAGCCGGTGATGTAGGACCGTCCGAGCGCGTTGCGTCCGAGCAGGTAGTCCATCGACTCCACCGCTGCGTGGAGATACGTTGCTGCTCCCGTGAGGTCGTACGCGGTACCGAGGACCACGATGTTGTTCAGTACTTGCGAGTTCGAGCCCCACACGAAGGCATCGTCGGGAAGCGCGAGACCGAACTCCTGAGACTGCTGCACCGCCGCGATCGCGTCGGCGCCAGCGACCACCTGGTCGACAACGTCGTCCCTGCCAGAGAAGGCGTTGGGCACTGTCGCCAAGTTCATTTTGGCAATGGCGTCCATCGCGTCCCAGCTGAAAGCCGTCACCGGGAAGGAGTCCTGTTCCTGAACGGGGGACGCGAGCAGGAAGTCGGCATACTGCTGGTCACCCGTGGTGATGAACAGCTCCGCCGCCGCCCAATAGAACTCGTCGGAGACGTCGTCATCGTTGTAAGGGCCGCCGCCGTTGTTCCCGTCAGCTGCGGGTGCATACACCTCGGGATGAGCCAAGGCTGCGTTCCACGTCGACTTTGCCGCCGAAAGCAACTCGGCCGCGAATGCCGAGTCGTAGGGAGCAAACAACCGGGCGCCCTGCGCAGCGGTGGCCGCCAGGTTCAGCGTGGCCGCGGTGGATGGGCGGTGCAGGTAGCGCGTCTGCGCGTCGTTGACCGGCAACAGTGGCAGGCCGGTCCATCCGTAATCGTGGATCTTGTGGTGGACCATTCCGGCGTACTGCTCGCCCTGTGGTACCTGCATCGACAGCATGAACTCAAGCTCCCACCGCGCCTCGTCCAACACGTCGGGTACACCGTTGTCGTGCTCAGGCAGGTTCAGGGTGTTGTCGCCCAAGGCTCCGGCGTCCGTGCTTGCGGCGGTCTTGGTGCGCTCAAAGGTGCCCAGCAACTGTGCCGTCGCGATTCCTCCGTTCACCACGTACTTGCCGTGGTCGCCAGCGTCGTACCAGCCGCCGACAACGTCGAGCGTGTAGTCGCAGGTCCACGGCACTCCGTAGACGGCCTCAGATTCCGCGGCGGGCTGGCAGGGCACATCGAGGTCGCCTTGGTTGACCGCACCGTCGGCGGGCGAGGAGACATGGCCAGCGGCGCGCGCGTAGCTGTCGCCCACGATGCTCGCCTCGATCGGCGTGCCTGATCGTGCCAAGTAGAAGTAGTTCAGCGCGTCGAGCCGCAATTGTTCGTACAGGTCGTCTCCAATCACGAACTGTTCGCTCGTTTCGCCGTCGGCCTGCAGCGTGTAGGTGCCGGGGGCCGTCGTCGAAGAGAAGTCAATGCCGTGGACGTTTGCACCGGCGGAGCCATCGACGCCCAGGGGAGAGGTGGTTCCGGACGCGACGGTGGCGCCGGCGTCGTCAACAAGAGACCAGTCGAGTGGCTCGGTGGAGTCTGTGACGAGCGTCGCGTTCTTGGGGCCGTCCGTGAGGTAGCCCACCTGGTTGACCTTGATGGGTGATCCCACCTCGGGTGTGTAGCGGGGCAATTCTGCACCGCCCACCAGCGACACGTTGTCGACGCAGAAGTCCCACGCATCGGCAGCACCCCCTACCTGGAACGCGATCTGCAGGTTGCCCACCTCGTCGTCGAGAGTGAAACTCGATTGATAGGAATCCCCCTCACCAGGCACCGCGTTGATCTCGGTGTAGACCGTGTACGGAGCGCCATTGACGCCCACGAGGGCCCTGACGGGGCCAGCGCCGCTCGCGTCAAATGACAAGCTGTAGTCGCCAGCGGGCAGCACGAGGTCGTTGTAGACAATTCCGACGTCCCACGGGTTGGCGGTGCCTGCCGGAACCGATGCGCAGAAACTGCCGTCTGCCGTCGTCGTTGACGTGAAGCCATACTGTGCGAACGGGTCAAGTCCGTCGTCGAACGTGCCATTGGTGACGAACTCGGTGCCTGGGGCGGACACGGACACGTTGTCCACGCAGAACGTGAAGCCGCTCGACGCGCCGCCCACCTGGAAGGCCACTTGGGGATCCGTTGCGGCCTCATCGAGGGTGAATCCCACCTCGTAGTGGACCATGTCGTCCCCAGGGATAGCGTTCACCTCGGAATAGACCGTGTAGGCGCCGCCGTTCTGGGCGACGATCGCGCGCACCGGCCCGTCGCCGGACGCGTCAAAACTGAACACGTAGTCGCCGGCGGGCAAGGTCAGGTCGTTCTGACCCATGCCCACATCCCACGGATTCGTGGTGCCTCCTGGGACGTCGCCGCAGAACTGCGTGCCGTCGAACTCTGTAGAGTCGAAGCCATAGGTGAACCAGCCGGTCTCGCCGGCTTCAAAGTCACCGTTCGTCACGTCGGCCGAGGCCGGAGTAAGTGTCACAAGTCCAAGGACTGCCGCGCCGATGGCGGCCAAAGTCGTGCGTGTCAACGTCGGTGTAAACACGGGTGAACCCTTCGATCTTGGGGTGCGAAAGTGCCCATCAACAGGCGCCTTTGCCTGCCGCGACGACGCTAGCAAGAAACGATTCGATACGCCGGGTTTGTACCGGTTCATACAGAAAGACGTGCTTCTATCAGGGCCGACAATCGAGAGCGCTCTCAGGGGCGAAGCGCTTCCGTGGCTCCTATCGCTCCCGGTTGCCGAGCATTTGCGACAGTTGCTGCGCTGCGTGCTTGACCGGTCCCGCATGCGCCGCGGCTGGATGAGGGGTGAGGCGCTCAATGGGTCCCGAGATGGAGACGGCCGCGATCACGGTGCCTCCCGCACCCCACACGGGCGCTGACACCGAACTCACGCCCGGCTCTCTCTCGCCAGCGCTCTCCGCGTGGCCCTGCGCGCGCACCACGGCGAGATCCGCCGCGGTGAAACGGGCGCCCTCAAGGCCAGCGTGCATCGTCTCGGGATCCGCCCATGCCAGGAGTACTTGAGCGGCCGAACCGGCGTGCATCGTCATAGCGGTGCCCACCGGGATGGAGTCGCGCAGCCCGACGGGCCGATCTGCCGCCGCGATGCAGATGCGCTGATCGCCGTGAAGGCGATACAGCTGCGACGACTCACCCGTGCGATCCCGCAACACTGTGAGGACGGGTTGGGCGGCGGCGACTAAGCGGTCCTCGCTCACGGTGGCGGCCAGTTGGCGGAAGCGCTGCCCGAGCACGAACGCCCCAGCGGGGTTGCGGCCGACGAGGTGGTGGTGTTCTAGCGCGAGCGCAATCCTGTGGACCGTTGGTCGAGCGAGATGAGTGGTCTCGACGAGTTCGGCGAGAGTGGCAGGGCCTTGTTCAAGCGCGCCGAGTATGGCCGCAGCCTTGTCAACGACGCCCACGCCGCTATGATTGTCCATAGAGCGATACTAGCGTCTCAAATAGTGAGATGTCGAGTAGTAGGATGCAACAGAGACCGGCGAGGCAACGACCGCCCCGTCCGAAGGAGGAGCGCATGGGAACCACGCTTGCGGAGAAACTGTGGCGGGATCACCTGGTCACCAAGGGTGAGGATGGCGCGCCAGACCTCATCTACATCGACCTACACATGTGTCACGAGGTCACGAGCCCTCAGGCCTTTGAGGGCTTGCGGCTCGCCG
This sequence comes from Demequina sp. TMPB413, assembly GCF_020447105.2. NCBI lineage: Bacteria > Bacillati > Actinomycetota > Actinomycetes > Micrococcales > Demequinaceae > Demequina > Demequina sp. TMPB413. Next base: position 535,799 of record NZ_CP096184.1, read on the forward strand.
GACGCCAGGTCCGCCGCCCCGATCTCACGATCGCGACGGAAGACCACAACACGCCGACGCTCAACATCGACTTGCCGATTGCGGACGAGACGAGCCGCATCCAGATCAACACCCTGCGCGACAACGCCAAGGAGTTCGGCGTCCGCATCCACTCGCTAGGCGACGCCGACCAGGGCGTCGTGCACGTCGTTGGCCCCCAGCTTGGCCTCACGATGCCGGGCATGACCGTCGTGTGCGGCGACTCCCACACGTCGACCCACGGCGCATTCGGCGCCCTCGCCTTCGGCATCGGCACCTCAGAGGTGGAGCACGTGCTCGCCACGCAGACGCTGCCGCTCAAGGAATTCAAGACGATGGCGATCAACGTCAACGGCACACTGCCGAAGGGCACGACGGCCAAGGACGTGATCCTGGCAGTGATCGCGAAGATCGGCACCGGCGGCGGGCAGGGCTACGTGCTCGAGTACCGCGGCGAGGCCATCAAGGCACTGTCGATGGAAGCGCGGATGACGATCTGCAACATGTCAATTGAGGCGGGGGCCCGCGCGGGCCTCATCGCGCCAGACGAGACCACCTTCGAGTACGTCAAGGGTCGCCCGCACGCGCCAGAGGGTGCGGACTGGGACGCCGCCGTCGAGTACTGGAAGACGCTCGTGACGGACGACGACGCGGTGTTCGACACCGAGGTCGACCTCGACGCGTCTGAGCTGGAGCCGTTCATCACGTGGGGCACCAACCCTGGTCAAGGATTGCCCCTCAGCGCGAGTGTGCCGAACCCAGAGGACTTTGCGGAGGAATCGGAGCGCGAGGCCGCTGCTTCGGCCCTCAAGTACATGGGACTGACCCCCGGCACCAAGTTCCGGGATGTTGCGATCGATACCGTCTTTTTGGGTTCCTGCACCAACGGCAGGATCGAGGACCTACGCGCGGCAGCGAACATCATCAAGGGTCGCGCTAAGGCCCCGAACACACGCTTCCTCGTGGTTCCAGGATCCGCTCGCGTGCGTCTCCAGGCGGAGGCCGAGGGCCTCGACAAGGTGTTCATGGACTTTGGTGCCGAGTGGCGCAATGCCGGCTGCTCGATGTGCCTTGGCATGAACCCCGACCAACTGAAGCCCCAAGAGCGCAGTGCCTCGACCTCGAATCGCAACTTCGAGGGACGCCAAGGCAAGGGTGGCCGCACCCACCTCGTGTCCCCGCTCGTGGCCGCCGCGACCGCCGTGCGTGGCACGCTGTCAAGCCCAGACGACCTGGAAGACGCCCCAGCGGCGCTCGTGTAAGGGAGAAGACTCATGGAGAAAATCACCACTCACACCGGCGTCGGCGTCCCGCTGCGTCGCTCCAACGTAGACACCGACCAGATCATCCCGGCGGTCTACCTCAAGCGCGTCACGCGCACAGGTTTTGAGGACGCGCTTTTTGCCGCTTGGCGCGGAGACGCGGACTTCATCCTCAACAAGCCCGAGTACGCCAACGGCTCAGTGCTCGTGACCGGGCCAGACTTCGGCACCGGCTCCTCGCGCGAGCACGCCGTATGGGCGCTCAAGGACTATGGCTTCAAGGTGGTCCTCGCGTCTCGCTTCGCCGACATCTTCCGCGGCAACTCCGGCAAGCAGGGCCTCGTCACCGGGGTCCTGAGCCAGGAGAACATCGAACTGCTGTGGAAGCTGCTCGAGGCGGAGCCCGGCAAGCAGATCACGGTGTCGCTCGAGGACCGCACCGTCACGTGCGGCGAGCTCACCGTCCCGTTCGAGATCGACGACTACGTGCGGTGGCGCCTCATGGAGGGACTCGACGACATCGGGCTCACTCTCAAGCACGAAGAGGACATCACGGCGTTCGAAGCGACTCGCGACGCTTGGCGACCCAAGACGCTTCCTGCGAAGACGGAGCCCAAGCAGCACGTCGTCGCGGCGCGGCCCGCTCAGTAGTTGATGGCGGTACGGGAGGAGGACGCGCGCGGCACTTTCTGGTCCGTGGCGCGTCCGCTCCCGCACCGCAAGGCCGCCGGTCTGGCCGTGCCAGCGATCGCGTCCAACATTGCGGTGCCGCTCGCGGGGCTCGTGGACACGGCGGTCCTTGGCAACTTCGCAGGCGCCGTTGACATCGGTGCCGTGGGGCTTGGCGCCGCTGTCATCGCCACGCTGTTCTGGGTGTTCTCGTTCTTGCGCGTGGGCACCACGTCTCTCGTGGGCCGCGCTTTCGGTGCTGACGACGCCATCGGCGCTGTGCGCCACGTCCAGCGCGCCATAGGGCTCGCAGGTGTGATGGCCGTCGCGTGGCTCGCGTTGCAGTGGGTCGTAGTGCCGCTCGTGCTCGCGGGTCTTGCGCCAGCGGGCCAGGAACGGGATACCGCGCTTGAGTACACCCTGATCCGAGGGCTCTCTCTGCCCGCGCTGCTTGTCACGCTCGTGATCGCTGGCTATTTCATCGGCGCGCACAACACGCGGGTGCCGCTCGCGGTAGCGACCACGACGGCCCTCGCGAACGTCGGGTTCGATTTCCTCTTCGTGGCAGGGCTCGGATGGGGAGCACGCGGTGCTGGCTGGGGCACCTTCGCATCGGAATGGATCGGCGTTGTCCTCGCCGCGTATCTCTTGTGGCGCCACCTCGACCCTGAGCAGCGCGCGACGCTTCGTGACTGGCGCGACCGCACCTTGCGCGTCGGTTGGGCGCGCCTCGCGCGCTTTAACGGCACCCTGATGGCCCGTACGGCGCTACTCATGGGTGTCATCACCTTTGTGGCGTCGGTGGGGTCCCGCTTTGACACCGAGACGCTCGCCGCCAACGCGATCATGCTGCAACTGATGCACCTGGCGTCGTACGCCCTCGACGGCTACGCCAATGCTGCCGAGGCGCTCGCGGCGCGCGCCGCTGGCCGGCGGTCGGCGCCAGAGCTGAACGCAGCGGCGCTCGCGTCCGCGATCCCCATGGCCGTGATTGCACTCGTGGCCACGGCTGCGTATCTGCTTGCGCGGGACCCTCTGCTGAGCGTCCTCACTGACCTGCCAGCGGTGAACGACACGGCGCGGGAGTACTGGCTCTACATCGCGTTGCTGCCCGCGCTGTCGTGGGCGTCGTGGTGGCTCGACGGTGTCTACCTCGGTGCAGGCAGGCCGGGGTTCATGCTGGCATCCATGTCGGCGTCGGTTGTACTTGTCTTTGTGCCAGTGCTGGTCATTGGCGCCCGCAGTGGCGGGCTGACCAACCACCATGTGTGGATCGCGTTCTTGGCGCTCAACGTGGCCAGGCAGATCACACTCGCCGCTCTCTACCCGCGGTTGGTGAAGACCTTGGCCTAGAACCGTGGAGGGGCTGCGGGAACACCAGCGGCCAAGTCTGGCTTGAACAGGACATGGCCGACACCGCGGTAGACCACGCCCACCACATCGAGGCGCCCTCGCTGAGTGCCACTGCGCGCGATGGCTTGAGGGTCAGTGCTGCAGCGCTCGTGTGCGGAGCGGCCGTGTTGTTGTTTGCGGTCCACGTGCGCCCGTGGGGCTACGTCCCCTTGCTCGCGGGAGTCGCCCTTGCGTGGATGGTCGATCGCTTCCTGGCGCGCGACCTCACGCTCATCGCCGTGGGCCAGATCATCATCTCCACCATCTCGCTCAAGGCCGACCTCTCAAACGCGGGCATAGCGAGGTTTGCAGCGGCGCTCGGGCTGGCTGTGCTCGTGCCTTACGCCCTCTCACGCTGGGTGCTGCGCGACCACGCCATTCGCTTCCCGATGCGCGGTGGCTGGCCGTGGACGCGCGCACAGTGGGCGTACATCGCCGTCGTAGTCGTCGCCGGCTACCTGATCCTGCCGTACTACTTCATTGGGTCCGGCGTGTACCAGAACTGGCCGGAGGTGACAGGCGCCCAAGAGATTGGGCGACTCTTCGTCGGCGTCAACGCAGTGGGCATTTGGGATGAGCTCTTCTTTGTGGCGACCGTGTTCACGTTGCTTCTGCGCCATTTCCCCGTGTGGTTGGCGAACGGACTGCAAGCAATCGTCTTCGTGTCGTTCTTGTGGGAGCTGGGCTACCGCGAATGGGGTCCGGTGCTTACCGTGCCGTTTGCGCTCATTCAAGGGTGGATCTTCTCGTGGGCGCGGTCGCTGCCGTACGTCGTTACGGTCCACCTGTTGTTTGACGCCGTGGTGTTCGGCGTGCTGGTGCACGCCCATCACCCCGACTTGCTCGATATCTTTGTGACGGCGCCTTAACGTTCGCCCAACCACGCGCGCGTGCCAAAGGATCCAACCGATCGTCCCGCAACCCCCGCCGCAAAGGCGAGATCCGCCTCGAAGCGCGCGGCATCCCAGCCGCGGTCCGCGATCCGCTGGGTCAGCGCACCGTGGAAGAAGTCTCCGGCACCGAGCGTGTCCTCGACGTGGACGGGGCGAACGGGGACAGTTCCACGTGACCGCGGCCCCCGGAAGACGATGCCACGAGACCCCCTCGTGACTGCGGCAAGAGTCGGCCCATTCTCGGTGACGTACTCCAGCACGCTTGACGGGTCCGAGTTCGCGCCAGGAGGAGCGAAGTCAGCTGACACCACCGCCACGTCGACGTGTGCCAGCACTTCGGGTGTGTGTGGCTTGAAGCTCCCCAGGTCGGCCACCACGGGAATGCCGCGCTGCCGTGCCGCTGCCGCAAGTGGTAGCGCCAGGTCAGGGTAGTAGCCATCGAGCTGGACGGCGCCGACGCCGTCGATCAGGGCCTCGATGTCGTTCGGGGTGAGGGCGGGCAGGGAGCCTGACGACGCCGATGAGGTGGGGGAGACAACGGCCCTGTCGCCGCTGCCGCGGGAGACGAGGATGGAGGCGACCACGGCGTCGGCGTCCGTCGGTACGGCGTGGATGGTGACCCCGCGCGCCGCCAGATCGGCGCGAATGATGTCCGCGACGGGCCCGCTCGGCAGGGCCGTCACAAGCGCGGTCCCCGCACCAAGGTGGGCGGCGGCAACGGCGGCATTCGTTGCCGGCCCCCCTGCGGCAAGCACAGAGTCGAGAGCGACCGTCTTTTCATTGGCGCCGGGCGGGTGCTCGACAAGCTGAATGACGTCAAGCGTTGCGAGGCCAACGAAGAGGCAGTTGACGCTCATCGTGCCGCGACAGCGAGCCGACCCGCCAGGCCGACGTACGCCGCGGCGAAACCTCGCCGCATCCACTGGACGACCGCCGGCCGGGTGAGTACCCGTTCTCGCAACGCTGACGCGAAGAGGCCGTATCCAGCGAAGACGAGGAAAGTCATCGCCATGAATACGACACCGAGGCCCGTCATTGCCCGCCACGCCGCTGGATCGTCGGCCGCGACAAATTGGGGCAAGAACGCGAAGAAGAACACGGTCAGCTTGGGATTGAGCAGGTTGGTCAGCACCGCTCGGCGCACAATGCGCCATGCCGGCAGGGCCTTGGTATCCGCGGCGGCCTGGAGGTCAGTGCGGTCTCGCCAGGTGAGCCACGCGAGATACACAAGGTAGGCGACGCCGGCCCACTTGAGCGTAGAGAAGGCGACTGCAGAGGCGTGCACTACGGCCGCCAGGCCCGTGATGGCCGCTACCAGGTGCGGAACGATGCCGAGCGTGCAACCCGCGGCCGCGATCACCGCTGCCCGCCTGCCTCGTCCCAGACCGGTGCTGACGGTGTAGAGCGCGCCGGTGCCTGGCGCGGCCACGACGGCGAGGGCGGTGATGAGGAACGCGACGCTCATGCGGCGAATGCTACCTGGCGAGGCGCGCGGGACGGCTGACGGCGGGCGTCGTGGCAAACATGGGGCACGATAGTGACCATGACCGACTCCCTTCGCGTCGATGGTGGTCGTCCCCTCGTGGGCGAGATCACCGTGCGCGGTGCCAAGAACTTTGTCTCCAAGGCCATGGTGGCCGCGCTCCTGGGCTCGACCCCTTCTGTCTTACGCAACGTGCCCGACATTCGCGACGTGAAGGTGGTCTCCGCGCTGCTCAGCCTGCACGGCGTCGGCGTCGATTACGACGTCGCGACAGGCGAACTGCGGATGGACACGTCGAATCTGACTTCGGCCGACGCTGCCCACATCGCCGAGCACGCAGGCTCCTCTCGCATCCCCATTTTGCTGTGCGGGCCACTGCTCCACAGGCTTGGCGAGGCGGTCATCCCCGACCTCGGCGGTTGCCGCATCGGCGACCGGCCGATCGACTTCCATCTGGAGATCCTCACCAAGTTTGGCGCGACCGTTACTCAGGGTGAAGATGGCTTGCACCTGACCGCTCCGCACGGTCTGCGAGGCATCAGGCACGAGCTCGAGTTCCCCTCCGTGGGTGCCACCGAGCAATTGCTCCTCACCGCGGTCCTGGCAGAGGGCGTCACCACGCTCCACAATGCCGCAGTGGAGCCGGAGATTAAGGACCTGATCGACACGCTGCAGAAGATGGGTGCGATCATCTCGGTCGACACTGACCGCTCCATCACCATCGAAGGAGTCAAGCACCTCAAGGGATTCGAGCACTGGTCTCTCACGGATCGCATCGAGGCGGGATCGTGGGCGGCTGCGGCGCTCGCCACGCGCGGCGACGTGTTTGTGCGTGGGGCTCAACAACGCCACATGGGCATGTTCCTCAATGTGTTCCGCAAGGTCGGCGGCGAGTTCGAGGTCTCCACTGACGGCATCCGCTTCTTCCACCCTAGGGTTGATCTCAAGCCGATTGCGTTGCAGACCGACGTACACCCTGGCTTTATGACCGATTGGCAGCAGCCTTTGGTGGTCGCACTGACTCAGGCGCAGGGGCTCAGCATCGTGCACGAGACGGTCTACGAGAACCGCTTTGGCTTCACCGACGCCCTGGTCAAGATGGGCGCCCAGGTGCAGTTGTACAAGGAGTGCCTTGGCGACAAGAAGTGTCGCTTTGGGCAGCGAAACTTTCGGCACTCCGCGGTCATCAGCGGGCCCACGCCGCTCAAAGCGGCCGACATCGAGGTGCCAGACCTGCGCGGCGGCTTCTCCCACCTGATCGCGGCGCTGGCGGCGGAAGGAACGTCGACCGTCTCTGGCATCGGGGTCATCGACCGCGGCTACGAGAACTTCCGGGCCAAGCTCGCCGCGCTCGGCGCGAGCATCGAGGCGTAGCGCCATGGTCAAGCGCATCCCTCTGCGGCAGCCCCGCGGCAAGCTCTATCGGCTCGCCGCCTGCGTGATCCGCTCGGTGCTCGCTCTCACGACTCGCAAGGACTGGCACGGCATGCACGACATGCCCGCGGAAGGCGGCTTCATTGCCGTCTCCAATCACGTCACATACGCGGACCCGTTGACCCTTGCGCACTTCCTGTACAACTCCGGCTACGCACCCCACTACCTGGCCAAGTCACCGCTGTTCGAGTTGCCCTTCATCGGGATGATCCTGCGCAAGACCGATCAGATTCCCGTGCACCGAGGCACTGTGCGGGCCAAGGACGCCGTGGACACTGGCATGAAGGTGCTCGACTCAGGGGGAGTGATCGCGATCTTCCCAGAGGGCACGCTGACACGCGATCCAGAACTGTGGCCGATGGTGGCGCGCACTGGGGCCGCGCGCATGGCCCTGCTCACCGGCGTGCCCGTGATTCCCGTGGCCCAGTGGGGTGCTCACCGCCTGCTCGGGCGCTACTCCAAGGTGCTGAAGCCCTTCCCTCGCAAGAAGGTCACGGTGATGGCTGGCCCGCCGATCCCTCTCGATGACTTGCGCGCAGGTCCCCTCGACAACGAGGCGCTGCGCGAGGCGAGCACCCGCATCATGGATACCCTCACCGCGATGGTCGAGCAGATGCGTGGCGAGCAAGCGCCTAAGGTTCGCTTCGACATGCGAAAGAAGACCACGTGATGCGGGCTGCCGTCCTCGGAGCAGGGGCGTGGGGGACCACGTTCGCCGCCGTGCTCGCCGACGCCGGTTGCGACGTCGTCTTGTGGGGCCGCGACGCGACGGTGGCGCGCGACATCACTGCAACCGGCCGCAACGAACGCTTCTTGCCAGGAATCGACTTGCCGCAGGGAGTCGCGGCGACGGACGACGCTGAGGAGGCCCTGAGCGGCGCAGAGCTTGTCGCCGTGGCGCTTCCGTCCCAACATGTGCGCAGCATTGTCGCCCCGTTCGCCTCTTACGTCTCGCGCGAAGCGATCGTGGTGTCGCTCATGAAGGGCATTGAGCGCGGCACGCTCGAGCGCATGAGCGAGCTCCTGGGCGAGGCCTGGGATGTGGAGCCATCGCGCCGCGCAGTGGTCTCAGGGCCAAACCTTGCCAAGGAGATCGCTGCCAAGCAGCCGACGGCCACGGTGATCGCCTCGGCGTCGGTCGCGACAGCCGAGACTGTAGCCAGGGCGACGGCCTCCGGCTACTTCCGGCCGTACACCAACACCGATGTGCTGGGCGTGGAGCTGAGCGGCGCCTACAAGAACATCATCGCCGTCGCGGTAGGCATCGCCGATGGCATGGGATTTGGTCACAACACCACAGCGACAGTGATGACGAGGGGACTGGCCGAGATGACCAGGCTTGGTCTCGCGCTCGACGCCAAGCCTGACACCTTCTCTGGCCTCGCAGGCATGGGCGACCTCATCGCGACGTGCGCCTCGCCGTTGTCTCGCAACCACACCCTGGGAGCCCACATCGGGTCTGGTGCAGAGCTGTCCGCGGCGATCACGCTGACGGGCGGGACGGCAGAGGGCGTGACGACCTCGCAGTCGATTCAGGAGTTCGCCAGGTCTCACGGTGTCGACGTGCCCATTTGCGACGCGGTCGTGGCGATGCTTCATGACGGCCAGCCGAAAGAGGCGGTGCTTGGCGCACTGCTGGCCCGCCCCCGCAAGGCGGAGGGCGTATGAGCCAGCGCCGTCGCACCGTCGCGATCTTGTTTGGCGGGCGCTCCTCCGAGCACGAAGTGTCGTGCACCACCGCGGGCGGCGTCCTTGGCGCGATCGACCGCGACCGCTGGGACGTCCTGGCCGTCGGCATCGGCCGCGACGGTTCCTGGACGCTTCAAAGCGATGATCCGGCCGACTGGGCGCTCACGGAAGACGGTATGCACCACGTCGTGCCCAGCCGGCGAAGCGTGCTGCTTCCCGCCACGGCCGACAGTTCCGCGTGGCGCCAGGAGGCGGACGGGGTGGTCACGGCCCTCGCCGACGTGGACGTCGCCTTCCCGCTTCTGCACGGACCGTGGGGAGAAGACGGCACGATTCAGGGCGCGATGGAGTTGGTCGACGTGCGTTACGTCGGTTCGGGCGTGCTCGCCTCGGCGATCGGCATGGACAAGCAGTTTATGAAGTCGGCGTTCCGCGCACAGGGTTTGCCGGTGGCCGATGACGTCGTGATCGTGCCAGGAACCTCACTCGCAGACGTCAAAGCGGACGTCGATGCGCTTGGGTACCCCGTGTTCGTCAAACCGGCGCGGGCAGGCTCCAGCATGGGGATTTCGCGCGTTGACGCGTGGGAGAACCTCGAGGTGGCGGTGGCCGAGGCCGTCAAGCACGATCCGAAGGTGCTCATCGAGCGGGGCATGACCGGGCGCGAGATCGAGACCGCTGTGCTGGGCGCTGCTGACGGAGTGCGCACGTCGATGCCAGGGGAGATTGTCACCGGCGGCGACCACCGCTTCTACGACTTCGAGGCGAAGTACTTCGATGCGGATCACGTGCGGCTCGAGTGCCCCGCCGATCTTCCTGCCGACGATGCTGAGCGCATCAGGGAGTTCGCCGCTCGCGCCTACGCCTCCGTCGCCGCAGAGGGCATCGCGCGCGTTGATGTGTTCTACGCCGCCGACGGCACCGTCACCGTGAACGAAATCAACACCATGCCAGGCTTCACGCCCACGAGCATGTACCCCCGCATGTGGGCAGCCGCAGGCGTGACCTACCCAGAACTGATCGAGGAACTCCTCGAAGCGGCGCTGTCGCGTCCGACGGGGCTGCGTTAGGACAAGCAGGAAGGAGCCAGGACCATGGCGACTCTCGCCATTGTGGGAGCAGGACCGGGACTCGGAGGCGCCGTGGCGCGCCGTTTTGGGCGTGAGGGCTTCAATGTCGCGCTGATCTCGCGCGATCAGGCCAAACTCGATGCGCTTGCTGAGGACCTCGGCACGGAAGGCGTGACGGCACGAGGATTTGCGGCTGACGTGCTCGACCCTGAGGCGCTCAAGGCCGCCTTGAACGCCGCCGCCGCAGAGTTTGGCGACATCTCCGTGCTGCAGTACAGCCCCTTGCCCTTCCGCACGTTCCTGAAGCCAGTGCTAGAGATGTCCACCGAGTTGGCCCTTGAGGCCCTTCAGTTCTCGCTCTTCGGCCTGATGCACGCGGTCGACGCGGTGCTGCCGGGCATGCGCAACGCGGGAGCAGGCAGCATCGTCCTCATCAACGGCGGCACCTCGGTCAAGGCGCGCGCCGACTTCGCTGGCACCTCTGTAGCGTTCCCCGCCGAGAGCGCCTACGGCGAGATGCTTCACGACGCCCTGGGTGGTGAGGGCATTCACGTCAAGCAACTCGTGATTCCGGGAGCGATCCCCAAACTCCAGTTGGACAACGGCATCGACGACGTCGCCGAACGCATCTGGGCCCTGCACGCCACGCCAGGTCGGTTCAGGGAGATGCTCATCCCGCTCGACCAGGGCCGGGAGTAGCGCCTTCCGCGTCGCACCTGCCAGCGGTCAGCGACACTCCAGGCCATTGGGATCGGCGAGCACGGCGGAAGCGCTCAGGCCAGCGAGAAGTTCCCCGACCGCCTGATCGGCGCGCACCTTCGGAATGATCACTTCCGTCGCGGGATCTCGCCCGAAGATGGTCGCACGCCACACGTCGTCCTCTTCCACCACAAGCCAATCGGCGGAGGCGGACGGCGTGTCTATCGCGAGGCACTGTTCCTCTGATGGCCCTGGAACCTCCACGCCACAGCGGACGATGATGCGCGACTCTTCGCCGTACGCCGCCGTCGCTTGAGAAGACGTTTGCTGCAGCGGCAACCCTCCCACCTCGTCGGGAATGCCAAGCATGACGCTCGCGCAACGTGGGTCGGCGGCGTAGGGTGCGGCCTCCACCACGACCGGCGACGTGCACGCCGACAGGGCAACGGCAAGGCCGGCCACGAGCAACGGAAGTGAACGGCGCATGGCCCCAGCCTAAGCCGCCGATCGGTAGTCTTTGATGAACCCTAAGGAGATCATGAACGACCAAGACCCAGCGCCATTGCTCGTCCAGCAGGACGACTCGTTCCAGACACCGTCGCTGCTCAGGCACTGGTCCGTCCCGCTGGTCATCAACCTTGCCGTGGCCGTCGCAGTCTTCATGGTGATCGAGAGCGGCTTGCGCTACGCGGTCGCGGCGGTACTGGTCGCCGGCGGATTGGTGACCGCTCGCACGTACTGGGTGTCCGGTCAGCTCGCGACGGGACGCATCGCGCTGCTCGACGGACGGGTGAGGGAGGGTGCGTGGCAGCTTGCGGGCCTGTCAAACGTGGTTTCGCTCCGCAAGTGGGTCCCGTTCACGGGTGGGGGAGAGCTCACGCTCACCCGCACGGGCCCGGAGGGTGCGCGTGCCTACATCGTCTCTGACGGGCGCAGCAGCACCGGCTTCAGATCCGCAATTGACTGGGACGAGGCCTCGGCCGCGCCGCTCATTGCGGCGGCGGCAGAGCACGGCTACACCGTCCGTTTCGAGGAGTGACGTGACGACGGTTGGCGAAGACGCGCTCCTGTCCGTCGACGCGAGTGGACGTTTCCCCTGCGCCGCGGGTGCCAACGTTGGTGGTGTCTTGAGTGCTGGGTAGTCTTTGCGTGACCCAAGGGAGATCATGATCACCGAGTCTGCAGTGCCTTTGCTCCTACCCCCGGAAGCCACGTTTTCGAAGCCGCCGTGGTGGCGCCATTGGCTTGTCCCTGTTGTTGGCTACGTGGGGCTAGCGGTGTTGGTCGCCATGGCCTGGCAGGACAGCTTCCGGTACGTGATCATCGCATCGCTGATCCCGGGAGGCTTCCTGGCTTCCCGGATCCTCTGGGTCTCTGGCGCACTCGGTTCCGGAAAGATCTCCTTGCTCGATGGAAGGGTTAGGGAAGGTAGCCTCCAGTTGGCGGGACTCGGCTCCGTGTTCGTGCCGCGGCGCTGGGTTACCTTCGACGGCGGAGGCACGCTGACGGTGCGTCGCGTCGGCGACACGGCGACAGGCGCCTACAAGGTTTCCGATGGTCGCGCTTCGACGAGTTTTCGTACCTCCGTCGATTGGGACGAGATAAACGCGACGGCATTGATTGAGGCCGCTCGCGGTCACGGCTACACCGTCCGTTTCGAGGAGTGACGTGACGACGATTGGCGAGATCGGCGAAGACGCGCTGATTGATCTGTTCGCGCCGCGGCTGCCCCAAGCAGACGCTGCGCTCCTTGGCCCTGGGGACGATGCCGCGGTGCTGTCGGTCGACGGCGACCTGGTGGTTTCTTCAGACGTCCTCATCGAGAACAGGCATTTCAGGCGTGAGTGGGGGAGTGCGGCCGACGTTGGTTGGCGGGCCGCCATGCAAAACATCGCTGATATCGACGCCATGGGCGCTGTACCGACGGCGTTGCAGGTCACGTTGGCGGCGCCCGCTGACACCGACGTTGAGTGGGTCTTGGGCTTCGCCGACGGGCTTCGCGAGGCGTGCGAACCGCACGGCATCGGCGTGGTCGGTGGGGACCTGTCCGGCGCGAGCGAGATTGCGATCTCCGTGACTGCCATCGGCGAGACGCACGGCGTCGATCCCGTGACGCGCGGCGACGCGATGCCGGGCGACCTCGTCGCAGTGTCGGCCCCGCTTGGCGCGGCGGCCGCGGGCTTCGCGTTGCTGAGTTCTGGCAAGGGAGAGGGGCTCGAGGCGATCAGCCTGTTCTTGCGCCCGCGCCCGCTCATCGGGGCAGGCCTCGAGGCCGCGCTGCGAGGAGCCACCGCGATGATGGACGTCTCCGACGGACTGCTACGCGACGCTGGGCGCATCGCCCGTGCGTCGGACGTTGGCATCTCCATCGAGGCAGCATCCGTGCCTGTTCACCCGGCGGCGACGCAGGCCGCGCGAGTGTTGGAGGTGGACGCCCTCGCGTGGGCGTTGACGGGGGGAGAGGATCACTGCCTGCTCGCCGCGTTCCCCGCAGGCGCGTTCCTTCCGGATGGCTGGACCCAAGTGGGCGTGGTGACCGACGAATACCAGGGAGTTCGAGTGGACGGCGACATCCCCGATGCGCTGGGCTGGGATCACTTCTCGGCGTGACGTGACATCGGATTGCGGTCGCGCTGGCGGGCGCCGGATAGCCTGGGGGTGTGTCAAGCAAAGCAAAGCCCCGACGGGTGGCTCTGGCCCTCGGCGCTGGGGGCGCGCGCGGCTACGCGCACATCGGCGTGATCGAACAGATCGAGGCCCGCGGCTGGGAGGTTGTGGGGGTCGCGGGTAGCTCCATGGGTTCCATCATCGGCGGGCTCTACATCGCTGGCGGCATGGAGAGTTACCGCGACTGGGTGGTTGGCCTCGGAAGGCGCGACGTGTTGCGCCTCATGGACCCCGGCGTGGGCGGCGCGGGGCTACTGAGGGCGTCGAAGGTGATGTCGAAGGTGAGCGAGCACCTGGGGAACCTCAACATCGAGGATGCGCGCATCCCCTACACCGCTGTCGCCGTCGACCTGGTGAGTGAACGCGAAGTGTGGTTCACGTCCGGACGCATGATCGACGCGATGAGGGCGTCGATGGCGGTGCCGTCAGTCTTCACCCCGCTCGTGAAGAACGGCATGGTGTTGGCGGACGGAGGCTTGCTCAATCCCGTTCCCGTGACACCGCTTGCCACCGTTCACGCCGACGCGATTATTGCCGTGAACCTGTCAGCCGCGCCGACGTCGTCAGGCAAGGTGACCCACGACACAGGGGGTGTGCTGCGATTGCCCAAGATCAAGCTGCCGTCACTGCCAAACGTGATCGAGCCGGCGATTCGATCCTTGGTGCCACAGTTTGGCCGTGGAGTTCCGGCCGAGCCAGAGGCTCCAGCCAGGCCTGCGGCGGGACTCGGCACCCTCGAGGTGGTCGACCGTTCCTTCCACCTCATGCAGACGGCCGTCATGCGCTACAGACTCGCTGCCTACCCTCCCGACATGCTCATCGACATCCCTGTCGACTCGTGCGGAACGCTCGACTTTCACCGGGCAGGTGAACTCATCGACCTTGGACGGGAACGTGCAGATGCCGTCTTTGACGCGTGGTCGTGGTGACCTACGCAAAGAGCGCAGAAAACACAACGGGCGCCTTCCCTGCGAGGGAAGACGCCCGGTATGCGGTGAGCTGACGCTCATTTAAGCGTTACGCACGACCTTGCCAGCCTTGAGGCATGAGGTGCACACGTTGAGGCGCTTGGGGCTACCTGCCACCACAGCACGCACGCGCTGGATGTTCGGGTTCCAACGGCGCTTGGTCCGACGGTGTGAGTGCGAAATGGAGTGCCCGAAGGACGGGCCCTTGCCACAAACGTCGCAATTGGCTGCCACGATGGTTCTCCTAGAGTGTTGAGCGCGCGGTACCTCATCAAGGTCGCGACACGATGAATGCCCGCGTCCGGGCAACCGCATTAGGGTATCCGAGAAGGACCCGGATTGCCAATTAGCCGTCGAGCGCTTGCGGGCGTCTCGTTACGAGTACAGGAGGACTATGCCAGCCGAGTCGCGTGAACTCCGCAACTGGCTAGCCTCAGGCGCGCTCGCGGTCAAACGCGCTCGCAGCAGACTCGACGCCATCAACGTGTTCCCTGTGCCCGATTCCGACACCGGCACCAACCTGTATCTCACGCTTCAAGAGGGAAACCGCGCCGTCGCTAAGCTTCCAGCGAGCGCCTCCCATCGGGAGGTCGTCGCGGCGTTCGCTCGCGGTGCATTGCTCGGCGCGAGAGGCAACTCAGGCGTGATCGTCTCGCAGTACCTGGCGGCGTTCCTCACGCACGTTGACAAGGCCGGAGGTCTCAGCAACGCCAAGCCGGTGTCCATCGCGACGGCGCTCCAAGAGGCTTCCGACGCGGCGTACCGGGCTGTCGGCGCACCCGTGGGCGGCACGATCCTGTCGGTCGCGGAAGCGGCATCGCGCGGTGCCGCAGATGCTGTCGCGATCAAGGCTGATCGGAACGCCGTCATCGTCGCCGCCGTGGTGTCCGCCCGCACTGCGCTGCGATCCACCAGCGACGAACTCCCTGCGGCGCGTGCTGCCGGAGTGGTCGACGCTGGCGCGGCGGGGCTTGTACTCCAACTAGAGATGCTGGCAGAGACGCTTGCGGGCGCCAGCGTCCTTGAGGGCCTCGACGATGTGGAATGGGAGTTGGCGTCGACCGGCAAGGGTGTTGTGGCGGTGCCGGTGCATCACGAGCACCGCGATGCAGGCGGCGCCTACGAGGTCATGTTTGTGACGCCAGCGCCGGAGCGCAGCGCACACGCCACCGTTGCGGCCGACCATGAGTTGACGGCCGCCCTGGCCGCGCTCGGCGATTCGGTCGCCGTGACGGCTAGCCACGGCCTGGTGCACGCTCACGTGCACACGAACGCACCCGACCAGGCCGTCGAGGAGGGCATCGCCCGTCGTGCCAGGCAAATCTTGGTCAGCACCATCGCGCTTGGCCACGCGCGCGATTCCCACGACGTCCGTGACGGCACAGGCATGGTTGCCCTGACGTCGTGCCCTGGACTGGCAGCCCCCCTTGCCGACGCTGGCGCGATCGTCTTGGTGGTTCCTGACCCGACCCGCCTCAAGCGGCGAGAATTGCGACGCGCGGTGCGGGAGGCGTCGGCGGAGGGTGTGGTCATAGCGGCAGGGAACGAACAGCTGTACGGCGCGGCTCAAGAGCTCGCCGGTCGTAAGGGCGCTGGAAGAGTCGTGGCGCTGCAGACGCAGCACGAGGCTCACGTCATCGCGGCTGTCGCGGCAGGCGCAATGGCCACCCCTGGCGAGCCGCTCGCCGAGGTGATGCGCGAAGCTGTCGAGCGTTGCGAGGTTGCCAGGTCTAGTCCCGACGCCATCGACGATGACGCCGACAGGTTGCTGAGGCCAGACACCGAAGTCGTGACCGTCATCCTTGCGCGCGGCGTCCCTGACGCCACTGCCGATGCCGTGCGACTCTCGGCCGCCGCGATCTGTCCGCAGGCCGACGTGAACGTGTATCAGGGGGGACACGTCGAGCCGGGGGTGCTGATCGGCGTGGAGAGGGGCGCGTGAAAGACGTGCTCCAGCAGCCGCTTGCGAAGGTGCTCGGCTCCCGCACGTCAGGCTCGCTGGCCAAGCTTGGCCTGCTCACCGTCGAGGACCTCTTGAGGCACTACCCACGGCGATATGGCGTGCCTGGGGAGTTGACGGACATGGGCGCGTTGGCCATGGGAGAGCACGTGACGGTGCTCGCGCAAGTGCGGTCGACGACGGTGCGGCAAATGCGGTCGCGCGGCGGTGCCATGCTCGAAGCAATCGTGACGGACGGCCGTGACACGCTCCAACTGACCTTTTTCGCCAAGCGCGCGGGCGTATTGCGGATGCACGAGGACAAGCTGCGCGCCGGTCGCACGGGCCTGTTCACGGGCACCGTGGGCGACTACCGCGGGAGACGCCAATTGGTGCATCCCGACTACCTCATCGTCGGCCTCGACGCCGCGGACGAAGAGGAGGCGACTCTTGAGGCCTCCAGACCCATCCCGCTGTATCCGGCCGCCGCCTCGGTGCCCACGTGGCGCATCGGCCGCTCGGTGCGCACCGTGCTTGACCCCCTCACCGAAGCCGATGTCCCCGACCCGATTCCGCCAGCCCTGCGCGAACTCCACGGCTTGCCGAGCCTTCTCGAGGCTCTGCGCGGCGTCCACGTGCCTGACGACCAGGAGCACATTGCACGCGCCCAGGCTCGTCTGAAGTACGAGGAGGCGCTCGTCCTCCAGACGGCACTCGCGCGCCGCCGAGCGGACAGGGAGGCTCACTCTGCCGTCCCTCGCCTCCCTGTGAAGGGAGGTCTGCTCGGTGCCTTCGACGCGAGCCTCCCCTTCGTTTTGACCGAAGGCCAAGTCGCCGTCGGCTCAGAGATTTCCGCCGACCTCGGCCGCTCGATGCCGATGCTGCGGCTGCTTCAAGGCGATGTGGGTTCGGGCAAGACCGTGGTCGCGCTGAGGGCGATGCTTGCCGTGGTCGATGCAGGCGGGCAAGCGGCGCTCTTGGCGCCGACCGAGGTGCTCGCAGCGCAGCACGAACGCACCGTCCGCGAACTGCTTGGTCCCTTGGCGCACGGCGGAATGCTTGGTGGCGCCAAGGACGCCACGCGCGTCACGTTGCTTACAGGTTCCCAGGGATCGGCGCGAAAGCGTCAGGCCCTCGCCGACGCCGCATCTGGCGCGGCTGGCATTGTCGTTGGCACTCACGCGCTGCTCAGCGAGACCGTCCAGTTTGCTGATCTGGGGCTGGTGGTGGTTGATGAACAGCACCGCTTCGGGGTGGAGCAGAGGGATCAGTTGCGAGCGCGCGGCACGAGCGTGCCACACACGCTAGTCATGACCGCAACCCCCATTCCGCGAACCGTCGCCATGACCGTCTTTGGCGACCTCGAGACGTCTGTACTCGCCGAGCGCCCCGCTGGCAGGGCAGAGACAGTGACTCACGTGGTTGCCGCCGCCAACTCCGCGTGGATGAGCCGCATCTGGCAACGAGTGCGAGAAGAGGTGGCCGCCGGCAGGCGCGCCTACGTGGTCTGCCCCCGCATTGACGGCGATCAGCCAGAAGACGACGCAACAGTCGACCCCGTCGATGAGGACGCCGCTCCTTCCCGCCCGCCTCTCGAGGCCGTCGTGGACGTCGCCGAGCGGCTGCGCGCGTTGCAAGCAACCGCCGATATCGGCATCGGCGTCATGCATGGGCGGCTATCTGGGGATCAGAAGGATGCCGTGATGGCCGCCTTCGCAGACGGGTCGACGCCCATTTTGGTGTCCACGACCGTGATCGAGGTGGGCGTCGACGTTCCGCAGGCGAGCACCATGGTGGTTCTCGACGCCGAGCACTTTGGCGTGTCGCAGCTCCATCAGTTGCGTGGCCGCGTTGGCCGAGGGAGCGAACCCGGTCTCTGCCTGCTCGTGACGCATGCGCAGGAGGGCAGCGCTGCTCTCGAACGGCTCACTGCCGTCGCCTCCACGAGTGACGGTTTTGCGCTGGCGGAGAAGGACCTCGAGTTGCGCCGTGAAGGCGATGTGTTGGGCGCGGCGCAATCTGGGGGTCGCAACTCACTCAGGCTTCTGCGCGTCGTGCGAGATGCCGAGACGCTAGCCACTGCTCGAGACGACGCGCGTGCTCTGGTGGCTGCTGACCCTGTCCTCGAAAGAGCGCCAGCGCTCGCCGAAGCGATCGGCGCGTGGCTTGGTGAACGCGAGGAGTACCTCGAACGGACGTGATGGCTTCCTGGCGTGAGCGTCGGCGTTCTCAAGAATCACGCCGATGGGACGATAGTTAGGGCACAGGAAGATTTCGAAAGCATCGGACGGAGTCCCCATGACGAGGCGTTGCATGTGGGGTGCCGCAGCGCCGGGGACCTTCCAAGGCGGGTGAGATGGCAAACCAGGCTTTCGAGGAGCAGGTGGCGCCTGCGCGGGTGGTCACCATGCGGCTGAGCATCGGCCTGTATGTGGTGGCGACGGCCGCCGTGACCCTGCTGGTCGCGTTGCTGGGAGGGGCTCCCAACACCTGGGTGCACTTGTACTATCTGCCAATCCTCTACGTCGCGGTGCGACACGGGGCTCGCGCCGCCGCCGCCGCTGGCATCGTCGCTGGATTGGCCGTTGGTCCGTGGATGCCATCGTCTGTCGCAGGCGAGACGTACCAGGCCCTTGACTCATGGATCGTGCGCCTTGCCTTCTTTGTGCTCATCGGCGTCGTCGCAGCGATCCTGGCAAAGGCCGATTCGCGTCCGCTCGACCTCGTTTTGCGCGACTTCTACGTGGCGCGTGGTCTGCGTGCGGCCCTCCGGCACGATCAGATTCGGGTCCATTACCAACCACTCATCGAACTGACTGAGGGGGAGGTGATCGGCTTCGAGGCGCTGTGCCGGTGGTACGACGCTAAGGGCAGGGTGATCCCGCCAGACCGCTTCATTCCGGAAGCCGAGCGCACAGGGGTGATCAACGCCGTCGGATCCCGCGTGCTTCGGCAGGCTGTGAACCAGGCGCAACAGTGGTCGCAGTCCGGGAGGCCTGACTTGCTCGTTACCGTCAACGTGTCGGCGGTGCAACTGAGTGAGCCGGCATTCCTCAGGGAGCTCGTCGAGCTCGTCGATCGCGGTGCCTCAGAAGGCTTCCGCTTGTGCCTTGAGATCACGGAGACCGCCATCATTGCGGACCCTGTCGGTGCGCTCGCGACGCTACGGGCGGCTCGGGAGCGGGGCGTCACGATCGCTCTTGACGACTTTGGGACTGGTCAGTCCTCGCTCGCCTATCTCTCTGACTTTCCCATCGACATCATCAAGATCGACAAGTCGTTCGTCGCTGCGGTGGGCAAGGACCCCAAGACCCACGCCTTGGTCAGGACGATGGTGCAGATGGCGCACTCACTCGGAGCGCTCACCATTGCCGAAGGCATCGAGAGGCCCGAGCAACTCAAGGCCTTGCGGGCGCTTGGATGCGCGATCGGTCAGGGCTACTACCTGGGACGGCCAGGGGACGTCGCCTCTGTCTCGTGGGCGACGCGAGACATGATTCCTGCCACGAGAGACTCGGCAGGATCCAGCGCCTAGCCCTGTGGTGCGGCGTTGCCGTCGGCGTAGTACTGCGTGACGGAGATGCCACCTGGCAAGGGCGTCGCATGATCGAGGCTGACGAACGCGCCATCCCTGTCTTGCCACAGCGCGGGTCGCAGTAGCGCGTACTTCTGCTCATCCCACGAGGACCAATCGTCGAGCAGCAACCCGCCGGTGTCTGACGAGTTGGGGTTGATGCACCAGAACGTGTGCGCGAGACGCTCCTCAACGATCAGATCCCGGAGCGCCGTCATCCACTTGTCTTGGCGAGCATCTTGTCCAAAACGGCCGCCCCATTCGCCGATCAGCAGGGGCGCGACCTCACGGTCGTGAAGGTAGAGCCAATTCGGCTCCCACACGTCCGCACGGAGCGACTGTGCGGAGAAGGCGCCCTTGAACCACGGCTGCTCGTACACGAGCGGGCCGTACTCGTGCGGGGAGTACACCAACTTGTCCGGATCATCGAGCCGGATGGGGTACGTGCCAGCCATGCGCAGGTTTCCGCCCCACCACCCGAAGTCATAGTCAGCGTTGTCGGTCGAGGATGTCTGCGAACCCGCCTTGGGCGTGGCTTCGATTCCTTCAACCAGGATGAGGGCGTCGGGGTGCACGGCATGGATTCTGGACGCCGCGACCTCCGCCGCGTGCCTCCAGTTGTTGGCGGACGTCGACCCGTCCCACACGGCGTGAGGCTGCTCGCTCGGCTGGCCATGCGGTTCGTTCTGGAGATCAAAGCCGATGATGGTGTCGTCGCTGCTGTACCTCTCGGCGACCCATTCCCAGCCAGCGTAGAAGTCCTCTGCCGTGATGTCGCCAGCAAACCACATCGGCGCGATGTGGCCGGCGTTGTCGGCCTTCGCCGAGTGAACGTCAAGGATGACCTTGAGTCCTCGGTCCTTCGCCGCGCCAAGGAACGCGTCGAAGACCTCCAGCGTCGTCTTTCCCACCAATTCCTCGTTGAGCGCTTGATTCACGCCCGGCGGTACGGCGGCGTTGCCTTCCTTCCACTCCAGGAGTAGTTCGGTCGAGATGGGCACCCTGATGACGTTGATGCCCCGGCTCGCGACCGCATCGAGAAGTTCTCCGAGGTTTGCTGCCCATAGACCGTGGAAGACGCGCTCTTCGGTGTTGAAACCAAACCAGTTGGCTCCCGTGAGCCACACGGCATCGCCGCGGGCGTCGACGATGCGGTTGCCGTCGGTGTGAAGCCAGTCGTCGTCGTTGGGGGAGTCGACATTCGAGGACGACCTGTAGACGCCTGGTGGAGTGGCGGGGACGGGATCGCCGCGGCCGTCCGCGGTGGAGCCGGCGGGGGCTGCGGTCGAACTCTCGCACACCGCGTCGAGCTCGGCAGGCGCTGTTCCCCTTGCGGTGAAGCCGAAAGTCGTGCTCGACGAGGCAGGCACGCGGCCGTTGTATTCGACACTTGATGCGGTCACCGGACCGCTGGCTCCCACGGCGAGCGCGGAGTTCCATGACCCGTCGACCACTGCACTGCCCAGATCGAAGGCGACCTTCCAATCGTCAATCGCGACTCTGAGCGATGTGACCGTGACATCGACCTGGAACCCGCCCTCCCATGCGTTCGTCACCTCCGCGAACGCTTCACACGCCGACGCCGTCGCCGGAGTAGCGGAGGGCGAGATGGTCACGCTGGGGGTGGGCGTCGCTACTTCGGGTTCGGTGGCGCTGGCCCACCACCACGACCCGGCCACGATCCACGCAAGGATGACCGTGATCGTCACCCATGCGAGCACTGGCACTCGTCGCAACCTGCTTGCCCACCGTTTCATGGTCCCACCCTAGGCGCGCAACCGTCGCCGTGCCGCCTGGAACAGAGGCGTCCCCGCTGGCGTGCGGGGGAGCGTTCCGCGTAGCGTTGGCAGCGAGCCGGCCACATGAACACGAGCGTGCGTCGCGACCCGAACACCTTCTGACACAAGGGACGAGAGCGATGAACGATGCGTGGCCGCTCCTTCCGAGCGTCGGCGCGCTCGTGGTGTCGGTGGCGGTGCTGGCTTTCGCGGGCACCCGGTTGGCGTGGGTGGCCGACGACATCGCAGAACGCACGGGAATGGGCAAGGCGACCGCTGGCGCGTTGCTGCTCGGCGGGGTCACATCTCTGACGGGAATTGTGACAACGGCAACGGGCGCGCTTGCGGGCGAGGCGGATTTTGCACTCGCCAATCCGCTGGGTGGCGTCGCCATTCAGTCCGTGTGGATTGCGATCGCCGACTTGATGTACCGGCGAGCGAACCTCGAGCACGCTGCCGCTTCGCTTCCCAATCTGTTGCAATCGATGGTGCTCGTCGCGCTGCTGTCTCTGCCGATCATCGCGTACGCGACGCCTCAAGTGGCGTGGGGCTGGTTCCACCCCCTCACCCTGGCGATTCCCGCCTTCTACTTCTACGGACTGCGGTTGCTGAAGTCGGTGGAGAAAGAACCGCAGTGGCGTCCGCGAGAGAGTAAGACCACGGGCGATGAGCAGGGCGAGCCGCCCAGCACCGCGTCGATGAAGCGGCTCTGGCTCCTCTTCGCGGGCCTAGGCGTCGTGGTTGCCGCGACGGGCTGGGTCGTGGCGCGTGCAGGGCTCGGGCTTGTCGATGCGACGGGAATGCCCTCAGGGGTGGCTGGCTTCACGATCACCACCGCGATCTCCTCGTTGCCAGAGCTCATCACCTTGATCGCTGCCGTGCGGATGGGTTCCATCACGATGGGGGTCGGCAACATCATCGGCGGCAATGTCTTTGACACGCTCATGATCGCGGTGGCCGATCTGTTCTTTGTGAAGGGATCCATCTATGCGCACGTGGGCCCCACGTCGATCGTGCTGCTCGGAGGAACGATCCTCATCTCTGCTGTGCTCGCGCTCGGCCTGGTGGTCAGGGACACGAGGGGCATCGGCTTCGAGGGCTTCGCGATACCGGCGATATACCTCGGAACGGTTGCCTTCGCCATCGCCGCATCGTAAAACGGCTGGTCGCGCCGTACGCTACGTGCATGACACGGATCATCGCTGGCGACGTCGGTGGGCGCCGAATCGCGGTGCCGAAGACGGGCACAAGGCCCACCTCTGATCGAGTGCGCGAAGCGATCTTCTCGCGCCTCGACCACGCCGACGCTCTGCGCGGGGCCCACGTTGTCGACCTCTTTGCGGGTTCAGGAGCGCTTGGTATCGAGGCATTGAGCAGGGGCGCCGCGCATGCGACTTTCGTGGAATCGGCGACGCCTGCGGTGCGGGTCATCGAGTCGAACATCAAACAGGTCGGACTGGGGACTCGCGCCACCATCGTGCGCGAGAAGGCCTTGCCATACCTGGCACGGGCATCGGCCGAGTGGACGATCGCATTCCTCGACCCGCCCTACGACATCGCCCACGGTGACTTGGTGCCTGTTTTGGAAGCCTTGGTGCCGCGCCTCGCAAGCCACGCAACCGTCGTCCTCGAAATGTCGACAAGAAGGACGGCCCCCGCCTGGCCGCACGGCCTCGACCTCATTCAGAGCAAGGCGTACGGCGAGACGACCGTCTACTTTGCCGAGCACGTGCGCTAAGTTGCCGATTATGGCCACCGTCGTCTTTCCAGGATCCTTCGACCCGATCACGTTGGGGCACGTCGATATCGCCGTGCGTGCCCGCCAACTGTTCGACCGCGTCGTCATCGCCGTCGCCCACAACTCCACCAAGTCGCCGCTGTTGGACGTCGACGTACGTGTGCAGGTGGCCCAGTTGGCCGTGTCGCACGTCGATGGTGTTGAGGTGGCCGCGACGGACGGGCTGCTCGTCGACTTTTGTGAGGCCCAGGGTGCCGTCGCCATCGTCAAGGGCCTACGCGGAGGCGCTGACTACGACGTGGAACGCCCCATGGCGCTCATGAACCGCTCGCTCACAGGGATCGAGACGGTCCTTCTCACGGGCGACAGTGCCTTGTCGCACGTCGCCTCGTCGCTCGTCAGAGACGTGGCGAGGCATGGGGGAGACATCTCGGCATATGTTCCGCCGGGCGTCGAGGCGGCAGTTCTCGAGGCGCTGCGAGACGGTCGCTGAGTCTGCAGTTTGAGTTCAGGTGCTGCCATCCCGTAAGATCGTCTGCTGGCCCGCCGGTCACTACCGGGCCGAGGTCCAAAGGGACCGTTAGGACATGGAGGAGCGTGTGAAACACTCTCCAGAAGCCGACACCAATTTCCGCATTCACGTGCGTGACCTGGTGCGCAGGCCGGGTACTCATCGCGAGTATTCCCGTGAACTGACTATCCCAGAGGCTCTTGGCACAGAAGTGATTGGGGTTCCGCAGGGATCCGCAGCGACACTGAACGTTCAGTGCGAGGTGGTGACCGATGGAATCTGGGTGAGCGGCACCTTCGCAGCGCGAGCGACGGGGGAGTGCAGTCGCTGTCTGGAAGAGGTGCGTGTTGACCTTGAGGTTCCAGTGCAGGGGTTGTTTCTCTATCCCGACGCGCCGCGCGAACAGGGTGACGACGCTGATGATGTGTTCGAGTTCGACGGCGAAAGCCTTGACCTTGAGGGCGTTGTCAGGGATGCGGTAGTCACCAGTTTGCCGTTTACCCCGCTGTGTGAGCCGGATTGTCCGGGGCTGTGCGACCAATGTGGCGCGCCGCTCGCGAACGATCCGGACCATGCTCATGAGATACTCGACCCTCGATGGTCGGCACTAGAAAGTGTGAAAGACAGCCTCGGGCTGTCTGACAAGGAAGAGAGTTAGCCGTGGCTGTTCCCAAGCGCAAGATGTCGCGCAGCAACACCCGCTCGCGTCGTTCGCAGTGGAAGACGACTGCTGCCAACCTCACGACGTGTCCTTCGTGCAAGGCTGACCGCCTGTCGCACGCGGCCTGCCCGGCCTGCGGCGCGTACAACGGTCGCCAGTACGCTGAGGCTCTGCGTACCGAGCACGAGGCGTAAAGCCTCTTCTCGGCTTTCCGTGAGTACACATGGTCCCCAAGCGGCGGCCATTCTCACTGAACGGCTCGGCGTCTCTGTTGACCCCGAGTTGTTGGTGCTTTCGCTCACCCATCGTTCTTTCGCGTACGAAAACGGTGGGCTGCCCACGAACGAGCGCCTCGAGTTTCTTGGTGACTCCGTGCTTGGCATCGTCGTCACCGACCGTCTGTATCGCGATCACCCAGAGCTTGCCGAGGGAGACCTCGCCAAGATCAGGGCTTCTTGCGTCTCGCAACGCGCCCTCGCGGCGGTTGCGAGGGGTATCGACCTCGGTTCGTTTGTGCTGCTTGGCAAGGGCGAACTCTCTACGGGCGGGCCCGACAAGGACTCAATCCTGTGCGACAGCCTTGAGGCCGTCTTCGGCGCCGTGTATTTGACGCACGGAATTGAGGTGGCGCGCGACGTCATCTTGAGGCTCGTCGGCCCCTCGCTGGTGAAGGCGGCCACCGCTGGTGACGCCCTCGACTGGAAGACGGCACTTCAAGAGGCCTGCTCCGCCTACGGTCTTCCTGGGCCCGTCTACGACGTCACCGGCGTCGGGCCTGATCACGCACGCACTTTCACGGCGACGGTGCTCGTTGACGGGATTCCGCGAGGGACCGGCACGGGATCCTCGAAGAAGGTGGCCGAACAGCAGGCGGCCGAGGTCGCTCATGGCGAGCTGTCTAGCGCCTAGTGCCTGAACTGCCAGAGGTCGAGACCGTACGTGCGGGGCTTGAGGGCCTCGTGGTGGGGTCTCGTATCGACGGGGTCAGCGTCTATCGCGACTCTTGCGTTCGGCTCCAGCCCGGTGGACCTGGCGAGTTCGAGATGGCCCTTCAGGGCATGGTGTTGGGCGCCGCCGTGAGACGCGGCAAGTTCTTGTGGCTCCCGCTTCTCGAGGAGGAAGAGGTGAGCCGCCGTCTCGCGGCCGCATCGTCAGGCGGCGCGCTGAGTGCTCACCTCGGCATGTCAGGTCAATTCCGTGTGTTCCCAGGTGACGCGCCCGATCCGCACCCTCATTGCCGGGTCCGGCTCCACCTCAAGACGCCGCGCGGCACGGGCACTCTCGATTTTCTCGATCAACGGACGTTTGGGTACCTACTAGCCGAACCAACGTTGGCCACTCCAGACGGGCGGCCAGGCGGCCACGGAAGCGATGCCGCTGCCGTCCCGCTGACCGTCGCCCATATCGCTCGCGACGTGCTCGATCCGGCGGTGGACGAGCGTGCGGTATTGGAGCGCATGAGGCGCGGCTCGCGGGGCATCAAACAAGTCTTGCTTGACCAGACCGTGATGAGCGGGATTGGCAACATCTACGCTGACGAGGCCCTGTGGGCAGCCAGAGTGCATCCGGAGCGGCCGGCCAATGCCCTTTCGCTTGCGCAGGCTCGCGCGTTGTTGGCCGCCGCCCGCGAGGTGATGGCCAAAGCGCTGGACCAGGGAGGTACAAGCTTCGACGCGCTCTACGTCAACGTCAACGGCGAGTCGGGCTACTTCTCTCGTAGCCTGCAGGCATATGGCCGGACGGGAGAGGACTGCACGCGGTGCGGCGGCCGGATCGTCCAGGAGCGCATCGGCGGTCGCTCAACCCACTGGTGCCCACGGTGTCAGCGGCGATTCGTGACCAGGACCGCTAAGGACTAGGACTCCCCGGACGTCGGACCCAACGACGCGCCGGGACACTCACAGTAACTCCGTGTGGCGAGTCATGGGACCCAGGACCTTCGCCCCGAACAAACGTAGGACCAAGGGTTAGCCTGTCGATATGAACAACGTCAGGGTACTTGTCTTGGACGACCACGAGGTCGTACGTCGCGGCATTTGTGACATTCTCGACCGTGCAGACGGCATCGAGGTTGTGGCGGAGGCCGGAACGGTCGCGCAAGCGGTCCGTCGCGCCGATGCGGTGCGTCCCGACGTGGTCCTTTCGGACCTACGTCTTCCCGACGGTACCGGCCTTGAGCTCATCGCTCACGTGCGGCGTACCCTGCCCGATTGCCACATCATCGTGCTCACGTCGTACGACGATGACGAGGCCCGCAGCGCGGCCCGTACGGCTGGTGCCGACATGTTCCTGCCCAAGACCGCAGGCTCTCAGCAAGTGGTCGAGGCCGTTCGCCTCGCTGCAACCGGCAAGGAGCACGGCCAGCACATTCGCGTGCGAGACGACGAAGTGCTGGGGCGTTTGACCCCGATGGAGCGTCGCGTCGTGGAACTCGTGGGTCAGGGCCTTGCCAACCGCGAGATCGGCGACGAACTCGGCATTGCGGAAAAGACCGTCAAGAACCACGTCACGAGCGTGTTGTCGAAGATGGGCTTGCAGCGCCGTACGCAGGTGGTGGCCTGGGCGACGCGTCGCCACGCCGCGTCGTTTAGGGGATAGACCAGCGACGAAGAGTTCCTAGCTGGCGAGGACGTTCCACACGGCGCGGGTGCCGGGCCGTTCGGCGTCCTCGTTGATGGGGTCGAGAGAGAAGCTGCCGCGGCGGCGTAGCGCCCTGTTCGCCAGGTTTGATGTGCCCGAGTGGCGCGAGAAGGCGCCGGAAGGGCCCACGCCGTCGTCTTCGATAATGACGCTCAGCCTGCCGTCCTTCGCTGAAATGGTGACGGAGGACGACGTCGCGTGAGCGTGCCGTGCCGTGTTCGAGAGCAACTCGCGAATCACGGCGATGATGTCATCCGACAGGGTCGGATCGCTGTCGACAGCTCGCGAAGCTGCGCCCCAGTCATCTACTGACAGGAACGGCACGAATCCCAACGAGTCCTGAGCGAGGATGAGTTCCCGCCTGACACGCTCGGCGAGGGGTTCCGACGTGCGATCGCCCTGCAACTGGCTCATCACGCCACGCACCTCGTGCTGGGCGCGCTTGACGTGCTCGAGCGTCGACGCGAGGCGGTCGCGTGCCTCGGGAGCGACGTCGTCCGTCAAAGCCTCCAACTGCATGGCCGTAGCGAAGAGTTCCTGAGACACGAAGTCATGGAGGTCGTCGGCGATGCGCTCCCGCTCCTCAAGCAGGTTCGACACGTTGCGCACGTGCGCGAGTTCGGCGAACTGGAGAGCAAGCGCGGCCTGGTTGGAAAAGCGCTGAGCGGTCGCCAGGTCGTGGTCGTCGAAGGTGTTGTAGTTCTTCTCTCGCCACAGCATGAGCAGGCCAAGAGTGCGTGCGCCTGCCAAGAGCGGTGCGTACAGCGTGGGGCCGAAGCCGCGCACGGGGTCAAGGATCGTCGGCCCAGGAGGCTCTTGAGCGATCGTTCCCTGGCCTGCCCTGATGACGGACATCGCGAATCCGTCAGACGGCAGGATCAGCCCTAGTAGTTCATCGGCCTTCTCACCGTGGGTAAACTCCATCACCCATTCGTCGTCGATACCAGGCAAGACGAGTGCGGCGGCCGCCGCCCCAGAGAGCTCCTTTGCCGACGCCACGATGCGGGCGATGGCCGTCTCGTCTCCTGGGTTGGCGAGAAGGGCGGTCGTGATGGCTTGCGATGCCGCGAGCCAGTTCTCGCGCTCAAGCGACTCTTCGAAGAGTTGGGCGTTGTCGATCGCGACGGAGGCGGCCGACGCGAGCGCCTGCACCGTTGCCTCGTCAGTCTTGGTGAAGCCGCCCTTTTTTGAGGCGAGGTAGAGGTAGCCGAAGACGGAACCGCGCGCCTTAAGGGCGCAGCCAAGGAACGAGCCAAGCGGCGGGTGACCTTTCGGCAGACCCTTGAAGGAGGGGTGTTCGGTGATTTCGGCGATCACCAGGGTTCCCTCGCTGGGGATCTCGGCGAGCGTGCCGACGCTATTGGGGGCGCGCGGAATCATCTGCCAGATGGATGCGTCCATGCCCTGATAGTGAAAGTCGACTGAGATGCCGTTCTCGTCCAGCACGTTGATGGCCGCGAGCGGAGCGCCCGTGGTCTTCATGGCCGCCTCAAGCATCTTGTTGAGCACTGAGGGCAGGTCGAGTTGGCGATTGAGCGACAGGATCGCGTCCGTCACCGCGTCCGACATGGGTCGATCCTCTCCGCCGAGGGGGTTAACTGCCATCGAGCGTCACCACCTTATCGACCACATCAAGAATTCCGAGATCGTGCGTGACGATCACCACCGACCTTCCGCGGGCTCTCATCGCCCCGACAAGAGCGCGCAAGGCCTCGATTCCGTCGGTGTCGAGATGCTCGGCCGGCTCATCGATCAAGTGGATGGGTGCTTCGCTCACCAGCGCGCGTGCTAGCAGCAGCCGGCGGCGCTCACCGCCAGACACGGTGTTGCCTCCCGCTCCTAGCGGCGTGTCGAGACCCTCTGGTAGGCCGTCGAGCCAGTCGCCCAACTGGACGGCCTCGAGGGCGGCACGGGCCTGGTCCTCGGTGATGGCGCCATTCGCGACGCGCAGGTTCTCCAGCAAGGTGGTGCCAAAGAGGTGAGCGTCTTCAGGGGTCATCGCAATCGTGCGACCGAGCGTGGTGGGGCCTACTGGTTGCCCTTCCACGAGCGCGGCGCCGGTGGCGGGCTCCAGTGCTCCGGCCATCGTCAGGAGCAGCGTGGTCTTGCCGATGCCTGAGCGGCCGACGATGCCAAGAGCGCCTCCAGGTTCAATGGTCGCCGTGACGGGCACGGTCGGTGTCATTCCTGGCCAGGCCGCGCTGAGTTGGTCGAGATGCAGGGTGGGGGATTCTGGGGCGGCCGTGTCCGCTGCGGGGCCCACCCCCTCAGGAGCGATGTGCGCTGGGTCAGCCGCCCCGCCGGGCGCCTCTGAGGGCCCTTCCTCCACCATCGCTTGCACTCGTCGCGCAGCTGTAGAAGATCTGAACGCCTGCTGAATCGCTGCGGGCACCGCCGTCACGGCCTCGAAAGCCGCGAGCGGCAGGAGCGCCACCACCGCGGTGTCAGTGGGGGGAAGTCCAGCGTGCCTGGCCGCAGAGACGGCGAGCCACAGTGCGAGCACCAGCGCAGCGCCCTGGGCTCCCTGGAGAGCTGCGGCAGCCCAGGCGGCAGGCTTCGCGGAGAGTTCGGCGGCATGCTCGGCATCGAGGTCGGCCGCGCGCAGTTCCTCCGCGGCGTCTTCCGACGTGCCCCACACGCGATGCTCGGCCGCTCCCTCGATGGCCTCAAGAGTTGCGGTGGAGACGCGTGCCGCCGCCGCCGTGCCGGCGATGGCTGCCGCACGAGCGGCACGCCACGTCATGAGCCCGGACCCCACGGCTGCTGCTAGCAGGCAAGCAGCCAGTGCCGCTCCCGCAACAGGCAGATACGCCGTGGTAATCGCGATCGAGATGAGGCTGACGGTGCCAGCCACGCCCAACGGGATGAGGGAGCGCACCACGGCGTCGCCCATCGCGTCGATGTCGCCGCCCATGCGAGCCACGATGTCGCCGCGGCGAAGCGCAAGCACGCGCGAGGCGCCGGTGCTCGCGACAGACTCGTAGGTTCTGGTGCGCAGCGCCACCACGCCGCCGAGCGCAGTCTGGTGGCTTGCAAGCCTCTCAAGGTAACGAAACAGGCCGCGCGAGATGCCAAAGAACCGGACAGTGACGGCGGCGAGGCCGAGTTCTGCAGGGGAGGGCATTCCTGCCGCCTTCGCGATCATCCACGCGGCGACGGCAGCGAGGCCCACGGCCGCGCCGAGCGCCATGGTGCCCGCCGCAACCGACAAGAGCACCTGTCCAGGTCGGACTTCCGCATTGCGGAGCAATGCCCGCCAGTCCAGTCGGCGCTGGGAGGCGGACGCCCCGAAACGAGTCGACTGCTGAGCGGCAGTCATGGTGCGATCCCGACGACGGCTGCGCGCACCTCGACCACAGCGTCGGCCGCCTCGATCACCAAAGGGTCATGAGTGGCAACGACGACTGTCGCGCCATCGCGGGCGAGGGCGGCGATGCGTCGCACCAGGCCGGCCCGAGCCTCGCCGTCGAGGTGGGCGGTGGGCTCGTCGAAGAGCAGCACGGGCCTGCCGGAGGTCAGCGCCCGCTCGTACGCTGCGAGTTGGCGCTGGCCGAGGCTCAGCTCGCGACCCGCGGGGCCCAGTTCGGGCCGCTGTGGCACCCACGCGCATTGGCTGGTCCATGCGTCAGGGTCGCTGTCGGCCAATGCGGCGGCACGCCCCGCGACGGTTGCGGTCACGGAACCGCCGTCAGGTGAGAGCAGCCCCGCGAGCGCCAGCAGTGCCGTGGACTTACCTTCGCCGTTGGGGCCGCGCAGCACGGTCATCTGCCCAGGGAGCGCGCGCATGGTGAGGCGGGCAGGCGCGTTCCTGGTGCCGTCGGGGGTGGCGACCGAGACGTCGTCGAACAGAAGCGTTGCTCCGGTGAAGTCCATCACCGCTCCGCCAGGGGTGCCCACCACCGGCGTCGGCTGTTCCAGGATCGCAAACGCAGCGTCGGCTGCGGCCATGCCATCGGCTGAGGCGTGGAAGTGGGTGCCGACATTGCGGACGGGGAGGTAGACCTCTGGCGCCAGAATGAGCACCGCAAGAGCCGTCTCGATCGACACGTTGCCATCGATCAGGCGGAATCCAAGGGTCACGGCGACGATCGCGACGGACAGCGTCGTCAAGAGCTCCAACACGAAGCCAGACAAGAACGCGATGCGAAGGGAGCCCATCGTCGCGTTCTTGGAGGCGGTGCCCAACTCTCGCACTCGCGCCGCAGGCCCCCGCTCACGGCCGAGGGCGCGCAAGGTGGGCACGCCGGCGATGAGGTCAAGGGTGCGGGCGCCGAGCCTCTCCATGGCTTCCAGGTGGCTGCGGGAGCGCTCGCGGGTCAAGAGGCCGACCAGAATCATGAAGAGCGGCACCAACGGAAGCGTGAGGGCAACGATCAGCGCGGAGAGCCAGTCGAGGCCGAGGACAACCACCAGCATGAGCGGCGTGACCGTCGACGCCAGCATCAGCTGCGGGACGTAGCGCACAAAGTAGGGGAGAAGGCCGTCGAGCCCGCGAGTGACGGTGGTGACGACCTCGGCGCCCTTGCCGGAGGCGATCCAGCGAGGGCCCATCCTGGCGGCATGGGCAACGACGGCCTCGCGCAACTGCGAGACCACTTTGGTGCCAGCCCTGTGCGCCAATCGTTCCTGAACCCACACAAGCGCGACCCTGACAACGACCACCAGCACCAACAGCGGCAGGCCGGTTTCGAGCACTCGGGCGCCCAGGGGCACAAGAGAGCCGAGCGGGCCGAGGCCATCCTCCGTGAGCGGCGCAGGAGCGAGAACAGGAGCGAGCATGCGCGACACCAGCAGCGCCTGGAACAGGATGGTCAACGCGGTCAGAAAACCAAGCGCCGCCGTCACGATCACGTAACGGCGGGCTGGCCCGATCCGCGCGATGAGGCGCGGGTCGATTGGTTTCATCGAGTCCCTAGTTCTTGGTAAACGTCAACTCGTTGTGCTCGGGCATGTGGTCTTCTGACAGCCGACGCCTGAACACCCAGTACGACCACGCCTGGTAGGCCAGGACCAGCGGGGTGAAGATTCCGGCCACCCATGTCATCACCACGAGCGTAGTGTGCGAGGAGCGGGCGTTGTCGACGGTGAGGCTGAAGGCCGCGTCCGTGGTGGAGGGCATCACGTCGGGGTAGAGCGAGCCGAAGATGAGCACCACCGCGCCGACGATCGCCAACGCGTTGAAGGTGAAGGCGAGGCCGAAACGGTCCGCGCGGCTGTACCACGCCGCACCGATGAGGCCGATAGCGGCGACCAGGAGGGCACCCCACGTCCAGGCATTCTCGGAGTAGGCCAGTTGCAGCCACACCGCCCACACCGCTCCGACCACGACGGCGGCGAGGGAGGCGGGCTTGGCGAACGCCTTGGCGCGGTCGAACACGGCGCCCGAGGTCTTGAGCGACAGGAAGATCGCGCCGTGGCTGAGGAAGATCGCGAGTGTCACCAGGCCGCCCAGCAAGGCGAAGGGGTTGAGCAGGTTGAAGAACCCGCCCGTGTAGGTGAAGGTCTCGTCGATCGGCACACCGCGCACGATGTTCGCGAACGCGACGCCCCACAGGATCGATGGCACCCACGATGAGACCACGATGGCGAGGGTCCACCGATTGCGCCAGTTCTCGTCGTTGATCTTTGCCCGGTATTCGATCGCGACGGCGCGAACAATGAGCGCCAGCAGGATCAGCAGGAGCGGCAGGTAAAAGCCGGAAAAGAGCGTGGCATACCACTCGGGGAAGGCAGCGAAGGTGGCGCCACCGGCAGTGAGAAGCCACACCTCGTTGCCGTCCCACACGGGGCCGATGGTGTTGATGAGCACGCGCTTGCCCTTGGCGGTCTTGCCGACGATGGGCATCAGCATGCCGACACCGAAGTCGAAACCCTCAAGCACGAGGTAACCGGTCCACAGGACCGCGATCAGGATGAACCAGAAGTCTGCGAGATTCATGAGTTAAGTTCCTTCCGGCCTAGTACGCGAACGACAGCGGTCGGTCGTCATCGTCACTGGGGTTTGGTTCCTCGAAAGCGGGCGCGCCCTCTTGGGCATACCGGCTGGTGAGGCGGTACCAGAAGACACCGAGAATGGCGTAGACGATGGTGAAGATGATCATGGACGTCGCCACTTCAAACGTGCTGGCGGCTTTCGACACGCCATGCTCGGTGAGGAGGGCGACCATGCCGGTGCCGTCGTAGGTGGGGTTGGGCGCGACCACAAACGGCTGGCGACCCATCTCCGTGAAGATCCAGCCGAACGACGCCGCGAGGTAGGGCATCGGTAGCGAGACCAGGGCGAGCGTACGCATCCACGGCTTGGTGACGGTGCCGCCCTTGCGAGTGAACCACAGCACCGTGAGCGCGAGCGCTGCGGAGAATGCTGCGAGGCCAATCATGAGACGGAACGACCAGTACGTCACGGCCAGGTTGGGGCGCGTGTCCTTGTCGACGGTGTAGCCGTCCACGGCGGGGACGACGGTCTCCTCCGTGCCTTGGCCCGCGTACTGACGCTGCAACTCGTTGAGGCCCGTGACCTTGGCGTCGAAACTGCCCTCGGCCAGGTAGGAAGTGAGGCCGGGGATCGACAGCACGTGGGTGACCGAGCCGGGATCGTCGCCCGCGAGGTTGCCGAACGCCAGGAGCGAGAAGGGCGCGCTGGTCTCGGACTCGATGATGCCCTCGGCGGCGGCCATCTTCATGGGTTGCTGCTCGAACATCAGCTTGGCCTGGACGTCGCCCGTCACGATGACCGCGAGGCCAGCAATGATCATGGTGACAGCACCAAGCCGTGATGCGGTGCGGTACAGCGAGACGTCGGGGGAGTCCGCGGCTTCACCCTGGCGATGCTTCTTGACCATCCAGTAGACGGCAATACCCGCGACGAACGTGCCCGCCACAAGGAAGGCGGTGGCGATGACGTGCGGGAACGCGGCAAGGGTGGTGCTGTTGGTGAGCACCTGCCAGATGTTCGTCATCTCCGCACGGCCGGTCTCGGGGTTGAACTCAGTACCCACCGGGTGCTGCATCCAAGAGTTGGCGGCGATGATGAAGTACGCAGAGATGTTGGAGCCGATGGCGAAGAGCCACACCACCGCGAGGTGGACCTTCTTGGACAGGCGGTCCCACCCGAAGATCCAGACGCCAAGGAAGGTCGACTCAAGGAAGAACGCGATCAGCGCCTCCATCGCGAGCGGAGCACCAAAGATGTCGCCGACGTAGCGTGAGTACTCGGACCAGTTCATGCCGAACTGGAACTCCTGGACGATGCCGGTAGCGACGCCGAGCGCGAAGTTGATGAGCAGCAGTTTGCCGTAGAACTTGGTGAGACGCAGCCACTTTTCTTTGCCGGTCCGCACCCACATGGTCTGCATGATCGCTACCAGGATCGACAGCCCGAGTGTCAGCGGAACGAGGATAAAGTGATAGACAGTCGTGATGCCGAACTGCCAGCGCGCGAGTTCCAGCGCTTCCATCGGGTGTCCTCCCTTGACGTGTAGGCACAACTTACTCGGGGGGGTATTGCACGGGACTGGGACTCAGGTCCCGGGTTTCGCACCTCCGCGGACAGGTCCCAGAGGTGGCGTCCCGGAAAGATCCCGGTTCTGACGCGGGACGGCGCGCGGTTCAGCAGTCTATCAGACCTGGTCCGTGTGTGTATGCGGTCCTCGAAGCGGGATCGTCGAGCGAGCCGGTCCCGGGTGGCACACGGGACCTCGGTGCCGCATCGACACGGGTCGCGCCCGTGAGCGCAGCCCGCCTGCTTTCGTCGGCGCGCCACGACAAAAGCCCCGTTTCAGGTGGGGTATGCCACAATGGCCACAGGTCAGCGCTTCTCCACACGAAGTGCCCACCACGCGACAGACACACCGGCCTTGGCTGACAGCGGAGCAATCCGCCAGGCGCCGCCCCGGAATGGTCCGCCGCGACCATGAGACTTCCGTCACCGAGAGTGGCGACCGACGAAGACGCCGGGGCCGAGTGTGGTCGGCCTTGACGCTGTGAGGTACCCGCTGTGAGCGAGGACAACACCACTACCACCCCCAACGCCGTGATCTTCCAAGCACCGCAGATGGCCCCGGAGAGCCCGCCAAAGCGCGCGCCCCGCAGGGCATCGGCGCCCGCGGGACCGCCGTCGGCCGCAGACAAGCCGAGCCAGGCGCCTAAGGCGACCGCCTCGTCCAGGAGGGGCAAGGCCGCCAGCGGCGACGACGCCCAGAAGGCTTCCGGCTCCGACAACGGCGACGCCGGCGAGGCAAAGCCCAAGCGCACTCGTGCCAAGAAGGCAGCCCCGACGGCGAGCGAAGGCGATCAGCCGAAGGACCAGCAGGACGGCGACGTCCAAGCGTCGGGCAGCAAGGGCCAGGACGCTTCCGGTGACAGCGACAGCGACGGCGACGACGCTGCTAAGCGCCGACGCAGGCGTGGCGGCCGCGGTCGCGGCAAGAAGCGCACCGACGGCGAGGGCGACGACAACGCCGCGGAACCGTCGAGCGCGGACGACTCCGGTTCAGAAGACTCGAACGACTCCGGTTCAGGCGACGACGCGAGTGACGACGGCGACGGCTCCGGCACTTCGCGCAGGCGCAGGCGCCGCAGCAGGGGCTCGCGCTCGTCCTCATCTAATGCGTCGTCATCCTCCAGCAGCAACGACGACCAACTCCAAGGCTCCACGCGACTGCAGGCCAAGCGTCAGCGTCGGCGTGATTCCAGGGATGGCCAACGTCGTCGCCCCGTGATCTCCGAGGCCGAGTTCTTGGCCAGGCGTGAGTCCGTCAAGCGCGACATGGTGGTGCGCGAGAAGGACGGCCGCGTGCAGATCGCCGTGCTTGAGGACGACGTGCTGGTCGAGCACTACGTGAGCCACCAGGCCGAGGCCTCGATGGCAGGCAACGTCTACCTTGGCCGCGTGCAGAACGTGCTGCCAGGCATGGAGGCCGCGTTCGTTGACGTGGGTCGCGGTCGCAATGCCGTGCTGTACGCAGGCGAGGTCAACTGGGACGCCGCAGGGCTCGACGGCAAGCCAAAGCGCATCGAGCTTGCTCTCAAGCCAGGCGACACCGTCATGGTGCAGGTCACCAAGGACCCGATCGGCCACAAGGGCGCTCGCGTCACCTCACAGATTTCGCTCGCAGGGCGCTTCCTCGTGTATGTGCCAGGCGGGGGAGTGACCGGCATCAGCCGCAAGCTTCCCGACACCGAGCGCAACCGCCTCAAGAAGTTGCTGCGCGAAGTGATCCCTGCCGACGCTGGGGTCATCGTCCGTACGGCAGCCGAGGGCGCCTCCGAGGAGGAGTTGCGTGCAGACGTCGAGCGACTCAAGCGCCAGTGGGAGTCGATTGAGGCCGAGGCTCAAGGCGGCAAGGCGCCGCAATTGCTGCGCGCCGAGCCCGACATGGCCATTCGCGTGGTCCGTGACATCTTCAACGAAGACTTCGAGTCCCTCACCATTCAGGGCGAGGACACCTGGAACTCCCTGAGCGCCTACGTGGGCCAGGTCGCCACCGACCTCGCTCCGCGCCTGCACCGCTTTGTGGGCGACGGAGACGTGTTCGCGGCCCACCGGATCGACGAGCAGCTCACCAAGGGGATGGACCGCAAGGTGTGGCTGCCCTCCGGCGGCTCGCTCGTGATCGACCGCACCGAGGCCATGACGGTGGTGGACGTCAACACCGGCAAGTTTGTGGGCAAGGGCGGCACTCTCGAAGAGACGATGACGCTCAACAACCTCGAGGCTGCTGAAGAAATCGTGCGACAGCTGAGGCTGCGCGACATCGGCGGCATCATCGTGATCGACTTTGTCGACATGCTGCTCGAGGCGAACCGCGACCGCGTGCTGCGCCGCCTGATCGAGTGCCTGTCTCGCGACCGCACCAAGCACCAGGTGGCAGAGGTCACCTCTCTTGGCCTGGTCCAGATGACCCGCAAGCGCGTGGGCCAGGGTCTGGTCGAGGCGTTCTCAGAGACGTGCGAGCACTGCAAGGGCCGCGGCTTCTTGGTGCACGGTGAGCCCGTGGGCGAGGCGACCGAGAAGCAGCCAGAGCAGCCGCGCAGGCGAAACTCGCGCGGAGGCTCCGGAAAGGCCAAGGCAGACGAGCCGAAGCCTGCGGCGGAGGTGCCAGCACTCGACCAGCGCGACGAGTCGCGCGAGATGGTCAAGGCGACCTTGGCGTCCATCGCCGCGGCCGCCGAGAAGGCGCACCACGCTCACGAAGAAGCAGACACGGAGACGGTTGCGGAGGCAACCGAGGACGCGCCGACGTCCGATTGACCTGAGCGCCGTCTGACACGTATAGTTGTCCGTCGGCGCGCAAGCGCCCAGCCCTGCCTGCGCCCTCCTTGGGAGCGGCTGCGGCGGGACCCCCCTGGCCCATAAGGGCCGCGAGTAAACGAGCTTCAAGAGGAAGTCATCATGGTGTACGCGATTGTCAAGGCCGGCGGCCGTCAGGAGAAGGTGTCCGTAGGCGACGTCGTCGTCGTGGACCGTCTTCGGTCGAAGACCGGCGAGTCCGTTGAGCTTCCCGCTCTGCTGCTGGTTGACGGTGACAAGGTCACCTCGGCCGCCAAGGACCTCGCCAAGGTCAAGGTCACTGCAGAGGTGGTGCGCGACGAGCGTGGACCCAAGATCCACATCCTCAAGTTTAAGAACAAGACCGGCTACCGCAAGCGCCAGGGCCACCGTCAGGATCTGACGCGGCTCAAGGTCACAGGCATCAAGTAAGCGAGGACTGAACCATGGCACACAAAAAGGGCGCGAGCTCCTCGCGCAACGGTCGCGATTCCAACGCTCAGTACCTCGGCGTGAAGCGCTTTGGCGGCCAGGTCGTCAACGCAGGCGAGATCCTGATCCGTCAGCGCGGCACCCACTTCCACCCCGGCCTCAATGTAGGCCGTGGCAAGGACGACACCCTGTTCGCCCTCGAGGCAGGCGCGGTTGAGTTCACGAAGCGTCGTGGCCGCAAGGTCATCGACGTGGTCGCCAGCTAGATCCCCAAGTCTTTTCCAACAGGGGCGTCACCAGTGGTGGCGCCCCTGTTGCTTTCTCTCGTAACGTCGATCCCAAGGAGGAGCCATGGCCACGTTCGTTGACCGCGTGACGCTGCACGTGACCGCGGGCTCCGGGGGTCACGGCGTGGCCTCCGTGCACCGCGAAAAGTTCAAGCCCCTCGGCGGCCCAGACGGCGGCAACGGCGGGCGCGGCGGTTCCGTCATCGTCGTCGTTGATGCCCAGATGACCACCCTGCTCGACTACCACCACGCCCCTCACCGCAAGGCAAGCAACGGCAAGCAAGGCGCCGGCGACATGCGTCACGGAGCGAACGCCGACGACCTTCGACTGTCGGTGCCTAACGGCACCATGGTCGTGAGCCCAGAGGGCGAAGTCCTGGCTGACCTGGTGGGAGACGGCGCCGAGTACATCGTCGCCCAAGGTGGTCGCGGTGGGCTTGGCAACGCTGCCCTCGCCACTCAGAAGCGCAAGGCGCCAGGCTTCGCGTTGTTGGGCGAGCCTGGCGAAGAGGCCACTGTTGTCCTGGAGCTCAAGTCGA
Organism: Demequina sp. TMPB413; assembly: GCF_020447105.2. Taxonomy (NCBI): domain Bacteria; kingdom Bacillati; phylum Actinomycetota; class Actinomycetes; order Micrococcales; family Demequinaceae; genus Demequina; species Demequina sp. TMPB413. The sequence continues at coordinate 574,412 of NZ_CP096184.1, forward strand.
TCGCCGACGTCGCGCTGGTGGGCTATCCCAGCGCTGGCAAGTCGTCCCTCATTGCGGCCATGAGCGCGGTGCGACCCAAAATCGCCGACTATCCCTTCACCACGCTGGTGCCCAACCTCGGCGTCGTGGAAACTGGCGGCGGGCGCTTCACGATGGCCGACGTCCCTGGACTGATTCCCGGCGCGTCAGAGGGCAAGGGCCTTGGCCACGACTTCTTGAGGCACATCGAGCGCTGCTCAGTGATCGCCCACGTGCTTGACACGGCCACGCTGGAATCTGACAGGGATCCGGTTAGGGACCTCGAGGCGATTTCCGACGAACTGCGCGCCTACTCCGGCGACGCTCACATCGCTGGGGTGCCGCTCGCCGAACGCCCGCAGGTGATCGTGCTCAACAAGATCGACATCCCCGACGGCCGTGAGCTCGCGGCGATGGTGCGCGGCGAACTCGATGCTCTCGGCATGCCGGTGTTTGAGGTCAGTGCCGTCAGCCACGAGGGGCTTCGCGAGTTTGGCTTCGCGCTGGCCGACATGGTGGCGCACGAGCGCGCCAAAGCGCCCGTCTTGGAGCGGGCGCCCATCGTGGTGCGCCCTCGCGCCGTCAACGAGACAGGCTTCACCGTCACCCACGTGCGGGACGGTGCCGAGGACTACTTCCAGGTGCTCGGCCCCAAGCCAGAGCGCTGGGTCAAGCAAACCAACTTCGCCAATGACGAGGCCGTCGGCTACCTCGCGGACCGTCTTGCGCGCATCGGCGTGGAGACGGAGCTCTTTGCTGCGGGAGCCGTTCCAGGTGCCCAGGTGGTGATCGGCGATCGCGAGACCGGCGTCGTCTTCGATTGGGAGCCCACCATGGTGGCTGGTGCAGAGCTGCTCGGCCGACGCGGCACCGACTTGCGCGTCGAAGAGATGGAGCGCAACGCTCGCGCGACCCGTGCGGAGAAGCGCGCCGAACACAAGGAGCGCATGGACGCAAAGTCTGCGGCGCGTGAGGAACTGTGGAACGAGCGCAATGCGGGACACTGGACCGACCCAGCAGAGGACGAGCAGAAGTAGACGGAGGAATCGTGGGCGAGCTGCGCGGCGTCATCGCTGGTGCGAGGCGGGTCGTGGTGAAGATCGGCTCCTCGTCGCTGACGGGTGCCGACGGCCACCTGTCGCGTGACGCCGTCACCGCCCTGGCCGACGTGCTGGCAGCCGAGCGCCTTGCCGGCAGGCAGATCATCCTGGTGACGTCGGGAGCGATCGCGGCGGGCATCGGGCCCATGGGGCTCCCCGCGCGTCCGCGCGACCTTGAGATGCAGCAGGCGGCGGCGTCGGTGGGGCAGGGCCTGCTCGTTGCCGCGTACACGGAGGCCTTCGCCCGGCACGGCCTGACCACGGGCCAGGTGCTCCTCACGAGCGATGACATGGTGCGCCGCACCCACTACGGCAACGCCCAACGTGCGCTCAACCGCCTGCTTGACCTGGGCGTCGTCCCGATCGTGAATGAGAACGACACTGTCGCCACGGATGAGATCCGTTTTGGCGACAACGACCGCCTGGCGGCGCTGGTGGCGACTGTGGCGCACGCTGACGCTCTGGTGCTGCTCACGGACGTCGATGGGCTCTACACGGCCGCCCCCGACACGCCGGGCGCCGAGCGCATCGTGGAGGTCACTGATCCTCAAGACGTGGCGGGCATCGACATTTCGCGGCGCGGCTCTGCCCTGGGCACCGGCGGCATGATTACCAAGCTTGAGGCGGCCTCGCTCGCGACCACATCGGGAGTGGTGGTGGTGCTGACGTCCGCAGGGAACGCGGCCGACGCTTTGGCAGGGCATCCTGTGGGCACCCTTTTTCATGTGACAGGTAAGCGCGACACGACGCGGCTGCAGTGGCTGGCTCACGCCGCGAAGGTGCGCGGGGCGTTTGTATTGGACGACGGCGCGGTTCGGGCGGTTTCCGGACGGCGTGCGTCGCTGCTTGCGGCAGGCGTAGTCGAGGTGCGCGGCGCCTTCGAGGCGGGGGAGCCGGTGGAGCTCCTGACGCGCGCGGGCATGGTGGTGGCGCGTGGCTTCGCGGGATTCTCCGCAGAGGAGGCCGACCGCATGAAGGGGCTCTCAACCGGAGCCCTTCGAGAGTCTCTGGGCGAGGTCTTCGCGCGCGAGCTCATCCACATCGACGACCTCGTGGTGCTGTAGGCGCCGCTCGCACCAGGTTGCCCCGGCTGCCGCAACCGCGGGCCAGCACCGCGCGCCCCGCGCGCTGCGCGCATGGGGCCGCGGTGCAGGCACGCCCGTAGCGGGTGGACAGTTTGAACCGTCCGGGCGCGCGACACGCCGGTCTTGAGGCTCGTGAGGCGGCGAGTCGCGGCGTGTCGCGGTCAGAACGGTTCGCAGTGTCGGAGGGCGGGGCGGGCGCCGTGGCCGAGCTCGGTCCGGCCGATGGGTTGCGACGAGGCCGCCGGGGATGCGAGTCAGGGCCGCGTGAGGTGCGCCTTCACGTCGGCGAGTTCCTGATCGTGCACCGAGTGCGCCAACCCTGGGTACACCTTCTCTGTCAGGGTCGTCTGCGTCTTAAGCCACGCCGAAGCTGCAGTGACCAGCGTTTCCGGGACCACAGCGTCGGCCGTGCCCCTGCCCCAGAAAACGGGAGGTAGCGTTTCGGCGAGGCGAGCGTCGGCCGGTTGCGGCTCGGCAAGGACGAAGCCGCTCAGAATGACGGTGTCCTTGATCCGCTCTGGACGGGTCCGCAAGAGCTGACTGGCCATCATGCCGCCCTGCGAAAAGCCCACGGTGACAAGCCGGGCAGTAGCAGGCACGTTGTCGTCAATCCACTCCCACAGCGCATCCGTCGCGGATTCGATGGGCGCCGGATCGAGCCAACGGCTGGCGTCGCCCGCCAGAGGGAACCAGGCCGCCCCTCCGTATCCCATCTCCAACGGCGCGCGCACCGACGCCCACGGCGCATCCACACCTAGATAGGGAGCGATGCCGGGCAGGTCGCGCTCGTTGGAGCCGTAGCCGTGCAGGAGCAGGACGACGGTCTCGGGCGCGGGGTGGTCCGCCCAATCGGGGCTGTATAGCGCTTCGAGGGTCATGACTCCAGTAAACCGCGAACCATGGCGGTGCCACCGCCACCCTGACCGGCCCGCATGCCCGCGCCTACACTGGTCGGCATGACTGACACTGTGATCTCCCCCGACGTCGAAGCCGCCGTCCTCGAGGCATGCCAGCGCGCCAAGGTTGCCTCGCGGGCGCTCGCGACAGCCACCAGGATCACCAAGGACGCCGCGCTGCATGCCATGGCAGACGGTTTGGTGGCCGACGCCGCCCGCATCGTCGCGGCGAACGCGAAGGACGTTGACCGCGAGCGGGACGGCGGCATGAGCCCAGGCCTCCTGGACAGGCTGACGCTCACGGAGGAGCGCATCACGACGATCGCAGAGGCGCTGCGCTTCCTCGCGTCCCTGCCGGACCCCGTGGGGGAGATCAGGCGCGGTTCCACGCTGCCCAACGGCTTGCGGCTCACCCAGAAGGCCGTGCCGATGGGCGTGGTCGGCATGATCTACGAGGCACGACCCAACGTCACCGTGGATGCGGCGGGCTTGGCGCTCAAGTCAGGAAACGCAGCGGTGTTGCGCGGGGGGTCGGCGGCGGCCGAGTCCAACGAGGTGATCGTGGCGGTGCTGCAGGACGCGCTCGAGTCCGTCGGCTTGCCGCGCGATTGCGTGCAGTCCATCGATGCGTACGGGCGCGAGGGCGCGAGGGTGCTCATGCACGCGCGCGGCCTGGTGGACGTGCTGGTGCCGCGCGGCGGGCGGGGGCTCATCCAGACGGTGGTCAAGGAATCGACCGTGCCAGCGATCGAGACGGGGGAGGGCAACTGTCACGTCTACCTCGACGCCTCTGCGCCGCTCGAGCGGTCCATCAACATCGTCATCAACTCGAAGACTCACCGCGTGGGTGTGTGCAACGCGGCCGAGACGCTGCTGGTGCACAAAGACGCAGAGGACAAGTTGCCTGCCGTGCTGGCGGCTCTCCACGCATCAGGAGTGACGCTCCACGTCGACGACGCTGCTGCGAGCCTTGCCCCTGACAACGTCCCGACGGTGCCTGCCATGGAGGAGGACTGGGAGACGGAGTACTTGTCGATGGACCTCGCGGTCAAGGTGGTGGACGACATTGACGAGGCAATCGCGCACATCCGGCGCTACTCGACGGGCCACACTGAGGCGATCGTCACGGACGACATCAACGCCGCAGAGCACTTCGTATCCCACTTGGACAGCGCCGCAGTGATGGTCAACGCGTCGACCCGCTTCACCGATGGCGGCGAGTTTGGCTTGGGGGCCGAGATCGGGATCTCCACGCAGAAGTTGCACGCGCGCGGCCCCATGGGCCTCGCGGAACTCACCACGACCACGTGGGTGGTCTACGGCGACGGGCACGTCCGCGGCTAGCGAGTCGTTCCTTTCGTGAGGCGCCTCATGAAATACTGGGCGCTAAGCGAAACGTAGAAGGAGTCACTGTGAGCATGATCCTCATGGCCGCCGTCCAAGAGACGCACGCGGAGTCCTCGATTCCGCCGGCCGCGGTTGGGCTACTCGCTTTCGCGGGCCTGATGTCGCTGCTCTTTGTCACTTATGCGTTCCGGAGTGTGGGTACCCGTCACCAGGGTGAGTAGCCTCCGCATCGGCGTCCTTGGCGGGACGTTCGATCCGATTCACGTTGGCCACCTCGTTGTGGCCAGTGAGGTGTGCCATTCCCTCGGTCTCGATCGCGTGTTGCTGGTCCCCGCCGTGCGTCAGCCCTTCAAGGAGTCTGACGGCCACGCCACCCCGGCGCAGCGTCTCGACATGTGTCGGCTCGCGGCGACCGGCGATCCGCGGTTGGAGGCGTCCGACGTTGACGTGGTCAGGGGCAGCACGACCTACACGGTCGATACCCTCACCGACCTCGCGGCGGTCTACCCAGACGCAGACTTCTTCTTCATTGGAGGGGCGGACTCGATCGCCCGGTTGTCCGAATGGCGCGATCCTGACCGCTTGGTGACCCTTGCCACCTTTGTCGCAGTCGGCAGACCTGGCTACGAGCAGCCAGCGCCGGGTGCGTCACACCTTGTGGTCGAGGCCCCCCAGATGGGGGTATCCTCGACCGAAGTTCGGCGCCGACTGCGGACCGGAGCGCCTGTGCGCTATCTGGTCCCTGACTCGGTGGCCGATTACATCACTCAGCACTCGCTGTATCTCGGAGGATCGGATGCCTGACGCGCCCTTGTCGCGCCGTGCACGCCGCGCCATGGAGGCTCAGGCCGCAGAGCGCGCCGCGGCTCATGACGACCCCACCCTGCCCGCTGGGCAAGGTGCCGACACACGCGAAAATGAAGCCGCCGCCGAAGCTGAACGACAGCTCTCGCGTAGGGATCGCCGACGCCTAGAGCGCCTCGCGCGGCCCATGGAGAGTTGGACGGCGGAAGAGGAGATGATCGCTACCGGTCAGATCCCCGCCATGACTCCCGAGCGCATCGCGGAACAAGAGCGGCTCGCGCGCGAGGCCGCCGAGAAGGCCGCCGCCGATGCGCAGACGGCGTCAGCCGAATTGCGCATTCTGGCACAGCGAGACCTGGAGGGCTTTCAGCCAGGCGAAGCCGACGCCGCCCCGGTGACCGAACCCGTCGCCGACGCAGCGCCGACGCCGGTTGAGCCAACGGCCGACGAGCGGGCTGGCGCCTTCGAGCCGGTGGCCAAGGCTGAGCCCAGCGATTTCGAGCCCGCCGGCGAGACGGCCCCCACGACCGAACCGGGGACGTTCGAGCCCGTCGAAGAGGCGAAGCCAGCAGAGCCCGCCGCTGTGACCGAGGAGTACTCGCCTCGCTTCGAGCTCGACGGCGAGGGCCTGGCTCCGGTGGCACCCGGGCAGCAGGCTCCTGAAGCCCCTGAAGAGGAGCCCGCCGCAGAAGCGACGGTCGAGGACCGGCCAGACACGACCGAGTCGGCGCGCACATCAGACGATCTCAACGAGGCCGCGGCCGCGGCCGCTCGCGCCAAGGTGTTCGAAGAACTATTTCCGCCGGGCTCCTCCCAAGCGGCCTTGCTTGAGCAAGATCGACTCGCGCGCGAGGCCCAGGCGTCGCCAGCGGAGAACGCGCCGGAAGACGACGAGGCAGAAGAGCGTCGGCGCGGCATCGAGGAGTTGCGCAGGCTCACCGAAGCCGCGATGAGCGGCATCGAGAAGAGCGCGCGTCAAGAACCAGCACCAGGGCCGGCGCCAGAGCAGAGCGCGGACGCGCAGCAGGAGCCACCAGTCGCCAGCCGCTTCGAGATGCCAGCTGACCCCGAGGGTGAGCAGCAGTTCTCGACGCTGGGCGCACCTGCACCTGCACCTGCACCCGCTCCGTGGGAGCCGCTGGCGAACGCGCCTTTCCCCGTACCAGGATCGCTCGCGCCTCCTAGCGGCCAGTTCCCCGTCATGCCGCCTCCCCAGGCTCCCGTGCCAGAGGGACCGACTCCCGTCGCTCCGGTGACACCGCCTGGAGGCCTCGCTCCTCACCACGCGACCTTTGACGAGACTCTCCGTGCGTCGTCCGGCGAGGTGCCGATGCCGCCAGCCTCCGCAACCGATGCAGGCTTTGGCAACGACCCCGCCCCGTGGGGGACTCACCCGCTCGACGCGGCCGCCCCGTCGTCGCCGCCGGAGGTTGACGACTTCGAGCCTGTCAATGACGTGCCTCGGCCGGACTTCTCGCAGTTGTACAACCAGCCGCGCCAACAGGGCCCCGCGACGACGGGTCAGAACCCGACGGCAGCGCAGTTCCCTTCGAGCGGCCAGTTCCCGACAACGGGTCAGTTCCCGGCCAGCGGTCAGTTCCCTGTGACTGGCGAGTTCCCCGTCACAGGTCAGATCCGTCGCGTTCCCGACTTGCCGCCAGTGGGCGGCGCGAAGCACTTCAAGTGGCTGCACCTGGCCGTGATTGGGGCATTGATGTTCTTGCTGGGCGTGGTCATCTACAACGTGGCGTTCGGCCAGTGACGGCCACCGAGAGGGCCGTTGACCTCACGCTCAAGGCCGCACTCGCCGCGTCGGACAAGAAGGCAGAAGACATCCTGGCGCTCGACGTGAGCGCGCAGATGCCTCTGGCCGACGTGTTCCTGCTGGCGACCGGCTCGAACGAACGTCAGGTCGCCGCCATCGCGGAGGGTATCGAGGAGGCGTTGCTGGCCTCCGGCGTCAAGGCGATCCGCCGCGAGGGCATGCGCGAGGGCCGGTGGGCGCTCATGGACTTCAACGACGTCATTGTGCACGTCATGCACCAAGAGGACAGGGCGTACTACTCGCTCGAGCGTTTGTGGAAGGACTGTCCCGTCGTTCCGTTGCCAGACGAGCTGTGAGGCGGCTGATCCTTGTCCGTCACGGTGAGACGGACTGGAACGCCGCGTTCCGACTTCAAGGCGCCTCTGACATCCCGCTGAACGACAGGGGCAGGGCCCAAGCTCGCGCCGCGGCCCCGCTGCTGGCGCAACTCGCGCCCGTCGAGCGGATCGTCTCCTCTGACTTGTCTCGCGCTCACGAGACGGCGCGGATCATCGCCGAAGAGACCGGTGCCGAGGTGCTGACCGACGCGCGCCTGCGCGAGCGCTGCTACGGCGTGTGGGAGGGTCTCGAGCTGGCCGTGAGGCGTGCCGACCACGCGGAGGAGCACGCACGCTGGGAGAAGGGCCTGGAGCCGCGGATCGAGGGCTACGAAGGTCACGCCTTGGTGGCCGAACGCGCGCTCGCGACCGTAGCGGACCACGCCACGGGCGACGGCACCTTCATGTTCGTGGCCCACGGCTCCACGCTGCGGGTGCTCATGTGTGCCCTGCTGGGCCTCGAACTGGGTTCGCGAGCCGTCGGCACACTAGGCAATGCGCGCTGGGCGGAGCTCGAACTCGCAGGTGACGACGCCGATGGGCACTGGGTCCTGCGCGAACTCAACGCGGTGGGCGATACGGTCTTGGCGTGATCTGTCTGGTTCTTGTGCGCCACGCCCGCACCGGCTACAACACGGAGGGGCGGCTGCAGGGCTCGCTCGACGTGCCGTTGGGCGCGGATGGCCTGGCGCAGGCGGAGCAGGTCGCACAGCGAGTGGTAGCTGAGTACGGGGCGGAGGTGGCCGTAGCGTCGTCCCCTTTGGTGCGCGCCGCTCACACGGCCGACGCCGTGGCCGAGTTGATTGGCGCAGGTCCGGCCGAGCGCGACGCCAGATTCACACAGCGCCCCTATGGCGTGTGGGAGGGCCACACCTGGGACCAGGTGCGCGAGCAGTGGCCAGAGGAGTACCGGCGGCGCCACGACGGGCTCGATCCCGCCATCCCCGGTTGGGGACACTCAGGCGAGGTGGGCGACCGTGTTGCCGCTGGCCTGAGGGACCGCGCGGCCGGCGCCGCGCAAGCGGGCGTGAAGACCGTGGTGATCGTGAGCCACGGCAGCGCGATCATGCTGGGCGTGGCCCGCATCCTGGGCCTGCCCCTGACGCCGTCTCGGTTGGGTCACCTGCCGCACGGGGCATGGAACGAGCTGTGCTGGCACGGGGGCGACGATTGGCCGCTCGAGAGGTACTGCGTGGGGCGCTAGGCGCTGGTACTCGGGCGCTGCCCACGCGGTGATACGGCTCGCGCCGCGGCCCGTGTCGCTCCCGCAACCTTGCCATATCGCTCCCGCAACCCTGCCATGTGGTTCCCGCAACCCTGCCATATGGCTTCCGCCACTCTGCGACGCGACCCACCGCCACCTTGCCATATGGTTGTGGTGGTCGTTTTGGCACGCCAAACGACCACCACAACCATATGCCGGGCATGGTGGGGCGGGGAGTGCGAGGCGCTGGGCCCCGGCTCGTGGGGTGCGAGCACGCCGGGAGCCGATTGGATATTCGGACCCGTTCTGGGCTACGATGACGGTCGCTCTTATGAGCGCGTGATCGCAAGATCGCGGGGCTGTGGCGCAGCTGGTAGCGCACCTGCATGGCATGCAGGGGGTCAGGGGTTCGAGTCCCCTCAGCTCCACTGAGTTGTTGGAGACAGCTCTTCGGGAAGCCGACCTTCGGGTCGGCTTTCTGCATTACCGGGCGTCTGACCCGAGCGCAGACATCGTCGAGGCTCCAGCGGCGACCTCCGCGAGTTCACGACCAAAGCGGACAGCGTCCCACTCGGCTCGCTGCTTCAACTCGGCAGCCGTCTCGGTGAAGGCGTCGAGCGCAGGGTTGACGCCCACGAGGGTGAGGGGACGTCTCACCACGCGCAAGTCGAGGCCCCACACATCTTCGAGGATGCGACTCAGCCATGCGGTCGAGTGATCCCAGTCCTCTCGTGGCGAGCCGGGAGTGTAGTTTCCGCCGAGCACGGTGACGAGCGTGGCCGGCTTGCCTCGCAGAGCCGTGCCCTGGGGATCGATACGGGGATCCGTGTAGGCAAGGTCGAACCAGGTCTTGAAGTGCTGCGAGACCCCGTAGTTGTACAGGGGAACTGCGAACACGAGTGCGTCGGCCGCGATCATCTCGTCGGCGATCTCGGTCGCCATGGCCCGCGCCGCACGCTGGCGGTCCGTCCGCTGAGCGTCCTCGATGAAGCCGGAGGTGACCGCGTCGGCCCACGCGGTGGCTGGCACGGGATCGGCGGCGAGGTCGCGACGGACGACGCTCGACGCGGGGTGGGCAGCGAGCCACTCGGCCTCGACGAGGTCGGCGAGCGATCGACTCGCCGAGGTCATGGGCATGATGCTGGCATCGAGTCGGAACAGTTTCATGATCTCTCCAGTTCGTGAATACGGAGTCACTATGAAAAAGCAAGTGACTAGCACGAATGTAGCACGATAGAATCTGAACATGACGCCGACCGACGACGAGGCAGAGCACGCGAACTGCGACTCAGCGGTGACTCTCGCGTTCACGGTGCTGGGCAAGCGCTGGAACGGCATGATCATTTCGGCGCTCGGTAACGGCGCCTCCACCTTTGGTGGCCTCCGGCGTGCGGTAGGCGGCATCAGCGACGCCGTGTTGTCCGAACGGCTCGCGGAGCTTGCCGAGGCTCAACTCGTCGTTCGCGCCGTCAGCCCCGGACCGCCCGTCGGCGTTTCATACCGCCTGACCGACAGCGGCGAGCGCCTCTTGCCGATCCTTACCCAGCTCGGGCAGTGGGCGGCAGGCAATCTGTCCGACCTCGCGAATCCTTAGCGCCGCAGGAGTTCGCGCGTCGCTGGGGGCGTTCAGCCCTTGAGCCACCTCAACGCGCCCCGCGCCGCGACCACACCCGTGCTGAACGAGGCCTGGAGCAGGTAGCCGCCCGTTGGCGCCTCCCAGTCGAGCATCTCGCCCGCCACGAACGTGCCGGGCATGCGGCGCAGCATGAGGTGCTCGTCCACCTCGGACCACGCGATGCCGCCCGCTGTCGAAATCGCCCGGTCGATCGGCATCGTCCCTGTCACGGTCAGCGGCACGGCCTTGATCAGTCGCGCCACGGCGTCGGCGTCGCTAGGCAGCGTGCCACCGCTGGCCTCCCGTAGCAGCCCGATGGCTGCGGGGTCCAGGCCGATGGAGCGACGCAGCCAATTTGATGTCGAGTCCTTGGGGCGGCGGTGCCGCAAGCGCTCAGCGACGTGGCCGACGCTGTGGTCCGGCCGGAGGTCGACCTCCAGGATGCATCGCGCGGCCTTGTTGGTAGACGCGGCGCGGGGCGCCGTGGCGTCGAGCGCGTCGCGGATGGCGGCACCGCTCGCATAGACGGGCCCGCCCTCGATCCCGGAGCGGGTCAGCATGGCGTCGCCTCGGCGCGGCTCACCGGACTGGCCCGGCACGGATAGGGACACGTTCTTGAGAGGCGTTCCTGCGAAGCGCTCGGCAAAGACCTCCGACCAGTCCACACGGACGCCCACGTTGGCCGCTCGCAGAGGAGTCACCTCGACATCACGCTCGGCGAACAGGTCCACCCACGTTCCGTCAGCGCCCAGGTGTGGCCACGATGCGCCTCCCAGGGCGAAGATCACCACATCGGCGGCGGCCGGCGTGACCCGACCGTCGGCGTCGGTGATGAGAAGAGCGCCGGCGGAGGCGTCGGCCCGGGTGGTTTCGGCGTCGTCCGCGGCTGCGGGGGTGTGCGCCCAACCCGACCACAGCGTCCGTCGCTCGATCCGCACGCCTAACTCCTCAAGCCGCGCCAACCACGCCCGGAACAGGGGAGTCGCCCTGAACGCCTGCGGGAACACGCGCCCGCTCGACCCCACAAACGTCGGCTCGCCCAACTCGGCACACCACGCGCGGAGGTGCTCGGGTCCAAACACTTCGAGCATCGGCGAGATCCTGTCGGCCGACGTGCCGTACCGCGTGACAAAGCGTTCGCGATCCTCCGAGTGCGTGAGGTTGAGCCCGCCGTGGCCCGCCAGCAGGAACTTGCGGCCGGGGGAGGGCATGCGCTCGTGCACGGTGACGGACACGCCCGCGCGGGCCAGCACCTCCGCGGCCATCAGGCCCGCAGGGCCCCCACCGATGACGCGCGCTGTATGCATGGGGTCAACGTAGCCCACGCGACCGCGCAGCCTACGCGCGCACCCAGTCGCGCACCAGGAGTTGAAGCGCCTGCTCGTTCGCCTTCACCGCCGAAGCGTCGGCCAACACGACCTGACCGCGTTCGGGCGTGATCATGGATAGCAGGCCGGAGGGGTCATCAAAGTGAAACGGCACGTCATCCTCCACTGGCTTCGCGCCACGGTGAAAGATGAGGTGGATGCCGTCGGTCGGCCTCAGGTTGAAGGTCACGCGGTCAGTGCCTGCCATGCAGAAGCTCGGGGCGTTCCACTTGATGTGTTCGGTGAGTTCCGGCACTGCGCTCAGGAATCCCAGGCGGATCTGCTGGACGAGTTCGGCCATGGGATGCTCGAGTGTCTCCATGAAGGCGTCCACTTCCGCGGAGCAGTTCTGCATGGGGCGTTCCTTCCGTGATCACGCGACGCGGTTGGGCAGAGACTACCTCTGAACCTCGTAGTGCAGCACGGCGTTGCCGGAGCCGAAGCTCTTGGCGGTCAGCAGCGTCAGGGGCTGGGCGTGCCCTTCCGCAAACATCCGCTTGCCCGAGCCTGCGATCACGGGAGTCTCGATGAGCACGTACTCGTCAATGAGATCGTGCGCGGCGAGTTGCTGCACGATGCTGCCGCTACCCAAGACGAGGAGGTCGGCCCCGTCCGCCTCGCGCAATCGCCCGGCAGTGGCCTCAAGCCCATCGCTGTGAAACTCCGTGTTGTCCCAGTCGGTCGACGTGAGTTCACGCGAGAACACCACTTTGGTCATGTCGGTGAGCTCTTGGGCGACGACCTTCATCGGTTCCGGAGCGTTGGGGTCCCTGAGCAGCGGCACCCACATCCTTTCGAAGCCGCGAAATGTCTGACCGCCAAGCAGGAGGGTGTCCGAGTGGATGCGCTCGTGCGCAAAGGCCTCGACGTCCGGATCCTGGACGAACCAGGACATGCCCCAGGTTGCTTGGTCGTTGCTGGCGAAGTAGCCGTCGAGTGAGACGCGGTTGAGTACGACGATCTTGCTCATGGGGAGCTCCTGTCCTTGAGTGGGTACACCGAGGACGCTACGGGGGCGGCGCGGCCACGAATTGTGAAAAACCGCCCTCCTCGTACGAGGCCCCACCCGCGTCGTGATGAAACTCGGTGACGCGCTGAGCCAGGCTGCGCGGGGTCGCCCACGAGAGCTCGCGCAGATCGCGGATGAAGTGCGACTGGTCGAAGTAGTTGAGTGCGTGCGCGACGTCCGCGAGAGTGCCGTAGTTGCCGCTCCTGATGAGGCGCAGCGCCTCATTGACGCGCTTGACGCGGATGTACTGCTTGGGTGTTCCGCCCACGACCTTGGCGAACCTGCGTTGCAGCTGCCGCTCCGACGTGTGGATCACGTCCAGGAGGTCCCGCACCGTCACAGTGCTGGGATGCGCCTCGATGTGTGCAATGACGTTCTCGATGCCTTCGTCGCGCGGTGGGCCGGCCGCGAGCCGTCGTTCCAAGAACTCTTGGAGCAAGGCGATGCGTGCTCCCACGTCACGTGCTTGTCTGAGTTGCTCGTCAAGCTCTGTCGCGTCGAAAGCGGCAGGCTCCAGCAGGCCAAACACCAGGCGAGTCGCGTCAATCCCGAAGATCGTGTGCAGCCCGAACGCGCGGAACGCCACCTGTATCGACGTGTATGGCCGCGGCACAAAGCGCATGACGCTCGGCTGGGACCCCTGTCCGTGCAGAAACAGTGGCGGCACGTTGTCGAGGCTTGCGGATCGGGTTCTGAGGCTCTCGATGGCTCCGGCGTCGCCGGCCCAACTGAAGACCAGTCCTGGCAGGCCGTTGGGGCACACCGTCACCGCGAGCGAAGTGTCCCCCTCGTAACGCGCGAACCTTATTGTCTCGACATCGCGCGACAGCGCGGGCGACGCTGGGAAAAGGGTGAACGACACCTCGGGCCCTTCACGATGATATGGGCAGGTTACGGCCCGACGTAGGCGACCCCATCGATCTGCACCAGGCACCGCGCATCAAAGAAGTCGGTGGTGGCGGTCATGCGGGCCGGAGGCGCGTCGCCGCAGAACTCCGCGAAGACGTCCCAGGCCTCCCTCATCTCAGCGCCCATCTAGCGCACCCACATGGTGACCTGAACCAGAGCCGACGTGTCAGCGCCAGCCCGCACCAGCGTCGTCCGTAGGGACTCAAGGCTCGCGCGGGTCTGCCCTGCGAGCGTCGGATCGTCCAAAGCGCCAGCGTGGTGGGCCAGGTAAAGGTGGTTGCCGGCGCGCACAGCGCTGGCACAGGTGGCGTCCCCAAAGTGAGGAGCGAAGCGAGTGATCATGAACCGAACGCTAGACCCGCCGGGTGACAAGGCGGCCAGCTCCCGTCCAGCGCGGGACCAACGGCCCTCGCAATGCGCCGGGACGCGTGTGAACCTACGCTCGCGGACATCATGCCTGGTTCACAGGGCCCCGCACCGACGGGAGCGCCCATGACCATCACCATCCAGGATGCCTCGGCCCGTGAGACCGAGCAGTTGGGCGCCTTCGTCCAGGAGGCCTTCGCCACTGCGCGAGTGTCAGACGGTCACGAGCGGGAGTTGCTGGAGCAGATTCGCGGCGACGAGCGCTACGTGCCCGACCTGGAGGTTGTCGCCGTCGAGGACGGCCGGGTCGTTGGGTACGCCATGGCGAGCGCCACCACCATCGCGGAAGGCGATCGCACCTGGCCGGCCCTGTACTTGGGACCCATCTGCACGCGCGAAGACCGGCGTGATGCGGGCCTCGGTTCCATGCTGGTGCACGAGTTGCTGACGCGCGCCGAGCGGCTCGGCCATGGATCGATGTTTCTGGCGGGGGACACCGCCTACTACCCTCGGTTCGGCTTCAAGCCCGCCTCCGCATGGGGCATTCGGTGCCAGTACGACATCCCGCCGGAACTGCTCGACAACATCATGGGGATCGAGATCACCCCTGGTGCGCTTGATGGCGTGACCGGCGTGGTGACGTTCTAGGCGGCGCTCTCCGTGGGGTCCGCCAAGCGGGTGCTTAGGCTTTCAGCGCGCTCTCGATGTCCGGCGCGAGGCCAGCGGGCTCCGTGCGCGAACCGTAGCGAGCGATCACGCGACCGTTGCGGTCCACCAAGTACTTGGTGAAGTTCCACTTGATGGCAGAGCCAAACCGGCCGCCCCTTTGCGACTTGAGCCAGACGAAGAGCGGATGCGCGTTGCGGCCGTTCACGTCGACCTTGGCGAACATCGGAAACGTCACGCCGTAGTTGGCTTGGCAGAAGTCGCCAATCTGCGCCCCGTCGCCCGGCTCTTGCGCCCCGAACTGGTTGCACGGGAAGCCCAAGACCGTGAAGCCCTTGTCAGAGAAGCGAGTGTGGAGATCCTGGAGTCCCGCGAACTGCGGCGTAAACCCGCAGTTGCTCGCCGTGTTGACCACCAGCACCACCTGACCGTCAAACTCCGACAGCGAAACGTCACGGCCATCGAGCGTGGTCGCGGTGAAATCTGCAAGGGTCGCCATATCCCCATCGTCTCACCGCGGCGCCGCCCAGCGAGCGACAACGGCATCGTCGCACGTAAACTGGCATGCGTGACCATCCGTATTGTCTCCATCGGCGACAGCTTCACCGAGGGAATGAACGACTACCTGCCCGACGGCACGCAGCTGGGATGGGCCGACAGGGTGGCGGCAGGCCTGGCCGCAGCCCATCCCGATGAGGATGTCTGGTACGCCAACCTGGCGATTCGAGGTCGCAAGATCGAGTCGATCGTCACCGAGCAGCTCGACGCCGCGCTCGCGCTCGACCCGCCTCCCACGCATCTGACCTTCAACGGCGGCGGCAACGACATGCTGCGGCCAGGGTTTTCCGAGGACCGCATGAGGGCGCTCACCTCGCGCGTCATCGACAGGTGCGCCGCCCTGGGTGTTGAGGTCGTCATTCTCACCGGCGCCGACCCCTCCGATCGGCTCCCTGCTGGCAAGCGAATGCGCAGGCTGGGCGCTCGGCTGACCGAGATCGTCGAAGACCTGATCGACGGCCGTGATGGCGTGACGTTCGTGGACAACTTCAGGGTTCCCGAGGGCCGCAACCAGGCGTGGTGGTCGGAGGACCGGCTGCACCTCAGCAGCCTTGGCCACCAGTGGATCGCCAGCCGGGTTCTCACCGCGATGGGCGTTCCCACACAGTCGCCGACGGCGGCCGACGCCGACGCTGTGCGCGGTGGAATCGGCGCCGAGGCGCGCTACTGGTGGACCTACGTCGTTCCGTGGATGGGGCGCCGTTTGGTGGGGCGGTCGTCAGGCGACGGGCGCCAGCCCAAGTTCCCCACCTGGACGAGGGTGCCCGCCGCATAGGCTGGCGCACATGGAACAGTACGTGCGGCCAGCGATCGCGCCGCAGGAGTTTCGCGATGCCGACGGCCGCGTGATTCCCTACGGCGAGCGGTGGGGAATGGGCTCGCCCCCGGATGACACGTACTCGGTGCTGAGCCATCCGGAGCGGTTCCAGCCTCTTCACGACGTCGCACGCGCCCTCATCGCCTACCTGGAGCGCAACTACAACGTGGGGGTGAGCGAGAATCCCGGCCACCTGGCAGCCTTGCCGGAGGACTACGTGACCGGCACCACCGCGGTGCGCCTCACACCAACCAACTCTGATGCGACCCCCATCACGATCGCGTTCACCAGCCATCCCGGGATCGTGGTTGTCTCCGGAGTCGTGCGAGTAGAGCCCTTCCCTGTGTGCGGCTGCGATGCATGCGACGCCACGTGGGAGTCCGAGTCCGACCGGCTCGAAAGCGAGGTCTTCGCCATCGTGGCTGGCGGGCTCGCCGAGCACCCGCCCACCATGAGGCATCGATCATTCCGCCAGACGCTCACGCGCGCCGATGGCTGGTCCTCGGGAGAGGTCAACACCAACGGGTTCTCGCGGGAGCGGCAAGTCGCCGCGCGCGAACGCCTGAAGGAACTCGGTGGCGCCTGGGCCGCATGGAGTCCCCGCGAGGCCTAACCCGGCCGGACGTCGCGCCGCGAGAATCGGTCGACGCCGGTCCAGATCAGTGCCGCGGCGACGGCGGTCATGATGACCAGCGGAGTCCACGACATCGCCTCGAGTGGCATGTACGGAACCGCCGAGAACGGCAACGCGTCCAGCAGCCAAGTGGGCAAGCCGAAAACCTCGCCGAGCATCGTGGCGAACCACATCGAGGCCATCGCGCCCCACGTGACGGGAATGGCCACGCTTGGCGCCCAACCGAAAAGCGCCACTGCGATGCCTACGAGGATCATGACGGCCGGCCAGTACGCCAGCGCGGCGCCCGCCATCGCGGCCACTTGCGAAGAGTCACCCGTGGTCGAGCCATACACGGCTCCGAGTCCTGCACCCCCAAGAAGCAGCAGCACGGCCGAACCGACCGTGGGAATGACGAGCCGCTTCAGCGCCCACGCGGTGCGCGACAGCGCGCCAGCGAGCTGGGTTTCGACGATGCCGTTTGCCTCGTCGGTCCGTAGCGAGACCGCCGACTGCGTGGCGAACACTGCGGAGACGAGCGCGATCATTCCGGCAAGCATCGCGAGAAGCGCGTCGACTCCTATGCCGCGAGTGAAGTCCGTCATGGCGCCGCCAGCGTCGGCCATGAAGGTGTTCATGGTGTCGACGATCGAGCCAAACAGCAGAGCGGTCACGACGACCGCGATGGTCCAGCCGATGATGGGTCCACGCTGGAGACGCAGTCCAAGCCCGAGCGGCGAGACCATCCGGCGCGGAGCCTCACTGGGGCCGGCACGCTCGACGAGCAGGCCAGAACCATGGTCGCGCCTGGACTCGATCCGCATCGCCACAGCCAAGAGCGCCGCCGACAGCACGATGAGCGGTACGAGCGGCCACCACCGGTTGCCGGCATAGGGCTGCATGTGCTGGCCCCAGCCGATGGGCGAGAACCACGTGAGCACGCCGTTGCCGAGGTCGCCCATCATGCGCAAGACGTACGCCACGATGATCACCGTCGACGCGAGAGCGTTAGCCCCACGCGACGTGGAGGCGATCTGACCGGCTACTGCGCCAACGCCAAGGCCGACAAGGCCGACGCCGGTGACGGAGGCGCCGAAGACGAGCGATCCGGCGATGCCGGTGCCTTCAGGATCAAGGCCGTTGGCGGCGGACGCCACAGCAATGCCCGCGCCGACCGCGAGGCACAGGAGTCCGTTGACCAGCCAGGATGCACTGGAGTAGGCGTGAATTCCGAGCATGCGCGAGCGCAACAGTTCGGTGCGTCCCACCTCTTCGTCGGCTCTGCCGGAGCGGGTTACGAGGAAGGCCACACCGATGGCCAGACTCAACGCGATGGTCATCCAACCCTTGGTCCAGACGGCGCCGCCCAAGGTGTCGGCTGCGGGCGACAGCCCCGTGAGGGCCTTGATGCCAGGGGTGTTGGACACGGCAGCGAAGTCGTCCAGTGCCGCCTGCGTGGGGAAGAGGGTCTGGTAGTACGAGGCGATGTAGGCAAACATGCCGACGAGTACGACCGTCCACACGGCCAGGCGCACTCGGTTGCGCCGTACGGTGAGCCGCGCCATGACGGGAAGTCCCGCGAGGGCGCTGGCCTGTCCGACCGTGTTCCGAGTCTCGTCCACCGTGGTGACGGACAGCGTGGCGGTCATGAGCGGTCGCCCTGGGACAGCGCCGCCAGTTCCGTGCCGTAGTGGCGAAGGAACAAAGCCTCGAGCGACGGTGGGTTGGCCACGAGGGAACGGGGGTTGAGCTTCGCGACGGCGGCAAGCACCGCTGGCAGCGCCGACTCATCCACCGCAAACGTCACCTGACCGTCGAGGTCGATGAGATCGTGGACGCCCGGGAGCGACGCCAGTCCGGAGGCGCCGCTGTCGACCACCGTGGTCACTTGGGTCCGTGTGAGGTGGCGCAACTCGGCGATCGTCCCGGATTCGACGGTTGCTCCGTCACGAATGATCGTGACCCTGTCAGCGAGCCTCTCCACCTCGGCAAAGATGTGACTCGATAGCAGCACGGACTTTCCTGCGGCCTTTGCCTCGCGGATCGACTCCGTGAACGCGGCCTCCATCAGTGGGTCAAGCCCGCTGGTCGGCTCGTCAAGCAACAGCAGTTCTGCGTCAGATGCGAGCGCTGCGACGAGTGCCACCTTCTGGCGATTGCCCTTGGAGTAGGTCCTGGCCTTCTTGGTGGGATCCAGCTCGAAGCGCTCAAGCATGAGCGCCTTTCGCTTGGGATCCACCGTGCCGGACAGGCCGACCAAGATGTCGATGGCCTCACCCCCCGTGAGGTTGGGCCACAGGGTGACGTCGCCGGGCACGTAGGCGATGCGTCGGTGGAGAGCCACCGCCTCAGCCCAGGGGTTGCCGCCCAAAAGCGACACGCGACCGCCGTCGGCCTTCAGGAGGCCAAGCAAGATGCGGATGGTGGTGGTCTTGCCGGAACCGTTCGGGCCGAGGAAGCCGGTCACTTGACCCTTGGGCACCGTGAGATCGAGGCCGCGTAGGGCCTGAACGGAGCCGAAGTTCTTGGTGAGGCCCTCGATTTCGATGGCCATGGTGCTTTCTGTTGCGTTGTTGGACATGGTGTTCTTTCTGGAAGCGAGGAGTGGGTGGATGGAACGTCGACGTCACGCGGTGGCGTTGTCGGCTTCGGCATCCGTGCCCGGAGGGTCTCCCACGTAGTCCAGGTAGTCGTCAAGCATCTGGCGAGTGGTGAACAGGCCTTCAGTGAAGAGTTCCAGTATCGGAAGCGCCTGGGCGCGTTGACTGGCAAGAGCCGTGGCGAAGAACTCGTCGGGGCTCGAATCCGGCGTTGTCAGTAGCTCGACGAGAAGGGCGCCAATGGCCTGGGTGATGAGGTACCGCAACCGGGCCTCTTCGTTGAGCGAAGGGCGCACGATGCCAGCGTCGACGCTGGCTTTCATGACGACTCGCGCGGCGTCGACCAGGTGCTCCAGGAACTCCTGGGCGCTGCGGCCTCCTGCGTGGATCGCGCGCAGGATGTAGACCAGCAGCGGCGCCATGAGGTTTGGGTCCCCCATGGTGTCCACCAGGAAGCCTGTCGGGTTGGCGACACCGCCGGTCTTGAGCGCCTGGTAGCGGCGAAGTACCTCTGCGTCGCATTCCTCGCGCAGCGCCGCCTTGGAACGGAAGTGGTGGGTAATCAAGCCAGGGGAGACGCCCGCACGCTTCGCGATGGTGGTGAAGGAGGCGCCAAAACCATCCGTGGTGAAGCACGTGATCGCTGCCTCGCGAATCCGCGCGCGCGCCGTGAGGTCCGCCTCGCGGTGAGGCGCATCCTGCTGAGGCACGTCCGACGCTATATGCACAACCAGCAGATTATATGCGCAACTAGTCCCGGGGCAAGGGGAGCGGCGCGGTTGCTACATTTTCGAGCGCCGAGCGGGTGTGGCAGACGCGAAGATCGCGTCTGCCTGCCGGTTCCATGCCTCGACGAGGTCTACTGACTCGGGGAACCGCAGCCATTGCAACTGGGCACCGTCCATCGCGGCGATGACATCGTGAGCCAGGGCCTCGGCGTTGGCGTAGTGCGCGGAGAGTAGTGCACTCAGCCGCTCGAACGCATCCTGGTAGCGGCGGGTGAAGTACGCGTGAGCGGGGTGATCGGGATTGAGCGACTCGGCATTCAGCACGGTGTAGAGGCGCACGATCTCGCGCTGGCCGGCGTTGTGCGCGACCAAGGCATCCAGCATGGCGCGCGGGGACACGTCCCCACGCGGAGGAGAGTCCAGTCCGGTCACCGCCAGATCCACCTGATCGCGATGGGCCAGCACGGCGACCAGCAGGCCGTCCTTACTGCCCGCGTAGTGGAGCAGTCCCGGCACCGACATCCCGCATGCGGTGGCGACGGCCTGCAGCGTGAGCCCGTTGTAGCCGCGCTCGGCGACCAGGCGAGTGGCCGCCGCGATGACCTCCGCCAGGCGCTGCTCAGGGCTCAGGCGTCGCCGTCGCGTCGGGGCAGGGGAGGGGATGGGCTCCATCGTGACGCTCGCCTTCTGGTCGCGGTACGCTCACCTTATCTACAAGGTAGTAGATAGCGTATGAGCGCGAGCGAGGAACGGGTGACATTCATGGGTACAGAAACCGGCACAGCCTTCTACGAGGCAGTAGAGAACCTCCGCTCCGGCGCAGACCTTGCGGACATCGCCGCGGCCTTGTACGCCCAACTCACCGCCGACGAACGCCTCGCGCTCCTTGACGGAGACACCCCGTTCTGGGACGGCATGGCGGAGATGATGAGCACCGGCTACAACGTCACGCCGTACTCCATGGGCCGCATCGACAGGCTCGGCATCCCCGGCATCCAGTTTGCGGATGGGCCGCGGGGCGTGGTGCTGGGGCACTCCACCGCGTTCCCTGTGCCCACCGCGCGCGCCGCCACCTTTGACCCTCAACTCGAGCAGAGCATCGGCGAGGCAATCGGTCTTGAGGCCCGCGCTCAAGGCGCCAACTACTTTGGCGGCGTCTGCATCAACCTGCCCCGCCACCCCGCGTGGGGTCGCTCGCAGGAGAGCTACGGCGAAGAGCCGGCTCTGCTGGGCGAGATGGGCGCGGCCCTCGCGCGCGGCACCCGCCCACACGTGATGCCTTGCGTCAAGCACTTCGCGCTCAATTCGATGGAGAACGCCCGCTTCAGCGTGGACGTCACCATCGCCGACGCCGACCTCCACGAGTACTTCCTGCCGCACTTCAAGCGCGCGGTGCAGGACGGCGCCGACTCGGTCATGTCCGCCTACAACTCCGTCAACGGCGAGTGGGCCGGGCAGAGCCCCGCGCTGCTCACCGACGTGCTGCGGAACCAGTGGGGCTTCGACGGCTTCGTCCTCTCCGACTTCCTGTGGGGTTCCCGCACGGCTGGCCTGTCGCTCAAGGCGGGTCTGGACGTCGAGGCGCCCTTCGCCCAAATCCGCGTCCGCGACCTGCGAGACGACCTCGCCAAAGGCATTGCAGCGGACGCCGACGTTGAACGGGCGGGCCTGCGCATCCTCGCCAGGGAGCTCGACCTTTATGCCCGCCGCTCTGACACAGAACCCGACCCATCCGTCGTCGTCAGCGACGCCCACCGTGCCCTCGCGCGCGAGGCCGCCACCCGCTCGATCACGTTGGTACGCAACGAGGCCGTGGAGGGTGCGCCGCTGCTCCCGCTCGCGCCCGACGCGACTGTTGCCGTCGTCGGCCGTCTCGCCGACCTTCCCAACACGGGCGACCACGGCTCGTCCGACGTGCGCGCACCGGGCGTCGTCACAGCGGCAGAAGGTCTCATGGCCGCGATGCCGGGCACCCGCGTCGACGCCAGCGGTGATCTGGAGTCCTCGGCTGCGCTCGCGGCGGGGAGCGACATCGCCGTGGTGGTGGTGGGCTACACCGCCGCCGACGAGGGCGAGTTTGTGGGCGGCGACATCTTCTGGCGTCCCGAGCTGGCGGCGCTGTATCCCGAGCCGGTGGGCGCGGCGCAGCAGAACGCCGCCGAGGGCATGCGCGGCCGTCCGGAAGACGACAGTTCCATGGTGGGCGGCCAAGACGCTGGTGGAGACAGGCGGTCGGTGCGCCTGCTGCCCAGCGACGTCGAACTGATCCGCGCCGTCGTCACAGCCAACCCGCGCACCGTCGTCGCGATCGTGGCGGGCGGCACCGTCATCGTCGACGAATGGATCGACGACGTCCCCGCCGCGCTGTTCCTCTGGTACCCGGGCATGGAGGGCGGCCACGCGCTCGCCGATGTGCTCTCAGGTGCGCGCGACGCGACCGGACGGCTCCCGTTTGCCGTGCCGACGGACGAGTCCCACCTGCCAGATTTCGACATTGACGCCACCGCGATCACCTACGACGGGTCTTTTGGCCAGCGCCGACTCGATGCGCTGGGCGTGGCGCCGCGGTTCCCGTTTGGCTTTGGGCTCGGCTACGTGCAGGCGCGGGTGCTGTCAGCGACGGCGGCACGGGACGGCGACCTTGCCACGGTGACGGTCACGGTGGCGAACGACTCTGCGCTCGACACGCGCCACGTGGTCCAGCTGTACGCGCGGCGCGACGACGGGCAGCAATTCCTGGTGGGCTTCGCATCCATTCCGTTGGAGGCGGGCAAGCGGACTACTGCCGAAGTGGTCGCCCGCCTCGAGTACGCGGGCAGGTGGGACGCCGCCCGACGCGCTGTGGTGCCGCCGGAAGGCCGCGTCGACATCTCGGTGGCCAGGCATTGGGGCGACCCTCAGGCCGTCACGGTGAGCGTCTAGCGGGCAGGGCTGTCGGAAGGAGACGCGCTGAGGCGGACGTGCGCCTAGGAGGAAGCGTCCGCCTCGATCAACGCCATGCCCCACGCCAGGGTGTGGCGCTCCCCGTGCTCCAAGACCACGAGGTCGTCGCCAGTGCGGAAGGCGTCGGCGATGCAGGACATCGGCTCAATCGCCACGCCGCTGCGCCGCGCCGATTCTGGGCTGATGTGGTTGCCCGTGCACACCTGCCACGCCTTGGCGGCCCCGTCCATCCAGATCGCCACCGTTGATCCGTCGCCGCGCACGAGGCGCGCCCACGAGCGGCCGTCGTCGTCGCGCGTCGGGTCGACAAAGGCGTCATCAAGATCGGCGTCGGCGAGCGTGCGCGCGTGACGGAAGTCCATGTCGCCGTCGACGGGAGTGGTGCCTGTCGGCAGCAGGCGGTCATCGACCGTCACGAGGCTGTCTGCGCCCAACTCAAGCGTGCAGTCGTCGAGCGAGCCGGCACCAGGGGAGATCCACGGGTGGAAGCCGACGCCGTACGGCAGGGGCGCCGTCCCCGTGTTGAGGGCGGTCGTGGTGACGGTCAGGCCGTCGTCGCTCAGCGCGTAGGTGACGCTCACGCGCAGCGAGAAGGGGTAACCGGGGCTCGCAGGCAAGTTGAGCGCGAGTGTGACAGCGTCGGACGTTGCCTGGACCACCGCCCAGTCGTCCCAGCACGCGAGGCCGTGCAGCGCGGTGTTGCGGGCAGGCTCGCTGATGGCCACCTGGAGGTCGCGGCCGCCAAAGGAGTACTGGCCGTCCGCAAGCCTGTTGGGCCACGGCGCCAGCACCATGCCGTGGAAGGCGGGCGCGACCTCGTCCTCGCGGAAACGCACCACCACATCGCTGCCGCCGACGCTATAGACGCGCAGTGCCGCGCCGACGCTGGCGATGGTGGCGCTCTGGTTGCCGCGGGAGAGGTGGACCTGGGTACCGGAGAGGTGGCTCATGCCCCCAATTTAGCGGTCGAGGGGCGATTCCGTTGTGCCGTCGAGACGCGCCGGCGTGGCGTAGCGTAGAGGTCAGTAAACCGCCCGGTTACCTCGCACGATTCGAAGGATGGCAGCAACCGTGAAGGCCGTGTACATGTTTGGCGCTGGAGACGTCCGCGTCGTTGATGCTCCCGACGCTTCCCTCGTGGAGCCGACCGACGCGGTGGTGCGCGTCACCAGGGCGTGCGTTTGCGGATCCGATCTCCACCCGTTCCACGCCATGCCAGCGAGCGAGCACGGCCGCGCGATGGGTCACGAGTTCATCGGAGTGGTCGAGGAGGTGGGCGCGGACGTCCGCACCCTCGCCAAGGGCGACTTCGTGATCTCGCCGTTTGTGTATTCGTGCGGCACGTGCGACTTCTGTCGCGAAGGCCTCCACACGTCGTGCCGGCGCGGAGGCTATTGGGGAGACCCTGAGTTAGGCGCCTGCCAAGCGGAAGCGGTGCGCGTGCCGCTCGCCGACGGCACCCTGGTCAAGGTGCCCGCCACCGACGACCCGGGCATGCTCGCGTCGTACCTCACGCTGTCCGATGTGTACGGAACGGGGTACCACGCAGCGCTTTACGGCGGCGTGTCAGAGGAGACCAGCGTCACGGTGATCGGCGATGGCGCGGTCGGTTTGCTCTCGGTCCTGTCGGCCAAGCAATTGGGCGCGAAGCTGATCATCTTGATGGGCAGGCACGCCGCGCGCACCGACCTTGGCCGCGAGTTTGGTGCCACTGACGTGGTCGAGGAGCGAGGCGCCGAAGGAATCGCGAAGGTGCGCGAACTTGCGGGAGGCGATGGCACGCACGTGGTCCTCGAAGCCGTCGGCCACCTTCCCGCCTACACCCAGGCAACGGGCGTGGTGCGACCAGGTGGGACCATCAGCCGCGTGGGGGTGCCCCAGTACGTGGAGGCGCCCGTGGCGTGGGATGCGCTCTTTGGGAACAACATCACGCTGACAGGCGGTGTGGCACCCGTGCGCTCTTACATCGACGTCTTGCTCCCGGCGGTGCTCGATGGCACCGTCAACCCTGGCCGCGTGTTCGACGTCTCGATGAGTCTGGACGACGCTCCCGCGGGCTACGCGGCGATGGACGGGCGGTCAGCGCTCAAGGTGATGCTCGCGCCGTAGGTGAGACGGTTCGCTTTCCCTGGTCGCGGCGGCGCCGAGGAGTGAGCCTCACGGCCGGCATCGGTGGCGCTGGAATGCGCACGTCTCCGTGGCCAGCGACGTCGCCAAAGCGCGCCGAGCGACCTTGCCAGTCGTGCCACGCCTGAGCGATCTCCTCGTGGCTGCGGCCCACGAAGTTCCACCACATCACGAGTTCATCGGTGAGTGGCTCGCCGCCTAGTAGGAAGAGCAAGGCGCCGTCTGGCGAGGAGACCTCGATGCCGTCGCGGCCGGTGCCTAGATAGAGCAAGTCGTTGTGCCCTGGGCGGGTGGCTTCGCCTTCCGGCGTGGACGACGCGTGCACGTCAAGTTCGCCCTCCAGCACCACCACCGCGTGTTCCCACGCGGCGTCGAGGGGAACGCCGACGCGGGAGCCGGGGGCGACGCGAATCTGGGCGCCGACCAGAGGAGTGTGGGTGGTAGCAGGGGAAGTGACGCCCGCGAGGCTTCCCATGACGACCGTGGCCACGGCGTCGGCGCCTTCCCTCGCGGGGAGGGTGACGGTGGGCAGCGTCTCGTGGCGCTCAAAGCCTCGGTCGCCGTGCCGGGATTGTTCTGGCAAGGCGATCCAGAGTTGTAGGGCGTCCAACTCCGTGTCTCCGTCGCCGAGCGAGTATTCAGAGTGGGCAACGCCAGCGCCAGCCGTCATGAGATTGAGCTGGCCAGCGCGCAGCACCACGTCCGAGCCGAGCGAGTCGCGATGGCGCACCTCTCCCGTGAGCGGCCAGGTGACAGTCTGCAGACCCATGTGCGGGTGCGGCTCGACGCGCATGGTGACGCGCTGCGGGCCGAAGCGATCAAGAAAGCACCAGGCGCCCACGGTGGGCAGTGCGCGTTGCGGTAGGGCGCGCTGAACGTTCATGTCGCGCAGCCCGCCAAGAGGGACCTCGCGCGCAGGCATCACGTCCGCACGCGGGCCGTCGGTCATGACGCGCCGTCTTGGTCCGGCCATTCGATCTTGGCGCCCTCGACCTCGTGGCGCTTCAGGTAGCGGGCCATGTAGGCGCACACAGGAATGATGGTGAGATCCCTGGAGACGGCGTCTTCGAGAGCTTCCCTTGCGAGGTGGGAAGCGACGCCCTGGCCCTGGAAGGCGTCGAAGACCTCCGTGTGGACAAACGCGATGCGGGTGTCCGTCTGCTCAAACTGGGCGAAGCCCGCCTCGTCGCCGTCCACCGTCATGAGGTAGCGACCCTGGGCGTCGTTGCGGGAAATGGAGATGTTCCTGTGGTCGTTCATGGTGCTCCCTTCGAGCGCTAGGTGGTCTTCTTGGGGACAGTGCCGCCGGTGGCGAGGCGCATCAGGTCCGACTCGAGGTCGATGCCCGTCTCCGTGCCGCCAGCGGAACCGAAGGCATGCTGGTAGTTCTGCCACGACTCGTCGCGCACCGCCTTCGCGAAGCCGGACTCCATCAGCAGCACCAGTTCGAGCGCTGCCCTGTCGATGCGACCGGTCAGGGCCTTGTCTTGCCAGTCCTCCGTAGCCGCGAACAGGCTGGTGGGCACGGTGAGCGTGCGCAAGTAGGCGAACAGCGAGCGCATCTCTTCATCCACCACGAGCGCGTGACGCGCTGTACCTGCCGTCGCGGCCAGGACGACCGGCTTGCCGATCAGTAGGTCGTTGTCGAGCACCTGGAAGAACGAGGTGAAAAGCCCCGAAGCGCCCGCCTTGTAGACGGGAGCGGCGGCGATGATGCCGTCGGCGTCCACCAGGGCGGCAATGGCGCGCTTGAAGCGCTCCCCAAAGTGCTGCGAAGCGAGGGCCGCGGGCAGTTCTGGGAGGAGTTCGCGCAAGTCGATCACGGTGGTGGTGACCTCGCGACCGCGGGCCTGGCCAAGGGCCCTGACTCGCGCGGCGGCACGGTCCGCGAGGAGTTTGGTGGACGACGGGTCGGACACGCCAGCATTGACGACGACGAGGTTGAGGGGTGAGGTCATGACAGTTCCTCTTCCGTACGGTTCAGGAGTGCGGCGAGCGCCGCGAGAGTGGACATCTGGTCGGGGGTGAGACGGGAGGCCATGGCGTCGGCGACGGAGCGGGCGTGTGCCCTTCCGACGCGCTGCTGAACTGCTCGGCCCTCCTCGGTGAGCGAGAGCAAGGTGGCCCGAGCGTCGGCCGGGTCTGGCTGGCGCGCAAGGAGCCCTCGCGCGACGAGGCGCTCTACCAGGCGCGATAGTCCCGGCTGGCTGAGCATCAGGTGACGGCCGAGCTCGCCAAGGCGTTGGGCGCTGGGGCATGTGGACAGCGTGTAGAGCACGTCGTATTCGTGCAGGGACACCTCGCACCACATGTCTTCTGCCGCAAAGCGCCGCATCAATGTCGCGTACGCACCCATGAGAGCCTCCCAAGCCTCATTGGCTTGGCGGACAGTGGTGGTCGCTTGGCTGGCTTCGTTGCGCGCGGCGGCCTCGACCGTGGTCATCACAGCGCCGGGTACGACGCGGTGACCTCCGCGTCGGTGTCCTGATAGGGGGAGGAGCCGGTGACGTTGTCGCCCCTGTTGGCGTTGGGGCGAGGTTGGCGGGGCTCGGCGTCTCCGTACTTGGCCTTGACGAGGCTTGCGTGCGTGGGGGCCTCGGCGGCGTCTGGGTCGCGGCGGCTCTCGAGTTCCTTGCGCAGCACGGGGACCACCTCTCCGCCCAGCAACTCGAGCTGGTCGAGGACCATCTCGACGGGCATTCCGGCATGGTCGACGAGGAACATCTGGCGCTGGTAGTCGCCGAATGTCTCCTGGAAGGTCAGCGTCTTGTCGATGACTTCCTGAACGGAGCCGACGCTGAGGGGGGTCTGGTCGGAGAACTCCTCCATCGTCGGCCCGTGTCCGTAGACAGGGGCCTCGTCAAAGTAGGGCCTGAAGGCGGCCTTGGCCTCTTGAGAGGTCTTGCCGATGAAGGCCTGGCCGCCGAGGCCGACGATCGCCTGCTTGGCGGTGCCGTGGCCGTAGTGCTCGAAGCGCTGACGGTAGAAGTCGATGAGCCGCTTGTAGTGCTCCTTCGGCCAGAAGATGTTGTTGGCGAAGTAGCCGTTGCCATAGAAGGCCGCCTGCTCCGCGATCTCTGGAGTGCGAATGGAGCCGTGCCAGACGAACGGCGGGACGTCGTCGAGCGGGCGCGGAGTCGAGGTGAAGCCCTGAAGCGGCGTGCGGAAGCTGCCTTCCCAATCCACGACGTCCTCGCGCCACAAGCGGTGCAACAGGTTGTAGTTCTCGAGCGCGAGCGGCAGGCCCTGCCGGATGTCTTGGCCGAACCACGGGTAGACGGGCGCGGTGTTGCCGCGGCCCAGCATCAGGTCCATGCGGCCCTTACTGAGGTGCTGGAGCATCGCGTACTCCTCGGCGATGCGCACAGGGTCGTTGGTGGTGATCAGCGTGGTCGACGTGGTGACGATGATGCGCTCGGTGAGCGCGGCGATGTGCGCAAGCAGGGTGGTGGGGGAGGACGAGAAGAAGGGCGGGTTGTGGTGCTCGCCGATCGCGAAGGCGTCGAGGCCGACCTCTTCTGCCTTGACCGCGATCTTGACGATGTTGGCGATGCGCTCCGCTTCTGTGGGTGTGACTCCTGTGAGCGGGTCGCGGGTGATGTCGCTGACGGACATGATGCCGAACTGCATGGGGGACTCCTTGTGGGGATACGGTCGCTGGTTATATGCGTCTGCATGTAATAACGCGCTGGGCTTTGAGGTATTCCCCTTGTGGTGCCGGTTCGCGCGGCGCCGCGAGTCCCGCGTGCGCCTATTGGTTTGCGAGTGCGAGGGTCGCGCGGGCGGCTCTCGTGAGTTCGACCCCATACGCGCGGCCGTGTCCCGCCGCGTGCACGGCGAGCGGGTGGAGCTGGTGGAGGGGGACGCGCTCTTGCCACCCTGTGAGTAGCGGGGCGACTGACTCGTAACCCCCGATGATGTTGTGGAGGTGCGGCACACCGAAGAGCGCCAGCATCGCGAGGTCCGTCTCTGCGTGACCGCCGTGCGCCGCGGGGTCGATGATGACGACGCCGCGCGGGCTGAACAACACGTTGCCGCCCCACAGGTCGCCGTGAATGCGGGAGGGAGGGGCGTCGTCGTCGAACTCGCCTTCCGCTACCGCCTCGCACGCTTGCTCGACGACGCGCAACTCGGACTCCGTGAGATTGCCCGCTTGGACCGCTGCCTGCGCGAAGGGGTGCACGCGACCCTCCGCGTAGAACTCTCCCCACGACTTGGACTGGATGCTCGGCATCTCGCGCCTGCCAATGAAGAGCGGGCCATCCCAACCTTCAGGTGGTGAGCCGAAGGTGGGCGCGCCCGCTTGGTGGGTCTTGGCGAGCCCGCGCCCGAACTCATGGGCGGCCTGCTGTGTCGGCGCTGCGTGCTCGACGCGTTCGAGTTCAATGCGACCAGGGGAGACGTCCACGACTGCGGCGACTCGCGCCCCGCCCGCCTGCTCGAGCCAACGAATGCCGGCCGCCTCCGCCTCGAAGAACCCAGGCGGGGCGTCTGCGCGTTGCTTGACGATGGTGTCCATCACCACCATGGTGCCATCCAGTAGGCGTCGGGCGAGTGGGGCGGTGTGGTTGGCGCGCGCCTCCCGACATCCGACACTCCGAACCGTTTCAGCCGCCGACGCGCGGTCAAGGGCCGCCTTGGTAGCTCGTGGATCGGCGTGTCGTGCTCAGATTGGTTCGTACCGTCGGGAGGGGCGCCCGGACTTTGATGCGCCCTGCCGACCGCGGGTGTCGGTTGGTGCGCCGCCTAGTGAGCAGGCGTGATGACCGCGGGAGGCGAGACGTCGCGGTGTCCGCGCCCCGTGAGCGAACCGGCCAGCAACACGACGGCGACGCCGGCAACCGGCACCAGCAGCAGGCCAACGCGCAGGCTCGTCGCGTCGGCGACGACGCCCACCAGAGGCGGCCCCACCAGGAACGACAACCGCAGCGCCCAGCTCACCATCGTGATACCCGTGCCAGGCTTGATCCCGGGGATCTCGTCCGACGCCGCGAAGGCCGCGGGGATCGTTGTCGCCACGCCAAGACCGGCCGCCGCGAAGCCCACCAAGGTGCCCGCCACCGTCGGCCAGGCCAACGCTACGCCCATGCCTACGGCGGTCAGCGCGCCGCCAGCCCTGGCCACGGCCTGATTGCCCCAACGGTCAACCAACTTGTCGCCGGCGAGGCGGCCCACAAAGTGCAGCGCCATCAGACTCACAAGCGCGTATCCGGCGAGCCGTTCGTCAACGCCAAGGTCCTCAGCCATATAGATCGACGACCAGGTGATCGCGGCATCCTCGGCAACTGCGCCAGCAATGGCCACCAACCCGAGCATGACCAAGGTGATCGCCGCCGCGCGCGGGATCCGGAAGCGGCGCCGAGGTGCATCGTCCGCCTCCTCGATCTCTTCGCGATCAACGCCCGTGGCGGGCCCAAGCATGAGGACCCGCGCCACCGCGGCCATCCCCAAGAAGAGCACGGCCGACAAACCGAGGTGGGCGCCCACGCTGAGCCCCAGCGCAATCGCGGCGCCACCAAGCAAACCGCCCAACGCGGCCCCGAGGGACCACATCGCGTGCAGCCCGTTGATGATCGAGCGGCCCAACTGCCGCTGCACGCCCATACCTTGAGCATTTTGCGCGACGTCGGTGTTGGCGTCGAGCGCACCATTGACAAACAAGAGCGCCGCAAACAGCAGCACGGCGGGGGAGACGCCGGCGCCCCAAATCACGAATGCCTGAACGGCAAGAGTCAGCGTCGCGAGCCTGGCAGAACCAAACCGTCGCAGCATCGCTCCCGACAGCAGACCTAGAGTGATGCCGCCAAGCGAACCGAACGCCCACGCCACACCAAAGCCCGTGTAGCTCAGTTCGAGCTGATCCTTGATCTCCGGCAGGCGTGGCACCAAGTTGGCCAACATGCCGCCGTTCGCGAGGAACAGCAGGCTGACGCCGATGCGCGCCTTCCGCAGGCGAGCCGGCTCAATGACCCGTTCGGTGGCCGTCATGAGGCGCTCACTTCGAACGGTCCCACCAGCAGGTCATCGAGCCGCGAGGATGGACCCACGAGCAGTTCGAAGGCGCCAGGCTCGACCACGCGGGAGCCGTCCGCCGCCACGATGGTGCAAGCCGAGGTGGGCACGGCGAGATCGACCACAGCCGACTCGCCAGGCGCGATCTCCACGTGCGCGAAAGACTTGAGCTCACGATCGGCCCAGGTAGCGGAGGTATTCACATCCCGAACATAGACTTGCACGGTCTCCATCGCAGTGCGACTGCCCGTGTTGGTGACCGTGACTCGCGCGCGCACCGCCTCGCTCGCAGTGAGTGAAGGTGTCAGCACCTCGAGGTCGCCGTACTCGACAGTCGAGTAGCTGAGACCCTCACCGAAAACCCACGCGGGCTCTTGAGTGAGGTCCGCGTAGCGATAGCCGTGCTGCGCATCGATCTGGTTGTAGTAGATGGGCTGCTGGCCTACGTGGCGCGGCCAGGAGATGGGCAGGCGTCCGCTCGGCTCGATCTCGCCGAACAGCAGTTCCGCGATGGCCTGGCCGCCGAGCATGCCTGGATTGGCGGCCCAGACGACGGCGGCGGCGCGATCGGCCGACGGGGGCAACACGTGCGGCTTCGAGGCCAGTACCACCAAGACGACGGGCGTGCCCGTCTCGACGAGCGCGTCCAGCAGCGTCACCTGACCGCCCAGCAGTTCGAGCGTGGCTGTCGAACGACCCTCGCCCACCAACTCGATGCGATCGCCCAAGACGGCCACCACGGCGTCGGCGCCTTGCGCGGCTGCGACGGCCTCGGCGATCATTGCCGGGTCTGGCTCGATCGGGAAGGCGATGTCGGGTCGGGGCTGGCCGTCGGGGAAGAACTCGCCGATGGGGTCCGGGCCGGTCGTGAGGATCTCGGCGCCCTTGGCATAGACCACCTCGCAGCCCTCTGGCGCGATGTCCCGCAGTCCGTCCAGCACGGTGGTGATCTGCTTGCGCGGCTGCCCGTTTGGCAGCCAGTGCGCCTGGCCGGAGTTGCCTGCCCAGTCGCCCAGCTGGGTGTCGGGGTCGTCGGCATTGGGCCCGACGACGGCGATCTTGGCGATGGGCTTGGCGGGG
Source organism: Demequina sp. TMPB413 (assembly GCF_020447105.2). NCBI lineage: Bacteria > Bacillati > Actinomycetota > Actinomycetes > Micrococcales > Demequinaceae > Demequina > Demequina sp. TMPB413. Next base: position 606,418 of record NZ_CP096184.1, read on the forward strand.
GCGGCGACGGCAGGGGCGGCGCCGGGAGAGGCGCCAAACGGGAGCACGCCGTCGTTGCGCAGCAGCACGAGCGAGCGGCGAGCGGCCTCAAGGTTGAGGGCCGTATGCGACGGCTGAGCAATGACGGTGCGCTGGCGCTCCACGTCGGGCAAGCGCGGGTTCTCGAACAGGCCGAGCTCGAACTTAAGCGTGAGGATGCGGCTCACGGCCTCGTCGATGCGGCGCTCGTCCAGGAGTCCCTGAGCCACGGCCGCCTGGGCGCCCTCGAAGAACGCTGGCGTGGTCATGATCATGTCGTTGCCGGCGTTCACGGCGGCCGCGGCCGCGTGGGCGTAGTCGGGGAAGAGCCGCTGTTCGCGCACCAGGTTGCCCACGTTGTCCCAGTCGGTGATGAGCATGCCTTTGTAGCCCCACTGGTCGCGCAACACATCGCCGAGCAGCCACTTATTGATCGTGATGGGCACGCCGTCGATCGCTTGGTAGCCGAGCATGAACGTCGCGCACCCTTCGCGCGCCGCCTTCTCGAACGGCGGCAGGAACCACGACTGCAGCTTGCGGCGCGAGATGTCCGCCTCGGAAGCGTCGCGCCCGCCTTGGGTCTCTGAGTATCCGGCGAAGTGCTTGGCGGTGGCAAGGATTGCGGTCGGATCGCCGAGGCCTGCGCCTTGGTAGCCGCGGATCATCGCTGCGGCCAGTTCGCCGATCAGGTGCGGGTCCTCACCGAAGGTCTCGCTCACGCGCCCCCAGCGAAGGTCGCGAGTGATGCACAGCACGGGGGAGAAGGTCCAGTGGATTCCCGTCGTCGCCACCTCGACAGCCGTCACGCGGCCGACGCGCTCAAGCAGTTCCTGATCGAAGCTCGCCGCGAGCCCCAGTTGGGTGGGGAAGATGGTGGCGCCCTCGAAGAAGGAGTGGCCGTGAATGCAGTCCTCTCCTACGAGCACGGGGATGCGCAGGCGCGTCTCCTCAATGAGCGCGGTGGCCGTCTCAAGCCCCTCTGGCGAGACGTGCAGGAGCGATCCCGCATGGAAGTCGCGGATCGGCGACTCCACTCCATGCTTGCCGTGGAGTTGCATCATCTGGCCCACCTTTTCGGCAAGCGTCATGCGCGATACAAGGTCGGCGACGCGCGCAGGCGTGGGCAGGGCAGGGTCGAGGTAGGGCGCAGTGTTCACATTGCTTTTTCTACCATGTGGTAGAAAAGATGGCAAGGAGGCCGATATGACGATCGACGGACGCGCAGTCAGGGGCGATGCCACGCGCCAAGTGGTGCTCGACGCCGCGCTCGAGCTGTTCGCCAAACAGGGCTTCCGCGCGACGTCTGTACGCGATGTCGCGGCGCGGGCGGGCATTACGCATCCTGGGCTTCTCTACCACTTTCCCACCAAAGAGGCGCTGCTGCTGGCCGCGCTGGAGCGGCGCGACGAAGTGGACTGCGTTGAACCGAGTGACGGGCTGATCGAGTTCCACGATCTGGATGGTCGCGCGCTGCTCGCCCACCTCGTCGCCGGTGCTGCGAAGAACGCGACCAAGCGGGGCCTCGTCGAGCTCTTTGCCAACCTGTCCGTGGAGTCGACGGCGCCTGATCACCCAGCTCGCCCCTACTTTGTTGACCGCTACGCCTCCCTGCGCGCCACGCTCGTCAGGGGCCTTGAGGAACTGGCCGACGAGCACGCGCTGCGGCCAGGGGTGGTGCCTGCCATCGCGGCCGCCCACCTGATTGCCCTCATGGACGGGCTACAGATCCAATGGCTGCTCGATGACCAGACCGACATGGCCGGTGCACTCAAGCACTACGTCGACGGCTTGCTGGTCGATCCGCTCGGCGCATTCTGAGGGCTGTCTAGTAGGCGAGGCGCCCTTTCTCGACCTGCACTGAGGCGCGAAACGTGCAAGTATCAGGAGTGTTGCACGAGTCGGTCTCTCTAGCGGATCACCCAGGGACACAGGTCCTGGGTCCCGGGACCGGGACCGTCCTACAGTCAGGGGTAAGCGCTGCCAAGCGTGCAGGTCCCCCACGACCTCGGATAGGAGAAAATCATGGCAACGAATTCACACGACAACGGCGTCACCACCGCCAAGGAATCCAAGTTGGGCTGGATCGTCCTGAGCCTCACCCGTATTTCCCTCGGGTTTGTGTTCCTCTGGGCATTCTTGGACAAGCTGCTGGCCCTCGGCTACTCGACCGGTAGGGACGCCGAAACCGGCGTCGTCGACTACTTCGGTCCCAAGGCCTGGATCAGCGGAGGTCACGTCACCGAGGGTTACCTCGTGTACGGCGGCAACCCCGACAGCCCCTTCAACGAATTCTTCGTCGAGCTCGGCACACAGCGCTGGACCGACTGGCCCTTCATGATCGGCCTGCTCGGCATCGGCCTGGCACTCATGCTCGGCATCGGTACCAAGATCGGTGCCTGGGCCGCGGCCGCGATGCTGATCTTCATGTACCTCACGCAGATGCTGCCCGCCAACAACCCCATCCTCGATGACCACATCGTCTACGCGCTTGCCGCGGTCGGCATTGTGTACGTCGAGCTCAAGTACCAGGCCATCGGCCTTGGTCGCTGGTGGCGCAACCTCGGCATCGTTCAGAAGAACGGCTGGCTCGTCTAGCATTTCTCAGGCGAAGGGCCGGTGCGCATCAAGCGCCCGGCCCTTTGTCATGCCCCCGGCCGACGCTGGCACGGGTCAGGCGGGCACCGCTGGCTGGGCCTTCGCTCGTCGCTCCTCGAGCAGCTCGTGGGTGACTACCCTCGCCACTTGCGGCACCAAGTCGCGGGAGCGCTTGGCCACCCACGGCACGCCGTTGTGGGTCATCCACCAGGCGCGCGAGATCAGCGAAGGTCCCGGCCCAGAAGGCACCACGGCGGCGGTTTGCGCGTAGCAGTGCGATACCTGACGTAGCGCTTCGAGGGCCAACGCACGGTGACCTCCAGGCGAAGGGTGAATCCTGTCGACGTGCCATGCGGAGGTGCCCAGCCGGGCGAACACCTCAGCGCCGTCGACCATGCGCACCCCGGTGCCGGCAATGGCGGCGCTAATCGCGGCATTGGCGAGACCAATCCGCCTGCCCATCACCGTAGACACGCGCCGCCCCAAGACCGAGAACGCGGCAATGCGATCCAGGCTGATCATCACGATCTGCCTCCCGGGCCGTTCGAAACGGCTGAGCGCATCGCGCAGGTGTTCCGTGATCTCTGCCGGGCTGAAGTCCCCTCGCAGCACGTCGTTGCCGCCGACTGTCATGAGGACGACGTCCGGTCGCGCCATGAGAGCCGTGGGTACTTGGGTGAGAGCGAGATCGCGAGCGCGCGTCCCGTTCGCGGCCAGGTTGGTGAACTCTGAAGCACCAATCGCGTAGGCGAGATGCGCAGCCCAGCCAGCGCCGATGCCGGGCAACGCGGAGTCGCCGACGCCAAGAGTGATGGAATCACCGAGTGCCACAACGCGTGGGCCCTGAGTTGGGCGCATGGTGGCGTCGGCTGTCATCACTGTCTCCTGTGGTCCCGTTCCTTCTCGACAGCGGCCAGTGCCGCTTCGTGGAGCGCGAGCATCTTGTCGATGGTCGCCGACCACGGCATCGTCTCGGCGCGGGCCCTCGCGGCAGCCCTGCGCGCGTCGGCGTCCCTGGCAAGAACCGTCTCGATCGCGTCGGCAAAAGCCTCGGCAGTGCCGTCGGCGGCCACGCCAGCGTCGTCCACTACTTCGGGCAAGGCCGACGCCGCGTTGACCACGGCGGGGGTACCGGATGCGAGCGCCTCGAGGGCGGCCAAACCGAAGGTCTCGATAGGGCCAGGGGCGACCACGACGTCGGCGCTAGCCAGCAGCCCCGCGAAGAGTTCGCGGTCCGTGACGAAGCCGAGGAACGTCACGGGCAGTCCCTGCGCCAGTTCCTGCATCTTGGCCGCGATGTTGCCCGTACCAGCGCTGACCAAGCGCACGGATCGACCGCGCGCCTCGAGAATCCGGATCGCCTCGATCGCAAGCTCGGGACGCTTCTCCGTCGAGAGCCGTGAGGCCATCAGTACGAGTGACTCGGCCCCTGCCGCGAAGCGATCGTGCACCTCGGTGCTCGCGTTACGGGGGTGATAGCGCTCAAGGTCGACGCCGAGCGGCACCTTCACCGAGTGCAGACCCGCCCGCGTGAACTCTGCCCGCGCATACTCCGTGGTGCACACCACCGTGGTGAACAGCCGGTGCGTGCCCCTGTTGTGCCAGTCGGCCATGCCCTCGACCGGCAGCCGCTCATCGAGCCATGACGGCAGGTTGGCGTGGAGGATGCCGTCCGCACGCTCGTGGGCGAAAAACGCCGACGGGATGCCGTGCGAGGACGCCCAGCCACCCAACGCGCGCAGGGTGGTGCGGTCGGAGACCTCGAGCACGTCGGGCGCAAAGCCGGTCAGGATCCCACGCACCTCCCGAGTGCGAGTGATGACCCGGTAGCCGCCGGAGAAGGGCACGATGGGCGCGCGCACCGTGATGCGCCGACCATATGGCGTCTGCTCGTCCGCGTCAGCCGGGCCAGGCACCACGAGCAACATCTCGTGACCGCGTTCCAGGTAGCCGGCGCCGAGCGCATGCATGGCCGTCCGCAGCCCGCCAGACGTGGGCCCATAGAAGTTCGCGATGTGGGCGATCTTCATGAGGGCGCCCCGTCCTTGCGGGAGTTGCGCGCCCTCGCCGACGCCACCTCGCCCGGCCGCCACGGCAAGCCGCGAAAGGCCTTGTCGTCCTCGGCGGCGAGCGCCGGCCGGTCGCCGCGAATCCTGGTCGCCTCGGCGTAATAGTCCATCAGCGCGTCGCACACCTTCTCCCAGGTGCGACCCTCAACCGACATGCGGCAGTGGGCGGAGAAGCGAGCGCGCAACTCTGCGTCGTCCACTAGCGTCGTCACGTAGCCGACCAGTTCGTCGAGTTGGCCGGGTGTGTAGAGGAAGCCTGTCTCGCCGTGGTCAACGAGGTCGATCGGGCCGCCCCTGCGCGGAGCGACCACCGGCACGCCGGAGGCGAGCGCCTCTTGGATGGTCTGGCAGAACGTCTCGACCTCACCGCAGTGCACAAAGATGTCGAAGCTCGCGACGGTTTCCGCGAGGTCGTCTCCCGTGAGGAAGCCGGTGAACCGGGCATCGGGCAGTAGCGCTCGCAGCTTCTCGTGGGACGGCCCCTCGCCCACAATGACGACGCTGATGCCGTCCACGTTCGCAAGCCTCGCCAGGTCCTCCACGCGCTTTTCGGCGGCGAGCCGCCCGACGTAGCCCACGACTACCTCACCATTTGGCGCCCACTCCTTTCGCAGGTCGGCAGAACGCTTGGAGGGGTGGAAGCGCGCCGCGTCGACGCCGCGCGGCCAGAGGCGCAGGCGTGGGACGCCCAATTGCTCCAACTGCCGCATCGCATACGTGGACGGCGCGAGCGTCAGGTCGGCGCGACCGTGAATATTGAGCACCCGGTTCCACAGGATGCCCTCGCCCCACGCCAAGTGGTAGCGGTCCGCGTAGCTAGGAATCTCGGTCTGATAGACGGCGACGCACGGCAGGTCGAGTTCGTTCGCCGCCCGTACCGCCGTCCACCCAAGAGTGAAGGGAGAGGCCAGGTGGACGATGTCGGGCTCGTACTCCTCGAGCACTCGCGAGATCTTACCCACGCCGCTGAGGGCGACCCTCACGTCCCTGTACCCGGGCCAGCCCATCGCGGGCAGCCGCGTGATGGACGCAATGCCATAGCGCACCGGCCCCTCGCTGCCCTTCGACTCCGGCGCGATCACCATCGCCTCGTCGCCGCGGGCGGTGAGGTGGTCGATCACGCGCAGCAGCGAGTTCGTCACGCCGTTCGAATGCGGCAGGAACGACTCGGCAACCAGAGCGACCTTCACGCCCTCATTGTGACCTACGTGAGGCTTTGGTGCCCGAACCGAGCATGCTCGGAAGGTGAAAGTTGGGTGACGAGCGAGTGACAATGGCCCCATGAAGTCTCGCGTTCTTGCCGCCCTGACCGCCGTGGCGAGTGCCGCCGTCGTGATGGTGGCCGCAGTCCCTGCCGCCGCTCACACGTCGCTCATCGACGTGCAGCCAGCCGAGGGTGAGACCGTCGCCGAGGGCACCACGGTCGCGTTGACGTTCTCCGAAGCGCTGCTCGAGCTTGGCACCGAGATGATCGTCACCGACGCTACTGGTGAGAGTTTCTCGTTGGTGGTCGAGCGGCCGCAGCCGGAGGTGGTTGCCGCGGAACTTCCGGCGCTTGCAGCCGGACCTGTGACCGTCTCTTGGCGGGTGGTGGCAGGAGACGGCCACCCGATCGAAGGCTCGCTTGCGTACGACTTCGCGGCCGACGCTGGTGCGGGGGACGACGCCGGCGCGGACGACGCAGAGGCGTCGGGCCAAGCGACCCAGGACGCTGGCGACCAGGCCGCGCCACCGTCGGCAAGCCCGACGCCCACCGCTTCCACGGACGTGGGTACGGAAGACGACTCGGACGGCGCCGACGGCGGTCTCAGTTGGCTTGTCTGGCTCGCCATTGCGGCCGCGGTTTTCGCCGCGACGGCTGCAGGGACCCTGATCACACGTCGCCGCTGAGGCGCGAGGAGAGGCCGTACGCCCGTGGGAACATGGGGGTATGGACTTGAAGCTCGGCACGCGCGGGAGCACGCTGGCCACCGCTCAATCGCGCACCCTGGCGGATGCGCTTACCCGCGTCGCTCGAGACCGCGGCGTTGAACTCAACATTGAGCTGCACATCGTCACCACGAGTGGCGACCAGTCCACCGAGCCTCTCGTGGGCTTGTCCCAGACGGGCGTGTTTGTGGCGGCAGTCAGGCAAGCGCTGCTCGACGGCGAGTGCGATCTGATCGTCCACTCGCTCAAGGACATGCCAGTCGCGCCTCAAGAGGGCATCACCCTCGCGGCGCTGCCGTTGCGCGAGGACTCCCGCGATGCACTGTGCTCAGGGGGCGTGGCGCTCGCCGACCTGCCTCAGGGAGCGAAGGTGGGCACGGGCTCACCGCGCCGCGCCGCGCAACTTCTCTCGCTGAGGCCGGACCTCGAGGTGGGGCCGCTCAGGGGAAACGTCGACACCCGCCTGGGCACGGTGGGCGATCGCAACGATGCGGTGGTGCTCGCGGTGGCGGGGCTCAAGCGCGTGGGGCGTGCCGACGCGATCAGTCACGTGTTCTCTTACGAGGAGATGCTGCCCGCTCCAGGCCAGGGCGCGCTCGCGATCGAGACCCTCGACAGCTTGAACCCGCAACTCGCGGACCTCATCTCGTCGCTTGACCACGCCAAGACCCGGGCGGCCGTCACAGCCGAACGCGCGGCGCTCGGAGTGCTGGATGCTGGCTGTGCCGCTCCCGTGGGCGCCCATGCCTCTGTCGACGGCGACACGCTCTCGCTGCACGTGCGCGCGATCGACGTGCGCGGAGGGTTGCAGCTCAACGAGATGGCGCGCGGGCCGGTTGCCCACGCCGCCTCGATCGGCCGTTCCGCAGCACATGCGCTCTTGGGGCGCGGGGCTGCGCGGCTTGTGGCCGCAACGTGAGTGATGCGCTCGCTGGCGTGCACGTGGTGGTGCCGGTCACGGAGGGCAGGCGCGAGCTTGCGCTGACGCTGAGGGGCCTGGGCGCGCGGGTGACGGAGGGCGAGTTCATCGTGATCGCGCCCACCGCCGACGCACACGCGCTTGCCGATGCGGCCGCCATGTGGTGCCGTGGCGACTACGACTGGTTGGCGGTGACGAGCCGCAATGCCCTGAGCGCGCTTGCTGTCGCCGCAGGGAGCGCGGGCGGCGATCTGTCGGCGCCCATGCCTCCCGCGAGGCTCGCCGTGGTGGGCAAGGCGACCGCACGCGCGGCAGCCGAGCTGGGTCTTGAGGTGGCCTTGCGCCCCGCACGCCAGCAGTCAGCCGCAGGCCTGGTGGCAGAGTTCCCCGACGGCCCCGGTCGCGTCTTGGCGCCGCTGGGCAACCTGGCAGGCGACGTACTCGAGCGCGGCCTCGCCCGCAAGGGGTGGGACGTGGACGCCGTCGAGGCGTACCGGACCATTGACGGACCAGGCTTGGACGACGCAGCGGTGACTGCCGTCCGCAACGGCGAGGTGGACGCGGTCGTTCTCACCTCGGGCTCCATGGCGCGGCGCTTCGCGACGCAATGCGGCCAGGTGCCCGCCCGCGTGGCCATCGTCGCGATCGGGGCGACCACGGCGTCGGTCGCGCGCGAGGCAGGACTGAACGTGGCGACGGTGGCAGGCACGCCAGACTATGAAGGAGTGGTGATGGCCTTGCGCCGCGCCATGGAAGGAGACGGCGCATGATGGGTGACATCGCATGACGGGCCACATGGAACGCCCAAGGCGCTTGCGCTCAACGCCAGCGATGCGCCGGATGGTGCGCGAGACCAGGCCGCACGCTGCGCAGCTGGTGCTGCCGGTCTTCGCCAAGGAAGGCCTCGAGCAGTCCAAGCCCATCGCGTCGTTGCCTGGTGTCTCCCAACTTCCGCTCGGCGACGTGCGCGGCGTGGTCGAGCAGGCGGTCGCCGCTGGCATCAGCGGGATCATGCTCTTTGCGATTCCCGAGGTGCGGGACGAGGAGGGGAGCGCAGCGTGCGCCTCCGACGGGATCCTCAACGCCGCGATCCGCGAGGCGGCCGACGCCGCCAACGGGCGCATCGTGATCATGGCCGACCTCTGCCTCGACGAGTTCACCTCCCACGGCCACTGCGGCGTGCTCGACGTGAACGGCACGGTGGACAACGACGCCACGCTCGCGGTGTACGAGCGCATGGCGGTGGCGCAGGCCGACGCTGGTGCCGACGTGCTGGGCCTGAGCGGCATGATGGACGGCCAGGTCGCCGCAGTACGAGGCGCGCTCGAGCGGGCCGGTCACCAGGACGTCGTGGTGCTTGCCTACTCGGCCAAGTACGCGTCGGCGTTCTACGGGCCCTTCAGGGACGCGGTGGAATCGAGCCTCGAAGGCGACCGCCGCACCTACCAAATGGACCCAGGTAACGCTCGTGAGGGTGTGCGCGAGGCGCAACTCGACCTCGCGCAGGGCGCCGACGTCATCATGATCAAGCCCGCCCTGCCGTACCTGGACGTGATGGCGGCCGTCGCCGCCGTCTCGGACGTGCCTGTTGCGGCGTACCACGTCTCCGGCGAGTACGCCCAGATCGAGGCGGCCGCCGCGAACGGCTGGATCGACCGCAAGGCCGCCCACCTCGAGGCGCTCACCTCGATGGTGCGAGCGGGCGCCGACATCGTGCTGACATACGCCGCGCTGGACTTGGCCGCGTGGCTGGGGGAGGAATCATGAGACTCAATCGCCACGCCTTTGCGCGCGCCATGAAGGTGGCTGCGCTGCGCACCGACAAGGGAGCGCGCGGCTGGAACGCGCGGGCAGAGGACGTGCTGCCCGGCGGCGTCAACAGCCCGGTGCGCGCCTGGAACGGAGTGGGCGGGCACCCACTGCCCATTACCTCCGCGCGCGGCGCCACCATTACCGACGCTGCGGGTCACACACGGATCGACCTGGTGGGTTCATGGGGAGCGGCCATCGCAGGCCACGCTCACCCTCACGTGGTGGCCGCCGTCACTAAGGCGGCCAAGCGTGGCCTCAGCTTTGGCGCGACCGCCGAGGCGGAGGTGGAACTCGCCGAGGTCATTCGCAGCCGCATCGCCCCCGCCGCCAAGGTGCGCCTGGTCTCGACCGGCACCGAGGCCACGATGACGGCCCTCCGGATTGCGCGCGCCGCCACCGGCCGCGACAAGGTGGTCAAGTTCTCCGGTTGCTACCACGGCCACGCCGATCCGTTCCTGGTCGCGGCTGGCTCGGGCCTCGCGACCGCGGGAGTGCCAGACAGCGCAGGGGTCACGGCCACCACGGCAGCCGACACCATCGTCATTCCTTATGGCGACGCCGACGCGCTCACGGCTGCCTTCGCCGAGCACGGCCAGAGCATCGCCGCGATTATCGCCGAGGCGGCTCCAGCCAACATGGGAGTGGTGCGCCCGCCCGACGGCTTCAACGCGCTCATCGCCTCGCTTGCCCGCAACGAGGGCGCCGTGTTCATCCTCGACGAGGTGCTGACCGGCTTCCGGGCGGGCCCGCGCGGTTGGTGGGGAGTCGAGCACGACGAGGCAGTCGAGCGCGGCGAACAACCATGGGAGCCGGACCTCATCACCTATGGCAAGGTCATCGGCGGGGGACTGCCGGTCGCCGCGATCGCGGGACGCGCGGACCTGATGGACATGCTCGCTCCCGTCGGCCCCGTCTACCAGGCGGGCACCCTGTCGGGAAACCCCGTCGCGGTGGCCGCAGGGCTTGCGACCTTCGAGGTCATGGACGCCGACGCCTACGCCAGGCTCGCGCTCGCGGCCGACGCCGTACGCGAGGGGGTCGGCGAGGCGCTCACGGCCTCGGGAGTGACGCACGCGGTGGGTCAGGCGGGCACCTTGTTCTCGTTCTTCTTGGGGCTCGAGGCGTCGCCAACCTCGTTCGAGCAGGTGGCCGCGCAGGACGCCGCTTCCTACTCCTCGCTGTTCCATCACATGCGCGCCGCGGGGGTCGCTTTGCCGCCCAGCGCGTTCGAATCATGGTTTGTTTCGGCCGCTCATGAGGAGCGCGTAACACGCCGGATCGTGGACGCGGCGGGCTCTTGGCGCCCTTAGTCACATAAAACGCCTGGTAAATAGCCGACCTCATAACCGGGACGAAAGTCCCGCCATTCTTCTCACGCGCGCACGCTCGGCGCCGTGAGACAGAAGTAGCGCACGATTCACACGCGCCGCCTCCCGGCGAAACATCACCTCCCTAGCGTGGACAACGTCCGGTCCCCATGAGGTGCCGTCAGTCCCGACGGCCCCATCGGACAGTCCTGGGAGGGGCAATCATGACCACTTACGACAAGCCAGACGCGAGGGTCGTCGATGTCGAACCCGGCGTCGTCGGCCCCGGCCGTTGGATCGAGCACTGGACTCCAGAAAACGAGCTGTTCTGGGAGGCCAAGGGCAAGGCAATCGCCTTCCGCAACCTCGTGTTCTCGATCGTTGCAGAACACATCGGCTTCTCCGTATGGCTGCTGTGGTCCATCGTGGTCGTCAAGCTGTACGGCACCTTCGACGAGTCGGGCGCCTTGGTCGCGGCGGGCTCTGGCGGTTGGGCGCTGACCCCAAGCCAAGGCTTCACGTTGCTGGCCGTGGCCTCCGGTGTGGGCGCGTTCCTGCGCGTTCCCTACACCTTCGCCGTGCCGCTCTTTGGCGGCCGCAACTGGACGGTCATCTCGGCCCTGCTGCTGCTCGTCCCGACGCTAGGCCTCGCGTGGGTGGTCGGCCGCCCAGAGACCTCCTTCGCCGTGTTGCTGCTGATCGCGGCGACGGCAGGCTTCGGCGGCGGCAACTTCGCCTCCTCGATGGCCAACATCTCGTTCTTCTACCCCGACAAGGAGAAGGGCTGGGCGCTCGGCCTCAACGCGGCTGGCGGCAACATCGGGGTTGCGGTGGCTCAGAAGCTCGTGCCCGTCGCGATCGGCCTTGGCGGACTCGGCCTGGCCAACGCCGGACTCATCTATGTACCTCTCGCGGTGGCAGCCGCGGTGCTCGCGTTCCTCTTCATGGACAACCTGCGCGAGGCCAAGGCCGACCCCAAGCCCACCGCCGCCTCGCTCAAGCACGGCCACACGTGGCTCATGGCGTTCCTGTACATCGGCACGTTCGGCTCGTTCATCGGCTACTCCGCGGCCTTCCCGACGCTGCTCAAGGTGGTCTTCGAGCGCGGCGACATCGCCCTGGCGTGGGGGTTCCTGGGTGCCCTCGTGGGTTCGATTTCCCGGCCGATCGGCGGGCGCCTTGCCGACCGCATCGGCGGCTCGGTGGTCACCGCCGTCACGTTCGTGCTCATGGCCGTCGCGGGGTACTCGGCCGTGCTGGGAGTCCAGCAGGAGTCGCTCGGGCTGTTCTTTGTGAGCTTCATGGCGCTGTTCGCCCTCACCGGCATCGGCAACGGCTCGACCTACCGGATGATCCCGTCGATCTTCAATCGCATTCACCAGGACGGTGGCGAGGACACTGACGCGTCGAGGCTTGACTCCAAGCGCCAGGCGGCAGGCGCGGTGGGCATCATCTCGGCCGTCGGCGCCTTTGGCGGCTTCGCGATCCCGTTCGTCTACAAGTGGGCGAACGAGACCACAGGGACCATCGTGCCCGCCCTGCAGATTTACATCGGGGTGTTCCTGTTCATGGCGGCATTGACGGCGGTGTTCTACCTCCGCAAGGGCGCCCGGATGCAGCACGTCTGACATGGCGGACACGATTGCAGTGACGGCGTCGCTGGGGGCTCACGCTCCCGGCGGCGCCGTCGCGACCCATTGCCCCTATTGCGCGTTGCAGTGCGCGCAGACGCTCACGCCGACGTCGGGGTCGCGTCTTCCCGTGGCGGTCGAGGGGCGTGAGTTCCCCACCAATAAGGGCGGGATGTGCCAGAAGGGGTGGACCTCGCCCGAGGTGTTGCGCGCCTCCGACAGGCTCACCGCGCCGCTGATTCGCGACGAGCGCGGGGGAGCGTTGCGCGAGGCGACGTGGGACGAGGCGCTCGACCTGATCGCCACGCGGCTGACTCGGATCCAGGCGGATCACGGCCGCGACGCCGTCGCCGTGTTCGGGGGCGGCGGCCTCACCAACGAGAAGGCCTACGCGCTGGGCAAGTTCGCGCGGGTCGCGCTCGGCACGCCGTACATCGACTACAACGGCCGCTTCTGCATGTCCTCCGCCGCGGCCGCCGCAAATCGGACCTTCGGGATGGATCGCGGGCTCGGCTTCCCGCTGGCTGACCTTGGCGGCGCCGACGCGGTGCTCATCATGGGCTCCAACGTCGCGGTGACCATGCCTCCCCTGGTGCAGCACTTGGCGGGCGTGCGCGAGCGCGGCGGACTGATCTACGTGGACCCTCGCGTGACCGCGACGTCGCGACTGGCTGAGGACGGCCGCGGGCTCCACCTGCAGATCGTGCCTGGCACCGATATGGCCGTGCTGCTGACCCTGCTGCACGTGCTGATCGATGAGGGACTCACCGACGAGTCGTACCTCGCAGAGCGCACGAGCGGTTGGGAGGCGGTGCGCGCCTCCGTCAGCCAGTGGTGGCCCGAGCGCGCCGAGGCGGTCACCGGCGTTCCCGCCGAGAAGCTCCGCGCCACGGCGCGCCTGCTCGCGGCGGCCTCGCCCTCTCGCGGCGGCAAGGGTGCCTACATCCTCACCGGTCGAGGGCTCGAGCAGATGGCGTCGGGCACCGACGCTGTCTCTGCGGCGATCAACCTCGCACTCGCACTCGGCCTGCCGGGACGCGTCGGCTCCGGCTACGCGCCCGTGACCGGTCAGGGCAACGGTCAGGGGGGTCGCGAGCACGGCTTGAAGGCCGACCAACTGCCCGGCTACTCGTTGATTTCCGACCCGGCGCGGCGCGACCACGTGGCCGGAGTGTGGGGAGTGGACCCTGACACGCTCCCTGGCCCTGGCGTCCCAGCGGTCCAGTTGCTGGCGAGTCTTGGCACTCCCGCTGCTCCAGGCACCCCCGGCACGTCGGGCAAGCCGGGCATCCCAGGGACCCCTGCCGGGCCCAAGGCGCTGCTGGTGCACGGCTCCAACGTGGTGGTCTCCGCGCCCAATGCCGACGAAGTGACGCGCTCGCTCCAGAGCCTCGACTTCCTGGTGGTGGCCGACGTGGTTCACTCCGAGACGGCGTCCTACGCCGACGTGGTGCTGCCCGTCACCCAATGGGCTGAAGAGGAGGGCACCATGACCAACCTTGAGGGTCGAGTCCTTCGCCGCCGCAAGGCGGTCGACGCCCCCGGTCAGGCCAAGAGCGAGCTGTGGGTGCTGGCGGAACTTGCGCGACGCCTGGGATGCGCCGCGGCGTTTCCCACGGAGGCGTCGGACGTGTTCGACGAACTCGCGAAGGCGTCGGCCGGGGGCGTGGCCGACTACTCCGGCATCACCTACTCCCGGCTCGACGCCGGCGAGCAGCTCCACTGGCCGTGCCCGGCGTCGGACGGAGCCGACCACCCTGGCACCGAGCGGGTGTTCCTCGACCGCTTCGCCAAGCCAGACGGCCTGGCCCACATGGTGGCCGTGCGCTACCAGGGACCGCGCGACGACGTCCGCGCCTCCGCGACGCTCTACCTGGTCACCGGCAGGGTCTTGGCGCACTACCAATCAGGAGCGCAGACGAGGAGGGTCGCGGAGCTGGCCGCCGCCGAGCCGGAGGCGTACGTGCAGATTCACCTCGCAGCCGCCGCAGACCTCGGCGTCGAGGAGGGGGATTTGGTGACCGTGACGTCGACGCGAGGGAGCGTCGTGGTGCCCGCCAGATTGTCCGCGGACGTGCGTCCAGACACCGTGTTCATGCCCTTCCACTGGGCCGGCAGTGCCAACGTGCTCACGAATGACGCCGTGGACCCGGTGTCAGGAATGCCCGAGTTCAAGGTGTGCGCCGTCTCGGTCGAGCGCTTTGCCCAGGAGGCCGCGGCATGAGGCGCATCGTGGTGATCGGTCACGGCATGGTGGGCAGCCGCTTTGTCGAGGACCTGGTGGCGGCCGACGAAGACGTGCACGTCACGATCCTGGGCAAGGAGGACGTGCCCGCCTACAACAGGGTGCTGCTGTCCTCCGTGGTCGCCGGTTCCAAGAATCCCGAGGTGCTCGACATTGCCGCGCCAGCGCACTCGCGCGTGTGGGTGCTGACGGGAGTGCACGCCGCGAGCATCGATCGCGAGCTGATGATCGTGACCGACTCGACGGGCCGCAAGCACCCGTACTCGAGCCTGGTGATCGCGGCGGGTTCCGTTGCGCGCGTCCCACCCATTCACGGCGTGGCAGATCAAGACGGACTGATACCAGGGGTGTTCGTGCTCAAGGACATGGCGGACGCGCAGGGGATCGTGGCAGCGGCTGCGACGGCCCGACGCGCGGTCGTGTTGGGCGCAGGAGTGTTGGGCCTCGAGGTCGCCACGGGGCTGGCATCGCGCGGGCTCTCCGTGCGACTGGTGCACATCGCCGACCGCCTGATGGAGCGCCACTTGGGCTGGGAGGCGTCGGCGGTCGCTCAATCTAGCCTTCTGAAGCTCGGCATCGAGTCCCACACCGGCGCCTCACTGTCCCGCGTGGTGACAGCCAAGGGGCGGGTCACCGCCGTGCGGCTCGAGGACGGCTCCGAGGTGGCGACCGACATGGTCGTGATGTGTGCCGGCACCATCCCCGAGACCTCGCTGGCACGCGCAGCCGGGCTCGAGTGCGACAGGGGAGTCGTGGTCGACGCGGACCTCCGCACGAGTGACCCCCACATCTTCGCGATCGGCGACTGCGCTCAGCCGCCAGGCGGCGGGCGTGGCTTGGTGGCGCAAGGGTGGGAGCAGGCGCGCACGCTCGTGGGCGTGCTGACCGGCCAGGCGAGCGTCACGGCGCAGGCCGAGACGACGAGCGACATCGTGCGCGTCAAGGCCGCTGGCATGGCGATGGTCACCATGGGCATCTGCGGCGACTTCGACCGCTCCGACCCCCGCTACCGGGTGCTCAGCCTGAAGGACCCCGAGGGAGGGCGCTACGTGGAGGTCGTCGTCTCCGGCGGCCACCTCGTGGGTGCGACGTGCATCGGCGATGCGGACGTGGCCGCGACCCTCAGCGCGCTCTACACGCGCCAACTGCCCGTGCCTTCCGACCCCGCGCAACTCATGATTCGCGCGCTGGCCGGGGGAGGCGTCGGCGCCGCGACGCGCGATCCTGGGGACGTGCAAGACGCGGACCAGGTCTGCAACTGCAACACCGTGACCGCCGGCCAGATCCGCCACGCCATCGGCGACGGCTGCGACAGCGTCGGCGCCATTGCCAAGG
This sequence comes from Demequina sp. TMPB413, assembly GCF_020447105.2. Taxonomy (NCBI): domain Bacteria; kingdom Bacillati; phylum Actinomycetota; class Actinomycetes; order Micrococcales; family Demequinaceae; genus Demequina; species Demequina sp. TMPB413. Next base: position 622,278 of record NZ_CP096184.1, read on the forward strand.
CAACCCGCGCCACCACCGGCTGCGGAGACTGCACCTCGCTAGTGGCAGGGATTCTCGCCTGCCACCCATCGACCAACGAGCCCGCCGCGGCCGTCAAAGGAGCATGACATGAGCAAGCACGTAGTCGTCGTTGGCGGCGGAATGGTCGCCCACCGTTTTGTGGAGGCGCTGCGAGCGCGCGACACCGAGGGCGAGTACCGCGTCACCGTGTGCGCGGAGGAGCCTCGCCGTCCCTACGACCGCGTGGCCTTGACGTCGTACTTCACCGGCCGCGATCCAGAGGACCTGGAGTTGGGCGACCGCGGCTTGTGGGACGACGATCTGGTCACCCTCAAGCGCGATCACCGCGTTACGGAGATCGACCGCGAGGCAGCGACGGTCACCGCCGCCGACGGTTCGGTCGAGCACTACGACCACCTGGTCATGGCGACGGGCACCTACGCGTGGGTGCCGCCCATCAAGGGCGCGGACCTGCCAGGGGTGTTCGTGTATCGCACCATCGACGACGTGGCGGCGATCCGCGGTTACGTGGAGAACCTGCGCGCCGAGCGCGGCGGTGTGCTGCGCGGCGCGGTCATCGGCGGCGGCCTGCTGGGGCTTGAGGCCGCCGGCGCGTTGCAGGAATTGGGCCTCACCTCGACCGTCATCCAGTCCGGCCCTCGCCTCATGGATGTGCAAGTGGACGTCGCGGGTGGCCAGGTGCTGCGACGCCTGGTCGAGGCACTCGGGGTGTCGGTCAAGGTGGGCGCGCAGACGTCGCGCATGGTGGCGGGCTCCACGGGCAGGGTCGGCTCCTTGACCTTCGCCGACGGCGGGCAGATGGCCACCGACGTGGTGATCGTGGCCACGGGAGTGCGTCCGCGCGACGAGTTGGGCGCGGCGGCCGGCCTCGCGCTGGGCGAGCGCGGCGGCATCGTGGTCGATGACTCGTGCCTCACCGAGGACCCTCACATCAGCGCGATCGGCGAGGTCGCGTGCATTCAGGGCGCGTGGATCGGGCTCATCGCGCCGGGAAACCTCATGGCGGAGATCGCCGTCGACCGGCTGCTGGGCGGGGCCTCGACTTACCCCGGCACCGACACGTCGGCGAAGCTCAAGCTGCTGGGAGTCGACGTCGCGAGCTTTGGCGACGCGTTTGCCCGCACCCCGGGCGCGTTGGAGTTGGTGTTCTCGGACCCGGTGGGCGGCGTCTACAAGAAGCTCGTGATGACGGACGACGCGCGCACCTTGCTGGGCGGGATTCTGGTGGGCGACGCGTCGGCGTATTCGAGCCTGCGCCCCATGGTGGGTGCGGAGCTGCCTGGAGATCCGGGCGCCTGGCTGCTGCCGGAGGGCGGGGGCGAGAAGCCGCAATTCGAGCTGCCAGACGCGGCCGCCGTGTGTTCGTGCAACAACGTCACCGCCGGGACGGTGCGCGCCGCCGTGAGCGAGCACGATTGCCACGACCTCAGCGCGGTCAAGGCCTGCACCAAGGCCGGCACCTCGTGCGGGTCCTGCGTGCCGCTCGTGAAGAAGCTCATGGGCGCGGAGATGGCCAAGCACGGCCTGACCGTGTCCAACGCGATGTGCGAGCACTTCGCGATGAGTCGCGCGGAACTCTTCCAGGCGGTTCAGGTGGCTGGACTCGAGACGTTCACCGAGATCATCGAGCGCTTTGGGGTGGGGCGCGGCTGTGACATCTGCAAGCCCGCGTGCGCCTCGATCCTGGCCAGCCTGTACAACAAACACGTGCTCGCGGAGGGTCGCGCGGCGCTGCAGGACACCAACGACCGCGTCATGGCGAACATGCAAAAGGACGGCACGTACTCCGTGGTGCCGCGCGTGCCTGGCGGCGAGATCACTCCCGAGAAGCTCATCGTGATCGGCGAGGTGGCCAAGGATTTCGGGCTGTACACCAAGATCACCGGCGGTCAGCGGATCGACCTGTTCGGGGCGCGGCTGGAGCAGTTGCCGGCCATCTGGGAGCGGTTGGTCAGCGCAGGCTTCGAGTCTGGCCACGCGTACGGCAAGAGCCTGCGCACCGTGAAGTCTTGCGTGGGCTCGACGTGGTGCCGTTTCGGAGTCCAGGACTCGGTGGGTATGGCCGTCGCGCTCGAGGAGCGCTATCGCGGCCTGCGCAGCCCCCACAAGATCAAGCTGGGCGTCTCCGGTTGCGCCCGCGAGTGCGCGGAGGCCCGCGGCAAGGACGTGGGCGTGATCGCGACGGAAAAGGGCTGGAACGTCTACGTGGGCGGAAACGGCGGCTTCGAGCCCCGCCACGCCCAACTCTTCGCGGAAGACCTGAGCGACGAGGACCTGATCAGAGTGATCGACCGCTACCTGATGTTCTACATCCGCACCGCCGACCGCCTCCAAAGGACTGCCCCGTGGCAGGAGGACTTCGAGGGAGGGCTGGACCGCCTCAAGGAGATCATCCTGGAGGACGCGCTCGGCATCTGCGAGGAACTCGACGCCCACATGGCCAGGCACGTGGGCACCTACGAGGACGAGTGGGCCGCGGTGCTGAAGGATCCAGAGCGACTCAAGCAGTTCTCGAGTTTTGTCAACGCGCCCGACACCGCCGACCCCTCCCTCGCCTACGTCGAGGTGCGTGGCCAGCGTCGGCCGGCGACGGAGGCAGAAAAGTCGGAGGGCGGGCCCATTCTCATCGCCCCCATGGCATTGGAGGTGCGGTCATGAACGCGATCACGCCCGCTGGCACGCTCGTCGCCGTGTGCGCTTACGACGACTTGGTCCCCGACTTGGGCGTCGCCGCGCTGGTGGATGGACGGCAGGTGGCGATCTTCCGGCTCGCGGACGGCTCGGTGCACGCCGTGCAGAACCTGTGCCCCTTCTCCGGCGCCCACGTGATGAGCCGCGGCATCACCGGCTCGCGCGGCGAGGTTCCCACGATCGCGAGCCCCGTCTACAAGCAGGTCTTCTCGCTGATCACGGGCGAATGCCTGGCCACGATGGACAAGCAGCCAGCGCCGGGCCTCGACCCCAACTTGGCGACCTACCCCGTCACCCTCGACAATGGCCAGGTGAATATCTGCCTCCCGGATGCCGCGTGAATCCGCTCGTCTCCCTCGACGTCACGGGGCGGCGCGTGGTGGTGGCCGGCGCAGGTAGCGTCGGCACCAGGCGTGCGCGTGCCCTCGTGGCCGCCGGGGCCGACGTCGTGGTGGTCTCTCCCCAGGCGACGGACGATATTGCGCAGCTCGCCAGGCACGGCGACCTCACGTGGCATGCGCGCACCGTTGCGGCGACCGACGCCGAGGGCGCCTGGCTGGTGATCGCGGCCACCGACAACCCCACCGCGAACGCCGATCTGTGCCGCTGGTGCGAAGAGCACAAGGTGTGGTGCATCAACGCGTCGGACGCCACCAGGAGCCCCGCCAGGATGGCCGCTCAGGTCGCGCACGGAGACCTCGCGCTCGGCGTCGTCTCGCTCGGCAACGCCGACCCTCGCAGGGCCGTGCGCGTGCGCGACGTGCTCTCGGCCACGATCGAGGCGGGCGAGGTGGACCTGCGCCACGTGCGCTCCCGTGCGGGGCGCGTGGTGCTCGTGGGCTCCGGGCCTGGCGCCGACGACCTCATCACCGTGCGCGGTCTGCGCTTCCTGTCCGAGGCCGACGTGGTGGTGGTCGACCGCCTGGGCGCCACCGGTCTGCTGGACCGGCTGCCGGAAGACGTCGAGGTCATCAACGTGGGCAAGTCACCGGACAACCACCCCGTGCCGCAGGCCGAGATCAACGCGCTGCTGGTGGCGCGTGCGCTCGAGGGCAAGACCGTGGTGCGCCTCAAGGGCGGCGACCCTTACGTGTTCGGCAGGGGAGGCGAGGAGGTTCACGCGTGCCTCGCCGCCGGCATCGACGTCGAGGTGGTGCCTGGCGTGACCTCCGCGCTCGCGGTGCCCGCCGCCGCGGGTATCCCGGTCACGCAGCGCGGCATCACCGCCTCCGTGCTGATCACGTCGGGTCACGCAGGCCCAGACGCTGCCGCATGCGCCGCGATGAGCGCCGGCGCCACCGTCGTCGTCCTCATGGGCGTGACGGCGCTCGGCCAGTTTGTGACGGCCGCACTCGACGGCGGCGTGGCGGGCGACACCTCCGTGGCGATCATCGAGAAAGGCACCACGTCTCACGAGCGCATCACCCGCGCGACGGTATCCACGATTGTTCGTATCGCTGAGGAAACAGGGGTGAAACCTCCGGCGATTATCGTCATAGGACAAGTCGCCCATCCCGACTTGTTGGCCTCGGAAATCGCCGCGACACGCTAAGACGGGGGGATGCCATGAGTTCCATCCCAGAGCCGCTTGCCGGTTGCGTGGTGGTCATCACCGCTGATCGCCGCAAGCGCGAGCTCGGCACCGCGCTCGAGCGTCGCGGCGCCACGGTCCGGCACGCGCCCGCGCTGTCCACCGTGCCGCACCTGGATGACGCCACGCTGGTGGCGGACACTCGCGCGCTCATCGCCAACCCGCCGGACGTGGTGGTCGCCACCACCGGGATTGGGTTTCGCGGTTGGATCGAGTCCGCGGACACCGCTGGCATCGCCGACGAGTTGGTCGAGGTGCTCTCGTCCGCGCGCCTGGTGGCGCGCGGCCCCAAGGCGCGGGGGGCGATCCAGGCGGCGGGTTTGCAGGCGGACTGGGTCGCGGAAACCGAGACGGCCGCCGAGCTGAGGGACTACCTGCTGGCGGAGGGCGTCGAGGGTCAACGCATCGCCGTCCAGCATCACGGCAACGGCTCCGACGGTCTTGACGAGGCCTTTGAAGCGGCCGGCGCCGACGTCCAGAGTCTGCTCGTCTACGGCTGGGGGCCTCCCGCCGACAGCGCGCCGCACTTGCACTGGATTGACGAGGCGGCGGCGGGCCGCGCCGACGCTGTGGTCTTCACCTCCGCTCCCGCCGCCCAGGCGTGGCTCGCGACCGCTACGGAGTTGGGTGTGTTGCCGGCTCTGCGGGCCCTCGCGTCGTCGGGAAAGTTGCTGATTTCCGCCATCGGCCCCGTGACGGCGGCTCCGCTCATCGAGGCGGGGCTCGAGACGTCCTTCCCGTCGCGGTGGCGGCTCGGCGCTCTAGTGCGGGAGTTGGTCAAGCACTTCAGCGAGTCGGTGGTGGGCGTGCCCACGCCGGACGGCCCACTGGTGCTGCGCGCGACCACCGCGGTGCTCAATGGCCGCGTGCTCGCGCTCACGCCCACCGGGCTGGAGATTCTGCGCTGCCTCGCGGCGGCCGGCGGAAACGTGGTGTCGCGCGAGCAGCTCGCGGAACTGTTGCCCAGCGAGCAGGGCAGCAGCCACGCCGTGGACGCGGCGATCAACAGGCTCAGAGAAAACTCAGGAACGCGCACACTGGTGCGCACCGTGGTGAAGCGCGGCTACGCATTGGCGGTGAGTGTGGCATGACCCAGACCCCGATCCTCATAGGTTGCGCCCATGGGACCGCGTCACCGGAGGGACAGGCGGTGGTGCGGCAGATCCTCGAGGACGTGCGCGTGGCCATGCCAGACGTAGAGGTGCGCGAGGCCTACGTGGACGTCCACGGGCCGTTCCTTGACGACGTGATCGCCGAGATCCCCGTGGGCGAGGGCCTGACCGCCGTGGTGGTGCCCCTGCTGCTGGCGAGCGGCTATCACGTCTATCACGACATCGCGAACGCCGTGGCGGAGCGCCCCGACATCATGAGCGCCGCGGCGCTCGGGCCAGACGCACGCCTGGTGGACATCGTGCGTGACCGGTTGCGCGAGGCCCACGTCCCTTCCGATGCGACCCTGGTGCTCGCAGCGGCGGGCTCCTCCGATCCGCGGTCCCAGGCGGACACCGAGGCCGCCGCCGAGAACCTGCGCGGCGCGTGGGGCGGGCCCGTGCGGGTGGGTTTTGCCGCTGGCCACGAGCCGTCCGTCGCCGACGCCGTCGCACAGGCCCACGAGTACGGCGAGGACGGCGTCGTCGCCGTCGCGTCGTTCTTGCTCGCGCCCGGAGTGTTCCAGAAGCGACTGGGCGAGGCGGGCGCCAACTACGTCACCGGGCCCCTCGCGCCGCACCCCGACTTGGTGAGCATCATCGCTGACCGTTACGGTGCCATCACCCATGGACATCTCTGACCCCTACCTCAGACAGCGCGTTCTTCCCGGCTTTGGCGACGCGGGACAGCGTGCACTCGCGGACGCGCGCGTCGCGATTGTGGGCGTGGGTGGGCTTGGTTGCCCCGTCGCGCTGTACTTGGCGGCCGCCGGCGTGGGGCACCTGACGCTCATCGACTCCGACACCGTGGCGGATTCCAATCTGCACCGCCAGATCCTCTTCAGCCCGGCCGACGTGGGGCGCGCCAAGGTCGACGCAGCCGCCTCCGCGCTGGGTCGGCTCGCGCCAGGGGTACAGGTTGCCGCCGTGCAGTCGCGGCTCACCCCTGAGAACGCCGAGGAGGCCCTCGCTAGGCACGACGTGATCGTGGACTCCACGGACACCTTCACCTCCCGCCTGACCGTCGCCGACGCTGCCGCCGCCCTTGGCATTTCCGTCGCGTGGGGTGCGGTGCAGGGCTGGTTCGGGCAGGTCACCGTGTTCGACGGCGCCGTGGGGTTGCGCGACATTTTTCCCGAGGAGCCCGCGCCCGACTTTGGGGTCTGCGACGCTGGGGGAGTGCTCGGAACTCTGTGCGGTCAGGTGGGCACCGCGATGGCTACCGAGGCCGTCAAACTCATCACCGGCATCGGCGCGCCCTTGAGCGGCGTGCTGGCAGTCATTGACGCCCGCGAGGGGCGCTGGCGCGACCTGGACGTGCGCCGCGCCGACGGGGCCGAAGGCTAGCCGTGCGCACCGCCCACGAACACGCACTGGCGGCGCTCGCGCTCGCACCCGCGCCCGTTCCCGTCGAGGCGGGCTTGAGGGACGCGCACGGCCACGTGACGGCGGCTCCAGTCACGGCGAGCGTCGACTCTCCGCCCTTCGACAACTCAGCGATGGACGGCTTCGCGGTGCAGTGGGCCGACGTTCGCTCTGCCAACCCCGACGCTCCGGTGACGCTGCCGCTCGTGGGGGAGTCGCGCGCCGGCGTCCCGTTCTCCGCGGTGCTCGCGCCTGGCAGCGCGATCCGCATCATGACGGGCGCGCCGATGCCCGCTGGCGCCGACACCGTGGTGCCGCTCGAGGTGACCTCTTCGGACGTGCATGCCGTGACCATCCAGGAGGTGCGAGACGAGGGCGCGCACGTGCGCAGGCGCGGGGAAGACGCGCGCACCGGGGACGAGGTGATCGGCAGCGGCGTCGAACTCTCCGCCCGCCACCTCGCGGCCGCAGCCGCGGTGGGCGCCGCGCGCCTGCAGGTGTTCCGTAGTCCGCGCGTCGGCATCCTGTCGACAGGAGACGAACTCGCGCCGCTGGGCGCCCCGCTCGGGCCCGGCCAGATCCACGAGTCCAACTCGGTCCTGCTCGACGGTGCGGTGCGGGCCGCAGGTGGCGTGCCAGTGCTGCTCGGCCCCGTGGGCGACACGGAGGCCGAGGTGGTGGCCGCCATTCGCCGGGACGATGTCGACCTGATCGTCACGACCGGCGGCGTCAGCGTCGGCGCTTATGACGTGATCAAGGCCGCGCTCGCGGGCCTTGGCGTGGACTTCATGACGGTCGCGATGCAGCCGGGCAAGCCGCAGGGCCTTGGCAGCGTGGACGGCATGCCGCTGTTGTGCCTGCCGGGCAACCCCGTGTCGGTGGCCGTGTCCTTCGAGCTGTTTGTGTTGCCCGTCATCCGCGCGATGCGAGGGCTTCCAGGGCAACTTGCGTGGGCGTCGGCGACGGTGTCAGAGGGCTGGTCGAGCCCTGCAGGCCGCGAGCAGTTCATGCCGGTGCGTTGGGAGGCAGGCTCTGTGGCTCGCGCGACGGGCCGCGGCGCGGGCTCTCACCTGATGGCGCGGCTGGCCCTCGCCGACGGTCTCGCGAGGGTGCCTGCCAGCGTCACGGAGGTGCGCGCAGGCGATAGCCTCGAGTTCAGGAGGTTTTCCGGATGAGCGCATTCACTCACCTTGATGCCGCAGGCCATGCGCGCATGGTGGACGTCACGCAGAAGCAGCCGACGGTGCGCAGCGCCATTGCCGAGGGCTTTGTCGAGTGCGCGCCGCATGTGGTCGCCGCGCTGAGGGACGGCTCGGTGCCCAAGGGCGACGTGCTCGCCGTGGCGCGCATCGCGGGGATCGCGGGCGCCAAGCGCACGCCTGAACTACTGCCGCTCGCCCACGTGATTGGAGTGCACGGCGTGACGGTTGATCTGGAGATCGCCGACGCTGGGGTCGCCATTCGCGCCACCGTCAGCACGGCGGATCGCACGGGAGTGGAGATGGAGGCGCTCACCGCGGTGAGCGTGGCCGCGCTCAATGTGATCGACATGGTGAAGGGGCTGGACAAGTCGACGAGCCTGCGTGACGTTCGCCTGATCGCGAAGGACGGCGGCAAGTCTGGACCTTGGCGCAGGGACGATGGCGCCGGGTCGTGAGCCCTGAGCCTGTCTCCTTCGCCGCCGTCATCGTGGCTGGCGGGGCAGGTACGCGCCTGTCTGGAGTGTCCAAGCCGGAGTTGAAGATCGCCGGGCGGACCCTCTTGGAGCGCACGCTGGACGCGTGCGAGGGCGCCTCCAACGTCGTGATCGTGGGCGGCGAGCACCTCAAGCGCGAGGGGGCGCTGTGGGCGTGTGAGGACCCTCCCGGCTCTGGGCCGGCCGCCGGTCTTGCAGCCGGGCTGAACGTGCTGGACGCCGAGGGCGACCCGTCGCCGCTGGTGCTGGTGCTCGGGACGGACACGCCGCGTGCGAGCGCTGTAGCAGGAGTATTGCTTGAGCGCATGGCCGATGACGTGGCGGAAGTATTGCTGGAGCGGATGACCGATGAGGGCGCCGACTCGGAACGCGCGGGGGTGATGGATGGAGCGTGGCTGGTGGACGCGTCGGGAAACCCGCAGCCGCTCGTGGCCGTCTACCGCAGGGACGCGATTGCCAACCGTTGCGCGTCGCACGCGGCGCCGGGCGCCTCGCTGCGGCGGGTCACGGAGGGCCTGTCGATGATCGCTGTGCCCGACGTTCACGACGCTTCCAGGGACGTGGATACTTGGGAGGACGTGGAGTACTGGGAAGGGAAGCTGTCATGAAGCAGGATCAACTCGAGACGTGGGTGACGGCGCTGAGCCAGGAACTCGACATCGACGTGACAGGACTCGACACGCAGGCCTTGCTGGACGTGGCGCGCGACGCCGCGCACTCCGTGATGCGCCCGGCGGCACCCCTTGCGACCTTCTTGGTCGGGTACGCCGCGGGAGTTGCCGGCACCGGCCTGGCGGGCGTGGAAGAGGCCTCTGCCAAGGCGTCGGCGCTTGCGCTCGATTGGCCACAGGGCGACGAATGAGCGTCACTGCCAGGCTGTTTGCTGCCGCGGCCGAGGCCGTGGGGGCTCACGAGACCGCGGTCGACGTGAGCGACGTGGCCGGACTGCGTGCGGTCCTGGGCGCCGCGAGCGAGTCTGCGGCCTCGGTGATTCCGCAGTGCGCGGTGCTGGAGGGCGGGGTGCGCAGGGACGACGACCACGTGCTGGCCGACGGTGCCAAGGTGGACGTCATGCCGCCGTTTGCAGGGGGATGATCTTTGCCGGCGGGTGCGTTGACGTGGTCATGACGAACAGCCAAATGGAACAGCGCACTGAACGCGCGGCGGTCCCGTTGGACTATGACCCGCGCGAGGACATCGAGGTAGGCGTGCTCATGGCCAACGGCCGCCTCGCGGGACGGCAGTTCGCGTCGCGCGCGGAGGCTGAGGCGTGGGCTCGTCCCGATGAGGGCGATCAGGTGGTCGAGTTCAACATCCTGTGTGAGTGCTCCTTCACGTCATGACGTCGAGCACGCAGATCACGACCGCTGACGGGTTTGTCATCGCTGTCCTACGTGACGTTCCGCTCAGGCCGGAAGCGAAAGTCGTGGGATCTCGACGCTCGACCGTCTAAGGAGCGCTAAGGCGTACCGCGACCAGCGAATCGAGTAGGCCCCACCATCCGACAAGGTACGGTGGACGCGTTCGGTCAGGTAGCGGGCGGCCCTCGCCGACTACAGTGAGGAGCTCAACGACATGCATGCACCGGGCATCCAGCGAGCACCTGTCGGGGCTGTTGGATACCTGCGCGCGGCGGGGTTTGCTGTCGCAACTGTGATGCTCGTGCTGCTGCTGAGTGGTTGCTACGTGGAGAACTCGCAAGAGAGGGCGTGGGACCGAGCGGTAGGCGATGCTGCGGGCTCGTACGCCGAGGTGCTGTCGTGCATTCAGGAATCCGCAGGAGGCGTAGGCGACGCGGAACAGCAACTTGAGCCGCTGCTGGCATGCTTCGGTGGCGAGGGGTGGCATGTCGAGCCGGGGGACAAGTCCGGCCCGTTCGGACGTGGGTCCTTTCTTCTTGAGTCAGCAGAAGGAGGCGACTCTCTTGTCCTCGAGATCCTCAGTGTGGGTATCGCGACTGCGTCGTCAGCTGGAGGCAGTGCGTCTGAGAGTGCTGCCGCCTGCTGGACCATCAGGATCGACTTGCTCAGCGGCGAGTTGGGTGAGCCCGAGCCGGTCGAGTGCGAGTCCGAAGTGCTTGAACAGGCGTCGGGCAGCGCACCCGACGTGGGACTGAAGGCGCTTCAGTCCCGGGCGCCTGAGCGCGACTCCTGACCGGCCGGTGGCCGTCGCTGAAGGCCCGAAAGCGGCCCCCGCGAGGACCTTCGAGTCGCCCCTTCGAAGCTCTCCCGAAAGTAACGTCGCGATGGCCGGATCTCACTGCGTCGACCCCGCCCGCGGGGCAAGGCAATCTGTGTTCAGCTGCATCTCCCGCCATGGTGCGCGACTTCCGAAACCGCGACCGCCGCGCTCTGTCTCCCTGCAGAGCACGGGGGTCTTCGTCTTTCAGGAATGGCACCGCTTGGGATGGCTACCAGGCCGAAGGCATTGGGCAACTGGCGCAGTTCTCTCGAAAGCCCATGTCCTCGGTTACTAGCCAGTTTCGTCCAGGAGTGCCGGTGGGGGCGGCGCTCGTCACACGGCGCGTGCCGACTCGACGAGGAACTCCATCGCGCGCGTAGCGCGTCGAACGCGATCGGCACTGATCGTGGTCGTTCCATACCCAGCGACTGTCTTGAGCTTGAGCAAGGCCTCGAGATGTTTCGCAGCCACCTTGTCTACCTTGCCCAGATGGTCGACGGCCTCCACGTGGTTCTCGCCCCGCGCATACTCGCCGAGCGCCGCGGCGCAGCGAACGTCAGCAGCCGCGATGCCTGCGTGAACGCACAGCGTGACATACGCATTTGTCACGTCCTCGGCGTCGTCAGCGAGTTCCCGCACTAACTCCGCGGCTTCGTAGAACTGCAAGGCGACCGCCATCCGACCGGCCTTCGCAGCGGCGTTGGCTCGGACTTTTCGCGGTGTCATCGCCGAGCACTCCTCGCAGTGCGGCGCAGCCAATCTGTCGGCCCTGACACCACCAGCGCGTCGGCCAGCAGCGACTCGATGATCGGGTCTCGCTTGGCGGCGCCAAGCCGCACCTCTGGTTCTGTGAGACTCAGAATGCGCAGGTCGTTCCCTGTCCACGCTGACACGTCGGCTGCGAACGCGCTGGTCAGTGTCTCCCACAGTTCGGCATCGACGCCGGGATCGACCAGAAATAGGTCGATGTCTGAATCCACGCGCATCTCGCCCCGAGCGGCCGAACCGAATAGTGCAGTCCAACGCGGCGGTGTTGGCCAAGCCTCGAGGTTCTCTTGCATGCGTTCCACCAGCGCGTCGCGCAGGCGCGCGATCGCGATCACCTGCGGCGCCGCAAGATGGCGTCGATTTAGCCGGTGACCGATGACAGAGCTCACCCGTTCGGAGTCCACGATGCCCTGCGCGCTCAGTCGACGCAGTGCCTTCCTGATCCCCTCATCCGAGCGATCAGGAAGCAGCGATTGAATTTGCCCGACGGTGAGGCTCGACTCGATTCGAGCGAGGACCGCCAAGATCTCACCGTCCAGGGTCGGCGTCAGCACCGCGAACGGACTCTGTAACTGCATGGGCCACCTCCTGTTCCCACTATAGTGTGCGGTCGCCAACTATTGTGGGTTGCGCCTCGAGTGGCAAGGTCCATGCCGTGGCCGTCGCTGTGCTCCTGCTCGTCGCGGTGCCGCCATGGGAACGTACGCGCGCGGCGAGCAACTGGTAGGTCTGTCATGGACATAGCGTCCACCGCGGGTGTGACAGGACGGGGACGCCTCCAGGGTTGCGAGGCGGGCGGCACGTCGGGCACGCGCTTTGCGCCCTTTTCCGTCAGGCTCATCTGGCCGCGCACCGGACTGGCGCGCGCTCCTGGCGCAGCGCGCGAAGCGCCGCATTGACTTCGCTATCTGTGCAATAGCCTTGCAAAGTGTCGACGCCCTCCGAGGAACTCCTTTCACGGTGCGTGCGGCCGTACTACCTGGCGATGATGGGTTCGAACGCCGCTTCGCATGAGGTGCCATACGACGCACTAGGAGAGCTCGCCGCTCTGACCGCGGACGAGGACGTCGAAGTCCTCCTCGGCTCACATTGGCGGGCTCGCGTGATGGGGGCATGGCTCAGCGCTGGCAGGACGAGCGCTTCCATTAACGGCGCGCTCCTTCGAAGTCTCGAGACCTCGCAGGGATTGCTGACGTCTACGCCGCTAGCCGCAGTTGCGGTGGTGAACTCCGGTGAAGCTGCAGTCCCCGCCCTAGAGGCCTATCTGGATGCTCACGTGCAGCACAACTGGGGTAGGCCCGGCGTCATTGTGGCCGCGCTTGAATACGTCGGTGGAGCTGTCGATGGATTGTCGGCCGGCGGGGATGAGCGTGCCACCCTGGCTGCCATGGTTGCAGTCGCAGAGCGAGTGGGAGCCTTGAACGCGAACGGGTGACGCAGGCGACTGAATCGGACCACGATCATCGGGTGTGCCTCAACCGTGCAGCGCAGACTTGATCGCGATGGGAGGAACCATGATCGCCGAACTCAATCGCATGGTCGATGCTATCGAGGACCGCCTCGAAGAAGACATCGATGTGCCCTCGATCGCAAGCAGTTTGGGGACCACGGAGTACCACCTGCGCCGCATGTTCTCGTCGCTGGCGGGCATGCCGTTGTCGGAGTATGTCAGGAGACGACGGATGACAGTGGCGGCGGCAGGCATCACCGCGGGCGACCACATGCTCGGAATCGCTGTCCGGTTCGGATATGGCTCTGAAGAGGCGTTCGGAAGGGCATTCCGCGCTGTGCACGGCGTCAGGCCCGCTGACGCGCGACGCAACGGTGGCCCCCTCCTGTCACAACCGAAGATCAGGTTTCGCCTGACAGTTGAAGGGAGCAACACCATGGAAACGCGCATCGTCGAACACCCTGCATTCCGCCTTGTCGGCCACGCGGCACGTGTGCCACTCGTCCACAGGGGCGTGAACCCACACATCCAGGCGCACGTCGCGGCGTTGCCTGCAGCGGAGCACCAGCGCCTTAAGGCGCTGGGGGATACCGAGCCGGTTGGCTTGCTTCAGGTCAGTGCCGACGTCGATCCCGACTACACCGAGGGCAGTGAACTCACGTACCTGCACGGCGTGGCCCTCGACGCGGATACCGCCGTTCCCGAGGACCTCGACGCGATCGAAGTACCGGAAGGTTCCTGGGCAGTGTTTCGCACCTCGGGCCCCTATCCGGACGCGTTGCAGGAGACGTGGGCCGCCACTGCCAGCGACTGGTTCCCCTCGAATCCGTGGCGGCTGCGACCCGGCCCGTCAATCGTGTCGGTCCTGGAACGCGCCGATGACTTCAGCACGGCAACCACAGAACTGTGGATGCCCGTCGAACGTCAGTAGACGCTGCGCACCGCCTAGGCCGTCTGTTCCGACAACGCCGCGGCGATCAGGTTCGCGACGGCGACGGTCTTGTCGAGACCCTCGCGGTCGCTTGATGCCCTCGACGCCAGCAGCACGAACGATCGTTCGGTCTGGAATCTGACGTCGATGCCAGGGAACGCAAGGTAGCCGCGGGCGTCGGTGGCACCGTCGACGACAATGGGCTGCTCCTCGGGTGGGCGTCGATTCTCCTGGTCGTCCTGGGCCCCGCCGACCGCCATCGTCCGGTGGTCGGCGAGCGGGAGGATGTAGATCTCAAGCACAGTGCCGACATCTGTTTGGTAGGCGCACAGGTGCTCGTCTTGGTTGCCAAAGTCAGACTCGTAGTGCTGCGTGACATCGAGGCCGAGCGCTGCCCCGACAGCGTCGTCGCTTATCAGGCAGGGCGAGAAGCGCGCGACCGTGGCGGAACCCCTGGTTGCTTGCGGGGCCGCCGTCGATGAGGCCGTGGGTTCCGATGCGGTCGGTGCGTCCGGGGCTGGAGACGTTGGCGGGTCGGGTGTGGGTGCACTGGAGCATGCGGCTGCCGACAGTGCAACGATCACCGCCGTGGCTGCGCTTCGGACGCCCCGCCGCACAGTCCGTGGAGTGGCTCGCGCCGGCTTCGATGTGTCCACTACGTGGCACGCGCCCGGTCGTAGATCATGGCAGTCGGCCCCCCCCGTTCGGCTATCACCGACGTTACACCGCTCGGTGGTTCCCGGACGCTGCGACTGAGCACTCCTCAGTGTTCCCGCTGTCAGTTGCGCGCTGCGTCCTTCACCAGGTCGACCACGTCCTCCCACGTGCCCGTGCCGCGAGTGACGACCTCGGTCGCGACGGGATCGAGCACTGCTTGCACATTGTCGTTGATGGTGGTGACCACCGACAGGTCGGAGAATGTCGCGTAGTAGTCCTCGACGCCAGAGTGCACCACGAACACGAGGACTTCCTCGCTGGGCATCGTCGACTTCATGGACGCCACGGACACAGTTGGTTCGCGAGGCATGATGACCTTGATGGTGTCGCCCGGGAAGCTGCCCTCGACCACCTCGGCGATCGTGATCTCGAGTGCGACGATGGGGAAGTCGTCGCCGGCATAGGCGGGGTTGTCAATCGGCCCTTCCTCGATGTCGGTGACAACTCCCCGGACGACCACCTCGGAGCGGTCAACCAGTTCGGCCACGGAGGTCGGCTGATTGGCCTCGAGCCCGTCGATCGACGTCGCGCCCCAGAAGTCCGGGGACCCTGGCGAAGAGCACGCGGCCAAGAGGAGGGCGATGCTCACAGCGATGGCGCCATGCTTGACACGAGACATACGGACATCCCTTCCCCTCATGATGCTTAGTACCACCCGTTGATCGGGACGTCCACACGAGGTCTTGGCCCGGCGGCCATCAGAACCAGATCGACTCAGGCAAGCAAGCCGGACTGCCGCCATTTCAACTCTTCGCTTGTGCGTGCTGGAGGGCGCCTTGGTCCAAGCCCTAGGGTCACTGCCGGGCCGAAACCGATGGCGCCACGCAACGGTTGGTGATCGGCTCGCGTTGGGAATGGCCGCCTCGCAGCGGGAGTGGAGGATGGAGCGACTAGCGGTTCAAACGCGCGCGAATGCGACGCATCGCCGATCGGAACCGACTCTCTGTGGCGGCTCTCGCCGAGAAACCATTGACCAATTCGGGCCAGAGTCGGTCCGGCAGGGGGTCGCCAGCAAGCAGACTCATTGCCATCTCGTGAGCCGCGTCGTCCAAAACTTGCACGTCGGCGCCGGCGTACTCCTCGATGTCGTATGCGTCATCGAGTTCGACAAGTGGTTGGAGTCGCGCTGCTCCGTCATGGCCGATAGTTGAGTGTGCCCAGGCGCACAAGTCGCGGGCCGAGAGTTCGCCGTCGAGCAGGCGCTTGCCCATGACGCGTGTTGCAGCGATCTGCATCTCATCGCGATCGGGCCCAGGATAGGGGATGTTGAGTTCCTCGAACGTGGCCTCCACCACCGGGCGTATCGTCCAGTAAGACTCCTTGCCCGTGAATCCGGCGACCTCGAAAAGTGACGGCGAGTCAACTCCTGCCACAACAGCGTTCACGGCCGCAGAAATGACCGCAGCGGCCCCGCTAGATTCCCTGACCTCCCACAGCGCCACTGCGTCGAACAGTGCTGAGGTTTCAGTGCTTTCGGTCACGGCGCATCCCCGTCCGTGGTGAGTTGACGTGCGTCTCCAAGCCGAGATCAGCGAGGCGCTTCGTGGTGGCCATGTGGCCAACGCTAGCTCTTCGCCTGGCGCCGTCCGTTGGCGACGCGGGTACAGATGCGAATGGAGCCCGTGGCTGTCAGAGGATTTCCATGGCGGGCAGGTTCACCGACGGGTCGAAGGGGAATGCAGCCCAGTCCGCATCCGTCGCGACTGATACGCGATTGTCTGACCGCACGTGCTCGATGAAGTATTGGTTCTCCGGCAGCCTTGGACGGCCATAGTAGAACCAAGTCCATCGCACTTCGCTCGCGGAAGCAATCGAGAACTCGGTCTCAGATACGGACGCCGACGTTGGGTTCCGTATCTCGAGTGTCTCCCCTCCGTCGAAAACCAAGACCAGGGTGGCCCGATCGGGGGAGGTGTGCGCTGAACAAACCCGGTGAATGTTGTCGTACGGTCGACCGAAGAAGTCCCCATATACCCGTAGAGACCCCGTCTTGATGTGTGGAATGGCCCTATTGATCTTGGCGGCGATTCGCGACGCGGCGGTCATTCTGTCAGCCTAGCGATCCACCAGGGCGCGCTTCCGGAGGCATTACCGACGCCGGCAACCCGGCCTGTCGCGGATCCGCCGCGAGCGGAAGCACTGGAAGGCGCCCGTGGAGAACGCGCTTGGACATCGCCCGGTGCTCAGGGAGCGGGACAGCACCGAGTCGCGGACACGTCGGGGCGCAGGCGGTGTGGGAAGCGTGGTCTGGGGCCGTGGTCGAGCAAGATTGAAGGCATGACGCAGGCCGCGGCACTCAATTGGTACTCAGTGCGGTGTGTTTTCATAGGTCGTCCGCCCGACAGACCTCATTACATCTATGAGGAACGCATCACCGTATGGCAGGCTCCTTCGCCTGAAGCTGCGATTGCGAAGGCAGAAGAAGAGGCCGAGCAGTACGTTGAAGTCTTCGAGAACGACACCTACGTTGGCATGGCTCAGTGTTACTGGATGTACGACGAGTTGCGTGATGGCGCCGAGGTGTTCTCATTGATGCGCGACTCCACGCTCGAGCCAGATGAGTACGTTAAGACGTTCTTTCGCACCGGCGCAGAGCATGAAGGCGACGTGTCTGAATCGCCGGAACCGTGAGCCTCTGCCCCGCAGTCAGTTGCTTCAGAGCATCTCAGGCCATGGGTGCCTTGGCGGGATGCTCAATGAGGTGTGATGCTGCGCATCCATGGGACATGGCGCGCTAACTGACACATCCAAGCCGACCCGTGTCGAGCCTGCGAGACTATGCGGCCCCTAGGCCCAGCGGCTCGATGCGTTCCAGGTCGAGGCTCTGGCGAGCGACCCACAGGTCGTGCGCGTCCTGCATCGCCAACCAACTTTCGGCGCTGCGGCCGAGCGCCTTCGACAGGCGGAGCGCCATCTCTGGGCTCACTCGGTTGCTGCCGTTGAGGACGCGGCTCAGCGTCGACGGCGCGACGCCGAGGTGCTTTGCGAGCGCCCGTCCGGTAACACCAAAGGGCTCGAGGTAGACACCGGTGATGAACTCGCCCGGGTGCGGGGGATTGTGCATCGGAGTCAGCGCATCCATCAGTGGTAGTCCTCGTAGTCCAGGACGTACGCGTTCCCATCGCGGAACTCGAACGTCAGTCTCCAGTTCCCGCTGACCATTACTGACCAGCGGTTAGCCATCGCGCCCTTCAGGGGGTGGAGTCCAAAGCCGGGGATGTCCATATCCTCCACAGCTTGCGCGGTGTCGAGCGCCGCGAGCTGCAGACGTAGTCGCTTCGCATGGTGAGGTTGGACGCCGGCGTGGCTCCCTTTCTCGAAGAGCATGCGCAAGCCCTTGTGTTGGAAGGACTTGATCACGAAGCAAGTGTAGCGTGTTGCGCAATACGCAACATTACAGAGGGGTGCATCGGCACGCTCGCGCGGCGAATAGTTGGTAGGTCGGTCATGGACCTATCGTCCACCGCGGGTATGACAAGACAACAAAACGTCCGGGCAGCTGCCACGCCCCCAGAGTCACGGCGCCGCCGTGACCTCAAGCACGCCCTTAGCGCCCTTCTCCGCCAGGCTCATCTTGTGGTTCACGATCGCGTAGTGCCCGGCCTCCGGCGGCACGAACTCCACGAAGCCGCCCTGCGCCGCGAGCAGCGGCAGCACCTGGGCGCCGGTCACGCCCTGCGTGATCCCGTCGGTCGAGGCGCCGCGATAGACGGAGTAGGAGCCCTCGTTCCACACCGTGTCGAACTGGGTGCCCACCACGTGGAATGAGAGGTCCGCGTTGGGGCCCGCATCGAGCACCCACATGCGCACCCGCTCGCCGGCGACGGCCGTCAGCGGGTGAGCCGCGTACTGGAACGCCCGCCCGTTGAACGCGACCACGTCGGGCTGCACCGCGGCGGCCTTGGTGGGGGACGTGGTGCCGCCCTCGCTTCCCAGGTACATCTCCGACTGGATCAGCACGTATTGGCGGTCCACCGGCTCCAGGCCGTCGGGCTCGATCACCACGGCGCCGAACATGCCGTTCGCGATGTGCTGCGTCATCGGCATGGTGCCGCAGTGATACATCCAGATGCCCGCGCGCCCGGCCGTGAACTCATACACGAGCGATTCGCCAGGTTCGATGGTGCGCATCGGGCCGTCCGGAGCCAACTCGCCCGCGTGGAAGTCGATCGAGTGGCCCATCGTGCCCGCGTTCACCAAGGTGATGCGGAAGGTGTCGCCGACGCGTCCGTGCAGGGTGGGGCCCGGCGACGTGCCGTTGTAGGTCCAGATCGCGCGCGTCACACCGTCCGCGACCGTCTCCGTGGACTCGGTGACGGTGAAGGTGTACTCGCGGAGGGTCTCGTCGGTGAGGGGCTGGAGTTCGGCTGGCATGGGCTCGGCGTCCTTGGCGGCGGCCAGCAGGTCCACCATCGACGGTGCAGCGACTTCAGGCCCCGTCGAGCCATCACCGGACATCATGCCTGGCATATCGCGCGGCGCGGCCGCGGCGTCGTCCGTTGTCCCAGCGTCGTCCGAAGCGCCAGCGGCACCCAAAGCGACGACGTCAAGCTCCATGCCCATGGCGCGATGCCCGGCGAGCGAGCACCAGCCCTCCATGCTGGAGCCGATCACGCCGGCATCAAGCACGGCCGTGTCGCCCGGCGCGATGGAGCCGGTCTCGGTGCCGTTCGCGAGCACCAGGTCGTGGCGCTGGTCGCCGGTGTTGTCGAAGGTGATGAGCAGGCGGTCGCCCGCGGGCACCTCGATGGTGTCGGGGGTGAAGGACATGCCGTCGACGCCAACGGTGACCTCGGTGGTGTTGCCGGTGGGCTCGACGGCGGCAGCCAGCCCAGGCGCGGTGGCGGCCTCCGTGCGGGCGGGGTCGGCCAGCACCATGGCGCCGAACGTGATGACGCCCACGGCGAGCACCGCGATGAGTGCCTGCGCCCGCCTGGGGATGACGGGCGCAGGCACGATGGGGGCGCCGACGGTGGCGTCGGCTGGTGGGGGAGACGCGGGTGGCGTGAGGGTCACAGGAGGCTCCTGGGGTTGGTCTCGGGGCTTTGCGGAGCGCTGCCGCCTGGGGCGACGACGATGGGTGCAGCGAGCGGGACGGCGCCACCTGCCGCGCGCCTGGCCTTGGCTTGGCGGGCACCGGCGACGGCCATGAGGACGATGTCTGCGGCAAAGGTCGCGGCGACGGCTGCCCACCAGGCCCAGCGGGCGTCGGCGCCAATCCCGGTGGTCGCGACCAGCAACGCGATGCTGACGGTCCGCACGGTGAGGCGCGCGGTGGAGGCGGTCTCGAGCGCCGCGATGCCCACGCGCACGGTTGCGGCGCCGCCGCCCACCACCACGGGCAGCAGGTAGGTCAGGGCACCCACAAAGATCTGGGCGGGGCCGGCGACGCCGATGACGGGGATCCAGGCCATGACGGCGTCGCGGGCGGAGGTCGGGTCCTCGGCGCGGGCGATGAGGGCAGCGATGATCAGCAGCCCGGCGCCGGTCCAGGCGATGCCGCCCACGAGCGTCCAGGCGGCGTGCTCGCGCGGGCCCTTGGCGATCATGACGCGGGCCAGCGGCAGGCCGATCCACACGCCGAGCCCCACGGCGTAGGCGGCGAGCAGCGCGCCCGTGGCGGGCATCCATCCGAGCGCGGCGGTGGTGCCTGCTCCCGCGACGGCGGCCGCGAGCCAGGGCAGGCCGCGCACGGCGGTGGCCGAGGCGTCGCCTTCCATGCGCGTGCGCAGCACCGTGGGGCCGAGTGTGACGAGGGTGCCGGCGATGGTGAGGCCCAGCCAGCCGCCCACCATGGTGATGGAGTGGGCGAGCGTGAGGCCGTCGCGCGCGTCGAGTAGCCACGCGGGGGCGCTGGGGTCCAGCAGGGCGACGGTGAGGAAGCCCGCGATGGTGCAGCCGATCACGAACATCGCGGAGGCGGCCACGTAGAAGCGGAGCAGCGGGGCGTGGCGCCCGCCGAGCGCGTGCTTGGCGGCCAGCAGGATGGCAAGGCCGTGCCACGCGACCACGGCGCCCAGCGCCGCGGCGAAGGCGATGACCAGCGCGGGGGTGCCGATCCACATGCCCGCGATGAGTGCCACCAGGCTGGCGTTGAAGGCGAGCGAGCGGATGAGGGCGTCGCGGCCCGAGCGCTGGTCGTTGGGCGGCAGGCGCAGCAGTCCGCGCGCGAAGTACCAGCTCCACTGCAGGATCGCGTTGGTGAGCACGCCCAGCGTGACCAGGTGGATGGTGGTCCACCAGGTCTGCGGCAGGGCGTCGCGGGTGGCGATCGCGGTGACGGCGGCGGCCAGGGCGAGCAGCATCCAGATGGTGGTGAGGCGGTCGGTGCGCGGGCGGCGTGAGCGAGGGCGTCCTGTCGTGGCGCGTTCCTTGGTGGGGCGTTCCTTCGTGGGGCGCTGTTCGGTGTTCTGCGCGGCCATAAGCCCTCCGTCCCAGTTGATTTGAGAGGATAAGGCTACTCTTTAATCATGAGGATCGATGAGGACGCACGTCCCGGCGCTGGGCGGGTGCTCGCGGCGATGCGCGACGCGGGTGCTGGGGTGACGGCCGCCGAGCTTGGCTCGCGCCTCGGTCTGCACGTCACCACGGTGCGGTTTCACCTGGACCGGTTGGCGGCCGACGGTCTTGTTGCGGGCCATGCCATTCCTTCCAGGGGCCGCGGCCGGCCGCGCATGGTCTACCAGGCGGTTCGCGTGCCCGACGCTCGGGCGGGGATGCTCGCGGCGCTTGCCGACGCTGCTGCTGGGGATGGTGCGGTGGCGGAGCGCGCGCAACGCGCGGGGGAGCGGTGGGCGGAGGGTCTGGATGTTGAAGGTCTCGATCCAGTGGCCGCACTCGCGGCGGTGTTCACGGAACTGGGATTCGCGCCCGCGTCGATTGAAGGCGGTCTCGCGCTCCAGGCGTGTCCGTTCCTCGAGGACGCGCGCCGCCACCCGGAGGTGGTGTGCGGGGTGCACAGGGGGCTGGCGGTGGGAATTGCGCGGCGAGCGGGCGCGTCAGTGGAACTCAGACCGTTCCAGGGCGATATTTGCAGACTTGCGATTGCCTAGTCGCGACAGGGGCGCTACTGCAGTACCCGTCGCCTGACGCGAGCCACACCGAGGCCGCACTGAACGGGTGGCGTTCATTCTTGTGGCAACATCAGATGACACGCACGACGTACCTCGGTGCTCGCTACCCTGATCGAGTTCCGTCACAATACAACCTCTGGAGCAAGACTTGAGCGACGCGATCGAGCCCGTTGAGGAGCTGCTGAAATCAACTGATCTAGGGGCTCCGGTAACTGCCGAAGAGTCGGGTGCTCACGGAGAAACCGCGCTCCCTTCGTTGACTCTTGCACTGTTCAGGACAGCCGCGAAGGAGTTCGCTACCGAACTCACCCAAACTCCTCTTCCAAGCCTTTACGGTGCGACAGACGGCAAGGCCGTGGGCACCAAAGTCGAAGCAATGTTCAAGGAACATCTGCAGGATCGCTACGACCTGGCCGTCGGCAACGCTGCCAACGGTCTCGATTTCCCCTCGCTGAATCTTGATCTGAAGGTGACATCCAAGAAGCAGCCTCAGTCGTCGTCTCCGTATCGCGCCGCCACGCAGAAGATCTATGGCCTTGGTTACAGCTTGTTGGTCATCGTCTACGTCAAGCGGGACGAAGCAACCGAGCAAGCGGCGTACCTCGACATTGAGAACGTCATCTATATCGACAAGACCCGCACCAGCGACTACACGTTAACTAAGACGATCCGCGAGATCATCGCCAACGGCGAGACCGACGCACGAGACGCGATCATCGACGATCTCGATGCGCTGCTACAAGACAAGAACATCCCTCTAGACGAGGTTAGCCGACGCCAGCTCGCTGAGCGATTGATCGATGACATCCCCGAGCAGGGTGTGCTGACCATCTCGAATGCGCTTCAATGGCGACTTCAGTACAGCCGGGCCATTAGCACTGCGACCGCAAAGACCATCGCTCCGGAGGTTGAGGACCTTCGTGCCTAACAACGAATTCGGTGACTTCCAGACGCCTCTTGGCCTGGCGACGCAGTGCCTCAAGGTTCTCGGGCTTCCCGAGAACGCTCGCGTATTCGAGCCCACTTGTGGCGTCGGGGCCTTTCTTGAAGCGGCAGCTAAGGTCGCCCCGGCGTCGGAGCGTTTCGGCGTCGAGATCAATGCAGAGTACGCTGCCGAGGCCTCCCTTTGGGGCAAGGTCACTACAGCTAACGTTTTCCAGTTCGCGCTGCCCGACGCGGCAGATTGGGAGACCGACGGTCCATTGTTCGTCATTGGGAACCCACCCTGGGTCACTGCTGCGGAACTGAAGCGGATGGACTCTGAGAACGTTCCCGCGAAGGAGAACATTAAGAAGGTCAAGGGACTGGACGCACTGCTCGGCTCATCGAACTTTGACGTATGCGAGTACATCATCTTGAAGGCTCTTCGCGAGTTCTCAAGCCAGGCGTTTGTTCTCGGGATGCTGTGCAAGACGCACGTAGCGCGCAATGTGATCGATTATGCCGCGAGCATCGCGCTGCCAATAGCCGATGCTAAGGTCTATCGGATCGATGCGATGCGCTGGTTCGATGCCGCGGTAGACGCGTGCTGGTTCACCATCGAAGTGAATCCTGCCGTCGAGCCGGACTACACGGTAGCGATCCACGATGACGTCTTCACGCCTGATGCGGCGTCAATTGGTCGGTTCGGTGTCGTCGATTCACTTCTCGTTGCCGACGTGGACAAGTATATTGCCGTGCGAGAGGCCGACGGCAAGTCGCCCTACGTTTGGAGATCGGGCTTGAAGCACGATGCCTCAAGCGTATTCGAGCTCGTCGCAACCCCGCAGCCAGCGACGAAGGCTGGCCAGCAGCTCGATCTCGAACCTGAGTACGTCTTCCCTCTGCTCAAGTGCACCGACATCTTCCGCGGTCGGCATCGTGAGCACACCAAGTGGGTGATCGTGCCTCAGATGGAGTTCGGGGCACCCACTAACCATCTCGCAGTGACCGCGCCAAATCTTTGGAACTACCTGGAGTCGAACGCAGCCGCAATTGACGGTCGCAAGTCATCGATCTATCGAAACCGTCCCCGGTTCTCTGTCTTCGGTCACGGCCCTTACACATTTGCCCCGTACAAGATCGCAATCTCCGGGCTTCATAAGCAGCCAACTTTCAGGCTGGTTACCCCGCTCAATGACCAACCGGTGGTCCTGGACGACACGTGCTACCTCTTGCCGTTCGAGGACCCAACGGAGGCAGTCGTTGTGGCATCGGTCCTGAATAGCCCCCAATGTATCGCTCTGATTGAGTCGCTGGTCTTCTGGGATTCCAAGCGCCCCATCACCAAGAAGCTCCTCTCCAGGTTAGACATCAACCGGCTTCCCGTGGACGCGGAGTCGGTCGTTACGCATGCGGCGGCGCTGGCGGATGAGTATCGCCTTCCCTTTGATGCGGTCAGGGCATCCTCGTTGATCGGACGCTTTGGTGAGCCTGCTGAGACCGAGTTCGCACTCTTCTGACATGGGTTGGATGGAACTTCACCCTGAACTCCACGGACGAGAAGAGGCCCGGGGGTCTGATGCAAGAGTTGGTGACGACTTGACCTGACCGACGGGCCGCGCTGCGCAGCGCGGTTGGAGGGCAGCCGCAGCGGGAGGTATCCCGCCTTCACAATCATGAGGACGGGACTACCGAGCTACTCGGACCCGGGCTTCCGGTCGACTCCATAGTCGGCGAAGATCTCCGCGACCATTTCTGCGTCCGCATTCAGTTCCTGCTCGTAGAGAAAGTCGATGATCTCTGCGCCACACATTCGATTCGCGACCATGACAACGTCACGGTAGAGAGTCGCGTCGCCGAGCGGTGCTATGAGAATGACCCGCTGCCAGAGTCCCGGCAGCGTGGGGTAGGCCAACGCGGCGCACACCGCCACGTGGTACTCGAACCCCCGAAGCGCGTCGATCACACCTTCCGGCTCGGAGTCGCTTTCAGGTTGGGGTTCGCCGTCGAAGAGCTCGGGTGACAGGAGTTGGTCCGCGAGCCAGCTCAGGGCTGGCGCGAAGAGCATGTCGTGACGCAGCGCTTTCACGCAGGTCGTCCAAGAGTGCTCTCCCGGAGCCCACGTCATCTCAGCTTCGAAAGAGTCGCGGGCTTGCTCGGCGATTTCCAGGGCACCGCGCAGAGGTTCGAAGCAACGGGCCTTGGCGCGATACTCGCCTTCGAGGCTGTTGTCCGCTTTCCATATTTCGGCGGCCTCGAGATATCTTCCCGACCAGAGCAACGCGTCGCCCAAGAGCGCCGAGGCGCTGAGATCTCCAGCCTCGACGGCAATTTCATAGCGTGCCGCCGCATCGCTGTACCGACTAGAGAGGAAAGCGTGGCCTGCAATCTGGCGTTGCCAATGGGGGTCGTCCGCCAGGGTGGAGTCAAGATCCTCTGCATACAGAGCCAACTCGTATGCACGATCATGGTCTTCCGAGGCAACGAGTTGGCGGGCGCGGTCGAGCGCGATTCGTACCACTTCCGGTGAGGCATCGCGATGCCGACGCATTACCCACTGCCGGATCTCTTCGGCCAGGCGATCCCGCCACGCGAACGCTCCGGGCATCAAACTTAGCGCCACGAGACTCACGGGCCCGACGGCGTCGGGGCTGTCGTCCACGTCTTTCGCCAGACTGATCGCGTCATCTATGGACCCGTACGCGGCTAGTGTCCGCACAGCGAAGCCGTGGAGTCCCTGATACGCCATGGTGCTCTGTCGCCAATGACCAAGGACAAGCGGAGTTGAGGCGTCGTGATAGCCAAGTGCGTCGAGTTCGTGCGCGATCGCGAGGCATATGTCGGACACCAATCGATCGGGGGCAATGCTCGCGCCGCCGCGACCAGTACCGTAGTGAAGCACGCCTCCTGCACGCCCTGGCGGCTGAAAGTGGATCTCGTCCCGAGCGATCCGCACGTCGACATGCGGCACTTCAGTGGCGTCAGCGTCGACGAGGGCATCGAATACCCGCAGCGCCCGAAGCGCCTTCACCTTGATCTGCCCAGCTGAGTTCCCACCTACGCTCCCTTGCGCGCGCAACCTCACGCGCAAGGGGAACTGTGCGTACCCGCGCTTCAGTTCCCGTGCGGCGGCGACTTCGGCTTCAAGTTGGCTCCACGCGGCGGCCGAGAGTTGGTCGTCAGCGGTGAATGTGACCGTCATAGTCTTCTGCCCGGGCTTGTTCCTATACGGGTCGATGCGATGGGCCCAGCGGCACCAGAACGTGTCCGAGCTCGCATCCCAGAGCACTAGCAGCACAAGCTGATCCAACGCTCGCCAGTAGTTGAGAGTCTCGACCCGAATGCGGACTTGAGGTCCGGACTTAACTTCACTCGTGGCTTTGAGTTGAACCGCGAATCCCAAACCAGTCAACTGGCCGTTTGAAGTGATTTCGACGTCAACGTCGATGCCGTAATCGTGCTCGCGACGATCAGTCGCCATGGCTCCCGTCTCGTGCACCAGGCTGCGGAACCTGTCACGACTCGCGTCTTCAAGTACGTGTGATCGAGAGCGCTTTGGGAATGCCGGAACATCGGCCGCGCGCAAGGCGTAGTTGTCTGTTGACGGCGCTCAGCGAAATTCCCCAGTCTTGCTCGGCGAAGTTCCCCAGGTCGCGGGGTCAGGTTAGCGGAAGTTTGTGCCGGTTGTGACGCGGCGTAGTTCGTCGGCTGCGGCGGCGTGGTTGCGGAGCCGGTAGGAGCCTCCGTCGAGGGTGACGACGACGGATCGGTGTAGGAGTCGGTCGAGCATCGCGGCGGCGACGGTGGTGTCGCCGAGGATCTCGCCCCAGGCGCCGACGGGCCGGTTCGTGGTGATCACGATCGACGTTTTCAGGTAACGCTGGTTGATGACCTGGAACAGTGCTGACGCGGCCTCGGCGGGCAACGGCAGGTAGCCCAGCTCGTCGATCACGAGCAGTGTGGGTCCGGCGAAGAACCGCATCATGGTGCCCCATTTGCCCTCGATCGCGGCGCGGTGGCAGCGGGCGGCGAGGTCGGCGGCGGAGGTGAAGTAGGTGCGATAACCGGCCGTCACAGCCGCATGGCCGAGGCCGGTCGCGATGTGGGTTTTCCCGACTCCGGGAGGGCCGATCAGGAGCACGTTGGTTGCGGTGTCGAGGTAGCGGCAGGTGCCAAGCTCGGTCAGGAGGTTGCTGTCGATGCCGGAGGCGGCGTCGAGGTCGAAGTCGGCAAGGGTCGCACCGGTGGGTAGGTTCGCGAAGCGGAACCGGCCGGCCAGGCGTCTGGCGTCGGTCGCGGTGACCTCGATGGCGAGCAGGCGCTCGAGGGTGTGAGTCAGCGACCAGCCCTCGGCTTGGGCTTGGTCCAGGACGCGGGGCAGGGCGTCGGCGGCGTCGTCGAGTTTCAGTTCGGTGAGGTGGCCGCGTAGTTGCTGAAACACGCTCGCCGGCGTCGCGGCCGTCGTCGCCGTCAGGGTGGAAGCGGTGGTGAGTGGTGTGTTCATTGGAGGGTGTTCCTGTTCTTCGCGGCCGTCTCGTAGGCGGCCAGGCTGATCACGGTGGTGGGTTCGGTGGCGCTAGTGAGCGCCATGGCGGCGCGGCGGGCCGCGGTGCCCGGTGGGATGCGTTCCTTCTTCCGGTGCGGGCGGCCTGGAGGCGCAGCGGCCAGGGCGATGGTCTCCAGGGCGGTGACGTGTCTGCTGTCGCGGATCGTGACCCCCAGCCCCGGCTCGGCAACCTGGTGCCGTGCCAGCACCACGCCGGAGATGGTCCCGATATCGATGGTGGCCGCACCGAGGCGTTGATGGACGATGACGCGGGCCGCAGCCAGTTCCGGCGGGACCGAGTACCGGTTCCCGCGCCAATCGATCAGCGCCTGCCGTGTCGCGGTGCGCTCCTCGGTCACCACCACCGGGAACAGCATCGGTGGCAACGGGCTCAGCCGTTCCGCAGCGAACATGACTGCGGCCGTCGTGGACCCGTCGCGTCCCTCACGGCGTCGACCGTCCTGCCCTTGGGCGAACGCGGTCAGGCGTTGCTGCGCTTGCTCAAGGGTGACATCGTCCGCAAGGTTGCGCCACCAACGCTGGGCGGCGGTGTGGTTGTTCTTCTCGACCACGCCCTTGCGGTTGCCCGACCGGGGCCGGCAAGCGACGACGCTGACCGCGTGGTGCTTGGAGAACGCGGCGAACATTGGTGTCAGATCACTCGTCCCCGCCTTCAGCACGGTGCTCATCCGGTCGAACCGCCACGTCTTCGTCACGCCGCCCAGCAGGCCCAGCAGCACCGTCATCGCGGCCAGCAGGTGGGGCAGGTCCATCGACGGGGAGATCACCGCCCGCCAAACCCCCGAGTGCGCGAGCGAACCCACGAGGACGTAGGCGCGTTTGGTTGGGAACGCCCAGTCGGCCGGGGCGTCGGGCAACTCGACCCAGTCGAACTGCGTCTCCTCACCCGGCGGGTGGACGATGATCGCGTTGGGCCGCTTGGTCACATGCGCGCAGGCCGTGCAGGCCGGCCGCAAACTCCGGTCCCGGATCTGGCGAGTCAAGGTCTGATACGACCCTTCGAAGCCCAGTGGCACGAGCTCGTCCAGCAGCGTCACCGCCCACAGATGCGGGTCCTCGCTCAGACGGGCGGTGACGTAGGCGATGAACGCGTCGAACAGATCCGGGGCGGCACGGTGACGCACTCCTGGGGTGCGTTGGCCAGCCAGATAGGCGCGGATTGTCTTGCGGTCGTGATCGGTGCGCCGGGCGATCTCACTGATCGTCATCCCCTGGCGTTTGAGCGCGTGGATGTCCACGTCGTCCTCCTCTGAAAGCATAGGAGCAGGGCCTTTCTCGAGCTGGTGTGTGGTCGAAGACCATCAGCATCGAGGAAGGCCCGCTTCTATGTGCGGAAGCGACCCGGAGTGGGGAATTTCAGTGAGCAGAACTGAGGAATTTCAGTGAGCGCCGTCACTGTGCCCAGCCGCATGTATCGCCTACTCCAGAACCCGTCGTCAAGAACCATTGCCGTCACCGCCATGCTATGGCACGTCTCTGACGGCGGGCTCAGATCAGGTGTCGCCTAACTCCGCACCGCGCCCATTTTCTTGACGAGATTGTCGGCGACCTCGTTGAACTGTTTGGGTACAGAGGTGACTGCGCGCGTTCGAGTACTTGAACTGCATGGATGCAATCGAGGTGTAGGTGAGTCACGTCCTTGGGTAAAGACGTCGAAAGGCCGGGCGGCGAGTGCACACCGGTGCGCCAACACCCCCTGCGACTAACCCCCGATAGCGCTCATCGGCCGGCTCGGCTGCACAAAGCTCGGGTCGTCGATCCCATGCCCAGGGAGCTTGCGCGCCACGCATGCGATCATCGCCTCCGCCAGCCGGTCATCATCCGCGCCGTCGCGCATCAGGGTGCGCAGGTCCGACTCCTCGTGGGAGAACAGGCAGTTGCGGAACTGGCCATCGGCGGTCAACCGCACGCGGTCGCAGCGGTCGCAGAACTTGCGCGTCACCGAGGCGATCACGCCGACGGTGGCGTCCGTCCCCTTGATGCGGAACTTCTCCGCAGGCGCGGAGCCGTCGTGACCCAGCGGCTCCAGCGTGAACCGCGTCGCAACAGCGGCAAGGATCTCCTCCGCCGTCACCATCTCCTCGCGCCGCCACGTGTGCCCGCCGTCCAGCGGCATGTGCTCGATGAACCGCATCTCAAGCCCGCGTTCCACAGCAAAGGAGACCAGGTCAGCGACCTCGTCGTCATTGACTCCGCGCATGATGAGCGCGTTGAGCTTGATGGGGGAGAAGCCCACCACCCTGGCCGCCTCGATGCCCGCCAGCGTGTCCGCGAGTCGGTCGCGGCGCGTCAGGTCGATGAACCGCGCCCGCTGCAGCGTGTCGATCGAGATGTTGACGCGGTCCAGCCCCGCATCACGCAGCGGCGCCGCCAACGCCGGAAGGCGCAGCGCGTTCGTGGTGAGCGACAGGTCCAGCGGCCCATCAGGGGTCTCGATGGCGGCCAGCGCACGCACCACGTCCACCACGTCGGGCCGCAGCAGCGGCTCGCCGCCCGTGAGCCGCACCTCGCGCACGCCCAGCCCCACGGCCACGCTGGCCAGGCGGACCAGCTCCTCCGTACTCAGCAGCGTGGGCCCCTTGAGCCACGGCACGCCCTCCGCCGGCATGCAGTACGTACAGCGCAGCGAGCAGCGGTCCGTCAGCGAGATCCGCAGATCCCGGTGCACGCGCCCGTAGCGGTCAACAAGTTCAGTCATGTGATCCCCACCCAGGTGTGCGAACCGTCGGACAGGATTTCGCGCTTCCACACCGGAAGCTCCGCCTTGACGCGCTCCACCGCGTCCCGGCAGGCGGCAAACGCCTCCGCCCGATGCGCCGACGCCGCGGCAGCCACAATCGCGGGTTCGCCCACGCCCAGCAGCCCCACGCGATGCGTGAGCGCCAACACGGCATCATGGCGTGCCTCCACCTCGGCCACCACACGCTCAAGAGTGGCGGCGGCGTCAGGGTGAGCCGAGTACTCGAGGTGCGTCACCTCGCCCTCAACGCTCGGATCGTGATCGCGCACCAGCCCCACAAACGTCGCCACCGCGCCGTGGGTGGGGTCGGCCACGGCCGCCACGTGAGCGTCGAGAGACAAGGGCAAAGAAGACAGCGCGGCGATGGCGGGCATCAGTGATCCTCCCCGTCCAGTTGCGCGAGGGCGTGCGGCAACACGGCAGCCAGCACACCAGCGGCAGAGCGCGCCGCGCCCGTTGACCCGGCCACGTTCACCACGATCGCCGGACGGTCCCTACCGGTGAGCCCCGCAAGGCCGCGCGATAAGACCGCGCCAGGCACAGCGTCGGCGTCCACCGCCCGCAAGCGCTCCGCAAGACCGGGCAACAGCCGTGCAAGAACGCGCGCCGTTCCCTCTGGCGTGAGGTCGCGCGGGCCGATGCCCGTGCCGCCCGTGGTCACCACCACGCGGGCGCCCTCGGCGACGGCCGCGAGAATCACCCGTTCCACCTCGTCGGCGCCGTCGGGGACCACGGACGTGACCACCGACGCCCCCAACTCACGCAAGGCGTCGGCGAGCACGGGGCCCGACGCGTCGGCGCGCTCGCCGCGTGACGAACGGTCAGAGACCGTCACCACGGCAACAACGACGCCAGCGAGAGTGGGGGACATGGTGTCAGTGTAAGAAGACGCGTGTTACGCGCCGATTGCGGCCTCAGCGCGACGCTTGATCAGCAGCCTCCAGGCGGTGTCACGCTCGGCGTATTCCACCTCGTAGATGCCGGGCCAGCGGTCCTCGATCTGCGCGAGCAGCGGCAACGGATCGTGCGGCGCGACCAGTTCGATTCCCTGCGCGGAACCCTCCAGCGCGCCAAAGATGGCGGCGTGGCGGATCTCGTGAGGGATCTCAGAGGCGACCAGCACCGGCAGGGTCGCGGAGTTGTTCTCCCCGCAGGTGCAGGTGTGAGGGTGGTTGTTGCCGGGCATTCCAAGGTCGGAAGTCATGATTCTCCTAGATGTGGGGTGGGTAGGGGATGGGGACAATTAGTCGCGACGGCTCGGCTCCCAGCCGCGGCGTGTAGCCCGGCTGCCGGTGGAGTGCGGCGTCTTGGTGCGGTAGACCACGTACGGCCTGACCACGTACTGCAGCGGCGCGCTCAGCACGTGCACCAGTCGCGTGAAGGGCCACACGCTGAACAGCAGCAGGCCCGCCACCACGTGCAGCTGGAAGATGAGCGGCGCGGACGCCATGTGCTCCGGTTGCGGCTGGAACATGAGGATGGAGCGCGCCCACACGGACACGTCCTCGCGGTAGTTGTGGCCCTCGCCAAACAGCCCTGACGCGAACCACGAGGCGCTCACGCCCAGCACGATCGCGCTCGCCAGGAACACATACATGACCTTGTCGTTCGCGGTGGTGCGCTGGAACACCCGCGCGTTGCTGCGGCGCCGGTAGATCAGCAGGGCCATGCCGACGATGGTGGCGGTGCCGGCGACCAGGCTGAGGGGCATCGTCAACGAGTGATAGACGTCCTCCTTGACGCCCCACGCATCGGTCCACGACTGGGGAATCAGCAGCCCCAAGAAGTGGCCGCCGATCACGGCGAGGGCGCCAAAGTGGAACAGCGGGCTCGCGATGCGCATGATGCGCGTCTCGTACAGCTGGCTCGAGCGCGTGGTCCAGCCAAACTTGTCGTAGCGGTAGCGCCAGATGAGACCCACCACCAGGGTCGCGGCGGTCACGTAGGGCAGGACGACCCAGAGGAGCAGGTTGGCGCTCGAGGGCGCGGATTCCTCGATGACGGTCATCGTGAGCGTGTTCATCTGCGTCCTCCGATGTCGACCGACGCGGGGGCCGTGGGGAAGGGATCAAGCCCGACGGTCTCCACAGGTGGGCCGCTCTTGGCCAGGGCTGCCATGCGCTCCGCGATCTCGGGGGTCATGGCTGGCAGGGTGGCGAGCACGGCGTCCAGCACGTGCACGTAGGGAGAGCCGAGCGCATTGAGTGCCTCGCGCAGCAGCCCAATGGCCACCCTGTGCTCCACCAGCAGCGCCTCACCCGTGAGGGTGTTGCCGATCGCGGCGAACTCGAGCACCACGGCCAGGTGGTCGGGCAGTTCCGCATCGCCCACGTCAAAGCCGCTCGCCAGGTACGCCTGCTTGAACCGCACAATCGAGAAACCGCGGTTGCGCGTATCCCCGTCCGTCCAGAACGTCAGGTACGGGCACGCCTTGCGCTTCATGTCGAACGTGGCGACGTAGTCCTTCTGCGCGTCCAGCAGCGGCACCTCTTCGAGGTACGCCAAGAACTGGCGCAGCGCGGTGCGCACCTTGGAAGGCGACTCCTCGACCACCTGGGTGATCTCTGGCAACCGCTGGATCAAAGCGTCGTCCGGGTACCACAGCAGCCAGGAGGCGGCCAGGCGTGCGGCGGCGGTCGACTCACTCATCGCGGGCCCTCACCTTCGGGATTCCGAGGGGCACTCCCGTGCCGTTCCAGTGGGGCAGGTTGAGATCGGGCGACAAGGGCGCCGAGGGATCGGAACGCAAATGGTCCTTGCCCTTGAGGGCGTGGAAGCTCTCTGCCGCGACCGGTTGAGGGCGCGGGCTGTTTGCCGTGGGGGCGCCGCCGGGGAACTGGCCCACGCCGCCCACTCCGTCGAGCGAGCACGCCAGATCCTCCAGTTCCTTGCCCACCTCGGCGTGCGCGGCGGGGATCACGTAGCGGTCCTCGTACTTGGCGATCGCGAGCAGCCGGTAGAGCTCGAGGATCGACTCCTCCGACAGCCCCACTCGCGCCGGCAGTTCCGGTCGCAACGCATTGCCCACGTTCTTGTCGCGCATGTACGAACGCATCACCGACAGCGTGTCGAGTGAGCGCAGTACGGGCTTGGGATCGCCTGCCGTGAACAGCTCAGCCAGGTACTCGACGGGAATGCGCAGCGAGCGCAAGGCGCCGAACAGGTTGTCGGCGTCCTCGGCGTCGTGCCCCGTCTCGCGCAGCGCGTCCACGATGGGCGAGAGCGGCGGGATGTACCAGACCATCGGCATCGTCCGGTATTCGGGGTGAAGCGGAAGCGCCACCCTGAACTCCTTCGCAAGCCGGTAGACGGGGGAGCGGCGTGCCGCCTCCATCCAGTCGTCGGGGATGCCGTCGCGCTTGGCGGCCGCCTGCACCTCGGGGTCGTGGGGGTCAAGGATGAGGTCCAGTTGCGCCTCGTAGAGGTCCTGCTCATTGGGCGTGGCCGCGGCCTCGGTGACCTTGTCGGCGTCGTACAGGAACAGGCCCAAGTACCGCAGCCGCCCTACGCACGTCTCGGAACACACCGTCGGCTGGCCTGCCTCGATGCGCGGGTAGCACATCGTGCATTTCTCGGCCTTGCCGGTCGCGTGGTTGAAGAACACCTTCTTGTAGGGGCAGCCGGTGACGCACATGCGCCAGCCCCTGCACTGGTCTTGGTCAACCAGCACGATGCCGTCCTCTGCCCGCTTGTACATCGCGCCTGACGGGCAGGCGGCAACGCACGACGGGTTGAGGCAGTGTTCGCAAATGCGCGGCAGGTAGAACATGAACGCCTGCTCGAACTCAAAGCTGACGCGGTCCGTCACATCGGACTTGATCTTCTTGACGATCGGGTCCATGTGGCCGTGCTCAGGTGCGCCGCCAAGGTCGTCGTCCCAGTTGGCCGACCATTCGATCTTCATGGGCTTGCCCGTGATGGTCGAGCGCGGCTGGGCGACGGGGCTGTGCTCCTGCAACGGCGCGGACAGGAGGTTGTCGTAGTCGTACGTCCACGGCTCGTAGTAGTCGCTCACGTCCGGCAGGTTGGGGTTGCTGAAGATGCTCGCGAGGCGCTTGAGCCGCCCACCCGAGCGCAACTTGAGCTTGCCGCGCTTGTTGAGCACCCAGCCGCCCTTCCAGCGTTCTTGGTCCTGGTAGGTGCGCGGATAGCCCTGGCCAGGCCTGGTCTCCACGTTGTTGAACCACGCGTACTCCATGCCGTCGCGGTTGGTCCACGCCTGCTTGCACGTCACCGAGCACGTGTGGCAGCCGATGCATTTGTCGAGGTTCATCACCATGCCGACTTGGGCCATGACCTTCATGAGTACCTCACCTCCTGCGAGCGCCTGCGTATCACGGTGACCTCGTCTCGCTGGTTGCCCGTGGGGCCCAGGTAGTTGAAGGCGAAGGAGAGCTGGCCGTAGCCGCCCACCAAGTGCGTCGGCTTGATCATGAGGCGGGTGAGCGAGTTGTGAATGCCCCCTCGCTTGCCCGACTCCTCCGCGATGGGGACATCCACCAGGCGGTCCTTGGCGTGGTACATGTACACCGTTCCTGCGGGCATGCGGTGCGACACGATCGCGCGCGCCACCACCACCCCGTTGCGGTTGTACGCCTCGATCCACTCGTTGTCCTTGACGCCAATCGTCTCGGCGTCCTCCACGCTCATCCAGATGTCGGGCCCGCCGCGCGACAGCGACAGCATGTACTGGTTGTCCTGGTAATTCGAGTGGATCGACCACTTGGAGTGGGGGGTCAGGTAGCGCACGGTCACTTCCCGGCCGACGCCGGTTTGCTGATCGCCGAAGATGCGGTGCATGTTGAGCGGCGGGCGGTACGTGGGCAGGTTCTCGCCTAGTTCCGTCATCCAGTCGTGGTCGAGGAAGAAGTGCTGACGTCCCGTGAGGGTGTGCCACGGCTTGAGCCGCTCCACGTTGATCGCAAACGCGGTGTAGCGGCGCCCGCCGTGCTCGCTGCCGGACCACTCTGGGCTGGTGATGACGGGCACCGGCCGCGCTTGCGTGTCAGCAAACGTGATGCGGCTGCCCTCGTGATCCTCCGCGAGGTCCGCGAGCCGCTGGCCGGTGCGCTTCTCGAGGTCCCTGAAGCCCTCGACGGATACGCGCCCGTTGGTGGTGCCCGACAGCGCGAGGATGGTCTCGCACGCATGCACCGCTGTGACCAGGGACGGACGCCCGGCCGCCGGGCCATTGGGGATGACGCCGTTCACACTCGCGAGCAGCTCCACCTCCTTGGCGGGGTTGACCGCCACGCCTTTGGTGTTGGTGCCCAGCTTCTCGACCAGCGGGCCGAGCGCCGACATCTTGTCAGCGAACTGCGAGTAGTCCCGCTCGACCAGCACAAACTTGGGCGCGGTCTTGCCGGGGATCAGGTCTGTCTCGCCCGTCTTCCAATCGCCGACGATGCCGCTGGGTAGCGCCATAGCGTCGGCCGTGTCGTGGAGCAAGGGCACGGCCACCAGGTCGGTGCGCTTGCCCAGGTGACCGATCGACAGGTCCGTGACCGAGCGCGCGAGTTCCTGGAACGTGTCGTAGTCGCTCTTGGTCTCCCACGGCGGGTTGATGGCAGGGGTGAAGGCGTGCACGAACGGGTGCATGTCCGTGCTCGACAGGTCGTGCTTCTCATACCAGGTGGCTGCCGGGAAGACGATGTCTGAGTACAGGCCGGTGGACGTCATGCGGTAGTCCATGCTGACCAGCAGGTCGAGCTTGCCGTGGCCGGCCTCGCGCCACGTCACGTCGCGCGGGCGAGAGCCCTCTGGCGACTCCTCTGCCCTGACGGAGCTGTCCGCACCCAGCAGGTGCTTCAAGAAGAACTCGTTGCCCTTGGAAGACGAGCCGATGAGGTTGGCGCGCCACACGGTGAGCACGCGCGGCCAGTTCTGCTCCGCCTCCGGGTCCTCGACGGCGAAGTTGACGTCGCCCGACAGCAGGCGTTCCTTCATGTACTCGCCGGGGCTCTTTCCCGAGGCCACGATCGCGTCGCCCAGGTCGAGGCTGCTGCGGTCGAAGGTGGGGTAGGACGGCATCCAGCCGGAACGCGCCGACTGCGCGATCGCGTCGATCGACTTGAGCCCCTTGAACGTGCCCTCGCCGAGCGGGGACGCGAGGGCCTCCGGACCCATGCCGTCGTAGCGCCACTGGCCGGTGTTGACGTACCAGAACGCGGTGCCGATCATCTGGCGCGGTGGCCGCATCCAGTCGAGCCCGAACGCAAGGGTTGCCCAGCCGGTGACGGGTCGGCACTTTTCTTGACCCACGTAGTGCGCCCAGCCGCCGCCGTTGACGCCTTGGCAACCGGTCAGCGTGATGAGGGCGAGGAACGTGCGGTAGGTCTCGTCCGAGTGGAACCAGTGGTTGGTGCCGGCGCCCAGGATGATCATCGAGCGGCCGCCAGAGTCCTCGGCGTTTTGCGCGAACTCGCGGCCGATGCGCTCGGCCATGGCCGCTGGCACCCCGGTGATCTCTTCTTGCCACGCGGGCGTGTACGGCGTCGGGTCGTCGTAGCCAGTGGGCCAGTCGCCCGGCAGGCCTTCGCGGCCCACTCCGTACTGGGCGAGCATGAGGTCGAACACCGTGGTGACCAGGCGCTCGCCGTGGACGGTGTTGAGCCGCCCTGCCGGGACGCCGCGCGTGTGCACGCCGCCGCCCTCGTTGTCCTCTTGACCGAGATCGAACCGGGGCAGCAGCAGCTCTGCGACCTCGGTGTCGCTCGCCTCGAACAGCGACAGCGCAGGCTCGACGCCCTCGAGGTCGAGGTTCCACTTGCCGACGCCCTCCTCGCCAAAGCGGTGGCCGAGCGAGCCGTTCGGCACGTGGGGAGCGCCGGTGGCCGAGTCGATCAGCACGGTCTTGAACTGCGCGTTCTCGCTGGTATCTCCCAGGTCGGAGGCCGTGACGAACTTGTCAGGGACCCACGCGCCTTCCTTCTCCTTGAGGCTCACCAGGAACGGCAGGTCGCTGTACTTCTTGACGTACTCGACAAAGCGCGGCACCTGGCGCTCGATGAAGAACTCCTTGAGCACCACGTGGCCCATGGCCATGGCGAGCGCGCCGTCGGTGCCGGGGTGAGGGCTCATCCACTCGTCGGCAAACTTGGTGTTGTCCGCGTAGTCGGGCGAGACGGTGACGACCTTTTGGCCGCGGTAGCGCGCCTCCGCCATGAAGTGCGCGTCCGGCGTGCGGGTGACCGGCACGTTGGCGCCCCACATGATGAGGTAGGAGGCGTTCCACCAGTCGGCCGATTCGGGCACGTCTGTCTGGTCGCCGAACACCTGTGGCGAGGCGACGGGAAGGTCCGCGTACCAGTCGTAGAAGCTGAGCATCGAGCCGCCGAGCATGCTGATGAAGCGGCCGCCAGCCGCGTGGGAGGCCATCGACATCGCGGGGATGGGGGAGAAGCCAAACACGCGGTCCGGCCCATGCTCCTTGATGGTGTGCACATGGGCCGCCGCCACGATCTCCTTGGCCTCGTCCCACGAGGCGCGCACCAGTCCGCCCTTGCCGCGGGCACGGTGGTAGCGCTGGCGCGTCTCGGGGTCGCTCACCACTGCCTTCCACGCGTCCACGGGGTCGGGGTGTTCACGCTTGGCGGCGCGGTAGGCCTCGAGCAGCACGCCGCGGATGTAGGGGTAGCGCACGCGCGTGGGGGAGTAGGTGTACCAGGAGAAGGCCGCGCCGCGGGGGCAGCCGCGCGGTTCGTACTCGGGGCTGTCGGCACCCACGGAGGGGTAGTCCGTCTGCTGGGTCTCCCACGTGATCACGCCGTCCTTGACGTAGACCTTCCACGAGCACGAACCGGTGCAGTTCACGCCGTGAGTGCTGCGCACGATCTTGTCGTGGCTCCAGCGGTCGCGATAGAACGCGTCGGCATCGCGCCCGCCTTCGCGGGTCACTGTGCGGAGGTCGTCGGAGACCTTGCCTGGCGTGAAGAAGCGGCCCGCGTTGACCAGGAAGCTCCCGGCAATGCCGCTGGTGCGGTCTGACGTCGTTGTCATGGGGTTCCTATTCGGTGGGGGACGCAGCCGGTTCGGAAGCTACGGGGGCAGAGGCCGCCACGAGGCGCGGGGTGTGGGGACTGAGATATTCGCCGTACGCCTTGGGGTCGATGGTACGTGCGGGAGTCTGATCCGGCCTGGTGAGTCGAGCCCGGCACAGGGTAGGGCGCACCCACACATCCATCGCCTCAACCTCGACCTCTTGACCGGAGGCACTGAGCACGGTCGAGAGCAGTTCGGTGTGGATCGCACAGATGATCGGGTGCTCGTCCACCAACTCGGCGAAGGGGCAGGCGCCGATGGTGATGGAATCCTTGAGCGGCGAGGCCTCGGCGGTAAAGCCCACGGCGTGGAGGGACTCGACCGCGTGATCGACGGCCTCGTCTGCGCTGCTCGCGACAGGCTGGGGCTCCAGTGACTGCGCCCACCTCTCGGCCGTGCGGCGCGCAAGGGACGGCGCATTGGCAACGCCAAGGGACTCGCTCAACACCCTGGATAGTTCGTCGTAAGGCGCCCGAGCGTCGGCCGTTGCCTTGAACGCGAGCGGCGGGCGGCCCCTGCCGTGCGGCTTGCCCTGGATGCGCTCGACGTGACCGGCGGCGACCAGCACGTCGAGGTGCGCGCGCACAGTATTCGCGTGGAGTCCCGACTTCGCGGCAAGTTCCTCGATGCTGAAGTCGCGCTGCTCCGTCTGGAGCATTGCGAGCAGGTGGGCGCGCGACCCGGTGGTCTTGCCGATGCCGGCAGGCGTGTGCTCGCCGTCGCCGAGCGTGCCGATGGCCTGGAGCGCTTCGCTCACCGCTTGTTCGAGGCCTGGCTTCATGAGCCTTTTCTACCACAGTCAGCACCTGTGAGGTAATAAACACGGAAGATATTGCGCATTGTTAAAAAATGAGTACTGTGTGGACCAAGAGAGCAACGACGCTGGCAATGAGGGAGGCACCACCGTGGGTCCAGACGCTGAGGCGACCGAGCGCGGCCGAGGCGCGGTCTTGACCGTGTCCACCATCGGTTTCACGCTGATGTTCGCCGTCTGGCTGATGTTCGGGGTGCTCGGCATCAAGATCAGGGACGAGTTCGGATTGAGCGACGTCCAGCTCTCGTGGATCACCGCCGTTGCCGTCTTGAACGGCTCGATCTGGCGGCTCCCTGCAGGAATCGCCGCCGACCGGTGGGGCGGACGCAAGGTCTTCGTCGTCATGCTGGCCTTCACCGCGATTCCCGCGTACCTGGTCTCCACGGCCACGTCCTACGGAGTGCTGCTGGTCTATGCGTTCCTCGTGGGCTTCGCCGGGAACGCGTTCAGCGCCGGCATCGCGTGGGTGAGCGCGTGGTGGCCCCAGAACCGAAAGGGCATGGCGCTCGGAGTCTTCGGTGCTGGCAACGTCGGCGCCTCTGTCACCAAGTTCATTGGCCCCGCCATGATCGCTGCCGTGCCGGCTGGGGGCCTGCTGTTCGGCATCATCCCTGGTGGTTGGCGCTCAGTTCCGGTGGTGTACGCGATCCTGCTGGTCCTCATGGCCATCGTCACGTGGATCGGCACCCCGCGCCACGACCACACTCCAGGCAAGGGACGCTCCATCAAGGAGCTGCTCGCGCCGCTCAAGCACGCCCGCGCCTGGCGCTTCAGCCTGTACTACGCCGTCGTCTTTGGCGCCTACGTGGCGCTCGCGGCCTGGCTGCCCAAGTACTACGTGGACGTCTACAACGTGCCGCTGGGCAAGGCCGCGCTGCTGACCGCACTGTTCATCTTCCCCGCCTCGCTGTTGCGGCCCGTGGGCGGATGGCTGTCCGACACCCTCGGAGCGCGCCGAGTCATGTACGCGACGTTCGGCACGATGCTTCTGGCCACAGGGGTGCTGATGATGCCGTACGGCCACATCGTGGTGCTCGACGGCGAAGGCGCCGCCAACGAGGTGCTCCCGTGGCACGTCGGCGTCGTGCTGTTCACGGTGTTGGTCTTTGTCATCGGCTGCGCGATGGGCATCGGCAAAGCCGCCGTGTACAAGCACATCCCCGAATACTTCCCGCACGACGTTGGCGCGGTGGGCGGCCTCGTCGGTTCCCTCGGCGCGCTGGGCGGGTTTTTCCTGCCGCCCCTGTTCGCCTACACGACCAGTTGGACGGGGCTTCCTCAGTCCACCTTCTTCGTGTTGTTTGCCCTGACCCTTGTCGCGGCCATCTGGATGCACGTCACGGTGGTCAACCTTCTTCACACGGCAAGCCCAGCCCTCACCCACAAGTTTGAGCACGATCAGCGCACCACCACCACAGACGGCGAGGAGGCTGTGCCCGATGTCCCCCGGGCACCAGCCTCCCTGCAACAGGCGGGAGCCACACCATGAGCACCACGGCAGACGCAGCAGCAAGCCGCGCCCACAAGGGCGGCGACTGGCTCGAAGAGTGGGACCCAGAGTCTCCCGATTGGGATCGCAAGCTCGCGTGGAAGACGCTGTGGGTCACCACGTTCAGCCTCACCCTCGCGTTCATCGCGTGGTTCCTCGTCTCGGCGCTCGCGCCGGTGCTCAACGACATCGGCTTTGACCTCTCCAAGAGCCAGCTCTATTGGCTGACGGCCATGCCGGGCCTCGCGGGCGGCCTGCTGCGCCTCGTGTGGACCTTCCTGCCGCCCGTGATCGGCACGCGCAAGCTCGTCACCCTGACCACCTTGCTGCTGCTGATTCCGCTCGTGGGCTGGGCGCTCGCGGTCCAGAACCCCGACACCCCCTACGCCGTGCTGCTGATGCTCGGCATCTTCGCCGGCATCGGCGGCGGCGCCTTCTCGGGCTTCATGCCCAGCACCTCCTACTTCTTCCCGCGCTCCAAGCAGGGCGTGGCGCTCGGGGTCCAGGCGGGCGTGGGCAACTTTGGTGTCAGCATTGTTCAGCTTGCGACCCCATGGATCATCGGCTTCATGCTGCTGGGTGGCGCCTTCGCCACGGCGATCGGGGCACCACAGCGCGTGGTCGACGACTCCACCGGCGCCGTGACCGAGGCCTACTACCAAAACGCCGGCTACGCGTGGGTGCCCATGGTGCTCATCGGCGCGATCGCCTCCTGGATGCTGCTGCGCTCCGTGCCCGTCAGGGTCACGCGAGTGCGTGACCAGTTCGACATCTTGAAGAACAAGCACACCTGGCTCATGACCCTGCTGTACGTCATCACCTTCGGATCCTTCTCGGGCTTCGCGGCCATCTTTGGCCTGCTGATCAAGAACCAGTTCGGTTCCGACGTGTTCGGGGTAGACGGGATCAACCCCCTCAAGTACGCGTTCCTGGGTGCCTTGGTGGGCTCTGCGGCGCGCGTCATCGCTGGCCCGATTGCCGACAAGTTCGGCGGGGCGCGCGTGACGCTCATCTCGTCGGCCGGAATCGCTGCCTCGGCGATCTTCACGGCGCTGCAGCTCAACCCCAGTTCCGTGGACCAGTTCCCCGCTTTCCTTGGGGGGATGCTCGCGCTGTTCTTCTTTGCAGGCGTGGGAAACGCGAGCACGTTCAAGCAAATGCCGGTGATCTTCGAGCGCAGGCAGGCCGGGGGAGTGATCGGCTTCACGTCGGCCATCGCCGCGTTCGGGCCCTTCTACTTTGGCATCGCGCTCGCGAGCTTTCCGCCTGTCCCGCTGTTCTTTGCCTGGTCGCTACTCGCCATCGTGGGCGTTGCGGTCACGTGGTGGTACTACGCGAGGGCCGGGGCAGAGAAGCCCTCGTGACCCGCAGTCGCTGACACCCCGTCGGCGGCGTTGGGGGCCGCTCGGTCAGGTCACCAGTCCGAGCAGCCTTGGCAGCGCCTCGGGAGCGACGCCGACGACGTCGTGGCTTGCCGTCGACATGCCGGGTTCGTAGAGCACCACCGTGTCCGCGAGGTGCGCGATGTCGTCGAGGTCATGAGTGACAATCAGCGCGGTCAGTTCGTGGGCGTCAACCAGGTCGCGTACTAGTTGGCGCAAAGACTTGCGCGTGGGCAGGTCGAGCGCGCTGAAGGGCTCGTCGAGCAGCAGTACCTGCGGGCCGCCAGCGAGCGCCCGCGCGAGCGCAACGCGCTGCTGTTCGCCCCCTGACAGCGTGGCCGTCGGAGCGTCGGCAAGATGATCGGCCTGCACCTTGGCCAACCACTCGCGGGCGGCTTCGCGGCGCGCGCTGCGTGTTTCCCCGTGAATCGCGACGCCGACGTTGTCGAGCGGGGTGCGATGAGGGAGCAGCGCCGCGCTCTGGAAGACCATTCCGAGCCGGCGCGCCTGGGTGGGTACGTGGATCCCGGCCGCGGCGTCGGCCACCACCGTGCCGCCGATCTCGATGGAGCCCTGCTGCGGGCGAAGCAAGCCGGCGATCGACGCGAGGGTCACGCTCTTGCCCGAGCCCGAGGGGCCGAACAGGGCGGTGATGCCCTTGTGCGCCGCGAAGGCCGCCGAGACGGTGAAGCCGCCGACGGTGGTGGTGCAGTCCACCGCGACGCTTCGGGGCGTGGGCGCCGTCATATCCGCCGCGCCGAGAGGGTCGTGACGGCCAAGAGGACCACGACGGCGATGCCGGCAAGAATCAGCGCGCCCGTGCGAGCGGCCGAGCCGTCTCCCGCCTGCACAGAGTCGTAGACCGCGATGGGCAGCGTCTGGGTGTGGCCAGGGATGTTGCCGGCGACCATGACCGTGGCCCCAAAGTCTCCGAGAGCGCGCGCGAACCCGAGCGCGACCCCCGCGAGCAGGCCTCGCCTCGCCACGGGCAGGGTCACGAG
Source organism: Demequina sp. TMPB413 (assembly GCF_020447105.2). Lineage (NCBI taxonomy): Bacteria > Bacillati > Actinomycetota > Actinomycetes > Micrococcales > Demequinaceae > Demequina > Demequina sp. TMPB413. Next base: position 664,864 of record NZ_CP096184.1, read on the forward strand.
CGTCGCGACCCTCCATTCGCGGTGCCCCGCGACGCGGGCGGCGGCCTCCAGACGGGGGTCCACCTCCTCGATGGCGGCGCGTCCCGTGCGCACCACAAACGGCAGCGCAGAGATCGAGGCGGCGATGACGGCGGCGGTGGGGGTGAACACGAGCGGCGCGCCGAACCACCGCTCCCAGGTCTGGCCGATCGGACTATTCACGCCGAGCACGGTGAGCAGGTAGTAGCCGAGCACCGTGGGCGGCAGCACGATGGGCAACGTCGCGAGGGCCTCGAGTAGCCCGCGCCCACGGAAGCGACCCTTGGCCAGCACGTACGCGAGGCCGATGCCTGCAACGGCGGCAAGGAGCGTCGCCGAGGTGGCGACCCACAACGACAGCCACAGCGGCGACCAGTTATCCACGGTCTCAGCCCTCCGGGCCTGGCGACTCGCCGGGCAGCGCGAATCCGTACCTGGCCATCACCTCGCGGCCCTCCGGCGAGCCGATCAACTCGGCGAAAGCCGTAGCGGCGTCTCCCTGAGGGCCGGTCGAGGTGACCACGAGCGCCTGCTGGATCGGCTCATGAAGATCCGTTGGGATGAGTGTGTAGTCGCTTCCGTCAGCAAGGGCCAGCGACAGCGCCACGATGCCAACTTCGGCGTTGCCCGATTGCGCGATGCGGAACGTGTCAGTGATGTTCTCGCCGTACACGAGCTGGGACTGGACCCGCTCGTAGATACCCGCCGACTCCAAAGCCTGCTGCGCGGCAAGGCCGTAAGGCGCGTGCTGGGGGTTCGCGATGGCGACCCGCCGGTACTGCTCATCTGTGAGGTCTTCGATCGCGTGGGGGAGCGCGACCCCCTCCGACGCCCACAACACGATGCGGCCCATCGCGTAGTCGGCCTTGGTCGCGGCGACGCCTCGGCCGCTGGCGATCACGTCGTCGACGTACGCGACGTCTGCGGAGGCGAACAGGTCGAAGGGGGCGCCGTTCAGGATCTGCTCGCGAAGCTGTCCCGAGGACCCGAAGGAGAAGGTGACCTTGGTGCCCGTGCTGGCCTCGAATACCTCGCCGAGCTCCTCGAACGCTGGCCGCAGGTCACTCGCCGCGGCCACCGTGATCTCCTCTACAGCAGGGGCGCCGGGTTCCGATGTCCCGCCGCAAGCGGTGAGCAGCGCCGCCGCGCAGACAGCGGCGATCGCGCGCAGGCTCATCGCCTTCCAGGGGGATTCGTCTCGACGATGACGGTGGTGGCCTTGACCACGGCGGTGGCGACGGAGCCCACCTCGAGGCCCAGCTCCTCGACCGCCTCGGAGCTCATGAGCGAGACCACACGAAACGGCCCGCACTGGATGTCCACTTGAGCCATCACGGTGTCCGCCTTGATGGCGGTCACCAGCCCCACAAAGCGGTTGCGCGCCGAACGCAGCACGCCGGACTCGTCGTGTGGCGGCTCTGCCCGGCCGGCGTATTCCGCGAGGTCCACGCCGGAGACTGTGGCGCGACCAGCGTCGTCCGTAGTGGTGGCAATGCCCTCCGACTTGATCCATCGGCGCAGGGTGTCGTCGCTGACGCCCACGAGCGCCGCCGCCTCAGAGATCCGTAATTGCGTCATGAAGCTCACTATAGAGGCGCAGGTGCGCCACTAGCGTGCTCCGCGGCGTAGGGGTCCGGACGTGGGGCGCTAACTCCCGGCGGGCGGTTCAAACATCGCGACCACCTCGATGGCGTCGGGGTTCGCTTCGCCGTCGCTCACGCTGACAAGACGTCCGTCCAGCATGAAGTAGCGCACGCCCCACTCGGTGGTGGACGACACCTGGCCGACTATTTCCCACATGATGAGGCCGGACCCCGGAGTCGTCCCTCCTATGAGGTCTCCTTGATTGGACACCATGGAGAATGCGTTGACTCTGCTGTGAATCGCGTCCGGGCTCTCAAGGTCGTAGCCCGCGACATCGCCGGGCACTGACACGATGAACGCGTCGGCGGACACGTCGTCAATCCCAGGGTAGTAAATGCCGCTGGCAGGGAAGGGAACCATCTCCGCTCCTCCGAGGGTGGCGTAGTAGACATACATCCGACTCGTCTCGTCAGGTGCGTAGACCGACTCATCGATCGGAACCTCCACGAGCGTGGTCGTGACCTTGGACACGTCACTCGTAGCCGCAGACTCGACGGTGGTTGCGGACGGCACGCCCGCAGGATTGGACGCGCCGCCAGACCACGCTTGGAACCCGTACACAGTGCCGAGGGTCGCGACGGCCGCCACCGTGCCGGTACCCGCATAGGTCGCCACCCTGCGGGTCTGGATGGCGCGCCGGACGGTGGCGCCGTGTTGGCGAGCGAACGCGTGGCCCTCGCCAAGGGCGAGCTCGCGGTTCGCCACCGCCGACGTCAAGAGTTCGTGCATCGTGGTGCTCATGGTCGTTCTCCTTGGGATGTCACCGAGACCGTGTCGGGCAACTCGGACCAGTTTTCGTTGAGGCGCAACACCGGTGCGAGCTTCTCGTAGGCGTTGCTGAGGTAGCGCTTGACCGTGCCGTCTGCCAGGCCCAACTGAGAGGCGATCGCCGCCGTGGTCATGTCGTCGTAGAAGCGCATCATCACGCACACACGTTCGCGTGGCGACAGCGTCGCCAGCGCCTCCTCGACGTCGAGCGGGGTGTCCAGATCGTGACTGCGGCCCTCCGCTGGGGGAGGATCGCGGACCAGGGCCCGTTGAAAGGCGGCCCGCGACCGATGCCGATCGATGGCGAGCGTCTGCATGGTGCGGCGCACGTACTGTTCGGCCGCGTTGACGTGCGGGAAGCGTCGGCCGCGCCCAAAGGTCTTGACGATGGCGTCGTGAAGCAGGTCTTCCGCGTCGGGAACCGAACCCACCAGCACCGTCGCGTAACTCAGCAGGCGTGGCGAACGCTCGCTCACGAGTTCTTCCACCATCGTCTTCCACGAACCCATGAACTACACCCCGCCCTTGTGACCTACGCGTATGCCACGCATTACACAGACAACGGGCGTGCGGTCCTGTTTGGTTGTAGCAGGTGGCGGGTCAGTTAACGCTTGAGGACGCCGAACACCGACCGCAGGATCTGGCGGCCCACCTCGCGGCCCGCCTGACGAGCGAAAGTCTTGACGGGCTGCGAGGTCACCACCTTCTCCACCACGGACTTCTCCCGCCGCGTCGAGCGGGCCTTGGGGGCGTCGGCCTTCTTCTCGGCTTGCTCGGCGGCCTCCTGCTCGGCGGCCTCCTGAGCCGCCTCCGACCGCGCCGCAGCCTTCTCGGCGAGCTTCTCGTAGGCGCTCTCGCGATCGAGCACCTCGCCGTACGCCGCGGCCTGGGGGCTGGCCCTAACGATCCCATCGATCACGCCCTCGGGCGCCGGGTCCATGGAGCCGCGCGGCGCGCACAGCCTGGTCCACGCGACCGGGGTGGGGGCGCCCTTGTCACTCAGCACCGTCACCGCGGCCTCGCCGATGCCCATCGTGGTGAGCACCTCTTCCAGGTCGTACGGCGAATGCGGGAAGGTGCGGGCCGTGGCCTTCATGGCCGTAGCGTCGTCCGGTGTGAAGGCGCGCAACGCGTGCTGGACGCGCGAACCCAACTGGCCCAGCACGTCGGCCGGGACGTCCTTGGGTGTTTGGGTCACAAAGAATACGCCGACGCCCTTGGAGCGGATCAGGCGCACGGTCTGGGTGACCTGCGTGAGGAAGTCCTTGGAGGCGTCGGTGAAGAGCAGGTGGGCCTCGTCAAAGAAGAACACGAGGCGAGGCTTGTCCGGGTCTCCCACCTCTGGGAGGTCTGCGAACAGGTCGGCCAGCAGCCACATGATGAACGTGGAGAACAGGTGCGGGCGGTCCTGGAGGTCCGGCAGTTCGAGGCACGAGATGATTCCGCGGCCGTCGGGGGCGGTCTTGAGCAAGTCCATCGTGTCGAAGGCGGGCTCGCCGAAGAAGTCGTCGGCGCCTTGCGCCTGGAGGTTGGAGATCTCGCGTAGCAGCACGCCCGCCGTGGCGGACGAGACGCCGCCGATGTCCTTGAGCTCGGGCTTGCCCTCGTCGGAGTTGAGGAACTGGATGACGGCGCGCAGGTCCTTGAGGTCGAGCAGCGCGAGGCCGTTGGTGTCCGCCCAGTGGAAGATCAGCCCCATCGCCGATTCCTGGACGTCCGTGAGGCCCAGCACCTTGGACATCAAGAGCGGGCCGAAGTCGGTCACGGTGGTGCGCAGTGGCACGCCCTTGCCGATGCCGCCCAAGGCGTAGAACTCGAGCGGGTAGGCCTTGGCCGCCCACTCCTGGCCGATGTCGGCCGCGCGCTCGTCGATGAAGTCCTTGGGCTCGCCCTCGACGGCCATGCCGGACAGGTCACCCTTGATGTCCGTCACAAACACGGGAACCCCTGCGTCGGAAAGCGACTCGGCCAGGCCCTGAAGCGTGCGCGTCTTGCCCGTGCCGGTCGCTCCTGCGATCAGGCCGTGGCGGTTCATCATCTTCAGCGGGAGGCGGACCTGGGCCGATTCGGTCGCGCCTTCGCCCTGCACCAAGGCGCCGACGGTGATCGACTCGCCCTTGAACGTGTAGCCCTCCGCCACCGCCGCGGCGTACTCGGGGGAGTTGGGGCCGGTGGTGTCGTCTGCGCTCGCCATGTTCGTACCTTAGCGACGCGCGTCGTCGGGAACGCTAGCGGCGGGCGCGGTCGTCGTCGCCGTCGAGCGAGTCGTTGAGCTCGTCGTAGAGCATGGCGTGAACCTCTTCGACCCGCGGGATGTCGTCGAACTCGAGCGGCTCGTCCGACGCGGACTCCACAATCAGAGTGCCCGTGCGGAAGAAGCGGTCGATCAGTTCGTGGCGGAACTGCACCGAGTTGATGCGCGCAATCGGGATGTCGATGCCCGTCTTGGTAAACACGCCCGTGCGGAAGATCAGCCGGCGGTTCGTGATCGCGAAGTGAGTGGTCGCCCACCGAACCATCGGTGCAATCGTCCACCACGAGAACGCCACGAGCCAGACCACTCCCAGCGCGATGCCGAGGATCAACGTCCACAAGGAGCTGATGTCGGCCCCACGCAGCAAGACCAGGAGCGTTGCGGCGACGCCCGTGCTGACGAGGCCCAACAGGATGGGACCGATGATGGTCTTCCAGTGCTTGCGCCGGTGCAGCAAGAGCTCCTCTTCAGGAGCGAGCCCATCCTCGATGATTCCCATGATGCTGAAACTAGCAGGGCGAAGGCAGCGGCGGAAGACACGCCTCGGGCCTCGCCGCGCGAGCGAAACGCGGCGGATACATCCGGTCGTTACGCTGACGTCATGGCCGCCGACGCTTCCACTCCATGGACTGGGTACTCACCCGCCGCCGCGTGGGACGAGGCCGTCGACGTCGCCGGCAAGGTGAGGGAGCCTTACGCCAAGGTCTACTCGGAGATCGACAAGATGTCGGGCGAGGATCTGCAGGCGCGGGCGGAGTCGCTCGCGAACACCTACCTGGCCCAAGGCGTCACTTTCGACCACGCTGGCGAGGAGCGGCCGTTCCCGCTCGACATCGTCCCCCGCGTAGTAGGCGCCGACGAATGGGAGATCATCTCGCCAGGCGTCGCCCAGCGCGTGCGTGCCTTGGAAGCCTTCCTTGCCGACGTCTACGGCTCGCAGCGTTGCGTCACCGACGGCATCATCCCTCGCAGGCTCATCACCACCTCGCAGTACTTCCACCGCGTGGTGGGTGCCGTCGATCCCGCCAACGGCGTGCGCGTGCACGTCTCGGGAATTGACCTGGTGCGCGACAGCAAGGGCATCTGGCGAGTGCTCGAAGACAACGTGCGGGTGCCCTCGGGCGTGAGCTACGTGCTGTCGAACCGTCGCGCCATGAGCCAGATGTTCCCCGACCTCTTTGGCGCCATGGGAGTGCGACCGGTGCTGGAGTACAGCCAGCGGTTGCGCTCTGCGCTGGCCAAGGCCGCGCCGGAGGGCGTCGAAGATCCCTCGATCGTGGTCCTGTCGCCCGGCGTCTTCAACTCGGCGTACTACGAGCACTCACTCCTGGCCCGGACCATGGGCGTCGAGCTGGTCGAAGGCCGAGACCTGGAAACTCACGCCGGTCGCGTCTACATGCGGACGACGCAGGGGCGGCGGCGCGTCGACGTCATCTACCGACGGGTTGACGACGAATACCTCGACCCGGTGGTGTTCCGCTCCGACTCGGCGCTTGGCGCCCCTGGAATCATCCACGCTGCGAGGTTGGGCAACGTGACGATCGCCAACGCGATCGGCAACGGCGTCGCCGACGACAAACTGATCTACACCTACCTGCCAGAGCTCACCCGCTACTACCTGGGCGAAGAGCCGATCCTGCCCAACGTCGACACGTGGCGGCTCGAGGAGCCGGAGGCGCTCGCGGAAGTGATGGACCGCCTGAATGAACTGGTGGTCAAGCCGGTGGACGGCGCAGGCGGCAAGGGTGTGCTGATTGGTCCAGCTGCGTCCAACAGCGAGTTGGACGCCGCGCGCGCCCAGATCCTTGAGGACCCGCGCGGGTGGATTGCCCAGCCCGTCATTCAGTTGTCGACCGTGCCCACACTCACTGCCGAGGGACTCGAGCCGCGTCACGTCGACCTCAGGCCGTTTGCCATCAACGACGGCGACGACGTCTGGGTGCTCCCCGGCGGCCTGACAAGGGTCGCGCTCCAGAAGGGCCAGTTGATCGTCAACTCCTCCCAAGGCGGCGGCTCCAAGGACACGTGGGTGCTGGGCGGCGTGCGCCACAGGGGCTCCGTGCCCACGCCTGAATCGCGCGTGGAGTTCGGAGGCATGGTGCCCGTGCCGCAATCTGCGCACCCAGAGGACTACGTGCACGGTCAACAGCAAATGCAGCAGCAACAGCAGGAGCCGCCATGCTGAGCCGGATCGCGGAGTCCCTGTTCTGGATTGGCCGCTATGTGGAGCGGGCCGACAACACCGCCAGGTTGCTCGACGTGCACCTCAATGTGCTGCTCGAAGACCCATGGGTGGACGAGCCCACCACCAACGCCTCGCTGTTGGCCGTCATGCACGTCTCCTCTGACGGCACGGCGACGCGGGAGACCGTGCTCAAAACCCTCGCGACGGATCCCAAGTTGTCCTCCTCGATCACCGGCACCCTGGGCGCCGCCCGCGACAATGCGAGGCGCGCCCGCGAAGTGATCTCGACCGAGGTGTGGGAGTCGCTCAACACGACCTACATGCAGTTGGGTCCACGCTCGCGCACGCCTCGCCCGCACGACTTCCTGACCTGGGTGCGCGAACGCGCCGCGGTGGTGTGGGGACTGCACAGCGCGACCACGTCCCGTGACGACGCCTGGAACTTCATGGAGCTGGGCCGCTCCCTCGAGCGGGCGGACATGATCGCACGCCTGCTCATGACGAAGTCGCTTGCCGGCACCACCGGCCCCAACTGGACCACCTTGCTGCGCACGTGTTCTGCCCACGAGGCCTACTTGCGCACCGTGCGTTCCTTGGTGACCGAGGAGCGGGCTGCCGAGTTCCTCTTGATCGACAGGCTGTTCCCTCGCTCGATCGCCTACAACCTTGACAAGGCGGAGACCACGCTCGCGCTGATCGAGCCCGGCCTCACCCGCAACTCCATGACGGACCACGCGCGCCTCGCTCTCGGCAGGGCCCGCACCAATCTCGAATACCAGGCGATCGACGACATCCTGTCCGATCTACCAGCCCAAATGCGCCAAGTGCAGCAAGCCTGCGCGTCGGCGTCGGACATCATTAGGGACAGGTTCTTCTTGCCTTCTTCCTCCGTGATCTGGTCTCAGGAGGCGGTGTGAGCATCCTCAAGGTGGTGCACAACACCACGTTCACGTACGTCAAGACCATCTCGAGTTCGTACAACGAGGCGCGGCTCACTCCGGCGTGGCTGCCGCGCCAACGCGTCTTGGAGTCGAAGCTCGAGATCCACCCCCTGTCCTGGAAGTCGACGTATCGCGACTACTGGGAGACGGAAGTGGTGGCCTTCGAGGTGACCGAGCCGCACACGTCGCTGTCCGTCACCGCGACCTCGCAGGTCGAGGTGCTGCCCTCCACACACAAGACCGACAGGGTGGGGTGGGACGCCCTCGAGGGGCCGATGTTCCAAGACCTCCTGTCCGAGTACCTTGCCTCCTCCAACACGACGGAGCCGAGTGAGGATCTCATCGCCTTCGCGCAGGAACAGAAGGCAAAGGCGGGGCCCGACGCTGCGGCCAGGGCCATTTGCGACTACCTCAACAACGAGATGCGCTACGTCCCCGGCTCGACCCACGTCCACAGCCTTGCGAGGGACGCCTGGGCCGAGAAGTCGGGAGTGTGCCAAGACTTCGCCCACCTGGCCATCGGCGCGCTGCGCAGCATCGGCATCCCCGCGCGTTACGTTTCGGGCTATCTCCACCCCAAGCTCGACGCCGAGGTGGGGGAGACGGTGCGCGGCGAGAGCCACGCGTGGGTCGAGTGGTGGACCGGCGACTGGTTTGGCTTTGACCCGACCAACGACAAAGAGGCTGGCGACCACCACGTGATCGTGGCGCGTGCACGCGAGTACCGCGACGTCGCCCCGCTCACAGGGGTGTTTGGTGGTTCGACGAGCAACCTGGAAGTGTCCGTGAAGGTGACCTTGCTGGGTTGAAGTGTGTTGACACTTCTATTGCGCTAGCGCAATACTTGTGTCATGAGTATTTCAGTGGCGGAGGCAGCGGCACGCCACGGCGTTTCGCCGCAGCGGATTCGCGCGCTCATTGCGAGCGGGCAACTCCGGGCCGAGCGTGCCGGTCGTGACTGGAGGGTCGATCCGGTGAGTCTTGAGGTCGCCGATAGCCGGTCGTCGCGACCGTTGTCGTCTCGCATGGCGGTTGCGCTCGTTGCCATGGCCTCGGGGGGGAGTCCTGAGGGGCTGGACTCTTCCGAGCGATCACGCGCCGGCGCTCGCCTTGCCCGGCTGAAGGAGTCACCCGAGCCTGCGCGGCTGCTCCGTTCGTGGCTGGCAAATCTTGAGCCGAGGCGTCTCTACGTCTGTAAGGATCTGGAGTTCTTGCGGGAAGAGCAGTGCCTGCGCCCCGCCGGGGTTTCACTACCGGGTTCGGAACTCAATGGGGCAGGCTTCTTCGAGGCCCGCGTGGACGCGCCCGACCTGGATGACGTCGTCGCCAGGCACATGCTCCGCGAGGGCGGGCCAGCCGAAGCGAACGTCGTGCTGCATGTGGCCCATTCAGCGCTTGATCCCGATGCGTGGTTGCTCCACGCGTTCTACCTGGCCCAGCATGGTGACCGCTCAGGTCGCGAGGACGCGGCGGTCGCCAAGGTAGTGGCCGATCATGCGTGACGTTCCCATCGTGGCGCTGAGCTCGCGCAGCGGCCGCTACTCGCGAGACCCACGATGTCGACGCCATGCTCAATGTGTGGGCGCATCCGCACATCCTCATGGAGTTCACCGGCAGGCTCCGCGAGATCGGCTTCGCAGCCGGGGGTGAGACCTTCATGGGCCATCAGCATCGGTGGACGGACGGCGAGGGCTCGGTGGATGTGCTCATCCCCAATGGGGTGGGCCAGCGGGCGGCCAAACGAAGGGGCGTAGGCGGCGGCACGACCGTCCAGTCCCCGGGAGGCATTCAGGCATTGGAGCGCTCAGAACCGGTGGATGTCCTGGTGCGGGGGAGGGAGGCGCGGCTCTGGCGTCCGAATCTGTTAGGCGCCCTCGTCGGCAAGGCAGCCGCTGTGAGCATCACGGTTGACCCGAACCCTCAACGCCACCTCGCCGACTTCGTGATTTTATTGAGTTTGGTGCGGGCGCGTGACGACTTCGATTCCCTCACCAAGCGGGACGCTCATCACCTGGGACGAGCGGTGCGGATGATCGGGACAAGCATCGACCGGTTTGGAATTGTTGACGCGGACTTGGGCTTGGCGCGGCTGGTCGCCGTGATGAGGAGACGTGCGTAGCGGGAGGGTAGAAACGGTGACTCTGCTCGGGTAGTGCCCCAGCGTCGGCCGTTGTCGCCTGCCTCGCTAGAATCCTTGGGTGACTTCCCCCGAGACTTCCCTGGACGACGCGCGCTACGACTTCCACACGATCGAGCAGCGGTGGCAGCCGGTGTGGGCGGACAAGCAGCCCTTCCGCTCGGGCGACCCGAGTGACACGCGTCCCACCAAGTACGTGCTGGACATGTTCCCGTACCCCTCAGGCGACCTCCACATGGGTCACGCCGAGGCGTATGCGCTGGGAGACGTGATCTCGCGGTACTGGAGCCTCAAGGGTTTCAACGTGCTGCACCCCATCGGGTGGGACTCGTTTGGGCTGCCAGCGGAAAACGCCGCGATCAAGCGTGGAGTGGACCCGGCCGGTTGGACCGAGGCGAACATCGCGCAGCAGCGCACCTCGATGGAGCGCTACGCGTGCTCGTTTGACTGGGACCGCGTGCTGATGACGCACCGCCCCGAGTACTACCACTGGAACCAGTGGATGTTCACGCGCCTGTACGAGCGGGGCCTGGCCTACCGCAAGCCGTCCCTGGTGAACTGGTGTCCCAACGACCAGACCGTGCTTGCCAACGAGCAGGTGGTCGCCGGACTGTGCGAGCGCTGCGACACCCCCGTCACCAAGAAGAAGCTCACGCAGTGGTACTTCAAGGTCACCGACTATGCGGACGAGTTGCTCGACGAGCTCGAGACACTGCGCGGCACGTGGCCATCCAAGGTGATCGCGATGCAGAAGAACTGGATCGGCCGCTCGCGAGGCGCCGACGTCCAGTTTGTGATCGAGGGCCGCGAGGCGCCCATCCCGATCTACACCACGCGGCCAGACACGCTGTTTGGCGCGACCTTCATGGTGGTCGCGGTGGACTCCGACCTGGCAGCAGAGCTGGTGGCCGACGCCGACGCTGGGATTCAGGAGGAGTTCGCCGCTTACGCCGAGAAGGTCAAGGGCGACACCGAGATCGAACGCCTCAGCACCGAGCGTCCCAAGACCGGTGTGTTCCTTGGCCGCTACGCGATCAACCCCGTCAACGGGGAGAGGCTGCAAATCTGGGCCTCCGACTACGTGCTGGCCGACTACGGCCACGGCGCCATCATGGCCGTGCCTGCCCACGACCAGCGCGACCTCGACTTCGCACGCGCCATGGGTCTTCCCGTGCGCGCCGTCCTGGATTGCCGGGACGACGAGGGCAACCCGCTGCCCGACCCCGCCGAGTCGGGCGTGGCGACGGTGGGCGACGGCACCCTGATCAACTCGGGCTCCCTGGACGGCCTGGACAAGGCAGAGGCGATCACCGCGATCATCGCCGAACTCGAGAAGGCGGGAACGGCGTCGGCGTCGGTCAATTACCGCCTGCGCGACTGGCTGATTTCCCGTCAGCGCTACTGGGGCACGCCCATCCCGATTGTGCACTGCGACGCGTGCGGCGAGGTGCCCGTCCCCGACGACCAACTCCCCGTGAAGCTGCCGTCCACCGAGGGCCTGGACCTGAAGCCCAAGGGGCAGTCACCTTTGGCCGCCGCCACGGACTGGGTCAACACCACGTGCCCCAAGTGCGGCGGTGCGGCCCTGCGCGACACCGACACGATGGACACCTTCGTCGATTCCTCCTGGTACTTCCTGCGATTCCTGTCGCCGGGCAAGACCGACGGACCCTTCGATCAGGCAGAGGCCAAGAAGTGGGCGCCCATCGACCAGTATGTCGGCGGCGTCACCCACGCGATCCTCCACCTGCTCTACGCGCGCTTCTTCACTAAGGCGCTACGCGACATGGGCATGATCGACTTTGGCGAGCCCTTCACCGCGCTGCTGAACCAGGGCATGGTGCAGATGGACGGCTCGGCGATGTCCAAGAGCCGCGGCAACCTCGTGAGCCTGGCCGCGCAGTTGGACGAGTTTGGTGTGGACGCGATTCGCCTCACGATGTCCTTTGCGGGCCCGCCTGAGGACGACATCGACTGGGCCGACGTGTCGCCCGCTGGCTCCGCCAAGTTCTTGGCGCGCGCATGGCGGCTGGCGCGTGACGTGTCGAGCGAGCCCGGCGTCGACCCTGCCGAGGGAGACCGCGAGCTCAGGGCCGTCACGCATCGGACCCTTGCCGACGCCTCAGAACTGGTCGAGTCCTTCCGCTTCAACGTGGTGGTGGCGCGAGTGATGGAACTGGTCAACGCAACCCGCAAGGCGATCGACTCCGGCGCGGGGCCTGCGGACCCCGCCGTGCGCGAGGCGGCAGAGGTGGTCGCGAAGCTGCTCAGCCTCTTCGCTCCGTATTGCGCCGAGGACATGTGGTCGATGCTGGGTCACCAGGATCTGGTGGCGCTGTCGGGACTGCCGCCTGTCGATGCTTCGCTGTTGGTTCAAGAGACCGTCACGTGCGTGGTGCAGGTCATGGGCAAAGTGCGCGAGCGCCTCGAGGTGTCGCCGGACGCCACCGAGGACGAGCTGCGCGAACTCGCGCTCGCCTCGCCCAACGTGCAGCGAGCCATGGACGGCGCGCCGGTGCGGACCGTGATTGTGCGCCCGCCAGGGCTCGTCAACGTGGTCGTCAGCAAGTAGGCGGCGATGACGTCTCGGGTGGCTGTCGCGACGGACTCGTCGTCTTGCCTGCCCGCCGAGCTTGCGCGCTCGTGGCGCGTGGGCGTGGCGCCTCTCCAGGTCATCATCGACGACGAGGCCTTTGTCGAGGGCGAAGGGGTGACGCCTGACGCCGTGGTGAGCGCCATGGTGGGGGGAAGCAGGGTCAGCACATCCCAACCGAGCCCGCAGGCGCTGCTAGATGTCGCCGAGTGGGCCAAGGCTGACGGCGCCGAGTCGCTCGTGTTCGTCTCGCTGTCGGCCAAGATCTCCGGCACGGCTGAGACGATGGAGGCCGTCGCCGAGCGCGCGCCGCTCGCGGTCACCGTGGTCGATTCTGCCACCGTCGCGCTCGCGGCGGGGCTGGCGGCGCTCTCGGCGAGCGCGGTCGCGGCGGCAGGCGGCGCGTACGACGACGTGGTGGCCGAGGCGCAGAGAGCGGCCAGGTCATCGATGTGCCTGTTCACTCCCGAGACCCTCGAGTACCTTCGGCGGGGAGGGCGGGTTGGTCCCGCCGTCGCCGCCATCGGTAAGGCCCTGGGCGTGAAGCCGGAACTCGGCATTATCGACGGTGAGGTAGCGCCGGTGTCGCGGCACCGCTCCTCGGCCAAGGCGCACGCGGCCATGCTGGACCGCATCGCCTCGCGAGCCACCACCATGCGCCACCCCGTCATCGGCATCATGACGCTGCCTGGGGACGAGGCCCTCGTGACTCGGGCCCGGCAGATCCTTTCTACCAGGGGCGATTGGCCCGTAGTGGAGGCGGGGCTGTCCGCCGCGCTGGCCGCACACTCGGGCCCAGGCACCCTTGCGGTGGCGCTCGTGGACGTCCATGCCGACGTGGCGGCGCAGCTGAGCGCGTAGCTCTCGCGCTGGCGTCTTCGCGTGGGACATCTCATCTGGGCGTGAATCCACCAGCCGTCGCGTCGTCCACAGGCCGAGTCTGCTGAGCGGTACCCCCGTCTTCGTAATTCCTCCCGGCATTGCTCGAGCCGTGCGTCATAGCGTCGGCGTATGGACTCCAGCCCCGACGTGACTGCTCGGGTCGACCATGCGCTGCGGCAGGCCGCCGCGCGCGCGTACGAGGCCGCGAACGGCGCCCTTGGCGAAGACGTGCGCGACGCCCAGCCGGCGCGGTGGCGATGGGAAGTGTCACCGAGGGTCGCCGTGACGGTCGCCATCCTCGCGGCGATCATCGGCGCGGTGGTCGTGTGGGGTCCAGGGCTCGCGGGACCTGGTCCGCGCGCCCCCGTCGGGGAGATGGAAGGTGCGGCGGGTGGGGAAGGGGGCATGCCCGCGTCCGGAGATCTGGTCGGGGGTGCGGGTGTGGGCGGACTCGGAGGCGACGGCGCAGCCGTGAACGTGCACGTCGCAGGGGCGGTCACGCAGCCAGGCGTGTACGAGCTTCCGGCCGGCAGCCGCGTCACCGATGCGCTCGAGGCTGCTGGCGGCGCGGTCGAGGGTGCTCAACTGGACGCGATCAACCTTGCGAGGGTCGTGGCCGATGGCGAGCAAGTGAGCGTGCCCACTGTGGCCGAGGCGGATGCACAAGGCACCGGTCGTTCCGACGGCCGGATCAACATCAACTCGGCCGACGCGGGGCTGCTCGAGGACTTGCCCGGAGTGGGCCCAGTGCTCGCCGATCGCATCGTCGCCTATCGAGAGGATCACGGTCCCTTCGCTTCCGTCGAGGGGCTCGACGCGGTCAGCGGTGTGGGTCCTGCCGTGCTTGAGGGGCTGTTGGACGCGGCCACCGTGTGAAGGAGCACGACGCGAGACTGCTGCCTGCGGCCGGTCTCGCCATCCTCACGTGCGCGTGGGGTTCCTCGACGGCGGGGTCGTGGCGCGCGGCAACGTTAGGGTGGTTGGTCGCGGCTGCAGTCGCGCTACTCACGCTCGCGGCACTCACGCATGCCACGCGGAGGCTCCAGGGCATCGCGCCGAGGGTGCACCTACTCCGTGCCAGAGACCTCGCAGTCCTCGCTTCCTTCACCTGCGTACTCGTCGCGATCGTCTCGGCAACGGCGGCCGCGAGCCACCGGCAGCACGTGCCGGCCGAGGTGGTGGCAGGCGTGACTGGTGGCGCGACCATCGAGGCGATCGGCACCGTGATCTCCGATCCACGCCCTGCTGGTCGCGACGTCTGGACGGGCGTGGAGAGGCACGCCATCAAGGTCTCTGTCTATGGCGCGTGCGCCTCGCCGTGCCACGAGTTCGAGCCCGCCAGATTCACGCTCGACGCGATCGCCGAGGGCGCCGTGAGCGCTCGACTAGGCGACGTCGTCTCCGTGTCGGGCACCGCGAGCCCCAGCCGCGACAGCCGCGTCGAGGCGAGCGTGTGGGGCGCCTCTATTGCGGTGGTGGAACCCGCGCGCGGGCCGCTGGCCACCGTGGACAAGGTTCGCAACAGTGCGAGGGAGTCCGCCGCGTCGCTTCCAAGTGAGGTGCGGGGGCTCGTGCTCGGGATGGTGATCGGCGACACCGACCAGATGCCCGCGAGCCTCGAGGCCGATATGCGGACCACGAGCCTCACTCACCTGACGGCGGTCTCAGGGTCCCACTTCGCGATTGTCGTGCTCGTCAGCGGGTGGCTGCTCACCCGTTGGGTGCGGCGGCGGTGGCTGCGCGCACTCGTGCTCGCCGTGGTCATGGCGGCACTTGCGGCGGTGGTCTTGCCGGAACCGTCTGTGCTGAGGGCGCTCACCATGGCCCTTGCCATTGCTCTCGGATGGTGGTGGGGCAGACCGGCGAGGGCGCTCCCAGCGCTCGGCGCTGGCGTCCTCGTTCTGCTGCTGGTCGAGCCGGGCCTCGGAGGCGCGATCGGCTTCCAATTGTCCGTGGTGGCCGTGGCCGCCATCGTTGTGTGGGCGCCCCACCTCGAGCGACGGCTAGGCCGGTGGATGGCGCCGTTTCTCGCGCGCGCCGCCTCGATACCGCTCGCCGCATGGCTCGCATGCTGGCCGCTGCTCGTGTCCCTGAATCCAGGCATCGGCCTGTACGCGGTGCCGGCGAACCTGGTGGCCGCGCTCGCCGCGTTCCCCGTGACCATCATCGGCCTGGCATCCCTGGTCGCAGGCCTCGCATGGCCGGGCGCGGGAGAGGCGGGAATGCACTTCGCTGGAGCGTGTGCCTGGCCGGTGGTGTGGGCGGCCCGCGCCTTCGCGTCGGCTCCAGGAAGCTGGTGGGAGTGGCCAACCGGATGGGTCGGCGTGATCCTTGCCGCTACGGTGACCGCGGCCGTTGCCTTCGCCTCGACTGCGCGTCGGGTGCGGGGCGTCTTCAAGCTCGCCGCCGCCCTTGTGGCGGTGGTCTGCGTGATGACCGCTCCGGCGCTGACGGTGCGTGTGGGGCCGGTGCTCGACGACTGGAGCGTTGTCGTGTGCGACGTGGGCCAAGGGGACATGATGCTGGTGCGCGTCGACGCTCACGCCGCGGTCGTCGTCGACACCGGGCCTCCCGGCGGCGCGGGGGCGGCCTGCCTCGAACGCTACGACGTGCGGCAGGTCCCGTTGCTGGTGCTCACACACCCGCACGCGGATCACGACGGTGCCGTGACGGAGATCGCCGCCGTCGCCAGCATCGACCAGGCCTGGGTATCGCAGGTAGGGGAGTCGGGCGAGCATGGAGCGGGCGCGGCCGACGCGAGGGCAGCAGGTGCCACCGTCACCGTCCCTGCTGCGGGCCAACTGTGGCGAGCGGGCGATGCTTCGATCGTGACGCTCGGTGGGGCGCTGGCGCTTTCGCCCGCCCACGCGTCAAGCGAGATCAATGACGCGAGCATTGCCTTGTCGGTGCGGGCAGGTGAATCGACCGTGCTCGCCTTGGCGGACCTTGAGGAGCAGGGTCAGGCCGAGATTGCGTCGGCGCTGGCAGGTCCCGTCGTGGTCGACCTGGTGAAGGTCGCTCACCACGGCTCGGCCGTTCAGTCGGAAGCCCTCGCTGACAAGGTGACGGCTCGAGTGGCGGCAATCAGCGTCGGCGCCGACAACTCCTATGGTCATCCCGACCGCGGCACGGTCGCGTTGTATGCGCTCCGCGCCGCCATCGTGCTCACCACCGCCCAGTGCGGGGACATCGCGATCGGGCCCGGCGGCACGGTGGCGTCAGCGTGTCCCACCGGCGTGGCAGGCTAGTGCCGTGCCAGCGCCCTCCTCGACTCGCCGCGCCAACCAAGGTGCACCGCCTTGGCATCGCGCCAAGCCTGCGCCCGTGGTGCTGATCTCAGGGCCAGAAGCTCTCCTCGGCAGCCGGGCCGTGAGCCTCATCATCGCCGCGGCAACGGCCAGGGACGCGGAGACCGACGTTCACCGCGTCGAAGCCGCGACGTACACCGCAGGCCTGTTGCGCTCGGCGGCGAGCCCGTCGCTGTTCGGTGGCACCGCCCTCGTGGTCATCGATGGGGCCGAATCGATGAATGATGCCTTTCTCACGGACGCGCTCGAGTATGTCGCTGCGCCCGACCCTGAGGCGGTGGTGGTCATCAGGCACGGCGGCGGCAACAGGGGCAAGAAGCTCCTCGACGCAGCGCGCGCTGCAGGCGTTCCCGAGTTCGGCTGTCCCGCGATCACGCGAGATGCCGATCTGGTCGACTTTGTCGCGTCCGAATTTTCGAGGGCCGGGCGCCAAGCCAGCGCCGCCGCCGTACGAGCCCTTGTCGATTCGGTGGGCTCGGATGTCTCTCAACTCGCCGCGGCCTGCTCACAATTGACGCTCGATGTCGATGGCGGGATCGATGAGGCCGCGGTCGCCAAGTATTACGGCACTCGCGTCAACGCCACCGGATTTGCCGTGGCCGACGCCGCCGTCGTCGGCGATCGCGCCAAGGCACTCGCACTCGTGCGGCACGCCTTGGAGACGGGAACCGACCCGGTGCCGCTCGTCGCCGCCATGGCGTCAAAGCTGCGCACCCTTGCCAAGGTGGGAGCTGCGCGCGGCAGGGGAGTAGACCCCACTCGTGACCTCGGCATCGCTCCTTGGCAAGTCGATAAGGCCAGGCGCGAGCTCAGGAACTGGGATGCCGACCGCCTCGCGGACGCGATCGAGCACGTGGCAGCGGCCGACCACGCGATCAAGGGCGGTGACAGGGCGCCGGCCTTCTCGATCGAGCGGCTGGTGCGCCACATCGCAGACCTGGCGGCCGACGCCTAGGTCGCGATCGGCGGGCCGGTTCGCGAGGGCGTCATCGGCTACGGTGCGGAAGGACGGTGTGATCGGCCCGGCAGTGCACATCGGTCGACCAACGCAAAAGGCCCCGCAGCTGCGGGGCCTTCAGCGGTTCACGGGAGCGGCTTTAGAGCTGCCCCACCTGCTTGGCCAGTGCCGACTTGCGGTTGGCAGCCTGGTTCTCGTGGATGACGCCCTTCGAGGACGCCTTGTCGAGCTTCACGGAAGCGGTCTTGAGCGCAGCCTCTGCTGCAGCCTTGTCGCCAGAAGCGATCGCTTCGCGCACCTTGCGCACCTGCGTCTTCAGCTCCGACTTGACGGCGACGTTGCGCAGGCGCGACTTTTCGTTCGTGCCGATTCGCTTGATCTTGGACTTGATGTTTGCCACGGGAATCCCTTGAGGTCTACGAAAGTTTCTCGTGCGTCGCTCTTGCGCGCACACGGCGTCCTAGCATACCAGCAAGGCTGGATCAGAGCGAGCCGATGACCTTGTCAAAGGTCTTCCGGTCTAGGACGGCACCCTCCCGGCGTACATCGTCCGGATGGATCCTGATGATCCTATCGAGTCTGACCTCGCTCGGACGCCGCTGCGAGTCCCAAGCCCCGGATCCCACGTCCATCCACCGACGACCCCAGCGGGCCTCGTCGGCCGCATCCCTGTCGTGATCCTTCGATGTCAGCATCAGGCACAAGAGCCAGCCACGCGCCTGGCCGATGGCGAGCACCGGTCGGTCCTTGCCTTGAGTGTGATCGTCCTCGTAAGGGACCCAGGTCCACAGAATCTCGCCCGGGTCTGCCTTGCCATCGAGCTTCGCGGCGTACCTGGGCGTGAAGGAACCGGTGAAGTCGCCTGGGTAGCGACGACGCCGCGTCGAGCGACGTGTCCGGGCTGGCTGCTGTGAGCGGCGCCCGGGAGAGCGCATCGCCGATGCCGCGGCCCTGAAAAGCCCGCTGAGCGTAGGACGCATGGTGACGACGCTAGTGGGGTCGGGCGTCGGCGAGCCAACCAGGCAGCGCGTCACCGTCTGCGTCGATGGTCGCCCCGTCATCCGCGCCATCCCTCGCGCTGCTGGCTGCATCGCTAGACTCCGTCGCCGCCCGTGGCAGCCCCAAGGTGATCTGCTCGGCGGGCACGGCGTGGCCAAACAGGAAGCCCTGACCAAGCTGCCAGCCGTGGCGCCTGGCAATCGAGAACTGCGCTTCCGTCTCGATCCCCTCGATCACGCCGTACAGATTGAGTGATCGCGTGAGCGCAGCCATGGCTGTGGAGATGCGGTCGCCGGTGCCCCTGTCACCGAGGCGCAGCGTGAACTCCCTGGCCAGCTTGAGTCCGGAAACGGGGTTCTGGAGCACGGAAGACAGGGCGGAATAGCCGGTGCCAAAGTCGTCGAGGATGAGGTCAACGCCAAGATCGGTCAACGCCTTCAGGTCGGCGCGAGCCGACGCGGTGGCCAGCAGCATCCCCGATTCGGTGATCTCCAAGCCGAGCTGATGAGGGGAGGCCCCTGAGGTGTCGAGCGCACTGCGGACCACGCGCGCGAGATCGGCCGTGCCGATCTGCCGCGTCGAGACGTTGACGAACACCCTTCCAGCGAAGTTCGGGCGCGCCGCGAGAAACTCGCATGCCTCGTGCAAGACGACCGAACCGAGCGGCACCACCAAGTTGGCGTCCTCTGAGATCGGAATGAATTCGTCGGGAAGCAGTAGGCCCCGGACGGGGTGCTGCCACCTGACGAGCGCCTCGAAAGCCACGATGTCCTGGGTCTCAAGGTCAACGACGGGCTGGTAGTGCACCACCAGCTCGCCCTCGCGAATCGCGCATCGCAGTTCCGACTCAATTGACAACTTGGTGAGGGCCGTCTCGCGCATCGAGTCGTTGAACACCTCGACGCGGCCTCTGCCACCTTGCTTGGCGGCGCACATGGCCATGTCGGCATTGCGCACCAGCGACTCGGCCGTCACGCCAGGGGAGGCCATGGCCAGCCCGCCGGAAACGGACGGAGCAAGTTCATGGCTGTCGATGTGGAACGGCTGGCTCACGGCCGCAGCGATGCCGTTCAAGACGGACTTCGCGGCGTCAAGGCCCATGACGTCCTCGACAACGATCACAAACTCGTCTCCGCCGAGTCGCGCGACGGTGTCCGCGGCCCGCACGGCGCCCTGAATGCGCCTCGCAATCTCGACAAGCATGATGTCGCCAGAGTCGTGGCCTAGGGAATCGTTGACCACTTTGAAGTGGTCCACATCGAGGAAGATGCAGGCGACGGTGCCGGCTCGCGGCTCGTGACTATCGAGCGTCTGCTCAAGCCGCTCCATCAGCAAGGTGCGGTTCGCCAGCCCGGTCAGGTGGTCGTACAAGGCACGCCGCTCGAGCAGATCGCGTGCGCGCCGCACCTCCGTCACGTCCTCGACTTGAGCGACGTAGTGGTGGTCGGAGCCGTCGTCGGTGACCACATCGGAGACGGTCACGCGCACCCAGATGGTGTCGCCGTCACAATGCAGTATGCGCTTATGTACCTGGTAAAAGGGCACTTCGCCACTAGCGAGCCGGTTCATGAGCTCGACGTCACGCGGCAAGTCATCGGGGTGCGTGTACTCCGCGAAGTGGCGGTTCTCGAGTTCGCTTGCGCTACGGCCGACGATGCGCGCGAAGGCCTCGTTCACCTCGATATACCGGCCACCGGTGTCCATGATGACCATGCCGATGGGAGAGTCGCGGAAGGTCAGTCCGAACAGGTCGTTGCGCGTCGCCATTCGGTGCGCCCTCCCTGTCGATTCGTGTGGCCATAGTGGCACCGTTATCACTATCGGCATCACGTGACATCTCTGAAGCCCCACGTCGTGGGACGATAGGAACCCCTGACGTCGTCGAAGGAAGTCCCGCTACTCGTGCCCGCATCCTCCATCGAGCCAGCCGCCACTGCGCCGGCGCTCATTCGCAACTTCTGCATCATCGCCCACATCGACCACGGCAAGTCGACGCTGGCAGACAGGATGCTGGGCATTACGGGCGTCGTATCCGAGCGCGCAGCGCGCGCTCAGTACCTGGACCGCATGGACATCGAACGCGAGCGCGGGATCACCATCAAGTCCCAAGCGGTGCGCATGCCGTGGGCAGTGGAGGGTAAGGACCACGCCCTCAACATGATCGATACGCCGGGCCACGTGGACTTCACGTACGAGGTGTCCCGTTCGCTCGCAGCCTGCGAGGGCGCCGTGCTGCTGGTCGACGCGGCGCAGGGGATCGAGGCCCAGACCCTCGCCAACCTGTACCTGGCGATGGAGAACGACCTCGTCATCATTCCTGTGCTGAACAAGATTGACCTGCCGTCGGCCGATCCTGACCGCTATGCCGCAGAGCTCGCACAGCTCATCGGCTGCCAAGCCGACGACGTGCTGCGCGTGAGCGGCAAGACCGGCCAGGGCGTCGGCGAGTTGCTCGACCGTGTGGTGCGCGACATTCCAGCGCCGGTGGGGGATGCCGAAGCGCCCACGCGGGCGATGATTTTCGACTCCGTGTACGACACGTATCGCGGCGTCGTCACCTACATCCGCGTCATCGATGGCTCGCTCAAGCCGCGCGAGAAGATCGCCATGATGTCGACCCTTGCGACCCACGACTTGCTGGAAATCGGCGTCATTAGCCCCGAGCCGGTGCCGACCAAGGGCCTCGGCGTCGGCGAGGTGGGCTACCTGATCACGGGTGTGAAGGACGTGCGCCAGTCGAAGGTCGGCGACACCGTGACGCTGGCAGGGCGGCGTGCGACCCAGTCTCTTCCTGGCTATCGCGACCCTCGTCCCATGGT
The DNA here is from genome assembly GCF_020447105.2 of Demequina sp. TMPB413. Lineage (NCBI taxonomy): Bacteria > Bacillati > Actinomycetota > Actinomycetes > Micrococcales > Demequinaceae > Demequina > Demequina sp. TMPB413. Next base: position 686,370 of record NZ_CP096184.1, read on the forward strand.
CTATTCGGGGCTCTTCCCCCTCGACGGCTCCGACTTCCCCGTGCTGAGGGATGCGCTTGACAAGCTTCAGCTCAACGACGCCTCGCTCGTGTACGAGCCCGAGAGTTCCGTGGCGCTCGGCTTCGGATTCCGGTGTGGCTACTTGGGTCTGTTGCACCTCGAGATCGTGCGAGACAGGCTCGAGCGTGAGTTCGACCTTGAGCTCATCTCGACCGCGCCCAACGTCGTGTACGAGGTGGAGATGGAGGACGGCAAAATCCACACCGTCACCAACCCCTCGGAGTTCCCCGCAGGCAAGATCGCCCAGGTGCGCGAGCCGGTCGTCAGCGCGACCATCTTGGTACCAAGTGAGTTCATCGGCACAGTCATGGAACTGTGCCAAGAGCGTCGCGGCGTCATGGGGACCATGAACTACCTCTCAGAGACGCGTGTGGAGATGCACTACACGCTGCCGCTTGCCGAGGTGGTGTTCGACTTCTTCGACCAGCTCAAGTCGCGCACGCGCGGCTACGGTTCGCTCGACTACGAGCCCTCCGGCGAGCAGGCCTCCGACCTTGTCAAGGTCGACATCTTGCTCCAGGGCGAGACGGTGGACGCCTTCAGCGCGGTGGTTCACAAGGACGCCGCCTACAAGTACGGCCTGTCGATGGTGGGCAAGCTCAAAGACCTGATCGACAGGCAACAGTTCGAGGTGCCCATCCAGGCCGCCATCGGCTCGCGGATCATCGCCCGCGAGACCATTCGCGCCATCCGCAAGGACGTGCTGGCCAAGTGCTACGGCGGCGACATCTCCCGCAAGCGCAAGCTGCTCGAGAAGCAGAAGGCCGGCAAGAAGCGCATGAAGAACATCGGTTCCGTCGAGGTGCCGCCAGAGGCCTTCATCGCGGCGCTCAGCACCTCTGACGACGGCTCGGACAAGGGCAAGAAGAAGTCGTGACCGACGCGGTGGAGGCCGCGGAGGTGCCGTCCGAGGGGGTGGCGTCCAAGGCGGTCGCATCGGCGGCCCCAGCATCGGCGTCGTCTGCGCGTGACTTCGGGGTCTACATCCACGTCCCCTTCTGCCGCGTCCGATGCGGATACTGCGACTTCAACACCTACGCTCCTGGCGAGGTCCAGGGCGCGACGCGCGAGGGCTACGTCGAGGCGGCGCTCGCGGAGATGGCGATGGCGAGGCGAGCCAGGGGTAGTGATCCCAGGCCTGCGTCGACAGTGTTCTTCGGGGGCGGCACTCCCACGATGCTCGACGCCTCGGCGCTTGTCGCGCTGCTCGACGGGGTGAGGGAGACGTGGGGTCTCGCCGTCGGCGCGGAGGTCACCACCGAGGCGAACCCCGACTCGGTGACGGCGGAGTCGCTCACCGCCTTGGCGGGCGCTGGCTTCACGAGGGTGTCCTTCGGCATGCAGTCGGCGGTCCCTCACGTGCTCGCAACCCTTGAGCGCACCCACGACCCGGCGAACGTGGAGCGCGCCGTCGACTGGGCGCGCGCTGCTGGCCTTGCGGTCAGCCTCGACCTCATCTACGGCACGCCGGGGGAGTCGCTCGATGACTGGAAGACCTCGCTCGCCGAGGCCATCAGGCTCGCTCCCGATCACGTCAGCGCGTACGCGCTGGTGATCGAGCCTGGAACCAAGATGGGTGCGCAACTGCGCAGGGGCCAGATCCCCGCAACCGATCCTGACGTCCAAGCGGACATGTACGAAGCGGCCGACGAGGCACTAGGCGGCGCCGGCTATGCCTGGTACGAGGTGTCAAACTGGGCGCGCACCCCTGGCGACGCTTGTCGCCACAACATCGCCTACTGGCGCAGCCAGGACTGGTGGGGAATCGGCCCTGGCGCCCACTCGTACCTTGGCCCGCGCGTCGGCGCCCAAGGGGAGGCGCTGCCTGCCACGCGGTGGTGGAACGTCAAGCATCCCCTCGCGTATGCGACGCGCGTCGCCGAAGGGCAAGACCCGGCCGACGGCCAAGAAGACCTTGACGACGACGACCTCGCCCTCGAGCGGGTCATGTTGGGTCTGCGGTTGTCCGACGGGCTCTCGCTCGATGACATTCACCCTGAGCAGCGTCAACGGGTCGCTGGACTGATCGCCAACGGCCTTGTCGATGGGATCGCCGCCGCGGGGCCCCAACGCACCGTGCTCCTTACGCGACGCGGCCGGCTGGTGGCCGACGCCGTCGTGAGAGAGCTCACGCCGGTGTAGCCCGTCCCGCCTTCCTTGGGGCGAGCTACACCTTGAAACTGCCCACGAGCGTCAGCAGCGACTCCGACATTTCGGCGAGGGACCCGATCGCGCCCTGCGCCTCAACCACGCCGTCGGACGTCACTTGCGACGCTTGAGCGACGCCGGTGATGTTGCGCGCGATGTCTCCCGTGCCGATCGCTGCCTCCGCGACCGATCGTGAGATCTCCGAAGTGGTAGCCGTCTGCTCCTCGACAGCGGCGGAAATGGTCGCCTGGTAGTCGTTGATCGACCCGACCACGTCCTCGATGTCGGAGATCACCAGCACGGCCGCCGCTGTTTCCGTCTGGATCGCCGCGACGCGCTGCGAGATGTCTTCCGTTGCCCTGGCGGTCTCTTGCGCGAGTTCCTTGACCTCGCTCGCCACGACCGCGAAGCCCTTGCCTGCGTCGCCCGCTCGCGCCGCCTCAATGGTGGCATTGAGGGCGAGAAGGTTGGTCTGTTCGGCAATCGAGGTGATGAGCTTGACGATGTTGCCGATCTGCTCGGACGACTGACCCAGGTTCCGGATGGTCGTGCCGGCAGAGGTGGCCTTCTGGACGGCCTGCGACGAGACGGTCGAGGCCGAACTCGCGTTGGAGGCGATCTCCTGAATCGAGGCGCCCATTTGCTCGGAACCTGCCGAGACCGACTCGACGTTGTGGGTAACTTGTTCTGCTGCCGCGGCCGCGAGTTCTGCCTGAGCAGCGGCTCCCTGGGCGGCAGAGCTGATCTGGCTGGTCGAAGCGGAAAGCTCTTCCGTCGCGCTTGCGAGTGTGGTGGCATTCTCTGTGACCGTGGTGACGACGGCGGCGATGGAGGTGACCGCGTCGTCGAGGGCGCGGCCCATGCGTCCCAGTTCGTCGGTAGAGGTGAGTGCGGCCCTGGCCGTGAGATCGCCGTCCTTGAGGCGGTCAGCCATTCCCACCACATGCTTGAGGTCGCGAACGATGCCCCTGGAAATCAGGACTCCGGCCGCGACTCCCATGACCAACCCCACCACCAGAATCACCGCGACCGTGAGCAGGGACGACTCGTACGTGGCTTCGCTGGCGTCTGCGGTCGCGGCGGCCGCCTCCATTTCACCCTCGATCAGCGCCGTCACGTCATCGACCATGAGCGTGGTGGGGTTCGCGAGTGCGTCGTTTCGCACCCTGATGAAACGGTCGAGGTCCTGAGCCTGACTGGTGGCGCGCAGCAGCGTTGACCAGACGTCGAGGGGGGCTGGTGCAGGAACTGGTGACAGTTCGGTTTAGGCCGCGAGGGCCAGTGGTGTGTTCATGATGGTCTCGTACTCGATGGGGGTCAAGCGTCCGAGCCGGTCTTGGCGGCGGCGCCGGTGGTAGGTCCGTTCGATCCAGGTCACGATCGCGATGCGGAGCTCTTGGCGGGTGTCCCACCGTTGCCTGTTCAGCACGTTCTTTTGGAGCAGGCTGAAGAACGATTCCATTGCGGCGTTATCCCCGGCAGCGCCGACGCGACCCATGGATCCGACCATGTGGTGACGGTTCAGTGCGTGGCCCATCTTCCGGGACCTGAATTGGGATCCACGGTCGGCGTGCAGGACGCATCCGGTGACGTCGCCGCGGGAAGCGACGGCGTTGTTCAGGGCGCTCACGGCCAACTGGGCTGGCATGCGGTCACCGATCGAGTAGCCCACGATGCGGTTGGAATACAGGTCTTTGACCGCGCAAAGGTAGAGCTTGCCTTCACCCGTTTGGTGTTCCGTGATGTCCGTGAGCCACACCTGGTTCGGGCGGTCGGCCCTGAAGATGCGCCTCACGAAGTCGTCGAACACGGGCGGGCCGGCCTTGGTGGCCTTGCCCCGTTTGCGTCGCTGTGTGGCCGACACCAGGCCCGCCTGAGCGGACAGTGACCACGCGGTTCTGCGCGCCATCGGCCACCCCGCGACCTCGGCCTCGTCGCCAAGGAACCGGTAACCAAACTCAGGGTCCTCGCGGTGAGCATCAACGAGCGCATTCATCCGATGCGCCTGCACCCACTCCAGCGCTGTCACCGGGTCACTGAGCCACCGGTAGTACGGTTGACGTGCGATCTTGAGCACCCGGCACGTCACCGTGACGGGCACGCCGTCCACGGCCAACTCGCGGACGAGCGGGTAGATCATTTTGGGTGGCCACCGAGCCTGAGGTTGGCCTGCGACAAGTACGCTGCCGCACGACGCAACACCTCATTCTCTTGCTCGAGAAGCCGGTTCCGCCGACGCAGCTCCCGCACCTCTTGCGCCTGCTCACGGGTCACCCCTGGCTTCTCACCGTCTTCGACATCGGCTTGACGCAACCAGTTCGACAACGTCGCATGAGAGATCCCGAAGTCCTCGGCGATCTGTTTCTGCGGCGCCTCACGGCGCCGCGCGACCGCGACCACGTCACGGCGAAACTCCTCAGGAAAAGCTCTAGACATGACAACATCCTTCCACCAGGACCCGCCCGGATCCCAGAAGTCAGTTGTCACCAATCACTGCACCAGCCCCAGGTACTTCTCGAGCGACGCTCTGAAGTGCTCGATAATGGGTGCCGCCTCTGGGTCGACAGTGATCGCCTCGAACTCTGCGAGTGCGTCCTGCACACCCTGGGTGCGCTCAAGGATCTTCTGGTCGACAGCCGTCTTGTCGGCGACATTGTCCGCGAGCAGGTGATTCACCACCTCCATACGGAGGTCATCCACCGCGACCCGAAGCTCACCGGCTGCGTGCACACCAGGGAGGTTCACCGTGGCGACTTCCTGTGCGCCCGCATCCATCGTGCGCATCGAGAGGATCCCTCCCGCGCCCACTGCCACAGCGACAATGAGTGCGATCCCGATTGCTCCCAGCACCCGAACGGCAATTCCTTGGTTGCGTACCCAACGTCCCATGGCGACAGTGTCCCCCTCGCTTTGTGTGGCCCAGGAAGGCCTCCACTGGCCTCACACGTGGCCACTATCGGTGGATGTGTTGGAAGCGCGAGGGGACTTGTGTCCTGGCCTACCGTGCGGTGTGCAAAAGGTCTCGTGGGCGTGGCGTCGAAGTGAGAAGTGCCGAAGCCTCCCCGTCCCTTGACTGGGATCGGAGAGGCTTCGGTCTGGTGTGGCCTCGTGCGGTGCGCGGCCTTACTTAATGAACTGGATGGCGAGCGGGATGCGGTAGTACTCACCATTGGCGGCCTTCACGCCCGCCACGAACGAGATGATGATCGCGTAGAGCACGTACAGGCCCCACAGCGGCAGCGTGACCGCGAGGCCCACCACGAACAGCAACAGGCCGAGCACGACGGCGCCTGCACCGAACACGAGCGCGGTGATCTGCAGGTTCAGATTCTGCTTGCCATGATGCGCCACGAGTGCCGAGCGGTCCTTATAGACCAGCCAGATCACCAGCGGGGCGACAAAGGCGATGGTGCCAGCGCTGACCAGGGACGCGACGGCGGCGATGACGTGCGCCAGCATTGCCCAGGTGCGAGCCTCTGACTCGAGCATCGGCTGGACGGTGGGGGCGAAGGGGGCGGGGTTCTGAGCGCCCTGTTCAGGATCGGGGGAGGTGTTCTCTGTCATGTCTCTACTGTGCCAAAAAGCCTCAGGGCCCCGCATCGGCCTTGTGACCGATTCGGGGCCCTGAGGGTGGTCAGGGTGAAACCCTGAGAGTTACTTGATGAGGCGCCAGTTCAGCGGATAGCGGTAGGTCTCGTGCTTGTTGGCCTTGATGGCAGCTTGAATGCAGAAGATCAGGGCGATGACCCAGACCGCGAAGCCTGTGATCAGGCCCAGGCCAAAGACGGGGATGAGGATGGTCGAGGCGACGTAGCCGATGGTGACCAAGATCGAGAAGTTGAGGGCTTCCTTCGCCTCAGTGTCAACGAATGCGCTGCGGTCCTTGCCGACGAGCCAGAAGATCAGCGGGGGGAGGAATCCGAAAAGGATGATCCCCGCGTGGCTGAGGGTCGCGTAGAGCCGCTCGTCGGACTCGCTGAGCGGGGCCGCTGCTGCGGGAGGGGGCGTTTCAGTCATGTGTTTTCACCACTTTGAGTTGGAACGGATAGTGTGCGGGATTGCCCTGCCGCGCCAGCCAAAACCCTGCCAAACTGAAGTAGATCGCGACGACGGGAACCACCCACAGCGCCAATGTACCGAGAAAGCCGACGAAAGGCACATACATTTTCACGACGACGGCCGCGATTGCCGCGCAGACCAGCGCGGAAGCGAAGTTCGCCGCCTTCGCCGCCTCCGTCGCGGCAAAGGGATCACTCCGTCTGCGCGCCACATAAACGAGCGCAGGAATCACCGGGCCCGTCATCGCGCCGAGGTGCCCGAGCGCGGCCGCCGCGGTGCTTGCGCGGCTGTGTGCCGTGTAGGTCATGTCGCCTCCGCACCACACGCTAGCGCGACGAGACGCGCGATCGGACCCAGTGCGCGGATCACTGCGTAGAATTAGCACTCGCAGCAACTGAGTGCCAATGGGAGGTGGAATGAGCGACGACAGGCGCGAGGCGATCTTGAGGGCGATTGTCGAAGGCTACGTCTCTACCAGCGAGCCCGTCGGGTCCAAGGCGCTGGCACAGCACCACAACCTCGGGGTGTCTCCCGCGACCATCCGCAACGATATGGCCGCTCTGGAGGAAGAGGGACTCATTGCGCAGCCCCACACCTCTGCTGGGCGCATCCCCACCGACAAGGGCTATCGCTACTTTGTGGACATGCTCGCCGCGGCGGCGCTGCAGGACAGCCACAAGCGCGCCATCTCGACCTTCCTATCGGACGCCGTTGACCTCAATGACGTGGTGGAGCGTTCGGTGCGGCTGCTGAGCCAACTCACCCGCCAAGTGGCCGTGGTGCAGTACCCCTCACTCAGGGAAAGCCCCGTGCGCCGGGTGGAACTCGTGCGCATGACGAGCGACCGCGCGCTTGCCGTGGTGGTGAGCGCCGACGCCAGGGTCGAGCAAGCTACCGTGTCGGTCCCGGAGGACGTGTCGGAAGACGAGTTCGAGCGGATCGCTCGCGAACTCAATGAGACCGCGTCGGGCCTGACCCCGCAGCCGCTCGAATCGGCCCTCGCGGCCTGGACCGAGCGCCACGCGACGCACGCATGGTTAGCCGAGGTCGCGTCGTCCGTAGTGGGCGCCGCCCGCGGCGGGACTATCGAACGCGTTGTCTTCTCTGGCACCGGTAACCTCACCAGGGCCGGATCCGACCTCAAGGCCGACGCGGTGTCGTCGATTCTTGATGCTCTTGAGGAACAGGTCGTGCTGTTGCGGTTGTTGCACGAGATGGCATTAGAGGGAGGCGTGTCTGTGCGCATCGGCCGGGAGACCGGCCACGCGGCGCTAGCGGGCACGTCGATCGTGGCGGCGGGGTACGGAAATGTTGCCTCGCCCGCATTGTTAGGAGCGCTCGGACCGATGCGCATGGACTATCCGGGAACGATGGCCGCGGTGAGAGCCGTGGCCCGTTACCTGTCGAAAGTGGTGGAGACGTGAAGGACTATTACGCCGTGCTCGGTGTGCCGAGAACAGCGACAGAGGCCGAGATCAAGAAGGCCTATCGCAAACTGGCACGCGAGCTGCACCCCGACGTGGCGGGGCCAGAGGCGGGAGATCGCTTCAAAGACGTCGCCGCCGCCTACGAGGTGCTCGGCAACGCGGACAAGCGCGCGCAGTTCGACAGGGGGGTTGATCCCAGGGGAGGCAACTCGTCGGCAGGCGCAGGCGCCGGGTTTGGCTTCGAGGACATCTTCGAGACGTTCTTCGGTTCTTCGATGGGAGGCTCGGCCCGCAGGGGTCCAGCGTCTCGCACCCAACGCGGGGGAGACTCGCTCGTCGAGGTGGACGTCACACTGGAAGAGGCGGTCTTTGGAGTTCACCGCGAGGTGATGGTGGACCTCGCCGAGGTGTGCACCACGTGTGACGGGACGTGCTGCTCGCCTGGCACACAGCCCGCCACCTGCCCCCAGTGCAACGGTGCAGGCGTGGTGCAGCGAGTCGCGCGCTCGCTGCTCGGCCAAGTGATGACCACCGCGCCGTGCCCCCGCTGCGGCGGCTACGGCTCGATCATCGAGAGCCCATGCACCACGTGTTCCGGGCAGGGGCGCACCAGGGAGCGCAGGTCGATCGAGATCGACATCCCGGCCGGAGTGGAGACGGGCACCCGTATCCGCTTGTCTGGGATGGGCGACGCCGGGCCAGGAGGAGGCCCACGCGGCGACCTCTACATCGAGATTCGCGAGCGTCCGCACGAGTCCTTCGAGCGCAGGGGAGACGATCTCCACTGCACGCTGGAACTGCCCATGACCGCCGCCGCGCTCGGCACCGTCGCCACCGTTGAGACGCTCGACGGGCCGCACGAGATCGACGTCCGGCCGGGAACCCACGCGGGCTCGACCGTCACGCTCAAGGGCCTCGGCGTCGGCCGTTTGCAACGCCCCGGCCGAGGAAACCTTCACGTGCACCTCGACATCCAAACCCCAAGCGAACTCGACGAAGCACAGACGGAGTTGCTGACCCAGTTGGCGCGATTGCGCGGCGAGGAGTTCCCTGAGGCACGCCTCGCGCCGCTCGGGGGCGGCGTGTTCTCGCGTCTGCGCGAAGCCTTTATGGGTCGCGGTTAGGAACACTCAGGCGTGAGCGCTCCCGTCTTCCTGAGTCCAGAGGTTGCCGACGCTGCGGTAGGTGACGTGGTGGCGTTGCGCGGCGCGGAGGCGCGCCACGCGGGCACCGTACAGCGCCGCGGCGTGGGAGAGCGCGTCGATGTCGTTGATGGCAAGGGGCGTCGCGCCACAGGGGTCATCACGCAGGTGACAACCGACCGGATCGACGTCGCGATCGACTTTGTCGCCGTGGATCGCGACCCCCCGGTGACTCTGGTCCAGGCTCTTGCCAAGGGGGGCCGCGACGAGCAGGCGGTCGAATCAGCGACGGAACTTGGCGTCACGAGGATCGTGCCGTGGGCCGCTGCGCGCTCGATCGTGCAGTGGAAGGGCCCCAAGGTGGACAAGGGGAGGGCGGCATGGGAGTCGCTCGCCCTCGCAGCCACGAAGCAGAGCCGTCGTGCGCTCGTGCCGGAGGTTGCTCCGCTTGTCACCACCGCCCAGCTGGTGCGCGACGTGGAGTCGGCGGTGGCAACCGGTCAGCGGGTGCTGGTGCTTCACGAAGTTGCCGCCACCGCGTTGACCTCCCTCACGTGGGCCAGGGATGACCAAGAAGTGTGGGTGATCGTGGGTCCCGAGGGAGGAATCTCCGATGCCGAGGTGGAGGCCCTGACCGCGGTAGGCGCTGAGTCTGTGGTGCTCGGCCCGCACGTGCTGAGGGCATCGTCGGCCGGCCCGGCGGCCCTCGCGGCCCTCGCGGTGTTACGCGGTACGTGGTCGAGTTCGCCGTCGAGCAATACCCTGGACTCATGACCGATTGCCTTTTCTGCCGCATTGCGGCCGGCGAGATCCCCGCCGACGTTGTCGCACGCACGGATACCGTGATCGCTTTTCGCGACATTCAGCCAAAAGCCCCGACGCACGTGCTCGTGGTGCCCGTGGTGCACCTTAAGAACGTCACGGACCTCGCTGCTGAGCGCCCGGAACTTCTTGCTGAGATGATCGAGGTCGCACAACAGGTCGCCGATGCCGAGACCGATGGCCAGTTCCGCTTGGTCTTCAACACAGGACCTCAGGCTGGCCAGACGGTGTTCCACGTCCACGGCCACGTGCTGGGCGGCGGCGACCTCAAGTGGGAGAACGCGTGAGTTCCTCTCGAGTCGTCATTGTTGATGACGCCGCCACCATGCCTGCCCTCCTTGGCACCTCAGACGCCGTGCTCAAAGAGGTCGAGCGCGCCTTCCCTGGGGTCGACGTCCTGGTGCGCGGCAACCACATTTCCATGACGGGCGACGACGCCGACGTGTCGGAATGCGCCGCCGCATTCGAAGAACTCCGCTCCCTGCTGGCCGCGGGAGTGCCGCTCACGCCGCAGGTAGCCAAGGAGTCGATCAGGATGCTTCAGGGCGCGCGCTCAGCAGTGGCCGCCGCCAGCCACGACGGCGAGGCGAGCGAGGCGCGCTCGGATTCTGTAGCGATCCTGTCGCGGTCGATCCTCAGCTCGCGCGGCAGGACGATCCGCCCCAAGACCGAGGGGCAGGCCGCCTATGTGCAGCAAATCGAGCGCCACACCGTCACGTTCGGCATCGGACCTGCAGGTACAGGGAAGACCTACCTCGCGATGGCTCAAGCCGTCGCGGCGCTCCAATCGAAGAGGGTCTCCCGCATCATCCTGACGCGGCCGGCCGTCGAGGCTGGCGAGCGCCTCGGGTTCTTGCCAGGCACGCTGTCCGAGAAGATCGACCCCTACCTGCGTCCGCTCTACGACGCTCTTCACGACATGGTCGACCCCGAGTCGATTCCCAGGCTCATCGAGGCTGGCACCATCGAGGTGGCGCCGCTCGCGTACATGCGCGGGCGTACGCTCAACGACGCGTTCATCATTCTTGATGAGGCCCAGAACACCACCCGCGAGCAGATGAAGATGTTCCTCACGCGCCTCGGTTTCGGTTCGACCATGGTGGTCACGGGCGATGTCACCCAGGTCGACCTGCCGGGAGGGACCACGTCGGGACTTCGCGCGGCGCGAGACATCCTGCAAGGCATCGACGACATCGGGTTCAGCGAGCTTGGTGCACAGGACGTGGTGCGGCACAGGCTGGTGAGCGACATCATCACGGCGTACGCGAGCGACGAGGCACAGCGGGAGCGTGCGCCGCGAGGCGGCCAGCAGCGCCGCTTTGCGCGGCCAACTGAGCATCGCGCAGCCCCCCACAAGGAGAACGACGCATGATCGAGGTCAACAACGAGACGGACGCCGTCATCGACGAGGCGGAGTTCGCGGCCCTTGGCGCCTTCGTCCTGGGCCAGATGCACGTGGCGCCCGACGCCGAGTTGGCGATCCTCTTTGTGGACGAGGCCGCGATGGAGGACCTCCACCTCAAGTGGATGGACGAGCCTGGCCCCACCGACGTGCTGAGCTTCCCGATGGACGAGTTGCGGCCAGGGACTGCTGACACGCCGACGCCCGCCGGGCTGCTCGGGGACATCGTGGTGTGCCCGACGGTCGCGGCCACGCAGGCGAAGGCGGCAGGCCACAGCGCAGAAGAAGAGATGCTCCTGCTCACGACGCACGGCATTCTTCACCTGCTCGGCTTCGACCACGCCGAGCCGGAAGAGGAGAAGGAGATGTTCGCGCTTCAGCGCAACCTTCTGCTCACGTTCTTGGCGCAGAGGGCCTGAGTGAGTAGCGAAGCCATCACCCTGCTCGTTTCCTTCGGCCTGGCGAGCATGATCGGGGCCGCCGTGATGCATGCCATCGTGGCCGCGTTCGAGCAGTTGCCTCACGCGCGTGAACGCGTGATGGGCGAGGCTCAACGCGCCGATGGCCGCCCCACTCAAGCCGCGAAGCTTGCCCGCGACACCGATGAGGTGGCGAACGCTGCATCCGTTGTGTACGCCTCCCTCGAAGCGGTGGCGCTCGTGTCGTGGAGCGTCCTCGCATGGACGTGGGGGCGGGACCTTGGGTGGCCGGGTTGGGTGGCGGCGCTTGTCACCATGGCGCTCGCCGCCGCGTACTCGCTGTTGCTGGTGCGCGCGGCCCCCAGGGTGATCGCCCGTGCGCACCCCGAGACGACCGTCCGCGTGCTTGCCCCCATCGGTGTGGCGCTCATCTCCTTGTCGACGCCGGTGCGCGCCATCATTCCCGCCCTGAGAATGCCCGCCCTGTCGGAGGCGGAAGACCTCGTCGAGCAGGCCCAAGACGCGCTCGAAGACGAAGACGCCGAACTCTTGCGGGGCGTCGTGAATCTTGGCGACACGCTTGCCCGAGAGGTGATGGTTCCGCGCACCGACATGGTGACCATCGCGTCGGGTACCCCGCTGCGCAAGGCCATGTTGCTCTTCATGCGGTCGGGATTTTCGCGGGTGCCGGTCATTGGGGACAACACCGATGACGTGCGCGGCCTGTTGTATCTCAAGGACGTGGTGCGGGCGACGTGGGACCGGCAGGAGGCGTTGGACACTCCCGTTGACGACCTCATGCGGGAGCCAGTGTTCTTGCCCGAGTCGATTCCGGCAGACGACCTGCTCCGCCGCATGCAGGACGAGGTCTTCCACATGGCGATCGTCATCGACGAGTTTGGTGGAGTCGCCGGGCTGGTGACCATTGAGGACGCGCTCGAGGAGATCGTCGGTGAACTCACCGACGAGCACGACCGCGCAGAGCCGCAAGTCATCGACCTTGGCGGCGGACGCTTCCGCGTTCCTGCGCGCCTCGCGATCGACGAACTGGGCGAACTCTTCGACATCGAGATCGAGGACGACGACGTGGATACCGCGGCCGGTTTGCTCACCAAGGCGCTGGGGAAGGTGCCGATTCCTGGGTCCACTGCTCAGGCACATGGCTTGACGCTCACGGCTGAGCGGGCGGAGGGCCGTAGGCGTAGGCTCACGTGGCTACTGGTCGAGCGAACCCCGGCCGCCACAGCAGACGCCGACGACGCTGAGTCACCTTCGGAGGGTCGGAACCGATCGTCTGGCCGCTCTAATGGAAGAAGAAGGTCCTCCTCAGATGACTGAGTTTCGCTCCGGCTTCGCCGCGTTCGTGGGTCGCCCTAATGCTGGCAAGTCGACCCTGATGAACGCACTGGTAGGGGAGAAGGTCGCGATCATGTCGTCGCGACCCCAGACCACGCGCCGCGCCATTCGCGGCATCGTCAATCGTGACGACGCCCAACTGGTGGTGGTGGATACCCCTGGTCTTCACCGTCCCCGCACGTTGCTGGGAGAGCGCCTCAATGATGTGGTGAGGGAGACCTTCGCCGAGGTGGACGTCATCGGCTTCTGCTTGCCTGCCGATGAGAAGGTCGGGCCTGGCGACAAGTGGATTGCTCGCGAGCTGAGCGAGGCCCGTGCGCCCGTCGTCGCGATCGTCACCAAGGTCGACAAGGTTTCCCGGGACGCCGTAGGAGCTCATCTCCTGGAGGTGCAGGCGCTCGGCGACTTCGCCGACATCGTCCCCGTCTCTTCGGTCGCGGGCATCCAAGTGGACGTCCTCACGGATGTGCTGGTGGGCCACCTTCCCGAGGGGCCGGTGCTGTACCGGGAGGGTGAGGTGACCGACGAGCCTGAGGACGTGATGGTCGCTGAACTCATCAGGGAGGCCGCGCTCGAGGGGGTGCGGGACGAGTTGCCCCACTCGATCGCCGTCATGGTCGAGGAGATGGTGGAGCGCGAGCAGGCGGCGGATGACCCACGTGTGCCGCTGTTGGAGATCCGCGCGCAGTTGTACGTCGAACGAGACAGCCAAAAGGGAATCATCATCGGCAAGGGCGGCTCACGGCTCAAGGAGGTTGGCGCGACGGCGCGCGCCGGAATTGAACGGCTCCTTGGGCGGCGCGTGTACCTCGACTTGCACGTGAAGATCGCCAAGGAGTGGCAACGCGACCCCAAGCAGTTGGGGCGGATGGGCTTTTGACAAGCGCCCTCTGAACCGGTTCTATTGGGCACTGTGGTCGCGCTCTCACAGCGGCGCGCACCGCCCAGTTGCGGGATCGATTCTGCCCATGGAGGCGTGCAATGAAGGACGTATCAACGGCTACTGCTGTCTCGACTCCACGCCGTCAGGCAGGGGTCGACGGACGTCTGGTCGACCTCGACGGCGAGCGGTTCTACCGGATCGGTCACTACGACCGTATGGATCCCTTCTTCATGAGCGTCGTGAGCGACTCTGATCACTGGATGTTTCTGTCGAGCACGGGGGGCCTCACCGCAGGCCGTCGCGACCCCAACAACGCACTGTTCCCGTATTACACCGACGACCGCATCCACGACGCGGCGCAGACCACCGGTTCGCTATCGATCTTCCGCGTAGTGAGGGACGGTCACACTGCCCTGTGGGAGCCGTTCTCCACGCGTCAGCAGGGGCTCTTTCGCATTGAGCGGGCGCTCTACAAGAGCGTGTACGGCAACAGCGTCGTGTTTGAGGAGACCAATCACGACCTTGGGCTTTCCTTCCGCTACTCGTGGGCCAACAGTGAGGCCTACGGATTTGTGCGTCGCAGCGAGCTTCGCAACTTGTCCGACCGAAAGGTGTCGGTCGAGCTGCTTGACGGGATCCGCAACGTGCTGCCGTCGGGCGTGAGTCGCCGCTTCCAGCTGGAGTTCAGCACGCTCGTGGACGGGTACAAGCGCACGGAAACCGCGGAAGACACGGACATCGCCCTGTTCCGTCTCAGTTCGATTCCGGTCGATACGGCGGAGCCGAGCGAGGCTCTCAGAGTCAATGCCGCATGGAACACGGGACTTGACTCGGCTGAGGTGCTCTTGTCTGAGATTCAGTGCGAGGCCTTTCGCGCGGGCGAGCCCATCGCGGCCGAGCGGGACATTCGCGGACGACGCGGTGCGTACCTCGTTGCGGCCTCGCTCGATCTCGCGCCTGGCGAGGCGAACGACTGGCTCCTCGTGGCAGAGGTGGAACTGGATGCGGCGCGCGTGCGCTCACTCATGCGGGACGTGGCCGAGCCCGGAGTGAAGGACCGCGTCCTCGCAGACGTCGCGCGAGGCACCGCCAAACTGGTTCGCATCGTGGGCGAGACCGACGGCCTCCAGGCAACGGCCGACGAGCCGAGCGTCTGGCGCCACTTCGCGAACACGCTCTTCAACGCCATGCGGGGCGGCGTACCCGAACATGGCTACCTGATCTCGCGGGAAGACCTCAAGGCATACGTGGCCAAGACCAATGCGCCGGTCGGGCTCCGCCACGAGGCATTCCTCGATTCGCTTCCCGAGCAGTTCGTGCGTGCCGACCTGATGTCAAGAGTCGCCACCGTTGGGGACGTCGACCTTGAGCGGCTCGCTGCGGAGTACCTTCCCCTGTCCTTCAGCAGGCGACACGGTGACCCGAGCAGGCCGTGGAACAGCTTCTCCATCAGGCTCAAGGACGATCAGGGCAAGCCGATGCTCAATTACCAGGGCAATTGGCGGGACATCTTCCAGAATTGGGAGGCGCTCGCGATGTCGTACCCCGAGTTCGTCGAGGCCATGGTGTTCAAGTTTGCCGACTCCTCCACGGTGGACGGCTACAACCCCTATCGTGTGCTGCGCGAAGGCTACGAGTGGGAGATTCTCGACCCTGAAGACGACTGGGCCAACATCGGCTATTGGGGGGACCACCAGGTCATCTACCTGCTGCGATTGCTCGAGGCGGCAGAGCGCTACCGCCCAGGGAGCCTCGACTCATTGCTGGCCCGCAAGGTCTTCACGTTCGCCGACGTTCCCTACCGGATCCGCTCCTACCAGGACTTGCTGCGTGATCCAAGGGACACGATCGACTTCGACGAGCGCGTCAACGACGCCGCGCTGGAGCGCGCGCGTGCCATCGGCTCGGATGGCAAAGCGGTGCTTGACGCCGAGGGCGACCTGCTGCGGGCCAACCTCACCGAGAAGCTCCTCATCGTGGCGTTGTCGAAGCTGTCGAACTTTGTTCCAGGCGGCGGGATCTGGATGAACACCCAGCGCCCCGAGTGGAACGACGCGAACAATGCGCTCGTCGGCAACGGGGTGTCGATGGTGACCCTGTGCTACCTGCGCAGGTACCTGACGTTCCTGGACCAACTCGTTGACTCGGCTGGCATCGACGACATCGAGATCGCTGAGCCGGTGGCACAGTGGCTTGCGGATGTCGCGCAGGCACTCGGCGACCACGCGAACCTCGCGACGCGTGTGATCTCGGACGCGGATCGGAAGGCCTTGCTCGATCGCCTCGGCGCTGCGGGGACGGCCCACCGTGCCAGCGTCTACGACCAGGCGTCCCGCGGGGAGTCGACCACCGTGACCATGACCCAGGTGCGGGGCTTCATCGAGATCGCGCTGCGCCACGCGGACCACACCATTGCTGCCAACCGGCGCGAGGATGGCCTGTACCACTCGTACAACATCATGTTGGCGTCTCCAGGAGGCGCGACGGTACGCCACCTGAGCGAGATGCTTGAGGGCCAAGTGGCGGTGCTTAGCAGCGGCCTCCTCGACCCTGCGCAAGCGGCGGCCCTGCTGGACGCCTTGCGTGCGAGCGACTTGTACCGCGCCGACCAGAACAGTTTCATCCTGTATCCCGACCGCGAACTGCCCCACTTCCTTGACAAGAACATCGTGCCGCAAGAGGCCGTCACCGCGTCGGCGCTGCTCACCGCGATGCTCGAGCGCGGCGACCACCGGATTGTGGTGAGAGACGTCGACGGGGGTGTGCACTTCAACTCCGCCTTCCGCAATGCCGACCATCTTGATGAGGCGCTCGCCGCCGTCGGCAACGGTGAGCTCGGCGACATGGTTGAGCGGGAGCATGACCGGCTGCTCGATCTCTACGAAGATGTCTTCCACCACGCGTCGTTCACTGGGCGGTCGGGGACCTTCTACAAGTACGAAGGCCTCGGGTCGATCTACTGGCACATGGTCTCCAAGCTTCTGCTAGCGGTCGACGAGGCCCGGCTGGAGGCGCTGCGCGAAGGCGTCGACGCCGACGTTGTCGACAGGCTCGCGCGCCACTACGAGCAGATTCGCGCGGGCATCGGCGTCCACAAATCGCCTGCGGAGTACGGGGCGGTGCCGACGGACCCTTACTCGCACACCCCGAGTTTCTCGGGAGTGCAGCAGCCTGGCATGACCGGCCAGGTGAAGGAGGACGTGATCACGCGCGCGAGCGAGATGGGCGTGGTGGTCACCGGGGGAGCGCTCGAGTTCGAGCCGCGGATGGTGCGCGCGCAGGAGTTCCTCGACGCCCCTGCTGAGCTCGCCTACGTCGCGGCGTCGGGCGACGTGACGACCCTGTCCCTGGACGCGGGCACCATGGGCTTCACCTTGTGCCAGGTGCCCGTCGTCCTGCGTCGCACGGGGCCGCAAGGCATCGTGGTCACCAAGGAGGACGGGTCGACGCGGGTCGACGGCCTCCGACTGAACGCGTCTGATGCTGCGGCGATCTTCGAGCGCACGGGGGAGATCTCACGGCTCGATGTCTCGTTGGGTCTGGCTGACTGAACCGTCGTTGGGGAACGCAAAACGCCCCCGGTCACCACAACGGTGACGGGGGCGTCGGCGCGGGGTTGTGAGGGCGGCGCGGGCCGGATTCTCAGTAGCCCATCGAGTCGAAGATCTTGATGGAGCTCGCGAGCAACCACATGAAGCCGCCGGTGCTCAGCATGATGATGGCGAGGATCATGGGCACGGCGTAGAACGGCGCGTCCTTGATGTCGTTCTTCTTGACCTTGGGGCTGCTGGTCTCGACCTGTGCGTGGGACATGGGTATCTCCTTGGGGCTATGCGTTAGTTGTTCGGTTAGTTGGTGTAGTAACTAACCAACCACCTTTGAGTCGGCGCGTCAAGGGGAACCCGAGATTTCTTTCATCGGCTAGGGTGTCGATATGCGTGCACGGCAGGTCAGCCTCCTCCTTCGTCGCCGCGACGAGGCCTAGACAGCCGGATACTCGTCGCGGTGGTTGGTGTGCCGGCTAGCAACTAGCCACCCCAAGACTTCGAAGGACTGACCATGGCACCACACGCTCATTACACCGGCGGCGATCAGGGCGCTTCCCACATGCCCCTGCACAGATACCGCCCCTTCCACGAGCAGATCACCGTTGATCTGCCCGACCGCAAGTGGCCGACGCGGCGCATCGACAAGGCCCCACGATGGTGTGCGGTCGACCTGCGGGACGGCAATCAGGCGCTCATCGAGCCCATGAACGCCGAGCGGAAGATGCGACTCTTCGACCTGCTGGTCAAGATGGGCTACCGCGAGATCGAGGTGGGTTTCCCCTCGGCCAGCCAGACTGACTTCGACTTTGTGCGGGCGCTGATCGAGCAGGACAAGATCCCCGACGACGTCACCATCCAGGTGCTCACGCAGGCTCGCGAACACCTGATCGAGCGCACCTACGAGTCGCTGCGCGGCGCCAAGAACGCCATCGTTCACCTGTACAACTCCACGTCGATCCTCCAGCGCGACGTCGTCTTCCGTGCAGACAAGGACGAGATCAGGAACATCGCAACGCACGGAGCGATGCTGTGCCAGAAGTTCGAGGAGCTCATCCCCGGCACCCAGGTGTTTTACGAGTACAGCCCCGAGTCCTACACGGGCACCGAACTCGAGTACGCGGTCGAGGTATGCAACGCCGTCCTGGACGTGTGGAAGCCGACCCCAGACCGCAAGATGATCATCAACCTTCCCGCCACCGTCGAGATGGCCACCCCGAACGTCTACGCCGATTCGATCGAGTGGATGAGCCGTCACCTCGACTACCGCGACTCCGTGGTGCTAAGCCTGCACCCCCACAATGACCGCGGCACGGCCGTCGCGGCTGCAGAGTTGGGTTACATGGCGGGCGCCGACCGCATCGAGGGCTGCCTGTTCGGCAATGGAGAGCGGACCGGCAACGTCGACCTGGTGACGCTCGGCATGAACCTGTTCAGCCAAGGCATCGATCCGCAGATCGACTTCAGCGACATGGACGAGGTGCGCCGCACGGTCGAGTACTGCACGCAACTCGACGTCCACCCGCGCCACCCCTGGGGTGGAGACCTCGTCTTCACGGCGTTCTCCGGCTCGCACCAGGATGCGATCAAGAAGGGCCTCGAGCGCATGGAGCAGGACGCCGCGCGCAAGGGCGTCGCCGTGGGCGACCTCGAGTGGGCCGTGCCGTACCTGCCGATCGACCCCAAGGACGTGGGCCGTTCCTACGAGGCAGTCATCCGCGTCAACTCCCAGTCAGGAAAGGGCGGAGTCGCGTACCTGCTCAAGTCGGAGCGTCATCTCGACCTTCCACGCCGCCTCCAGATCGAGTTCTCGCGGGTGGTTCAAACCGCGGCAGACGCCTCCGGTGCCGAGATGACGGCCGACGCGATTTGGCAGATCTTCGAGGACGAGTACCTTCCCTCGCCTGACCCCGCCAAGGCTTGGGGGCGTTTTTCGCTTCAGGGGACCAGGGCGTCGTCGAGCGATACGGGACCCGACACCCTCGCGGCCGACGTGGTCGACAACGGTGAAGCCGTCACGATCGAAGGTTCTGGCAATGGTCCCGTCGACGCGTTTGTCGCGGCCCTTGGGACCCGTGGCGCCAAAGTCGAGGTCCTGGACTATGCCGAGCACGCTCTCACTTCTGGTGGCGACTCGAAGGCCGCCGCCTATGTTGAGTGCCAGATCGGCGAGGAGATCCTGTGGGGCGTGGGCGTCGACCCCTCGATCACCACGGCCTCGCTCAAGGCGATCATCTCGGCGGTGAATCGGGCCGCACGCTAGTGGCACTGATACGCCCCTTCTCGTCCGTCGACGAAGCGGCAGTGAGTGCCTTGTGGGCCCAGGCCTTTCCTGGCGACCCTGCCCGCAATGAACCACGCGGGTTCATCGCGCGCAAGCGCACCAGGGACAGCGACCTTTTCTGGGTGGCCGAGGCGGACGGCGAGGTGGTCGGTGCCGTCGTGGCAGGCTACGACGGTGTGAGGGGGTGGCTGTACCACCTCGCCGTCGCACCGGGCCTCCAAGGGCGGGGGATCGGTAGGGCGCTAGCGGAGCACGCTGTCGCCGCGTTGCGGGAACTCGGTTGCATGAAGGTCAACCTGCAGGTGCGCCGTGGCAACGACGCCGTCAGGGGCTTCTACGAGTCGCTTGGTTGGGTCGAGGACCCCGCGATCTCCATGGGACGGGTGCTGAGCGACTCGCCCTGACGCGAGTGCGCCGCACCTGTCCTACCAAGGCGGGACAATGGATAGGTGCCCCTCTACCGCGACCACGCCATCGTCCTCAGGACGCACAAGCTGGGCGAGGCCGACCGCATCGTGACGATGCTGACGCGCAGTCACGGCAAGGTGAGAGCCGTCGCGAAAGGGGTGCGCCGCACCACAAGCAGGATCGGCTCGCGCATGGAGCCCTTCATGCTCGCTGATGTTCAGTTGTATGAGGGCCGCAACCTCGACATCGTGAGTCAGGTGGAGACGCTCGAGCCGTACGCGCGGCGCATCTGCGAGGACTACGGCCTCTTCACGGCCGCAACGGCCATGGTGGAGACGGTCGACTCGCTCGTTGACCTCGAGAAGGAGCCTGCGCGAGACCACTTCATGTTGTTGCACGGGGGGCTTGGTGCGCTGAGCCGCCGCGAACACGATGCTGGTCTGGTGCTTGACTCGTTCTTGTTGCGCTCTCTCGCGTTGGCTGGCTATGCGCCAAGTTTTGATGAGTGCGCGACGTGCGGCGCGCCAGGGCCGCACCGTGCGTTCGCGGTGGCCGGCGGTGGGGCGACGTGCGAGAACTGTCGCCAGCCGGGTTCCGCGGCACCCGCCCCGGAGGTGTTCTCACTGCTCGCCGCGCTGATCGACGGGCGTTGGCGCGAGGCGGATTCCTCTGAGGGGAGGCATCGGCGCGAGGCCGCCGGGCTTGTCGCCGCCTACGCCCAGTTCCACATGGAGCGGCGGGTGCGCTCACTCACCCACGTGGATCGCTCTGATCAGGGCGGTCGATAGGCGCGCGGACGGGGACGGTATCCTCAAGCCGTGACCACCAGGCCCTTTCCTCACCCCTCTGGCGCCACCCCGCCAGCCCTACCAGCGTCGGCCGTTCCCGGTCACGTCGCCGTCGTCATGGACGGAAACGGCCGGTGGGCGAAGCAGCGAGGCCTGCCCCGTACGGAGGGACACGCCAGGGGAGAGGCAGCGCTTCTCGATGTGGTGGCTGGCGCCATCGACGTGGGGGTCACCCACATCAGCGCCTACGCCTTCAGCACGGAAAACTGGAAGCGCAGCCCAGACGAGGTGCGCTTCCTCATGGGCTTCAACCGCGACGTCATCAGGCGCAGGCGCGACCAAATGCACGAATGGGGAGTGCGCGTGCGGTGGGCCGGGCGTCGTCCCAAGTTGTGGAAGTCCGTGATCGACGAACTCGAGCTGGCCGAAGACATGACGCGCAACAACAAGGTGCTGACCTTGACGATGTGCGTCAACTACGGAGGCAGGGCGGAGATCGCCGACGCGGCGAAGGCCATCGCTCTCAAGGTCGCCGCCGGTCAACTCGATCCGTCCAAGGTGTCGGAGAAGACCCTCGCCGCACACCTTGACGAGCCGGACATGCCCGACGTTGACCTCTTCTGGCGATCGAGCGGGGAACAACGCTCCAGCAACTTTCTGCCGTGGCAGGCGGCGTATGCGGAGTACGTGTTCTCAGACGTGCTGTGGCCCGATGTGAACCGGACGCACTTATGGGCAGCTATTGAGGAGTACGCACGGAGGAACCGGCGCTTCGGCGCCGCCGAGTGAGAGCGGCGGCCGCTACAAGGAGCGCTGCGACGCCGAGCACTGCGGCCGCCAGAAGCCATGGCGAGCGGCTCCATGCCCCCACGAGCGAGTAGGTCACGCCCGTGTACAGCGCCGCCCACATGATGCAACCAGGAATCATCGCGACGGTGTAGAGATCCCATCGCATCCTGATGAAGCCAGCGGAGGCATTCACCATCGTCTGGAAGCCCACCGTGAGAAACGACGCGGGAATCCCGATGAAGCCCCAGCGTTCCAGGTAGTCACGGGCCTTGTCAGCGCCAGGCCCCGACAGCCTGCGTGCCATCGAAGCTGCGCGCACGCTGTGTGACTGAGCGCCAGTCTCCGCACCCTTGCGTGCCCATCGTCCGAGCCAATAGGTGCCTTGAGCCCTCAGCAACACCACACAGAAGAGGAAGAGGAACACGGCCCACCAGCCGAGCTCCTCGACGAAGCCGGGGATCCCTGGCATCTACAGATCCTTCGCAGTGCACTCCGAGCACACGCCGGTCAGTTCTACGGTGTGGTCGATCTGCGAGTAGCCGCGTTCGGCGCCCACCT
This sequence comes from Demequina sp. TMPB413, assembly GCF_020447105.2. NCBI lineage: Bacteria > Bacillati > Actinomycetota > Actinomycetes > Micrococcales > Demequinaceae > Demequina > Demequina sp. TMPB413. Next base: position 708,460 of record NZ_CP096184.1, read on the forward strand.
TGGAAGCCCACACCTCGATGGACGGCATGTCGATGTCCTCGGCCGCTCCGCACGCGCGACACCGCAAGTGGTGATGGTGCGTCTCCCGCGCCTCGCACAGTCGGTAGAGCGTTTCTCCTGACTCAGTGACCACGGCGTCGACGTCGCCGGTCTCTGCCAGCGCCTGAAGGGCCCTGTACACGGTGGCGAGCCCGGCACTCGAGCCCGAGTGGCGCAAGCGGTCATGCCAGTCCTGAGCGGACCTGAACCCGCCCTGCTTGAGGACCGCCAGCACGGCCGTCCGCTGTTTCGTCATGCGCGGTGGCGCGTCAGTCACGGCGTTCCCTTCGCGCGTCGCACGATAGTTGCGACGATGTTCGTGAGGACGTAGGCGGCGACACCCAGCACCACAATGAGCGCGCCTGGCTGAAGATCATGCTCGAGGGTAATCGCAACCCCAGCCATGGTGAGCACGGTTCCGATGCCCATGGCCAGGTGCATGGTGCGGGAGAACGAGTACGTGAGCTGCTCTGCGATGGCCACCGGGAGGATCATGAGTGCGCTCACGAGAAGTACTCCCACCACGCGCATCGCGACCGTGATGGTCACCGCGGCGAGGATTGCTACGACCATGTTGAGCACCGCGACAGGCAAACCTGTGGAGCGGGCGAACTCCTGATCGTGCGTCACCGCGAAGAGGGCGGGCCGCAAGTAGATACCAACGGCAAGGATCACGACGGCGAGGCCGCCAGTGATCCACACATCAACCCAGGTCACCGTCGAGATGGAACCGAAGAGGTACCCGAGCAGGTTCGCGTTCGATCCACCTGCGAGGCCGATCAGCAGGACGCCGGTGGCGATGCCTCCGTAGAACAGGATGGCCATGACGACATCGGCAGCCGCACCTCTCGAACGCATGCGTTCGATGGCGACAGCGCCGCCGACGGCAAAAAGGATGGCACCGGGAATCGCCAGAGCATCTCGCTGGGCAAGGCCCGCTGCCGAACCAGCGAGCCAGCCGGCAGCGACGCCGGCCAGTGCGACGTGCCCGATTCCGTCGCCTAGCAACGCCATCCGGCGCTGTACGAGGTACGTGCCTACGACGGGAGTCGCCATGCCCACCATGAGTCCCGCAATGAGCATCCGCTGCACGAGCGGCTCCATGAGAATGCTCACTGAGGCCCCTCCAATCCGAGGCGCGAACCGGTGCGCTGCGCGGGCTCCTCGTGGGGGTGCTCGTGATCGTGGCCAGGCAGCGCGTGCACGCCAAGGTCGCGAGGGGGAGCGCCCACATAGGTGATGCAGCCGTGCTCGATCACCACGGCCCGGTCGATGTGCCGCGCGAGCGCGCCGAGCTCGTGGAGCACGATGACGATGGCAACACCGGCTTCCTTGAGGTGCCCAAGGGCGTGTGCAAACGCCACCTGGGACTCGAGGTCGACGCCTGCCATCGGCTCATCGAGGATGAGCATGCGCGGCTCTCTGACCAGGGCGCGCGAGATCAGCACCCGTTGCTGTTGGCCGCCGCTCAGGTGGCTCACGTTGCGATCGGCAAGATCCTGGACACCAAGAGTCGCGAGAGCCTTGAGCGCCTTGGTGTGTGCCCCGCGCCCAGGCCTCAGCGTGCGTTGTCCCAGTAGTCCAGACATGACGACCTCAAGGGCGGTGGCCGCGAGGCCCCCTGACGCGGTGAGGCGTTGCGGAACGTAGCCCACCCGCGCGCGTGCAAGGGCCGAGGCGGGCTCACCAAAGAACTCGATTGTTCCCGTGGTGGATGGCACGGCGCCTACGAGCGCCCTCACGAACGTCGACTTGCCAGAGCCATTGCCGCCCATGAGCGCCACGACCTCGCCCGGAGCGGCTTCAATGTCGACGCCGTGCAGGATCTCTGAGCCTTGGAGAGACACGCGAACGTCCCGCGCCACCAAGACGGGGCGGGGGACGTTCGGCGTCGAGGTTTCGCTACTCACAGGCGAGGGCCGCCCTCAGGGCGTCGAGGTTGCGCAGCATGACACTACGGTAGTCGTCGTCCGAAGCCACGGACTCAATCGGATCGAGAATCGCGGGCTCGACACCTGCGTCCTGAGCGATCGACTCCGCGACCTTCGGGCTCACCAGCTCCTCTGTGAAGACGGTGGTGGCGCCAGTCTCTTCGATGATGTCGTGGATCTCACGCATGCGGGCAGGGGAGGGTTCGGTGTCCGGTTCGAGCCCGGCGATGCCGATCTGGTCGAGGTCGTAGGCGCGAGCGAGGTAGCCGAATGCCTCGTGCGCCGTGATCATGTCCGTGCGCTCGCACATGGCCAGGCCGGTTGAGAACTGCTCGTCGAGGCCCCGCAACTCGTCCGCGAGAGCGGCGGCATTGGCCGTGTAGTCATCCGCGTTGTCGGGGTCGAGCGTGGCGAACTCGTCACCCACGGCGACTGCGTAATCGGCCAGGAGCGTCGGGTCGAGCCAGAAGTGTGGGTCCGATGAGCCGTGGTCGTCCTCCTCGGCGTGGTCTTCTTCGTCGGCGTGCTCCTCCGCCTCGGCAAACTCGATCACAGAGGCCGCATCAAAGGACTGCACGCCTGTCGAGGAGATGGCCTCCTCGACCGCGGGCTGGAACTCATCGATGAAGAGGACCAGATCGGTGTTGCTCAGGTCGCGGACGGTGGCGGGGGAGAGTTCGACATCGTGTGGTTCCACGCCGGCCGGAGTGAGGGAGGACACGGCAACGTGGGCGCCGCCCACGCCTTCAGCGACGTACTGCAAGGGGTAGAAGGCCGCGGCAACGTTGAGCGAGGCGGTCGCCGCTTCGGCGGATGAGTCTGACGAGGCTTCGGTGCTGGAGCAAGCCGCGAGCGCGAGTGCGCCAAGCGCGCTGATGGACAGGGTCATGGGCGAGGTCGTCTTCATGACCATCACCGTAGACCGGACTGATAATCATTGTCAACTAGGAGCGCGGGCACGGGACCGGACCGAGCAACGGCGAGGGGGCAGTGGCACCGCGGTGCGTGACTAGACTGGGCGAGCACTTCAGGCAACCTTCAACCCAGGAGAGTTACCCATGGCTACGCGCCTCGACGATGTCATTTCCCTTGCCAAGCGACGCGGTTTCGTGTTCCCGTGCGGCGAGATCTACGGTGGCACGCGGTCTGCCTGGGACTACGGGCCGCTGGGCGTCGAGCTCAAGGAGAACATCAAGCGCCAGTGGTGGCGCGCGATGGTCACCAGCCGCGATGACATCGTCGGCCTCGACTCCTCCGTGATTCTGCCCCCGCAAGTGTGGGAGGCCTCCGGTCACATCTCCGCGTTCGTGGACCCCCTCGTCGAGTGCCTGAGTTGCCACAAGCGCTATCGCGAAGACCACCTCCTCGAGGAGTTTGAAGAGAAGAAGGGCCGCGCGCCAGAGAACGGCCTGGCAGATATCGCTTGCGCCAACTGCGGCACCCGTGGGCAGTGGACGGAGCCCAAGATGTTCAACGGTCTGCTGCGCACCTATCTTGGCGCCGCCTCGGACGACTCCGGCCTTCACTACTTGCGCCCAGAGACGGCTCAAGGCATCTTCGTGAACTTTGCCAACGTGCTCTCGGCAAGCAGGCAGAAGCCGCCCTTCGGCATCGGCCAGATCGGCAAGAGCTTCCGCAACGAGATCACTCCAGGAAACTTCATCTTCCGTACGCGCGAGTTCGAGCAGATGGAGATGGAGTTCTTCGTGGTGCCTGGCACCGACGAGGAATGGCACCAGTACTGGATCGACACCCGCATGGACTGGTACACCGACCTTGGCCTCAGGCCAGAGAACTTGCGCCTGTACGAGCACCCCAAAGAGAAGTTGTCGCACTACTCCAAGCGCACCGTCGACATCGAGTACAGGTTCGGCTTCCAAGGAACCGAGTTCGGCGAGCTCGAAGGCATCGCCAACCGCACCGACTTCGACCTCAAGACCCATGCGCAGCACTCCGGCAAGGACCTCAGCTACTTCGATCCCGCCACATCGGAGCGGTTCGTGCCGTACGTGATCGAGCCGGCCGCTGGTCTGACGCGCTCCCTCATGGCGTTCCTGGTGGAGGCCTACGAAGAGGAGGAGGTGCCCACCGCGAAGGGTGGCACCGAAACCCGCATGGTGCTCCGCCTCGACCGCAGGCTTGCGCCGGTCAAGGCGGCGGTGCTGCCGCTGTCCAAGACCGACGCCCTGAGGCCCACCGCCCAAAACCTCGCGAAGGAACTGCGCGGCGCATGGACCGTCGACTACGACGAGACGCAAAGCATCGGCAAGCGCTACCGCCGTCAGGACGAGGTGGGCACTCCTTTCTGCATCACCGTCGACTTCGAGACTCTCGACGATCAGGCCGTGACGATCCGCGACCGCGACACGATGCTGCAAGAGCGCGTGAGCCTCGACAAGGTCAAGGGCTACCTCGCCGAGCGGCTCCTAGGCGCCTAGGGAGAAGCCATGGGAGCCGGACACAGCCACGACGGACCGCGACCGCGCGCCTCCGAACGCACGACCACGATTCTCAGCGTCATCGTCGGCGTCATCATCTTTGTCACCCTGTGGGGCGCCGCAGCGGTCTGGCCGGACGACTTCAGCTTTCGCGGCTCGCTCGACGCCTTGGGCGAGGGATCCACCTGGGTGAGCGCCACCATCGAATCCGTCGCGGAGGACGGGTCGGCGACGGCCATGGTGAAGGGCGAGGAAGGCGCCTACGTCAAGCCGATCTCGACTTTTGACGACCCCACCATCGTGCTCCAGCCCGGCGACAAGGTGCGCGCGCTCGAACTTCCCACCGGAGAATTGGGTTTCTCCGATTTCGAACGCAGCAGCCCGATGCTCGCACTGTTCATCGCGTACGTGATCGTGGTTCTCGCCGTCGCTCGCTGGCGGGGCCTTGGCGCGCTGCTGGGCCTTGTCGTCGCCTTCGGGGTGGTCTTCTTCTTCACGATCCCGGCGCTCTTCGACGGCGGCAACGCCCTCGTGATCGGGCTGGTGACGGGCTCTGGCGCCTTGTTCGCGCTCTTGTACATGGCACACGGCCCGAATGCGAGAACGACCACGGCCTATCTGGGCACCTTGGCGGGGCTTGCCGTCACGACAGTGCTTGCGTGGTGGGCCGTCGACGCCTCCAAACTCATGGGCTTCTGGAGCGAAAACCGTACCCACCTCGAGTTCTTCGAGCGCGGAGTCTCCTTGCAAGGAATCTTGCTGTCTGGCATCGTCTTGGCGGGTCTCGGTGTGCTCAACGACGTCACGGTGACCCAAGCGTCGGCCGTGTGGGAGTTGCGCGCTGTGCGACCGGATCTTGGGTGGGTCGCGCTGTACTTGAGAGGAATGCGCATCGGGCGTGACCACATCGCATCGACCGTCTACACGATCGCGTTCGCCTACGTGGGGGCGGCGCTTCCCACGCTCATGTTCATCTCGCTGTACGGGACCAGTCTGGGCTTCACCCTCACGTCCTCCGACATCGCTGAAGAGGTCGTCCGCACTCTCGTTGGCTCGATCGGGCTGGTGCTGGCTGTGCCACTCACCACGGCGATCGGCGCTCTCGTGGTGGCCTCGCCCGGATCGGTGGCCAGGACTCCAGAAACGGAGCAGCACGCGGAATAGTCCGGCACGCGGTATGTGTTGCACATCACACGCCGCGCGATTAGCGTGGAAAAGGTCCGACGCCGGACCAAGCGCTCGTAGCCCCCCGCAATTGCGGAGGCGGCTCGCTTGATCCCACTAGCGCTGCGTCCCCGCCCTTGATGCGGGCGACGCTCCTGCCCCTTGCACGCGAGCTTCTAGGACCCGCACATGAATCTACTTTCCGACGTCCTGCAACACTTCTCGACGGAATGGCGGACCTACGTTCCCATCGCTCTCGCGGGGGCGATCGTGTGGTCGTTGTGGCTGTATCGCTTCGTGCTATCCCGCTTTGCGCGGCCCATCCAGTCCGATTTCCGCACCACCACCTCGGTGGTGGTGCCGTCGTACCACGAGGACCCCGACATCCTCATGTGGTGCCTCGACTCGTGGCGTGAACAGAACCCGACCGAAATCATCGTGGTGCTCGACGTCGAGGACGGGGAGGCCTACCGCCGCATCAGCGAACTCGGCGACGAGCGCGTCAAGCCGGTGCTGTTCAAGCACGCGGGGAAGCGCTCCGCTCTCGGGCATGGAATTCGCCGCGCCACCTCGGAGATTCTTGTGCTTGTCGACTCCGACACCTGGTGGCAGCCGCGCCTGTTGGAAGAGGTGCAGAAGCCGTTCATCGATGAGCGTGTGGGTGCGGTGAGTACTCATCAGAACGTTCAGGAGCGTCGCTCCAGTGTGTGGAGGAGAGTCGCAGACTGGCTGGTGAACCTCCGCTACTACGACTACGTCCCCGCGATGGGGCGGGCCGGGGGCGTCGCGTGCGTCTCCGGTCGCACCGCCGTGTACCGCCGCAAGGCCGTGATTCCCGTTCTTGAGAATCTGGAGAACGAGTTCTTCCTTGGCAAGCGCTGCATCGCAGGTGACGACGGCCGGCTCACCTGGCTCGTCCTCGCGTCAGGGTACAAAACGGTGCACCAGTCGACGGCGCGAGCGCTGTCGATGTTCCCCTCGACGTTCAGGGCGTTCATCAAGCAGCGTGTGCGTTGGAGCCGCAACTCCTACCGGACCTACATGACGGCGATCGCGAAGGGCTGGCTGTGGCGCACCCCGCTCGTCACGCAGGTGACAGTGCTGCAGATTGTGCTGACGCCAGTGACGATGGGAATCACCATCGGCTACATCGCCTTCTCCCGACTCGAGTTCACGTGGCTGTCGGTCGGAGCGATCTCCGCTTGGCTCATCGTGAGTCGTGGCATCCGAGGGTTCTCCCACCTGATCAGGCACCCCCTCGATGTGTTGTACCTGCCCGTCGTCACGGCAACCGTGATCCTGATCGCCCTTCCGATCAAGGTGTACGCCTTCATCACCATGAACAAGCAGGGCTGGCTGACGCGCGACGCGACCGGGCGTGGCGGCGAGGGCCAGACCGCTTCGAGTCTCGAACCAAGGGAGCAATTGGTATGACCAAGACGATGACGATCATCGCCGTACTGGCGCTCGCCGGGCTCGCGTGGCTCGGACTCGGTTCTCGCGTGGATGCGCAAGCGCAGGGCGCTGAGGAGCCCGCGGACTCGGGCACCGAGACGGTGGCGTCCTATGACGGGGACCCGGAAGCGGAAGCCTCCTGGGTTCAGCGCGAAGACGAACGCCTGGAACTCGTGGCCGACGTTCAAAGGGATGTGCGCACCGAGCCTGCAACGCACAGCTACCCGTACCGCGTGGACACCGAGCCTTTCACTACGCTCGTGCTTCCACCACGGCCAGCCCCGTACACCGTGCCGGACCTCCTGAACGTTGCGCCCGACACCGTCACCAAGGACGTCACGGGCGTCGTGACCATTGGTGAGCACGTGGTGGTCGCCAGGGGGGCGACTCTCGAACTGACGTCGGACGACGCCATGCGCATCAGGCTGCTCAGCAACGAGGAAGGCTTCGCCAGCATCGTCACGATCGGCGGCACGCTCGTTCTTGAGGGCTCCGAAAGCACGCAGCTCGCGGTGGCGAGCTGGGACGGCGACGGGCCCGACGAGACGACGGCGGACGGCAGGGCCTACATCCGCGCTTCAGGAGCCGAGGCGCGAGTGCGAAACGTTGACGTCTCCTCGCTCGGGTTCTGGAGCGGGAAGACGGGCGGGCTGTCCTTCGTCGGCAACGAATCCCCTAGGGACGCGCTCCCGCCGCTCGTCGAAGCCGGTTCGACTGACAGCCACGCAGAAGCCGAGCGCGACACCACCACGGCGTCGCCTTCCGGGAATTTCGGTGCCACCGATGAACCGCTGCGCGCTCTGGCCCTCGCGCCAGCAGTCGAGGTCTATCGCACTCAGGTGACGGACAACGCCTTCGGCATGTTCGTGTCAGGGACAGGTCCTGCGCAGATCGCCGAGTCGACGGTGCTTGACAGCCGAGTTGATGGCATCGTGATTCACCGCGACGCAGACGGCACGATGCTTTCGCACACGGAGGCGAGTTCGAGCGGCCGAGACGGGATCCGCGTGATGGCCGGATCCCATGCAGTGGCGTTGCTCGGGACTACCACCAACGACAACGGTCGCAACGGAGTCACGGTCTACGCCGACGCGCTTGCAGAGGGTCCTTCCGTGAGCGGTTCGAGCACGAGCCCGTTTAGCGATCACCGCATCGAGTCGAGTGTGGCGGAAAACAACGCCGACTTCGGCATCAGGATTCACGGCGGTGATTCGATCGCCGTGAGCCACAACCGCGTTGACGGCGGTCGGTACGGCATTGCCGTCTCCGGTCCCGCTGAAGAGGTCTCGGTGGTGGGCAACCAGGTGGAGTCGGTCCAGTCTCAAGGCATCAGTTTCTGGGATGGCGTCGCGGGTGCGGCGCGCGCGAACAGCGTCGACGGCGCCCAGATTGGCATCTACGCGAGAGCGGCCGACGCCGAACTGCTCGCTAACACGATTACTGATGCCACCGTTCACGGAGTCTCCGTCGTGGGCACCGCGACCGGGACCACGATCGCAGGAAACGAGGTGGCAGGGGCAGGATCGTCAGCCGTTGACACCTTGAGAGCTGAGGGCGCGGTGGTGTCCGAGACCAATGACGTAGCGAACTGGTCGTACGGCTCGTTCTTTGAGCGGGCGGTCGACTTCGCTACCACGCCGCTGTCGCTCATGTGGGCGTTGCTCGGGCTGATTCTGGCCCTCGCGGCGAGTGTGAGGATCCGCGCGCGTCGTGCAGGCGTCCGGCATCCCTATGAGGACAGGGAGCCGCTCGAGAAGCTCACGCCTGGTGCCATTGAACCGCAGGAGGTCCGTCGCGACGAGACCGCCAGCGGCCGGCACACGGACGTCCGTGACGAGCACGCGGAGAGCCAGTGGTTCGCTCCCGTGTTCGCGGATGATGACGCGAACGTAAGGAGTACGCGATGAAGACAGGCCTAGCGTTAGGCGCTGCCGTATTGGCGGCCGTGGGCATTGCGGCGGTGGTGGTCATGTTGATGCCCGATCGCGAAGACCCCGATGCCTTGCCTTCGCTCACTCGGCAACCGGCGACTCCCTCGGAGGCGCCCGTCGGCGAGTGTCCCGCCGCCACAGTCACGGTCGAGAGCGCCATTCAGTTGCACGAGGCGCTCGATGGGGCCGAGCCGGGCGACGTCATCGTCCTCGAGCCCGGCACCTACCAGGGAGAGTTTGTGGCGACGACCGATGGGACCGAGAGCGACCCCGTGGTGCTTTGCGGTCCTCGGGAGGCGGAGCTGGTGGGCCCAGGGCCCGACGACGCGTACGGCCTTCACCTCGATGGCGCCGACTACTGGCGCGTCTCCGGTTTCACCGTGCGCGACTCGCAAAAGGGTGTGATGGTCGACAACGGACATCACAACGTGATCGAGGGGCTCGACGTCCATTCGATTGGCGACGAGGCCATTCATCTGCGCTCCTTCAGCAGCGACAACGTGGTGCGCGGAAACGAGGTGCACGACACCGGCCTGCGCAAGCCGAAGTACGGCGAGGGAATCTACGTTGGCACCGCGGAATCGAACTGGTGCGACATCTCCGGGTGCGAACCCGACAACTCGGACCGCAACCTGATCGAGGCCAACACGATCTATGACGTGAGCGCAGAGGCCGTTGACATCAAGGAGGGCACCTCGGACGGGATTCTTCGGGACAACGACTTCGACGGCGCGGGGGCGTCCGACGAGGTGGATTCGTGGGTCGATGTGAAGGGCAATGACTGGCTGATCGAGGGAAACCGCGGAGTGAATGCCCCCCTCGATGGTTTCCAGACTCACGAGATCCTTGACGGCTGGGGCACAGGCAACATGTTTCGCGGCAACGTCGCGACGGTTGACGCCGACGGATATGGCTTCTCTCTTACTCCTGAACGAGACAACTCCGTCTCCTGCGACAACGAGGTTTCAGGGGCAGGCGAAGGTTTCAGCAACGCGCAATGCCGCGAGGGCTAGCGCGACCATCACGAGGAAAGGAACAGTATGGCTTCTGACAACATGCAACGGCACATACCCGACCGACCCAAGATGACGGTGATTGGCACCGGCTACCTTGGCGCCACCCACGCGGTCTCCATGGCCAGCCTCGGCTTTGACGTCATGGGAGTTGACGTTGACCCTGGCAAGATCGAAAAGCTCGCCGCCGGTGAAGTGCCATTCTTCGAACCAGGGCTGCCAGAACTCTTGGAGGAACAACTCGCTTCTGGCCGGTTGCGATTCACCACCTCCTTCGAGGAGGCCGCGCACTTCGGCGATGTCCACTTTGTGTGCGTGGGGACGCCCCAACGCAAGGACGGTCGCGGCGCGGATTTGACCTACGTCGAGCAGGCCGTCTCTGCGCTCGCGCAGCACGCGGATCGGCAAGCGCTGGTCATCGGCAAGTCCACTGTTCCCGTGGGAACCGCAGAGAAGCTCACGATGCTGGTCGACTCCATCACCAGGGAACCAGGGGTGCTGGAGATCGCCTGGAACCCCGAGTTCTTGCGCGAGGGCTACGCGGTCGAGGACACGCTGCATCCCGATCGCTTGGTGTTCGGCGTGGAGTCCGCTTGGGCCGAGCGCATGCTGCGAGCGGTATACGCGCCCGTCATCGACCAGGGCGTTCCTGTCGTCGTGGCCGACCTGCCGACGGCCGAGCTCGTCAAGGTAGCGGCGAACTCGTACCTGGCCACCAAGATTTCCTACATCAATGCTATGGCGGAGGTATGCGAGGCGTCCGGCGCTGATGTGCAGGTGCTCTCGGAAGCGCTCGGATACGACAATCGGATTGGTTCGCTGTTCCTGAAGCCAGGGCTGGGCTTCGGCGGTGGCTGCCTCCCCAAGGACATCAGGGCCTTCACCGCCCGTGCCGAGGAACTTGGCGTTGGCCAGGCGGTCGAGTTCCTCCACCAAGTGGACGGCATCAACAACCGTAGGCGCCAGCGCACCGTCGATCTGGTCAGCGAACTTCTCGACGGCGCGCTTCCAGGGGCCCGCGTCGTGTGCCTCGGTGCCACCTTCAAGCCCAACTCGGACGATGTGCGAGACGCCCCTGCCCTCGACGTCGCTCGTCGTCTCGAGGAGGCGGGTGCCGACGTCGTGGTGTTCGACCCAGAGGGCATGGACAATGCGCGTCGAACCCACCCGCAGTTGACCTACTCCGCGACGTTCGCGGAGTCGCTCAAAGACGCCGACGCCGTGGTCCTGCTGACGGAGTGGGACAAGTTCAAGAACGCTGATCCCGAGATGATGGGGGAACTCGTGCGCCGGCGCATCGTCGTCGACGGCAGGCACGCCCTTGACGCTGACGCATACCACCGCGCGGGCTGGGTTTACCGAGCACTCGGGCGGCCGGCCGACGTCCACTCGCAGATGGCTCGCCAAGACGCTCTCGACAAGGAGTTGTCGAGCGTCTGACATCGTTCCTGGTGATTCCACCAAGCATCGCGGGGTGCCCCCCATCATGGGGGGCACCCCGTCATCTTTCTCACAGGTGACGTTTCTCACAAACGGGTTAAAAGGCCCAAACATGGCTCCATACGGTTGCTACCTTCATGGCATCCCGGAGCCGGATTCGCCGCAAGGCGCGTGGCTCGATGTTCAGCAACAACACGGAGACGGACCTTCGCGGTCGTCCCGGGGGCTCAAGGCCCCAGTGAGGAAACACCCATGCATGTCTCAAGTGCGCCTTCGCGCGCCCTGACGGCGTTGGCCGTCAGCGTCCTTGTCGCGGGGACGGCCGCCGTCTCGTCAACGCCGGCATCCGCGTCGTCAGCTGCTTCTTGCCCTAGCCCCAACGTCACGGTCGCTACGGCATCCGAACTGCACGCGGCGCTGGATTCCGCCACTCCCGGTGCCGTGATCGCTCTGCGGGACGGCGTCTACAACGGCAAGTTCATCGCGGACAACCCTGCGACGGCGGCCAAGCCGATCACGCTATGCGGCTCGGCCAATGCCGTCCTGAACGGCGAGGGCAGCAGCGGCGGCTACGTCTTGCACCTGAAGAACGCCGACTACTGGCGGGTCACCGGAATCACGGTGCGCCATGGCCAGAAGGGCATCATGCTCGACGAGACCGACCACGCCGTGATCGATGGTGTCGAGGTCTACGACATCGGTGACGAAGCCGTGCACCTGCGCAAGTTCTCGTCGCACAACGTCGTCCGCAACTCCGTGATCCATGACACTGGCCGCCGCAACACGAAGTTTGGCGAAGGCATCTACGTCGGGACCGCGCAGTCCAACTGGTCCTCGATCTCGGCAGGCAAGCCAGACGAGTCCAACTTCAACCTTCTCGAGGGCAACACGATCTACGGCGTCACCGGTGAGGCCGTCGATATCAAGGAAGGCACGGAGGGCGGAGTGCTCCGCAACAACCGCTTCGATGGCTCGGCCCTTGTCTCCTCCGGCGCTGACTCCTGGGTCGACGTGAAGGGGCGCGGCTGGCTCATCGAAGGCAACACGGGCGTCAACACGCCGATGGACGGATTCCAGACGCACGAGATCGTCGATGGCTGGGGAACCGACAACGTGTTCCGCAACAACGTCGCCAACGTCAATGGGCCGGGCCTCGGATTCTCGCTCACCCCAGTGCGCGGAAACGTGGTCGAGTGCTCTAACACGGTGACGTCCGCGCGCGAGGGCTATTCCAATGTGGATTGCGTGGCGAATCCCGTGGACGTGACGCCCTTGCCTGAGCCCACCCCTGAGCCCGAGCCCACCCCGGAGCCCGAGCCCACCCCGGAGCCCGAGCCCACCCCAGAGCCCGAGCCCGTGCCGAGTCCTGCGCCCGAGCCCGAGCCCGCGCCGCAGCCGGCACCCTCACCCGAGCTCCCGACCGACGGCAACCAGTGTTCGGCACCCACCGTCACCGTGTCGACGGCGTCCGCGCTCGACGCAGCCCTTGACGACGCTGTTCCTGGGGATGTCATCGTGCTCGCGCCTGGCACCTACGCAGGCGAGTTCGAGACCCGTGCAGACGGTGCGGCGACCAATCCCATCTGGCTGTGCGGTGAAGGTGCCGTGATCGTCGGCGCTGGAATCGACGGAGGTGAGGTGTTGTCGTTCAACAGGGCCTCCCATTGGCGTGTTCAGGGGCTCACCTTGACCGGCGGTCAGACTGGCCTCGAAATCAAGGCAAGCGACGACATTCGCGTGGAACGCGTGACCGTGTCCGGCATCGGCGATGAAGGCGTCGTGGTCAAGTACGGTTCCGTCAACGCGTCTCTCGTTGACGTCTCCATCGACACGACGGGACTTCGTCGCGCGCGCAACGGATATGGGTTCATCGTGATGGACTCAGCCGGCACGCGGATCCAAGCAGCCAGCATCGTTCGCGCACCAGCTGGCGACTACCGCATCGATTCCTCCGCGACGGGAACCGTCATCGAGTAGAAGCATCAGGCGGGGGTTGGTCCAGCCGGATCGGCCCCCGCCTGCGCTCTCCTCAGGTTACGAGCACGTAAATTCGGGACGTAGTACCTACGTACTACATCCGCCCCCGGCCATTCCCCTCGGGGTATTCGCACCAGGCCTGACTGGCAGTCGAAACGATTTGGGTAAAGATCGCTTCAAGCCAAACGGCACATGAACTCTCATCAAATGGAGTTGAGTGTGACGTAGATCACACACTATGTTCTCCTTGTCATTGAGTTGCAGGTCGCGCAGCTGGGGTCACATGATCAGACGTCGCGACCATGCACCGTCAATGGGGATGTGCGAACGTCACGGTCAACGGCACGCTCGCAGCGATGACACACCACGCAAAGTTGCACCGGAGGTGTGTTCATGGAAGCTTTTCTTGCTGAGACCTGGGATCTGATTCGGGAGTACCGAAGCTACTTCCCGCTCGCTATTGCTGGGACGATCGTATGGGGCCTGTGGCTCTATCGCGTGATTCTTTCGCGACGCGCCAAGCCGATCATCACGTCGTTCCGCACCACCACTTCGGTGGTCGTGCCGTCGTTCCACGAAGATCCCAACATCCTGATGAGGTGTTTGGAGTCCTGGCGGGCGCAGAACCCCACCGAGATCATCATCGTGCTCGACGTCGCCGACGTGGAGGCGTACAACCGGATCGTCGCGCTGGGCGACCCTCGCGTGAAGCCCGTGCTGTTCCACCACGCGGGCAAGCGCTCCGCACTTGGTTGCGGTATCCGTCTCGCCACGTCAGAGCTCCTCGTTCTCGTTGACTCGGACACGTGGTGGAGAGAGGGCCTGCTCGAGGCGGTCCAGATGCCCTTTGCCGACCCGCAGGTGGGCGCGTGCTCGACGCAGCAGAACGTCTTTGAGCGAAAGTCCTCCGTCTGGCGGCGCGTCGCTGACTGGATGGTCAACCTGCGCTACTACGACTATGTGCCAGCAATGGGCAGGGCCGGGGCCGTGCCATGCGTCTCGGGGAGAACGGCTGTGTATCGCCGAAAGGCAGTCGTTCCTGTTTTGGAGCACCTGGAGAACGAGTTCTTCTTGGGACGCCGATGCGTCGCGGGCGACGACGGTCGTCTCACCTGGTTGGTGCTTGCTTCCGGCTACAAGACGGTGCACCAGTCGTCGGCGCTCGCGCTGTCGATGTTTCCCGATACCTTCAAGGCCTTCGTCAAGCAGCGAGTGCGTTGGAGTCGCAACTCTTACCGTTGCTACCTGACCGCGATCGCCAAAGGCTGGCTGTGGAAGGTTCCCTTCGTGACCAAGGTGACGGTCCTGCAGATCCTGTTGACCCCCGTCACGATGGGGCTGACGCTCGCGTACGTCGTGCTGTCGCGCTTTGAGCCCACCTGGAACGGACTTGCGGTGGTCGCTGCCTGGCTGCTTGTTGGCCGCGGGGTTCGCGGCTTCTCCCACCTTCGCCGGCACCCAGCGGACGTCTTCTTGCTTCCGCTGTACGCGCTCGTCGTCATCTTTGTCGCGTTGCCCATCAAGCTCTACGCGTTCGCGACCATGAACAAGCAAGGCTGGTTGACGCGCACCGCCGATCAAATCGGTGGCGAGGGCCAGACGTCGCGCTCGATCGTTCCGCAGGGGGTCCCAGCATGAACACGTCGTCCATCGTGCGTAGGTCGCTGACAGTGGCCGTTGCAGCCGTCGTCGCCGCCACGTCGCTCGGCGCGTCAGCAGCGTCGGCCGGGCCCGTGACCGAAGTGGGAAGCCCCATCGAGGAGTCTGCGGCGCCGACGCAAAGCGCTGCAGTGAACCCCGTGCTCGAAAGCTACGGCGGTGATCCCGCTCGCGAGGCCGAGTTGGTGGCGGCCGAGGATCGCAGGCTCATCGACGTGGACCTCGTGGCTAACGGCACTCTCTTCCCGCAACTGAACACGGCGCTTCCGTTCCGCGTCGCTGGGAAGCCGGTCACGACGCTCGTGTTGCCTGGGCGAGACGCTGCGTATACCGAGCGTGACCTCGAGGTGCTCGCTCCTCTCAGCTTTGTGGAGACTTCTCCCGGGGTCTACGAACTGAGCGAGCACATCGTCATCTTGGATGGCGCGACTCTCGATTTGAGACGTCCTGGAGGGCTTCTCATCAACATGACGAGCCAAGAGAATGGCTTCGCATCGATCGTGGTCGCTGGCGGAAACCTGGTCATCGAGGGCACCCCCACCGAGCACGTCGAGTTTCAGGCGTGGGACTCAACGCGTCGCCAACCTGACACCGAGACGGCAGATGGTCGCGCCTACATCAGGGTGATGGGTGGATACGCCTCGATCACCAACGCCTCCTTCTCCGACATGGGTTTCTGGTCTGGCGTGACCGGCGGACTGGCGCTCACCGGCACGCAGCTCGCTTCGACTCTTGGCCTTGACTCTGACGGCCAGCGAGAGATCCCTGAGGTGCACCTCGCTGCTCCCGACACCGCCGAGACGGTGGAAGAGGGTGACCCTCTCATCGTTGACGGAACGTCGGAGGGAGAGACCGGCGTTGACCTTTCGCGAGGAGCGGGGCTGTACTCCCAGGGTGTGACTGCATGGATGTCGGGCCTGACGGTCAACGGCAATGCCTTCGGGCTGTTCGTCTCTGACGCAACGTCCGTCGAACTCCAGAACTCGGACTTCATGAACAACCTGGTAGACGGCGTGGTGTTCCACCGCGAGGTCATCAACTCACGCGTCACCGGTGTGGAGTCGAGTGGCAACGGGGGAGACGGATTTCGGGTGACCAGGGGCTCGCAAGGTGTGCTCCTTGACACCGTCGAGGCCGTGAACAACGGCGGCAACGGCATCACCATTGACGCTACTCCGCTGGCTGGTGGCCCTTCGGCCACGGGCCTGCCCGTCAACTCCTATGGCGGGCACTCGATACTGAATTCGCGCTTCACCAACAACGGCAAGTACGGCATTGCGGTGATCGGAGGGGCCGACATTGCAGTGCGTCGCAACACCGTCGAGGGCGGCGAATTCGGGATCATGGCGACGGACGTCGCCACCAACATCGCCATCGAGGAGAACCGGGTGGAATCCGCCCTGAAGCAGGGAATCGTCTTCAGGGATGGCGTCAACGGACAGATCTGGGGAAACATCGTCAACGGCGGTGAGATCGGCATCTACGTGCGAGACTCGACCGCCGCCGTCGCTCGCAACACGATTGATGAGGTCACGAGCCACGGCGTCACCATGGTGGGCGCTGTCAACGGTTCGCTGATCGGGCAAAACGAGGTAGGCGGCCAAGGCAACTCGCCGATCGATACGGTGCGAGCGTCTGGCGTGAGCGTTCTCGACAACAACGAGTCGCCCACCTGGATCTATCAGAACATCACCGAGCGCGTGATCAGGATGGTCACGAAGCCCATGACGTTGCTCTGGACGATCCTTGCCATGCTGCTCTTGCTCACCGCATTCCGCGGATTCCGCTACAGGGGCTCAGGCTTTGGCAACCCCTACCGAGACAGGACTCCGCTCCACGACCTCTCTCAAGGACTGGTCGATCCCGCCACGGTTCCCGGTGTGGTGAGGCCGCTCGAGGTGGAGCTTCAGGATGCGCGAGATCTGGCACACCTCCCCAGTCCTTCTGGTCTGCCGCGAAGAATCACTGACCGTGAGCAGGTCAGGACGTGAGCAGGAGGGAACTCACCATCATGGTGGTCTCCTTCGCCTGCGGACTGTTGTTGGCGATCGGCCCGGCAATCATCTTGGCGCGGGCCTTGGTCAACACCGACGGCGATGTGGGCGCAGGCGAATGGGCGGGAGCCGACTCGTCTCAATCAACGCAGCCCCCGGTGACCGCAGCGCCAGGGATCGGAACAGACCCTGACGCCAACGCCACTGCCGATCCATGGTCAGGTGAAGTGCCTGGTATCAATGGAAACGGGGATGGAGCAGCGCCCGGTGTCCCGACGTCCGGTTCCGTCACGTGTCCCAAGGCGACAACGACCGTCACCGACGCGGAGACGCTCACGGCGGCTCTCGGCTCGGCGAGCGCAGGAGATGTGATCGCGTTGGCTGACGGCACGTATGACGGGGAGTTCGTCGCCACGACCTCGGGTACCTCGGATAGGCCGATCTACCTGTGCGGCACCTCCAAGTCGGTGCTTCAAGGCGAGGGGCACTCGGCCGGATATGTGTTTCATCTCGACGGCGCCAAGAACTGGCGACTCGTCGGATTCACGGTGCGCAACGGACAGAAGGGCGTGATGGCTGACGGAACGGAGGGCACCATCATTCAGGGGCTCACCATCCACAGCATCGGTGACGAAGCGTTGCACTTGCGCAAGTTCTCGACCCACAACACGGTGATCGGCAACACGATCTACGACACGGGAAACCGGCGCGAAAAGTTCGGCGAAGGGGTCTACATCGGCACCGCCGAGTCGAACTGGTGCGACATCAGCGACTGCAAGCCTGATCGTTCCGACAACAACCTCGTCGAGGGCAACGTCATCTACGGGGTGACAGCGGAGGCCGTCGACATCAAAGAGGGCACGTCGAATGGCGTCGTCCGCGCGAACACTTTCGACGGCTCAGCGCTCGTGGAGAACGGCGCTGACTCGTGGGTCGACGTCAAAGGCAATGAGTGGTTGATCGAGGGCAACATCGGTCAGAACACCGTCATGGACGGATTCCAAGTGCACGAGATCCTCGATGGTTGGGGAATCGGCAATCGGTTCAGGAGCAACACCGCAACGGTCAACGGGCCTGGCTTCGGGTTCTCCCTGACACCTGTACGAGACAACGTCGTCGAGTGCTCAAACGTCGTGTCCGACGCTCGGGAGGGCTACGCCAATGTCTCCTGTTCATGACTCGATGTTGCCCAGTACCCATCACCTGAAGGAGGAATGATGAGCGCCAACGATATGCAAGGAACCGTCCAGGAGCGACCCAAGCTCACCGTCATCGGCACCGGCTATCTTGGTGCCACTCACGCCGTCGCGATGGCATCCCTCGGCTACGACGTGTTGGGCGTCGATGTCGATCAGTCGAAGATTGACCGCCTGACGGCGGGGGACGTCCCCTTCTTCGAGCCAGGCTTGCCGGAACTCCTCAAGGAGGTGCTCGCCACAGGCAGCTTGCGCTTCACGACGTCTTTCGACGAGGCCGCAGAGTTCGGCGACGTCCACTTCATTTGCGTCGGCACTCCTCAGCTACACGGCAGCCAGGCGGCCAACCTCGAATACGTCGAAAGCGCATTCACCGAACTCGCCAAGCGGGTCACCAAGCCAGCGCTCTTCGTCGGGAAGTCCACCGTTCCGGTCGGTACGGCCTCGCGCCTCACCGACATGGTGCAGTTGGCTTCTCCCAACCCTGACCTCGTGCAGCTCGCGTGGAACCCTGAGTTCCTGCGAGAGGGCTACGCGGTGCAAGACACCCTTCGCCCCGATCGTTTGGTGTTCGGCGTGGAGTCGGAGTGGGCAGAGCAGATGTTGCGTGCCGCATTCGCGCCGATCCTCGAGGTAGGAACGCCGCTCGTGGTGGCCGACTTGAAGACGGCAGAGCTCGTGAAGGTGGCTGCGAACTCGTTCCTTGCGACCAAGATCTCCTACATCAATGCAATGGCAGAGGTGTGTGAGGCGACCGGTGCCGACGTCAACCTGCTCGCGAGCGCGCTCAGTTACGACGACCGCATTGGTGGCCGCTTCCTCAAGCCGGGTCTCGGTTTTGGCGGCGGCTGCCTGCCCAAAGACATCAGGGCGTTCGCGTTCCGTGCCGAGGAGCTCGGCGTGGGGCAGGCCGTCGCGTTCCTCCACGAGGTGGACGCGATCAACAACAGGCGGCGCATGCGCACCGTCGACTTGGTGCGAGAGCTCGCGGGCGGGGACCTGAAGGGCAAGCGCATTGCGTGCTTGGGAGCGGCGTTCAAGCCAAACTCCGACGACATTCGGGACGCTCCAGCACTCGACGTGGCCGACATGTTGCGAGCCGAGGCCGCCGACGTGGTGGTCTACGACCCCGAGGCGATGGCCAACGCAAAGAAGTCCTACCCGCAGCTCACCTACGCGGACACGTTCTCCTTGTGCATCAAGGGAGCCGACGTGGTGGTGCTGCTGACGGAATGGGATCAGTTCCGCAGTGCGGATCCCGAGATGATGGGTGAGTTGGTCGCAGGCAAGGCGATCGTCGATGGGCGCCACGCGCTCGACGCAGACGCCTACCGCGCCGCAGGTTGGGTGTATCGCGCACTCGGACGGCCTGCCGATCCCAAGACCGTGCGGCTTAGCGAGGATGCTAAGGATCAGGTGTCCGTCTAGGCCTAGCGGCCCTTGCGCACGCCCGCTCGCCCGGATGTTCCCCCAGCCATCCGGGCGAGCGGTGGCGGTCGTCACCTGAGGACGCACGGGGCCACCGCGAGTCGCTGCGGCTACTCGCTTCCGGCGATACGGGGGTTCACAATGGCTTCATGGACCTCGCGGCCCCTCCGGACCTGGGCCCGACGTGGCGGTGGCTGGCCCACTCGCGCCACCCGTCGGCCGAGTTGTTGCTACGCCGCGCGCGTCTCGAGGTGCCGTGGGGAATCGGCGTTGAGGGGGCGAGGACCGAACTGCTCGTCGACCCGGCGATGGCAGCATGCCTCTCGCAACAACGCGCCGACGGGTCGTGGGGGACCGCTTCGAACGCCGGCAGCCGCGTGCTGTCCACGCTCTGGGTGGTGAAGGCTCTGATCGAAGCTGGACTCGACGCACAGGTTGCAGCGGTTGACTCCGCCATCACCTTCCTGTCGCGGCACGCGGTCACCGACGCGGGCTACTTCACGGTCTCTGGCACCGACAGCGGTGTGCTTCCTTGCTACGTGGGTCTCGTATCGAGACTCTTCCGTGACGCTGGGCGGATCGAGTTGGTGGGGCCGCAGGTTGAGTGGCTCACGCGCTATCAACAGGTAGGGGTTGCGGGCCAGGCGCGCCGCACCGCTGAAGAGTGGGGACACGGGCTCGACAGACGCTTCGGCGGCTGCTTTTCCTCGACGTCGTGCCTGATCGGCGTCGTCCGAGCGACGCAAGCATGGGCCGGTGGGAGCGAACCGGCCCACGGTGAGGCCCTGGCTGTCTCGAGAGAGGCGTTGATGGAACGGTCGCTCGCCTTCACCAGAGACGGAGAGCGATTGCTCGACTTGCCGTCACCGCTCAAGGATCCGGGCGGGTGGGCCTTGCCAGCCTTTCCCACCGACTGGCGCATCGACGCGATCGACGCCCTTCACGCGGTAGCGCTAGGTGAGGGACAACCTGACCCCCGCGTCGGGCGCGCCATCGCGCTCCTGATGGCGGCGAGACGGGACGACGGTTCGTGGGCGCGAGGCTGGCACGTCACCTCGCCCTACCTCAAGGGCTTGGGGGTGGCGCCGCGGGGCAAGGGGAGCCCGATCGTGACGGCGCGCGCCCTCGTGGCGCTAGCGCTTCTGACAGCGGCCGCCCCGGCCGACTGAATCGGTTCCGGCCCGTCGAGCCCAGGCGAGTGCCCGCCCAGCCCAGCCCAGCGTGAGCTCCGGCTCGTGCGAACCGGGCCGCGGCGTCGTCGGGTGACAATAGATGGGTGACCAGTCCCGCCACCGCCGCCCGCCTGCTGCCCGCTCTCCGCATCGGGCCGCTCGTGGTTGACACTCCCGTGATCCTTGCGCCCATGGCAGGCATCACCAATGCGGCCTTCCGTCGTCTGTGCCGCGAGCACGGTGGCGGGCTCTATGTCGCCGAGATGGTCACGTCGCGCGCCCTCGTGGAACGCTCGCCAGAGAGCATGCGGATCATTGCCCACGATCCCGACGAGAAGCCGCGTTCAGTGCAGGTTTATGGCGTGGACCCCGCGACCATCGGAGCGGCGGTGAGGATCCTTGTACAAGAGGACCGTGCTGACCACATTGATATGAACTTCGGCTGTCCCGTTCCCAAAGTGACGCGCAAAGGCGGGGGAGCGGTACTGCCGTGGAAGCGCGACCTGTTTAGGGACATCGTGCGCGCGGCCGTGCGCGAGGCGTCCAAGCGCGATATTCCTGTGACAGTCAAGATGCGCAAGGGCGTTGACGACGATCACCTGACCTACCTCGACGCGGGCCGAATGGCCGAACGCGAGGGCGTCGCGGCAGTCGCGCTGCACGCGCGCACCGCTGCTGACTACTACTCGGGCGTGGCCGATTGGGATGCGATCGCGCGCCTGAAGGATGCGGTCACCAGCATCCCTGTGCTTGGAAACGGGGACATCTGGTCGGCCGAAGACGCGGTCGCGATGGTCGAACGGACTGGTTGCGACGGCGTGGTGGTGGGGCGCGGGTGCATGGGCAGGCCGTGGCTCTTTGCCGACCTCCAGGCGGCGTTTGAGGGCCGGGACGAGCGAGTTCAGCCAGACCTGCGGCACGTCGCCGACACGATCTATCGTCACGGCCAACTGATGGTGTCGCACTTCAATGATGACGAGAACCGCGCCATGCGCGAGATTCGCAAGCATATTGCCTGGTACCTGAAGGGTTACCCGGTGGGAGGCGAGGTGCGCCGCCGCCTCGGCTTGGTCGAGTCCCTGGCGCAACTGCGAGGCATCCTGGACGAGATGGACCTCGATTCACCGTTCCCAGGGCCCGACGCCGAAGGGCCTCGCGGCCGACAGGGCACCGCGCGCACGCCTGCCTGTCCTGACGGATGGCTGGATACTCAGGAGATCACGCCCGACCTCGAGCGTCGGCTGCGAGAGGCAGAGCTGTCGGTCTCTGGCGGCTAGGTCCCGACACGCCCTGCACCAGGCCGCAAGCCTCCCCGCAGCAGGCCGCAACCCTCCCCGCAACAGGCCGCAACCCTCCCCGCATATGGTTGTGGTGGACGTTTCGGCACGCCAAACGTCCACCACAACCATATGGCGCGCTATGAGGGGCTTGAACGCGCGCGAATGGCATCGGCAATGACGCGCTGGCACCATTGCGGCCTGCCCATCACGTCCTCATAGGTCAGCCGGATCGTTTGAATGCCGACGGATGCCAAGATTGCATCTCTCTCGAGGTCCTGGCGGCGACGTCGGTCGTCGTTGTGGTGTCGTTTGCCGTCTGTTTCGACATCGAGGCGCGCGCCCGGGTGGTAGAAGTCTGCTTCGAACGTGCGCCCTGCAGGCCCGACGCGCGCGTGCCGAACAATCCCAGCAAACTCAGGTCCGACGAGCACCTCTCGCGCCGTATGCAACTCGAGAAAACTGTCGATTCCACCAGCTAGGTCGTCGAGTAACTCGATGAACTGCCCGCGGCGTTTGAGGGTCGGATAGGACAGGGCCCGCACCGCGATGGCTTGTGCGGTGACGAGCTCGCGTCGGACTGCCTCGATGGCGACGTCCCGACCGGCCCGGGTTCCAAGCTGTTCCCAGGATTGGATGGCAGTATCAATCGCTCCCGCGACCTCGACGCCCTGGGCGGTCATCGTCATCTGGGCGGGGGCTCGATGGCGGATCCGCATCCACGCGGGTCCCCGGATATGGACGCGCGGCCGCCCAAAGACGTGGACGACGCGCGGGTCGAGTGGCGTGAGCGACGCTAGGAAGGCGGCCGTCGCGCCACCCACAACGCCGCGGTCGCCCAGCCACAAAGAGGTGGCGTGAGCGCGCGCCACTGTGGTGCGGGCGTGGACAGGTGAAACGTAAACACCCTCAAGAAGCCGTACCGCCGCGCCTCTTGCGATGGCCGTCTTGACGGCACTGTCTCCGAAGCGGCGACGCAGACGCGCGTGCGTCCAGGCTTGCGGAGCCGCTTCGAGCGATTGCGCGAGCGCTTGCCACGGGCGCGATGTGGTCACGGCGACACGGTAGGCACGTGGGAGCTTGCCGCGTGAAGACCTGTGGATATCTGGTCGCCGGAGGCCGACCCGCGCCCCGCGATATGGCTGTGGCGGACGTTCGGCATGCCGAAACGTCCGCCACAGCCATATGCGGAGGGAGGCGGGAGGAGGGGGAGGAGGTGCGGCGCTATAGCATCAAGGCGTGACCGCGTTCCCTGAGGGCTACGGCCCGTTCGACACTCAGAGATTTGTCGACGAGCCGCCCAAGCAGGCTAATAGGACTCCCTTTGAGAGGGATCGCGCGCGGATTGTTCACTCGGCCGCTCTGCGCAGGCTCGGTGCCAAGACTCAGGTGCTCGGCGCCGGCAGCGGAGACTTTGTCCGCACACGGTTGACCCACAGCCTCGAAGTGGCTCAAGTGGGCCGGGGCCTCGGCAAGGAACTTGGCTGCGACCCCGACGTGGTGGACGCAGCGTGTTTGGCGCACGACCTGGGACACCCACCCTTCGGCCACAACGGCGAACGCGCCCTCGACTACGCGGCGCGGGACATCGGCGGGTTCGAGGGGAACGCGCAGACGCTGCGACTCCTGACGCGGCTCGAGCCCAAGTCCGTTCACCCAGAGACAGGAGCGAGCGTCGGGCTCAATCTGACCCGCGCCACACTCGACGCGAGCATCAAGTACCCGTGGCGGGAGAACGCCACACCGCTTCGCCCCGACGGCAGGCCCACGCGCAAGTTTGGCGTCTACGACGATGACCTCGCGGTGTTTGAGTGGCTGCGCGAGGGGGCCCCTGAGCGCACTCCCAGCTTCGAGGCCCAGGTGATGGACATTGCGGACGACATCGCATACTCCGTGCATGACGTGGAGGACGCGGTGGTCCACAATGCTGTGGCGCTGAGCAGACTTCGAGACGAAGGTCAGGCGCAGGCGGTCGCCGCGCACGTGCGGGAATGGTACGGCCGGGGGGATGAAGGAGCCGTGCTCGAATCGCTCGATCGGCTGCGCGCACAGCCCTGGTGGATGGACACGTACGACGGTTCCCATCGCTCCTTGGCGAGCCTTAAGGACATGACGAGCCAGCTCATCGGCCGGTTCCTGTCGTCCATCGCCGACGCGACACGGGCCGAGTATGGCGACGGCCCCTTCGCGCGCCATACCGCTGGCCTCGTGATCCCTGAACAGACGGCCGCGGAGATTCTGTTGCTCAAGGGTGTGGCTGTACATTTCCTGATGGCCCCACGCGAGACGAGGCCCGCATACAAGGAGCAACGGGAGAAGTTGATCGACCTGGTCGCTGCGCTCGCCGATCGCGGCCCAGACGCCTTGGAACAACACTTCGCGGTGTCGTGGCAAGACGCGACGGACGACGCTGCCCGGCTCAGGGTCGCTGTGGACCAGGTCGCGTCGCTCACCGACAAGTCGGCCTACGACTGGCATCACAAGTACGTGGTGAGGCCCAAGCGCTCCAAGGGTTAGATGCTGCGTGCCACCTGATCGGGGGTGTTCCTGGCGAGCCGCCGAGGGTGACCGGGTTTTCCACAGCCCCCAGTCTTGGGGTACCGGGAGTCCGGTTTGGTCGGTATGGTCTCGGGCATGACTCGACTGCTGCGTGTTGCAGCGGTCGTTGTCCTCGTGGGGGGCGCGGCTGCTGTTCTGTCATCTTGTTCGAACGATCCTGGGGCGATCGTGACGACCACTCCAACGGCCCCCGTGACTGCCGAGCCTGTCTCGTCTCCAAGTCCGACGCCGAGCGTGACTCCTGAAGAGGAACTGCTCGAGCAGATCCCCGAAAACGCGCGGGGGGAGGACTTTCAGAGTGCGAGCAACTTCGCGAAGTTCTTCGTGCAGCTCTATCCCGAGTTGTTCAAGAGCGGCGACGCTGAACTGTTTGCGACATTGTCGGCCCCGAGTTGCGAGTTCTGCGAAAGTGCGCTCGAAAGTTACGAGGCCTTTGCTGCGAGCGGTGACAACTACACCGGCGGCGACATCCAAACTCCTGATCCTGCACAGTTCACAGGAGGTCTGCAGCCAGACGGTACCTGGCTAGTGCAGTTTCCGATGGAGATCGAGGCGTCCGCCACCACGTCCGCCGCGGGCGCCCCGGTTGGCACGACTCAGCCGGCTTCCGTGAGGACAGCAGTCGCGCTCGAATTCACAGACGGCCGCTGGATGGTCCTCGGTATTAACTCCGAGAAGCAGGCTTAGTAGGGATGGCCGGTTTGGGGGGATACGGGATCGCGCTTCTGGGAGCGTTCGCCCTCGTCACTGGGACCGGGCCGATCGACTGGTTGTCGGAGACGACGGACAGCGAGGTCGAGCTGTGGGGAAGCCAGCAAGCATCAGCGCAGGGCGCTCCGACAGGTGGCGCTGGTTCAGGTGATCTGTGGATGCGCCATGAGTTGTGTCGTGAGTGGTTCACGGTTGAGCTCACGGGTCAGATGTTTCCCGGGGTGTGGCCGGGGGAGATTCCCGAGTGCGCGACGGTGTTGCCTGCGCCACCGACCCTGTGTCCCGAGGGGGAGGCGGCGTTGGATCCGTGGTGGAGGTCTGAGGACCTGGGCGGCGGTGCGTATGGTCCGTGGACGCAGGTCGGTGGCTTCCAATGTGGCTCCGACATTTTGTTGGCTCAGGTGGAGCAGGCGTGGGCGAGTATGCCGATTGCGCCGAACACGTACGACGTGCAACCCGAGGGTGGGTATGCGGTCGCTGAGCTCGGTGTGAACCTGATCGTGGACACGAACCCGCGGACGATGGACGTCACCTTGCTGGGCACTCCCGTCACGATTCGGGCCGTGCCCACCTTGTACACGTGGACCAACACGGATGGCACGGTGTGGACCTCCACCGATCCTGGCAAGCCTTATGCGGATGGTGGGGAACCGTTCACGTTCCCCCGCACACCCGAACACCGCACCACGTTCACGCTCACCACCACGTGGAGGGGTGAGTTCACCACCAACGGTGGTGCCACCTGGAGGGACGCACCAGGCACCGCGACCACCACATCCGGTGCCACCACGGTGCACGTGTACAACCCCCACACCCACCGGGTCGATTGCGACCTCGACGGAAACTGTGCCAACGGCACCCAAGGCGGCGGGAACCAGAAAACCGTGTTCGACCCCGACGGAGACGGCATCCTCAACTACCAAATCCCCGACCACAAAATCGACGACTACCTGACCACCCGCGACGCCGAGAAACGCTGGACAGACCCAGAACGCAAAAGCACCGAGTAGCGGGATACCGCCGCCGATCCTCCCCTAAGCGCCGCTAGCCACGTGCTCGGTGGCGGTTCGGCGGTTGCGAAGCAAGGCCCAGAGCGCGAGCATCGGCAAGATCAACGGCACCCAGCCGTACGCCGAGCCGTAGCCCGTCCACACGGTCTCATCCGGCCACCAGGAGGACTCGATGTACCCGAGGGTTCCCACGATGACAACGCCCGCCAACTCGATGGACGTGCCGATCAGCGCCAGGTGGCTGAGCCCTTTCAGCAGGGCCACCGCAATCACCAAGTACAGGGCGGCAGAAAGCGCCGAGACGGAGTAGGCGAGCGGGGCGTCGTCGAACTTGGTGGCGATTTGGTACGAAGACCTGCCGAGCGCGGCGAGAGCGAGCACCGCGTAGGCAACGATGAGGCCGATGCGCGCGAGCGGGTTCACAGCGCACCTTCAAAGATCACGGCGAGGCGCCAGGCGACGACGGCGGCCGCGACGGCGATGATCATGGCTGCCACGGCGTCGACGCGCGCGATTTGGTCGGGCTGCAACACCGGGCGGTTGGGGTCGGGGTCATCGGCGTCAGGAGAGCCGAGGCGGCCGATGCCGAGCAAAGGAAGCAAAGCGACGGCCGCAAGCCCGTAGCCGATGGTGATGACCACAGGGACGTCCCCGGAGACGATCGCCGTCAGCAGGGTCAGGACCTCCACGAGCGTCACGACATAGAAACCGGTGACGGCCCACTGGAGGACGCGGTGAGCGCGCACCCACGCAAGAGTGATGGCGGCGACCACAAAGAGCACGGCGGTGGCGACGAGTACCGCCGGGTAGACGGCGTCGAGAAAAGCGGTCACTGCTGTTGAGCGAGCTGCACGCGCATCGGGAGGCGTGCCTCCTCTGTGCCGTCGATCGATACGACCCAGTTGAACTTCGTGGCTTGGGCGAAGCGCATGCCATCGACAGCGAAGGCGAAGCAAGCGACTTGCTCGTCCCCGTCAACGAGCAGCGGAGGCCTGCCGAGCGTGAATTCGCCGCCGAGTGCCTGGACGGCCTCCGGCTTGCCGTCCTCACCCATGCGTGCGCCAACGGGGTAGGGCTTGCCGTCCTCGGTCACGAGCCTCAGCTCGAAACGGTGCGACACGTTGGTGTCGGTGAAGGGCACGTGGACTACCGCCGCCACTGCGAGTCGGCGGTGCACCGCGGGGAATGAGCGCACAAAGACCGTGTTCCACCCCGCACCCAGGGCATAGATCTTGTTGTTCACCACTTCTGCCGAATCGGCAAGGAAGGCATCAACCCTCACGCTCGTCTCCTCTCGTCGCTGCCGCCTAGCCTACCTACGAACTGGTGCCCGGTCGGGCCTAGAGTGTGACCCATGGCTGGCACGATCAACAGGGACGACGTTGCGTCCGTGAGAGAGCGTGCACCGATCGAGCAGATCGTCGGGGAGCACGTGACCCTGAAGCCCGCAGGGGTTGGCTCTTTGCGGGGGCTTTGCCCTTTCCACGACGAACGCTCGCCATCGTTCCACGTACGCCCTGGCGTCGGCCGGTACCACTGCTTTGGTTGCGGCGAGGGTGGCGACGTCATCGACTTCATCATGAAGCTCGATGGGATGAGCTTTGTCGAGGCGGTCGAGTACCTGGCGCCGCGCGCAGGGGTCGAGCTCCGTTACGAGGCTGGCGGCCAGCGCAGCGAACCGCAAGGGCCGCAAAGGGCCCGCCTTCTCGAGGCCCACCGCATCGCTGCCGAGTTCTACCGGGACGCACTGACTAGCCCCGAGGCGAAGATTGGGCGCGACTTCCTCACCGAGCGTGGCTTTGGCAAGGAGGCTGCCGAGGAGTTCGGCGTCGGCTATGCGCCGCAGGGTTGGTCGGCGTTGCTCGATCACCTGAGGGCGCGCAACTTCGCCGAGCCAGAACTCAAGGCCACTGGCTTGTTCTCCGAGGGGCAGCGAGGGCTTTACGACCGCTTCAGGGGCAGGCTGGTGTGGCCCATCAGGGACGTGACAGGCGAGGTCATCGGCTTTGGTGCCCGCCGCCTTCACGAGGACGACCAGGGGCCCAAGTACCTCAACACCCCTGAGACGCAGCTGTACAAGAAGGCGCAGGTGCTCTACGGGATCGACCTGGCAAAAGGCGCGATTCGCTCCGACAAGACCGCGGTCGTTGTCGAGGGCTACACCGACGTGATGGCGTGCCACTTGGCGGGGGTCAAGAACGCTGTGGCGACGTGCGGAACCGCCTTTGGCGAAGAGCACGTCAAGATCGTGCGCAGGCTCATGGGGGATACCGGCGGCGCGCGCCTCACCGTCGGCGGCGTGGGCGCCAAGGTGGTGTTCACCTTTGACGGGGACGAGGCGGGTCAGAACGCCGCGCTGAAGTCCTTCAGCCTCGATCAACAGTTCCTGGCCCAGACGTTCGTTGCCGTCGATCCCGACGGCCTGGACCCATGCGACTTGCGCCAGCAGCGCGGGGATGGAGCGGTGCGAGCACTACTCGAGGCCAGGGTGCCGCTGTTTGAGTTCGTCATCAAGACGACGCTCGCAGGGCACGACCTCAACACTCCTGAGGGCAGGGTGACGGCACTACGAGCGGCGGCGCCGGTCGTGGCGAGGCTGCGGGATTCCGCGTTGCGCCCCGAGTACGGCAGAAGGCTTGCGGGATGGCTCGGCATGGACACCGACACCGTGCTGGCCACCGTGACGAAGGCGGGATCGACGGGCTCCCGGCCGGCAGGTGGCAGCCAGCCAGCCCCTCCTCAAGGCGGGCAGACCATGGGGCGCCCCGACCGTCGTGACCCGATGGTGCGAGCGGAGGCGCTCTCTCTGGGCGCGTTGCTCCAGGCGCCAGACGCGATCCGCGCCGATCCTTCCGCCTTGCAGGTGGCCGACGATCTGGTGGCCGAGGCGTTCGCCGTACCTCAGTACAGGGCGGTGTTCTCCGCCATTGCCGCCGCAGGGGGAGTGCGAGCAGCAGGCAAGGACTGGGTTGCGCAAGTGGTCACGGAGGCAGGCGAAGACCTGGCAGGGATCGTCAACGAGTTGGCCGTCACCCCGCTGCCGCACGACAAGCCGGAGACGCTTGGCGTCTACGGCGGCTCTGTCATGGGGAAGGTCCTTGACGGTCACCTGACCCGCAGGATCGGCGACCTCAGGGGCGCCATGCAGAGGGCAGGGGCGGGCACGGACGAGGCGCAGCGGCTCTTCGCAGAGATGATCGCCATGGAGACCAAGAGACGGTCGCTCCGGGGGGATTAGCGCGGCGTCGGGTCCGGGTGGCGCCCGACGCTCGAGGGCTGACAACAAGAAAGGCCAGCCCCGCTACGGGACCGGCCTTCAAGCTCCCCCGACTGGACTCGAACCAGTAACCTGCCGGTTACAGGTCTGTGTCGTCGCTCGACGACAAGCGCCGCATCGCCAGCGAGCGCCAGCGCGTCACCCGCCCCGACCTCGACCACAAGGCCGCATGATGCTGCACCTGACACGCCAAGACGAGCGCATGATCGAAATCGACGCGATCACCTTTGCTGCGTTGGCGACGAGGTCTGACGTTCTCGACGAGTACCAGATGTGGGAGGTCGACCTCCTCGAAGGCCGAGTGGAGTGGTACGGGTCAGAGTTGGCGATGAGCCGCCTACGGCACTTCGCGTCAGCCGCCCGAGCACGCCGCATCGAACTGCGCGACGCCCGCGGTTTCTGAGTCGTCGCCAACAGGCTCCAACCAGCATGCCCATCCCCAACGCTGGCGCCAGCGTGCTCAAGTTCCCTGGTCCCAGGCCGATAATCACTGATGGCAACGACGCCGCAGGATTCGGGGGTCACATGTGGGAAGAACTCGTCGACGGCTTTTGTAGTTCGCTCGCCGCCGCAGGCCGAGCGCCAGGCACGATCAGACAACGACGCCACTACCTTCGCTCCCTCGCATACTCAGCACCCGACCCGCTCGCCGTGACACAACAGGCATTGGAAGCATGGATGGGCTCACACGACTGGGTGCCAGCCACACGCAAAACCGCGCGCACCAGCGCCATCATGTTCTACCGGTGGCTCGTCTCCACCGGCCAACTCAAAGAGTCACCCGCCAACGGACTTCTCCCGGTATCCGAGCCGCGCGCCATCCCCAAACCAGCGCCCGACGCGATCTACTTCGAGGCGATCGCAAACGCCCCCTACGAAGTCCGCATCATGCTCGCGCTCGCCCGACACGCCGCACTGCGATGCGTCGAAGTGTGCAAGGTCCGTGGCAACGACCTCGAGCGCGGCGACATGCTGCGCGTTGTCGGCAAGGCTGGACACCAACGACTCGTACCCATCCGCGACCCACAACTACTCGCGGTCCTCAGGAGCACACCCGGCTACCTATTCCCCGGCGCCGTCGACGGACACCTCAGCGCCGCATGGGTCTCGAAGCAACTCGGACGGGCGCTGTCCGGCGAATGGACCGCCCACAAACTCCGCCACGCGTTCGGCACCAAGTCCTATCAGGCGGACCCCGACCTGCTCGCCCTAGCGGACGTTATGGGCCACGCGAACGTCAATACCACGAGACGCTACGCAGGCATCAATGACCGACAACGCATCAGTGTCGTCGACGCGGGCGCCCCAGGAGAGGTATCCCTCGTGCCTGCCGCCTGGCAACGTCCACACGCCGCGTGAGTGCGTCGCGCTACGATGCCGTCATGATCGAGATCACGCAACGAGGCGGGACCTACTACGTGGAACGCCGAGGGCGCACGTGGGCGAAAGTGTGCTCGGGCATCCTTCTCGTCCCATGGCTTCTGTTGACACTTCTGCCTCTGCTTGCAGGGTACGGGTTCGCGCCACTCGACGTGGTGTGGACCCTCGTGTGGTTCACCCCGGCCGCGTTGCTGTCGTTTGGTCCAGGTCGCACCAAGCGGCACGAGATCATCGCGATGCTTGACGCTCGCGACGTCGCCGGCGGAGTTCTCATGACCGTCATGGATGCTCGCCAAGTCACGCACCAACTCGTCGTCAACGGCGACGCGTCAGCAGCGATGGCGAGTGCTCTGTCCGGTTCCCCGAACAGCGACTAGACGCACAACAAACGCCCCCTCACGCTGCCCGGCGAACCGGTGCGTGAGGGGGCGTTTGTGTCGTGTGCGGCCGTCAGTGCGGCCGCGTGCAATCAGTACGCAGGGACAGCCTCTGACGGCGTCTTGGTGACGTTCTTAGCCAACGCAAGCAACGTCGTCGTCGCCGCGATCGACAACATCGTGGGCCAGTCGACCTCGAACACGTTGAGGACCTCGACTGCCGTGAGCAGTGTGATCAGAGAGTTGCCGAACGTGCGAGTGATCCGCCACACGACCGCAACCCACACAGGTCGAGCGGTCGCCGGATCCGGCACATGCACGATCGACACGAGCAGCGACAAGCCACCCGAGCCGGCGGTGATGCCGACGACGAGAACCCAGTCGACGTCAGCAAGCGACGAACCAGCCGCGAACAGCGACATCACGACGAGCTTCTCAGCAGCCTGAGAACCCGCGCGCTCGAGTGCGTCCTTCCAGAACGCCCAAGTAGCCAAACGACCCAGCCACATGGCCAGGGCAAACCGAATGCTTTGCATCCGTGTGGGGGGGAGCATGGTGATTCCTTCCCTAGTTCTGAATGAGTTCCGTCCACGACGCGGGGCCGCAGACGTCGTCCGGCTTGCCGTTCGTGCCGGTGTGCGGGTGGTCCTTCTGGAACTGGCGGAACCACGACTTGGTGAGCGTGCCGCCGATCTTGTCGGGACGCCCGGTCTTGGGATCGACGAGGCCCTTGGGGCCGTAACCCTGGGCCATCAGAAGCCCCTGCATCTGACCGACATCGTCACCGGTGACACTGACGGAGTCGGCGCGTGACAGGTCGATACGGCGCATCGTGACGTTCACGGTGACCTTCCTTCCATTCGAGGGGGTAGAGGGGGTTGGCTTGGGGTTCGACACCGTCACCGGTGAGCCCGCGACCAAAGCGAGGAAGTCGTTCCAGCCGATTCCCTGAGATCCGGAGCGCAGGAACGTCGGGCAGTTCTTGCCGGACCAGTGGTTGTGCTGCACCACGCGCGACAGCGGGATCCCGTGCTGCGCCATCAGCTGGCGGGTGCGCGTCGCCGCGTTTTGCACGGCCTTGATGTAGTCGCCGTCACGGTTCACGCAGATCTCGATCGCGTAAGAGTTCAAGTTCCCGTTGCCCCTACCGTCGCCGGCGTGGAAGCACCGGTCCGTGTCGAGGTAGGACTGAATGGCCTCGCGATCGTCGACCTGCTCGTGCCATGACGCAGTGCGGACATTGCCGCGGGACTGCAAGTTCGCGTGAGCTTGTGCGTCGGCGCCGTCGTTGGGGTTCGCCGTCTCGTGGATCGTGATGTAGAGACGCTTGTTGGTGCCGGCGTACCGACGTGTTGCCCGTCGCCACAAGGCGACGATCTGCTGGAAGAAGCGCATGGCGGTCTACCTCCTGGGGGTATACGAAAGCCCCACCGCAATCGCGACGGGGCCTGGGGTCAAAGGAACTGTGGGCGAGGTGGCGGTGGCGGTGGCTTCTCCTTCCAGATGTGATCCTCCAGGATGTCGATGAAGTCGCCCTGCGCCCGCTTGATCAGCGCATCAGCCTCACGAGCCGCCCACAGGACGTTGCACCGCTGCTCCCACATCGCGTCTCGATCCTCCAGATCTTTGATGCGTTGCCTGTCGGCCTCGCGTTCTTGTTGTTCGACCTGGCGGGCGCTCGTGCGTGCCGACGTTCTCGCGACGAGCCATGAACCCGATATGGAGACGATCGCGGTGATCAGTACAGCGGCAAGCGTGACGTCCATCGGTTCAGGCTCCTCAGCGGTCGGGGGGTCTTGGGCGCTTTCTTGGTCTGTCCATGCACGGGGATGCTCTTCGCTGACGGCGCGGACGACGTCTCGAGGTGACGCAGGCTAATCGGCCTAGACGGGTGCGTAAACGTTTCCGCCGCGAGGCCACCGTTGGGCGGTTCCACGGGGAGTCAGTGCAAGCGCTACTTGATGGTGATCTCCGACGGTCGATGACCACACCGGTGTATCTCCCTTGGGTACGTAGGCGGCATATGCGTACTTCGTGGTGCCGCCGCCGGCGACGGACCTCGCAATGGTGTTGGCCCCAAGCACAATGGTCGCGGAGTTCGTGGCGCCGAAAGTCGCGAGCACGAGTTGTGCGCTGGTGGAGGCGTCAGGGGATGTAGGTGTGACAGTTGCAGCGGTCGAGGACACAACGGTTGCCGCGTCCGAGATGGTGCTCACCTCCGACGCGGCAACAATCATCAGGGCAGCAGACGTGCTTCCCGTCATGTTCACCGTGATGGATTCGGCAGAGACGCCTGGCAGAGACCTTGTGTCCAGTTTGAACACCGATAGGTAGTAGTTCGTGCCTCCACCTGCTGCGGAGTCCACCTCAGTGAACGGAAGACCGCCCATCGTCACGGACGTCGGCGCATACGTGTCGTTGTAGACAACCGCGATCAGAAGAAGGTAGTCGACACGTCCGGATATCGATCCGAGCGAAAGCACCCTCACCGAGTCCCCGGAGGTCGGTGGCGTGATCGTCTGAAATGTGGGGGTGGCCACGCTAAGCCTCCAAAACCAGGTTGTGGATGGTGACTGTCACTGCCTCCGCACCCGCAGACCTGTTCTCGATTGCGGCATAGACGTTTCCGTCTTCCGTGACCGCACCAACCATCGGAATCACAGTTAGCGTTGGTGAGTCTGTGATGTCTATCGTCGCGTCTATGTAGCACTGGTGATTGCCGTCCGGAAATGAGTCAACGGACCTGCTAGCGTCGGCCGTTCGCGCTGCCGCCGTGGCGTAAAGGCGGATACGGCACGAAACATCGGCGTCGATCTTCCACACCAGAACTGACGTACCAAGATCGAGTGTCACGTCCTCTGCAACAAACGGCGCGATCGACGCCGTCGTATGGATCACCGAGTCGCGCACGGCTCCAGACCCACTGCCGCCGGCGGGTGGCGACCACTGGGGCACGAGTCCCACACCGAGGGTGAGCACATCGGCTTCCGTTGCGCCCGTCGTGTCAGGCAGACCGGATCCTGGGTCCTCGAGCGAGTAACCGCCAGCACCGTCCGTGGTTGGGACCTGACCAGCGGGGGCCGCGGTGGCATCGGGGACGCCAATACCGTCGGCGCCATCCGCACCGTTGATGCCTGGCTCGCCTTGGGGGCCCGAGTCGCCTTGTGGTCCTGCCGGGCCGGGATCACCCTGAGGGCCCTCGAGTGAAACCAGCCACTCAGTGACGGTGCCCACGAAGCCGTTGGCTTGTGCTACCTCGAATGCTGACAGTCCGTCGGCGCCGTCAGCGCCTGGCGCTCCGTCGATTCCGGGTGGGCCTGCGTCACCCTGTGGGCCTGCTGGGCCCGCTGGCCCTTGAATCCCGTCTGCTCCCTGTGGGCCTTCGGGACCTGCAGGACCTGCGGGCCCGTCGGCACCTGCCGGTCCTTGGGGGCCTGCTGGTCCGGCGTCGCCAGGGTCTCCCTTCGCCCCACGGGGGCCCTGGGAGTTCACGAACCCGGCAACCTGGATTGTTTGCTGGATCGCCTCAGCGACAGACTCGCTCACGGCGCCACCTCTGTCCGGGTGACATCCCAGAACACGCGCACACGGCCCGTGGTGTGGCGAATCACGTTGTCGTCAGGGTCGGTGAGCTCGACGTCATACACCCCGCTCCGTCGACTGTTCCACGCTTCGTCTTCCGTCACGTCGTGGGGAAGGATGACCGTGAAGTATCCGTCAGCAGCGAGCTCGATACGGGGGCCGGCTACGGCGTCTGACGAGAAGTCCACCCACACTTCGCCGCCGACCGCGTCACGCATCTGGGCACGTGCGGACCACCCTGCAGTTAGGTTCGGATACACAATCGGATCGTCACCGGTCTTCGTCCCGTAACGCAACGCGTTCACGGTGTCAGCCCCTTGGGGTACCTGCCACTCACGCGACTGCAAAGCCTGATAGCCCGCTGCGTCGACCACTTCAGCCATTCGATCCTCCTAGATGGTGACGGTCAAAGACCGGTCTGACGTTGACGAAGCGGCCACGAACCCGAATGCCCGCCGTTGCGACGTTGACGAAGCGGCCACCCGCCTGCGTTTCCTCCTGCGGTCTGGCGTTGCCGAGTCGTCCAGTAGCCTGCCAAATCATCTGGGTACGTGATCCGATACCGGGGAGGTGTGTACCGCCGTGCCGCCGTAGGAGGGAAGTTTGGGATCGCCGCCGTAGCAAAGAGGCGATGCAGCGCACCAAAGTGCGTGTCGTGAGTACCGGTCAGGTGAGCCACGAACACAGGCATCGCCGTGATTACCGATGACCAAGTCTCTACGATGTGGTCCGAGTCCTGTCCGGTCGACGCAAGGGCGTTCCACTCACGCCACCCAGCGCCCGGGTAGGCCATCGCTCCGACGAAACCCCCGCCCATCTTCCACATCGTGCGAGCTTGCGACCACACCGCCTCACTACTCGATGAAAGGCTCGACCGGATCTGGAAGCGATAGTCAGCGTGCCACGAACCCACCAGCGACTCATATTCAACGGTCGCGCCAGGAGGAACGTCGTCGGGGACGAACAACGGGTTGTCGTCGGTACTGGTATCGGCAGCGAGTTCGGCAAACGCGAACCGCGTCTCAAATGCTGACGACGATCCTGCCGTCGGTTCCCATACGTTGCTGATGATGGACGTACTCGGACCGACGTCCGGGGTGATCTCCTCAGAGGCCTCGGCATCGGGCCATGCGTCACCTGCCACCAGCGCCGCCCATGTAGGCGAGTCCGCCGTGAACATTGCCGCCCAGCGCGCGTCCCGCTCTGCGATCGACAACCCGTAGTCATCGGGCAACCAATTCATCTTCCGCCAGATGCTGGTGCGGTCCAGGTCTACTGGCCGAGACACCCACATGTCGTCGGGCTGAAACCAACCAGTCGTGGACGGCATCAGTCCGCGGCCCCGTAGAAGCGACCCTCAATGAAACATGCGGCGGGCGCGAACGCTGCGACCCAAAGCCATGGGGAGCGCTCTGAGGCGTAGTCCCATGACGCATCATCGAGGAGCCTCCCGGTCACAGGGCTCGCTGTCTCACCATTCGGGTTCGAGTACGTGTCGGGGTAGTAGCCTGCTGGCTGGCTTGCCCACCCCCACGCCTGAAGCAACCCCAAATCGTCCACGGCCTCGTTGCTCCACGGGTTTGTGGCTGTTGACAGCGGGTTTCCTACTGCCGACACAAGGTCCGCTGCCGTCAGTGGTTTGCCGAATACCGCGAGCGCGAACGGTTGCGCGGAGCTCGTTGTCTTGAAGTCGGTTCGGACGACACGACCGTAGGCGCCCATCGGTATCTGGCGCACATCCCACAGACCGGAGAAGATCGCGTGTCGCGGCATCCGACCAGCTGGCGACTCTGCGTCGTAGGTTGCGCGGTCGGTCCCGATGTCTCCCTCGAGCAGCCGCTTCTGTGCCACTTTCGCTGGGTCCGTGGCGTTTCGGTCACGGGTGCGGATCGCTTCGAGGGTGGGGTAGTCACGGGCCTTTGAGTCAACCTCGCAGATCGCGAAGTCTTCGTCGAATCGAACCCGCGCGGTGTGGACGTCTACTGTCTGTCCGTGTAGCCCGAGCAGTCTCCAGTTGTCGCCCTCTCGGATTTCGTACCGTGACTTGTTCGGCGGGTCAAGCTCGAACGTGATGATGCCAGCCCATCCGGGGTCGGACTCCCGGGCGAGTACTTCCTCTGCGTTCGCAATGCCTTCGGCCTTGGTGACGTCTTGGCCGTAGTTGATCTTGTCTTCGACGCGGATGATGTCCGGGTCGTGCGTTGGGTTTGGTCCGAGGTCATCGCCGTCGGGGCCGTAGAGGCGAGGCATGACTTCCTCAGCTGCCGCGAGCGGTGCAATGAATGCGCCGTCAAGTGACCCCGTGTTCGCGCCGGTGTTGAAGGTTGTTGCCCACGTCTGCGGGCCCAGAACTCCGTCGACGGTGATTCCCGAACGACCCTGCAGACGCTTCATCGCGAGCACGTCCGCGGCTGACAGCACACCGTCGGCGGGCAGCCCCATCTTGCGTTCCCACGTCGAGATGCCGTTCCCCGAGTCGGTGGAAGCGTCCGTGCGGCCCTGCCGCATCGTGTCGGCAGGGTTCACGTTGGGGTAATCGGGAGTGTCGTCTGGCTTCCAGTTTGGGTACTTCGAGTTGCGCCACCTGCCACCGTCCGGCGCGATGCCTTCGCCGTAGATCACGTTGGGGGCCTGTGTGGCATCCGAGTTCACATCGACGCGGTATCCGCGCTGGCCGACACGAATGCTCGCTTCGATGTTGGTCGTGTCCTTGAGCATCAACTCGGGTGTGCGCTCTTCACACCTGACGGTCCACTGCTTTCCGTCCTTGATGGCGGTTGCCAGCAGTTGCTGGATGTACCCGGTCAGGAGAGGCTCCCAACCACCGGCAACCGAGGTGCGGGCGCCAGTGACGATGGAGGCCATGCTTAGCCACCGACGGCCAGCCACCTTGTTCAGCAGCTCCGGTACAAGCGAGCCGAGGTCGCGCGGCGCAGTCGTGAACGAAGGAGTGCGCAGTGTCAGATCGGCACCGAACAGCACACCGAGACACTCGAGAGTGAAGATGCCCGTGTCCTCGTTGACCCCAAGGTCCATCACGAAACCCTCGAAAAGGGACACCGAACCGCCGGCGATCTTCACTAGATCTATGCTCACGTTTGCGCCATGAGCCGCCCAAGACGGCATCGCAGAGAATGTCGTGATCTGAGGCACCTCAATGGTGGCGGACTGAGGCCCGAACGGCTCGCCGCGCCGCCACGACGGGAACGGCGTCTCGACTCCGTCAAGTAGCGTGATGTCCACACCCTCAACCGTGATCTGAAGGTACCCGTACTCGTCATCACCGTGCGAGCTCGCAGTCCAACCAACTGGCAGATCATTCACCAGCGTCGGTGCTGGCATCGTCTCGAACACATGGCGAATCGGGTACACGCCCGCAGACTTCATTTCGGAAGGCGTCGCTGGTGTCGGCTTCGTAGGCGGCGACTGTGACCCGCCGGAAGGAGGCGTCGGGGTCGTTGGAACTGTCGGCTCCACGTTGACGGACGCGAGCGCGGTGCCCGATATGGCCCACTCGCCTACGCCTGAGGCGTCTGACGTTTCGGGGGACAGTGCGGCGAGGATGGCGTCCATCGTGTCGATGGCGTCTGTTGTCGACACCTCGACGTTGTCAAAGTGCCACATCCCGAGAATGTCGACGTCGTCGCTGTCACCATCCGTGGTGT
This sequence comes from Demequina sp. TMPB413, assembly GCF_020447105.2. Taxonomy (NCBI): domain Bacteria; kingdom Bacillati; phylum Actinomycetota; class Actinomycetes; order Micrococcales; family Demequinaceae; genus Demequina; species Demequina sp. TMPB413. The sequence continues at coordinate 747,135 of NZ_CP096184.1, forward strand.
CGGTGGACGTGGTGACTAGTCCGGGGTCGGTTGTTGCCGGGGCTACCGAAGCGATGACGCCTTCGAGCGAGTTCGCGACGAACGCTGCAGTGGAGTTGTTGACGAAGCAGTAGACGGAGATTCCGTCGACAGTGTGGGGTACCGTCAGAATCGTTTCAGAGGCGATGACTGACGTGTCGTGGACGTAGGCGTAGGAGATCCTGTCGCGCATGATCCCCGAGTTGAAGTAGCACATCGGTGCGTTCGGGGTTGTGTACGAAGCGACCAATCCGAATCCGCCACGAAAGGCGATGAACGTGGCACCGTGTAGCGCAACGGAGACGGCAATGTCGGATGTGATGGTGCTGCGACCCGGGTAGTCGGCCTTGGTCGGGATGCCTGGCAGGTCGTCCACGATCCGCACGGGGTGGGGGGCGATCGAAGGAGTCAGTGTTTGGTCGCCAAACGCGAGCGCAGAGAATGGCGCAGGCGGACACACGAACGACCGGGTTGCGACGTCGAGGTCAAGCGCTGCCATTACGCGCCGCCGACGTCGTAAGCGAAGACGAGGGAACCTGACGGGATTGACAACAGGTCGCCACTGACGGGAGGCACATCAAACGTCACGGCCGCACGTGCGATCAAGTCGCCACCGGATGCGGCGTCGAAGAGCGCAAAATGCGCAGGCACGCTGGCCGGGCACACGCCACCGTCGATGGATGCAGTGTTGGCCACACCACCAATCACTGCACCGAAGTCGGCGTGTGGGACAGTGAGTCCCGTCATTGACAGCACAGCGAGAGACCCATCGAGCCAACCCGACCAGAGCACATCTGGAATCGCGCTCGAGTGCGCAGGGCCAAGCACTGCTTGAATCACGGCCGACTGGTACGCGGTTCCGATCATGGTGCAACCTCCGCGCCGATGACTGGCGTGCAACGGATCTCAATGCTGTAGTCCGCGAACCCCGACTCCACCTGGCCTCGTGTGCGCTGACCGTTAAGAGGACGAATCGTGGCGGGTTGGCAGTCCTCGTAGACCGTCGCCACACCAGCGAACGTGGCCGTTACGGTGTAGGAGAACTGCTGCAGCGCGAGATACATCTCGTTGATCGCCGCGTCGGTGGCGTCCCAGTCTTCACCCATACACCGGAACACGCCCCCGATTGTCATGGTTGACGGGACGGCTTGCTTCAGGCGCTCTCCGGCCTGGTACGAACCCCTGACAGCCTTTCGCATGTACTCCAAGTCAGGCTCGTTCCACACCACGAGCTCGTGCGAAACTCCGTCGTCAAGGTTCAAGTCAGAGACTGGGCGTGAGACCACGATTGAACGAGTCGGCACAGGCATCGTCTACCTCGTCAATCTTGGGTCGATACCGCGAGTTCCAGCCCACTTGTTCGTGCGGGCGGACTTCTCTGCCTGGCGCACAATGTCGTCCGTATCGGAGGCGATGACTGTCTCGATGTTGATGATCGGGGCACCTCCCCATTCACCGGTCGCGGTGATGGGCGGCACGATGTTCTGGCCCGGGATGCGAACGTTGCTCAATCCGATGTCAGACGCCGCCGCATTGCTCTTTGGATCAGTCTGCGACTTGCCCCCCGCGCCCCACCACAAACCCCACCACTCGTCGGTAGTGGTGATATTGTCCGCGGCGATCTCAGCGCCCGTCGTCCAGGTGTCCCACACATCTTGGGCCGCGATCTCAGCGCCTGTCTTCCAGGTGTCCCAGGTCTCGCTCCAACCGCCCTCCTCGAATCCTGCGATGACACCCTCGAGGGCGGGCACTCCGTCGGTCGAGATCCAGTTCGCGATCTCTTCAAGCCGGTCTGCGCTGTACTCAATCTCGGCACTCAACTCATCCATCAGCGCCTCTAGACCGGTGGCGAGCGGGCCGTCAATAGCCTCCCAGACCTCTCCCGCGGACTCGCCCAGAGACCCGAGCGATTCCGCGAGTGCGCCAATGGTGGTCGTCGGGTCGTCGATGTCTTCGAGGAATGTCTCGATCGCTGGCAGTCCGGTGTCGACAAGCCACGATGTCGCGGCGCTCATGGCAGGCAGGAGCTCCGCACCAAGCTTCGCCTGGAGGTTCTCCCACTCTGCCCCAAGGATGCGTTGCTGGTTTGCGAGTTCTCCCGACGTGTTTGCGAAGTCGCCCGACGTCTGGTTGGTTTGCTCCATCAGGGAGCCGTACCGGGCCTGCACCTTCTCGGCTTCAGTGAGCTTCTCACCCACGTTGGTGATGCCGTTCGCGTATGCATAGGACTCGACTGCCGCGGCGGACAGGTCGATGCCGAAACGGCGCAACGGTTCGGTCTCACCGGCAAGCCCGGACTGGAAGAGTCCTGCCGACTCAGTCACTTCAAGGTTCATGACCGACGCGAAGTCTGCGGCACGTCCCGTCAGGTCACCGAGTGTCTTCGCAACGTCCCCGCCTTCGCCAGCAACTGTCTTCACGAAGTTCGAGAACTGCACGGCAAGCGAGTTGTAGTCGGACGCGGCGAGGCCAAGGTTGCTAGCAGCCGAAGACGACTGGACGGCGATTTCCCCCGCAATGTCGCCGTAGACGACGTTGATCGCGTTCAAGGACTCGCCGAGGTCAGACGCCGCGGTGATCGAGTCACGGCCGATATCGAACGCCTTGGCGCCCAGACCGAGGGCCGCAAGAGGTGCGATCGCTCGACTCAGTCCCGCGTTGAAACCCACGCCGGCCGCAGCGCCAGCCTTGCGGCCATCGACCCCGCCAAGTTGCCGCTCGATCTCGCGTTGCCCGCCTTTGAAGGACGGGATAATTGTGAGTTCCGCAGTACCAATCTCGGCCATGGCGGGACTCCTCTATGTGGGTTTGATGACGCCTCGGTCCCACCAGTCGTTGAACTCGTGGATGGGAAGAGCTCCCGACCCCAGGCGTGTGCTCTCCGACTTCTCGCCCGGTCGGCTGATCTGCTTGGGTCGCGAACCCTTGCTGCCAGCGCGCTGCCAGTTCGCCCCCTCCAACGCCTCGACGGCACGAGCCACCAGGTACTCAAGGACGTTCCACTCCACAGAGTCGCCAAGCTTGGATCGAGCCAGCGCCGTGGCGCGTGGCCCTTGGCGGACGATCACGTAAAGGTCACGCCACGTCAGAACCGGTGAGCCCAGGTCACCCAGCCGAAGTCCCAGTGCTATGAGGTCGTACTCGACGGCCTCGCCGTGCTCCGCTAGGAGTTCGACGAGGCGGCAGATTCCCCCACGGTGATGCCTGAAGCCTCACCCCAAGCCTTCACCAACTCGGACACCTGGTCAGTGGTCAGCCCACGAATTGCGAGCGCCAGCGGCTCCTCTGGCGGGCCGAATAGTGGCATCCAGTCCCTGACCTGCTTGGCGACCACTACCTTCTCGGCGATCTCGATGGGCAGGTACTTGAGGAGTGGGACCGCCCACTTCTTCTTCGAACCCGGCATGGTGAACTCGAACCGTGCATCAGGGTCTGTGACCGACTTCGGGGCGGGTACGGCAAATGTCATGGCGGAAGCCTTTCTTGTGGGGTGCGGAGGCGAGCGAACACCGGGGCGGGGGCAGGCCTCCGCAGGTAGGCCCCCGCCCCGGTGGCTGCTAGACGACGATCTGGCCGTCGTCGGTGAAGAAGTAGATGGCGTTGTTGGTGCCGTCCGGGTAGGCCGTCAGAGTGACGCCCCACGCGATCGGCTGGCCCTTGCGGAACTGGATCGCTTCGCGCTTGGTGATCTGGCCGATGGGCACGTAAATCAGGATGCGAGTGTCGCCGTCCTTCATCTTGAAGACCCACGACTTTCGCGGAAGGTCGTAGGCGCCCATCTTGGCCGCGACTTGATTGCCGTGAGTCCCGTCTGCTGCGGTGACTTCGACGTGGTCTTCGCCGAAATAGTTCTCCAGCGATGCCTCGTTCGTCTCGAGGTGTGCCCACTTGATCGTGCCGTCGAACTGCTCCAGCACCTCGCGCACGGTCGCACCAGACCAGTCCTTGAACTTCGCGGTCGTGATGTCCGGAGCGAGCTCAAGCCCGTCCTCCGAGACGAACCCCGAGTCACCGAACCCCGGATCCAATACGTCGACGGCCGTCGTTGGTGCCGCGGTCGCGAGAGGGGCCGACATGATGGCCCCAGTGGTCGTCTGATCGGGTGTGCCGACCAGAACTTTGGTTGCATCTACTGCCATGAGAGTGCCCCTTTCCAGGCGGGTGTGCGGAGACCTGGGAGTGACAGCGCCCCGCCTTGGGGAACTGCGTGACCAGACCTAGAGGTCAATGCCCCGAACTCGCAGAGACGCGGTCAGGTACAGGTGTGTGTGGTCGGACGCTTCGGCGATCTCCGACGCGACGCCCGCGATGGCGTTGACAAATGGCGAGTCGCCCAAGCCGGGCATGCTGTTGATCAGCGCCGTCAGGTACGCCGCCAAATCGACGGCGTTCTGCTTCTCGAGCGCCCATACGTTAAGCCCGGCACGCACATCGGCGAACACCGTCGCGGTGGGCGGGCCTCCGTCGTTGCGGACGGTCACCGCGTAGTCAGGGCGCGGATCCGCGAGCGCGTTGCTCACGTCAACATCTGGCGCGAATACGAGTGGCAGCAGGGCGATGCGTGGCTTCAGGTGTGTGATGAGAGCGGCTTCAACGTCTGGCCAGAGGATCGCGGTCATGTCAACCGCCAGCCCTTCCTAGAGCGCGTGCCAGGTTGCCCGTGTTCGCCTCCACCGACATGGAGTGCGGTGCGTCGGCGAAGACCTTGCCGCGGGGCCGAACCCAACCGCTCACTACCTCTGCATGGATGCCTGCGTGGTAGGCGCCAGTCACGAAGGGACCGGAGGCTTTGGCGTCCTGCGCGATGGGCTCGACGATGGCCGCGAGTTCTCTGATCACGCCGGGCTGTGACAGGGCCTGGTTCAGCCCTTTGACGTCAATCTTCACACGTGCCATCAGCCGTCCACCCTCTGCAATTCGACGACGACGCCGCCCACCTCAGAGCCGAACGGGTCGGGCCAGTCGGCCGGATCGCCTTGCACGGTGTAGCGCTTGCCTGCGATGAGGACCTCGTCCTTGTCGGCGATGTCCACCACAGACTCGACGAAATAGAGCTTCGGAGTCGTGACGGTTTGAGTGCGACCTACTTCGACCGGTTCCCGCGACCCACCAGGGTCAAACGCCGGACGCTGATCCAACACCACGTCGACGGGAGTCTTCGTTGGCTTCCCGTACCTATCATCCGGGCCGTCGGTGAAGCGTCGGCGTGTGACCGCGACGCCGCCCGGGAGTGAAGTCCACGTCATGTCAGGATCCGAATATCGGGAAGCCCGCGTACTCGGCGCCACAATCGCAGTAGCCCGCTCCAAGGTTGATGGCGCACGTGTCTGCGTGAGTCACCCCAGACCCCACCGTGTCCACCGCAAACGCCTTCGAACTACAGGCATAGGGATTGAGGGCCTCACGGTCCGCTTTGGTTAGCCACGGAGCATTGGTGCGTGAACCCTGCGAGAATGAGACCTGGCGGCCAAACGGTCCGACGTTGTTGCTGATCTGGTCCGCGCCGAACGTGCCGGCGGTCGTGTCCGCCTTCTGCTCGATGACCCGCGCAACGATCCGTGACGTCACGATGGTGACCGTTGCGGGCACATCGGCGACCGTCGCGTAGGGCGTCTCGCCACAGCCCATGTACCCGACAACCAGGGCCTGAGCCTCGGCGATCTTGCCGTCGATGTACTCGGCTTCACCGGTCGTCAACTGTCGCTCGAGGCGTGCCTCTACATCGACGTCTTTGCAGAACGCAACCATGGCGGCCTCCTCAAGAGTGGGCACACCCGCGCGCGACCACGGATGGTCAGCGTCGTGCGCGGGTGTGTGGAACTACTCGGACTCGGTGGCGTCCGCGTCGTCGGTCGTCTCTGCCTCGGCAGGCTCGACCTTCTTCGCTGGCGTCTTAGCCGCCGCCTTGGCAGGTGCCTTGGTCGGAGGCTTCGCGGTTGCCTTGGTGGGCTTCCACTGAGGCCCGAGAGCCTTTGCCTTCTCGGGTGACACACGGACGATTGAACCGGTGTCACTGTTCTTCAGTCGAACGAGGCTGTCCTCGCGCATGGTCATGCCTTTCGTTAGGAGGGAACGTGAGCCGGGGCGAGGGTGCCCGCCCCGGCTACGTGGCCTTGGTTACGCGACCTGGTCCTCGATGACCGCGAAGCGGTCGAGGTCGCCGATGACCCAGCCGTAGACCAGCTCGGCACGAAGCGCGATCTGGTTGAACTGCTGCAGGTCACCCTCGCCGTCCGGGTCACCGAACTCGATCATGCGGACGCCGATCTTGCGCTGGACGCCCCAGTAGATCTGCGAGTAGTCGCCAACGAACCCGCGGATGCCGGTGTCGACCGCCACCTCTTCCGAAGCGGAGATCGTGTCCGACACCGACGTGGTGTAGCCGTCGAGGTCCGTGGGCTCGGTCTGCAGGCGCAGATCCGGGAACATGCGACGGCCCTCCGAGTCACGCACCGAGCGGAAGCCCTTGGCGTAGGTCGGGTCGAGCGCGGCACCGTTGGGGATGCCCGCCACCAGAGCCTCTGCGGCGTCGAGGTCGGCAATGGAAGCGCCGGCCGTCTCGACACGGTTCGTGCTCTGGTTGATGAACTTGGTGATCGCCGCGAACGCGAGACCCGTGAGGGGGTTCACGCCGTGGTAGACACCCAGGTCGAGCGCACGCGCCAGGGCTGGGCCGGACTTGTCGGCGAGTTGCTGCAGAACGCCGAGCTGGTAGTCCTCGTCAGCCCACTTCACCTCTTCGTTGAACCGCATGGTGACCTGGGTCTTGTACGGCTTCACGGTGATGATCGACGGGGTGACGGGGCTGTGTGACTTCTGCGCACCTTCGCCCACGAACTGGGCCTTGGGGTTGGAGAAGGTCATCGACTGGGATTCGCCGAAGAGCATGGGCTTGGCGCCCGACAGCGCGGCAATGGTAGAGCCGAGCTGAGCCTCCTCGAAGATTCCCTTCGCCATGTGCTTGGGAAGTTCAAGACTTGCGCTGGTCAGAGAAGCCATCGTGGCCACTCCCTTTCTTGGTTAGTCAGATTTGCCGAAGAGTTGCGCAGCGAACTGCGCGCTCTCGTCGGCTGGGGGGACGGTGTGTCCTTGCTGCTCAGGCACGTATGGCGCGCCCTTCTTGCGGTCGGCGATGCGCTCGGACAGGGCCTTCGCCTGCTTGTCGAGCACGTCGGTGTCGGTTGCAGTGAGGAACAGCGCGGCGTCGTCGTCGGAGATCTTGTACTTCGCCTGGATGCGGGCCTTGACGGCCTCGGACTGCGACTGCGTGAGGTTGTCGTTCAGACCGTCAATCTGCTTCTGCAACTTGGCGATCTGCTCGGCTGCCTTGTCCTCCACGGACTTGGCGGCGTTCTGCCCCTCGACGTACTTCGCGGCCTTCTCTTTGAGGTCGTCGTAGTCCTTGAACGGCTCAATGGCCTTCGCCTCGGCGCGCTTGATGCGGTCCGCGATGACGGTGTTGAGCTGCTCCTGGCTGGTGATCGGCGTGAACTCGCTGCCGGTCTTGATCTCGGGTGCCTTCGTCATGGTGTTCCCCTTGCATGCCGCGCATTGACCGCTGCGCGTAGGCGTGACCCCGCGAGCGCGGGGGAGTCTCTAGTCCTCGAAGTTTTCGAGGTAGCCGGCGACCGTTTCCCGGTGGCGGGCCTTCTGTTCGTCCGTCATGCGCGAGGTGCGCTCGGAGGCGACGTACTGGGTGGCGCTCACCTCTGGGGCGGACGAGTCGAACGATGGTGCTGCGACGCAGTCGCAGTGATGATGGGCCGCGAAGTCGGCCGTCTCACGCCGGTACACGGCGCCGCGCGAGGCGAGCATCCGGCAGAACTTGCACGTGTCGCCACGGATCTCGCGTTGCCACCCGGACGAGTCCGGATCCGATATCGACGACCGGGTGATGGTGTCTCGCCCCACCTGCTTGATCTGCTTGTCAGCGATCGCTTCGAGACCGGCGATCATCGCCTCGGCGTCTCCCTCGAAGAGCGACCGCGCCAGGCGGCGCGTGGCCTCCGTGGTGGCGACGTCGTCAGCACCCGCGATGATCGACTTGAACTCGCGGCGAGTGCGCACGTCGGAACGCAACTGGTCGTAGAAGTCAGCGGCCGCGACACCCGCGGCGTTGCCGTACTCGTTCACCAATGCGGGCATGAACTCCATGAGGGCGTCTCGCGCTACCTCCGGATTCGACAGGTCCAGCGAGAGCCAGAACCGTCGCAACGTCGCGTGAGCCTCCTTGACTACGCGGGCCTGCACCGCCGCATGTTGGTCGATCTGGGCGGGCGTGGCCACGGGCTACTCGCCTTCGAGGTTTGCCGCTTCGCGCTCTGTGGGGCGCAGCGTGACCGGGACGGCGCCGGTGAATCCGACGTCAAGCCCGACGATTCGTGCCGCATCCGCGGGGATCACACCTGCGCGAATCAGGGAACCTAGCGCCTCGCCTTTCGCGGCGATTGTCTTGGCCTCCTCAGCGGCGGATCCGCTGCCGCCGGCGGCGATCGCCTGGAGGGTCGCGGATCCCGCCTTGCGTCTGCGGTCGCCCTCGGCACGGCGCGCCTGGTCTGGCGTGAGTCCCACGAGCTCCGGGCCTACCTCGGTCTCCGCGAGCCACGGGAGTGCCTGCAGTTGCTTCATTCCACCGTCGGCCTTAGCCGCGCGAGACTCGTAGCGGACGTCGCGCCAACTGGTGTTGATCGACCACCACTCGGCAGGGACGTCCTCCATGCCATTGATGCCGTTCTGCATCGCGAGCGCGCGGATCATTGAGCGACGAAGGAACGGTGACCAGTCATCGGTCGCACCTTCGGCTTCTGCAACGAGCTCGTACTGCGAAGCGTCGTAAGACTCTGCACTCGTGGGGTTCGCGAAGTCGGATATCGCGACTGACGAGTCCGGCAGCGATGCCTCGCGCGCAAACAACTTGGACAGTGCGTTGATGTCCTTCAGGTGCGGTTCAGGGCTCGACGCCAGGAACTGCTTCACGTCGGCTCGGGGGTTCGTCAGGTCCTCATCGTCGGGGATGCCCTTGATTCGACCGAGCATGACTTGCCACGTCGATCGCACGGTGCCGTCGGGCGCTTTGAAGATGGACGGGTCCGCACCGAGCATCCACATCTCTGGGAACGAGTAGACATCCATGTGACCCTCGAGGCGCGCGAGCTCCCGCACCGCGGCGTCCTGAAGGCCCATCATCGGGCGGGTGATGCGCGACGACCCAAACGGGCGTCGGAGACGCGGCTTGTATGGCAGCGGCTCAGCGGGAACACCCCAAACGTGCTCCTGGTCCGCCACCACCAACCACTTGCCCTGCTCACGGCGACACGTGATCGTCCGGTTCGGCTCATACAGCACGAAACCCGTGAGGCGACTGTCCGCATACGACGTGACCACCAGGAGGTTGTCCAGACGGCGAGTGCGGGCATTCCAGTCACCGATGGCCTGCGTGGCGTCGCGGAACTGCCACAACACCTCAGGCTCACCAGGTCCGCCAGCGGTCGTGATGGTGTATCCGGTGCAGTGAACGAGCGAGGACTCAAGGCCCTGATCGACCTCTGCGCCAAGCATGTTGCCGTCCCACACTTCGGCGAACCCAAGTGAGCCGAGGTCCCCATCAGGCCACGTGAACGTGTCCAAGTGGCACCGACGGTTCAACGCGTCGACAGCCTTCGCGGTCCACCCCAACACCAGACCAAGGTTGTTGTATGCCGGAGGGAGCACAGACGTGATCTGGCGTGCCGCTCGCTTGCCGTCGTAGTACGCGCCTCGCAGAACGTTGCGCTTGTTCTTGGCTTCGAGATCACGCAGGAGCCGGTTGATCCGGGCGTTGAGACCGGTATTGAGGGCGTCGACCTGCACGGTCTCGTGGCTTTCGGTGATCTCGCTCACGCTCACATCACCGTCCCTCTACGCCCACCGCTCGTGCGGCCTTGTCCGGTGCGCCCATTGGCGCTTGTACGTTTGGTCTTGAGCCCGAAAATTGCCAAAGCCGCTGCTTCCGTTGGCGTGGAGTCCCCGTCGGGGTGGTTCGGCTCGTACCCCCACGCGCCCTGCGTGCCGATCTTGCGTTTCTTCGAGCACGCGATCGACGCGGCGAGGCCCGGCTGGCCCGAGTGGTGCACGCTCTTGGACAGCACGAGGTCCGGCAGGCCCGCATATGCGGCACCCGCCTGTCCAGGCGTCACTCGCGTGATCTTGCGTGGCTGAACGCGTTCCTTCTTCAGTCGAGCCTCGAGAAGATCCGCTGCGCCGCGGCCGTCAATCACGATGCCGTCACACGTGCGCCAACGCGACGACAGCCACTTCACCAATCCGTCGATGCTCGACGCGGGTGAACCGGCGTAGATGCCCTCGACGAAGCAGCCCTGGCCGTCCGCGAGCGCGACGGACAGCGCCACGCGTGTTCCGCTTGGGTCGAACCGGATCCCGTAGGCGACCTGGTTCCCTGATGGTGGACGGCGTTGAAGCAGTGCCCAGTCTTCGGGGTCGATCACTGGTGGTTCCAACTGGCCGCGTGCGTCCCACACGCCCAACGCCTCACGGCGCCAGGAGTCGTCCGACGGGAGGTTCTTGCGGAGCCTCTGCATCGACGCCAGCGGTGTGCGGTAAGGGAACGACGGGTTGGCGATGCGCCACTGCTTGTGATCGTCGAGTGAAGGGCCGTTCTTGCGGCCGACATTTGGGGCTGCCGAGCACTCGATATAGAGGGAGTCGCGAGAGCTGCCGGACAGTGCCTCTTCACGCCGGGCGATGAACACTTCGCCCGGATCGATGCCGGGCCTCGGCGGCGTGCCCATGTAGAGCAACAGCGCGCCGTGGGGGTGCTGCGACTGGTTTGTCGCCGCGACCATGTCCTCGAGCGCCTTCTCCGTGAGGATCTGCGCCTCGTCGAACACCTCAATGTCGAGTTCGTCGAACCCGCGACCGAATCCCTGCTCGCGTGCACCGAACAGGATCACCGAACCGTTGTGGAACCGGATCTCTTGCTCACCGTTCGCGACGCGAATGGACTTGACGTACTTGGCGGCGTTCCGCGACTTCGCGAGTCCCTGCAACTTCTGGAACGTGTTCGTCGCGGTACGGGTGCGGTGCGCGGTCCACACCACACGAAGACCCGGGAACAGCGTGCAGAGCGCGAAAACGATGCGCCCCACGATGAATGTCTTGGCTACCTGGCGAGGGATGGAGAGCGTCGCCCCGCCGACCGTCGCTGCGTACAGGCCGTTGGCGCGTTTCGCGAGAATCAGTTGCCCGATGCCGCGCTGCCACTCATCGAACACATCGCCGAACTCAGTGCAGCGACGCTCTACAGCCGGCCATCCCGTCGAGACAATGCCCGACGGGGTGACGACGTGCCGGGCTACTTCAGACAGCCGCCGGGTCGAACGCCTCGTCTTCGGCCTGGTCATCGTCGCTGTCGGGCTCATCCGTCATCCCCTCCAGCTCGCGGCCAATCTCTTGCAACCGACGAGAGAGGGCGGCAAGGTCGCGGGGCGGTGTCTTGGGATCGTCCACTGTCTTCGCGATGCGTGACTGCATGGCCTTCAGCAAGGCACGACGATCGCCAGCAGACGCCGCCTGCTCGACGTTCATCTTCGCCTTGGGCTTTGGCACCTCGGACTCAGGAACGGCACGGAGGGCGGGGCGAGCCATAGCGCCTCCAATCGTTCGAACGAGCGTTCGACTTGGGGTGGTGTGGAAAATACCAGGAGAGATATTGCTCAGTGCCGAGAGGGTGAGGGGAGGGGTGGCTCGGGGGGACCCCTGGGGTGGCTTCGAACGAGCGTTCGACTACCAAGCCCTTGAGGGCGGGAAGAGGTTCGCGTTCTCCTCGACTGGCGCCTGAGCGTTGCTTCCTCGCGATTGGTTGCAGTGCGCACAGATCGTGCGCCAGTCTTCGAGGTCGGTGCTTGTCTCTTGGGTGTGTGACCACGGTGTGATCTCGTCCGCTTCCGCCTTGGCAGGATTGCTGCGATCCGTCGTGTCGTAGTCGAGCTCGGCGCCGCAACCTGGGATGGGGCAGTGGGTAATACCTGCCGCACGATCCCGCGCGAGTGTCCGCTTCCTCATCCGCTTGTGCACCGTGGTGCCCGTGCGAGTCGCTGCCATGCCGTGACCTCGCGTGTGGCTAGGGGACAGTGGTCGACTACGGCGACTTGACGACGCAAGCGAATGCGCCTCTTGCGAAGATCGCGACGTCCTTGCCTTGGGCATCCCTCAGCATGAGGTGTCCGAACTCAGGGTCTAGTTCGGCCTTGTCGGCCTCGACGACTTCTTGGCCGAGGCGCGGGTCTGACATCGTGATGGTGTGTTTCGACATGAGATTTCCCTTGGTGTGTGTGTTGGGGAATTGCTCAACCGGCGTCGGACCGGAAGTCTTCTGACTGCGATCGCGCAGCGAGCCCGCCAACCACCCCACGAGGGTGAGTGACGGGCTCGCGCGCTGCTGCCGTCTCGGCGCCCTGCTCGCGCCTCATGCACTGGTGGCATGCAAAAGGCCCGATCCGAAGACCGGGCCCAGAGACACTTCACCTAGTGGGCAACATGCTACGCCCACCAACAGACACCACGCAACAACCCACCACGACCGCGTGTCGTCACGGCGCCGCAACCCACCACGGCCGATACCCATCGATCTCATACCCCGACTGAGCCAACGTCTCCAACGTCGACACCAACGCCTCAGAGAACATGTGCGCCAACTCCTCATTGCCGTTCGTCAGCACTTCCGGCACCGGCGTCTCGGGATCGACCAACGCACCATAGATCCCCAACGTCGCATGATGCAGCTCGTGAGCCACAACCTCCACCGACAACGCCGGGCAACACAGATACACGAACGCCAGCGCGTCACGAGGATCGGCCTCACTCCGATACAGATGCGTCACCCCATCAGCCCGCAAATCCAACGGATCACCCGTGATCCCATGACACACCCGCCGCATCCACCCACGCGTCCGATACACCCTCAACTCGATATGACGCTCCGGCCCCAACACCGTCGACGTCAACCTGAACCGACGCATCACGCACGCCCAGGATGAAACGCCTTGCATAGCGAGCAGAAGTGCGCCGTCCCCGCAGGATGCCGCTCCACCACATCAACCGCACGACCCCGCACCGAAGACGCAGCAGCCGACGCCTGAGCCGAACACGACTCACACACCTTCACCTCACCCTTCGGATCCACAGCCGCCGCATCATGATGCGACCGAAACGACCACTCCAACGTATGCCGCACCTCCACAGGCACCGACGCGCTCGCGGCCTCCGCCTCCTGCTCCTTGATCGCCCGCAGCAGGATGCCGATATACCCGGCGTCCTCATTCTCGGCAGCCGCAACCGGGTCACCAGTCCACACCGCCAAGCACTCCCGACACATCGCCAGCCCGAACCGACCCGGGATATCGAGCCTCACCCTCAACGAGTCCAGCGTGTCGCACCGCGGACAACGCACATGCGGCGCCATCGGCCGATCGTCCATCCCGGCCACAATCTTCGCGTGAGCCCACCACGACCGCACATCCCGCTCGAGCGCCCGCAACTCATCATCAGACAGCGTCGAAGCCAACGCACCCAACGACGTCAGATTGCTCTCCGGCAACACCGACGGCTCACCGCCCGTCAACTCCCGCACCTTCTCAGCAGCCGACACCCTGATGCGCTCGCGGGCGTCGATCGCATCGAGTACTGCCGCCGGCCGCGACTCGAACGATCCTGTCGTGCCACTCGACCACCCGACGCGGCTCACTGCCATATCGATCTGCTCAAGCAGCGGAGGGAGCTCCGTGACGTGGTCACCCATCGGCACGTCGTACCACTTGCCACCATGGGCATCCCAAGACCACCACGGCTCCCGCACCTCGAAAGGATCGGTGAACTGGCGGAGACGACGCCGCACCAGGCGAGCCTTCTCCCGACGTTCGTCTGGCGTGAGAGCCTCACGCTTGGAATCCTCAATGCTGGCCACTGTGGTCACCTCTGTTCCTTCCGTCGACGTGATCGCTTTGACCCACCAGTAGGCGCGGCGGTGCCAGAGCCGGGAAGACCCGGAACTACCAAACCCGTCCCGACCCGACCCGACCCGGCAGATCTAGATCCGTCAGACCCCCGATCTACTGGTCTGCTGTAGATCGGCTGTGGGGGCCCGTGTGGCGGGCTTTCGCCCGCCTGTGGGCTGGTCGTGCCCGACGCGTTCTCCGATACGTTCTCGGGCCGCTGTGGGGCGTCTTGGGTCGCGTTCTTCCGGGCGGGCCGCTGGTCGGTCGGCGCGTGCTCCGAAGAGGTCCGCAGGCCAGTGTCCGCGCCCTCCTCTTCGGTCCGCTTGCCCTCTACCGCGTTCCCCGCCCAGATCCGCAGACCCGGGTACATTTCGTCAATCTGTGCGCGCGTCGGCCACTTCCCGAGGCGCTCCCTCACGAACTCTCTCGTCTTCGGCCCGTACTTGGGCTGCTCAGGCGGCGCCAGAAGCGGACCGCGTGACGAAGGCTCCCGGTTGCATGCGAAGCAACACACCACGAAGTCCCGCAACGCTGTTGGCTGGGCCGCGATGTTGACGTGCTCCCACGTTGCCCCGCGCAGGCTCTTGCGGTCCGACCAGTTGACGTCCTTGCTGCAGTACCGACAGTTGTCACCGTCACGCAAGCGGGCGGGCACGGTGAGCATGTCGTCGCGCGCGTCTTTCTGACGGACGCGGTCGCGATCGATCTCTCCCTGAGCCCGAAGGTGCAAGTACTTCTCATCGTTGATGAGTTCCCAACCGTCGCCGTCCGGCCTCCACGCTCCCGCCGCGACAAGCATCGCCATCATCGCTGTCGCGCGGGTGGGCGAGCCCGCGAGCGCACGGACCATGCCCAGGGTGGCGCGGCGGTCGGTGTTGTCGTTCTCTTTGCTGCCGCATTCGGCGGCGAGGCGTACTGAGAATCCGAATACCTCGTCGACGGTTCGTTCGTCGGCGTCGGCGCTCTCGAGGGGGTGGAGGGTGCGCGGGTCATACGCGGATGAATCGCTGACTCGCAGGAAGCTCACGGGTGGGGTGTCCTCTCGGGGTGTCTAGTCGGAGCAACCGCTGCACTCAGCGGTCTCAGGGTTGATAGGTCGGCCGCAGGCTGTGCACCGGACTGGTGTCGGCGGGTGACATGTGAGGCACGGGCAGGGCACTTCGTTGTCGTTCGCGTCGAACGACACGCCCGTGCAGTTGGAGTGCTTGCCGACACGGCACTCTGGGCACATGCGAACACGTGGCGGGTCGGCCGCGAGCGCCGACGGAGGCGGTGTCGTGGTCATGTGGTCTTCTCTCCCTTGGGTCGGTGGTGGACGCCGTCGCGGATGGCGGCAATGAACTCGGCGGGTGTGCCGTCGAAGCAGACGACCGTTCCCGGTTCGCTGATGCCGTCGATCCACTGCTGGTCGCGAAGCGTGATGCCCTCAAGCCACTTGGCTACCGCCTCACGCTCTTGTGCTTCTGCGTGGAGGGCTTCGATGTTCGGGGGTGCGTCTACTCGGTCGAGGTGGACCTGAACCTCGACGGGGCCCTCTGGTCCCTGGATGTAGGTGTGGCCGGCGCCATCGATGGTTAACTCCATCACGCACCCTCCCTTGTGCGGACGTGCTCGATCGCGCGGTCTTTGGGCTGTGTGCGCCAGTTGGGCCACTCTCGGGCCTCGTTGTGTTGTTGCTTCGCGAGTACCGCGTCGAGGACCTCCTGTGCGGGTACGCCCGTGCGCAGTGCACCATCGAGAGCGAGGATGATGACGTCGACCCACTCTTGGACGGCCTGCTCGAGCGTCTCCGCGTCCGCGATCTCGACGAGCTCCTTGCGGATGTGGTCGATGACACCGGCCTCACGCACACCGGGACCGAACGTGGCCAGGCTGAACTCACGTTGCCTGGTGAGGTGTGCGGCGTCGATAGCGAACGGCTCGGCGGGCACGGACGATTGGCTCTTGGCGCGTGGGGCGCCCCAGTCCAGATTCTGGACGAAGGTCCCGCCGCAGGTGACTCCGCTCGGCTGGGGCATATGGTCAACCGAACCGATGCTGCTCTTGTCCCAGGTGCTCCGGCCACACTTGGTGCACTTGCCGACGGGCGGGTCGTCGGCCGCATTGCGCCAGCTCATAGTGCCCACCTGACGGGGAAGCGGCAGCGCACGAGATGAGTTCGCGGCACGAACCTGAAGCGATTGCCGTTCACCCACTCCCACCGTTCGGCCCCCGCGACGATTCTCAGCGCCCACATGTCGCCGTTTCTGCGGTCGACGTAGTGCCCGGGGATCATCAGTACCCGCATCAAGCCTGGACGTGGCTTGCGGTGCCCGTTGGGAACATTGGGCAGAGGTGTCACCGTGTTCGCCTCGCCAGGAGCCTTGTCGAGGTCGTAGGCATCGACGATGAGTGCGATCATCTGCGGAGTGATGCCCGGCACCCGCGCCCAGTGCATGATGCCCTCAGCGAGCTGTTTCGCCGTGTACGGGGTCGTCTGAGCGAACTCTGCCAACTCTCCGAACACCGCCGGCACATCGGCGGCGGCCGCGATCGCGGCGTCGGCTGCGGCGCGTGCTATGTGTGGCCACGCTTCTTTGTGGACCCGTTCGGTGTCCCAATGGAGGGAGGGCCAACGTAGGCGTTGCTCGATGGCTTCGAGGGCCGCGACTTGGGGCTTGGTGAGGACGTATCCGTCAGCGGTTCTGCGTTCGGTCATGCTGGCACCTCCTCGGGGTTGAGTGCCTGACACCGCTCGCAGTACGAGTAGGCGGGTAGGGTCTTGCCTGCGTAGGGGGATGTCGGAGGGGGCGTGTACGGCTCGACAGTGCGGATCGTGGTGTGGCCGAAGCGCTTGCAACGTTCCTCGTCCGCACAACTGCCGCAAAGGACCGTGCCGTCCTCCAAGAGCACCCACTCGGAGGTGAGCACCATGGCGATCGCCTCTGCCACGCTGTCGAAGTGGAGCGAGATGTCTTCGCCCGTGTAGTCCTGATTGCAGGCAGAGCACGAGATCATCACGCACGGTCGGGCGAAGACCACGACTGAGGGCGGAGGCGGAGCATCGGCCGGCCAGGCGTCCAAAGTCGGCAACTCCTCATCGGGTGCCGTGTCTTCTGGCTCGGGGGTCACGTCGACGAACGTCGGGCCGCTCATGACGGCACGTCCCCGTCCGCCTCGTCGTCGACGTCGCCGTCTTGCTCGGTATCGTCGTCTTCGCCGTTGAAGACGCCCTTGCCGAACTTCAGCACCGTGGCGTGTACCTCGCCTGTGCTGTGTTGCACGGCACCCTCAGCGAATGCCTCCTTGACGTCGTCGCGGATGAACAACGGCAACGTGTTCGGGCTTGTGCGCTCCTCGAGCGCCCTGGTGAGTAGGCGTTCCGCGTCGCCGGCGTCGCGCGGGCGGACCAACTCAATACGGTCGATCGCCATGACCGGTTCCACCGAATGGGAGGCCCGGTTGTCGATCAGTTTCGCTGTGGACAGCACGACGATCGCGATACGCCGTTCGTCCGGGTGCCGGACGACGTCGGCGGCGTGGACCGCGAGACCGTTGCGCATGTAGTCGTCGTCGGCCTTCGGCAGTGTTGCTGCAAGTTTCATGATGTGTTTCTCCTTGAGGGTGGTTGCAGGGCGTTGGAGTCAGCGGCGCTGACGGTTGACGGCACGCGACCGGCGGGCCACACGGTTCTTCGCACGACGCTTCGCCACCTGGTTGTGGTTCGCCGTGCCGGCGTACACCTGCCCGGGCTTGCGGTTGCTGAGCGCGTTCAGCGCGTCTTGACGCACTCGCTGCCGCGGGCTTGTCAGCCGACGCAACGTCGCGAGGGCCTTGTCAGATAGGAACTGCATCATGTGTCTCCTAGTCCCACTCGTCGACGATCGCGACGGTGTTGTCGGGGTTGAGGTTGAAAGTCCGCGTACCCACACGGGCACCCGGTAGCGGCAACTCGCCGCGACGCAACTCGGTCACGCCGCGACGGTCCTGCACGATCGCGCACCGACGAATCAGCGCCGGCTCACCCACCGCATGACACACGTTGATGCGGTTCCGCAGTTGCCGCTTCGCGTCGATACGCCACGTCGGAAAGTCAGGGGTGCACGACCGCACCGCGACCTCTTGTGCCGGGTTCATCTGGCAGGGCTTCTTTCGACACGCCACGCCTTGAGTGGGGCTGTGACTCCGCACGCGTGCTTGAGGACTTCGACCTGGCCGGGTGACTTGGTCAGGGGCCCGCCGACGGTGTGGAGGGCGACAGCGGCGCACCGGGCGCACTTGTCGACCGAGCACCCACACGGGACGAGGGTCAGGGTCACTGACACGCCTTTTGACCCGCATCCGGCGCACCGGCGTGCCGCGAGCGCTTTCATCTGCTCGGCGGTCATGCGGCCCTCCGGTGGTTGGCGAGGACCGTGCGGGCGAGGCTGCGGGCCCGGTCGGTGTCGACCGTCGCGTTCGTCAGGAGCTTCCCGTCGGGGCTGATGATGGGCTCCGCCTGGTTGCGCTTGATCTGCAAGGTCTCCATGATTGGCGGGTCAGATCCCTCATCGGAGGTCAGGAAGTACGCGACGACGGGGTTGTTCTCGTCCATGCCATCGCGACGGAAGCGGCCGATGCCTTGCTCGTGGATCTGGGGTGACCAGTCAAGTTCGCCGAACACGGCCACCGAGCACACCTTCTGCAGTCCGTCGACGCCAGCACCGGACCGCAGGCTCATCATCAGCACCCGAGCATCCCCATGGATGAACGCGTCCTCGGCTGCGGCTTTCTGTGCCGGCGACTCACTGCCCGTGTACATCACCGGGCGGAACGCGTCGAGCTCTCGACGCCAGATGCCCCACACCGCGCGGTGCCACCCAAACAGTGCGACCTTTTCCTCAGACTCGAGAAGCATCTTCACGAACTCAGCGACGTAAGGCGCCTTCGCGATACCGGTCGCCTGCCGCACCTTCCAGTCCAACTCACCCGCCGCCTGAAACCGCTCCTGGCGAGTGGTTCCCTGCGCCAGAATCACCTCAGCGAGACGGGCAGCATCACCAGTGATTGCGGTCAATGCGGCAGGGTCTGACTCCACCGTGTGCGGCACCTTCACCACCTGCGGCAACTCGCGACCCACCTCCTTGCGGGTGCGCGCCAACAGCAAACCCTCACGACGCAAGTACTCGCCCAGTGCTGCCGGCTCACGCACCAACACGTGCCCGCCATAGGTTTGCGTGCCCCACTCGCGGATGAACTCCTCACGAGTGCCCAACACGTCCGGCGCGATGATGTCGTACAGGTTGTGGATCTCGCCGCCGTAGTTGTACACCGGCGTTGCCGTCAAACCCACCACGAACGAAGCCTCACTAGCCACATGCGCCGCCGCACGACCCTTGTCCGACACCGTGCCGCGACGTAGATCCTGCACCTCGTCAAACAACACCGTCCGCACCCGACCTGCCAGCGCGTGCGCCCATCCGGCTAACTTGGAGTACGGGACCACGACCACGTCGGGAAGGTGGCCGTCGATGATGTGCTGCGGAGGCTTGGTCTTCTTTGCCACCTCAACGGTGAGCATCGGTAGCGATTCGTTCAGTTCGGTCACCCACCGTCGGGGCAGATGGGTGAGCGGCACCACTAGAGCGGGGCGGGCGTCGTCGTCGATGACGGTGAGTAGCCCTGTGAGGGTCTTGCCCAGCCCCAGCTCATCGCCGATGATCATCCGGCGACGCTCACGCACCAGCTGGTATGCCTGCACCTGGTAGTCGCGGGGCGTCTTCATCAGGTCCGGCGGGAACGACGTCTGGTGCGACGGCGTGGTCAGGATCCGCGCAATCGCCGCTTCCGTCTCACGATGTTGGGTTGCCGCCATGGCAAGGAAGTCGGCCGACGCGCCATCGAACGGCTCGAGCGGGAACCGTTGCATGAACCACTCAATATCGCGGGCCACCTCGGGGGTGTGCTTCACGACAATTTCGCCTGACCGGGTCGACTGCACTCGAGCGAACATGCGGCGTGCACGTATCGCCGTCGCCGGATCTAACGCAAGACGCCAAATCTGGGCGAACGGATCGTGTTGGTAGGTGCCGTGGTTCACAGGGCACCACCGGACAAGATCAACACGTCAGGAGCGGCGCCCACACCACCGACAAACGTCATCGCCGGCACCCCAATATGTGCTGGCACGGTCGACACCAACAGCAACTCATCCACGGCGGGGTGGGCCGCATACGCAGCCAACTGACGGGCCACCGTAGGTGCCGCACCTTTGACCTTCACCTCGACACCCACGCCACCGACCATGAAGTCGATCCGCATTCGGTCATTCAGCCTGTCCTCCCGGTGCACGAGGTCACCAAACCGGGATGTCAATGCGACAGCGAGTCGCTCCTGCAGTTGCCGCTCCCCGGTGAACTGGTACGGCTCACCCGCCTCGATGACCTCCCGCACCACGAGCGCCGTGGGCGTGTCGTCTGCCACGGTGAGATTCGTCTCAGCCACGACCCACCACCGCCTCGAGGAGACGTCGCAGCGGGCGCGACACCTCGGCCCAGATCGCACCGAAGGCCGCGTTGACACTGTTGGCCGCGAACCGATACGACCCCTTTGCAGCGTGTGCCGCCACGAAGAAGTCCGACAGGTCGCGAGCGTGGCGTGTCATGAGGCGACCTCCGCCCACACTCGGGCCTCGACGTCGTCGGGCAGGGTCCGCAGACCGAGCGCACCCGTGTACCGGATCGGGGTCGCGAGCGCGCGTGGGTTTTCGAGCACTAGGTGATAAGTCCCGTAGGTGTCGCCCCATGGCGAGCATGGGAACTTGCCTGCGCGCGGCGTGCACTCGTTGTCGGACGGGTGCGAGTAGTGCACGTCGACGAGGTCGACCACGCCGATGATCGCGCCGAGGTTGGGCGGGAGGGTGATGAGTGGCATCCAACCGGTGATCGTGACGATTCGGTCGCTGGCGCCACCTGGCTCGAAGCGGTTTGGTACTTCGCGCTTCGCGGCGTGGATCGCGACGGGGCCGCGGTAGTCGCCGGCGATGTTGCGGGACCTGTTCTCGACGTCTTTGCCACCATGGATGATGGCCCACGCCCACGGTTGGCGCACTGTCAGGATCTTCATACCGTCGCCCCTGTCACGTGCGCCTGTAGGGCCGCGAGCTCGATGGCGGGACCGGCGAGACCGGCGCGTGAGGGATGTGGGTCCCACACCAGGTCGCCCGTCACCCAGTCCACGAGGACGGCGTGCATGAAGTCACCTCGAGGCGACTTACCGGTCGCGATCACTACCGGCGGAAGCGCCTCTGTCTGCGTGGCGACCGGGAACACCGGGTCAATGCACACGAGCGTCGTGCCGGGGGCGTTCTCTTCCACCCACGTGACGGTCGCGTACCACCACGCGGGTGTCGTCTCGTCGGGGTAGAGCTGCGCAAAGTGGGGCACCACTTCCAACGGGGCATTCGTGAGACCCGCAATGCACGCGCGCCAACAGTCACCGGGCACGTCCGACTCGCCGTGTAGAAACTCTTGCGTCGGATACCGGTCAGGTTCGGGAGCGTTCGCAATCTCAAGCAACACGTCCGCGTGGCAGGGGTCGCCGGGCTTGCACCAGCACGCGAGATCCTTGCCCGCGAGCGCGGTCCGTATCTCTGCGGAGGTGGGGACGGTTTCGTGGACGTCGGTTGCCTTGACCGTGATCACGTAACTGGGCGTCACGATCTTCGCTGCGCGGCGCACCACCAGGTCGCGGTAGCCGTAGACGATCTGCTCACGGGTCAAACTCTTGATGCCGCCCGGCAGAGGGTTGCCCCACCTGCTCGGCCTGGCAACGATCACCGCGTCGGGGTGTTCGGCCCGCCATGGGTGCTGGCGTGACATCTGGACGCGCTTAGGCATCAGGCGCCTCTTCCCAGTCTTTGCCGGGCTTGCGGCGCACGATGACGTAGGTCTCCCAGTAGCACTTCACTGCGGTGTGCCGGGCGCTCTCTTCGGTCAAGAACGGCAGGCACCCGAATGCATAGGCGATGACTGTGGGCGAGTCGTCGGCGATGAAGCCGTACTGGTAGCCGTCCGGGCCGAAGTCCTTCGGGTCGTCGGTCAGGCCCGGGTCGGCTGGCCACGTTTTGCCTTGCCTCTCTGCTGCGTCGGCCACGGTCACACACCGGCCATGGTGGCCACCGTGATGGCGTTGGCGGCGCGTTGGCGCACCGCGGGGGCGATTTCGTAGTAGCCCTCGGAGCGGAACGCGGCACGGATCATGGGGAGGGTCGCGAAGGCGAACCCGACTCGTGACGTGTTGGTCTCAAAGTCATAGTCGACGTCGACGTCGCACATGATCTCGCACGTCTCGTTGGGTCCGTAGATCCCGCCGAGCATCTGGCGGCGGTCGCCGTCATAGTTCGCGAACCGAGCGGGCTTCGGCAGCCCTGACACTTCGTAGCTCTGGGCGTCGTCGGTGTTCTCTTCCATCAGCTGCTCTCCTTTGGGTATGCCTCAACTTCGATCACGGTGTACGGGTGTGCGGGGTCGGCAGCCCACCGCTTCGCGGAACACAGGTCGACCACCTGGGCGTCGTCGACGATCGCGCCCGCGTCAGTGAGGGCGTCGAGGACGTTGCGGTCGATCTTGTCCATGTCGCCAGTCCTCTTCGCCGTCGGCATCGGGTCCCGGTTCGACTTCGGTTGCGGCAGAAACGACATGACGGTCACCCGCACCGGACCCGACACCGGGCCAGCGCTGCGCAAGCCCTGGCGCACACGCCACGCGACCTCGGCACGCCACTCCTTCGAGTGCGCGGTGGACTCCACCAGGCGGGCGTGACCCACCCCGTAACTCACACCGTTCACGATGCGGCGAGCCTGCTTGGTCTGCATGCTCCCCTTGGTGCGCGCCCGACCTTCAACCACCACGCGCACCACCGGCACCATCGCCGTCCCCGCGATCACGACGCACCGACCCTCGTCATCAGGACCGCTTCCCACGTCGACTTTCGTGACGCACCACCAGGCGCGCCCGGGTCAAGCCGGTAGATGGAGACCACCAACTTCGGCGCAACGCTCAAGATGTGCCTGTTAGCGGCGCGGCGATATGTGCTGGCGTCGACGGCAGTGCCCTCGAATTGCACCGCTCCAGTGCGGTTGTCCATCAGCAGACCAACCAGCGCGACTCCAACAGACCGAACCGCTTTCTTGGGCCGCGACGAGGCCTTCTCGACGGCGCGCAGACGCGCATACGGGTCTCTCACGCCGCCACCCCCTCGCCTTGAAGCAGGCCAACGCGGGCTGAGATCGAGCCGAGCAACTTCACGGCGATCGCGGCACACTTGGGACACATCGGGTCATCCAGAGTCGCGCTCATCTGCGCACCACAGTCGATGCACTTCACGCCGCCACCGCCTCTAGCAGCACTGCGATATCACTGCGACCGTGGCGAGCGATAGCGGTGTTGATCGAGTCGAGCTTCACCCCGAGGCGTGAAGCAGCACGTTCAGGGGTCTCGCCTGAACGGAGAAGAAACGCGAACTCGTCAAGGTCGACACCCCGGGCTGGGCCTTCACACGGGGACGGCGAGTCAGTGAGGTAGCCGTCGTCGTCAAGGTCGATCGGTGATGGCCAACCAAGATCGATGGCACGTCGTCGGGTGCGGGTCGCAGCGATCTTCGCGCGCCACTCCACCGGGGTGCAGGGCGTCCGCCACAGCCTCGTGAAGACGTCACGGACGGCGATGTGAGTTTGCACCGACGCGGTAGGTGTGCCCTTCATGATCTTGTCGAGGCGTTGCCTATCCACACGCGCGACACGGCTGATCTCGCCGACGCTGTATCCCATTCGACCCAGCGCCTGGATGCGGTTCCGAGTAGGCGTCCCGTCGATCAACTGATGCGCCGCGAGCTCCTCGGGCGATGGGATCGCGACAGCGAGGAGCTTCGCTTCAGTCTCACGCGAGATCTTCGTCCGCACCCCACGGCCGCGCGAAGGGGTCGGGTAGAGCAGAGCGCCAATCGCCGAGCAACCCGTGCCTGCACGCTTCGCGATCTGCTTGTAACCCAACCCCGCGGCTTGCAACGCGAGAACGTGGGCCCGAGCGCGCGACGCGTCAACATAGGGCTCATATCGGTCGTCGGTCGCGTACCTCCGGTAACTCTTGCGACGGCTCTCCTCGCGGCGATACGCGACCGCAACGGGCCGGCAGTCGTCGCATCGGCAACCGTCGAGCACGTAGCACGCATAGGTGCCGTGCCGATGGGTGGTGCGCGGATGTGTGCATGCTTCGTTAGGTGCAGTGGGGTGGTCGAAGGCCGTCATGCGAACACCACCCACCAGGCGGCGACACCCACCGTGAACACCGACGCGCCGACGACGGAGAGCACGGGACCCGACAGCACCATCCGCCGCTTGGGATCGGCGGGGGCGTCAGGTGCTAGTTCTGCGTCGGGAGCGTCGTCGACGTCCACGGTGGGGTCAACCTCCACGACATCGCGGGGAGGCACGATGCCCTGGTCTTGCGGGGCGGCACGAGACAGCATCACAGCCGACGCCAAAGCCGCAGGGTGGCCACCCAACGCCAACAGCCTCCCCGCGTACCGTGGGGCCGTCCTAGGGCGAATGGTGCGCGACCACAACGCCGTGACCTTGATCAGCGCTCCCTCGGTTGAGTCGGCCCGCGCTTCGGCACTGCCTGCCCTCAACCTCATGGCATCGAACTCACGCGACACGTTGATGTACCGCTCCTGCGCCTTGGCCGCGTCGCTCTTGGCTCGCTCTAGCGCGACGTCCAACGCCGACGACCGCAACCACAGCGCGACGATCATGACAATCGCGGCGACCATCCCAATACCGACGTTCGACGTCACCAGGCACGCCACACCCAACATGCAGGCGATGCCGTAGAGGAAGCGTGACCAGACCATCACGACGCACCACACGGACGTGGACGGGACATCACCGCGGCCGCGATCGCGGCGCAATACAGCGCGATCGACAACAGCCACATGCCCCACAGGCCGCCGACGAAGAACACGACGAATGACGCCACGGCGGCAACGAGAGCGGCCAACGCGATCGCCCGCCAACGGCGCGCACGGTACGGCTCAGAGTGGTTCACGTACACCATGAGGAACTTCTTTCGGTCAGCAGGGAGCAGGGACGACGGGAGTCAGATGCCGCGCGGTGGCGGTAGCCACGTCTCGCGGTCAGGCACCGGCACTGCGGTGCGGCGGTAGACCTTCACGTGGGCGCCGTTCGCGGACTTGCCGCGAGACGGGATGGAACGGTGCACGTCACCAACACCCGGGATGTGGTCCATCACCGGCTCGAGAAGGTGAAGAGCGCAGACCTTGCGAAACAGGCCCGCGCGTGACTTCGTCGGCACGCCCCGGCGGTCGAGTTCGTCGCGCACGTCATTCGACGTGAACTCGCTGCCCGTGGCCAGCGGCCGCACCGCATCGAAGATCACGTCGATGTCTTCACGCATCGAGTCCCAGAGGGAGGCCTGCTGGCCCGATTCCTTCGCCGCCGTGTACTCCGCGACCGTCGCGCCGCTCATGAGGTGGCCTCCGGCAGATCGGGCACCGGCTCAAGGTGGCGCTCGCCTGGCGTCACGGGCTCGACGGGCCCCACGGAGTAGACGTCGCAGCCAAGGAAAGTGAACACGTCATCAATACGCCCCACAGCTCGACCACACATCGTGGCCCACTCGGCAGCGCCGTCCACACCCGACGCCATCTCGGCGGCATCCGCTAGGAGCTCACGAGCCCGACGCACACGCTCCGTCACCTGCGCCGCAAGCGCCGGAGAGGCAGCCATAGGCGACGCCTCCCGTACCCTCACCGCGAGCGCGGGGATTGCTTCGACGGTGCGGGCGAAAGAGTTCGGCATTACCACGACGCCGTCGTGGTCGGGGGCTTGAAAGAAGTGGTGTGAGGCCTGAATCCGGTCAATTTGGTCTGTGAGCCATGTCTGCGCGGCGTTGCGGTAGATGAAGGAGTCATGCACTGATTGCTCGCCGGCCATCACGCCGACGTGCCACATGGCGGTCGTGGGGTGTACGGGGCAATCGGCGTCGCACAGCGTGGGCTCAAGGATCCGGAGTTCCATCACGCCACCCCCAGGTTGTGCAGACGCTCGATCGCGTCATCCAGCAGAAGCTGTGCGCTGCGGGCGTCCAGTCCTGCGCCCTTCACACGGTGACGCGGGTCGTTGACGTCATTGGGCATCACCGACGCGATCAGTTCGCGAGCGCGGCGCACCAGGGCGTGAGCGGTCTCGAGGTCTCGTTTCGCGTCGACGAGCGGGTGTGCGTCGGCCGCGAGCGCGTCGACGACGTATTCGCTTCCGTCGGTGCGGGTTGTGTCGGTGGGACGTGATACGACGTCGTGTCCGGCGAAGGGGACTCCTCCGCATCCGGTGATGCGTTGTCCTTGTGCGGTGAGTTGGTTCGCGAGACGGGAGGGGATGTCAGTGACGTCGATGCGTCGCGCTGGTTGCCATGTGTTGGGCGAACCCGGGAGCCACGGCGCGTGGGGGACTGGTTCCGTGGTCGCGTGCTCTGGGACCGCGGCCATCTCGCGTCGGGCACACGATTGGCCAGCGAGGAACTCCACCAAGGTGGACGGCTCGGCGGTCATGAGTTCGTCTCGCTGATGAACACGACCGCGGCGGCAGTGAGGCCACCGGCGGCGAGACCGAGGACGGCGGCAATGCCGAGTGCCACCCACCCGAACGTCGCGCCGATACGGCGACCCGTGCTGTGCCTCACGACGCCACGTCCTCGAGTTGTGCGCGCCGAGCCTCAAGACGGGCCGCTTCCTCCGCGATGCGTTTGCGGGCGGCGGCGATCACGACGTCGCGGCGGAAGAGATAGGAGCCCAGGGTGCCGGGGAGTTTCTGCTCGAAGTCGAGCCGCCCTCCCTCGGCCATCTTGCGAACAGCGCCCGGTGTCACCGAGAGAATCTCCGCAGCGTCTCCCGTCGTGATCAGCGTTGCACGAGAGTCGGTTTGCGTACCTGTGTGCGTTTCGGCCATGAGACACATATAAGCACCACCAGAGCGCATGCGCAACCCTCGACGTGTTTACGGCGTGTCGTTGCTATCGCTCCCCTTGCGCACTTGCGCACCAGTCGCTATTCTGTGCTGAGAGAGGAGAACGACATGTATCCCGTAATTCACGTAGGACACCGGATGCGCATCGCGCGCGAAGAAGCCGGGTATGAGGTGCGCGCGTTCGCCGATGCGCTCGGGATTGCACCGAGCACCGTGACGCGCTACGAGAAAGGCCGCGCGCGGCCGAAGAGGCTGGCGCTGAAGGCGTGGGCAGAACTCACCGACGTGCCTGTGCACTGGTTGGAGTTCGGTCTGATGGAGGCGGCTCCCTTGCCGCCCACCGCCGCAGTGGCAGTGAGCGGCAAGAGCCAGCTCCCCCGGTTGGACTCGAACCAACAACCTGCCGATTAACAGTCGGCTGCTCTGCCAATTGAGCTACGGAGGATCATCGATCGATTCAACGATCGCGAACCGAAGAAACTTTACACGATCCGACGCGGCCATCGGTGCACGATAACCTTGCTGCGCAGCACACCTTAAGGGAGAGTCATGACGCCCTCGTATGACACAGGGGATACCGCGTGGATCATCCTGTGCACGGTGCTCGTCCTGCTCATGACCCCCAGCATCGCGACCTTCTACGCTGGCATGGTGCGCTCCAAGCACGCGCTCGGCATGATGATGCACGGCCTTGGCGCGATGGTCGCCGTCTCCATCACGTGGGTGCTGGTGGGGTTCTCGCTCTCATTCGGGCCGCACGCGCTCGGCGGCCTCGTGGGCAATCTCGAGCACGCAGGGCTTGCGGGCCTGGCGGAATCTGACATCTTCTCCGGCCTTGAGGTGCCGCCCATCGCCTTCGCGACGTTCACGATGATGATCGCCATCCTGTCGGCCGCCGTCATCACGGGCGCCGCCGCCGACCGCATGAAGTTCGGCGCGATGTTGTCCTTCCTCGCACTGTGGTCCGTTTTTGTGTTGCCCGTCATCTCCCACTGGGTTCTTGCCGACGACGGTTGGCTGGCTGAGTGGGGCGTGCTCGACTTCGCTGGCGGGTCGTTGGTCGGGGTGAGCGCAGGGGCGTCCGCATGGGCGCTCGTCATCGTGCTTGGGCCTCGCCGCAAGTGGCAAGTCAGTTCCATGCGTCCCCACAGCCTGCCCCTCACTTTCGTGGGCGCTGCGTTCTTGTGGGTCGGTTGGCTTGGGCTTACGGCGGGTTCCGCGTTGGCGGCCGACGCCGTTGCGGCTTCCGCTGCGCTGGCAACTCACCTAGCCGCCGTGGGCGCGGTGGCAGGGTGGCTCTTGCTGGAGAAGCGGTTAACCGGTGCGGCATCCGCGCACGGCGCGGTGTCGGGCGCGGTTGCGGGGCTCGTCGCCTCGACGCCGGCGGCTGGCTACCTGGACCCCTTCGCCGCGTTGCTGCTTGGCTTCATCGCAGGTGGAGCCGCGTACCTCGCGATTCGCCTCAAGTTCCGCTTGCGCTTCGACGACGCTTTGGACGTGGTCGCCGTCCACCTGGTGGCTGGCTCCATCGGAATGCTGTTCGTCGGCCTGTTCTCCCGCGAGATCGTGAATGGCGGCACGGTGGGAATCGGCCTCACCAGTACTGGCGACGCCTCCCTGCTGGGCAAGCAAGCGGTCGCAGTGCTCGTGATCGCTTTGTACTCCTTTGTTGCTTCGGCCATCATTGCGATGGTGTTGCGTGCCGTCATGGGCCTGCGAGTCACGCCTGAAGGCGAGGAGCAGGGGCTCGACATCGCGCAACACGGGGAGTCCGCGTACCAAATACGCCACTAGTCTCTCCGTACCACCAAGGGCCAGTAGCTCAGCCGGTTAGAGCAGCGGACTCATAATCCGTCGGTCGTGGGTTCGAGCCCCACCTGGCCCACTTTGTGAAGCCCGCCCTGGCGGCGTCGTGACCTGGGTCCCGGAGCAAGTACCCAGGTACGACATACCGTGAATCGGTGAGACACGTCGCTCGGGACTATGCCCAGACCCCCGTCAACATCTACTGGGAAATGACGCAGGCGTGTGCGCTCGCGTGCAGGCACTGCCGAGCCTCCGCGATGCCCGACGCCCAGCCAGGGGAGTTGACCCACCAGGAGAGCTTGGACTTCCTTCGCCAGATTCCGGCGTTTGGGGACCCGCTGCCTACGCTGATTCTGACGGGTGGCGATCCGCTCAAGCGCCCCGACCTCTTTGCGCTCATTGATGAGGCCAGGCGGCTAGGGATCGACGTGTCGATCACGCCAGCAGCGACTCCCGCTTTCACACGGGACATGCTCGTGGATCTCCAGGACCACGGGGTCACTGCTCTGGGACTCAGCCTCGACGGCTCGACCCCCGAGCGCCACGACGGGATCCGCGGAATCCCTGGCACGTTCGACCGCACGATGGAGGCCATCGGCTGGGCGGCCGAACTCGGGAAGCCGCTTCAGGTCAACACCCTGGTGACGGCAGAGACGGCCCCTGACATCCCCGCGGTGTACGAGCTGCTGCGGCCGCTCGGCCTGGCCCGGTGGAGCCTCTTCTTCCTCATCGAGGTGGGCCGAGGGACGGTGCTCGAGCCGCTCGCGCCCGCCGACGGCGAGGAGTTCATGCGTTGGGTGTACCGCACGTCTCTCGAGGCGCCGTTCGTGGTCGCGACCACCGAGGCGCCTTCGTATCGTCGCGTCGCGATCGAGGTGATGAGGGAAGAGGGGCTCACGCCTGAAGAGATCCGACATTCGAGCACGGCGCGCAGCTTTGGCGTCAGGGACGGTCACGGCATCATGTTTGTGTCCCACCTCGGCGAGATCTGTCCCGCTGGGTTCCTCCCGCTGCCCGTGGGCAACGTGCGCACTGACAGCCTCGTGGAGGTGTACAGGGGCGAGCCGCTGTTCAGGTCGCTGCACGACCCGCGTGAGTTTGGTGGACGTTGTCACCACTGCCAATACCAGCAGCAATGTGGGGGATCGCGTGCCAGGGCGTACTCCGCCTTCGGCGATCCGCTCGCGGAGGATCCCTTCTGCACCTACGTGCCGCCTGGGTATGAGAAGGCCACAACTCGCGCGGACGCCGGCGCTGGCACCCCTGCTCAAGCAGGCATTTCGGTGCAGGAGGCGCGGTGAAGGTCGTCGTGATCGGCGCGGGCATCACTGGTCTCGCGGCAGCCGTCGACCTCATTGACGGCGGTGCCTCCGTCGTCCTTGTCGACGCGGCGCCCCGCGCCGGGGGCAAGATCACCACAGAGCAGGCAGACGGCTTCGTCATCGAGCACGGTCCGGACTCCTTCGTGGCCTACCGCCCGGCTGCCGCCGCGCTGGCTCAACGATTCGGCTTGAGTGAAGACATCATCGCCGTGTCGGAACCCCGCGTCGTGTTCCTGAGGCGCAACGGCAAGATGGTGCGCATGCCTGACGGGATGGGTCTGGTCCTGCCCACCAGGCTGGGTCCTTTCATTCGCACCCGGCTCTTCACGTGGCCCCAGAAGCTGCGTGCCGGGCTCGACATCGTCTTGCCCCGCTACTTGAAGCAAGAGGACATGGCGATCGGGAAGTTCTTGCGCCACCGGCTCGGGCCTGCCGTGATCGAGCGGCTTGCCGACCCACTCATCGGCGGCATCTACGGCACGTCCATCGAGGAACTCAGCGTCGATTCCGTCTTGCCGATGCTCCGCGACTACGAGGAATCCTCTCGTAGCCTCATCATCGCCTCGCTCCTGTCTGGGAGAAAGGCCCGCAAAGACGGCTCGCCCTTCCGGACGCTACGCGGCGGGCTCGGGGACCTCATCGAGGCGCTCGTGGCGCACCTTCGAGCTTCCGATGCTTTCGAGGAGCGGTTTGGTGATGCGGCCGAGTCCCTCACAAGGATTGCGGACGGCACCTCCAGGCTTCGCCTCGTCTCAGGCGAGGAGATCACGGCCGACGCCGTGGTGCTGGCGACGCCCGCTCCCGTGACGGCGATGCTGATTGACGGGGATTGTCCGGAGGCAGCTGCCGCTCTCAGGACGATTCCCCACGCGTCCACGGCCGTCGTCTCCCTCGCGTACCGGGCAGAAGCCTTTCCCTCGCCGCCAGCTGGCCACGGCTATCTCGATGCCGGCACTGGCAAGGAGGACCGGAGCCCGTCCTCAGGCTGCACTGTGACGTCGGCAAAGTGGGCTGGTCGCGCCCCCGATGGCACCGTCCTCATCCGTTCCTTCCTGCCCGAGCGCTCTCGCGACCTGTTTTCGGGACCAGATGACGACGTGCTTGCGGCCGTCGAGCGAGACGTCGCCGAGACCTATGGCGTCGAGGACGAGCCGATCTTGCGGCGCGTTGCGCGCTGGGACAACCTCATGCCCAAGTACACGGTGGGGCACCAGGAGCGGCTGGCACAGATCGAAGCCGCGCTCGCCGAACGGCCAACCTGGCACCTTGCAGGCGCGAGCTACCGCGGTGTCGGTCTGCCTGACTGCGTGACGTCGGGCCAGGCGGCCGCGGCAACGGCCCTCGCGAACGTGCAGGGCTGAGCTACTGACACCGACCCGGCCTGACCCGCGCTGGGTCGCCGTCACGACGTAGGCGCCAACGGCGTCGGCCGCTGTGTGAGGGGGCGGCGGTAGGGTGCCCACATGATCTACCGATTCGCAGCCCAGATCTGGCGGTGGGAGGCGCAGAGCGCCGCGTGGCACTTCGTATCGCTGCCCCAGGATGTTGCCGACGAACTGGATGAGACAGCGCCGGAGCCGCGGGCAGGCTTCGGCTCGGTGAAGGTCGAGGTGACGATCGGCGGCACCACCTGGCGCACGTCGGTGTTCCCTTCCAAGGAGCACGAGACGTTCATCCTGCCCGTGAAGAAGGCCGTGTTGAAGGCGGAGGGATTAGCAGCGGGCGACGCCGCGGACGTCGTCCTAAAGGCTGTGTAGCCAGAGGCCGCCTAGGCGTTCTCCAGCAGGAGTTCCGCGACAACGGCCGGGACGGCTTCGGCGATGTCGAGCGCTGCGATCGGGCCGCCACCAGACGCGGCCTCTGCCGCACGGGCGTGAATCCAGGACGCTGCCACTCCGGCATCGAGTGCCGAGAGGCCGGACGCCAGCAAGGCGCCTGCGATGCCAGCCAGCACGTCGCCCGCGCCAGCCGTGGCGAGCCAGGGTGTGGCGTCGGGAAGGGTGACGACAGCCCCGCCTGGCGGCGCCACCACCGTGGCCGATCCCTTGAGCAACACGGTGGCGCGAGCCGTCTCGGCGAGCAACCGGGCGTGCGCCGGCCTGTCGCGCTCGACATCCCGTTCGGTGACGTCGTGCCTGATTGACCCCAAGGTGGCCACCAGTTCGCGCATGTGGGGCGTCATGAGCACGCGATCGGGCGCCGCCTGACGCGCACCCGCTGCCCGAGCTCGTGCGCACGGTTCGAGCGCTCCGGCGTCCACCACGATGGGCGTGCCGGAAGCGAGGACCGCCCCGATCACGGCGTCTTGACCAGGGTGGTCGGCCACTCCTGGCCCAATCACCCAGGCCGACACCCGCGGCAACCGTTCCGTCGCCTCTCCGGAATCGTGAACGACCACCTCCGGCCGAAGGGACAGGACAAGGTCTTGAGCGCGGCGGGGCCCCACGTAGCGCACGAGTCCAATGCCGGTCCGCACCGCCGCCGAGGCAACAAGGGCGGCCGCGCCTGGGTACGCCTCCGAACCAGCGACGATGCCAAGAACGCCGCGCGAGAACTTGTCATCAGCGGCGGTAGGGACGGGCCAACGGTCCGCTACCCAGCTCCTGTCAATGGGCTCCATGCCCCTAGCCTGGCACGCACCACCGACCTGGGCCATCACGCCCGCAAGGGTGACCTCTCGGCATGACAGAATTGCCCCATGGCAATGCGAGAGATTCGGGTAGTGGGCGATCCGGTGCTACGCACCCCCTGCGAGCCCATCACCACGATCGACGACCGGGTGCGCTCCGTCGTCGAAGACCTGCTGGAGACCGTCGACCACGAAGGCCGCGCCGGGCTTGCGGGCAACCAGATTGGGGTCTCACTGCGCGCGTTCTCGTGGAACATTGACGGCGACATCGGCTACGTGCTCAACCCTGAGATCGTCGAGAATCACTCCGAGTATCAGGAGTTGGGGGAGGAGGGGTGCCTCTCCGTCCCGGGGCTCTGGTATCCGTGCGAGCGGCCGCTGTACGCCAAGGCAGTCGGCACGGACCTCGACGGTAACGAGGTAGTAGTCGAAGGCGAAGACATCTGGGCCCGCCTCATCAACCACGAGGTGGATCACTTGAATGGCAAGCTGTTCATCGACCGGCTGAGCAAGGACGTGCGCCGCAACGCGATGCGCGAACTGCGGGAGCAGATCGAGCGCTAGGGCTACGGGTCGATGCCCACGTCGGCGACGATGACCTTTCCGGCCGCCGCGTTCGCGGGGGACAGGACCAGGCACGGCTTGAGAGCAGTGAAGGTCACGGTCGCCTCCGCGGTGACGTAGGAATCCGGCAGGGCGCCGCTGTCTGCGTCAAAGCCGGAAGGGATGTCGACGGCTATCACGGGCGTCTCGGGTGCGATGGCGGCGACGAGTCCGGCGGCGGGCTCCCGCAGGTTCGGCTTGGATCCGATCCCCACGATGCCGTCGATCACGAGGTGAGCCGACGCGAGGGCCGTGTGGGCGGACGCGAGTCCTGCGTCTACCCGTGCGTGGTGCCAGTGGCCACCCGCACCCGTCAGCGTAGCGAGCCCGCGCTCGTGGGCGGAAGGCCCGACGCCGACGGCCGTCACCGTGCCGACGTCTGCGGCCAGTAGCGCTCCCGCCAGGAGCGCGTCGCCACCGTTGTTGCCGGAGCCGACGAGTACGACGATGCGCGCGTCGTCGACCGAGACGCCGTGTGCGGCGAGAAGTGCGAGGGATTGCTCCGCCACGGCCTGGGAGGCTCGATCCATGAGCTCAGACTCCGGAGTGTGACGCATCGTCGCGGCCTCGGCATCCTTGATCTGCGCGACCGTCATGACGCGGCCTGATGCCGGCGTCGGCGAGGTTGGTGGGAGGTTCACACGTCCACAGTGCCACAGGGATATGCAACTCGTCGTCGTGTCTCGCTGGTGCTTTTCGCATGCTTAAGGCACGATAGAGACACACCCGGTGGAACCGGACACCTCGATAGGTCGTAGGGGAAGACGCACCTATCAATAAGGAGGGGTCATGGCTGCCATAGCCCGTGGTGTTCTTTTCGTGCACTCAGCAACCCGCGCAATGTGCCCCCACGTCGAGTGGGCGGCACAGTCTGTGCTGGGTTCGCGCGCCACTTTTGACTGGATCGACCAGCCAGCAGGCACCCAGCTGTTCCGTACCGAGGTTGCCTGGCAGGGCAAGCAAGGTACCGGCGCGCGCCTCGCATCGGCGCTACGCGGCTGGGAGCACTTGCGGTACGAAGTGACCGAGGACCCTTCCTTCGGTTGCGATGGAGCCCGCTGGTCACACACCCCGTCGCTCGGCATCTTCCATGCGGTCACCGACGTGCACGGAAACATCGTGGTCCCTGAAGACAGGATCCGCGCTGCGATGGAGGCTGGCGGCACGGCTGCCGACTTCAAGCGCTCCATGGACCTCGCTCTTGGAACGGCATGGGACGAAGAGCTCGAACCCTTCCGGTACGCGGGGCACGGCGCCCCTGTCCGCTGGCTCCACAGAGTCGGCTAGCACGCCACCCGCGCGTCAGTGGGCGCGCGCAGCGGCCCGAGCGCCCCCGACACTGCGAACCGATCTGAACGCGACACGCCGCAGTCGGGGCGCAACGTTGACCAAAGTGCGGCGCGCCGCGCGCCGAAACGGTTCGTACTGTCGGCGCGGTGGCGGTGGTGGTGGTGGTGCAGACGGCCGGGACGTTACGGCGTGGTGAAGACCAGCGCCACGTTGTGGCCCCCGAAGCCAAACGAGTTGTTGATCGCGGCCAGGTCACCAGAGGGAGCCATCGCGCGCGGCGTGTTGCGCACGAGGTCTACCTCGAGGCCAGGATCTGGGTTATCGACGTTGATCGTCGGCGGCGCCACGCGGTCCTCAAGTGCCTTGATCGTGAACACCGACTCCACGGCGCCGGCCCCACCGAGCAGGTGGCCCGTCATCGACTTGGTGGCGCTCAGCAGCACGTTGTCGCCGTGCGAGCCCATGATGCCGCGAATGCCGCGCGCCTCGACCATGTCGCCAGCGGGCGTTGAGGTCGCGTGCGCATTGACGTGCACCACGTCAGCAGGCGTGAGGCCCGCTCGTTCGAGAGCGAGCTTCATGGCGCGAGTCTGGCCAGCGCCTTCAGGGTCTGGCGCGGCAATGTGGTGAGCGTCCGACGTCATGCCGAGTCCCACGAGCCTGGCGTGGATGCGCGCGCCTCTAGCCCTCGCGTGCTCCTCCGATTCCAGGACGACGATGCCGGCGCCTTCACCGAGGACGAAGCCGTCGCGCGTGGTGTCATACGGCCGAGAAGCCGTCGCGGGGGAGTCGTTTCGCTTGGACAGCGCCTGCATCGCGGCAAAAGCCGAAATCGGTAGCGGGTGAATTGCCGCTTCAGTGCCTCCGGCGACCACGACGTCGGCGCGGCCAGACTCGATCATCTCGAAGGCCATGCCGATCGCTTCTGCGCCGGATGCACAGGCGGAAACGGGGGCATGTGCGCCCGCCTTCGCGCCAATCTCCAACTCCACGTAGGCAGCCGGTGAGTTGGGCATCAGCATGGGAACGGTGAGGGGAAGAACGCGCGCGGCGCCCTTCTCCCTCACCGAGTCCCAGGCTGTCAGCAATGTCCACACCCCGCCGATGCCAGAGGACACCACTGCGCCAAGACGCTCAGGGTCTACCTCGGGAGACCCCGCATGCTTCCACGCCTCACGCGTAGCGATGATCGCGTACTGGGCGGAGGGGTCCATGCGCTTGGTCTCGGGGCGCGAGAGCACTTCGCTTGGTTGAACCGCGATTTGGCCTGCGAAGTTCACGGGCAAGCCATACAGCTCGGCCCAGTCGTTCTCGAGCGTGCGCACGCCCGAGCGACCCTCGAGCGCTGCCTGCCACGTGCTTGCCACGTCTCCGCCGAGCGGGGTCGTGCAGCCGAATCCAGTGACAACCACTGCCATGGTGTTCCTCCGAGGTGTGTGCGGGTGGGGACAGGCGGCTGTTTAGGCCTGTGCCGTGGTGATGTAGTTGACCGCGTCGCCGACGGTGACGAGGTTCTTGACCTCTTCGTCGGGGATGCGGACGTCGAACTTCTCTTCTGCGAGCGTGACGATCGTCATCATCGACAGCGAGTCGATGTCGAGGTCGTCGGTGAACGACTTGTCGAGCTGAACGTCGCCGGTGTCGATACCGGTCTCTTCAGCGACAATCTCTGCCAGACCGGCGAGGACTTCCTGCTCAGAAAGGGCCATGAGGGTTTTTCTCCTTGGGTTGGGTGATGCCAGACGGCATCGCTCTTGTGAGGAACGACTATCGAGACTAGCGCGGAAGGCGCCGACGCTAGGGGAGGACCACCACTTGGGCGGCGTAGACAAGGCCAGCACCGAATCCGATCTGCAGCGCCAAATCGCCTGACTGCACGGCTCCGTCGCGCAACAGACGTTCGGTCGCGAGAGGGATGGACGCGGCCGATGTGTTCCCGGAGTCAACGATGTCGCGGGCGATGGCAACGTGCTCCGGAAGACCGATCTGCTTGACCATTTGGTCGATGATGCGGATGTTCGCCTGATGAGGAATGAAGGCCTTGATGTCCGTGGGCGTCACGCCTGCCGCCGCGATGGCCTCGAGCGCGACGGGCGCCATCTTGAACGACGCCCACTTGTAGACGCTTGGGCCTTCCTGGAAGAGGGTGGGGAAGGGAGTACCGGGATTGTCGCGGTACTCAAGCCACGAAGCGGTCTGGCGGACCAGGTGGGCGCCAGCGCCGTCGGAGCCCCACACCGTCGGGCCGATGGCGGGGGTGTCGGAAGCGCCAACCACCACGGCTCCTGCCGCATCACCGAGCAAGTACGAGATAGAACGATCGGCGGGGTCGATGAATTCGCTCATCTTCTCCGCGCCGATGACGAGCACGTTCCTGGCCTGACCGGAGCGCACGAGCGAGTCGGCTTGGCCGATGCCGTAGCAATAGCCAGCGCAAGCGGCCGAGATGTCGAATGCGGCCGCAGTGATCCCCAAACGATCGGCGACCACGGGAGCGCCGCCGGGAGTGATGTGGGGGAACGTGATGGTCGACAAGATGACGGCGTCAATCTCATCAGCGTCGATCCCAGCGTTCTCGATTGCTTGGCGGGAGGCCGCCTCCGCCATGTCGATCACGGTGGTCTCGGGGTTTGCGCGCACTCGCGTGGCGATGCCCGTCATCTTGCGGATCCACTCGTCTGAGGAGTTGATGGGCTCGATGATGTCTTCATTCGGCACCAACATCTCGCCGCGGAACACACCCAATCCACGGATGCGCGAGAACTCGGGGCCCTTGGTCGTGCGAATGACGGTCATTCCAGGTTCCTTGCCAGTTCGAGGGCGGCCGCGAGGTCGTCCGGAGTCTTCAGCGCCACGGACGGGACGCCTTTCATCCCGCGCTTCGCGAGCCCGGTAAGTACGCCACCAGGAGCGAGTTCAATGATTCCGGCGACGCCCATCGACAGCATCGTCTCCATGCATAGGTCCCACCGTACGGGGCGCGCGACTTGGGCGACCAGACGAGAGACGACGTCGTCGCCCGACGTCACCACGGAACCGTCGGCGTTGCTCAGGAGAGCGACGTCAGGGTCGCGGCGCGTCGTGGTTGCTGCCGCCTCTTCGAGTACTGACACCGCTGGCGCCATGTAGTGAGTGTGAAATGCGCCAGCGACTTGCAACTCGATTACGCGTGACCTGGCGGGCGGGTTCGCGACCAGAGCGGCGATCGCATCGGCAGAGCCCGCGGCGACCACCTGACCACCGCCGTTCATGTTCGCCGCCGTGAGATCGAGTTCGGCAAGGGCGAGCGCGACCTCCTCCTCGACGCCGCCGAGCACGGCGGCCATCGAGGTCGCCTCCGATTCCGCGGCGGCGTGAGCCATGGCGACTCCGCGCTCACGGACGAGCGCGACGGCGTCTTTGCGGGACAGCACCCGAGCCACGGCGGCTGCGGCAAACTCGCCAACCGAGTGACCGGCGACCACGCCAGGCGAGATGTCGCCGAGGGCGGCGTACGTGGCAAGAGCCGTCGCAACGAGTAGCGGTTGGGCGACGGCAGTGTCGCGGATAGCGTCGGCATCTGCGACTGTTCCCAGCTGGGCGAGATCGAGACCGCTCGCCTCTGAGTACTCCCCGACCGCAGTGCGGACCTCGTCGAGTTCGAGCCACGAAGCGAGCATTCCAGGGCTTTGGGCGCCTTGGCCGGGACACACGATCGCAAGCATGGTTCAAGCGTGCCCTATCTTGAGGCGGGCGGTGACTCCTGGCGGTACCGACTTGTAGGCGAGGATTTGTAGAAGACCTACAAAAGAGCTCGACCCGCATCGCGCAGGCGACCGAGGGCGAAGGCCATCTCAAGCACGTGTGCATCGCGCGTCGACAACACGTCCCAACCGGTCAGTTCCGACACCTTTTTCAGGCGGTACCGCACGGTGTTGGCGTGGACGAACATGGTGCGCGCGGAGAGTTCAAGCGACCTACCGCAGTCGAGGAAGGTTGCCACCGTCTCTTGTAGGGAACCTCCAGCGCGCTGGATGGGATCGTAAGCGATCGTCAGGAGCCGATCGCGCGCGCTGGCGTCTCCCACGAGTACCCGTTCCGGCAAGAGGTGGTCGGCAAAGACGGGGCGCGGGGTGAGCGACCACGCCGGTGCGGCGACCACGCCTGCGAACGCCGCCCGAGTGGATCGAGCGACTTCGAGGAGGGTGACGGCGGGGGGGCCGATGACGACAGGTCCCTGTCCAAAGTTCTCGATCATGGAGTGCGCGAGATCTTCGAGCGGCTGGTCGGAGCGTGAGATCACGATCAGATCCTCGCCGTGGATGCCCACCATGGCACCGGGGGCTGCCCTGCGCAGGGAGCGTCGCAACTCCGCCGACTGAACCTCGCCGAGCGCACCGTCGGTGTGGCCCACCATCACCAGCGTGGGACCAGGCTTCCAGCCGAGCGCCGCGGCGCGGGAGGGAAGATCGTCATCGACCTCTCCGCGCACCAGTGCGTCGACCACGAGGGCTTCGAGTCGTGCATCCCATGCGCCGCGCGACTCAGCGGCTCGTGCGTACACCTCTGCCGCGCTGAATGCCACTTCGCGCGAGTAGCGAAGGATGGCCTCGCGAAGGTGAGCTTCTCCGCCAGGCGCTGCGAAGTCGTCGGCGTGCTCCTCGACAATCTTCACCACACTACGGACGATGCTCAACGTGTGTTGAAGCGAGATGGAGCGTGCCAGCTCAGGCGGGGCGGCGGCGAAGACCTCGATGGCGCCCCGATATGAGCCGCCTGGGCTCGCGTACCACGTGACGAACGACGTGATGCCGGCTTGGGCGACCGTGCCGACCCAGGAACGCTCTTGAGCAGGCAGTTCGCCGAACCATCGGTACTCGGCGTCGAGTTCCCTGAGGGCGGCGGTGGCGAGCTTGCCTGTGCCTGCACGGAGCTTGCGCAGGGTGTCGTGCTTGACGTCGGCGGTTGCGACCATGCACTACAGCATAGGGCGATTTTGTACGACAGGGACAACCGAGTGCCCCCACAATGGGGGGCACTCAGCCGGAAGAACTACACCAAACCGGTGCATTCGCGGCGCGGCACTCATGGAGTGTCCAGCAATGGCGCGCCGTGTCTTGCACAGGGGCGAGCCCCGTTCGCTTGGCGCTATGCCTCGCCGCCAGCGTTCCCTGACGTCCCCTTGCTCACATCGTGCAACTCGTAGCGCTCGATGGCCCTTGCCGTCGTGCCGCGCTCCACCTCGCCTCTGCGCTCCAACTGCTGGAGAACGCGCACGGCGGTGGACGGACCGTCGATCTTGAAGAAACGGCGGGCAGCAGCCCTGGTGTCGGAGAAACCGAAGCCATCGGCGCCCAAGGTGGCGTACTCGCCAGGAATCCAGGCACGCACCTGATCCGGTACCAAGTGGTCGTAGTCCGTCGTCGCAACAAACGGTCCAGGCGCGCCCGCGAGCTTGCTCGTGAGGTATGGCGTCCGGGGTTCCTTCTCCGGGTGGAGGAACGCCTCTTGCTCGCAATCAAGGGCTTCGCGACGCAGTTCGTTCCATGACGTCACTGACCAGACGGAGGCGTGAACGTTCCAGTGAGCCTGGAGAAGTTCTTGGGCCTCGAGAGCCCACGGGACGGCAACTCCCGACGCCAAGATCTGAGCTTGAGGGCCCTCGCCAGTGGGAGCATCCGCGAACTTGTAGATGCCCTTGATGATGCCCTCGACGTCCACGTTCTCTGGCTCGGCCGGCTGCTGGATGGGCTCGTTGTAGACCGTCAGGTAATACATGACGTTCTTGTCGCGCCCGTCCTCAGGGCCGTACATGCGCTCGATTCCGTCCTTGATGATGTGACGGATCTCGTAGCCGAATGCAGGGTCGTACGTCACGACCGCCCGGTTCGTGCCCGCAATCAGCGGCGAATGGCCGTCCGCGTGCTGCAGGCCCTCTCCCGTGAGCGTGGTGCGGCCGGCGGTGGCGCCAATGATGAATCCGCGAGTGAGCTGATCTCCCGCCGCCCAGAACTGGTCGCCCGTCCGCTGGAAGCCGAACATCGAGTAGAAGATGTACATCGGGACCATGGGCACGCCATGGGTGGCGTAAGCAGTGCCCACGGCCTGGAACGCGGCGGCAGAACCCGCCTCATTGATCCCCGTGTGCATGATCTGGCCGGACTCTGACTCCTTGTAGCTGAGCATCAGTTCGCGGTCTACCGGCAGGTAGTTCTGCCCCTGGGTGTTGAAGATCTTTGCCGACGGGAAGATCGCGTCGAGTCCAAAGGTGCGCGCCTCGTCGGGAATGATCGGCACAATCCGGTGCCCGAAGCTCTTGTCCTTGATGAGGTCCTTGAGCAGGCGGACGAAGGCCATCGTCGTCGCAACTTCTTGCTTGCCAGATCCCTTGGCCAACAACTCGTAGACGGAGGCATCCGGCAATTCGATCGGATCGAAAGACCCACTTCGCTCGGGTACGAAACCGCCGAGCTCTTCGCGGCGCCCCAGCATGTACTTGATCGCCGGGTTGTCGAAGCCTGGGTGGTAGTAGGGCGGGTTGTACGGGTCCTCGTCGATCTGCTCGTCAGTGAACGGGATGTCAAACGTGTCCCTGAGCACCTTGAGGTCCGCGGCCGCCAGTTTCTTCATCTGGTGGGTGGAGTTGCGGGCGGCGAAGTTGGTGCCGAGACCGTAACCCTTGATGGTCTTCGCGAGGATGACGGTGGGCTTGCCATTCTTCTCATGAACGGCGCGGGCGTAGGCGGCGTACAACTTGCGGTAGTCGTGACCACCACGCTTGAGCGCCCAGATCTCGTCGTCGGTCATGTCGTTGACGAGTTCCTTGGCACGCGGGTCGCCACCAAAGAACTGGTCGCGAATGAATGCGCCAGACTCGGCCCTGAACGTCTGGAAGTCGCCGTCGGGCACCGTGTTCATCAAATTGATGAGCGCACCGTCGTGGTCGCGGGCGAGCAGCGGGTCCCAGTTGCGGCCCCAGATCACCTTGATGACGTTCCAGCCAGCACCCCTGAAGAAGGCCTCGAGTTCTTGGATGATCTTGCCGTTGCCTCGCACGGGCCCGTCAAGACGCTGAAGGTTCGCGTTGACGACGAACGTCAGGTTGTCGAGCCGTTGATTGGCCGCGAGCTGGAGCATTCCGCGCGACTCCGGCTCATCCATCTCGCCGTCGCCGAGGAACGCCCAGGTGTGCTGTTGCGACGTGTCCTTGATTCCACGCAAGTGGAGGTAGCGGTCGGTCCACGCCTGGTAAATGGCCGACGCGGGGCCGAGACCCATCGACACGGTCGGGAACTCCCACAGTTCCGGCATGAGACGCGGGTGAGGGTAGGAAGAGAGCCCACGGCCGGCAGCTGACTTCTCTTGGCGGAACGAGTCGAGGTCCTCTTCGCTGAAGCGGCCCTCGACCAGGCCGCGGGCGTACACGCCTGGCGCAGCGTGACCTTGGAAGTAGATGTGGTCGCCACCGCCCGGGTGGTTCCTGCCTTTGAAGAAGTGGTTGAGGCCCACTTCGTACAGGGTGGCGACGGAGGCGTAGGAAGAGATGTGTCCGCCCACGCCTTTGCCCGCGGCCTGGGCGCGCGTGACCATGACCGCTGCGTTCCAGCGGATCCAACCGCGGTAGCGACGCTCGATCTCTTCGTCACCGGGGAACTCGGGTTCCTCGTCGGCATGGATGGTGTTGACGTAAGGAGTATTGAGGCTCAAGGGCACCATGAGCTGCTTCGACGCCGCGTGTTCGACCATGCGATCGATGACGTACTCGGCGCGGGTAGCGCCGCCCTCTTCGATCATGCCATCGAGCGATTCGAGCCACTCGCTGGTCTCTTCTGGATCCTTGTCGATCGCGCCGTGCTGTGCCACAGGGGACCTTCCGTTTCGGCGCGAGGTGTCGCGCTCATGTCACATATCGGGGGGTTGCGGGGGTGCCGCTTACCAGATCATTCTTGCCTCATCCCGGTCCAATGTCACGCCAGGGGGCTTCGCTAGCAGCGTGATCGCGACGGCGGCGACGCGGGCGGGGTGGGGCTGCGCCGTTGCGACGTGCATGCCGGGACCCGTACTGTGGTCCAATCGAGCGCGAACCGTGCGCTCTTGGACGAAAGGAGCAGGCGGGCCGTGGCCACGACAGAGGGCTCG
The DNA here is from genome assembly GCF_020447105.2 of Demequina sp. TMPB413. Classification (NCBI taxonomy): domain Bacteria; kingdom Bacillati; phylum Actinomycetota; class Actinomycetes; order Micrococcales; family Demequinaceae; genus Demequina; species Demequina sp. TMPB413. The sequence goes on from NZ_CP096184.1 coordinate 789,912, forward strand.
GAAGCGCTCGACATCGCAATGGTGTCTCGCCTGGGGTTGACCCGGGAAATGGTTGTACAGGAATTCGGTTACGACAACGATGTGTGCGACGCGCTTCGCAGAGCGATCATGTCCGTTACAGGTGAAGACCTGGTGGACGAAGACTACGGTGACGTCACCGACGCGGCGATTGTGTGGTTCCGCGACGGGGATGACGATCTGGCTGACCTGCTGATGGACGTCCAGTCCCTGCTTGATGGCAGTGCGCAGGTGGTGCTTCTCACCCCGAAGGCTGGCCGACCGGGACACGTGTTGCCCCGCGACGTCGAAGAAGCGTCCTCGCTTGCGGGGCTGCACGCGACATCGACTTTTGTGGTTGACGAGTCGTGGACGGCTACGCAGCTCGGAGAAAAGGGCCGCTCGAAGTGACCCACCCCTTGGTGGGTCACACCGCTCCTGAGTTCACGCTCAGCGACCAAGACGGGATCAACGTCTCGCTGTCGTCGTTGCGGGGGAGCGACGTTCTGCTCGTGTTTGTGCCATGGGCTTTCTCGCCAGTGTGCACTTATGAGTTGGAGCAGTTGCGCGACGCCGACGACTTGCTCAAGTCCGACGCCAAGGTGATGGTGGTCAATTGCGACTCGAAGTTCGTCAACCAAGAGTGGGCTTACCAGAACGAGTTCGCTGGCACCCTGCTCAGCGACTTCTGGCCTCACGGGTCGGTGAGTCGCGAGTACGGAGTCTTTGACGAGGAACTGGGCCGTTCCAGGCGCGGCACGTTCCACATCAACGCGGAGGGCGTCATCGACTGGGCACTCGTGAACCCGACTGGCGATGCGCGCGACCTCGACCAGTACCGCAAGGTGTTGGGACTCATCTAGACCGCTCGCACCATGTGCTGCGTCGCGTGGACCCCTTGTTGATAGGGAACAATGGGGCAAGGGCCCTTAGCTCAGTTGGTTAGAGCACTGCGTTTACACCGCAGGTGTCATCGGTTCGAGTCCGGTAGGGCCCACGGAGGGAGTCACGATGGCGTTGGGGCAGGTCCGTGAGTTGTTCAGCGGCAGCAAGTACGACGCCTACGCCAAGCGCACCGACGCCATCTTGCTCGCGCTGGGGCTTCTGTTCCTGGTGCTGTGGACGCTCGAGACCGTGCAGCCAGGGCTGCCAAGCCCTGTTCCCGGCCTGATCGGGTCGCTGCTGGGTGTGATCTGGCTCGTGTTTCTTGTCGACGTGGCGATCAGAATCTCGCTAGCCCGCAGCTCGTGGCGATTCGTCGTGCGACACCCAATCGACGTCCTTGCAGTGTTCGTCCCTGCGCTCCGCCCGCTCAAGATACTGTCCGTCTTCACCAACGGCTCCAAGATGCTGCGCGGCCGCGGGGCATTGAACGCGACGCGAGCTGTCGTGCTCTCGGCTGCGTTGCTGATCTGGATCGCGGCCGTCGCAATCTTGGGCTTTGAACGTGGCGCTCCAGGCGCGAACGTCGAGAACTTTGGCGACGCACTGTGGTGGGCTCTCGTGACCACGACGACCGTCGGCTACGGCGATTTCTACCCGGTGACGCTTGAAGGACGCGTCGTGTCTTCGGCGCTCATGGTCCTCGGTATCTCCCTCATCGGCGTGGTCACCGCATCCGTGGCCGCATGGTTTGTGCGCCTCACCACGGCGGAGTCGGACGAACGCGACGAAGCCTCCATCGCCAAGAATGAGCAGGAAATCAAGCGGCTCCACGACAAGATCGACGCGCTCGAGACCAAGATTGACCGCGCGCTCAAAGCGCGAGAATCGGGGGACTGACCATGACCACTGTCGCCGACGTCGTCGCTTGGCTTGAAAGACGCTACCCGCCGCGCCTTGCCGAAGCATGGGACGCCCCAGGCCTGGCGGTGGGGGACCCCGCCAGGGACGTCCGGCACGTGCGCTTCGCCGTCGATCCCACGCTTGAGGTCATTCGCGAGGCGATCGCGGCGGGAGCCGACCTGCTGATCACTCATCATCCGCTGATGCTGCGCGGCGTCACCTCCGTCGCGGCCAACACCGTCAAGGGTGCCGCCGTTCACGCACTGGTGAAGGGGGGTTGCGCGCAGCTGGCCGCTCACACCAACGCCGACGCTGCCGCCGACGGTGTGGCCGACGCTCTCGCCCAGGCTCTCGGAGTGCGGGTGGAAGGCCCCTTGGTAGCCGCGAGTGGCGAGCCACACCCCGTCGGTTCTGGGAGGGTCGGCACGATCGAGCCGACCTCCTTGAAGGATTTCGCGGCCGTCGTGGCCGCTGCGCTGCCGGCAACGGCTGCTGGAGTGCTGTACTCAGGGGACGCCGATGGCGTCATCACCACGGTGGCGGTCGTGGGTGGCTCAGGAGATGCGTATCTTGCCGACGCGGCGGCGGCAGGCGTCGACGCCTACGTCACCGCCGACCTCCGTCACCACCCTGCGTCGGAGGCGCGCGAGGCCGCGCTCCTCGACGATGGCAGGCCGTACCTGATCAACGTCTCCCACGCGGCCTCCGAGTCTTTGTGGCTTGCCGCCGCCGCGAGCGAGCTCGCCGAGGCGTTCTCGGTGACCACTTCGGTGAGTACGCTGAACACCGACCCCTGGACCGGCCGCGCGCCGTCACCCTCGTTCAAGGAGTAAACAGTGCCTCAGGCCCCCGTGGCTGACCAGCTCACGCTGCTGACAGTGCAAGACCTCGACACCAAGGTCGACCAGGCGCGGCACAGGCTCGCGAGTCTTCCTGTGCGTCAGGAACTGGCCGAGTTGACTGCCAGGCTCGCTTCGCTTGAGGAGAGCCGCGTGGAGGCCGCGACGGCGGTGACGGATGTGCGCCGCGAGGTCACCAAGGCAGAAGACGACGTGGCTACGGTCCGCGCGAGAGCCGACAGGGACAATCAGCGCATGCTGTCTGGCGCGGGCCTGGCCTCCAAGGAGTTGCAGGCGCTACAGAGTGAACTCGAGGTCCTTGCGAAACGCCAAGGTGCCCTCGAGGAGATCGAGTTGGAGGCGATGCAGCGGCTTGAGGACGCCGAGGCCGAGGCCGCTCGCGTCGCCGCGGAACTCGACCAGGTGGGCGCGCAAGTGGCAGATGCGCAAGCTCGACTCGACGACGAGGCCGCCACTATCGAAGCCGAGATCGTCTCGCTCAGTGCTGGTCGCGCGAACGCGGCGGCTGGGCTCGATGAGGCGCTCCTCGCACTCTACGAGAAGCTGCGCGCCGCCCAAGGTGGCACGGGAGCCGCCGCCCTCAAGCACGGCGCCTGCCAGGGATGTCACATGAGCCTCAACCCAGGTGACCTGGCGCGCATCGAGGCGGCGCCCGCCGATCAGGTGGTCCGCTGTGAAGAATGCGGAAGGATTCTGGTGCGCGGAGCCACATCGTGACCGATCCTGATGCCGCCGTCGTCGGGGACACACCCGTCGCCCGCAACACACCGAGCGCCCTCCCTCGACCGTCGTCTCCGCTCTTCCAGGTGGCGGGCGTCGAACTGCTGAACCCCTTGACGCTCGTCCTGGTGCGGCACGGGGTGACGGACATGACCGTCACCCACCAGCTGTCGGGTTCTGGCGTCCCAGGCCCTTCCCTGAACGCCGTCGGACGCGTCCAGGCCGCGAAGGCCGCCGATGCTATCCATGCGATCGGTCGACGCCGGTGGCCCTCCGTCGCGAAGGTGAGCAGGGTGATGGCTTCGCCGTTGGTGCGTACTCAAGAGACGGCGGCCGCTATTGGCAGGCGACTCGGGATGCATCCAGAGACGGAAGGCCGTCTAAGGGAGATCCACTTTGGCGCCTGGGAGGGTCGGACCGCGGAGGAGATCGCGGCCGAGGATCGCGACATCATGCACCGCTGGCGCTTTGGCGAGATTCCGGCCGAGGGCGGCGAGTCCTTCGCTGACGTGGCCGACAGGGTCGACGCCCTTCTCGTGGATCTCGCTTCCCAGCACGCGCAAGCGGCGTCCGCAGGCGAGGACGCCGCGCGAACGTGGGTGGCTGTCTCGCACGCCGTGGCCATCAAGTGCGCAGTAGGCGTGTCGATGGGAATGCCGATGGACAGGTGGGGGGCGATCTGGCCCGTTCCCGCCTCGTTGACCGTCTTGCAATTGCGCGTGTCACGTGAAGGCAGAATCGTCGAAAGGCATCTGATGTCCGTAGGCTCACCCACGGATTAGGGTCAGCCGCTAAGGAGGCACATGATGTCCAATGCTTGGAATGGGCCGGTGACGGTGTGGACGGAGCCGACGCTGGCGTCGGTGGTGCGCGTCGCGGGCAGGGGCCTCCTTGCGGCGGTGTGGGGAACCGCGGCCATGCTCGTGCCATGGGCGCTGCTATCGACGCTGTTCTGGGTCTTCTCTGCGGTCGCGTTCCTCCATGCCGTGCTCGCCATCGTCAACCTCGTTCGCAATGGCGGAGTCTTGCTGAGACTCACCAGCGAGGGAACCCTTGAGTGGCCGCAGTCCTATCAGGAAACCTGGTTGCGCAGGCCGCGCGAATGGGTGGACGGAAAGGTGATCACGGTCGTGGAGCACCCCACGCTGCCCGTGAAGTCACACGTGGAGCCGCGCGTGACGCTCAAGGGCGAGACGCATGACTTGCTGAACCTTCCGCTCCACCGAGCCAGCCCCATTGACTTTGCGAAGACTGTCAACGAGATCGTTGCCGAGCAAGGCATCGTCCTGAAGGCCTACGGCAAGCCTTAAGCGCCGACCACCAGGGTCAGTTGATCGGGGCCCTTGCTCCGCTCCTCCAGGACGACGTCCACGAGAGCTGCGCCGATGAGGCCAGCGGCTGCGTCGGCAACGTCTTGGGGTGTCTGTGGGGCGGTCTCGTAGCTCATGAGGTGAGCCGTGAGCAGTCCGCGGGTGTGCTTGGCCATGTGACTGACCACGGTGCGGCGCCCGTCGAGTTCACGCAGCACGCGCACCGCGACCCACGGCGTGTCGCGGGGAGTCCAGGCCGCCGCGTTGGAGCTCGAACGGCAGTCCACCACCACGGAGCCGGCGGCCAGGGCGGTGAGATGAGGGTCGAGGCGCTTCTTCCAGAGGGTCGCCAAGCCGCCGACGCGGGGGAGGGACGTCGACATCGACAGCCGGTAGGCGGGGATGAGGTCGGCGGGGGAGACGGCTCCCCAGAGCGCCGAGATGATCCTGATGCGTTGCTGGGCGCGCAGCATTGTGGCGTCGTCCCACTCCGACATGTGTGCCGCGTCGTAGAGAACCCCCGAGTACACGGCGGCTGCGGGGGCTGCAGGCTCTGACCATAGGCGGGTATTGCGCGCCACGTCGTCGGCGAGCGAGGGGCCCACGTCGAGAACCTTCAGCGCGTTTCTTTGGCCGCTGACCTTGGCGAGGGTGTCGCCGACCCGGCGCCTCGCATCGGCGAGTCCTGCGTGGCTGAGCGCGCTCAGATCGACGGGCTTGCCCACAGTGGCTGGGGTCTTGCCTTCGGAGGGAGGGAGCAGCACGAGCACGCGCTACACCCTATGCTTGAGCCGCGGATGAGTTGGCCAGGCGGTCGCGTTGTGGGGAAACCCGCACCGAGGAACGTCCGGGCTCCGTAGAGCAGGGTGATGGCTAATGACCACCCGGGGCGACCCGCGGGAAAGTGCCACAGAAAACAACCGCCTCCGGCCTCGGCCGGCGGTAAGGGTGAAAAGGTGAGGTAAGAGCTCACCGCGGCGCTGGTGACAGCGTCGGTCAGGGTAAACCCCACCCGGAGCAAGACCAGACAGGATGCGTTTGAGGGCTGCTCGCCCGAGCATCCGGGTAGGTTGCTAGAGGCGTGCGGCAACGTACGTCGTAGATGGATGGCCGCCCGTTACCTCCTTGGAGGCAACGACAGAACCCGGCGTATCGGCCAACTCATCCGCCTGATCGCTCACCACAATTCACGTCCTCCTTGGCGACGGGGCACAGTAGTGGCATGAGCGACTTCGATATCAGCGGCAAGACCATGGTGATTACCGGCGCTACGAGCGGAATCGGTAGGGGCTTGGTCGACTACTTCGTGGACCGCGGCGCGGTGGTTGGGGCGGTCGGCGGCCATGAGGAGACGACGGAGCGGCTCAGGCACGAGTTGGCTCAGACGGGGCGTACGGCGCAGGCGTACGCTGCCGATCTGCGCGACGTGGCCAATATTGGACCACTCTTCGACCGAATCGCGGCGGATCTCGGGAGTATCGACGTCTTGGTGAACAACGCGGGTATGGGGCGGCCCATCGCGGCGATCGACGTCACCGTTGAGGACTGGGACACGATGATGGACCTCAACCTCAGAGCGGCGTTCTTCTGCGCGCAGGCCGCAGCGCGCCACATGCTTCCCCGCGGCTACGGCCGCATCATCAACATGAGTTCCCAGATTTCCGTCGTGGCGAACCAGGATGAGGTTGTGTATTGCGCCTCTAAGGGCGGCCTGAATCAAGTGACAAGGACGCTCGCCATCGAGTGGGGCGGCGCGGGCGTCGTCGTGACAGGGGTGGCGCCTACGTTTACGTACACGGCAGGCACTGCGGAGCGCCTCGACACCCCCAGCTTTCGTGACGCCGTGCTATCGAAGATCCCTCGCGGACGCTTCGCCACGATTGACGACATCGCGGCAGCCGTGCAGTACCTCGCGAGTGACGCAGGGGAGATGGCCAACGGGTCGACGCTCATGGTCGACGGAGGGTGGACGGCCGTGTGAGGGACGGCGGTCAAGGTCCATCCCCATGCATGTGGGCTTTTGAGAGTGGGGCGAGTGATCCTCGGCGGAAGGTCCGTTAAGGTCGCATCATGAACAAACGGGAGTTCGAGCGAGTGCAGTCGCACTTCCCTGTGGAGGTGGAGTGCGGCGGCAAGACAGTCGCGGGCGAGACGCGCGACATCGGATTCGCTGGTTTGTGGTTGCCGACGTCCGATCCCTTCGCTGAGCGGGCAGAAGGCACAGTGACCGTTCACCTTGCCGAGACGATCAAGATCCGCGCCAAGGGCCTGGTGGTTCGCTCTGAGGACGACGGCTTCGCTGTCCAGTTCCTCGAGTTGCTCGACCTCGAAAGTTACGGCCACTTGCGCAATCTGATCCTCTACAACTCCTCCGACCCTGCGACGGTTGACGAAGAGATCGACAGGCACTTTCGTCTGCGCAATGGCACCGCGCCGCGGCTTCCTTGCGAGTAGCGCGGCGTCACTCTAGTCCCTAGTACCCAGGACTTTCGTAGGAGTTTCGTCCGGGGTTTCACCCCACAAATGCCCGGTAGGGTATCGCTGGGTACGAGTCCGTCGATGCGAAGAGGCCAGCACCATGTCCGAAGTGAGCGCGAAGCGCACCGGGGCCGAAGACGCCGCCGCCCCGATGACCCTGGGGATCCCCGCTGAGACCAAGAAGGGCGAGCGGCTCGTGGCGGCGAGCCCCAAGACGGTCGGTCAGCTAGTGGCCCTTGGCTACGAGGTCATCGTCCAAAGTGGCGCAGGCCAGCAAGCGACGTTTACCGACGAGGATTACGCCGACGCTGGAGCCACGGTCGGTGACGCGAAGGCGGCGTGGCGCGCAGACATCGTGACGGCTGTGAACGCGCCGGGCAAGACGCAGCTCGCCAAGATGCGCAAGGGGTCGATCCTGATCTCGATGATGAGCGCGCCGTCCAGCCCCGACTACATCGCCGACCTCGCCGAGCGCGGCATCACAGGAATGGCGCTCGACGCTGTTCCGCGCATTTCGCGGGCCCAATCGATGGACGTGCTGTCGACGATGTCAAACGTCGCGGGTTATCGCGCCGTCATCGAGGCGGCTGAGAACTTCGGTGGCATGTTCACGGGACAGGTGACGGCGGCGGGCAAGACGCCCCCGGCCCACGTGTTCGTCATTGGCGCGGGCGTGGCGGGCCTTGCGGCGATCGGTACCGCAGCCAGCCTTGGGGCTCAAGTACGTGCCTTCGACGTTCGACCGGAGGTGGGGGAGCAGATCGAGTCGATGGGCGCGACCTTCGTACAGGCGGAGGCGGCCCAGCAAGAGGTGTCTTCCGACGGCTACGCGAAGGAGCTCTCGAAGGAGCAAGAGGCGCTCACCGCGGCCATGTACGCGGAGGAAAGCGCCAAGGCCGACGTCGTGATCACCACCGCGCTCGTGCGTGGCAAGGCCGTGCGCACCATCTCAGCCGAGATGGTCGCCGCCATGAAGCCTGGATCCGTCATCATCGACCTCGCTGCCATTGGTGGCGGCAACTGCGAGCTGACCGTCCCCGGCGAGCGCATCGTCACCGACAACGGCGTGACGATCGTGGGGTACACGGATCTGACCAGCAGGATGCCGCAACACACCTCGCAATTGTTCGGAACCAACATCGTCAACGTCATGAAACTGATGACCCCAGGCAAGGACGGAACGGCCGTCCTCAACTTTGACGACGAAGTGGTGCGCGGCATGACCGTCGCGCACGCAGGCGAGGTCATGTGGCCGCCGCCGCCGGTGAATGTGTCGGCCGCAGCGGCTGCCGAGGAAGCGCCGTCGGTGCCGCCAGCGACGTCCATGAGCCCAGAAGAGCAAGCCAAGGTCCTCGCCGAGGCTGCCGCGAAGAAGGCCACAAGGCGCATGGTCACTTCCGGAATTGCGGCTGCACTCGTGGTGCTCGCCGTGTCGTTCTCGCCGTTGTCGTTCGTGTCTTACTTCACGATCTTCGCGCTCGCCGTGGTGGTGGGCTTCTACGTCATCTCTGGCGTCTCGCACTCCCTCCACACGCCCTTGATGGCGCAGACAAACGCGATCTCGGGGATCATCCTGGTGGGCGCTCTCTTGCAACTCGGGTCCACCAACATCGCGGTACTCGTCATGTCGTTTGTGGCGGCGGCAATCGCCTCCATCAACATCTTCGGCGGCTTCCTCGTGTCCTACCGAATGCTCGGCATGTTCCGAAAGGAGGCCTGACAGCCATGACCATCATCGGACTGATTCAGGGCCTGTACATCGTGGCAGGCATCATGTTCATCCTGTCGCTCGCCGGGCTGTCAAAGCAGAGCACGGCGCGAGGCGGCAACCTCATCGGCATCATCGGCATGGCGCTCGCGCTCCTCGCCACGGTGGGCTACTCGATCTACTTGTCGGCGGAATTCCCTGAGGACAGGCAGCCCGTGTGGTTGACGGCCCTCCTGATCGCCGCGGTCTTGGCCATCGGCGCCGCCGTGGGCACGCCTATCGCCCGCCGCGTCGAGATGACGCAAATGCCAGAACTGATCGCTGCCTTCCACTCCTTCGTTGGCCTCGCCGCGGTGCTCGTCGGCATCAACTCCTACATCGCCGACCATGGCGGCGGCTCCGTCCACCTCGTCGAGGTGGCGCTCGGTGTCCTGATCGGCGCGTACACCTTCACGGGATCCGTCGTCGCGTACCTGAAGCTCTCCGCGAAGATGAGCTCTGCCCCCCTCGTGCTTCCGCAACGCAACCTGCTGAACGTCGGCGCATTCGCGCTGTTCCTTGCCCTGATGATCTGGCTGGTGTCCCTCGGCGAGGGAAACCAGACGCTCGGCGTGGTGCTGGTCGTGGCGATGACCGTGATCGGCTTCGCCCTCGGATGGCACATGGTGGCCGCTATCGGCGGCGGCGACATGCCCGTGGTGGTCTCCATGCTCAACAGCTACTCCGGCTGGGCGGCGGCAGCGGCAGGCTTCTTGCTTGGTAACAACCTGCTGCTCATCACCGGCGCGCTCGTCGGCTCCTCCGGCGCAATCCTCAGCTACATCATGTGCCGCGCCATGAACCGCTCGTTCATCTCGGTGATTCTTGGCGGATTCGGTTCTGACGGTGGTGCGCCGGCCAAGGACGATGGCGGCCCAGAGGGGGAGTACACCGAGATCTCCGTCGAGGGCGCGGCCGAAGCGCTCGCTACGGCCAGGTCGGTCATCATCACTCCCGGCTACGGCATGGCCGTAGCGAAGGCTCAATACCCGGTAGCGGAGCTCACGTCGCGCCTGCGCGCAGCCGGTGTGACAGTACGCTTCGGCGTGCACCCCGTTGCGGGACGCCTGCCTGGCCACATGAACGTGCTGCTCGCAGAGGCGAGGGTGCCCTACGACATCGTCCTCGAAATGGACGAGATCAACGACGACTTCTCTGACACCGACGTCGTGCTCGTGATTGGCGCCAACGACACCGTCAACCCCGCTGCCAACGACGACCCGTCGTCGCCCATCGCGGGAATGCCAGTGCTCGAGGTGTGGAAGGCCCGCCACGTCATCGTCTTCAAGAGGTCCATGGCGACCGGCTACGCAGGCGTGCAGAACCCGCTGTTCTTCAAGGACAACGCGGACATGCTGTTCGGCGACGCGAAGACTCAGGTGGAGGCCATCGTCGCGGCCCTGCCCGTCGCTCAGAAGGTCTGATCGACGCCTCTCGTTTTCACGGTTGCTCGGGCGGAGTGCCCACGCTGCCTTCACGACCAGTGAGTCGGCGCAAGTACTTCCGATCGTCGTTCGCGTACGCGTAGTACAGGCCAATCAAGACGCCGCCGCCGACGAAGTTTCCCAGCAAGACGATGCCGACTTGGGCGAGGGCCGCGCCGACGTTGAGCCCTCCTTGGAGGCCGACGATGCTGAACAACACTGTGTTGGCTACGGAGTGCTCGAAGCCGACAAACGCGAACACAAACACGCTCACGATCATCACGAATGACTTGGTGACGTCGTCCTTGATGAGGCCGTTGTAGACCAGCAAGATGGCCAGATTGATCATGAAGTTACACAGGATGGCGCGCACAAAGAGGTCGGACCAGCCCGCGAGGCCGCCAGCCACGAACTCCAACTTGTGCTCGACTCCAGCGTCGATCTGGGTGCCGACGGCGCCGTCGCCCAGCGTCGACCCCAACACCAGGATCGCGACGGCGAGGCCGCCCACAAAGTTGCCCCCGTAACACAAGACGAGAATTCGCAGTGACCGCCAGGCGGTGACGCGTCGGTAGTAGCCGCCGATCGACACGATCATCATGTTGGACGTGAGCAACTCTGAGCGGCTGTAGTAGATGAACACGAGGGCAACTCCGAAGACGAGACCGCCCACCATGCGGCCGATGCCCGACCAGTCCTCGCCGCCTGCCTGGTAGAACGCGCTCAAGACCGCGTAGTACGTGAGGTACATGACGCCGATGATGACGCCAGCCATTCCGGCTCTCATCAGGTACACGCGCGCCAGGCCACCGCTCATGGCCGACTTCGTGTCGAGCGCGTCGATCACGGTGGAGATGAAGTGTTTGCCAGGGAACAGCGCGCTCTGATCGGTCATGGGACAACGGTACTCACGTCGAAGTACCAGGGGCTCCGATTTGGTCCTCTTCGGCGTGCTGAGCGCGCAGAAGCGCGGATCGCGGGGTTACCCTCGCCAGGTGAACACACCGGGCGGCGGGGGCCGACACGATGGCGACGGCAGACCAACGGGACCGCGCAGGCCGATGCCGCCGTCCATTCCCCCTAAGGGGCGCCCCACACCGCCTGCTGTTCCGCCGCGCAGGGAGCCCTTGCGCGATCGCGGTAGCGCTGCACCTCAGCGAAGCGGAGGCGCACGACGCCCAGCGCAGGGCGGCGCTGGGGCTCAGCCCCGCCGTTCCCCAGCCGATGGCGTTCCCGTCGTGCGTCGGGCGCCCGGCGGCGCAGACGGGTCGGGCGCCGGCCAGCAGGCTCGCCGCCCAGCGCCGCGCAAGCGCCACCGCATCCGCACGGCGCTGCTGAGCCTCGTAGCGGTCTTCGTGATTGCGCTCGGCTCTCTGTGGTGGTGGGTCGAGGGCAAGATTTCCCATGTGGACGCCCTCAGCGGCGCGCCGGGGACCCCTGGCCAGACCTACTTGATCGTGGGCTCCGACTCGCGCGAGGGTTGGGGAGAAGACGGCACGGTGGGCGCTCGCACCGACACGATAATGCTCGTCCATCAACCCGAGAGCGGGCCGACGGCGATGATCAGTATCCCGCGCGACACCTACGTCGAAATCCCCGGTTACGGGGCGAGCAAGGTCAACGCAGCCTTCGCGTACGGAGGGCCGCAACTGCTCGTGCAGACCGTTGAGCAACTCTCGGGCCTCACGATCGATCGTTACATCGAGGTCGGTTTCCTTGGCGTCACCGGCATTGTCGACGCTGTGGGGGGAGTCGAGCTGTGTTACGACCGCAGCGTCAACGATCCGTACAGCACCTTGGTGTGGGAGGCAGGCTGTCACCAGGCGGACGGTGCGACGGCGCTCGCCTTCTCCCGGATGCGGTACGAAGACCCGCTCGGCGATATCGGGCGCACCGCCCGTCAGCAACAGGTCGTCTCGGCGGTGGCAGAGAGCGTCCTCACCCCGTCCGTGGTGCTCAACCCCACCAAGCTACTTCCCGTGGCGTCGACGGGCCTCGACTCCTTCAGGGTCAACGACGGCACGGGTGCGCTCGATTTGGTCAGGATGGCGAGGGTGGTCAACGCGGCCAGAAGCCCTGACGCCGTGACGGGCACGCCGCCGATCGCGAGTCTCGACCATCGGGTGGAAGGTGCTGGCTCGACGGTGTTGCTCGACCCCAACACGATCGAGGAGTTCTGGCGCACCATCGAGGTAGGCGGCTATCCGCCCGGCACCCAGGTGGGCGGGATCTAGCGAGTTCCTCGCGCGAGGACCCGAGGCAACGTCACAAGGTGGGGTAATCGGGCAGAGAGGCGCTCAGGCCCCAGCGAATTGCGCGTGTCGCGAGGGCGCCCCCCACAGGGCCGACGACGCTGTTGGCGCCACCGCCCACCTGCAGTTCAGTTCGCGCCCAGGCCGGGAGCAGAGCAACGGCGCCCGCCGCCATGAGCGAGTAGGGCACCTTTGCCGCGGCTGGCAACGGCGGCTCGTGGAGCAGAAAGCGGGTCGTGTCGAGCGCCGCGGGCGTGGCCTTGAGTTCCGGCCGATACGACTCGAGGCAATCGGCGAGACCAGCGACGGTCGTGGGCACGTCGGTGGCGCCAAGGGCGCTGGCGACCCGCGCCGCCTGCGCCAGGTACTCGTCGGCGCGCTCTGGGGTCAAGGGCTTTGCACCGTAGCGTTGGTGAGCCGACAGGAATGAGTCGGCCTCGGCCACGTGGACCCACCTCAGCAAGTGAGGGTCGCTCGCGTGATACGGCCTGCCGTCTGGCGCCTTGCCACGTACCCTGTCGTGAATGGTCCGCACGCGCTCGATCATCGCCTCCGCGTCGTCGGCAGCGCCGAACGTCGTCATCGCGATGAAGGTCGAGGTCCGCTCGAGGCGGCCCCACGGATCGCCTCTGTAGCCCGAGTGTCCGGCAACGCCGGCCATGGCGAGCGGGTGGAGGGCCTGCAACAGCAAGGCCCTCAAGCCGCCCACCCACATGGAAGCGTCGCCGTGGACGCGCCGAATGGCGCTGCCCTGCGGAAACCACCGAGGCCCCGGAGTGCCGTGGACGCGTTCCCGCGCGGCATGGCCGTCCTTGCCGGCCACCCTGGCGAACAAGGCCTCGCCCACTCGCGCGCGGGTTCTCGTGAGGGGGTTTGAACTCATTGTCCCAGTATCACCCCGCCGCTTGGCGGGGCCTGCCACATGCTCTAGGACGTCTGGCGAATGGGCCGTGCGCCCCAAATGCGATCCAGGTAGTCCTGGATCGATCGGTCGGAACTGAAGTAACCGGTGCGGGCGACGTTCAGGACGGCCGAGCGGCTCCACGCCTCGTGGTCGAGGTATGCGGCCTCCACACGCGACTGGGCGTCCATGTACGAACGGAAGTCGGCTAGGGCCATGAACCGGTCGCGCTCGGTGAGCGAGGCGAAGATCGACGCGACGGCGCCGCCCTTGTCACCGTTCGTGAACAGCCCCGACGCGATGAGGTCGAGTGCGGCCTTGAGCTCTGGGTCGGACTCGTAGTAGGTGCCAGGGTCGTACCCGCTCGCCTGCAACGCCGCCGCTGCAGGCTCGTCCATGCCGAACAAGAAGAAGTTGTCATCGCCGACGAGCTTGCGAATCTCGACGTTGGCGCCGTCATCGGTTCCCACGGTGAGCGCGCCGTTGAGGGCGAACTTCATGTTGCCCGTACCCGAGGCCTCCTTGCCAGCCAAGGAGATCTGCTCAGAGAGATCAGAGGCAGGAATCAGCTTCTCGGCAAGAGTCACGTTGTAATTGGCAGGGAAGGCTACCTTGAGACGGCCCTTGAGCGAGGCGTCGGCGTTGATGGTGCGACCCACCGCATTGATGAGCTCGATCGTCTCTTTGGCGCGCACGTAACCAGGTGCTGCCTTCGCGCCGAACACGAAGGTGCGCGGGGTGACGCTGTCGAGCGGAACGCGACCGGAGCGAATGCCCTCGTAAAGCGACACGATGTGAAGGAGCTTGAGGCTCTGACGCTTGTATTCGTGCAGGCGCTTCACCATCGCGTCCACCATGGCGTCTCCCGCAATCTCAATGCCATCCCTTGCGGCGAGCACGTCGGCGAAGTGCTGCTTGTTGGCGGCCTTCACCTCGCGGAAGCGGAGCCTGAACTCCGCATCGTCAGCGAGCGGCTCCAACTCACGCAGCCGCTCAAGGTCGGTGATCCAGCCGTCGCCGATCGCCTCGGTGATGAGCGAAGACAGGCGCGGGTTCGACAGTCGCACAAAGCGGCGAGGGGTCACCCCGTTGGTCACGTTCGTGAACTTCTCCGGCCACAGTTGAGCGAAGTCGTGGAGCACCTTTTCCGCCAGGAGTTCAGAGTGGAGCTCGGCGACGCCGTTGACCTTGAACCCCGCGACGGTGGCCAAGTGGGCCATGCGTATGGCGCGCACTGGCTGTTCAGCGATGATCGACATGCGGCGCATGCGCAGGATGTCGTCTGGGTAGCGATCTTCGACCTCTTCCAGGAACTCCTCGTTGATGCGGTAGATGATCTCCAAGTGGCGGGGCAGTAGCTTGCCCAAGAGATCCACTGGCCACACTTCGAGCGCCTCGGGCAAGAGGGTGTGGCACGTGTAGGCGAAGATCTTCTGGCAGACGGCCCAGGCGTCGGCCCATTCCCAGCCGCGCTCATCGATCAGCATGCGCATCATCTCTGGCACCGCAATAACGGGGTGAGTGTCGTTGAGCTGCCAGGTGATGCGGTCCGGCAAACGCTTCAGGTCGAAGTCTTCCGGGAGGACGTTTTCCAGGAAGTCGCGAATGGAGGCGGCGACAAAGAAGTACTGCTGCTGGAGGCGCAGTTCCTTACCTTGAGGCGTGGAGTCTTCCGGGTACAGCACCTTGGAGATGTTCTCGGCAAACGTGCGGGCGCGCACCGCCTCGACGTAGTCGCCCGAGTTGAAGGTCTGGAGATCGAACTCCCTGGTAGCGCGAGCGGACCACAGGCGCAGCGTGTTGACGCGGCCGTTGCGATAGCCAGGCACCATGTAGTTGTACGGCACCGCAGTGACGCGCCAATCAGGCGTCCACGTCCGCGCGCCGTCGGGACCGCCGTCGGCCGGGCCCGTGCTACCGCCAAAGCCCACCTCGACGGAGTTTTCCGGGTGAGGGATCTCCCACGGCGACCCCAACCGCAGCCAGTGGTCGGCCCGTTCTACTTGCTTGCCGTCTTCAAAGGTCTGGCGGAAGATGCCGTACTCGTAGCGAATGCCGTAGCCAATCGAGGGAACGTCAAGGGTCGCGAGTGAGTCGATGAAGCACGCCGCGAGTCGCCCCAGCCCGCCATTGCCGAGACCGGGCTCGATCTCTGCGCTTCGCAATTCGTCGAGGCTGACGCCCAGGTTTGCGAGCGCCTGCGACGCAATCTCCTCGAGGTCGGCCGCCAACATGCTGTTCTCAAGTTGCGGTCCCAGGAGGAACTCGGCGGACAGGTACGCGACCACCTTGGCTTGATCGCGGTACTGGTTCCGCAGGGTCTCGAGCCACTGCGTGGTCAGGTAGTGGCGAACCGTTCGCGAGAGAGCCAAGTACTTGTCGTTGACCGAAGCGCGATCGAGGTCGACGCCTTGGCCGAAGTTGAGCTCACGAAGAAACTCGTGGGTGAAACTCTCCACGGTGTAGATGCGGCCGGAGACGGGGGGATTATTGGCGTTCACACCACAAAACTTAGCGGCTCTCGGGCGACACGAAACCCCATTTCTGGGGATGTTTTCGCGGTTGGTCCAAGTACCTGGGGTGATGCACCGGCACGGTAACGCAAGCGCTTGCATTCGGTCGCGGAGTACTAGCTAAGCCGTGACTCAAGTCCCCTCCGCACGGTGGCCCATTCGCAGTCAAGGATCGAGAAGACGACGGTGTCGCGCACCGTTCCGTCCTTCCAGACCATGTGGTTGCGCAGGACTCCATCCTGCTTCGCGCCGAGGCGCGCAATAGCGGCACGTGACGCGTGGTTGTGCCAGTGGGTGCGCAGCTCGACCGCGATGCAACCGAGGTCGTCAAAGGCCCTGCTCAGCAGGAGCAACTTGGCCGCTGGGTTGACCCCCGTTCGTTGGGCTTCCTTGCCGAGCCACGTGCTGCCGATCTCGAGGCGGCGATGCGTGGGATCCAGGTTCATGAACGTGGTCATGCCCACCGGGCGTCCCGTGGAGCGGGCAACTATCGCCCACGGCGCCATCTCGCCGTTCTTCTGCAGCGTCAGTCGCCTTTCGATCTCCTGTTTCATCTGGTCCGGCGACGGCACGCTCGCGTACCAGGTAGTCCAGAGGTCGCCCACGCTCACGGCCGCGCACAAGTCGTCGTGGTGGTGCAGCGCGAGCGGCTCGAGGCGCACCAGCGGGTTCTCAAGGACAGAGGTGACGGAGAAATCCATGGCAGAACTCTAGGCGCATCGCACCCCAAGAGTCCGCGGGCGGCCGCTACCGACGGGGCGTTGCGTAGATCTGCTCGACGACGTCGGCGAAGTGTTCAATGACCACCTTGCGACGCACCTTCATCGATGCCGAGAACTCGCCTTCAGCCTCCGTCAACTCGCGAGGCAGCACTCGCCACTTGCGGATCGCCTCGGCCTTCGAGACGTGGGCATTCGCCGCAGCGACGAGGCCCTTGAGGTGTGCCTTCACGTCTGGACTCTCTGCGGCTTCAGCAATCGTCATGGCGGGCAAACCCTTGGCCTTGAGCCATGCCGCCAACATCTGACTGTCCAGCGCGATCAGCGCCCCGATGAACGGCTGCCCATCGCCCACCACAATCACCTCTTGGACGATCGGGTCAGGCCGGATGGCATCCTCAAGCACTGCTGGCTGCACGTTCTTGCCAGCGTCGGTGACGATGATCTCCTTCTTGCGGCCGGTAATTCGCAAGTAGCCGTCGGCGTCGAGGCTGCCGAGGTCCCCCGTGGCGAACCACCCGTCTGCCAGTACCTCGGCAGTGAGGTCCTCGCGGTGGTGGTAGCCCGCAAACACGTTGGGTCCCTTGATGAGCACCTCGCCGTCGCCGGCGATACGTACCGTGCAGCCGGGTAGCGGGGGACCCACCGTGCCGACGCGGGGGGCGTCTTGCGGATTGCACGTCGCGGGCGCCGACGATTCGGTGAGCCCGTAGCCCTCCAGCACTGTCACGCCAAGGCCTGAGTAGAAGTGGGCAAGGTCTGGCGACAGGCGGGCACCTCCCGACACGACGAACTGCATATCGCCACCCATGGCGTCCCGCACCTTGTGCAGTACGAGCGCGTCGGCGACGCGCCACTGCACGGAAAGGAAGGGGCCCAGCCGCCCACTCTGACGGGCAGCAGACGCTCGTCGGGAGATCTCAGCCGCCCACCGGAAGAGGCGCTGCTTCGCCCCGCCGCCGGTGCGCGCGTCGGCCGTGTTGTAGAAGGCCTCGAGCACCCGAGGAACGGCGAGCATCCAGTGCGGCTTGAACGACTTGAGGTCGGCGGGAAGGGTAGCGGGGGAGGGCGCGAAGCCCAGCGTCATCCCCGACGCGAGGGTCAGGATTTCCAGGTGGCGCGCCAGCACGTGAGCCAACGGCAGGAACAGCAAGATGCGTTTGCCTGGAGACGTGAGCTTCTGTAGCTCGGGGTAGGCGGCGGCGTTGAGCGCGTGTTCCACGAGATTGCGGTGAGTGAGCTCGACTCCCTTGGGGTTTCCCGTGGTGCCCGAGGTGTAGACGATCGATGCGACCTCGTCAGGGGAGACGTGTGATGTGCGGGACGCGAGCTCGGCGTCGGAGATGCCCTCGCCGGCGACGACCAGCGCGTCGACCGCCGGCGAGTCGCCGTCGATAGCGAGGACGGTGAGAGACTCGGGCGCGATCTTCGCTGCCTTGGGGCTTTCTACGACGAGGAGGGCCAGTGCCGCGTCCTCAGCGATCCACGCCACTTGCGTTGCCGACGAACTCGGATAGATCGGTACGGTCACCGCCCCAGCGGCCATGATCGCGAAGTCGAAGAGCGCCCACTCGAATCGTGTTGACGCCATGAGGCCGACGCCGTCGCCCGGCCCCACGCCAGACGCCACGAGTCCCTTCGCCACCGCGGTGACGCGCGCGGCGAATTCGGCCAGTGTGACCGGGATCCATTCGCCAGAGCGCGACTTGTACTCGCAGTACAGCCTGTCGGGATGTTCCTTGGCTCGTTCGCTGAGCAGCGCGGTCGTGGAGACGTTGTCTCCCACGGTCACCAGCGCAGGGATACCAAACTCTGTCTTCGTTGACGTCTCCACCATTGGCATTTTAGTGAGCGCCGTACGCGACGCTGGGACCGTGGTCCCTGGCACGGTGCGCCCGCCGCGACCCGGGTGGGGGTTTGCGGCGGGCGCACCGATGTTCGCCAAAGGAGCGTCGTGGCTCGATTCATACCTTCTCTCGGAGGCGAGCTCCTGCCATGCCCGCGAACGCGATCAGGGTGACCGCGGCGGCCAAGCCGCCGAACAGTGCGGGATCGACGCCGACGCTCAATCGGGGTAGCAGAGCTAGGGAGGCCGCGGCGAGCCCTGGGAGAGCCGTCGCGGTGCCGATGGTGATTGCGCCGAGGGCCACGAGGGTCGACTCAATGCCGAGCATTGCCCTCAGTTGTCTGCCAGTGGCTCCTAGCCGACCAAGAAGCACCAACTCGCCCTTCCGCGACCGCGTCGCGATGACGAGCGCATTCGCGGCGGCGATGCAGACGAAGGCGAGCAGCACCATGAGCAAGGTGTCTGACAGCCGGTCCCCGCCACCGGCGGAATCGACGTAGGAGTCGACGTAGTCTCCGGTGGGCGTGAGCGTGATCCCTCGGTCGCTCGCTTCCTTGACGACGGCGTCGCGCCCTCCGTCACTCACATCGACGATGACGGTGGCCGACCCTGTGTCGTCTGCCTGCGCGGGGAAGCCAGCTGATCCCACGATGAGAGGACCCAAGGCGAGCCCGTTGTCGTAGACAGCGACAATCGTCGGCGCGGTTGCCGACCCATCGGGGAAACGCAGCTCGATCGGGTCTCCCACGCCCTTGCCAGTGCCAACCAAGGCATCGGAACTCACGGCGATCGTGTCGGGCTCGGCGAGCGCCGCAAGGTCGCCCTTGGCCACCCCCGCGTCAATGAGCTTCTCGCCAGTGACGCTCTCGATGAGACGAAGCGACGTCGCCTCCCACGCCAAGCCTTCAAGCAAAGGCGCGTCCTCATCGGAAGCCTCGAACTTAGCTTGGACGAGCGCGACGTCCGTGAGTGTTGCAGCAGTCACGCCTGGCACATCGCCGATGCTGGTCGCCGTCTCGCTCGCGGCCTGCCTCTCGCCTTGCCAGACCAACTCGCCCTGCAGCGCTTCGCGGAGCTGGTGGGCACCAGCGTCGGCGATGATGCGGTTGGTCCCCGTCTGGATGATGCCGAGTGACATGACGAGCGCGAGCGGGACCACAGCCGCGGTGAGTCGCCGCGAGTAGCCGCGCGCATTGACCGTAGCGAGCACAGGCGCGGCGCGGCCCTGCAGCGCCTTGCGACGTGCGAGCCACGTGCTGCCGCGCAGCACCAGTGCGGGACCAGCGAGCGCCACGGCGGTGATGAGCAGGAGCGACGAGGCGGCGCCGGTGGCTCCTCCCATGGTCCCTGGGACGAACAGGGGCGAGGCGGTGGCGGCGACGCCCGCCGCAGCGCAGATCCACGCCGCGATGATTCTGCCCTGACCAAGGACCCGCGAGTCGGCCGCGGTGGTGTTGACCGCCGCCGTGGGGGACATGCGCGCCATCTCCCGCGCCGCGAGCCTCCCGGCGATCCATGCGGCTGGCAACAGCAATGCTGCGGCACCGAGCAGGGGCCACGGCGAGATCACGGGAGCGAATCCCTCGTTGACGATGCCGCTTGAGCGCAACAGTGGCACGAGAGCGCGCGCACCGAAGAAGCCTCCGATGCCCCCGAGGAGCACGGCGGGGAGCGAGATCATCATCACTTCTGTCGTGACGAGGGCGCGCACTTGCCGCGACGTCGCGCCCACGGCTCGAAGCAAGGCGAACTCGCGCCGGCGGTCCCGCAGTGCCGCCGCGAAGGAAGAAGAGACCACGAAGACGGCGATCATCACCGCGACGCCGCCAAAGGAACTCATGAGCGCTGGCAACAGCACCGCGGTAGTCGAGAAGGGGTCGCTCTCACGCAGCCCCGACTCCAACAGAGTGCCTGATCCAGACACGAGTGACGCCGCGAGAAGCATGGTCAGGAACACGCCAACGGCGCTTGGCCAGTGCGCCCTGAGGGCGCGCAAAGAGATCTGTCGCATGTCGCTCACCGCCCCAGTTCCAGCACGCGCTGGGAGATCTGTGCAGCCGTTGCGCCCTCGGCGCGGTCAACGACCGCCCCATCGGCAAGAAAGACCACCTCGTCGGCGACCGCCGCGACCTGAGGGTCGTGTGTCACCAGGACGAGGGTCTGGTGGAACGTGGCGACTGCCGTGCGCAGCACCTCAAGGATCGTGGCGCCGGTGTGCGAATCGAGAGCTCCCGTCGGCTCGTCGGCGAAGATCACGTCAGGGCGGTTGGCGAGCGCGCGAGCGATGGCGACGCGCTGAGCCTGACCGCCAGACAGTTCGGACGGTAGGCGTTCCGACATCCCAGCGAGGCCGACGGCGTCGAGGAGTTCGGCCTCGCGACCGGAGTCCTGCTGCTTGTTGTCGAGCCACCAGGGCAAACGCAGGTTTTCGCCAACGCTCAGGTGAGGCAACAGGTTGTATGCCTGGAAGATGAAGCCGACGCGTCGGCGCCGAAAGACGGTGAGGTGGTCTGCCGACAGGTTACTGATGTCGGTATCGCCGATCACGATGCGACCAGACGTGGGAGTGTCGAGGCCTGCCGCGCAATTCAGCAGCGTTGACTTACCCGAGCCTGAAGGTCCCATCACCGCGGTGAAGGAGCCGGGCGCGACGGCGAGACTGACCGACTTCAGTGCGTGAACAGGGCGGCTGTCAGAGCCGTAGGTTTTGTGCACGTTGGTGAGGCTGACTGCCGTACGCGCAGGGGCCTGGATGGTGGATGGACTGCTCATGAATCTCTCCTTGGTTCTGTCCGGCGTGGGTGATGCCGGCTAGTGCCAAGGTAGAAATTCAGCGGGGCTCGGCTCTAGAGCCAAAGGGAGGCACCCGACAGGTTCCACCTTTAGATGGAAGGTGCCTGAGCGCAACGTGGGCGTTGCTAGAGCAGCCGTTCCAGCGCGCCGAGCGGTATCGGCAACCAATCGGGACGATAGTTCGACTCGTAGACCACCTCGTAGAGCGCCTTATCGATCTCGTAGGCGTGGAGCAGTGCGAGAGCCGCATCGGAGGCTTCGTGCCCGTACCCGCGCAAGAAGGCGATGCGATTGCGCCGCACCCAGTCGTCGATGTACTCGGTGTCCTCGATGCCAGACACGATCGCGACGGAGTGTGCGGCGTAGTCGAGGGAGCGCAGTAGTCCCGCGATGTCTCGCGCGACAGAGTCGAGTCGCACCCGGTCCTCAAGCGGCTGCGCCGGCTCGCCCTCAAAGTCGATAATCATCCACCCGGAGGTGGTGCGAAGAGTCTGTCCCAAGTGGAAGTCGCCGTGGACTCGCTGCACCGGCACCTGCACCGAGGAGTCGACCGCCGCATACGCCTTGCGCACGCGATCGGCGTACGCCGCGACGCTGGGTTGCATCTGCACCGCAGCGTCGAGACGCTCCGTGAGGCGGTGAACGAACGCTCCAACCTCCGCGGAGCCCCACGACCCAGTGGGAAGCGTCTGGCGCATCTGTTCATGCACCACGGCGAGTGTGGTGCCGAGTCGTTCTGACTCCCCGGCAAAGTCGCCTCCTGCCTCCCTTGCTCGCACGGCGTCATCCTGCAGCGCCCGCACGCTTGCCCTCGCCGATTCCCAGCCGTCGGTGGCCGTCCGCTCGTAGACGCCAACCATGGCCAGGTCGATATCGCCGCTGGTAATCCAGCCCAAGAGGGGGGAGATCTCTTCCGAACCCAAGCGTGTCAATGCCGCTTGGACCTCAATGTCAGGGTTGCGACCAGGGGAGAGCTTGCGGAAGAACTTCACCAAGGCATCGCCGACGATCACCGAGGTGTTGCTTTGCTCCGCGGACATCAGCACACTGTCGGCGTCCTGCTCGATGGCAAAGTCGCCCAGCCGCGAATACTCGACCTCCGAAGGGTGAGCGGCGTCTTCGGCGAAGCCGGCGAGAAGGATGCTGCGCGCCTCAGGATCGTGAAGAGCGTCGTAGACGTAGAACACCTCGCCGTCGAGCGAGCCTGCCCCGATGAAGCCATAGGACAGGTCCTCGCGGGGGTGCTGTCGATACGACAGCGGCACGTTGAACAGCGCCCCCGCACGCACAATCTCGAAGCGCACCCCGAGGCCTTGCGCCGGGTCGCTTAGCCACGCCAGTTCCTTCACCTCGGTGATGGCGACCTCATCCTTGCCTTGGCCGAACCACCGTTGCCGTGCCATGTAGGAACTCAGTTCCTGACGGTCTATCCACTGACTCATGGGAGCGTTCCTTCCGTCAAAGCAGGCCGGGTGATCCGGAACCAGTAGAACCCATGCCCCGCCAGCGTGAGCAGGTAGGGCAGTTCTCCGATGGCGGGAAACTCGACACCGCCAAGCATTTCCACCGGGCGTGAACCGCTGAACTGATGGAGGTCGAGCTCGACCGGTTGCGGGAAGCGGGAGAGGTTGTTAACGCACAGCATCACGTCGTCCCCGTCTTGGCGCAGGTAGGAGAATACTGTCGGGTTCGATCCGCCGAGGTCGAAGAAGCTGCCGCGCCCGAACGCCGAGTGCTGACGCCGCACGTGGATCATGCGCCGAGTCCACTGTAAGAGCGAGGAAGTGTTCGCCTGTTGCGCCTCGACGTTGATCGCCTGGAAGCCAAACACGGGATCCATCACGAGCGGCAACGACAGCCGGCCCGGGGTGGCCGTCGAGAAGCCGGCATTCCGATCGGGAGTCCATTGCATGGGCGTGCGCACGCCGTCCCTGTCGCCCAACCAGATGTTGTCGCCCATACCGATCTCGTCGCCGTAGTAGAGCACCGGCGATCCCGGGAGGCTGAGGAGCAGGGCGGTGAAAAGCTCCATGCGGTTGGTGTCGTTGTCGAGCAGGGGAGCGAGGCGCCTGCGGATGCCGATGTTGGCCTTCATGCGCGGGTCAGTGGCGTACTCCTGCCACATGTAGTCGCGATCCTCGTCGGTGACCATCTCGAGCGTCAGCTCGTCGTGGTTGCGCAAGAAGATGCCCCACTGGCAGTGTTCAGGGATTTCTGGAGTCTGGTCGAGAATCTCCGAGATGGGGTAGCGGGACTCGCGACGAACGCCCATAAAGATGCGCGGCATCACGGGGAAGTGGAAGCACATGTGGCATTCGTCGCCGCCGACGGCGGGGTCGCCAAAGTAGTCGACCACGTCGGCTGGCCATTGGTTTGCCTCGGCAAGAAGGACGCGTCCCGGGTAGTTGTCGTCCACGTACTTGCGGACCTTCTTGAGAAATTGGTGCGTGCGAGCGAGGTTCTCGCCGTTGGTGCCTTCTTCTTCATACAAGTAGGGCACCGCATCAAGCCGGAAACCATCGACTCCCTTGTCGAGCCAGAACCTCAGCGCCTCGAGCATGGCCTCGTGCACCGCTGGGTTCTCGAAATTGAGGTCGGGTTGGTGGCTGTAGAAGCGGTGCCAGAAGTACTGCTGGCGCACTGGGTCCCACGTCCAGTTCGAGCTCTCCGTGTCCACGAAGATGATGCGCGCGTCCTGATACGCCTCGTCCGTGTCGTGCCAGACGTAGAAGTCGCCGTAGGGGCCGTCAGGGTCCTTGCGAGACTCTTGGAACCACGGGTGCTGATCGGAGGTGTGGTTCATGACCACGTCGATGACGATGCGAATGCCACGGGAGTGGGCCGCGTCGAGCAACTCCTGAAAGTCTTCGATAGTCCCGATGTCTGGCGCTACGGCCGTGTAGTCGGCGACGTCGTAGCCGCCATCCTTGAGTGGTGAGGGAAAGAATGGCGGCAGCCACAGGCAGTCGACGCCCAGCCATTCGAGGTAGTCGAGCTTCTCAGTGAGGCCGCGCAAATCGCCGACGCCGTCGCCAGACGAGTCGCGGAAGGACCTGATCAAGACCTCGTAGAACACCGCCGACTTGAACCAGTCGACATCAGTGCGATCGAGGGCGTTCTCGACGTGATTCATGCTTCTACCGTATGCACTGGAGCGGGCAAGGGCGAACTGAACGCCGCTTTGGTAGTCGCGAACAGCGCTCAGTTCTCCACAGTGACGATGCGGTTGCGATAGGCCCACACGACCGCTTGCAGACGCGAGCTCACCCCGATCTTGGGCAGCATTCGAGACACGTGAGACTTCACCGTGGACACCTCAAGCACGAGTGCGCGCGCGATCTCCTCGTTCGACATCCCTTGAGCGAGCAGTAGCAAGATGTCGAGTTCGCGTGGAGACAGCAGGTCCGAGCCCTCGGCCACGGTGATGGGTTGCATGCTGCGGCGCCTGGCAAACTCGCTGATGACCGATTTGGTCAGTGAGCCGTCAAGAGTGCCGTCTCCCGCCGCAACCGCTCGCACGGCGGCAACGATCTCATCCGGTTCGGAGTCCTTGAGCATGAACCCCGACGCACCGGCCTCGAGCGCGCCGAATACGTAGTCGTCAATCGCGAAGGTCGTCAGGATGAGCACGGGTATGTGGAGTGGACCATCCGTGCGGCACAGTTCACGGGTCACGCTGATGCCGTCTCTGCCAGGCATGCGCACGTCGACGCACGCGACATCGGGCGCGAGCTGCAGGGCCAAGGCGACGGCCTCGTCTCCGTCGGAGGCGGTAGCCACGACCTCGATGTCTGGCTCAGCGGACAGGAGCGCGGCGAGCCCCGCGCGTACGAGCGCCTGGTCGTCGGCGATGAGCACCCTGATCACGGGGCGTCCCCCGAGTCCGCCGTTGCCTCGGGCACCGACTCCCTCGGCACGCGCAAAGCGACACGCCAGCCGCCGTCGTCCGTGGGTCCGTAGTTGAGCCTCGCTCGAGTGAGCGCCGCCCTCTCCTCCATGCCCCGCAAGCCAAAGCCGCCCTGTCCATCGCCTGATGGCAGCGCAGCGGCGTCGTGCGCATTCGTGACCACAATCTCAATGGCGGTGCCGAGGTCGCTCAGCGTGACGGCGCAACGTGCATGAGGGGCGTGACGGGCCGCATTGGCGAGGGCCTCCTGGACGGTGCGATACGCCGCGAACTGCCCCAATGGACCGATTCCTTGGGCGAGAGCACGTAGCGACGTACCCGCTGGAACGGACAGCGTGACATCGAGCCCGCGCGCGGCCGCGGCCGGGATGAGGGTCTCAAGCCCCGCGAGTGACTCGACCTCGACCGCGGCACAGTCGTCGTGTCTCAGGAGCGCCACGAGCCCGCGCAACTCGTCGAGCAAGGTTCGCGTTTGCGCGCGCACGTCGGCGAGCGAGGACTTCGCAGCGCCAGGGTCAGTGTCGATCTGCTGAGAGATGGCTGAGGCCATGAGCGCGATGCCTGACAGGTGATGGGCGGCGATGTCGTGGAGCTCGCGCGCGATGGCAGTGCGTTCTGCAGAGAGCGCCGCCTCGACCCTCGCCTCGTGCTCATGGGCGCGAGCGATGAGCTCACGCTCGCGCGCGTCCCGCGCCGCCGCGCGCACTCCGAGAGTGGATCCTGCGAGTGTTGGCAGCCACACGATCACGGCGGCCTGGAGGACGGCCGCGCCCGTCTCAACGAGTTGGCTCTGATCGCCGCTACGCAGCGATGACAGCGTCCCAGCCAAGGCGGCCAAGGCGGTGGCAAGGATCCAGGGCGTCCAGGAGTCAGTTGCCGCCCGCCGACGCGCTGCGACATAGGCAGCCGGCGCTACGGCGAGGAGGACGATGCCAGCGGCCCCACCGAGGGGCACGATCGCGATCGCCGCCGCAAGCGCCGACACGGCGATGAGGCGATGCTGTGGGGGAGCGGAACTCCAGGCGAGGCATGCGCTTTGCGCGAGCACTCCGCCGAGCGCAAGCCACCATGGCCAGTCCGAAGGGCCCGGTGTGGAGACGGCGATATCGGGCTCCGTCTGCGCTACGAGCGGTAAGAGCAGGAGCATTGCAAGGCAAGAGGCCGCGACAAGGCCTGCCAGCACGACGTCGGCGCGGCGTGGGACGCGGCTCACACCGCCTCCACCGCTCGCGCTCATGAATCCTCTGCTGCGGAACCCTTGCCCTCGCTCGGGTCCTTCTTGCCTTCGCGCTTGGAGGCTGATTTCGCCTTCTTGGCCTCCACCTTCGCCTTGGCCTCTTGGCGTTCGCGGAAGTGCGCAGCGGCCGCAGCGGCCCCGACGATTCCGGCGCCATTCAAGAGTTCTGCGGGAACGATGGGAGAGCGCAGCGCGAGCTTCGGCAGGAAGTCCTCGTGGTACTTCGACACGCCGCCCCCCACGATGATGAGGTCCGGCCAGATGAGACGCTCGACCTCCGAGAAGTACTTCTGCAGGTGGCCGGCCCACTGGCCCCAATCCAGGTCGTGGCGCTCGCGCGCCGACTCGGCCGCGTACTCCTCGGCGTCCTTGCCGTCGATGATGAGGTGGCCAAGCTCCGTGTTGGGCATCACCTCGCCGTCGACGATGACGGCGCTACCGATGCCGGTGCCGAGCGTGCACAGGAACACCACACCGTCGCGGCCGTGCGCGGCACCGTACAAGTACTCGCCATAGCCTGCGGCGTCGGCGTCATTCAGGGTGTGCACGTAGCGGCCGATGTAGTCGCGCATCACGTCGTCAATGTTGACGCCGATCCAGGACTGGTCCATGTTAGGGGCAAACTTCACCACTCCCTGCTGGACGACCCCTGGGAACGTGATGCCGATGGGCGTCTTCTTGGACGGCGAAAACTTGGAGACCACCTTGGCGACGGCGCTGCCAACGGCGTCTGGCGTCGCAGGCTGAGGGGTCGATACTCGGTAGCGCTCATCGGCGAAGGAGCCCTTTTTGAGATTGACAGGCGCGGCCTTGATGCCACTGCCGCCAATGTCGACGCCGAGTGCGATGTGTTTGCTCATGGGATGGTCAACACCTCCGGCCCGTCAGGGGTGATGTAGATCGTGTGCTCAAACTGGGCAACCCACGAACCGTCCTTGGTGACGACCGTCCAGCCGTCATCCCACTCAAGGTTCGCCTCAGAGCCGGCCACCAACATCGGTTCAACAGTGAACACCATGCCGGGCTCGATCAGGTCATCGTGGTAGGGCGCGGAGTCGTAGTGCGGGATGACGAGACCGCTGTGGAACGCCGGGCCCACGCCGTGGCCCGTGTAGTTGCGCACCGACTCGTAGCCGAATCGCGCTGCGTACTTCTCGATGACCCTGCCGATCACGTTGACCTGGCGTCCTGGCTGCGCCGCCTTGATGCCGCGCATGGTCGCCTCGCGCGCCGTCTCAAGAAGGTGGCGCGCCTGATCGCTGCCCTCGCCCGCGATGAAGGAGCCGCAGTTGTCGCCATGCACGCCGTTCTTGAAGGCGGTGACATCAATCTTGACGATGTCGCCGTCCTGGATCACGGCGTCGTCAGGGATGCCGTGACACACGACCTCGTTGACGGAGGCGCACAGCGCCTTGGGAAACGGCGGCCGGCCTGCGGCTCCGGGGTAGCCGAGCGTCGACGGGTAGGCCTGGTGGTCCATCAGAAACTCATGCCCCACCCTGTCGAGCTCGTCGGTTGTCACGCCAGGGGTCACGTGGCGGCCCACTTCCGCGAGGGCCTGAGCGGCGATCTTTGCGCTGATGCGGATCCGCTCGACGAGTTCATCTGAATGAACGTCGCCGCCCTCCCAGGGTGCTGCCTTCTTCTTGCCCACATATTCGGGCCGGGGAATGCTGGCGGGGACGGGGCGCATCGGGGAGACTGAGCCCTTGATCATGCTCTCGCGTACGGGGGCCATACTTTGCAGTCTAGGGGCGCAGGAGGCGGAACATGCACGAGGCGAGCGAGAACACCGAGTACTACTTCAATACCCAGACTCGCATGGTCGAGAAGGGCCGGCTCAGCCCTTGGGAGCACCTCCTGGGGCCTTACGACTCCTTTGAGAAGGCATCGCGGGCCCTCGAGACGGCGGAGAAGCGATCAGAAGCTTGGGACGATGCCGATGCTGCCTGGCGGGATGACGGCTAGTGGGCAGATACCGCAGGACTTCGAATCCTTGGTGAGTCCGAGGCGCTTCTGGCTTGGCGCCACGGCTTTCCTCTTCCTGGTCGTCGGTGGTGTTGACGCCGCCGCGTGGCTGATTCCTGGGGGCATGCTCGCCCTCGCGATGACCGTGTTCGGGTCTCCGTACGTCTTCCTCGCGAGCTATGCGCTGTCCGCTGCGTTTGTCGCGACAGTCCTGTTGCAGGCGTACTGGTGCGGCCGCATGATTCTGGGCTGGTTTCGCGCCCGCCGCGGAGACGTCCATACAGTCGTGAACTTCGGATCTTCGGGCGTGCGCTTCGCCGCGCGAGGCGTGGCCGTGGTGAACTCAGTGATGGCGATAGCGGCCCTTGTGATCACCATCGGCGGCGAGTACCTCCCGGTGCGTGGCGCGATGGCGTGTGTTGTCGCCGCGTCGAGCGTGTGGGTGGGGTTCTACGTGCATGCCGGCCGACGGTGGGACGGACGCAAACTCGGCCGGTCGTGCTCCGTCGTCAAGGCGGCGGACTTGTCGACGGGGACAATGCGTCGGGAGGTGTGAGCCCGGCACCACTGCGAGGCCATGTCGCCACAAAGCCCACGCCGGAGGCAACTGCGACGCCTATCAGAAGGTTCACGGAAAAGCCCAAAGCCAGCATGGCGAGCCCGCCACCGCTCGCATTGACATCGTGCGACATCATGGCGGCCGCGACGAACCCGACGACGGAAGCGACGATTCCCGTGATATGCGGCCAGCGCCGCCCCTGTG
The DNA here is from genome assembly GCF_020447105.2 of Demequina sp. TMPB413. Classification (NCBI taxonomy): domain Bacteria; kingdom Bacillati; phylum Actinomycetota; class Actinomycetes; order Micrococcales; family Demequinaceae; genus Demequina; species Demequina sp. TMPB413. The sequence goes on from NZ_CP096184.1 coordinate 819,132, forward strand.
GTCCCATCTTTGCCGCGAGGACAGTCGCTAGTATGCCGACGATGCCGGTCGCGATGATCACTGCGTGGACGAGACCGGAGTCGGGCAGGCCAGCGGACCTTCCCATGTATCCCGCGTCGTTACCGATCGGGTCGGGAGAATACGACAGGGCGTAGAGCAGGCCAGCCACTGACTGTCCGACCACCGCTAGGGAGGTAAAGCATCCCGTGGCGACACGGCGCTTTGTCTCGCTCTCCATGAGTTCCCCCACCACAAGAAGACGGGCACAGCCTTGTGGCCACCCGCTAGATAGTATCCCGCCAGGAGTGCTGCGGCTCGTAGCCGAGGACGCGTCGTGCCTTGTCGATGCTCAGCATCGTCTCGTGTTCGCCCAGTTGCTTGGTGACGGGCACGTTCGGGAACTGCTCGGCGGCGAGTTCCGCGCTCGACCGCGACATCACGGTGTCGGCGTTCGCGATCACGAAGGCCTCGAAGCCTGGCTGAGCATACTCGAGCGATCTGATGACGGCCTGGGCGCCATCGCGGGCGTCGATGTATCCCCACAGGTTCCACCGCCTGGCGGTGGCGTCGGCGTCGAACGCGGGAAAGCCTGCGTACTCCTCTGGGTACATGACGTTGGAGAAGCGCAAGGCGATGATGCTGAGGGCAGGGTCCCAGCGGCAGAATTCGGCGGCCATGGTCTCTTCGAGGTGCTTGACCAGCGAGTAGTTCGACTCGGGGCGGCTGACGTCCTCATCGACGGGGATGTACGGCGGGTCGATCTCAAAGGGCAGGCCCAAGACGGTCTCTGACGAGGCGTAGACGACCTTCTTGATGCCTGCTCGCTTGGCGCCCTGGAACACGTTGAACGTCGCCGGCATGTTGTTGTGGAAGGTGGCGACATCCGTCACCTGCCCAGGAGCAGGGACGGCGGCTAGGTGAACGACTGCATCGACTGTGCCGTAGCGATCCTGCACGCCGAACATCGCATCAACAGTCTGCCCGTAGTCGGTGAGATCGATGCGGGTGTAGTCATGCGAAGGCGGCGACGGTTGGCTGTCGAGGCCATGCACGTCGTAGCCTGCGGCGGCCAGTTCGGCGACGACGACGCGGCCCAGCTTTCCCTTGCTTCCCGTAACGATCACGGTGGTCATGGCAGGCCCTCCTTGAGCGCTATTCGTCGAAAGTGTGGTCGGCGCTGGGGAACGTCGCGCCCTTGACCTCGTTCACATATGACGCGGCAGCGTCGCGCATGGCCTTGCCCACTTCACCAAAGTGCTTGGAGAAGCTGGGGCTCCAGTCCGACATTCCCAGAGCGTCGAGCCACACGAGCACTTGGCCGTCGGTATGGGGGCCAGCGCCGATGCCGATGGTGGGGATGTCCAGCGCGGCCGTGATCTTCTCTGCAACAGGCGAGATCACCATCTCGAGCACGATCATGCAGGCACCGGCCTCTTGCAATGCCACGGCGTCGGCGAGCATGTCGTCGTACGCGCCGTCGCCGCGACCCTGAATGCGTCGCCCGCCCAGCATGTTCTCTGATTGCGGCGTGAACCCGAGGTGACCTACGAAGGGGATACCGGCGTCGGTCAAGGCCTTGACCTGGGGTGCGATGCGGCGCCCGCCCTCAAACTTGATGGCGTGAGGCTGGGCTTCCTTCATCATGCGGATGGAGGACTCCACCGCCTGCTGAGGCGACACCTCGTACGTGCCGAACGGGAGGTCGGCCACCACAAACGCCTTCTGCGCTCCTCGCGCCACAGCGCGTGCCAAAGGGATCATCTCGTCGAGGGTGACGACGCCCGTGTTGTCGTGACCAAGGATGTTGTCGCCGAGCGAGTCGCCCACGAGCAGGATGTCCACTCCCGCCTCGTCGAAGAGTTTCGCGGTGGGGAAGTCGTATGCCGTGAGCATCGTGATCTTCTCGCCGCGAGACTTCATCTCGCGGAAGTGGTGGATGCGCACCTTTTTGCGGTCGGTCATAGTTCCACTTTCTCACGCCAACGGCTGGTAATCGGCAGTCTCCTGTCGCGGCCGAATGCAAGGGCCGTCACCTTGGGGCCTGGCGGGTACTGACGACGCTTCCACTCGGCGCGGTCGACGAGGGACAGCACCTTGTCGACGACCTGCTCGTCGAAACCGCGCGCGAGCAACTCAGCCCTGCCCTCGGCATGCTCCACGTACGCGTCGAGCACCTCATCCAAGAGGTCATAAGCGGGTAGCGAGTCCTGGTCGGTCTGGCCGGGGCGCAATTCAGCGCTGGGAGCTTTGACGATCGAGTTGACGGGGATTGGCTCCACCTCGCCGCGGGCCGCCGCAAGCCGGTTACGCCACCTGGCAAGCTCCCACACCCGGGACTTGTCGACGTCCTTGAGTGGCGCAAAGCCGCCGATGCTGCCGGCGTCGTAGATGGTCGCGTAACCGGTCGCGAGCTCCGACTTGTTGCCGGGGGCGATGACCATGTGGCCCTCGCGGTTCGAGATCGCCATCAGCACGACGCCGCGCACTCGCGCCTGCAAGTTCTCTTCCGCAACTCCTGCCAAAGCGAGCTCTTGCTGGAAGGAGTCGACCATCGAGGCGATCGGTTGCACCCTGTAGTCGGCGCCGATGCGCTTGGCAAGATCCGCAGCGTCGTCCCTGGAGTGCTCCGAGGAAAAGGTCGACGGCATCGACACGCCCACGACGTTCTGACCGCCTAGTGCGTCGGCGGCAATGGCGGCGGTGAGTGCAGAGTCGATACCGCCAGAGACCCCGAGCACCACCGACGTGAAGCCGTTCTTGGTCACGTAGTCGCGAAGGCCAGTGACGATGGCGCGGTAGACCTGCTCGTCGTCGGAGGCAAAGTCGACAACGGACGACGCCGTGGGAGCCTTACCGGCTGCCGGCAGCTTCCAGGTGAGCAGGGCGTCGGCGAAGCCTGCGGCGTTCGCCATCCACTCGCCATCGGCAGCGACGATGAAGGAGTGGCCGTCGAAGACCAGGTCGTCTTGACCGCCCCACATGTTGACGTAGGCAAGCGGCGCCCCCACTTCGGCGGCGCGTCGGCGCGCGAGCTGGGTCCGCACACGACCCTTGCCTTCCTCAAACGGTGACCCGTTGATCACCACCAGGAGGTCGATGCCAGCGTCGGCCATGTCCGCTGCCGGGCCGCCGTCCTGCCAGATGTCCTCGCAAATGACCACCCCGACGCGCCTGCCGTCGACCTCGATCACCAGGCCGTCTGAACCCTGAGCGAAGATGCGGCGCTCGTCGAATACCCCGTAGTTGGGCAGGTGGTGTTTGTTGTAGCGCGCCTCGACCTGCCCGTGGCGAAGTACAGCCGCCTGATTGAAGGGCCTGCCGCTCTTGCTCACGCCAAGAGTCCCGACGATGACCGCGATATCCCCGAGCCCGTCTGCCTCGAGGCCCTCGGCGAGGTCAAGCACCGCGCGCTCCGCGGCACGCTGAAAGCTCTCCCTCAGCGCGAGGTCCTCGATCGGGTAGCCCGTCATGACCATCTCTGGCAAGGCGACTAGTTTGGCACCGGCGCTGGCCGCTTGACGGACAGAGTCGCGCACAAGAGCAGCATTACCAGCGATATCGCCGACGCATGGGTTGACTTGGGCGAGGGCAATCGTGAGGCCAGGCATGCTGTCAGCCTACGCGGCGCGGGCTATGGAGGTATGTCACACGATCGTCATCTTGATGGGGCAGGATAGGGCCTATGGATAAGCAGCAGGAGTATGTGCTTCGCAGCGTCGAGGAGCGCGACATTCGCTTCATTCGATTGTGGTTCACCGATGTGCTCGGGATCCTCAAGTCGGTGGCGATTGCCCCGGCGGAGTTGGAGAACGCCTTTAGCGAGGGCATCGGCTTTGACGGTTCCGCCGTCGAGGGTCTGACGCGCGTGTATGAATCCGACATGCTTGCCAAGCCGGACCCGACGACGTACCAGGTGTTGCCGTGGCGCGGCGAGCGCCAGGGTGCCGCGCGTATGTTCTGCGACATCGGCTTGCCGGATGGTGAGCCCGCGCTTTCCGACCCCCGCCAGGTACTCAAGCGCACTCTCGACAAGGCCTCCGAGCAGGGGTTCTCGTTCTACATCCACCCTGAAATCGAGTTCTACCTGTTCAAGCCCCTCGAAGAGGGTCAGCCGCCCAAGCCTGTTGACCAGGCCGGCTACTTTGACAACGTGCCGCGAGGCACCGCGCACGAGTTCAGGCGCACGGCCATCACGACGCTGGAAGAGATGGGCATCTCCGTCGAGTTCAGCCACCACGAGGCGGGACCGGGCCAGAACGAGATCGACTTGCGTTACGCGGACGCGTTGACGGCGGCCGACAACATCATGACGTTCAGGACCGCCATCAAGGAGGTGGCTCTCGAGCAGGGGCTGTATGCCTCGTTCATGCCCAAGCCGCTGCACTACGCACCCGGTTCCGGCATGCACACCCACTTGAGCCTTTTCGAAGGCGACCGCAACGCGTTCCACGACCCCGCAGCAGAGTTGGGTCTCTCACCGGTCGCGCGCCAGTTCATGGCTGGACTGCTGAGGCACGCGCCAGAGATCACCGCCGTCACCAACCAGTACGTGAACTCGTACAAGCGACTGTGGGGCGGGGCGGAGGCGCCTTCCTACGTGTGCTGGGGCTCCAACAACCGTTCCGCGCTCGTACGCGTGCCGATCCACAAGCCCAGCAAGGGTCAGTCGACTCGCGTCGAGTACCGCGCAGTGGACTCCGCTGCCAATCCCTATCTGGCCTTCTCCGTCATGTTGGCGGCGGGGCTCAAGGGAATCGAAGAGGGCTACGAGTTGCCTCCCGGTGCAGAAGACGATGTGTGGGAACTCAGTGCCGCCGAACGCAAGACGATGGGCTACGAGCCACTGCCGTCGTCGCTGTCTGAGGCCGTCGCCGTGATGGAGAAGTCGGAACTGGTCGCCGAGACCCTTGGCGAGAACGTGTTCGACTTCTTCTTGCGCAACAAGCGTGAGGAGTGGTCTGGCTACCGCGCCCAGGTCACGCCTTTCGAACTCGAACGCCACCTAGGTGTTCTCTAGCAGGCGGTTCGTGCCTTGAGCGGCGTCCAGAGGGTCAAGCCGTGACGGCCAGGGAACTCAGCCCTGCCGCGCACTTGTTGCGCGCTGGCGTGAGCGACCCCGAGAGAGCCTTGCGGCTCATCAGCGAGATCGAGGACATCACCGGGGTCACCATCGAGGACATCCCGAGTGCCTTGTCCTATCTGGCTGAACCCGACGTCGGTCTGCTCAACCTGCTGCGGCTCGCGGAATCCGCTCAGCGCCACGGTGTTCTCGATGAGTTCGTGTCGCTCAAGGAGACCCGCGCAGGGGCCACTCTGGCCATGCTCCTAGGGGCTTCTGCTGCCATTGGCGACTTCTTGGTGAGGCACCCCCAGTACGTCTCCGATGCGAACGACTGGGACGTGTCGGAGGCGCCACAGGCCGCCGGGGCCAGGGCCAAACTGCTCGAAGCCGTCGGTGCGGACGCCGATGCCCCCGTGCCCGTCGCGACGGTGACGGGCGATGCGGGTATCGACGCCATGCGCATCGCGTATCGGCGTGCGCTCGCGCACGTGGCCGCCGTCGATGTTGCGGCATCGAATCCTCTCGCTGTCTTGCCACATGTGGCGACCGCTCTCGCCGACCTCGCGGGAGCGGCGCTCGAGGCGGCGATCGCGATTGCGCGTGGTGAGACTCCTGGTCACGAGTCTGCGCGACTGACAGTCATGGCGATGGGCAAGTGCGGCGCACATGAGCTCAACTACGTGTCCGACGTTGACGTGGTCTATGTGGCCGAGCCCGCTGAGGGCGCTGACGAATCGCAGGCCCTGAGCGTCGCGACCACTCTGGCTATGCGCGTCGCGGCCGTGTGCTCGGCGCCGTCAGGGGAGCCGCCGCTGTGGGAAGTCGACCCCAACCTGCGTCCGGAGGGCAAGGACGGAGTCTTGGTGAGGCGCGTGGATTCGCATCGCGCTTACTACGAGCGCTGGGCAGAGTCCTGGGAGTTCCAGGCATTGCTCAAGGCTCGCCCCGTCGCGGGAGACATGGAGGTGGGGCAGGCGTACCTCGACGCGGTGTGGCCATACGTGTGGACGGCAGTGGAGCGTGACGGTTTCGTGCAGTCTGCCCAGGCCATGCGCAGGCGAGTGGAGGCTCACATTCCTGCCAAAGAGGCCGACCGCGAGATCAAGCTCGGCCCGGGCGGGCTGCGAGACGTCGAATTCACGATCCAGCTTCTGCAACTCGTGCACGGACGGTCAGATGAGTCGCTCCGCGTGCGCGGCACCCTCGATGCCCTTCGGGCGCTGCGCGACGGCGGCTATGTGGGCCGCACGCAGGCAGCCGGTCTCGAGAGGTCGTACCGCCAGCTACGGGTGTGGGAGCACCGCCTGCAGTTGCGCAAGCTCAGCCGCACGCACCTCATGCCGGACACGGAAGAGGGCAAGCGCACCCTTGCACGGGCTTCTGGTTTTGCGACTGTCGGCTACATGGAAGAGGTGTGGGAAGACGTCCGCCGCGACGTACGGGCCATGCACCTCGAGATGTTCTATCGCCCCATCCTGGGGGCCGTCGCGCAACTGAGCGCGGACGAGGCTTCGCTCGATGCCTCCGCCGCCCGTGCGCGGCTGGCCGCCATTGGCTTCCGCGACCCGGAAGGCGCTCAGCGCCATATCGCCGCGCTGACGCAGGGCTTGCGCAGGCGCGCGGCGATCCAGCGCCAGCTCTTGCCGGCCATGATCGGGTGGTTCGCCTCCGGCGTCGACCCCGATGCTGGCCTGCTTGCCTTCAGGCGGCTTTCGGAGCAACTGGAGGAGTCGCAGTGGTTCCTCAAGTTGCTGCGTGATTCTGGCACCGCGGCAGAACGACTCGCGACACTACTGTCTACCTCTGGCTTTGTGACGAACGCGCTGCTCACGTCGGCCCATGACATCACGTGGCTGGACAACGACGATGACCTGGCGCGGGTGCCGATTGAGCGGCTTGATCGCGAGGCCGAAGCCATCGTCTCGCGATCAGACAACGAGGAACAGTGCATCACCTCGCTCAGGGGCTTGCGGCGCCGCGAGGTCACCAGGACCGCTGCGGCCAATGTGCTCGCGCTTCAAGACTCCGTGGGCGCCGCAAGAGCCGTCACGGATGCAGCCGACGTGCTGATGCGGTCAGCGCTTCGCCTAGCGGTCGCGGTCGTGACCCAAGACAAGGGCCTTGACGAACCGGAAGCCGACGTCGTGGTGATCGCGATGGGTCGCTACGGCGGGGAAGAGATGGGGTACACGTCCGACGCCGACGTCCAGTTCGTGTTCGAGGCTCGCGAAGGAGCCCAGGACGCGGCTGGCTTCGCTGTGGCGGTCGCGACGAAACTGAGGGACTTGCTCCAACGGCCCAATCAGCAGGCTCCACTGGCCGTCGACGCCGACTTGCGTCCCGAGGGCAAGAACGGGCCGCTTGTGCGTTCCTTCGAGTCGATGATCGAGTACTACCGCCGGTGGTCCGACCCGTGGGAGATTCAAGCGCTGTTGCGCGCTCGCCCCGTCGCCGGCCCCCCCGAATTGCGTCAGCGCTGTGCGGAGGCCATCGACGCCGAGAGGTATCGCCACGAGGTGACGGACGACGCGCTGCGGCAAATGCGTACCCTGAAGGCCCGCATGGAAGCCGAGCGCCTGCCGCGAGGCATCGACCCCAGGCGTCACCTCAAGCTCGGTCCTGGCGGCCTGTCCGATGTGGAATGGACGACCCAGTTGCTGCAGTTGCGCCACGGCCACGCAGTCCCTGGCTTGCGTACCACCCGCACGCTGGAGGCCATACAAGCCGCCCAAGAGGCTCAAGTTCTCGGAGCGCACGACGGCCTTGTGCTCACTCTCGCGTGGCGTCTGGCTACCGATCTGCGCGGCGCGATCGCGCTCAGGGGCACCTCGGGGGACAGCGATGTCCTGCCTGGCGACATCGGCGAACTCACCGTCCTGTCATCCATCCTTGGTGGGGGCGAGACCGGCCAAGAGCTTGACGAGCGTTACGCGCGCACGTCCAGGCGTGCGCGCGCCGTGACGGAACGGGTGTTCTTCGGCTGGGAGGCGGGGGCATGAGGGCGCTACGGACTCTCGCGTCTGCTCTTGCGATCCTCGCAGGCGCAACCTTGGTGGTGCTGTGGCTGCTGTCGTGGATGACTATCAAGGCCATCGAGGACGGCGCGGCGACCGAGAGCATCGTGCTGGTGGCGCTGAAGAATCCAGAGGTGACGGGCAAGATCGGCACCGAGATGAGGGACAGGGCCTTTGACGCTCTTGCGAATCAAGGCGTCGACCTTGAGGTGTGGGGTCTCGGCGACACCGCGGCCGAGAGCATCACGTCGCTCGTTGAGACGGAAGAGTTCCGCGACAGCGTGCTCGAACAGATGGAGTCCGCCAGGGGTCAGTTGCACGATGCCTTGACCGATGCCGAGCGGGAGCCGGGGCCCTTCGCCGTCGCTTTTGACACGAGCGACGTGATCAACGACAGGATCGATCAGATCGCGGTCGTGGGTTCCGAACTGCCCGAACTGTCAGTGGCTCCGCTGCGCATCGAGATCGTGTCGGCCGAGACCTTTGAGAAGGCGCGCACCGGGTACGAACGAGTGGAGTTCGCCGAGCGCTACTTCTTGTGGGCGGGTCTCGCTCTCATCGTGCTCGGCATGATCGTGTCGACGCGCAAGCGCTTTGTGATCGCCAAGTTCCTCGCAGCCGTAGGCGTGTTCTCGCTGGGCGCCTACGCTGCGCTTGCATGGATGGGACCGGACAGGATCGCGTCGTGGCTACCGGGAGGAGACGACGGTGGCTGGGCGCGCGTGCTCGGCGATGTGGTGGCAGAAGAAGCGTTGCCGTCGCTGACGGGAAGGTTGCTGTTGGCAGCGGCAATTGCCCTCACAGGAGCTGCGGTCGCCACTGGTATCGGCATGCTCGCTGGTGGGCCGCGCCGCTGAACCGACCGCCGCTACTGCACGCCTGCGCGCCGCTGCAGTTGCCTAACGGCCTGCCCTGCCACCAGGGGAATGAGGCTCATGATCAGCACAAGACCCCACGCCTCGCCGCTCAGCATGTGAGTCTGCAACACATCCGACAACACGGGCACGTATACCGCCGCGACCAGCAGGACGATGCACAACGCGATCGCCCCCCACACCCACGGGTTGCGAGTGATCTCGTTGCGGAGCACCTTGGAGCCGGGGCTTCGCAGAGCGAACGTGAACCATAGCTTGCTGAAGGCGAGCGTGAGGAAGGACACGGTGACAGCCTCCGTGGCGCTCATGCCGAGCCAGTGCTGAGCCAGGAGTAGCCCCGCGAGCACGGAAGCAGCCACCACGGCCGCAAAGCCGATGATCTCCCGCCAGTTTCGCCGGTTGAGTACCGACTCCTGCGGGTCTCGCGGCGGCTGCTTCATCTCTTGGCCGCTACCTGGCCCCACGCCGAGTGCGAGGGCGGGGAAGACGTCGGTGACCACATTGAGATACAGAATCTGCAGGGGCAGGAGCGGAAGCGGCCAGCCGGCCACGGTGGCCGCGGTGACCGCGAGCACCTCGGCCACGTTCGTGGTCAACATGAAGATGACCGATTTGCGGATGTTTCCAAACACGACCCTGCCGTGCTCGACGGCCGCAACGATGGAATTGAAGGCATCGTCGAGCAGCACCATGTCGGCAGCCTGCTTGGCCGCCTCGGTGCCACGCATCCCCATTGCCACGCCGATGTCGGCCTTCTTGAGCGCGGGCGCGTCGTTCACGCCGTCGCCCGTCATCGCGACGATCTCGCCGTTGTCTTGATACCGCTGGACCAAAGTGAGCTTCTGCTCAGGACTGACGCGGGAGAAGACGTTGACCTCAAGAACGCGTGCGTGGTCGACATCCCTGTCGGCCTCAAGGTCCTTGCCGAGCATGACTGCGGCCTCTGGGTCACCCTCGTCACCCACGATGCCCACTGCATGCGCGATCGCGAGGGCGGTGGGAGCCTGGTCACCCGTGACCATCTCGACCCGAATTCCCGCCGACTGGCACTTGTCGATCGCGTCCTTCACGCCATCGCGGGGCGGGTCGAGAAGCCCCACGAGCCCGAGGAAGCGCAGTCCTTCATAGGGACTCACGTCATCGGAGTCCGCCTGCTTGTCGGCCATGGCCAGGATGCGCAGTCCTTCCCCTGCAAGTGCCTCGGCGCGGGAGGCCCACTCCTGGCGCTTATCTTCGTCGAGGTCCTCAGAGCCGTTGTCTGCATCCGCACCCCGGATGGCCGAGCACGCCTTCAGTACCTCTGCAGGCGCTCCCTTGACCGCTACCAGAACGCCGGAGTCCTCCTCGTGGAAAGTGGCCATCATCTTCACTCGAGGGTCGAAATCCTCGATCCTGGTCTGCAGGCGGTGCTCCAGCACGTCCGATCGGTCGATGCCCAACGTCGCGCCAGCGGAGAGCAGCGCCACCTCCGTCGGGTCGCCGACCGCGTCGTCGTCCTCGCCAGTGGCAAGCCTGGCGCTGTTGCAGAGCACGCCTACGGTCAGGAGGTGCTTGGTCGCTTCGTCGGCCTCTGAGTCAGCCCCGTCGTCGTCGAAAGTGAATGCTCCCATGGGTGTCTCGACGGCGCGCAGTGTCATGCGGTTCTCGGTGAGCGTGCCCGTCTTGTCGGTGAGAATCACCCTGGTCGCGCCGAGCGTCTCGACCGCCGTGAGTCGATTGATGAGCGCATTGCGCTTGGCCATCCGGTACATGCCGCGCGCGAGCGCAATGGTCGCAACAATCGGCAGACCTTCCGGGATCGCCGCGATGCCAAGGGCGAGGGACGTCTCGATGACGAGCGTCGTGTCTTGCTGACGCACCAGAACTCCGATGGCGGCCACCAACACGGCGATAGCCATGGTGAGAAGCGCCAAGCGGCGCCCCAACTGGTCGAGGCGCCGTTGAAGCGGTGTGGCGCTGGCCTCTGCGCTGTCCGCCAGCTCGGAGATGCGGCCCAACTCGGTGTCCACACCGGTCGCGACGGTGACCCCGACCGCACTGCCGTCGGCCACGGTCGTGCCCTTGAAGAGTAGGTCGACCCTGTCCGCGAGTTGAGCGTCCTCTTCCACGGCGTCTGCGGTCTTGTTCACCGGTACCGACTCGCCCGTCAGCGGCGCCTCATTGACTCTCAGGCGGTCCGCACTCACCACCCTGAGGTCGGCAGGAATGAGGTCACCTGCCTCGACAATCACGATGTCTCCAGGGACCAACTGGGGGGCGTCAATCTGCTGATCGGAGCCTTCCCGTCTCACCGTGGTGGAGTGCTCGCCCATCTCCCTTAGCGCGGACATGGAGCGAACGGCCTTCCATTCGCTCACAAAGCCGATCGCGGTGTTGACGGCGATCACCGCGCTGACGGCGATGCCTTCTGGCCAGCGCGCCGTCGCAAAGGCGAGGATTGCGGCGCCAGCCAGCAGGTAGACGACGATGCTGCGAAGTTGCTCGACGAGGATGCTCCACCACGGACGCGACTCGGCCGCCTTCAGTTGATTCGGGCCGTGTTCGCGTAGCCGGTCCGCCGCCTGAGCGTCGCTGAGCCCTTGATCGGGATCCACGTCCCAGTGATCGAGGGTCGCTTCGATAGTTTCGGCGTGCCAACTCGTCATCGAAACTCGCTTCCCCTTGAGGGGCGCATGCCCCGACGGCAACGGCGCGACCGCGTTCACAAAGGGAGTGTCTTGCCTCCGCACCGTGGCGACAGTGCGATCCTGACCGCCGCCCGTTTCAGGGTAGCGAGAATGCGCGCGGACTTCAGACCCGCAACCACACCGCGGTGTCGTGAGGGAGAACTCCCGCTACCGGCGCCGACGCGAGCAGCACGTCGGCGTGGGGCAGGGCAAGACCTTCGTCCGACATGTTCACGAGTACGCGCACATCGCCCACCGTGAAGTCCAGCACGTCGTCAGGGGACTCATTCCACGCGACGTTCGCGGTGCCAAGGGCGTGATCGCGACGCACTCTCAGCGCCTCCTTGTACATCTCGAGCGTCGATCCCTCGACGCCCACCTGGACGGAGGCCGCGTACTCGGCCCACGACGCCGGCTGAGGCAACCACGATGCGCCAGTGGGGGAGAAGCCGTACGCTGGCGCGTCGGCTTCCCACGGCAGCGGGACACGACAGCCATCGCGCCCGTAGATGCCTTCTGGCGTGCTGAAGAAGGTGGGGTCCTGGCGGGCGCTGTCAGGGATGTCGATCGCTTCAGGGAGGCCCAGTTCCTCACCCTGGTAGAGATACGCCGAACCGGGAAGGGCCAGCATGACGAGCGTGGCGGCGCGGCCCCTTGCGAGCGCGGGCTCCTCGTCAGGGCGGTCGGCGCTCTTGGGCCCGATCCCGATGTTGTGGGGTAGCGGCTCCTTGACCGCCAGCCGCATGGGGTGGCGAATCGTGTCGTGGTTGGACAGCACCCACGTTGACGGCGCGCCGACTCCGGCGAAGGCCGCGAGTGACTCGTCGATCACTGCGCGCAGTTCGACTGCGTCCCACGGGGTCATCAAGTAGCCAAAGTTGAAGGCTTGGTGGAGTTCGTCATGCCTGACCCAACGGGCCATCTTGCTAAGCGGCGTGACCCACGCCTCGGCGACCAGCGCGCGATCGCCGTCGTAACTGTCGGCGATGGCGCGCCATCGGCGCCAGATGTCGTGGACCTCGGTGCGACCCCAGTACGGGTGGTCGTCAGATGCCCACTCGCCGCCGGTGCGCAGCGGGTCGACCTCGTAGTCGGGCAGTTGTGGCGCCTTGGCGAGGCCGTGGGCGACGTCGATGCGGAAACCATCGACTCCTCGGTCAAACCAGAACCTGAGCACTTCGTCGAAGCGATCGGCCACCCAGGGGTTGTTCCAGTCGAAGTCGGGCTGAGTCGTGTCGAAGAGGTGCAAGTACCAAGGACCAGGTGTGCCGTCAGACTCGGTGATGCGAGTCCATGCAGGGCCACCGAACATGGAGAGCCAGTTGTTGGGCGGCTGGGACCCGTCTGGCCCGCGGCCCTCGCGGAAGATGTAGCGATCACGCTCCGGCGAACCCGGCCCGGCGGCGAGCGCCTCTTGGAACCAGCGATGCTCGCTCGACGAGTGGTTGGGCACCACGTCGACGATGACGCGAAGGCCTAGCTCGTGAGCGCGCGCGATGAGCGCATCGGCGTCTGAAAGGGTGCCGAAGAGCGGGTCGACATCGCAGTAGTCGGAGACGTCGTAGCCCGCGTCGTTCTGGGGAGACGGATAGAAGGGCGACAGCCAGATGGCGTCGACACCGAGGTCAGCCAAGTGCTGCAGGCGCGACGTGATACCTGGCAAGTCGCCAATACCATCGCCGCTCGAATCGGCAAATGACCGGGGGTAGACCTGGTAGATGACGGCGGTGCGCCACCACTCGGGGACGGCGGGGACAAGGGGCGACGTTGACATGTGACCAGCCTACGGCCGTCTCAAGCGCTCGTGCACGCGCTTGCGCTTGCCTACCAGGCGCATCATTTGGTGGCTCCAGCAGTGAGCCCGCCCACGATGTACTTCTGGAGGAAGAGGAAGAGAGCCACGACCGGAAGCGAGGCCATCACCGCTCCCGCGGCAAAGGCGCTCCAGTCTGCGTAGTTGGGGTTTGAGACCATCCGGTAGAGGCCGACGGCGAGCGTCTGCCGCTCGGGATCGATCAGGACGACGGACGCGATGACGAAGTCATTCATGCTCGCGATGAAGGAGAGCAGTCCCACGACCGCAAGAATCGGCGCGACCAGTCTCAAGATGATGGTCGTGAAGATCCTGAAGTGCCCCGCTCCGTCCACTCGCGCCGCCTCGTCGATTTCGGTGGGAATCGTGTTGAAGTAGCCGTACATGAGGTAGGTGTTCACGCCAAGAGCGGCGCCAAGGTACACGCAGATCAGCCCAGCCTGGGTGTTGAGGCCGATGGCGGGGACAAGCTCGCCGATCCGGGTGAGTAGCAGGAAGATGGCGACGACGGCGAGCAATTGGGGAAACATCTGAACCAAGACGATCGTGAGTAGCCCTGTGCGGCGCCCACGGAATCGCATGCGGGAGAAGGCGTAGGCGGCGAGTGCACCCAGGAAGACCGAGAGCACTGCGGTGGTCAGGCCGATGACGAGTGAGTTCTTGAACCAGGTGAGAAACGGGAACTGATCGGACTCGAGAAGCCTGCGGAAACTATCGAGGCCGACGACGCGGAACAGGCGATTGGATCCCGTGAGGGTGCCCGTCGGGTTGAGCGATGCGGAGACCACATACAGCAGCGGCAACAGTGCGTAGGCGGATAGCACGAGCGCCACGACGTGGCGCAGGAGGTGCGGCTTGCCTCGACGCGGTCGAGACGGGCGGCTGGGACGCTTGACTGCGGTGTCGACAGTGGACATCAGTTGATCTCCTCAAGGGTCTTGGTGCGGCGGAAACTGATGATGGAGATCGCCGCGACCACGATGAAGATGATGATCGAGAAGGCCGAGGCGAGCCCGTAGTCCCTGTTCTGTCCAGTGAAGGCAACCTTGTAGACCAGCGAGATGAGGATGTCCGTGTGGCCCACCGGTATGCCGGCCCCCGTGTCTCTCGGTCCGCCACCGGTGACCAGATAGATCACGTTGAAGTTGTTGAAGTTGAAGGCGAACGTCGCGATGAGGATCGGCGCCATGGAGATCAGAAGCAGAGGCATTTCAATGTGCCGCAACATCTGCCACCGCGACGTGCCGTCCATCCGGGAGGCCTCGCGCACCTCGCTCGGGATCGCTTGGAGCGCTCCGGTAGCGACGAGGAACATGTAGGGGAAGCCGAGCCACAGGTTGACCATCAGTACCGAGATTTTGGCGAGCGTGGGATCGGTGAGCCACGGTATCGATGCGCCACCGAGGAGCACTTGGTTGACGAACCCGAAGCTTTGCGACAGCATCCCTGACCACACCATGGCCCCCAAGAAGGCCGGGAAGGCGTACGGAAGGACCATGACAATCCGGTATGCGGTGCGGCCCCGCATCGTGGGGTCATTGAAGAGCAACGCCATGAACAGTCCCAGCGCAAAGATGAGCGCCACGGACAGTGCCGCGAAGGCGATCGTCCACGCGGTGACATAGACGAGCGGCCCGCGGATGGAGGGCTCGGTCACTGCTCGTGCAAAGTTGTCGAGGCCGACGTTGACCTGCCACCCGGGCAGCACTTCGGTACCGTCTTCGCGAACGAATGCGCCCTCGCCGCCATCGCGGAATGTCTCGCCAGCGGTGGTATCGGTCAGCGTTCCCGAGGCTTCATCGAAGGACAGGCTCGACGTGTACTCGTAGGCGAGACGGCCATCGAGCGTGCGAAGGGAGCCGTCACCCGCGTCGTCTGACAGCGGAATAGCGAGCGAAGAGACTTCGTCTTGGCGCTGAAGAATGTCAGCGAAGCGCAGCGACGCATAGCCGTCTACCGCGACCGCCTGGCCGTTGGTGAAGGTCGCGTCGACTGGTTCGAGAGGGCTGTTTTGTGTGCCCAAGAGCGCGGAGCCGTCGGGGGTGGTCACGAGGAAGCCAAGCTCGCCGTCCGCCTCCACAACGGTCACGGGATATGAGGGTGAATCGGGAAGCCTGCTCTGCGATTGGCTCAGCAATGCCTCGACTGCTTGGTCTTTTGTGAGCACGTGGCCAGTGGAGTAGTTGGTGAAGGCGATGTACACCGTGTAGCCGATCACAAACACTTGGAACACGGCGAGGAACGCCAGCCCTGGGGCGATGTACTTGGCGGGCAGCAGGCCGTCGCCCAGGTAGATCAACGTCAACACGATGGCCGCCACCACGACGACCCCCGCGATCACGTAGTCGCCGCGACCAACCAGTACGGCAGCGAGGAACACCGCGAGGGCGTCGAGGCCGCCGAGCACGACGATTTTGGCAACAAGTGTGCCCATCCCTGTCGATCGGGTCGGCGCGCTTTGCAGGTCAGTCACGAAGTTCTCCCAAGGTCAGCACATGCTCGTTGAGGATGGAGGGCGGTGTTCGCAGGGGGCCGGACGATGTGGTGTCCGACCCCCTGCGCCGGGTTGGTTACGCGCCGTCGATCGCTGACTGGACGTCGGAGGTGAGCTTCTCCCACGTGGCGACGGGGGCCTCGCCATTGAGAACGCTCGCCTCGGCGATGCCCCAGAACTCCCACACGCGACCCATCGCAGGGATTGCCGGCATGGGAACGGCTTCCATGCCAGCGGCCTTGAAGCCAGCGATGATCGGGTCAGAGGAGACCGCGTCGGCAGCGGCGGTGAGCGCGGGAAGCACGCCGCCTGACTCGAACAGGGCGACCTGAACATCAACGGTGCCCAAGTAGTTCACCAGGAAGTCGTTCGCAGCAACCTTGTTCTCCGAGTACTGGTTGACAAAGAAGCCCTTCACGCCAGCGAAGGGTTGAGCCGGCTCAGAACCGGGGGAGGGGATGGCGTCAACGGCGACGTTGATGCCAGCGTCGACGGCGGCGTTCACGTTCCACGGTCCCGTCAACCAGAAGGCAGCCTGACCAGTGGTGAACTTCTCCTTGGCGATGTCTCCCGTGATTTCGGTCGACATGGTGTTCGCACCCTGGCTTCCTTGCGAGTGCAGCCACTCGGCAAAAGCGGTGCCCTCACCGAGGGTGAGCTGGCTGGGGTCGTATGAACCGGCAGCATCGCGGCCGAAGACGGGGGCGCCGAAGGCCGTCTGGAACGGGTACAGGTGATAAGGGTTGCCGTTCTCGCCTTGCTCCACGACGAACGGGAACTCCACTCCAGCTGCCTGGCCCTTGGCGATCATGTCGTCGAAGCTGGAGGCCGGCTCTGGGACAAGATCAGCGTTGCGGAGCATCGCGAGGTTCTCGACCGCGTATGGCAGCTCGTAGACGGTGCCGTCGTACGTCGAAGCGTCGAGAGCCACCGGCAAGAACTCGGAGGCCTTGTCGCCCAACTCAAGCGGCGCAATCACGCCATTGGTGGTCAGTTCGCCCAGCCAGTCGTGGGCACCCATGACCACATCGGGCCCAGAGCCGGAGCTGGCCTGCTGGATGAAGTCGTCCTTGAGCGTGGAGTTGTCTCGAGCGACGATGTCGACGGAGATGCCGGTCTGTGCTTCGTAGTCAGTGGCCGCCTGCGCGAGAGCGTCGGCGCGTTCGGCGTCCACCCACACGGTGAGGGTGCTCGTTGAGGCAGTCTCAGGAGCGGCGCTGGCGTCGGACGAGGCGGGGGCATCGGAGGAGGTCGAGCAGGCCGTCGTGAGCAGTCCCACGGCGAGCAGTGCGCCCGCGGCCATCGACTTCTTTGTCATGTGCATCAGGTATGTCCTTTGGCGAAGTTGGCGAGGAATCGTCGCCGACTTGGCGGGACAAAGTCCACACCGTCGCCCAGAGACCATTCTCTCGGCCAGCACCGTGAGTGCAAGCGCTTACAAGGTAGCGATTGCCCGGGCTTCACGCAAGCAGGGTCGATCACGGTTTGATTACGACGGACGTATAGTCCAAATAGCAGGGGTAATAGCGATGAGGATCTCGCTGCGCATTGGCGGTCGGCGAGTCCTCTTATGTTGCCGGTTGAGCGAAAATGTTGACCGCTTGCATTGCGCTAGCGCGCCGGCGCTGCAGGGCGTAGGGGCGACGGCGAGGACGCGGACGCGCCAGCGGACCCCGCGAGAGCGCGCGGTACTGGGACGGCTATTGCTCCGTGGGGACGCTCGTGGAGCGTCGGACCACCAGCTCGAAGGGCAATGCCACGTTGTGCGCGACCGAGGGTTCGCTATCGAGCGCCCGCAACACCGCCTCCGCGGCCAAGCGGCCCTGAGTCTCTGGGAACTGCGAGACCGTCGTCAGTCCGAAGAACTCGCCCAACTCGTGGCCGTCGATGCCGATGATTGACAAGTCTTGCGGAACGCGTTTGCCCAAGTCGCGAGCGGCCATGATGGCGCCCATCGCCATCTCATCGGACGCAGCGAAGAGTGCAGTGGGTGCGACACGAGGATCGCCAAGCAACTGCAGTGTTGCCCGGTAGCCACCGGTGATGGTGAAGTCGGCGACCCTCACCATGAGGGGGTCCGGCTCGAGCCCTCGTGCGCGAAGCGCACTCTCATAGCCGTCGCGGCGGTGCGCGGGAAGGTGGAAGTCAAGGTCGAGCGCAGGGTCTCCACCGATGTGCGCGATCTGGCGATGGCCGAGCGACAGGAGGTGATCCGTCGCGAGCCGCGCGACTGCGGCGTCGTCAATGCTGAGCGTCAGGGCACCAGGAATGGGTCCGCCGATTCCCACCGCAGGCTTGCCGATCGCCTCAAGCCCCGCGAGCTCGGCATCGCTGAGCTCAAGAGAAACGGCGATGAAACCGTCGACTCGCTGCCGACGCAGGAACTCGTCGAACAGGCGGGCCCTGCGCGGATTCGCGGGCGCTCCCGGCGCGGCCACCGACTGGTCGAGATGGTAGAGCGTGAGGTCGTACCCGGCATCAGACAACGCTTCGTGGGCACCTTTGAGCACGCGAGTGTAGAACCAGCCGTCAAGAAACGGCATCACGACGCCGATATTGCGCGTGCGTCCGGATGCGAGGCTCGAGGCAGATGACGAGACGACATAGCCGAGCTCCTTCGCGGCGGACTCGACTCTCAGCTTCGTCGCCGCCGAGACCGTCGTCTTGCCCGCCAAGGCGCGCGAGACCGTCGCAGTCGACACTCCTGCCAGTGCTGCGACCTGCTGGATGGTCATGGCTGCGTTGTCCTCACGCACGTACCCTATCGAGTTACCAGGGTCGCACATGTGGATCCTCCCCTAAACGGCGATCCAAGCAGCCGTTGACGGTGGGATGACCGAGTGCACCGGAGCGGAACTCACCAACACCCTGCCGCTGAAGGGAACAGGGTCGGCTGAGAGATTTGCGATGACGCGAATGCCGTTGTTGTCGAACGCGACCACGTCCTCACCGAGCTCGACCCACTCCACACTCCCGTCGCCCAGACCGCTTGTCCGCCGGTGAGCGAGGGCCGCCTTGTACATGCGCAACGTCGACCCCTCGGTGGCATCCTGAACGTCCCTGGCGAGGTCCTCCCACTCACGAGGCTGCGGCAGCCACGTTCGCCCTGAACTGCTGAACCCGAACGTCATCTTGGCTGAGTTCCATGGCAACGGGACGCGGCAGCCGTCCCTGCCGTAGCGTTCGCCGTTGGTGCGCCTCCAGGTGGGGTCCTGGCGCGCCTCGTCCGGAATGTCGATGTGCTCTGGCAAGCCGAGCTCTTCGCCTTGGTAGATGTATGAAGAGCCTGGCAGTCCGAGCATCACGAGGGTCGTCGCCCGCGCCCGCTGCAGGCCGACGACTCGATCAGGCTTGAACTCGGAGAGTGGGCCGATTCCGTGCCCCTGCGGGTTCTCGCCGAACACAGCGAGACGACTTGCGTGGCGGACCACGTCGTGATTGGACAGCACCCACGTGCTCGGCGCTCCGACCGCGCCGAACTCCGAGAGCGACCGGGAGATCACGTCTCGCATCGCCGCCGCGTCCCACGGGCACTCAAGGAAGGAGAAGTTGAAGGCCTGGTGCATCTCGTCTGGACGTACCCACTCCGCCATGCGGCTGAGCGAACGAATCCACGCCTCTGCTACCAGGATTCGGTCGGGACCGTACTCAGCGACGACGGCGCGCCATCTTCTCCAGACATCGTGCACGCCTTGTTGTCCGAAGTAGGGCGTTGCGAGTTCCTCATCGCCA
The DNA here is from genome assembly GCF_020447105.2 of Demequina sp. TMPB413. NCBI lineage: Bacteria > Bacillati > Actinomycetota > Actinomycetes > Micrococcales > Demequinaceae > Demequina > Demequina sp. TMPB413. The sequence continues at coordinate 838,788 of NZ_CP096184.1, forward strand.
CCCATCGATCCGCCCGACGGGTCCGGCGTGTAGTCGGGCAGCCCTGGGGCCTTGATGAGCCCGTGCGCCACGTCGACTCGCATCCCATCGATTCCCCTGTCGAGCCAGAAGCGCAGGATGTCATCGAACTCCTCCCTGACGGCCTCGTTCTCCCAGTTCAGATCCGGCTGGCTGGAGTCGAACAAGTGCAGGTACCACTGCCCTTGGGTGGCGTCGGCCTCGGTCACGCGGGTCCAGGCAGGGCCGCCGAAGACTGACTGCCAATTGTTGGGTGGCAGTTCGCCGCTCTTACCCTTTCCTTCGCGAAACAGGTACCTGTCTCGAGCGGGGGAGCCAGGCCCTTCGGCGAGCGCCTCCAGGAACCAGGCGTGATCGGACGAGGTGTGGTTGGGCACGATGTCAGCGATAACCCGTAGGCCCAGGCCGTGAGCGGTGTCGATGAGGTCGTCGACGTCACTAAGTGTGCCGAAGAGGGGGTCGACCTGTCGGTAGTCGGCGACGTCGTAGCCTGCGTCTTTCTGCGGTGAGGCATAGAACGGCGACAGCCAGACGGCGTCGACGCCGAGATTGACAAGGTCCGTCAGGTGCTGGGTGACGCCGCGAAGGTCGCCGATGCCGTCGCCGCTCGCATCGGCAAAGGACCGCGGGTAGATCTGGTAAATCACGGCTGAGCGCCACCAGTCATGCGCCTTGTCGGCAGGGGCGGCTACGGGGGCGAGGGATTCAGAAGTCTGCACAGCGGCCTCTCTTGGTGCGGATGCTCATTCGAACGAGGACGCCGCGGTGGGGAGAGTGGAATCGAGCGCCTTCGGCCCAAATGTAAGCGCTTGCAGTCGGAACTGGCAAATCGATCGGCACGACCCGAGAGACGCGAAAGGGGCCGCCCAGATGGACGGCCCCTTTCGCGTGCTGAGTGACGACTTAGCAGTCGTAGTACAGCTCGAACTCGTGCGGGTGCGGACGGAAGCGCAGGGGGTCGATCTCTGCCGTGCGCTTCAGGTCGATCCACGTCTCGATGAGGTCTGACGTGAACACACCACCCTCAAGCAGGAATGCGTGGTCGGCCTCAAGGCTGTTGAGCACGCCCTCGAGGGTCGACGGCACCTGAGGAATCCGTGCGTGCTCCTCGGGAGGCAGCTCGTACAGGTCCTTGTCCACCGGCGCGGGGGGCTCGATGCGGTTCTTGATACCGTCAAGGCCAGCCATGAGCAGCGCAGCGAAGGCGAGGTACGGGTTGCCCGACGAGTCAGGAGCGCGGAACTCGATGCGCTTGGCCTTGGGGTTCGATCCCGTAATCGGGATGCGAACGGCGGCCGAACGGTTGCGAGCCGAGTACACCAGGTTCACCGGGGCCTCGTAGCCTGGCACGAGGCGGTGGTACGAGTTGACGGTCGGGTTCGTGAACGCGAGCAGCGACGGCGCGTGCTTGAGGATGCCGCCGATGTACCAACGCGCCATGTCGGACAGGCCGCCGTAGCCCTTCTCATCGAAGAACAGGGGAGTGCCGTCCTGCCACACGGACTGGTGGACGTGCATTCCTGAGCCGTTGTCGCCAAAGAGCGGCTTCGGCATGAACGTGACGGTCTTGCCAGCGTTCCATGCGACGTTCTTGACGACGTACTTGAACTTCATGAGGTCGTCAGCGGCGTGCAGCAGCGTGTTGAAGCGGTAGTTGATCTCTTGCTGACCGGCGGTTCCCACCTCGTGGTGCGCGCGCTCGAGTTCCAGTCCGACCTGGCCGAGCACGGTGCACATCTCGTCGCGCAGGTCAGCGAACTGGTCGGCTGGGCTGACGGGGAAGTAGCCGCCCTTGTAGCGGGTCTTGTAACCGCGGTTGGGGGTGCCGTCCTCTTCGTACTCGACGCCAGTGTTCCACGCCGCCTCTGAGGAGTCGATGTGGTAGTAACCCTCGTGCTGGTTGGTCGCGAAGCGCACGGAGTCAAAGATGAAGAACTCGGCCTCTGGAGCAAAGTAGGCGGTGTCGCCAATGCCGGTGGTCTTGAGGTACGCCTCTGCCTTGGCTGCGACGTTGCGCGGGTCGCGGGAGTAGGGCTCGTTCGTGAACGGGTCAACGATCGAGAAGTTGATAATGAGCGTCTTGGCAACACGGAACGGGTCGATGTAAGCGGTCGCCACGTCGGGCAGCAGCTTCATGTCGGACTCGTTGATGGCCTGGAATCCGCGGATCGATGATCCGTCGAACATAGCGCCATCCTTGAACACGTCTTCCGTGAACTGGGCGGCGGGGATGTTGAAGTGCTGCATCACGCCAGGCAGGTCGCAGAAGCGGATGTCGACATACTCGACGCCCTCCTCCTTGACGTAGGCGAGCGCCTCTTCGGCGGTCTTGAACATCGGATTGCTCCTTGAGGTAGGTCAGGCCAACTGTGGCTCCACCCAACCTAGTGGCAGGGCATTACCCGTGCGTATTCCGGGTGTTACGAGGACGTTACGAGGTGGCGGTCCTGGTAGCACGGTTCTCAACCAGGTCTCGGGCTCCAGCACTGCGTGGGTACGCTGGCTCCGTGACGGAGATCTTGAGATGACGGGGCACCTTGACGTCCAGGTGGACGCGGCGCTTTTCGACATGGACGGCACGCTTGTCGACTCGAACGCGGTGGTCGAGCAGATGTGGTCGGCTTTTGCGAACGAGCAGTCACTGAGCCCCTCCGACGTGATCGCGTTCGCGCACGGTGTGCCGTCCATGTCCACGCTGCGCCGCTTCGTGCCGGATTCCGCCGACATTGAGGCGTGGTTTGCGCGGATATCGCGCTGGGAAGAAGAACACTTCGACGAGGTCACTCAGATGCCGGGTGCTGGCCAGCTGCTCGAGGCGTTGCCGGCCGACGCTTGGGCGGTGGTGACGTCCGCACTGAGGCTACCGGCGCTCAGGCGCCTTGCGGCCGTTGGCTTTGCTACCCCGGCGGTGCTCATCGGCGCGGACGACGTTGGCATGGGAAAGCCTGACCCCGAGGGTTACGTGGCCGCCGCACGAGCGCTTGGCGTCGACCCCAGCCGTTGCGTTGTCTTCGAAGACACCGTCGCTGGAATCCTGGCGGCACGTGCTGCTGGCGCCATACCCGTCGTGATGGGGGCCGTGCGGCACGAGGCGATGGAAGGCATCGCGCGGCTCAGTGACTGGCGCGGCGTGCGGGTCGAACAGGGGACTGAGGCGCGACTGCACCTCCTGAGCGACTAGGGCTCAGCGCCCCCGCATCGCCTTGCGGTCGGCCCTGGCCTTGGTGGGGTCAATGCCCTTCGGCACTGCCATTTGCGGTCCGCCCATCGCGCGCAGCCGTGCCCGCACGGTCTCGGCGTCGGACGCCGACAAACCTTTGCGCAAGCCCCGGCCGAACTGCTTAGTCCTCACCGACTTGATTTCCTTGGTGAGCCGCTTGAGAGGCACCTCGCCTTCGCCGTGACCGACGTAGATCGGGGTCACCGGCACGCCGGGGACGAGCTTGCCCAAGCGAGCGACCGTCTGGTTGACCTGCCGCTTGGCGGCTTGGCCGCCCTCGACAAGCAACACCACGCCGCCGTTGCCAACGCCCTGGAAGACGACCGAGCGGGACTTCTGGTCGACAGCGATGGGCTCCTCGGCAAACTGCCAGTTTCTCGTGACGGACTGGGCGACCGCGAGCGAACCGCCCATGACCCCGTCCATTTGCTGGAACATCTGCTTCTCGAAGCGCTTGGTCAGCACGTACAGCGATGCAACAGCGCCGACCATGATTCCCGTGAGCGGGCCGTAGATCTTGGCGGCGAGCCCGTCACTTAAGAGTCCGGCAACAACGCCGACGATGATCGGCACCAGGATGAGGCTGCCGAGGATCCACGGCAGTTTCTTGTCCGTCCTCGCCGTGACCGTGTAGGCCTGCCAGAGGGTCTTGTACCAACGCTGCTTGGGTGCGGGGGGTGCTTGCTTCGCCATAATGGGCCCAGTCTAGCGGCGCCACTCTCTGCCGGGGTTCCTCTAGGTCTTCCGGAAGCGGTTGCACCAATCGCCGAGTTTCGAAAACTACTGTTGCGGTTGCAGCTCAAAGATCCGGGGGGTACGTTTTTATTTGCTGGCGGATGCGCAGTAATTCGAAGGAACATGGGGGAACTGATGGTTGTCGGGAGACTACGCAAGGCTGCGTTGGTTGTGGCGATTGCTCTAATAGGTGGGGCAGCTTCTTCGGTCGCCGCGGCCGCAGTCGAGGACGGCGACGTGTCCGACTGGTCGGGAATTGCTTACGACAAGATTACCCTCGAGCAATTAGCGACAATTGAGCATGCTTCTGTTGTTGAAGACGGCGAACGCATTACCGTCGAGTTCGACGTCCAGGGTCGTAGCTTCGTGATCGTTGCGATGAAGTCCAAACGAGTTGCCGTCGAGGGCGCTGCGACTGCGTATGAGACCGCCCCCGAAGCGAACGGCCGCGGCTTCAATCTAGTGGTTGACGGCGGCAAGTTCGTGGCTGGTGTTGCCTTCGCTTCCAACGTCGCACCTCAACACTTCGGATTCGATGATCGCTTGGCGTTCACGATCGGAAGTCAGCAAGACTCAAAGGCTGAGGCACGCGGGTCGGGACAGATCGCTGCTATATCGGACGCTGTCGCTCATCTGAAGCAGGGCCGTTCGACCGGTCTGTCCCCAATTGTGGGTGGGAACGCGGCACTCGCGCCGAATGCATGGGGCTCGGCGCACGTGCTCGTCGACAACACCAGCATACCGTTCATCTTGGCTGGAGGATTCTCGGAGGGTTGGGTTGATATCACGCCCTCTGGTCCGAAGACGCACATCGTCTCAAATCTTCGTTACAGCATATCGGCCAATTGGGGATCGGACGGCGTATCGCTCTGGTACAACGGGCAAACTAACTCGCGTGCATACCGATCACCGACCTGGCCCAGCGGAGGACTTCAATACGTTTCGGGAAGTTGGAGCATGAATACCGACTATGCGAGTTTGTTGGCGGAGAATACATACAGTTTGCTTGTGAAGTACATCCCGATCATGTATACGCGCTACGACAACGCAAGCGTATAGGCCCGCGTGACGAGCGCACTTTGATGTCGCGCTCTCGAATGGAGAACAGACGACGTGTGGTTCGTTGCGGTAGTCCTGGTCGCAATCGGCATCGTGGACGCGATCTGGCCCAAGACCGGCTGGTGGTTGTCCAATTGGTGGAACGTCACGTCCGACTCCGAGCCGACGGACTTTGCGCTTGTCGCCCACCGCTTGTTCGGCGCGATTGTTGTGGTTGCTGCCGTGGTGTGGCTGGCAACGGCGAACTAGCCCGGCCTTACCTCGCGAGCAGCGAAGATGCCTCTTGACGGGCCGCCATCGGCTTGGCGAGGTGGCTCAGTTGCGCAGGAATCTCGCGGCCCTTGCGGGTCATGGCCTGGGCCCACAGCCGTCCGGCGCGGTACGAGGACCTCACGAGCGGCCCCGACATCACGCCAAGGAATCCGATCTCCTCGGCAGCGTCGGAGAGCTCAACGAACTCTTCCGGCTTGACCCACCTGTCCACGGGGTGGTGGCGAGGGCTCGGGCGCAAGTACTGGGTGATGGTCAGCAAGTCGCAACCGGCGTCGTGAAGGTCGTGCAGCGCCTGGATCACTTCATCGAAGGTCTCGCCCATGCCAAGGATGAGGTTGGACTTCGTGACAAAGCCGTCGGCCTGGGCGGATGACAGCACTGACAGTGAGCGCTCGTACGTGAACGCCGGGCGAATGCGCTTGAACACGCGCGGCACCGTCTCCACGTTGTGGGCGAGCACCTCAGGGCGTGAGGAGAAGACCTCCGCCAACTGGTCGGGTTTCGCATTGAAGTCTGGGATCAGGAGCTCGACGCCCGTTCCGGCATTGAGCGCGTGAATCTGGCGGACCGTCTCCGCGTAAAGCCATGCACCGCCGTCGGCGAGATCGTCGCGTGCGACTCCGGTCACCGTCGAGTACTTGAGGCCCATCTCCCGCACAGACTCGGCAACCCGGCGCGGCTCGTCCCTGTCGAGGTCAGAGGGGCGACCGGTGTCGATCTGGCAGAAGTCGCAGCGCCTGGTGCATTGCGAGCCGCCGATGAGGAACGTCGCCTCGCGGTCCTCCCAGCACTCAAAGATGTTGGGGCAGCCGGCCTCCTCGCAGACAGTGTGGAGCCCACCGCCCTTGACGAGCGACTTGAGTTCCTTGTACTCCGGTCCCATGGTCGCCGTGGTGCGAATCCACTCCGGCTTGCGCTCGATGGGGGTCTCGGCGTTGCGGGCTTCGACCCGCAGCATCTTGCGGCCTTCAGGGGCGAGAGTCACGCGATCTCCTGGGGTTGCGGGGCTTCGTCGGTGCGGCGCGGTGGGGTGGCCGCGCCCTCAGACTCCCATCGTATGTCGGCCAGAGCAGTCTCCAGCGCGGCCAGCGTCGCAGGCACTACCTCGGCCAGGTCGACCGAGCGGCCAAGTTCGGCGCTCAGCGAGGTGACGTCTGCGTCGGCGATGCCGCAAGGCACGATCTTGTCGTATACCGCGAGGTCAGGCGAGCAATTGAGCGCAAAGCCGTGCATCGCGACGCCCTTGGCCACGCGCACACCGATCGCGCAGATCTTGCGTTCCCTGCGGGTCTCCGTAGCGGGGAGCCACACCCCTGAACGGTCCTCAATGCGGACGGTCTCCAGCCCGTAGCCGGCGCAGACCTCCATGATCGCCTGCTCAAGGCGCCGCACGTATTCGACCACGTCGAGCGGCTCTCTCAAGCGCACAATCGGGTAGCCGACGAGCTGACCTGGACCATGCCATGTGATGCGTCCGCCCCTGTCAACGTCGATCACTTCGGTGCCGTCTACTGGGCGGTCCCAGGCCGCTGTGCGCTTGCCCGCGGTATAGACGCTGGAGTGCTCCACCAGGATCGTCGTATCGGGCCGATCGCCAGCGACTACCTCCGCGTGGATCTGGCGCTGGAGCGCCCACATCTCGCGGTAATCCCGGTGTGCGCCGTCAAGCAGGTTGAGGATCTGCATCTGATCAGGCTAACCCGGGAATGCGCTGGCCCCCCGCGTGTTAGATAGTCACATGAAGAGTCGCGCCTGGTTGAGACCAGTTTTGGTTGTTGTGGGAATCGCCATCTGGCTGGCGGTCGGGGGCGTAGGAGGGCAAACCTTCGGCGTGCTCAGCTCGGTGCAGGAGAACGAAAACTCCGCGTTCCTGCCGTCATCAGCCGAATCGACTCAAGCGGCCCAGGCCCATGCCGAATTTGTGCCGTCGGACGCGGTGCCAGGCCTATTCGTCATCGAGGGGATAGGCCCCGAGCGTTCTGCTGAGGTGCAAGCCTTCGTTGACGAGGTGGTCGCCGATCCGCTGGAGGGCGATGAAGACGGCCGCACCGTCGGCGACGTGCTGGCGTCTGAACCCCAAGTGGTGCCTGCAGAGGACGGCGAGGCGATGCTCGTCATTTTCGATGTGGACGCCGCACTGTTCGGCGAGACGTCAGGCGAGGCGACCGTCGGCGAGTTGTTTGCCGAGACTGTTCGCGGGACGTGGGCAGAGCAAGAAATCGACGCCGACGGCTATTTGACTGGCGCTGTTGGCCTGGTCGCCGACCTGGTGGCGGCCTTTGCGGGAATCGACGGGATCCTGCTGGTCGTCGCTCTGCTAGTCGTCTTGGTCATCTTGCTGATCGTGTACCGCAGCCCCGTGCTGCCGCTGCTGGTTCTCACGACCGCAATGATCGCCCTGTCCGCCGCCATCGTGCTCGTCTACGCACTGGCGAAGGCCGACGTCATCACGCTGAACGGCCAGTCGCAAGGAATCATGTTCATCTTGGTCGTCGGTGCGACAACCGACTACGCGTTGTTGCTGGTCGCTCGCTATCGGGAGGAACTACTGCACCGGGCGAGCCCCTATGATGCGATGTGGGTGGCCTGGCGCAGGTCCTTCGCAGCGATTGCGGCCTCGGCAGGGACAGTGATCGCGGGGCTGCTCGTGCTGCTGCTGTCCGACCTCAAATCGAACGCCTCACTCGGCCCCGCGGGTGCGATCGGTATCGCGAGTGCGTTCCTCGCAGCGCTCACGCTGCTTCCTGCGTTGCTCCTCATCGGCGGCAAGCACGCACGCGGCGTGTTCTGGCCCGCTCGCCCTCGCTACCTTGGGGATGACGACGAGGACGCCACCACGGTTGAGGCGGTCGAGAGTCGTTCGGGCGTGTGGGGCCGCGTGTCCCGCGCAGTTGACGCTCGTCCACGCCAGGTCTGGATCGGCGCGGGCGCGCTGTTGCTCGTGATGGCAGCCGGATTGACGCAACTCGAGGCCGATGGCCTCGGCGACCGCGACGTCTTCCTCACCACCACAGAGTCCGTCGAGGGTTTCGACTTGCTGGAGGAGCACTTCGCCGCAGGGGCCACCGCGCCCGTGAGGATCATCGTGGACGAGGCGGACGCTGAGTCCGTACTGGCAGCCGTCGAGGGCGTCGAAGGCGTGCAAGACGCATACCTGCTGACGCCTGCAGTCATTGAGGGCGCGCCTGGTGGCACGGTTCCTGAGCCTCCCGTGGTGGTCGATGGTCGCGTCGAGATCGATGCGGTCACAGAGGCGTCGTCGACCGCTCGCGCTGCGCAAGACGTGGTGGCGCAGATTCGGGACGTCGTTCACCCGCTGTCCGAAGGGGCCCTCGTGGGCGGATCGGCGGCCGAGTCGCTCGATACGCGCCTGACAACAGACCGCGACATCAAGGTCATCATCCCCGTCATTCTCGTTGTCATCTTTGTGGTGCTCGCGCTCCTCTTGCGATCGTTGGTGGCGCCCGCCATCATCGTGCTGGCCAACATCCTGTCGTTCGCCGCTGCGCTCGGTGTGTCCGCGCTCGTGTTCACGCATGTGTTCGGCTTCCCAGGGATGGATCCTGGCACGCCGTTGCTTGGCTTCGTGTTCCTCGTGGCGCTCGGTGTCGACTACTCCATCTTCTTGATGTCTCGCGCAAGGGAAGAGGCTCTTGTGCACGGAACGAGCCAAGGCGTCAGGCGCGCTCTTGCGGTGACGGGAGGCGTGATCACCTCGGCAGGCATCGTGCTGGCGGCGACATTCGCGGCTCTCGGCGTCTTGCCACTCATCTTCCTGGCGCAGATCGCGTTCATCGTCGGCTTTGGCGTACTGGTCGACACGTTTGTGGTGCGTTCCCTGCTGGTGCCTGGGCTCGTCTCCGACATCGGCAAGGCCTCCTGGTGGCCCTGGGCAGGCGCCTTTCGCAACTGACGCCGCCCCGGGCCAGAAGACGCCCTGTGGATAACGCCCACGCGGGGCCCTGAGCGGGCACCGTAGGGGGATGAGCTCTCTTGGTACAGCGGAGCCGCTCCGCCATGAACGGGTGGTCGGACACGGTCACGACGCTTACGAGGCGTTGCGAGCGAGGGTCGCGGCGCTCGCGGGTGCCGCACACCCCGGCCTGGACCTGCCGTCCAGGGTCACGATGCTGCCAGGAGAGGCCGTCGCCGTCGCAGAGCACGGTCATGAGGCGCTCGCATTGCGGGAAGTGCTCGACTCCCGTGGATCTCTCACAGCGGGGGAGTGCGTATGGGTGGGAATGGCCGTCGCGGAGGCGTTGGCCGCGTTGCATCGGGTGGGTCTCGCCCATGGGACGGTCTCGGCAAGCGCCGTACGCTTGCCTGCTGGCAACGTCTTGCTTTCGCAGCTTGTCGATGGCAGTGCCGAAGCGACGGCGGCCGACGACGTTGCGGCTTTGGGACGGATGCTCGAGTCGTGCGCGAACGGTCAAGACGCTGAGCGGGTGCGCGCCTGGACGGAGCCCATGACGCATGAGGACGCGTCCATGCGTCCCACTGCGTCCATGGTGGCGAGGGCCCTCGGCTCGTGCGCTCCTGCGGAGCCTCTTCAGATTGCTCCGCGCGGCGTCGCGTCATCGGTCAGGGCCTCTCTCGCCCCGCCCGAAGGCGTGAGGCGGCTGGCGGAGGCTCGCACCTGGCGGTGGCGCAGGGACGCGCGAGCTTGGGCAGTCAGGTTCGCCCCTCCTGTCGTTGCGGTCGCGGTCATTGCCATCGCGCTCTGGGCGCTCGTGGGTTGGTGGGCCGGTCGCGGCGAGTCGTTCGCCCTTGCCGCGAGCCCGATGCCTGGGCGCGAAGACCCTCTATGGGTGGCGCGGCAGGCGACATGGGCCCGCTTCGACGGCCTTACCTCTGGGGAACCTGAAGGTCTCGTGAATTGGACCGCGAGCGACTCGCCAGCGCGGGCAGAGGCGGAATCCACCGCCCAGGCGGTGCGATCAGGACGAATGGAGGTCGAGGGCCTGGTCGCTTCCATCGCGCAGTTGAACGAGGTGCCCTTGGCCCCGCCGCAACCGGATGCTGTGGTGGTCCGGGTCGTCTACTCGCTCAGCGACCACGTCGTCACCCTCGACGGTAGGGCGACGCCATTTGACGGCTACACGCAGACGGTCGACCTTGAGTTGGTGCATGGCAACGACGGATGGACGGTGTACTCCGCCGCTGATGTGGCACCAGGCGCGTAGGGCCCAACGACTCGGCGTACGTTCAGGTCGGATAGCTACCGCGCGTCTTCCGCCACATAGCGAGCGACCGCCTCAAGAGTGGGATGCGACCACTCAAAGTCGAGCGACGTGAGGGCGCCTGGCACTCCGGCCTGCGATGAGAGCAAGTCATCGGCGGCCTCGCCGACCACGACGCGAAGTGCCCACGACGGGACAGTGAAACCCCGGTGCGAGCCAAAAGCATGCGCCAGCGCACCGATGATCTGAGCCATCGTGGCGGGCTTCGGCGCGACCAGGTTGGCCGGGCCTTCATGGCGCTTGTCCATGAGGAGGCGCATGGCGCGGACCTCGTCGTCCAAGGAGATCCATGACTGCAGCGCATCGCTGCTGCCGAGCGACCTCAACAGACTGCGCTTGACCAGAGGAATGAGCCGCTCGGCGAAGCCTCCATGGCCCGCAAGTACCAGACCGGTACGCAGATACGCCACCTTCGCGCCAGCCTCGACGGCGGGAGCCGCCGCCGCTTCCCAGTCCCGACTCACCTCGGCGAGGAAGCCATCCCCTGGGGGGAGGTCCTCCGTGAGTCGAGTTGTTCCTCGATCGCCGTAGTAGCCCATCGACGAGCCCTGAAGCAGCAACACGGCAGGATTGGCCGCCGCAATGGCGCCAGCGATCGTGGCCGTCGAGTCGAGACGCGATTGCTTGACGACGCGTTTGTAGCTGTCTGTGAGCCGCTTGCCGCCGATGGATGCGCCGGCAAGGTTGACGACCACATCAGCAGAGGCGATCACGTCAAAGTCGATCTGGTGCGCAGCGGGATCCCACGACGATTCGATCTCACGACGAGCCTCGCGTCGAACGAGCGGGATGACCGTGTGGCCGTCGGCGCGCAACGAGTTCGTCAGGGCTGTTCCGATCAGCCCTGACGAACCCGAAATGATGACGCGCACGGGCTACAGCTCGAGGGAAGACGCGAAGTCGCCGCTTTCGATGAGTCCCTTGACGGTCTGGAGGAAGCGCGCCGCGTCCGCGCCATCGACGATGCGGTGGTCGTAGCTGAGCGGCAAGTAGCACATCGGCTTGATGGACAGCACGTCTTCGCCGTTGGCGCCCTTGCTCACCACCACTCGCTTTTCGATGATCGTGGTGGCCAGGATGCCCACTTGCGGAGACGGAACAATGGGTGTGTCGAGCAGCGTCCCGCCGGAACCGGTGTTGGTTACCGAGAACGTGCCGCCGCTGATCTCGTCAGCCTTGAGGCCGCCCGAGCGTGCGCGACCAGCGAGGTCCGCAATCTGCTGAGCGTGTGCCGCGATCGACTTGTCCTCTGCATTGCGCAGCGTGGGCAACATGAGGCCCTTCTCGGTGTCGACCGCGAGCGAGAGATTGACCTCGCCGTGGTAGACGATCGAGTCGCCGTCAACAGAAGCGTTGAGGTTGGGGTGCTCGACCAGGGCGTCGGCAACGGCCTTAGTGAAGAACGGCAGGAAGGTGAGCTTCGCGCCGTGCTTCTCCTCGAACGCCGTCTTGCTCTTGGCACGCAAGGCCCAAATGGCCGAACAATCGACCTCGACGACGGTGGTCAGTTGTGCCATGCCGTGAAGCGACTCGAGCATCTTTTCCGCAGTGATCTTGCGGATGCGGGTCATCTTGACCGTGGTCCCGCGCAAAGAGGGCTTCTGCTCACCCGAGGGTGCAGCAGGCGCCGCCGCAGGTGCTGGCGCCTCTTGGTTGCCCTGAGGAGCCGGAGCCTGCTCGGCTGGCTTCTCGGGTGCAGCAGGCTGCGCTGACAGCACGTCCTCCTTGCGAATGCGCCCACCAACGCCGGTGCCCTCGACGCGCGCGAGATCGACGCCGCGTTCAGCGGCAAGTTTGCGCACGATGGGGGTGACGTAGCCAGACGCGCCGCCGGCCGTCGAGTCACCGTCTCCGCCCGACGTGCTCTGTGGTGCGGGCGCAGACTCAGGCTGCGGGGTAGGGGCCTGTGCCGCTGGCGCGGCGGGAGCCTCTTGCTGCGCTGGCGCGGCGGGAGGTGCTGGCGCTGGCTCTGGGGACGGCTCTGGCTGAGGTGCCTGCGTCGCAGGCGCTTCGGCAGGAGCGGACTCTTGGGCGGCGGGCTGCTCTTGGGCGGCGGGAGCCGACGCAGGTGCGCCGGAGCCGACCTTGGCCAGTACGGTGCCGACCTCGACGGTCTCGTCTTCGCCGACGAGGATCTCGAGCAGAGTGCCTGCGGCGGGGGACGGAATCTCGGTGTCGACCTTGTCGGTCGAGACCTCGAGGATGGGCTCGTCGACGGCAATCTCGTCACCAACGGCCTTGAGCCACCTCGTGACAGTTCCCTCTGTCACAGACTCGCCTAGCGCGGGCAACGTGATGTCAGTCGCATCGTCGGACGACGCCTGTGCCTGTGGCTCCGCGGGAGCGCTCGACGCCGCAGGTGTCTCCGCGCTGGGAGCGGGAGTTGCCGGCGACGCACCGGGCGGTGACGACGGCGCCGCAGGAGGCGCAGACGGCGGCTCTGGGGCAGTTTGTTGCGGTGCGGCGGGAGCAGGTTCTGGCGCTGCCTGCTGCTGCGCTGGCGCCTGTTCCGCGGCGGGAGCAGCTGGCTGGGAAGGCGCCTGCTCTTGCTCGGGGGCAGACTGCTCAGGCGCGGCGGGAGCCGAACCCTGCTCATCCGCGTCGCCTAGGCGCGCGAGTACGGTGCCCACCTCGACGGTGTCGTCTTCGTTCACGAGGATCTCGAGCAGGGTGCCAGCGACGGGCGAGGGGATCTCGGTGTCGACCTTGTCGGTAGACACCTCGAGGAGGGGCTCGTCAACAGCCACTGTGTCCCCTACTGACTTCAGCCAGCGGGTCACGGTGCCTTCTGTAACGGACTCTCCGAGCGCTGGGAGGGTGACGTCGGTGCTCATTGCGTGTCTCCTTGAGGCCTAGTCGTGCGCGTGAAGCGGCTTGCCGGCGAGCGCGAGGTGCGCCTCACCGAGCGACTCATTTTGGGTGGGGTGGGCGTGAATCAGTGGGGCCACGTCCTCTGGATGGGCGTCCCAGCTGACGATCAATTGCGCCTCGCCAATCTGCTCGCCCACGCGGGAGCCGAGCATGTGCACGCCAACGACGGGGCCGTCGATAACCCGTACCAACTTGACGAAGCCTGCTGTGCCGAGGATCTGGCTCTTGCCGTTGCCGCCGAGGTTGTATTCAAGCGACTTGATCTTGTCTGCGCCGTACTGCTCTTTGGCCTTCGCCTCGGTGAGACCGACAGAGGCGACCTCCGGCTCGCAGTACGTGACCCTCGGAATGTTGGCCTCGATGATGGGGGCAGGGTTCAGTCCGGCAATCTGTTCCGCGACGAAGATGCCCTGTTGGAAACCGCGGTGCGCAAGCTGCAGACCAGGGACGATGTCACCGACGGCGTAGATGTTGGCGATGCCGGTGTGGAGCTTCTCATCGGTAAGGACGAAGCCGCGATCCACACGCACTCCTTGGTCTTCGAAACCGAGCCCAGCGGTACGGGGACCGCGGCCAACGGCGACGAGCAGCACGTCGGCCTGGATGCTGGTGCCGTCCTCGAGAGTGACGGTCACGCCGTTGTCATCCTGAGTGACTTCCTTGAAGCGCACTCCGAGCTTGAAGTCGATGCCGCGCTTCCTGAATGCGCGCTCCAGCCCCTTTGAGAGGGACTCGTCTTCGTTGGGCACGAGGTGTGGCAGTGCCTCGATGACGGTGACGTCGGCCCCGAACGACTTCCAGACCGACGCAAACTCGACGCCGATGACGCCGCCGCCGAGCACAATCGCCGACCGTGGCACCCACTCCATGGCGAGAGCCTGGTCGGACGTCATCACGCGCCCGCCAATCTCAAGGCCTGGAAGGCTGCGCGCATACGAGCCGCTCGCGAGGATGACGTTCTTGCCGGTGTAACGCTCGCCGCGCACCTCGATCGCGTCGGGCCCTACAAGGGTGCCGTGTCCCTCGATCACCGTGACCTTGCGCGACTTGACCAGGCCCTGAAGACCCTTGTAGAGGCGGTCAATCACGCCTTGCTTGTACGCGTTGACCTTGGGCATGTCGATCGAGTGGAACTCGGTGTTGACACCGATGGACTCGCCGTGGCGGGCATGGTCTGCGACTTCCGCGGCGTGCAACAGCGCCTTGGTGGGGATGCATCCCCAGTGCAGGCACGTGCCGCCGACCTTTGCCTCTTCGACCATTCCCACGCTCAGACCGAGCTGGGAGGCGCGCAGGGCCGCGGCGTATCCGCCGGAACCGCCGCCGAGGACGAGAACGTCAAACGAGTGGGGGCTGGACTCGGTCACGGGACTCAATTCTCCTTGTAAGGATGCGGGTATGTCCCATCTTGCCACTCGTGGCGCACCGCGCGAACTCGACAACCGCGACTACGCTGTGAGCATGAGTTTTTTGGGGCGCCTCTTTGGCCGTGGCAAGTCGACCGTGACACCAACGGGTTCTGGATCGCGCGAGGCGCAAGCCAAGACGATGCAGCACTTCAAGGAGTTCGTGTCTCAAAGGGACGGCTGCGAGGCGTTTATCGAGCCAGCCACCAGGGTGACGCAGACGACGCTTGTGGTGGTCGCGGGCACAGGGGAGTGGACCCGTCGCAAGGTTCCGGATGCCGCAGCGGCGCGCAAGGTCGCGAAGGACCTGTCCGTGCCGGTGTTCGACGTGAACCTCTCCGGATACCCGTCGCGCATGCGCGAGTGGAACGAGAAGCACCGCCAGCTCTAGCGGACGCCGGAAGTCCGACGCCCGCTGGCTGGTGACAACGGTACGAGTCGCTACGCGCTACGGCGCTCGAGGAACTCGAACAAGGTACGGACCGCTGCCCCCGTCGCGCCCGGCACGGTGTAGCCGTAGGCGCCGCCTTCGTGGAAGGCGGGCCTGGCGATGTCGAGGTGCACCCACGTGGCGTCCCCTACGAACTGCTTCAGGAACATTCCAGCGCTCAGCATGCCCGCAGCGCCGCCGGGATCCCCAACGTTCTTGAGGTCAGCCACCTTGGACTCGACCATCTCCAGCAGGTAGTCCCGCAGCGGCATGGGCCACATGTCTTCGTCAATGGCTTCGGCGGCAGCCACAATCTCCGCTTGAAGGTCCGCGGAACCCATGACTCCTGACGTGCGGGTGCCGAGTGCGACACCTTGGGCGCCCGTCAGAGTGGCGACGTCGATCACCGCGTCGGGCTTCTCTTCGATCGCGCGCACCAGGCCGTCGGCGAGCACCAAGCGGCCCTCTGCGTCCGTGTTGAGCACCTCTACGGTCTTGCCGCCATAGATGCGGATGATGTCCGACGGGCGCTGCGCCGTCCCTGATGGCATGTTCTCGGCAAGGCATAGCCAACCCGTCACGGCAATGGGAAGTTTGGCGCGAGCGGCAGCGAGCACGGTGTGCAGGACGGCGGCGGAGCCGGACATGTCGGACTTCATCGTCTCCATCGACTTCGGTGGCTTCAGCGAGATGCCTCCCGTGTCGAACGTGATGCCCTTGCCCACGAGCGCGATCGTCTGCGCGGCGTCGGCAGGCGTCCAGGCAACACGTACTAGCCGCGGTAGGCGAGACGAGCCCATGCCCACGGCCAAGAGGCCGCCGAAGCCCTCGTCGGCGAGTTGCTGGGGCTCCCACACCTTGACGTCGCAACCCAGTTGAGAACCGAAGCCCTGTGCAATCTCGGCGAAGGACGCGGGGAACAGGTCGAGCGGGGGAGTGTTGATGAGGTCGCGGGTCGCCGCAACTGCGCCCGCGATGATCTTGGCGCGCTCGATGGCGGACTCGGAGGCTCCCGCAATCGCCCAGCTCGTGAAGGACTTCTCGTCGTCATCGTCGGCGTCTGACTTGTAATCAGTGAAGACATACGCACCGAGCAATGCGCCCTCCGCCACGGCCGACGCCGCGCGGTCGCTGTTCGTGGGGATGCCGACGACGACGTTGCCGGGCTTCTTCCCGCAGGATCGGGCAGCGGCTCCCGCAGCAAAACGAAGGTCGCCGTCGGAAGCGTCACCAAGCCCAACAAGCACGACACGGCGAGCAGCGGTCCCGGTCCCAGGCAGCACGGTGACCGCGCCCCGCTTGCCGGTGGCGTCGAGCATCGCGGCGGTCTGCGACAGGGAATCTTGGACGTCGGCGGGCAATTGGGGGTGTCCCAGCACTGTGCCTGCCGCATCGACGCCGAGGATGAGGGCGTCGCATGCGAGGGTGGACAAGGTCTCATTTGTGGTGGAGATAGTGGTCATAGTCCCGAGCCTATCCCGCTAGGTTGATCGCATGTACGGGCTCTTGTTTCGCTGGGTCATCCTCAGGATGAGCGCTGAGCGAGCGCACCATGTGGCGGTCGCCGCGTTCCGCTGGGGGTGGCCGATCGTCGCAGCGGCACGGTGGCTACGGATCATGCCGCCAGCGCCAGCAGCGGCCTCGGTGGAGGCGATGGGCCGCACCTTCCCTGGCCCTCTCGGCCTCGCTGCGGGGCTCGACAAGGACGCCACCGCGGTCAAGGGGCTGTGGCTCGCTGGCTTCTCTCACGTCGAGGTGGGGACCATTACGCCCAAGCCGCAGCCGGGGAACGAGTTGCCGAGAGCGTGGCGAGAACTCGACGTGCGCGGGCTGCGTAACCGCATGGGCTTCAACAATGAAGGGGCCGACGCTGCGGCACGAAGCCTGGCTGCCCTCCGTCGCTCGAGTGTGGGCAAGTCGGCCGTGGTCGGCGTCAACATCGGTAAGAACAAGACGACGCCAGCTGAGGAAGCGCCCCTCGACTACGGCTACTGTGCCCGCGTGTTGGCGCCTTATGCCGACTACCTTGTGGTCAACGTGTCGTCGCCGAACACGCCGGGGCTGCGCGACCTACAGTCCGTCGAGACGCTCCGACCGATTCTGGAGCACGCGCGTGCGGGCGCGATCGAGGCCGTGAGGGGCCGCAAGGTGCCGCTCCTCGTCAAGATCGCGCCGGATCTCGCGGATGAGGACATCGACGCGATTGCCGCGCTTGCACAGGAACTTGGACTCGACGGCATCGTCGCCACCAACACGACCATTGGTCATGACAGGGGACCGGGTGGACTGTCCGGCCCCGTTCTGCTGGACCGCGCCGTAGACGTCATCGCGAGGCTGCGCGTGCGAGTAGGTGCCGATATGTGCCTCATCGGTGTCGGAGGTGTTGTCACGGCCGACGACGCGAGGGCGATTCTCGACGCCGGAGCAACTCTCGTTCAGGGATACACGGCGCTGGTGTACGAAGGACCGTTCTGGCCGTCCAGGCTGAACCGGCAGCTCGCGACGCGGTAGTGCTCACGTGGGTGTGAGAAAAGCCACCAAAAATGCGGGAACCAAACCGCCAAAGTTGCCGTTGTAGAAGGTGTACGCACCTGCCAGGCGTACGCAACGCATTGTTTTCTCCTTTGAAGCACGAGGGCCCCGGAACCACTTGGTTCCGGGGCCCTCGTGTCGTTGGTGGAGGAATCAGGATGGACGGCCAGCGGGGGCGCCAGCCTTCGTCAGTGCCGGGTCACGTTCGACCACATCGCCCAGCACCTCGTCAATCTTGATCATGAGCTCTGCAGGGATGCGGACCCCGGACGCCTTGGCGTTCTCGTGAACCTGTTCTGGCCGTGAAGCACCGATGATGGCGGCGGCGACGTTGTCGTTCTGCAACACCCACGCGACGGCCAGTTGCGCCATCGTGAGGCCGAGCTCGTCGGCAACCGGCTGGAGCGCTTGCACGCGCTCGAGAAGCACTTCGTTCTCAAAGAACCGGCCGATGAACTTCTGGCCGCCCTTCTCGTCGGTGGCGCGCGACCCTGCTGGCGGCGGCTGGCCAGGCTTGTACTTGCCCGTCAGGACTCCTTGCGCAACGGGAGACCACACGATCTGACTGATGCCGCTTTCCTTCGAGGCAGGCACCACCTCCTCCTCGATGACTCTCCACAGCATCGAGTACTGAGGCTGCGACGAGATCAACGGGAAGCCGAGTTCCTTCGCAAGCGCGGCGCCGGCACGAATCTGATCTGCCGTCCACTCGCTCACGCCGATGTAGTGGGCCTTGCCCTGGCGGACGACGTCGGCGAAGGCCTGCATCGTCTCCTCGAGTGGCGTCTCGGTGTCGTAGCGGTGGGCCTGGTAGAGGTCGACGTAGTCCGTTTGGAGGCGCGTGAGGGAGCCGTTGATCGACTCCATGATGTGCTTGCGGCTCAACCCCGAGTCGTTGGCGCCACCTGGACCGGTTGGCCAGTAGACCTTGGTGAAGATTTCCAAGCTCTCGCGCCGTTCACCCTTGAGGATGTCCCCGAGCACGGTCTCAGCCTTGGTGTTGGCGTACACATCCGCGGTGTCGAACGACGAGATGCCGACGTCAAGCGCGGCCTTGACACAGGCAGCGGCCTGTTCGTTCTCGACCTGCGAACCGTGGGTGATCCAGTTTCCGTAGGTGAGTTCGGTGATCTTGAGTCCTGAGTTGCCCAGGTAGCGGTAGTTGATCATGACTCCACACTAACGCCGACGCACTTCCCGTGTCGTAACGTTTCGATCAGTTCGCCGGGGGATTCGGCGGCGCGGATCTGCGAGCCCGCAACCGTCGCTCCGTGGGCCGGGTCGTGTCGGCAACCACGTCCCCTTGACTCTGCCCTTGGGACAAGGTGTTGGCTGACCGTGGCCCATCCGAGGTCCGGGTGGCGACCAGGAGGAAGTTGATGACCGATTTCATTGTCGAACAACGGCCGGAACGTCCCTGGGTGGGCGTGTCGATGACGGCAGAGCTAGCGCACTGGGATCGTGTGAATGCGCACGTCCCCCGCATCTACGGAGCGCTGGCCACCGCAGGCGGGGTTCCGTTGGGCGGGCCGATCTACCAGTACCGCCGCCTGCAGACTGCGCAGGATCCGATGGAAATCACGGTGAGCGTGCCGGTATCAGCGTGCATGGAGATTGGGGAGGGATTCGATACAGGTGCCTTGCCCGCGGGCAACTACCTGGTCGCGCAGCCAGCAGGGGGCCCCGACGCTCTCGCGCATGTGCATCGGGAAATGTGGGAGTGGGCGCAGGTCCAGGGGTTGGACCTCGCGATTGACGAGCGTTCTGACGGCATCCACTGGCAATGCCGCACCGAGCAGTTCCTCACGGATCCGCAAGAGGAGCCGGACCGGAGCAAGTGGGCGATCGAGGTCGCATACTTGTTGAGATGAGCGAGACCAACGCGAGGTTGTCGATCGGGGAATTCAGTCGTGCCACGTGGCTATCCGCCAAGGCGCTCCGCATCTACGAGCGACGGGGCCTGCTTCTCCCGGACGTGGTCGACGAGTACACGGGATACCGCTACTACCGGTCATCGCAAGCGCAGCGTGCACGCTTGATCGCGCTGTTGCGCCGGGCGGGAATGCCGCTCGACCGCATCGGCACGGTCCTCGACGCCTCGAACGCCGAGCGTTCCGCCCTGCTTGAGGAGTATCGAATTGACGTGGCTCGAGCGCATGCTCGTGCGAACGCCCTGCTCGACAGCCTCGCGGTTGGCCTTCTCGACCAGCCGTCGGCTTCGATCGGCGAGGGACCGGCGATATCGACTCGGCGCGTGCCTGAACAGGCCTATCTGGCTCACGGCGTGCGCACGACCGCAGGTGATCTTCCCTCGCACATCGAGCGTGCTGTGGCGCTCCTGACCCAGAGGGCGCGTGCGAGCATCGACAGGAGTCGGCCGCTTGTGGTGGTGTACCACGGGGAGGTGAGTTGGGAATCGGATGGGCCTATCGAGGTGCGCGTGCCCGTCCATAATGGCGCGGCAGCAGATGGTGTTGATCCCTCAGGTACGGAACTGTTCACGGAGGTTCCGTACGGTGAGGTTCAGTTCCCGACCATTGTGCGGGCCTTCGATGCGGTGAGGGCCGCCGCCCACGAGGGCGGACGGCACCCATCAGGCTCGCCTCGGGAGATTTACTGGGAGGGCGAGCCCTTCCGATGCCAGGTCGCGCAACCCTATGTCTCGGCGCAGTGACGTCCGACACCTGACTTGTTCCTCGGGCCCGGCGCGCAGGCGCGAGCTTGCCGCCTGCTAGACCGGGTACTCGCCGCGCTTGACCACAGGACGCGGCACGCGCAAGCGACGCAGGTTCATGAGGCGCGCTGCTGAGTACAAGCGCCAGCCACGCCCAAGAGCGTCGGCGCCGAACTTCTCGGTGATGCGCCTGCGCATCGCGCGCATCGCCCACAGGGTGTCGCCGATGGCGGCAAAGACGAGCGCGTAGAACCCGAAGATGATGATGCCGCCCACCGTGGGGTTCGAGTTGAAGAACAGTGACGCGACGACGAAGGCGATCGAGCCAGGCAAGGCGAACTCGCCGAGGCTTGTACGGGCGTCGATGTAGTCGCGGATGTACTTGCGCACGGGACCACGATGCTCCACGGGCATGTGGCGCTCGTCGCCCGTCAGCATGGCTTGCTGTTCCTTGGCGCGCTGCTCGCGAATTCTGGCGCGCCGCTCCTTCGCTCCCGACTTGGGGTCAGCGATCAACGCACGACGCTGAGCGGCCTCCTGCTCACGACGCTTGGGAGTGGGACGGCCCTTGCCCGCTGCAGCTTCCTCGACGGTGAGGTGCTCTGGGTTTTCTTTGCGTGCCATGTGCTGGTGGTCCTCTCTTGAGCCGTGCCTGGCGTGGCGGCGGCTGTCAGTCCTTTGCCGGCTGCGCCGCCGGCAGGGCGAGCATGCGGTCGAGCGCGACCCTGGCCTGCTCTTGGGTGGTCTTGTCGACTTCGATGCGGTTTGGCACGTTCCCTGCCAAGAGGGACTCGAGGGTCCACACCAGATGCGGCAGGTCGATTCGGTTCATGGTCGAGCAGAAGCACACCGTGTCTTCGAGGAAGTGCACTTGCTTGTCAGGGTGCGCATTCGCGAGGCGGCGCACCAGATTGAGTTCGGTGCCGATTCCCCAAGAACTCCCTGGCTCGGCCCCGTCGAGAGTGTTGATGATGTACTCGGTGGATCCCACGTAGTCAGCACTGGTGACAACCTCGTGAGTGCACTCGGGGTGAACAAGGATGTTGATCCCCGGCACGTTCTGGCGCAAAGCATCCACGTTGGCCTTGCGGAACCGCCCGTGCACCGAGCAGTGGCCCTTCCACAGGATCACGCGCGCCGCCGCAAGCTGTTCGGCAGTGTTGCCTCCCAGCGGCTTGCGTGGATCCCACACCACACAGTCGTCGAGGCTCAGGCCGAGCTTGAGCACCGCCGTGTTCCGACCGAGGTGCTGATCCGGCATGAAGAGGACTTTGCCCTGACCATCGACGCCGCCCACCTGATCGAAGGCCCATCTGAGAGCCACCTCGGCGTTTGACGACGTGCACACTGCGCCGCCGTGACGACCGCAGAACGCCTTGATCGCGGCGGTTGAGTTCATGTAGGTGACGGGCACTGTCGCGGAGGCGACTCCGGCCTCGTCCAACTGGGCCCACGCGTCTTCGACTTGGCTGATGCCAGCCATGTCGGCCATAGAACAGCCAGCAGCCATGTCCGGCAGCACCACAGCCTGCTCATCTGACGTCAGGATGTCTGCGCTCTCCGCCATGAAGTGCACGCCGCAAAACACGATGAACTCGGCCTCTGGCCTGTTCGCGGCGTCACGCGCCAACTTGAAGGAGTCACCAGTGACGTCGGCGAATTGAATGACCTCGTCACGCTGGTAGTGGTGACCAAGAATGAAGACCCTGTCGCCGAGCGCTTCTTTCGCCTTGTGCGCACGCTCCACCAGATCGGGGTCAGACGGCGCGGGCAGGTCCCCAGGACAGTCCACGCCGCGCTCGGACACGGGGTCGTTGCGCCTTCCCAAAAGGAGCAGCGCTGGCGATGCCTCAGGTTCGTGGAACGTCTGCGTCATGAGTCCATTGTTTCATGCGTGAAGGACAGCGGATCGTCCGTGGCCTACGCCCACAGCGTGCAGACTTATCGACATGCGAGTAGTGGCGGCGGTGAACGAGTGGCCGGGGGAGCCTGTCCTTAACGGAACCACCGCAGCCACCGTGGTCCTTGAAACGTGGCGGGAGGCCGCCCCAGCGTCGGAAATTGTCGCGATTGCCCAGGGAGACGGTGGCCCGCGCACGGCCGACGCCTGGGAGGGCACACGCAGCGTGGTGGGAGGGGCGGTCGTCACCCCTCGCAACGGAGCGCTGTGGCTTTCCCCAGCCCAAGGCGGCGTGCGCTGGAACCCGTTGGACCTCTCTGCCGCGCTGCTGGGACTCGCGGCGACTGGCGCCACTGAGACCGTCGTCGTCCCTGTGGGTGACGTGCCACCGGCCGGGGACGCTGCCGACCTCTGGGGCGGCGCTTTGGTGGCGGTTAAAAAGGCCCTTGCCGGACTTGACGTGGTGGCGCTCGCCACGTCTCGCCGACCGCTGCTGGGATTCCACGGCATGAGCGCCGCTCTCATCGATGGCAGGGAGGGCGACGCGGCCCTCGCGGTGTCCGCCCAGGCCCAAGAGGAGCGCTGGTCGAGCCTCGCGCTTGAGGCGGACGCGGTCGCGGCGCGCAGTTCGTTGCTAGGGCCGTCGCGGCTTTCGGACCACCCGGGCAGCGGAGCCGCAGGCGGCCTTGCCTATGCCTTGGCCGCGCTGGGCGCACGAGTTCTCCCCGCCTCGCACTATCTCGCGGAGGCCTCTGGGCTCGCCGCCGCGGCAACAGACGCCGACCTCGTGGTGGGCATTGGAGGCCCGCTCAATCCCGCGGCGCTCGACGAGGGCGTGGCGTCGAGCATTGCCGCCGTCGCGGCGCGTGGGGGAGTGCCAGCGACGATGCTGAGCACGGCGGTCATGGTGGGTCGCAGGGATCTGATGGCCGCGGGCTTGGCTTCTGCGCACGAGGCGCCTGCCGGGCGTGCGGGCCTGGCGGACGGCGTGCGGCGCGTCGCCCAGACATGGGTGCGCGAGTAGCGGGCACAAAGTCACACGACACGGCGTTGGGGTTCACAGGGCGGCGCGCGGCGTCGTACCCTAGTGGGAACTTGTATTGGAAGGAGTCGCCATATGACAGACACCGTTACTGAGACTTCGGCGCACGGCGTGGTCATCACCGACGCGGCTGCAGCGAAGGTCAAGAGCCTCCTCGCGCAGGAGGGTCGCGACGACCTTCGTTTGCGTCTGGCTGTGCAGCCTGGCGGCTGCTCAGGCCTGATCTACCAGCTCTACTTCGACGAGCGCAAGCTCGACGGCGACGCTGTCAAGGAGTATGACGGCGTCGAGGTGGTCGTCGACAAGATGTCTGTCCCGTACCTTGACGGTGCGAAGATCGACTTCGCCGACACCATCGAGAAGCAGGGCTTCACGATCGACAACCCCAACGCTCAGAGTTCGTGCGCGTGTGGTGACTCGTTCAGCTGATCATTTCAGCTTCGCAAACGGACGGTGAGGGCTAACGCCCCGCCGTCCGTTTCGCTTTCCCCCACAAAGTCGTTCCCCGTCATCCGCGCCCACGCTGGCACGTCGAATCGCGCCGCGACGTCGGTCGCGAGCACCGTGAGCTCCGAGCCTCCCGGACAGTCTTGAGCGCGCCTCGCCAGCATGATGATGGGCATCGGGCATGCCGTGCCGCGTGCATCGACAACGAGCGGCTTGGCGGCGTGGTCATCGTTCATGAGGTGATGCGTGGAGCGCCGATGCGTTGGCGCACCGTGTCGAGTGCGTCGGGAAGTTCCGCGAGAAAGCGGTCGATGTCCTGGTCCGCAATTCCTGGGTGCAGCGCCAACCGCACGTTCCCGTGAGTGAGCGCGCCTATGGCGGCCAGCACTCTCGACGGCTCGAGGGTTCCAGAGACGCACGCCGAGCCGGAACCGACGGAGAATCCGCGCCTGTCGAGTTCGCCAAGCAACACCTCGCCGTCGACGTACAGGCAACTGAAGGTAAGGACGTGAGGCAGCCTCTCGTGAGGATCGCCCAACACGTCGACGCCGGGAAGTTGAGCGACGTTCGCCCTGATCTTGTCCACGAGCCCCCATAGCCGTGCACTCTCGGTATCGCGGGCCTCTTGACGTTCTTGGAGGGCGACGGCCGACGCGAGCGCAAGGGGCACGCTCACGCCGCCAGGGGCCCAGTCGTCACCATCTGGCCAGGCCGGCAACCACCGTGTGTGCGGCTCAAGCGCGAGGACGCCGATGCCGGCCGGGCCTCCCCAGTCGGCGGGGTGCGCGACCAAGGCGTCCCAGTAGGCAGGGGGATCCATGTGGCCGATGCTCGACGTGGCGTCAACGAGCAGCGGAACTTCGGCGGATTGAGTCGCTCGTGCCACGTCCTCGAGCCGTTGCACTGTGCCGAGTTCCTGATTCGCGTGCTGGACCGCAGCGAGCGCAACGTCCTGTGATTGAAGCGCCAACGTCAGAGCGTCGATCGATACATGGCCTGCGGAGTCGACAGGGACGGTGTCGACCGCATGCGGAGCAACAAAAGTGGCGGCGTTGACGAGGGCGTCCCGCTCGATGGCCGAGACGACGATGCGACCCCGGCCGCGGCGAGCGGCGTGAACTCCGGCGAGGCAGCGTGCGAAGGCGTCGTGCGGACTTGAGGTGAAGTGCACCAGCTCGGGGCGGGCCCCCAAGGCGTCGGCAATGGCCTCTCTGGAGCCGTCGACGAGCGAACGCGCGCGGCGCGATTCGGCACTCAACCGAGCCGGATTGGCCCATCCGTCGGCAAAGCCAGCGCGCAATGCGTCCGTGACTCGACGCGAAAGGGGGGCAGAACCCCCAGAATCGAGGTAAACCCGGGACCTTTGCATGGCATAACGGTATCGCGCGATAGTATGCACGGGTGGCTACCTTGTCCCCAGTAGCGCTTCGTCGTCTACGCTCCGCAACCCTCGTCGTAGGGGCATCGTCCCTGCTCGCGGGCTGTGCGGGCCAGGCCGAGGCCAACGGTCTTCCCAGTCAACCCGGCGTCACCAACCACACGGGTCGCATCATCGACCTGTGGAACTATTCGTGGCTCGCGGCGATCGCTGTCGGCGTGATCACCCTTGCCCTCATCTTGTGGTCGATCACGGTGTATCGCAAGAAGAAGGGCGACGAGAAGTTGCCCATGCAGACTCGCGCGAACGTACCGCTTGAGTTGATGTACGTGATGGTTCCGCTGCTCATGATTGCGGTGCTCTTCCGTTGGACCGTCACCGATACTGCCGCGGTGACCGATGTGTCCGGCGATCCCGATGTGCGCATCCAAGCCATCGGCAAGCAATGGGCGTGGGACTTCAACTATCTCGACGACGACGTATACAGCGTGGGCGTTCAGGCGACTCTGACCGGCGAGGAAGGCGTGGAAGAGACGCTGCCAACCTTGTACCTGCCGGTGAATGAACTGGTGGACATCCAGGTCGACTCTCGCGACGTCATCCACTCGTTTTGGGTGCCGGCGTTCCTTGTCAAGAGGGACATGTTTCCAGGGCGCACCAGTCACATACAGTTCATCCCGCAAGAGATCGGGACCTACCAGGGCAAGTGCGCGGAACTGTGCGGCGAGTACCACTCTTCGATGTTGTTCAACGTGAAGGTGGTCTCCCGTGAGGAGTACGACGCCTACATCGAGACGCTTCGCGACGCTGGCCAGACAGGTTCCATCGGTCTCGAGTACAACCGGCTTCAGGACGCCAACAACCAGCCGAGCGGCGAGGAGGGTTAGGCGTGTCTACTGCAACTTTTGAATCCGGTGCTGGTGGGGGAACCGCCCCGGCCATTGCTCGACGCCGAAGCGGCTCCGTCGTTGTCCGCTGGATCACGTCGACTGACCACAAGGTCATCGGCTACATGTACCTCGCAACGTCCTTCGCCTGGTTCGCCATTGGCGGTGTGTTGGCGCTGCTTATTCGCGCAGAGCTCTTTGAGCCAGGAATGCAAGTGGTCCAGTCCGCGGAGCAGTACAACCAGTTGTTCACGATGCACGGCACCATCATGTTGCTGTTGTTCGCGACACCGCTGTTCGCGGGATTTGCGAACGTCATCATGCCGCTGCAGATCGGGGCACCTGACGTCGCCTTCCCGCGGTTGAACATGCTGGCGTACTGGTTCTACCTCTTCGGTGGCCTCATCGCCGCCGCCGGTTTCTTCACGCCCCAGGGCGCAGCGTCGTTCGGCTGGTTTGCGTACGCCCCGCTGTCCAGCACCGCGTACTCGCCAGGCATCGGCGGAGATCTCTGGGTGTTCGGCCTGGCACTCGGTGGATTCGGGACCATTCTTGGTGCAGTCAACTTCATCACGACGATCGTCACGATGCGGGCGCCCGGTATGACGATGTTCAGGATGCCGATCTTCACGTGGAACACGTTGGTGACGTCCATCTTGATCCTGGTGGCCTTCCCCCCGTTGGCGGCAGCACTGTTCGCCCTGGGCTCCGACCGCGTGCTCGGCTCCCAGATCTTCAATCCCGACTTCGGTGGTGCCGTCTTGTGGCAACACCTCTTCTGGTTCTTTGGACATCCCGAGGTCTACATCATCGCGTTGCCGTTCTTCGGTATCGTCTCGGAGATCTTCCCCGTGTTCAGCCGTAAGCCGCTGTTCGGTTACCACGGGCTGGTCTACGCGACTGTGGCTATTGCGGCGCTGTCCGTGTCGGTGTGGGCGCACCACATGTACGTCACCGGCGCCGTATTGCTGCCGTTCTTCGCGTTCATGACCATGCTGATTGCCGTGCCGACAGGCGTGAAGTTCTTCAACTGGATCGGGACGATGTGGCGGGGAAAGATCGTCATGGCCACGCCCATGTTGTGGTCGATCGGCTTCCTCATTACCTTCCTCTTTGGCGGACTTACGGGCGTGATCCTGAGTTCACCAGTGCTCGATTTCCCGGTGTCCGACAGTTACTTCGTGGTGGCCCACTTCCACTACGTCGTGTTCGGCACGGTGGTGTTCGCTATGTTCGCTGGCTTCTCCTTCTGGTGGCCAAAGTTCACCGGGACCATGTTGGACGAGCGCCTCGGCAAGCTGCACTTCTGGTTGCTGTTCATCGGCTTCCACACGACGTTCTTTGTGCAGCACCTGCTGGGTGCAGGCGGCATGCCGCGACGCTATATGGACTACCTCCCTGAGGATGGCTTCACGTTCCTCAACCAGGTCTCGACCTTTGGCGCCTTCCTGCTCGCCGCCTCCACGTTGCCGTTCTTGTGGAACGTCTACAAGACGGCGAAGACGGCGCCTCGGGTCACCGTTGATGACCCGTGGGGCTACGCAAACTCCCTCGAGTGGGCCACCAGCTGTCCGCCGCCTCGCCACAACTTCGTGTCGATCCCGCGCATCCGCTCGGAACGGCCAGCATTCGACCTGCACTACCCGCAGATTGCCGCACTCGACCACCAAGCCGCTGACGACCCTCAGGTCGACAAGCCGGCCGTGAGCTAGGAGGAATCCGATGAAACCCGAATCGTTTGTCTTCCTGCTTCCAGGAGCGTTCTTCCTGGTGGTGGGCACGATTTACGGCACGCTGACCTCGTTCCGTGAGTTGGTGGGATTCCCAGCCCTCTTGCTCGCGGCTGGCCTCGCGCTCATGGTGGGCATCTACTTCCGAATGCTTGGCAAGCGCCATGGCGAGCGCCCAGAAGACAGGGAAGACGGCCGCATTGCCGAGGAGGCCGGCGACCAGGGTCTTTACGCTCCTTGGTCCTGGTGGCCTTTCGTGGTGGCTCTCGGCTCCGCGCTCGGATTCGTCGCACTCGCGGTGGGCTGGTGGATCATGGTGCCGGCGGCGATGGTCTCTCTCGTGGGCCTGATCGGCTGGGTGTTCGAGTACTCGACGGGCCGCTTCGCTCACTAACGTATCCGGGGGCCCATCGGGGCGCCCGCCACACTCAGAACCCCGGCTTCGCAACGGCGCGAACCGGGGTTCTGGCATGTCTCTGCCAAGCTGCTACAGCCAGTTCCTCACGTCGTCGCTCAGTACCAGCCTGTACGGGATGTGCGAGATTTCCTCGGCGCAC
Source organism: Demequina sp. TMPB413 (assembly GCF_020447105.2). NCBI lineage: Bacteria > Bacillati > Actinomycetota > Actinomycetes > Micrococcales > Demequinaceae > Demequina > Demequina sp. TMPB413. The sequence goes on from NZ_CP096184.1 coordinate 867,187, forward strand.
GTCTGCACTCTGCGTCGGCGAGCCAGTCGCACCAGGCAGTCCCACGGACGCTCAGGATCGATCGCTGATAGTTCTGGCAACACGATCGACCTCATGGCGCGCAGCAGCGCCTCCTCACACACCTCATCGTGTACATCGCCGCAAGGTGTCACGATCGTGAACTCGAGGCGCTCGCGCAGCGGCACGCGATTGCCGTCTTCAAGCACGAGGTACTCGCGGACCGCGAAGCTTTGGCAATCCTTTGACGTCGACGTGGTGGGCACCAGGTGGCACTCTGCGGTGATCTCCACCGGGCGCGGAGACCCGTCGCGCCGGGCAGGGGGAATGGGCCCGGAGGTCGCCAAGGCGAATCGTCGCGGGTGGGTACTCCACCGTGCTGCCGGAGGCAAGGTCTCTCCTCGATGCTCGTCGCTGAGCGGACACACTTCTGCCAGTGCAGAGTGGACAGGGATAGGCCCATAGTCTCAGGTGCGCTCGCCCGCTCAACCGGGACTTTGGCCCTCCACCCGCTCCCTTGCGCTGCGGGGCACTCACGCACCCTCAACCGCCGCCAACGCCTGCTGCGGGGCACTCACGCCCCCCGCCACGCGCAGGAAGCCCGTGCCCACCGTGCCACCATGGGCTCATGCTGATCCGTGCCATGACCGGCGACGACCCACTCATGCCCTTTCTGCTCGCGGCGATGAACTGGCGGGATGAGGGACACTGGACAGAGGACTTGGTGCTGGAGAGGCCCGAGGTGGCCCACTACGTCACCGGATGGATGCGGTCCGGTGACTGGGGTGTCATCATGCTTGACCAAGAAGCGCCCGTGGGTGCCGCGTGGTGGCGCATCTGCACAGGAGACGACCCCGGCTACGGCTACGTCGGCGACGACATCCCGGAGGTCGGCCTCGCCGTGCTCCCCGGGCTGCGCGGGCGGGGTCACGCGTCGTCCCTCATGCGGTGGCTGTTGGCGTCCGCGCGAGCTCAACGCATGCCAGCGCTCAGCCTGTCAGTGGAGGATGGCAACGTGGCGGCGCGCGCGGTGTATGAGCGTTTGGGGTTCGTCAAGGTCGGCAGGACTGGCAACTCGGACACCCTGGTGCTTCAGCTTCTCTGACCCCGAGCACGGGACAGGTCAGGGGGTGAGCAACACCTTACCCGTGGTCTTGCGGCCTTCGAGAGCCCGATGCGCCTCAGGCGCCTCCTCAAGTGGGTACGTGGCGCCGATGCGCACCTCGAGGCTTCCGTCGGCTATGGCGCCAAACAGTTCGCCGCTACGCCATTGGCGCTCTTCGTCGGTGCGCAAGAAATGCCCAAGCGACGGTCGCGTGACGCTCAGTGAGCCCGCCGCGCTCAGCCGTTGAAGATCGAAGGGAGGCACCTGCCCTGATGATCCGCCGAACAAGACGAGCATGCCACGCACGGCGAGCGAACCAAGGGAGGCATCGAACGTCGACTTGCCCACGCCGTCGTAGACAACATCCACGCCGCGACCGTCCGTCAACTCCGTTACCGTATTCGGCACGTCGACGGCAAGGTTAGCGAGCCGGTCGTATCGAATCACGTGAGTGGCGCCAGCGTTCCTGGACAGTGACGCCTTCTCGGACGTGGAGACTGTGGTGATGACTTGTGCCCCGCGTGCAACAGCCATCTGTGTGAGCAACAGCCCCACGCCGCCTGCGCCGGCATGGACCAGAGCCGTGTGGCCCGACGCAAGCGCAAAGGACGACGTCGACAGGTAGTGGGCAGTGAGGCCCTGCAGCATTGCCGCAGCGGCGACCTCCGTCGCCACGTCGTCGGGAAGGGCGTAGCAATCGCTCTGAGCGATGGTGACGTATTCGGCGTAGGACCGGGACGCGAAGGCCCATGCGACGCGATCGCCTACCCGCGCCCAGGTGACCCGTTCTCCCACCTCGATGACCGTCCCAGCGCCCTCGCTGCCAGGAGTCATGGGGAAGTCGACGGGGTACACGCCGGAACGCCTATAGATGTCGATGAAGTTCACACCGGCCGACTCGACGCGCACCAACACCTGATCCGGTGGACACTCCGGTACCGGAAGGTCGTGCAGTTCCATGACGTGGGGGTCGCCCGGTTGGGACGCGACGATAGCCTTCATGCCTCCATCGTGGCACGAAGGCCACTCAAGCAGCCGTCGCTCAGGCGACGTAGTCCTTGAGGTGTCGGGCGGTGAGTGTCTTGCCGTCGGCCACCATGTCGGTTGCTGTTCCCTCGAACACCACCGTTCCGCCGTCGTGGCCAGCGCCGGGACCAAGATCGATGATCCAATCCGCGTGAGCCATGACGGCTTGGTGGTGTTCGATCACGATCACCGTGTTGCCGTCGTCGACGAGGCGATCCAAGAGGGCCAAGAGGTTGTCCACATCAGCAAGGTGGAGCCCTGTGGTGGGCTCGTCCAAAATGTACGTCGTGCCCTTCTTGGCCATCTGAATGGCGAGTTTGAGGCGTTGACGCTCGCCCCCCGACAAGGTGTTGAGCGCCTGGCCGAGGCCGATGTAGTGCAAGCCGACGTCGTTGAGACGCGCAAGAATCGCGGCGGCCGGGCCATCGGCGAAGAACTCGAGTGCCTCTGCAACGGACATCTGGAGGACCTCGTGGATATTCCTGTCGCGCAACCTGTACTCGAGCACTTCGTCCGTGAAGCGCTTGCCCTCGCACGCCTCGCAGATGGTGCTGACCGTCGCCATCGGGCCGAGGTCGGTGAAGATGAGGCCAGCCCCTTTGCACACGGGGCAGGCGCCTTCAGAGTTGGCGCTGAAGAGGGCCGGCTTCACCCCGTTTGCCTTCGCAAAGTCCTTGCGGATGATGTCGAGCAGGCCCGTGTACGTGGCGGGATTGGACCGGCGTGATCCCTTGATCGCACTCTGGTCAACGACGACCACCTGATCGCGCGAGGCGAGGTTGCCGTGAATCAGCGAACTCTTGCCGGAACCGGCCACACCGGTGACCACCGTCAGGATCCCTGTGGGCACGTCAATGTTGACGTCGCGCAAGTTGTGCTGGGTGGCACCCCTGATCTCGAGTGCGCCGGTCGCTTTGCGCGGATGGGCGCGCAACTCAGCGCGGTGGTCGAGATGGCGCCCCGTGAGCGTGTCGGAGGAACGCAACTGAGCGACGGTGCCGGTGAACTCGACCTGCCCACCGTCCTTGCCTGCCCGCGGTCCGAGGTCGACCACGTGGTCGGCAATGGCAATCACCTCTGGCTTGTGCTCGACCACGAGGACGGTATTGCCTTTGTCGCGCAGGCCCAGCAGGAGGGTGTTCATGCGCTGGATGTCATGCGGGTGGAGGCCTGCAGTGGGTTCGTCGAACACATACGTGACGTCGGTCAGGGCGGAGCCAAGGTGTCGCACCATCTTGACGCGTTGAGCCTCTCCGCCCGACAACGTACCTGCGGGCCGGTCGAGGCTGAGGTAGCCGAGGCCAATCTGCACGAGCGCGTCGAGGTTCTCTTGTAGCCCATTGAGGAGGGGAGCGACGGAGGGCTCGTCCAGTCCCCTCACCCATTCGGCGAGGTCGGAGATCTGCATGGCACAAGCGTCGGCGATGTTGACGTGACCAATGCGCGAAGACCGTGCCGCCTCCGCGAGCCGCGTGCCCTCGCAGTCCGGGCATGTGGTGAAGGTGACCGCCCGCTCTACGAAGGCCCGGATATGCGGCTGCATGGCGTCCACGTCTTTGGAGAGCATCGACTTCTGGATCTTGGGCACCAGGCCCTCGTAGGTCATGTTGATCGACTCGATCTTGACCTTGGTGGGTTCCTTGTAGAGGAAGTTGTCTCGCTCGCGTTGGCTGGAGTCGCGGATGGGCTTGTGGGGGTCGAAGAATCCAGACTCGGTGAAGATGCGAACCATCCAACCGTCGGCCGTGTAGCCGGGGATGGTCAGGGCGCCCTCCGCAAGGGACTTCGAGTCGTCGAATAGCTGGGTCAGGTCAATGTCGTTGATCGAGCCCATTCCTTCACAGCGCGGGCACATCCCGCCAAGTACCTTGTATTCGCGCTTCTCGGCCATGACAGCGCCGCCTTTTTGCACCTTCACCGAACCGACACCAGTGGAGGACGGCACGTTGAACGAAAACGCCTGCGGTGGCCCGATATGAGGCTGGCCCACCTTGCTGAACAGGATGCGCAGCAGCGCATTCGCATCGGTCGCGGTGCCCACGGTCGAGCGCGAGTTGGCGCCCATGCGCTCCTGATCGACAATGATCGCCGCGCTGACGCCACGAAGTGAGTCCACGTCCGGGCGGGCGAGCGACGGCATGAAGCCTTGGACGAATGCGCTGTAGGTCTCGTTGATGAGGCGCTGAGACTCGGCGGCAATCGTGCCAAATACCAGGGATGACTTTCCCGAGCCCGAGACGCCGGTGAAGACCGTCAGCCGTCTCTTGGGGATGGTGAGCGAGACGTCTTTGAGGTTGTTCTCGCGCGCTCCCTTGACCTCAATGAAGCCGTGAGAGTCAGCGGGATGGGCGCGGTCGGAAGAGTCGGGCAAGGCTGGCTCCTTGGATGCAGGCGGAATGGGGACGATGCCTGACATGAGTCTAGAACGCGGCTCCGACGAGTGGCCTGGCCGGGCGCGACGGGCCGACGCTGGGCCAAAGTTCCCGCTCGAGACCACCCGAGGCCCGCTACGGTCGCGACATGGATATTGACCCGCGGAACCCTGCACCTGTCGCTGCCTTTGCCCGTCAGGAGCGCCTCGTCGTCGTGTCCACCGTCTCGCCCACTGGCGACCCAGAAGCGGCGCTCGTCGACATCGCGGCCGACGATGAGGGCACCTTCTTCTTCAACGCCTACAAGACCGCGCGCAAACTCAACAACCTACGCGCCAACCCGAAGGCTGCCATGGTCATCGGGACCAGGGGAGAGGTGTCGCTCCAACTGGAGGGTCCGGCGTACGTCGCCGAGGGCGAAGAGAAGGCGTACCTCGCGGCCGCACATGTCGCCCACTACCCAGGCTCGCGCGCAGAGCACGAGGACTTCGAGATGGTCGTCATCCGCCCCACCTGGGTGAGGCACTACGACGCCTCGACAAGGCCGCCCACGGTGGTCGAGGTGACCTGGTAGCCGCCAGCGAGCAACGCCAAGGGCGGGCCTCCCGTTTCCAGAAGACCCGCCCCGTGCGTCGTCGTTACTTGTTCTTCTTGGAGATGGCCCAGATGCCGTCGGCCAGGTCCTTGTCGGGGTGCTGAACCGACACGTACATCACCTTGCGGTCCTTGCCAAAGTAGATGCCCGTGGTCTCCGCTCCCTCGTCCTTCAGCGAGGCGAACAGCGAGACGGAGTCGGCCGCGCCGTCGCCATTTGCGTCCATCGTCGCCTGGTAGATGTCGGAGTAGTCATTGTCTTCGACAATCCACAGGGTGCCGTCTGGGCCCTCTGCGAGGTTGTCTGGGCCATTGAAGCCCGTGACGGAACCCGCGACCTCGACCGGCACGTTCAGGCCAGCCTTGACGAAGGTGGAGACGGTCTGACCTTCCAGGTCAATCGCGATGACGCGGTCTTCTGACGTGTTCGCCACGTAGAGGGTGTCATCAATGATTTCGATGTCCTCGGGACGGCCAAACTCGGTCGCATTCACAGCGTTCGCGGCGGCGTCTCCATCAATCTGTGCCATCGCCTGGTCCAGTTCGACCCACTCAAAGGCGCCCACCTTGGAATCCACGTTGCCAGAGTTCCACACCTGCTGCTCGTCCGTGAGGCCCGTGAGCTTGAGCGCGTACAGCGTTCCTTCGGACAGGTCCTCCTTCTCGGAAGGGACAAAGCGGAAGATCGATCCACCGTTGTATTCGTCGATCACGTAGACCGCGCCGTCTTCACCCACATCGATGCCTTCGTGTCGCAGACTGCCGAGCGCGCCGCGCTCCACCACCTCGACAACCGCCGTCGGGTCGTGCTTCTCGAGGAAGATCTCGTAGACCTTGCCGCCGACCGTTTCCTCGGTAATCAGTAGCGTCTTCCAGGGCGTCCACCGGATGCCGTCCAGGCGGTTCCAGTCGAAGCCCCAGTCGGCGCCGCTCACCAAGACTGATGCCTCACCCGTCTTGAGGTCGGTGACCCCGACGGCGCCGCCAGAGCCGACCTCATAGGTGTTGTACATGTAGCGGCCGGAACGGTGGCCACGTTCGTTCTGAGTGTTCATGTCGTGCAGGTCGTCAACGCCTGGGTAGACGTCCAGTACGGTCTCGTCCTTGACCATCCACTGGTTGTAGCCCTCAGGGACCACGTAGGGGACATCCCACGTTGTGGATGCTTGCCCATAGGCAGAGGCCTCCAGAGGCTCGTACTCCCAAGGGCCGTTGTACGGGTTGGCGAAGGCGATGCCACCGAGGGCCACCGCGCCAATGCCTACTGCAGAAAATGACGTGCGCATGTGTCGTTCCTTCAGGTTGTGCGGGAGGGGACAACCAGAACGTAGCGAAGCGCACTACCGTCGACGCTGAACGCGAGGTGTCCGGTTTATGGCACTTTGGGAAAGGTCCAGGAAACACGCCAAAGCGCCGACGCACGACACGCCGTGAATGCGTGGGTTGGTCCGCGCGAGGGCCGCCTAGTCGGACGTGAAGCTGATGGAGTCGGCTACGTAATACCAGGCCGAACGCGCGGACTCGTCACTCTGGTAGATCGTGGGCGTGCCGGGGGTCATGATCCATTTGTGCTCGCCAGCATCGATCAGCAACCGGGTGGGCGGCTCACCTTCTGCGTATGCCGTGGCGCCCGCGATGGTTGGCTCCCACGTGGACAGGTCGGCTGGCGCTGACACGTCTGCGGTCTCGACAATGTCGAAGTAGAACCCCGCGCCGAGATCGATCACATCGGGGGTGAACGCCCAGGTCAGGCGGAACCCGCCGTCGATTGACTGGACGTCCACCTCTTCAGGGACGATGAGCCCCAGTTCAGCTGCGTCGGCGCGCGCCTCTTCATCTGGAGACGAGCGCCCGAACATCAGCCACGCTCCCAAGGCAGCGATCACCAAAACTAGCGCCATCGCTGCGAACAGAACCTCCCGATGCGGACGGGTACCGAGGGGCTCCATTCCGTCGCCTCCGGCCGTGACTCCTCCAACGCGCGGATCCCTCGTGGGCGTGGATCCGTGGTGGGCGGCCGGCCCGTTGTATCCGCCCATGCGTCCGTTGTACGGGTCCACGTATTGCCCCCTTTTGCGTCGCTCCGATCATTGTAGGCACACGGTAGCGAGGCCACCGCTGGAACCCATGTGCGCGGAGTCCCGGGCGTCGGCGGCCCATCCGAGCGCCAGCGTCGGCCGGTACGAATCAAGCCACTGGCGGGATTAGTGGGTGAAGGCCGGTACGAATCAAGCCACTGGCGGGAGATGGGTGCCGAAATCGGTACGAATCAAGCCATTTCGAGGGGCGGAGGGGCGGACGGGCGGGCCGGAAACGACCTCGGGCGGGCCAGCCGTTTCCGGTAGGCCCGCCCGAGGCGGGGGAGACGCCGACCGGGCGAACCCGGGAAGGGGGACAGCGTCTCTGTGAAGCAGAGGGTCTCTAGACGAGCAGGCCCTGGGTGCCAGAGGCACGGGTGAAGCGCTGCTGGACGTTGGCCCAGTCAACGACGTTCCACCAGGCCTTGACGTAGTCGGCCTTCACGTTCTTGTACTGCAGGTAGAAGGCGTGCTCCCACATGTCGAGCATGAGCAGCGGGATGAGGCCAACGGGCACGTTGCCCTGCTGGTCGTACAACTGCACGATGACCAGCTTCTTGCCGATCGTGTCGTAGGCGAGGATCGACCAGCCGGAGCCCATGACGGTCATGGCGTTGTGGGTGAAGTGAGCCTTGAACTTGTCGAAGGAGCCAAAGTGCTCGTCGATCGCGGTGGCGAGGTCGCCCGTGGGCTTGTCGCCTCCATCTGGCGACATGTTGGTCCAGAAGATCGAGTGATTGGTGTGTCCGCCAAGGTTGAAGGCGAGTGCCTTCTCGAGGCCGGCGATTGCCGCAAAGTTGTCGGTGTCGCGAGCCTCTGCCATCTTCTCCAGAGCGGTGTTCGCGCCAGCGACATAGGCGGCGTGGTGCTTGGAGTGGTGAAGTTCCATGATCTCGCCCGCGATGTGCGGCGCGAGTGCTGCATAGTCGTAGTTGAGGTCCGGCAGCGTGTAGTCAGCCATTCTTCCTCCAGTGCGCCCCGGGGCTTCCGAGACTCTCGTTGTGGCGCGTACCAGGAGGTACGCGTTTGTCCTTCAGAGTCAACGTGTGTGCGTCGGTGACCATTCCATTGTGGTGCGAAAGGCCCGCGCGCGCGACCGGTCAGGGGTGAACGGCAGGCTCTTCCGGCTTCGCTTTGGCCTTCTCTTCCAACTCGTGCGCGTGGTGAGCCTCCGCCGCCTTGAGCTCTGCAGGCGTGACGGGCTCAATGCGGTCCTCGAAGTAGAAGCGCGATACGGCGGCCTTGAAACGATCCCACCGGTAGCCCTTGCGGCGCACTCCGCGGTGGTTGTGCTCGGGAGCCAACTCGCGCGGCTTGAGTGCGTCGTAGGAGACCCTGACCCACCGCTCCTGCTCGCTCAGCGGCTCGTGCACCTCGATGTACTCGCCGTTGTCGAAGCGGACGATGCGTCCCGTCTCATGACCATGCAGCACCAGTTCGCGGTCCTTGCGCTGCAAGCCCATCGCGATCCGTTTGGTCACGATGAACGCGACAACGGGCAGCACGATCACCGCAATACGGAACATCCACGTGAGAGCGTTGATCGACAAGTCGAACAGCGTGGCGACGATGTCGTTCGAACCCTCGAGCACGAGCACCACGTAGAACGTGATGAGTGCGACTCCTAGCGAGGTGCGCGTGGGCGCGTTGCGAGGGCGGTCCAACACGTGCTTCTCGCCGCGGTCGCCGGTGGCCCATGCCTCGATCCACGGGTAGAGGGCGAGGAACCCGAAGAAGAGGCCCGGCACCACCACGGCGGGGATGAGCACATTGAGCGAGAGCGTGTATCCGCCGATCACGTACTCAAGGTTCCCTGGCATGATGCGCAGCGCACCGTCGATGAACAACATGTACCAGTCTGGCTGGGTTCCTGCAGAGACGGGGGAGGGGTCGTACGGTCCGTAGTTCCACACAGGGTTGATCTGGAACACGGCGGCGAGCAGGGCGATCACGCCAAACACCACGAAGAAGAAGCCGCCAGCCTTGGCCGTGTAGACGGGGAACAGTGGCAGCCCAACGACGTTCTTGTCGGTGCGCCCGCCTCCCGGGTACTGCGTGTGCTTGTGGAGGAACACCAAGAAGAGGTGGAGTGCGATCAGCCCAAGAATGATGGCGGGGATCAGCAAAATGTGCGCAGTGAACATGCGTGGAATGAGCGCTTCGCCGGGGAACTCTCCGCCAAAGAGCCAGTAGGAGATGTACGAGCCGGCGATGGGGATCGACTTGATTACGCCGTCGATAATCCGCAGCCCGTTGCCCGACAACACGTCGTCGGGAAGCGAGTAGCCGGTGAAGCCCGCCGCGAGCGACAGGATCATGAGCGTGAAGCCCACCACCCAGTTGATCTCGCGCGGCTTGCGGAACGCGCCGGTGAAGAAGATGCGCGCCATGTGGGTCACGATCGAGGCGGTGAAGATCAGCGCGGCCCAGTGGTGAATCTGGCGCATGAGCAAGCCGCCTGGTACCTCGAAGGACATATGCACGGTTGACTCGAAGGCCCTCGACATCTCGAGGCCTTCCAGCTGCGGGAAGTCGCCCTCGTAGTGGACGATGTCCATCGACGGGACGAAGAACGCGGTCAGGATCACGCCTGAGAGCAGCAGTACGACGAATGAGTACAGCGCGATCTCGCCGAGCATGAACGACCAGTGATCGGGGAAGATCTTGCGCGCGATGAACTTGGTGAAGGCGCCGATGGAGGTGCGCTCGTCGACGTAGTTGGCTGTGGCGCCTGCCGCTCGGTTGAGACGGGTGTCCGTGGGCGCGGTCTTCACTTCGGTCACTTGAGGCGCTCCCAGTAGCTCGGGCCGATCGGCTCATTGAAGTCATCGGTGGCGATGATGTAGCCCTCGTCATCGACGGCGATGGGCAGCTGCGGCAGCGGCCTGTTGGCGGGACCAAACACCACCTTCGCACCGTCCGCGACGTCGAACGTCGACTGGTGACAAGGGCACAGCAGGTGATGCGTCTGCTGTTCGTACAGGGCCACGGGGCAACCAACGTGGGTGCAGATCTTCGAGTACGCGACGATGCCGTCAAAGGACCAGTCCTCGCGACCCGGCTGGACCTTGAGGTCTTCTGGACTCATGCGGATCAGCAGGACGACGGCCTTGGCCTTCTCTTCGAGCTGGTGGTGTTCAAGCTCCAGGAGGCCATCGGGGATGACGTGAAAGACCGATCCGATGGTGACGTCCGAGGCCTTGATGAGGCTGCCATCAGGGTCCTTCGCCAGGCGAACGCCCTGCTTCCACATGGTGTGGCGGAACTTGGAGACGTTCCAGTCGCCTCCAAGGTTTCCGATGGCGGGGACAAGGACGGACAGGGGAGCGATGGCCAGCGCGGTCACCAGGGAGCCTTTGAGCAGGCCACGGCGCCCCACGCCGACGCCGGCGTCCTTTGCGCCTTCCTTCAGGTTGTCGATGGCGCCAGCACGCGCTTCTTCCGACGAGCGCAAGGGGTGGCGCTCCTCCACCATGTCGTGGTCGCGCATGAGCGTTTTCGCCCAGTGAATGGCACCGACGCCGATGCCGATCATGGCGAGGAAGATGCCGAGTCCCATGAACATGGTGGTGTTCTGCACACCAGCGATGTTGTCGCCTCCCACGTCTCCCATGACGTAGGCGGCGATCGCGATGATGGCGCCTAGTACCGACAGTCCGAACATTGCGGCCACTTGACGCTCGGCCCTGTCGGCGGCCTTGGGGTCGACGTCGGCACGGCGTGGCCTGTGTTCGGCAGGCACGCCAGGATCGGTGAACTCCTCGTCGACAGCGTCGCCTTGGTGCTCCACGTTGTCGGTGCTCATGAGGAACGGACTCCAATCCACACGGTAAATGCCACGATCAGACCCATTCCGAGCAGCCAGGCCCACAGTCCTTCTGCGACGGGGCCAATGGTGCCAAGGCTCAGGCCGCCAGGTGAGCCATCGCGCTGCTGCTCAAGGAACGCGATCACGTCGCGCTTGTCTTCAGGCGTCAGGTTCGCTTCGTTGAACACCGGCATCGATTGGGGGCCCACCAACATGGCTTCGTAGATGTGAGTCGGCGTGGTCTGCCACAACGCCGGAGCGTACTTGCCTTGGCTCAGGGCGCCGCCGCCGCCCACCGAGCCGTGGCACATCGCACAGTTGGTGCGGAACAGCTGCATGCCGTTTGCTGGGTCGCCGAGCGAAGCGTCGACGGCTTCGGCATCCGGCACGGAGGGCCCGGGGCCAAGTGAGGCGACGAACGCGGCCAATTGCGCGATCTGCTCCTCATTGAACTGGACGTCCTTGGCGATGGCCTGCGGCCCAGAGGCCTGCATCGGCATCCGGCCGGTTCCTACCTGGAAGTCGACGGACGCGGCACCCACGCCCACGAGCGACGGTGCGACACCCACTTGGCCCTGGGCGTCGAGGCCGTGGCAGGTGGCGCAGTTTGCCGCGAAGAGCTTCTGGCCTTCTTGAATCGCGTCCTCTGATGCGACGGTTGCTTGTGCGGGCTGCGACCGGGCGAATGATGCCGCCATGGTGAGCCCAGCCAAGAGGACAAAGAGCAAGACGAAAGGTGCCGCGCGGTGGTGACGCTTCAAGGCAACGGTGCGCATGATGTCCCCTTACTGCAAACCGTAGATGACAAGGAACAGTGCAACCCAGACCACATCGACAAAGTGCCAGTAGTACGACACGACGATGGTGGTCGTTGCTTCAAGCGTGCCGAACTTCTTGGCGACGAACGACCGCCCGAGCACGAACAGCATGGCGATCAGACCGCCGAGCACGTGGAGTCCGTGGAAGCCAGTGGCCAGGTAGAACGCCGAGCCATAAGGCGAAGACGAAATGGTGAGGCCCTCGTGCACGAGTTCGGTGTACTCGAAGACCTGGCCGGCGATAAAGATCGAGCCCATGATGTACGTCAGCACGAACCACTCATGGGTGCCCCACGCGCGGAAGTGCAGCAGCGAACCAGTGCGTCGGCGTTGGTAGCGTTCGGCCGCCCACACGCCCGCCTGGGCCGTGAAAGACGACGCGACCAGGACTGCGGTGTTCACCAGCGCAAACGGCACGTTGAGCAAAGACGTGCCGGAGGCCCACTCGCCGGGAGCCTCGCCGCGCAGGGTGAAGTACATGGCAAAAAGGCCAGCAAAGAACATGAGTTCTGAACTGAGCCAGACTATGGTCCCGACCGCCACTCTGTTGGGGCGCGTAGCGTGGATCGGGGAGGACATCGCCGCTGGTGCGTGGGACATGTCTTCATTATGCCTGTCTTCTGCATGCCCGCGAGCAAAGGTCCCGGGTGTCGGCGTGGCACGCCGCTGTTGACCGGACGCGACCGGTGTTCGGCATGCCAGAATGGACCGCATGAACGACGTCACTGTTCGCCAGGGCGATTCCCCTGCGCTCCCGCCAGTCAGCATCCTGCTCTACAGCGACGACGTCACGGTGCGTGACAAGGTCAAGCTCGCCGTAGGTCCCACGACTGCGGGTAGGTCGGTGGAGTGGACCGAGACCGCGACTCACGAGGGCACCGTCTTGCAGGCCGACGCGAACGATTTTGACTTGATGATTCTCGATGGCGAGGCGGCGAAATCCGGCGGTATGGGCCTTGCCAGGCAGTTCAAGCACGAGCTCTTTGTCTGCCCGCCCATCCTGCTGTTGGTAGGCCGCATGGGCGACGCCTGGCTGGCCACCTGGTCGGAGGCCGACTCGGCCGTCGCGCACCCGCTCGACCCGTTCGTCGTCAAGGACGCTGTCGACGCATTCTTTGCTCCGGCCGCCGCGAGCGCCTGAGGCTGAATCCCCCCACCGACGCACCACCAAAGGAATCCTCATGGCAACGTGGCCCGACATCCTGATGCGCCTTTCGTTTGACGAGGACCTGAACGCCTCTGACACAGCTTGGATGCTTGACGAGGTGTTCAGTGGCCGTGCGACTGATGCCCAACTGGGTGCGTTCCTGATGGGAATGCAGACCAAGGGTGCGACTGCTGCCGAGGTCAATGGCATGGTCCAGACGATGTTGGCCCACGCGGCCCCCATCGCGATTCCCGGTCGCAGCGTGGACATCGTGGGCACGGGAGGGGACAAGGCCAACACCGTCAACATCTCCACGATGGCCGCGATCGTCATCGCGGGCGCTGGCCTTCGTGTCGTGAAGCACGGCAGCAAGGCGGCCTCCTCGACCACAGGATCCTCGGACGTGCTGGGCGCGTTGGGCGTGAACCTCGACCTCGAGCCGGAGCGCGTTGCGCAGGTGGTTGACGAGGTGGGAATCACCTTCTGCTACGCCATCAAGTTCCATCCGGCCATGCGCTTCGCTGGGCCGGTGCGCAAAGAGCTTGGCATTCCGACCATCTTCAATGTGCTTGGGCCACTGGCGAACCCTGTGCAGCCGACCGTGAGTGTCATCGGTGCATCCTCTGAGCCGCTCGCCCCCGTCATCGCCGAGGTGCTCGCGATGCGCGGCCGTGAGGGCATGGTGTTCCGCAATAACGACGGCCTCGATGAGCTTGCGGCGACTTCTTCGACACGCGTGTGGGTGGTCCGCAACGGAGTGGTGACCGAATCCGTGATCGACGCGGTCGAGGATCTGGGCCTTCACCCGATTCCGATCGAGGCTCTGCGCGGTGGCGAGTTCGACGAGAACGCCGCGGTCGTGAGGTCGGTTCTTGCGGGCGCGAGCGGCCCTGTGCGCGAGACGGTCATCGCGAATGCCGCCTTGGCCATTGCGGCCGACGGAACGCTCCCTGGCACCGACGCAGACGACCTGCTGACCCGTATCAGGGCAGGTATGGTTGCCGCCGCTCATGCGATCGATTCCGGCGCGGCTGAGGCGACTCTCCATCGTTGGGCGAAGGCCACTCAGTCCTGAGGGCTAACAAGGTCTAGCGCCGCAATTGCTCAACGCTCTCGCGATCTGAGTTGCGCGCTGCGACCCAGCGCACGTGCCTCGCCGCTCCCATCGCTGGACTGCTCCACTCTCCTTCGATGAACACCAGCCGCGTGCCATCCGATTCGAGCCACTTCGCGATCATCTCCCGTTCCTCGACCAAGGCATCGGCGGGGGCCTCGTCCCATTCGTCCTTCAGACGGGCGCAAGCGGCCCACACGCCCTTGGAGACGTGGGCAGAGCCGGCAAGCACGCCGTCAACGACGCACACCACGTCAAAACCGTGACCCGCGCGCTTGACCGCCACGAGCCTTACACCTCTCAGGGATTGCAGGCGTTGAGCGCGCATCGACCCATCCACCAGCGCGGAGATTCCGTCTCGCAAGTGAGCAGCCCGCTCAAACTCCAGTTTGGACGCGTGTTCCTCGATGGCAGCGGCAATCGCAGAGATCACTGGTGAAGGGTCTGCAGTGAGTGCCGAGGTGGCAGCAGCCACCGTGGCGTCGTACCCAGACGACTCACCGTCGACGCAAGGCGCGGCGCACTGACCTAGATCCTTTTGCAGGCACGCCCTGGCACCTGCGCGCGGCACGATGGTCAGGCGCGTCGTGCAGGTGCGCACTCCCAATGCGTGCTGAACCGCCTCAATAGCCGCTTGCGACTCGCCCGCTCCGCGCATCGGCCCCACGAGTGCGCCGCCTCCTGCCGCTGAACGGGTCACGCGGAGGCGAGGGTAGCGCTCGTCGGTGAGGCCGATCCACGCGGTGCGCTCCGGCCGGACCGATCGGCGGTTGTAGCGAGGGCGATGCTGATCGATCATGCGAACCTCGACGACTCTGGCTTCGAGGTCGGTCGCACATACGTACGTGTCGACGCCTACGGCAAGTTCGAGCATCTCCCTGATCTGACGACGCTGCTCGCCGCGCGTGAAGTAGGTCTTGACTCGCGAGCGCAGGTTTTTCGAGGTGCCAACGTACAGGTGTTCGCCCCGGGGGCCCCTGAACACGTACACACCCGGCTGGGCGGGAACCTTGTCCGCCATCGTCGCCTTTTTGCGCAACTTTTCGGGGACGGGGTTGCGCAAAGCGTCAAGGTCTTCTCGGTGCGTGATGCCGAAGCGCGCCAGGCGTTCAAGCATGTGATGGAGGATTTCCGACGTGGCCCTGGCGTCCTCCAGCGCCCTGTGGTTGGGGGTGACGACCGTGCCGAAGGCCCGCGCGAGGGTCGACAGTTTCTTGTTGGGCGCCTCTTCTTTTGTGGTGGCTCGTCGCGCAAGGGTGACTGTGTCGACCACCTCATTGCCTGGCCAGCTGTACGAGTGTTGCCTGCACGCCGCCTTGAGGAAGCCGACGTCGAAGGGGGCGTTGTGCGCCACGAGCACAGCGTCGCCAAGGAATTCGAGGAAGCTAGGTAGCACCTGCTCGATCGTTGGCGCTGCCACCACCATGGCGTCGGTGATGCCAGTGAGCGCCACGATCATCGGCGGGATCGGGAGGCCAGGGTCCACGAGGGTCTGGAACTCGCCGATGACCTCACCTCCGCGAGTCTTCACCGCGCCGATCTCGGTGATCGCGCTTGACGCAGGGGAGCCGCCGGTCGTTTCAAGGTCGACGACCACGAAGGTGGTCGAGTGAAGAGGCTCACCGATCTGGTCGAGCCCCACCTGCACGCCATGAAGCTGGCTGCTCAAGTTGGGGGCATCGATCGTCATGGGTGAGACGGTACGTCACCGGTCAGACAGCGGACTCCGCCGATGCTCGCGGCGAGATGTCAGGGGGCGCGGATAGCGTGATTGTCATGTTGATCGAATGTGATGAGTGCACGGCACGCGGCCCAGCGTGCGGCGACTGCGTGGTGTCTTTTCTCACGATCACGCAGCGTCCCCGAACCATCGAGGTAGACGACGACCAAGCGGCGGCCATCTCCGCGATGTCTCAAGGCGGGCTCTTACCGCCATTGCGACTCGTGCGGAATGAACGCGCCAGTTAGGAAGTCGGGCCCGATGCGTACAAGTCCTCGATGCGCTCGTGGAAGTCCGCGATCACGCGGGAGCGCACCACCTTGAGGGAAGGGGTGAGATAGCCGTTCGCGATCGTGAAGTCGTCCAGTACCACCTCGTACTTGCGAATGGACTCGGCACGGGAGACGGCCTTGTTGGTGCGCTCGACGGCCCTGTCGAGGTGCTCGCGCACCGTCGCGTCCTTCGAGGCCTCTGCCACGGTCATCTCCGGAAGACCCTTGGCGCGCAGCCAGCCTGGTAAGGCCTCCGCGTCGAGAGTGATGAGGGCGGCGATGAAAGGCTTGCCGTCACCTACCACCACGCATTGCGACACCAGGGGATAGGCCCTGAGGCGGTCCTCAAGCATCGCAGGGGCCACGTTCTTGCCACCCGCCGTGACGATGAGCTCCTTCTTGCGGCCGGTGATGGTGAGGTAGCCGTCCTCGTCTTCCACCCCGATGTCACCCGTCATGAACCAGCCGTCGTGGGACGAGGCCGCCGTTGCCTCGGGGTTGTGGTGGTAGCCGGCGAACAGAGACGGTCCGCGCAACAGGATCTCCCCGTCGTCGGCGATCTTCACCTCGATGCCAGGCAGCGGTTTGCCCACCGTGCCGATCTTGGAGCGCGAAGGCCTGTTGACGTGGGAGGCCGCGTTGGTCTCCGTGAGTCCGTAGCCCTCCAAGACGACCAGGCCGAGTCCACGATAGAAGTGCCCGAGCCTCTCGCCGAGCGGCGCGGACCCTGAGATGGCCCAGTGACCGTTGCCGCCGAGCACGTTGACGATCTTGTGGAGCACCAAGCGGTGAGCGATGCGGTGGCGCAGCGTGAGGGCGGTGGAGGGCCCCTGAGGCGTGTCGAGAGCCTTTGAGTAGTCGATCGCCTGCTTGGCCGCCCAGCGGAAGATCTTCACTTTGCCGCCTGCAGCGGCCTTCTGTTCGGCGGCCGTATAGACCTTCTCGAACACCCGCGGCACGGCAAGGATGAGCGTCGGCTTGAACGTGCCCATGTAGGGCACCAACTTGGCGGGGTCGGGACAGAAGCCCATCACCGTGCCAGAAGCAACCAACGCCACCTCGACAAGCCTCGCGAGGGAGTGTGCGAGCGTGAGGAACATGACCGTCGAGGCGCCGTCCTCGAACAACACATCGCGCAGTTCCTCGTGAATGCCAGCGACGTGGACCGTGTAGTTGCCGTGCGTCAGTCGCACGCCCTTGGGGCGCCCCGTCGTGCCCGACGTGTAGATGATGGTGGCGAGGTCTTCCGGACCCGCAGCCGTACGCCGCGCCTCGAGCTCGGCATCCGTCACGCTCGCGCCCTCAGCCTTGAGAGCGTCGAGTGCACCCTTGTCGATCACTTCGATCGCGGTGAGTGGAGACTCCGTATCGGAAGCCACCTTGCGGGCTAGCTCCGCGTGGGCCTCGGTTTCCACGAAGAGCGTGGTGATATTTGCGTCCGACGTGATCCAGTCGATCTGGGAGGACGACGACGTGTCGTATACCGGCACGGGAATGGCGCCAGCCGACCACAAGGCAAGGTCGAGCACGGTCCACTCAAAACGCGTGCGGCACATGATGCCCACGGTGTCGCCAGGGCCGATTCCGCGCGCGATCAGGCCCTTCGCTACGGCGTCGACATGCTCGCGCGCCTGACGGCCCGTCACATCGATCCAGTCATCTGCAGGGTCGGTGTAGCGCATGACCACTCGGTCTGCATTGGTGGACCACGAGTCGGTGACAAGCGCCATGATGTTGCGTGCCGTGGATGCTGGGGACGAGGCATCACTCATGTTGACTCCGTTGGCAAGGTGACTGGTTGCGCTCACGATACCCTCGGTGGGATTGCTTGTGATACATCTGAAAGGACTGACGTGGACGCGGTAGGTGTCGATATTGGGGGAACCAAGATCGCTGTGGGAGTTGTCGACAGCGCTGGCACCATCCTGACGAAGGTGCGTCGTCCGACGCGGCCGCAGAACCCTGGCAGCATCGACGCCGCCATCGCCGACGCGGTGGCAGAGTTGTCAGGTCAGTACGACGTGCGAGCCGTAGGCCTTGCTGCAGCAGGTTTCGCGAGTTCCGACCGCAATCACATGAATTTCGCGCCCAACATCGCGTGGCGCGACTATCCCTTGGGTGACAACGTGCGGGCGCTGATGGGCCGCGACGACGTCACGGTGGTGGTGGAAAACGACGCCAACGCCGCGGGTTGGGCCGAATACGTCTACGGCGCAGGCAAGGGCACCGGCACCATGGTGATGCTCACGATCGGAACGGGCCTTGGATCGGCGATCGTCGTTGATGGGGAACTCGTGCGCGGTGCTTACGGCTTTGCCGCTGAGCTCGGACACTTGCGCATGGTGCCAGGGGGACAGCCGTGTGGCTGCGGCCAGAAGGGGTGCTGGGAGCAGTACGCCTCTGGCTCCGCGCTGACCCGCGAGGCGCGTAAGGCGGCTGTCGATCGCCCCGTTCGCGCCGCTGGACTCATCGAGCGAGCGGGCGGTAACCCTCTGGCGATCTCTGGTCCAGATGTCACCGCCGCCGCACTTGAGGGCGATGAACTCGGGCTCGAACTCCTCGCCGACGTCGGCCGCTGGATCGGCGAAGGCTGTGCCCAGGTCGCTGCCGTTCTCGATCCAGAGGTGTTTGTCATCGGCGGGGGAGTGATTGCCGCTGGAGACTTGATGCTTGCTCCCGCACGCGAGGCGTTCGCCGAGCACTTGACGGCGCGTGGCCACCGGCCGGTGCCCCCCATCCTTGCCGCTGACATGGCAAATGATGCTGGAATCGTGGGGGCGGCAGCGCTGGCCCGCGAAGCAGTGCCGCTTGACATGACACCCCGCTAGAACGAACACGAGGAGAGCCATGTACTACCAACTGTTCAAACACGTCCTTCTTGGCCCGGGGCTCAAGGTGTACTACCGGCCCTGGGTTGAGGGAGCCGAGAACGTGCCCGACTCTGGTGGAGCGATCCTCGCCTCTAATCACCTGTCGTTCTCGGACTCGGTGTTCTTGCCCTTGGTTCTCAAGCGCAAGGTGGTCTTCCTCGGCAAGTCTGAGTACTTCACCGGCAAGGGCGTCAAGGGCGCCGCTACGAGGGCCTTCATGCAGGGAGTCGGCACCATTCCCGTCCACCGCGGTGGCGGAAAGGCCTCTGAAGCGGCCCTTCGCACTGGCATGCAGGTTCTGGGTGGTGGCGAGTTGCTCGGCATCTACCCCGAAGGAACTCGTAGCCCAGACGGCAGGCTGTATCGCGGCAAGACCGGCGTGGCGAGGCTTGCCATCGAGGCGGGCGTCCCGATCATCCCCGTGGCGATGATCAACACGGATGTGGCACAGCCGGTCGGCAAGAAGGTGCCTTCGCGAGAAGACATCGGTGTGCGCATCGGCGCCCCCATCCACATCAGTGCGTATCGGGGTCGCCAGGAGGACCGGGAGGCCCTCCGCGAACTCACCGACACCGTCATGAGCGCCATTCGCGAGATGTCGGGTCAGGAGTACATCGACCGCGACTCGGCGCAATACAAGCGTGAACTCGCGAAAGCCGAGCGCGAGGCGGACTCCACGGAGTCCTGAACCCAGCGTCGTCGCCCCGCGGGACCTGCGTCGCGCAGGAGCCCTTGCCCCGCCCCTAGAATGAGCGGGAAAACCCTCACCTGAAAGGCCTATCGCATGTCCGTTCGTCGTGTCGCGTTGCTCACCGCAGGAGGCTTTGCCCCTTGCCTGTCGTCCGCCGTCGGTGGCCTCATTGGCCGCTACACCGAGGTGGCGCCCGAGGTGGAGATCATCGCTTACGAGCACGGATATTGGGGCCTCTTGCAGGGCAAGAAGGTCGTCATCTCTGACGCGGTGCGCGACAAGGCAGGCATCCTGCACGAGTTCGGCGGTTCGCCCATCGGCAACTCGCGCGTCAAGCTCACGAACGTTGCAGACTGCGTGAAGCGCGGACTCGTCAAGGAGGGTCAGGACCCGCTGGCCGTCGCGGCCGAGCAGCTCAAGGCCGATGGCGTTGATGTCCTTCACACCATTGGTGGCGATGACACCAACACGACAGCGGCCGACCTTGCCGCTTACCTTCACGACAACGGCTACGAGTTGACCGTGGTGGGGCTTCCCAAGACGATCGACAACGACGTGGTTCCAATCAGGCAGTCGCTCGGTGCATGGTCGGCCGCCGAGCAGGCGTCCGTGTTTGCCCAGAACGTCATCGGCGAGCACCGCTCCGGACCCCGCATGCTCATCATCCACGAGGTCATGGGCCGCGCCTGCGGCTGGCTGACGGCCGCGACCGGCATGAAGTACCGCCAGTGGCTCAACACCTTGGAGTTTGTGCCGGAGATCGGCCTGACCAAGGAGCGTTGGGACATTCACGCGCTATACGTGCCGGAGCAGTCGATCGACCTCGACGCAGAAGCCGAGCGCCTGAAGGTCGTCATGGACACCGTCGGCAACGTCAACATCTTCCTGTCGGAGGGTGCTGGCGTTCCCGAGATCATCAAGGAGATTGAAGAGGCGGGCGGCGAGGTCGCACGCGACCCCTTCGGCCACGTGCGCCTTGACGACATCAATCCCGGCGCATGGTTCGCGAAGCAGTTCGCCGAACGCCTGGGTGCCGAGAAGGTCATGGTCCAGAAGTCCGGCTACTTCTCCCGCTCTGCCCGTGCCAACAAGGAAGACCTGCGCCTCATCAAGTCGATGACCGACTTCGCGGTGGAGTCGGCCCTGCGCGGCGAGCCTGGCGTCATCGGCCACGACGAGGAGGACGGCGGCAGGCTCAAGGCCATCGCGTTCCCGCGCATCGCGGGCCACAAGCCTTTCGACATCACCACGCCCTGGTACGTCGATCTCTTGGCTGACATCGGACAATCATGACCACCGCGGACGAGAAGCTCGTCGCCGCTGGGGTTGACGACTACCTCGCCTGTGAAGCGTTGCAGCAGCCTGCTTGGCCTGACCCAGTGGCGCTCCAGCGCGCCGTTGACAGGCTCAAGTTGGTGCCGCCGCTCGTGTTCGCTGGCGAAGCCGACGTGCTGCGCGGCCATTTGGCCGCTGCAGGCGCAGGCGAGGCCTTCGTGCTGCAGGGGGGCGACTGCGCCGAGATCTTCTCTGAGGCAACGGCAGACCGCATCCGCAACAAGATCAGGACCATCCTCCAGATGGCCGTCATCCTCACGTACGGCGCGTCAACGCCGGTGGTGAAGATCGGTCGTATGGCTGGTCAGTACGCCAAGCCGCGCTCTTCCGATTCGGAGACGCGGGACGGGGTGACGCTACCGGCCTACCGCGGGGACATCGTCAACCACTCGTCTTTTGATCCAGAAGCGCGGATTCCGAATCCAGAGCGGCTGGTGGACGCGTACCACGTATCCGCCTCGACCCTCAATCTGATCAGGGCGTTTACTACCGGCGGTTTCGCCGACCTTCGCCGCGTGCACCAGTGGAACCGCGGTTTTGCGGCGAACCCCGCCTACGCCGCGTACGACAGAGTCGCAGGCGAGATCGACCGTGCGGTGCGGTTCATGGAGGCGGCAGGCGGGGATTTCGAGGCGCTCAAGACGGTCGAGTTCTTTTCGAGTCACGAGGCGCTGCTTCTCGACTACGAGCGTGCGCTGACGCGTATCGACTCAAGGTCTGGGCTCCCGTACGACTGCTCGGGGCACTTCTTGTGGATCGGGGAGCGTACGCGTCACCTCGACGGTGCTCACGTCGAGTTCATGTCGAAGATTCACAACCCCATCGGCATCAAGCTCGGACCGACGAGCACGGCGGCCGATGCCCTCGCTCTGGCCGAACGCCTGAACCCCGAGAACATCCCTGGCCGCATCACGTTTGTGGCCCGCATGGGGGCCGACAAGGTGCGCGACGTGCTCCCTGGGTTGGTTGAGGGAGTGCGGGACGCGGGCGTTGCCGTCACGTGGTTGACCGACCCGATGCACGGGAACACGTTCACCTCCGACTCCGGCTTCAAGACCAGGCGCTTCAACACGATCCTCGACGAGGTCAAGGGATTCTTTGAGGTGCACCGCGCCCTCGACACCGTTCCCGGTGGCTTGCACGTCGAGCTCACCGGCGACGACGTCACCGAGGTGATGGGCGGCACGGCGGAGATCGACGACGAGGGCCTCGCCAGGCGCTATGAGACCAAGGTCGACCCTCGGCTCAATCACGAGCAGTCGCTCGAGATGGCCTTCCTGGTCTCCGAACTGCTGTCGCAGCGCAATCAGCCACCGCTCGAGCAGTTGAACGTCGACGACTAACTGTCGACTAGCTGTCGTAGTAGAGGACGATCGTGGTGCCCTCTTCGACCTGCTTGCCCTCGTCGATGCTCTGACGGGCGACGAACTCCTTCTTGGTCCACGGGAAGGCGTTGTCCGCCTTCCACTCGACCACGAGCCCGAGATCGTCGGCCCTCGCCTGCGCGACATCGGTGCGCAGTGTGACAAAGTTCGGCACCTCAACCAACGGCTTGCCTTCTGACACTCGCAAAGTGACGGGCGCAGTGCGAGTCGATTCGGAATCGGGGGCGGGGTCGGTCGCGTAGACCTCACCCTTCTCAACGTCGTTGCTGCGCCCGTACTCGACCGTGACTTCCATGGCGAAGCTCGAACCCGTCAGAAGTTCCTTAGCCTTCTCTTCGGTCAGACCGATGACGTTGGGAACCACGATCGGGAGCGGCCCCTTGGATATCTCGAGGTCGATCGGGGTGTTCCAGGGCACGGATTCTTCCGCCGCTGGCGAGGTCGAGATGACCTCTCCCTCTGGCGCCGTATCGGACCATACGCCTTCGGTCTCGCCCACGCTGAAGCCGGCGTCGCTCAGCATCTGAATCGCGTCTGACTCGAGCACACCCACCACGCTAGGGACGATCTCCATGCGCTGGCCCTTTGACACAAAGAGCTTGACCGTCTCTCCCTTGCCAATCTGCTCCTGCGCGGCGGGGTCGGTGCCGATCACCAGGCCGGTTGGCACGTCGTCGGAAAACTCGGACACCGTGATCACGCCAAGGTCGGCGCTCGTGAGGATGTTCCGAGCGTCTTCTGCCGTCTCGCCTGCCACGGGCGGCACTGTCGTGTAGGCGCCAGGGCCCTGGGTGGTGTACCACCACGCGCCAAGGCCGAGGAGCACGATCAACGCCGTGACGATGGCGCCGACCCACAGCCCGACCCTGCGGTTTTCCCCGATCGGCTCGAGCGCCTCTGGATCGTCGTCGATGATGTCAACGTCGATGGGAGCGAAGGCAGGCATGCCGGCGCCGATGGGGAGGGCGATCGTCGAGCCTGAAGGTGCGGAATCGAGAATCGTCGTCTCATCGTCGACAACCGGAACCTGGCCAGAGGGCGGATCGGCCCTTCGGTCGAGGGTGGGGTCGTCAATCATCGCGCGGGTCTGACGCAACAGCGCTAAGGCAGCCCCAGCGTCGGCCGGGCGGTTGTCAGGTTCGCGCGCGGCGAGCGCAAGCACGAGATCATCAATCTCGGTAGGAAGCCACGGCACGTAGGTCGAGGGAGCAGGAATGTCCTCGTGGACGTGGCGTGCCGCGACTTCGATGTCGCTCGGCGCCGTGAAGGGCTGACGGCCAGTGAGCGCCTCGAACAGCAAGATGCCCGTCGCGTACACGTCGGTGCGGGCATCAGCAGTGCCACGTGCGACCAGCTCTGGGCCAAGGTAGGCGACCGTGCCCATGATGGTTCCTGTGGAAGTGGAGGTCACCTCTGTGACGGCGCGAGCGAGTCCAAAGTCGGCGAGTTTTGGCCTGCCATCCTCGTCCATCAACACGTTTTCTGGCTTGACGTCGCGGTGCACAAGCCCCTGACGGTGGGCCGCCCCGAGAGCGTCGAGCACGGCCTCCACAATGCCGAGCGCTTCACCGACGGGCAGGGTGACCTCGTGGTGGAGGCGGGCGCGCAGGTTCTCGCCCTCGACGTATTCCATCGTGAGGTAGGAGATGTCGCCGTCTGTGCCCTGGTCGTAGACCCGCACCATGCCCGGGTGGGTGAGCCGCGCGGACGCTTTGGCTTCACGCCGGAAGCGGGAAGCGAACTCTTGCCGCTCGCTGTCGGTACCGAGGTCGGCGTGCATGACCTTGACTGCCACGAGTCTTTCGAGGCGTCGATCAAGCGCGAGGTACACGGTCGCCATGCCGCCAGCGGCGACGCGTTCGCGCACCTCGTAGCGGCCGTCGATTAGACGGCCGAGCATGGGGTCGGTAATCGTCTCGGCCACAGTCACATTCTAGAGAGTCGGTAGGGGCAAACGGTGGGAGGCCGTTCCGATCGTGATCTAGTCGAAACGCTCCATCAATGATTTCACAGAGGCAACGTACCGGACGGTGTCTGAGTTCATTCCTCTTGTGCGAACGGAGGTTTCTCCCTGGTAATAGCCCGCAATGGCGATGTCGAGCTCGGTGCCGTTGCGCTGCAGTTGGCGGAGGATCGCCACGCCCGCCGTGACATTGTCCTCAGCGATCAGCAAGTTGAGATCGCGTCCCACAAGGTCTGACGCCCAGTCGCCGGAGGTGGGGATGACCTGCATGGTCCCCACCGCATTAGCAGGGGAGACGGCCCGCTGGTTGAAGCCGGACTCCTGGTAAGCGATCGCCTGGGCGAGAGCAGGGTCGACTCCCATTGCGTTGGCGGTATCGATCACCATCTGCTGCATCCGAGAACGGCTGGGCACGTCCATGGAGTTGAGGGTCGCCTTGTTGACGTTAGCGGCCGCCACGACGTCCTTGGGGTAGGTGCGCCCTAGGAAGGTGTCGCCGACGAGCCCCGTGGGGGCGCCTCCAGGCACAGTCAGCACTTGGCCTATCCGAATCACCCCAGCGTCAGCCAGGGAGTTGGCCGTGGCGATGGCGCTCACGGTGGTGCCGTGGCGGCTCGCGATCGAGGAGACGGTGTCACCAGCCTGCACCACGTAGGTGCCGCCGAATGAGGGGGTGGATGTGATTGTCGCGGGGGTGGCCAGGGCAGGCGAGCCACCGGTCGACGGGACCGTGATCGCCTGACCGATGCGAATGAGCGAGGGATTGCTCAGGCCGTTGCTCTCTGCCAGCGCAGACACCGTCGTGTTGGCGCCACGAGCGATGGACCACAGCGTGTCTCCTGCCTGCACCACGTACGTCGTGGACTGCGTCGCGGTAGGCGCCGCCGCGGGAGTAGCGGCGTGGGGGATGGTAGCGCCGGGAACGACGAGCGTCTGGCCGATGCGGATGGTCGCGGCAGCATTCAAGGAGTTGGCGCGGCGCAAGTCGGAGACCGTCACGCCGTAGGTCTCGGCGAGATCCCAGGCGGTGTCGCCCTTGACGACGACGTGGGTGACCTGGTTGGGCGCGGGCATGGCCGTGGGGATGGTGAGGTGCTCGCCGACGTAGATGGTGGCGGCGGCGTCAAGCTCGTTGGCCTCGATGATGCGGGTCGACGGCACGCCGTACTTGGCGGCCAGTCGCGACACCGTGTCGCCTGGTTCAACCACATGATCGGTATCTGCATGTGCAGGTAGCGCGACCAGCGCGAGAGCGGCAGTGGTCGTCAGCGACGTGGCAATGGTTCTGAGGGTTCCGGTGCGCGCGTCCATGGCGCCTCCTTGCATTGAGCGCCGCCGCGGTGCTGAAGGGGCGCATGTGACACATGTGACAAATGTGACTGTAGTTCGTCTTCGCGTGAGGCACAAGAGAAGGCGGTCGCGTCGCTACGCTTGTGACGTGAGCGAATGGTTGAGCGTCCCCGAGTGCGCCGAGTTGCTAGGCGTCCCCTTGTCCCGCGTCAGGGAGTTTCTGCGCGAGCGCAATCTGATTGCCGTCAGACGCGGTGAGAACAATGCGCTCTATCTCCCAGCAGGGCAGATCGTCGAAGGCGAGCACGGGCACGAGGTGTTGGCGACGGTACGCGGCACCATCATCGTCCTGGCCGACGCCGGGCTGAGCGATGACGTCATCGTCGAATGGCTCACGACCTTCCATGAGGAACTAGGGGAAAGCCCGCTTGACGCCTTGAGGTCTGGCAAGCGGGCTCCCGTTCGCAGGCTCGCTCAGACGGTCTTCTAGCAGGCAGACGGTCTTCTAGCAGGCGCCGTACCGCTGGCACGCGCTCAGGAGGGCTAGGAGTTGCGCGCGACCGTTGAGTCGATGAGGCTCTCAAGACGGTCGCGATAGAGCCCGTCGACGGCAAGAACGTCGAGCGCCAGGCGTGCCTGGCTGGCGTAGTCCTCGATCACTGCCTCCGTGGCGTCGACCGCTCCCGAACTGCTCATCACGGTGATGGCCTCACTGAGTTGCGTCGCGCTTGCCGCCTCATTGCCGACCACTGCCGCGAGGGCTTCGCGACCCTCGGCATCGGCGCCGCCAAGGGCTAGAGACAAGAGCAGGGTGCGCTTGCCCTCACGCAGGTCATCCCCTGCGGGCTTGCCGGTGGTGTCAGGAGACCCGATGGCGCCCAGGACGTCGTCGCGAAGTTGGAAGGCGATCCCCAGCGGCACGCCCACCGCCGCCCACTGGTCCACGTGTTCTGGGCTCAGGCCGGCGAGGGCCGCGCCGAGCGCAAGCGGTCCTTCCGCCGTGTAGGAGGCCGTCTTAGCCCGCATCGTCGCAATGATCGCGTCTGTCTGGCCTTCGAGTGAGCCAAGTGGTTGCGCCGCGAGCCTGATGTCCAGATACTGGCCAGCGGTGCAGAGGCTCGCCATGGAGGAGAAGCGCTCGCCGACCGCAGTCGAGACGGCGCCAGGCAGTCCGGCGATGGCCTCTGTAAGCAACTGGTGGCACGCCATGAGCGCCAGGTCTCCCGCGAGGATCGCGCCATTCGTGCCAAACCGCTCGCCGTCCCCGAGCCATCCCTGCGACTGGTGGTGTGCCTCGAGGCTCCGGTGGGTCGATGGCAGCCCGCGCCGCGTGTCAGAGCGGTCCAAAACATCGTCGTGAATGAGGGCGGCCGTCTGGAAGAGCTCGACTGCACCGGCCAACTGGGCTGCGCGGGCGGGCTCCCGACCGCCGCACGCCTCGTAGGCATGGAGCACCAGGAGCGCACGGACCCTCTTGCCCTTTGCGGCCAGCGTCGCGACGGGTGCGAGGAGTTCTTCAGCGCTCGACGTGGCGGGCGCGATTGCGGCAGCGAGTCGGTCGAGTGCCCGCGAAATGGCCTCGTCAACGTCGGCCTTTCGTCGAGCATCGTCCATGCGCTCAGCCTAGAGGTCGCGTCGTCCCCAGACGCACGGCGAAAGGCTTGCTCACAGCAAACGGAGCCGCGCAAGCGGGACCCGAGCGGTAGCCGCGACTGTAGGTCCATGACACTTCGACTGAGCGACCCAGGCGAGCTGATCGCCACCATCCCCCTGATGCTGGGGTACACACCCGTCGATTCCGTAGTGATCGTGGGCTTGACCAGGTCCGGAAGAATGCATCCCTTGATGCGGGCCGACGCTGCCGAGTTCTCCATCAGCGACTGCTCTCGCGTGATGTGCTCGATCGCCGCAAGCCACTTGTCGGAGGCTGGCGCCAAACGCGCGATCGTGGTGGGGTACGGTGGCGCCGACAATCCTGACGGGACGCGTGCGGCTATCGCAGCCCGCGAGGCCCTTGCCGACCACATCGACGTGGTCGATGCGTGGGCTGTCATCAAGGATCGCTACCGATCTCCAGAATGCGTCGACCCTGAATGCTGTCCCGATGCAGGCAGGGTCATTCCTCGGGCGCCTGAGGGGGCGGTGCGGGCGTTCTCCGTGCGACCGCATGGCGAGTCACCAGCAGCGAAGGCTCCTGCGGAGCGACGACGCAAGGCCAGGAGGGCGCAGCAGCGGTCGTGGGCTGCGAGGGAGCGAGATCCCGAACGCTGGCGCACTCAACGGTTGGAGGCCTGGCGACGAGCAGTGGCGGCAATGTGCGAAGGGGACACGCCTTCAGATGCCGAGCTCGGCAAGATCGCGGCAGGTCTGCGTGACGTCGTCGTGAGGGACGCGATCGTCGTCGACATGGTTCCAGGAGAGGGGAGCGTCGCTGACGCGCTGTGCGTTGATCCTTCTGCGGCGGGCGTCAGGGAGGCGTTGGCCGTCATGCTGTTGCCAGCGTCGGCCGTTGCACCGCGGCCACTGATGGTGGCCGCCTTGGAAGAATTGGCTTCCGTGTTGCTTTGGCTGTGCCCAGAGGAGATCGCGCCAGCGATGACTCTGGTGGGGCTTGCGCGGTGGTGGCGTGGCGACGAGTCTGGTGCAGCAACGGCGGTGGCCATCGCACTGATAGACGAGCCCGAATACCGGCTTGCTGAGCTCGTGAAGTGCGCGATTGACGCTCACTTGCCGCCGGGCTGGCTCACCGCTGCATGAGCGTTACATGACATATGAGCCCTTTGCGCTCATGGGAACTGTCAGTGGGGTCGCCGACGTTGACAGAGGCGTTACACTTTAATGGATTTGCCGGCGGTGCTGAGAGCCGTGGCAGCCCCCCAAATGTGTTCGAGAGGACTCGTGTGCCGTCTGATCGTTCCGGCGTAGCTCGTGCAGCGCGAGCGGGTTCCCCCCGCACCACCGGAGAGTCAGGCAACCACTCGGCTCCCACCCCACTGAAGGAGAAGACCACGTCCGCTACTGCCCCCATCGAGGACCTCGCTCCCACGGCCGCCCCGCGCGCCACCAAGGGCGCCGGTCCCGTGCGCTCGAAAGCAAGCAAGGCCAAGGCTGCTGCCGAGGACGCTCCCGTCGCTGACGAGGAAGACGTGGTGCCGGAAGACGTCGAGCCCACGCCCGACGCTGAAGCGGAAGAGCCCGAAGAGACCGCAGGCTTCGTTATTACGGGGGAAGACGACGATGCCCCCGTTCAGCAGGTCATGACGGCTGGAGCTACCGCAGACCCCGTCAAGGACTACCTGAAGCAGATCGGTAAGGTCGCTCTGCTGAACGCCGAGCAAGAGGTTGACCTTGCCAAGCGCATCGAAGCGGGACTGTTCGCGGAAGAGAAGCTCAGTGGGGGAGACAAGATCACCCCCAAGAACCGTCGCGAACTGGAGTGGATCGCCAACGACGGTCGCCACGCCAAGAACCACCTGTTGGAAGCGAACCTGCGCCTCGTCGTCTCGCTCGCCAAGCGCTACACCGGCCGGGGCATGCTGTTCCTCGACCTCATCCAAGAGGGCAACCTTGGCCTGATCCGTGCGGTCGAGAAGTTCGACTACACCAAGGGCTACAAGTTCTCGACCTACGCCACCTGGTGGATCCGTCAGGCGATCACGCGAGCCATGGCCGACCAGGCACGCACCATTCGCATCCCCGTGCACATGGTCGAGGTCATCAACAAGTTGGCTAGGGTTCAGCGCCAGATGCTTCAAGACCTCGGTCGCGAACCCACGCCAGAAGAGCTCGCGCGTGAACTCGATATGACGCCAGAGAAGGTGGTCGAGGTCCAGAAGTACGGCCGCGAACCCATTTCTCTGCATACGCCACTTGGTGAAGATGGCGACAGCGAATTTGGCGACCTCATCGAGGACTCTGAAGCGGTCGTGCCGGCCGACGCCGTGGGCTTCACGCTGCTTCAGGAAGAACTCAGCAAGGTCATGGATACGCTCTCCGACCGCGAGGCTGGTGTGGTGGGAATGCGCTTCGGCCTGACCGATGGCCAGCCCAAGACTCTCGACGAGATCGGCCGAGTGTTTGGCGTGACCCGCGAGCGGATCCGCCAGATCGAGTCCAAGACGATGTCAAAGCTCCGTCATCCTTCCCGTTCCCAGGTGCTGCGCGACTACCTCGATTAGGCCGCTTTTGCCATTCCCTGACGGATGGCGCATGCCCGCCGATAGGTAGGCATAGCCACACTCAGGGAGGCGGAATGATGGTCAGACGCGCACGCTCATCCACCCGGAGAATGCCTGGACGATGACCGAGTCGAGCGACAGCGCACCGAGCGCCTCAGATGAGTTCGCCGCGATTCTGAACGAGCGCCAGGTCACGAGCGTCTTCCAACCGATCGTTGACTTGGCGACCGGTGAGGTCGTGGGCTACGAGGCTTTGTGCCGCGGGCCTGAAGGGTCCCGCTTTGGGTCTCCTGCGGAGCTCTTTCGTCAGGCGGAACTCGATGGGCTGCAGTCCATGCTCAACTGGATCTGTCTCGGCTCCGCCTTTGAGGGCTTCTTCAGTGCAGGCGCTCCAAGGTCCGCCTCACTGTTTGTCAACATGTCAGTGGGCTTGCGCATCGATCAGTGTCCCCCGGACATCTACGAGATTGTCGCGCGTGCGCAGTCGTCGCTGAGGGTGTTCATCGAACTCAACGACGCCGCACTCGCATCCGACCCCGAGGGCGTGCTGGCCACCGTCGACCGTGCGCGTCAGCTGAGTTGGGGCGTATCGGTGGATGACGTCTCCTCGAGCCCTGG
This sequence comes from Demequina sp. TMPB413, assembly GCF_020447105.2. Lineage (NCBI taxonomy): Bacteria > Bacillati > Actinomycetota > Actinomycetes > Micrococcales > Demequinaceae > Demequina > Demequina sp. TMPB413. Next base: position 897,568 of record NZ_CP096184.1, read on the forward strand.
GTGTCTGTCGGTGCTGCCTCTCTTGTCGGCGGACGTGGTGAAGCTCGACATGCGGATGCTCCAAAGGGATTCGCCAGGGGGTTTCGCACCATCGTTAGGCCCTCTGTTGAAGTACGTGGAAGCCAACAGGGTGACTTTGATCGTGACCGGCATCGAGACAGCGGCTGAGGCGAAGCTCGCCCGCGCCCTTGGCGCTACGCTCGGTCAGGGGTATCGCTTCGGCAGGCCTGAGGCGCTCTCCGGACCGCTTGCAACGCCGCGTACTGTGGTTCCCCTGCTTGACGTCGTCCGGCACTCCCCGCGAAACACGTCGCTGCGGGACATCATCGAGGATCACCCGTCCCAGACCATGACCGCCGAGTCTCTCCTTGAGATCGGCGGATTCTTCCTCCGACAGGCCATGACCGCACGCTCGCGTCCCGTCGTTCTCATCCGGCAACCGAACGGCCTGGCGCTCGACGCTGTGTTCCACGTGGGCACGCTCGATCAGTTGCGCGAAACGGCGGTGCTGTGCGCGATCTTCGGTCCTCATGGAGCGTCAAAGATTCTGCCAGGCTGGCGCCACGTGGTCGTGTCTCCTGGTGATCCGCTGAGGAACCGGGCTTTCTTGATTCTGCTGACGGACTCGCTCACGGTCGGCATCGTCGCCACCAGGTGGATGCCCCACGAGGAGCTCTTCGATGTGGTGCTCACCCAAGACGCGACAACCGTCTATCGATTGGCTGACCACCTCATTCGCCGCATGCCGTCGGAGCATGGTGACGAGATCGTGAGATTTGATTCCGGCGAGGACTGACGAGAACCAGGTACGAGGCCCGCATCCCCCCGAGGCACAACGTCGGCGGCGGCGAGGTCGGCGGGGACCGCTCCCGCGATACCATCGAAGGACACGTCCAGATAAGGAGCGATGGTGGAAGCCCTTCAGATCGTCTTTGTGATTCTGCACCTGGTTGGCATGGCCGCCATCGTTGGCGGTGCACTCGAGCAGTGGCGAGTGGGAGAGCGCGGCATCACTGCGGTGATGGTGTGGGGAGCCAGGGCGCAGATTGTCACAGGGGTGTTCCTCGCAGGGATGGCCTTCGGGGACGACGACGAGTCGCCCAATCATTGGAAGATCGCCGTGAAGTTCCTCATCGCGCTCGGTGTGGCGGGCATGTGCGAGACCGGATCGCGCCGGGAATCAGCCAAGCGCATGTGGGCAGGCGCCTTGGCGCTGACGCTCGTCAACGTGGCTATCGCCGTCGCCTGGCACTAAGCGGTGGCCTCTGTCACTGTGCGGCCGGCCGAGCCTGCCGACGCTGCCGAGATCGTCTATCTTGGTGCGCTCATGTATAAGGCTGTGGGCGCGAAGCCCACGCCCGCTTGGGCTCTCGACTCGACCTCGCTCGTGAAGGAGCGCCTTGGCAAGGACCTCTACGGCGTCGTGATCGACGCTGAGGAGGGTGGGCTTGCGGCGTGCGGGCTGATCAACATCGTTCCCCGCTTGCCACGCCCTGGCAGGAACGCGCACCGCGCAGGCTATGTCCAGTGGGTCTCCACCGCGCCGCAATACCACCGCAGGGGGTACGCGCGGGAGATCATGACGGCGCTGCTTGAGTGGACAGACGACCAAGGCATCGAGGTCATCGAGCTGCACGCCACGCCCGCTGGACGTGAACTGTATCGCGAGCTTGGCTTCTTTGTGAAGACGGACAACCTGGCCATGACGGCGTTGAGGGCCGATGCCGCGACGGAAGTTCCCGAGGTATAGCAGGCTTCGGGCGCGCCCGCTCGGGACCCGGTCAAACGCCGCTTAGACTCACCGCGTGAGCTCCGACTACTCTGCACGTCATCTGTCAGTCCTTGAAGGATTGGACGCGGTTCGCAAGCGTCCAGGCATGTACATCGGCACCACGGACTCGCGTGGATTGATGCACTGCTTGTGGGAGATCATCGACAACTCGGTGGACGAGGCCCTCGGCGGCCATGGCAATCGCATCGAAGTGATCCTGCATCCCGATGACTCGGTGGAGGTGCGCGACACCGCTCGCGGAATCCCCGTCGACATTGAGCCGAAAACCGGCTTGAGCGGCGTCGAGGTCGTCATGACCAAACTGCACGCCGGCGGAAAGTTCGGCTCTGGCTCTTACGCCGCTTCTGGCGGTCTGCATGGCGTCGGCGCCTCGGTCGTGAACGCGCTCAGCGAGCGCCTCGATGTGTGGGTGGACCGTGGCGGCAAGACGCACCACATGGCCTTCCGGCGCGGTGAGCCTGGCAAGTTCGCTGACCCCGCGAGCGGCCCGACTCCCGACGCCGAGTTCACGCCTTTCGTGACCGGTTCCGAGCTGGACGTCACGGGCAAGGTTGGCAAGGCGGTGACCGGCACGCGGATCCGTTACTGGGCCGACAGGCAGGTGTTCAACAAGCAAGCGAGCTTCTCGTACGACGAGTTGATCGTCAGGGCCAGGCAGACCGCCTTCTTGGTGCCTCAGCTCACGATGGTGGTGCGGGACGAACGCAATCCGTTGGAACCGAGCGAGCAAAGCTTCATGTTCGAGGGAGGATCCAAGGACTTCGTCGACTTCATCGCGCCAGACGCAGCCGTCACGGACACGTGGCTACTCAAGGGCTCCGGAACGTACACGGAGACAGTGCCGGTGCTCAAGCCCAACGGCCACCTGGAGTCTGAAGATGTTGACCGTTCATGTGAGGTGGACATTGCACTGAGGTGGGGCACCGGTTACGAGACCGAGGTGCGCTCGTTCGTCAACATCATCTCGACGCCCAAGGGCGGCACTCACCTGACAGGCTTCGAGCAGGGCCTCACCAAGGTGGTGCGCAAAGTCATCGAGGCAAACGCGCGCAGGCTGAAGCTGAGCGGCAAGGATGGCGCCGAACGCATCGAGAAGGACGACATCATGGCGGGCCTGACCGCCGTTGTCACCGTGCGCTTGCCAGAACCTCAGTTCGAAGGTCAGACCAAGGAGGTCCTCGGGACATCGCCTGTGCGCGCCATCGTCGCGAAGACAATCGAGACGGAGCTTGGCGCGATCCTCACCTCGACCAAGCGAGACTTCAAGGCTCAAGCGAACACCGTGCTGGAGAAGGTGGTTGCGGAAATGCGCGCCAGGGTGGCCGCCCGCAAGCAGAAGGAGATCTCGCGGCGCAAGAACGCGCTTGAGACATCGACGTTGCCTGCCAAGCTCGCCGACTGCCGAAGCAACGACGTCGAGCTCTCTGAACTCTTCATCGTTGAGGGAGATAGCGCCCTCGGAACAGCCAAATTGGCGAGGCAGTCTGACTTCCAGGCGCTCCTTCCGATTCGCGGCAAGATCCTCAACGTGCAGCGTGCCTCCGTCACCGACATGCTTCACAACGCCGAGTGCGCCTCGATCATCCAGGTGCTGGGCGCTGGCTCTGGGCGCACGTTCGACCTCGAGTCGGCTCGGTACGGGAAGATCATTCTGATGACAGATGCCGACGTCGACGGCGCCCACATCCGCACCTTGTTGCTGACCCTGTTCTTCAGGTACATGCGCCCGCTCGTGGACGCCGGCCGCGTGTACGCAGCGGTGCCGCCGTTGCACCGGATCGAGGTCAATGGTTCCGCCCGCCGCGCTCGGGAGCACATCTACACGTACTCCGAGAAGGAACTCCAGGAGACGTTGCGGGAATTGCGTCGAGCTGGGCGAAGTTTCAAAGACGAGATCCAGCGCTACAAGGGATTGGGGGAGATGGACGCCGACCAGTTGGCAGAGACGACGATGGACCCCGAGCATCGGACTCTGCGCCGCATCACTGCGGCAGACGCAGAATCAGCTGAGCGCGTCTTTGAACTCCTGATGGGCAATGACGTTGGCCCACGCCGAGACTTCATCGTCGCGGGCGCTGCGACCCTCGATCACAACAGGATTGATACGTAAGCCAGACCGAGCATCACGGAACTTGAGGAGGCGAGATGACCGAGTCAGCACATCCCAAGGGACAACCGCTCTACCAGGCAATGGCGCCGGAGTTGCCGGACATCGGGTGGTCTCGGCCGCTACCGAACCAGATTACAGCGGACGCCGCTCGCGCGATCCATGAGTCCACCGATGCGGCGGCGCTTGGCGTGATGCTCGGGATGCTCCGCTCCTTCTGGGGCGCGGCTGGCGGCGTGCTCATGAGCCCGCTCGCAGGACTGGCCGCCTGGGCACTGGGCTGGGAGATCCTGGCTGCCGTGATCTTCGCTCTGGGTGTGCCCGCAGGACTGGCCACGATTGAGGGACGCAGGCGGGCGCGTCAGTGGCAGGCAGTGATCGAGGCGCGCCTCGAGACGCTGGGTGCGCGCGGCTAGCGAGTTTCCAGCGGCGGTGTCGGGCCCGAGGTCGCAACCTTCTGCTCGTAGATGCGAAACAATGGCGGCGTGACATCCTCCCCGCCCCCTGCACAAGACATTGACGCCGACGAACTTGGGCGGCGTTCCAACGCCATCCTGCGGTTGGGCCTGCTCATGTTGGGTTCGGGCACCGCAAGCTACCGCGTCAAGCAAGGTATGAAGACCGTCGCGAAGTCCCTCGGTATTGAGGAACACTCCGAGCAGGTCACGCTGACGGAGATCACCACCACCTCCCGTGTGGGACAACTGTTCCGCACCGAAGTCTCTGAACTGCGACACAACTCCGTGAACGCCGACAGGATCGCGAGACTCGACCGGTTCAGAAGGCACTTGCCAAGCGTGATGACTCCCGCCGAGGTGCACCGCGCCCTCGATGAGATCGAGCGCCAGAAGCCCATGTACAACAGGTGGCTCAACTCGACGTTTGCCGGAGCCGCATGTGCAGGGTTCGCGGTACTCAATAGGGCAAGGATCCTTGAAGTCGTCGTCGTCTTTGTCGCTGCCTTCATGGGTCAGTGGGTGCGCCGCGAGCTCGCGCACCGCTCCTTTAACGCCTTCGGCACCGTGTTGGTCGCGGCCACCGTCGCGACGACGGTCTATATCGGCTCCCTCGCTCTACTCTCGTTGGCGGGAACGGGACTCGAAACACACGCCTCTGGCTACATCTCCTCCGTGTTGTTCTTGCTTCCAGGATTCGCCCTCATCACTGGTGCGCTCGACCTGGCCAAGAATGACTACTCGGCAGGCATCATCCGCGTGGTCCACGGAACGTCGCTGACTCTTGCCGCTGCCGCGGCGGTGTGGGGAGTTTCGCTGCTCAGCCCTCTGGATACGAGCGCCCGCCCGCCGATCGACGTCGGGCTTGTGGGCGACCTCGGCATCAAGTCCGTAGCCAGCTTCGTGGGTGTCCTCGGTTTCGCGTTGCTTTTCAACTCGCCATGGAGGATGGCGCTGACCGCCGCCCTCATCGGCCTAGTGAACGTGCCACGCATGGTGCTCATCGAGAACGGCATGCCCGTCCAGACGGCGACGTTCCTTGCTTGCCTCGTGCTCGGCGTGCTTGCCGCAACTGGCGCCAGAGGCGGTAGGTGGCCCGTCATCACCCTGCAGGTCCCGGCGTCGCTCGTGCAGATCCCTGGCGTGCTCGCCCACGAGGCCGTCGTGAGCCTGAATGAGGCGCGCTACATCGACGCGACAGCAGGCATCTTGCAAGTGCTTCTGACGGTGCTGGCCATCTTGATTGGGCTCGTGGTGGCCAAGTACATGACCGATAGACACTGGGCCTTCGAAAGTTAGGTGCCTTCGAGAGTGAGCTCGGACGCCTACCCGATGCCGTCGACGGGAGTGTTCAGCGGAACGCCAGAACCATCGCGTCGTCCGATTGCTTCTGGGAGATCGATCGGCTGACCAGCACCCGACGCTGCGCGTGCTGGTGCAGGCCCCACCCAGGTTGCCAACAGTGAGTCCTCACCCTTCAGGAAGCGGTGAGCACGCACGCCGCCCGTCGCACGTCCCTTGCCGGGGTACTCGGCGAGCGGTGTCACCTTCGCGGCACCTGGTTGGGTGCCTGGCAAGCCGTCGGATGAGCCGGAAATGGTGACGACGTGGTTGTCCTGCTGCGCGTCCACCACAAAGAACCCTGCGACGGAGGCTCCTGCACCGATTTTGATACCCGTCATTCCACCCGCTGTGCGACCTTGAGGCCGCACGGAAGAGGCAGCGAAACGCAAGAGCTGCGCGTCGGACGTCACAAAGACCAGTTCGCGATCGTCAGCTGCAGGGGCAGCGCCTACTACGGCATCACCCTCCTTGAGCGCGATGACGTCCCAGGCGTCCTTCGAGGGCGCGGGCTCGGGGGCGACGCGCTTCACCGTCCCGTCCTTCGTGCCAAGCGCGAGGGGTGTTTGGCCGTCGAGCGGCACCAACGCAATGGGCTCCTCGTCCCGGTCAAGCATGACCAACTCGCGCACGGGCGCCCCGCCTGACAGCGAGGGCGGGCCGTCGGTGGGGGGAAGGCTCGGCACCTCGAGCAGGGACAGTCTGAGGATCCGGCCACGCGAGGTGAGCACCCCCACGTCGGAGCGCACCGTGGAAGCGATCGCAGAGCGCAAGGCGTCGTGCGGAGCACGCCTGCCCTCGCGCGACACCGGGTGTTCGTCGGAAGTGCGCGCGACCAGGCCCGTTGTTGACAGCAGTGCGTGGCAAGGCGTGTCGGCGATCTCCAGGTTCGCTGGGGCCGCGTTGCGGCCGGAAGAGGGCGCGGTCGCCGAGGCAGCACCGGGCATTCCCGCGAGGGAAGCGGCGGCAGGGGCGCCAGCGTCTGCCAAGAGGATGGTCCGCCTCGGCGTCCCATACTCGGCGGCAACGGCGTCCATCTCGCGGCCAACCACGGCGCGGAGAGCACCTTCCGAGTGCAGGATGTCCTCAAGCTCGGCAATCTCTGCCATCAACTGGCTCTTTTCGTTCTCCAACTCGATCCTGGAGAACTTGGTGAGCCTTCTTAGCCGCAACTCGAGGATGTACTCAGCCTGCACTTGAGAGAGGTCGAACGCCGTCATCAGGCGATCCTTGGCCGCACCGGAGTCGTCCGACGTGCGAATGATCTGAATGACGTCGTCAATATCGAGGATCGCGACGAGCAGGCCGTCCACCAAGTGCAACCGTTCGCGTCGCGAGCTCAGCCGGTGTTCCGATCGCCTCCTGGTCACCTCGATGCGGTGATCGACCCACACCCTGAGCAGCTCCTTGAGACCAAGCGTGCGTGGCTCGCCGTCGACCAGCGCGACGTTGTTGATCGAGTAGGCCTCCTCGAGCGGCGTGTAGCGATACAACTGCTCCAGCACGGCCTCGGGGGAGAAGCCGGTGCGGATCTCGATGACGAGGCGCAAGCCGTGATGGCGGTCGGTCAGGTCAGTCACGGCTTGAATGCCCTGCAGGCGCTTCGCCGTGACCCCGTCCTTGATCTTCTCGATCACGCGCTCGGGACCCACCGTGTACGGCAACTCCGTCACGACGATTCCTTGACGCTTGGCCGTGACCTTCTCGATCCGGGCGGTCGCGCGGGTCTTGAAGGCGCCCTTGCCCGTCTCGTATGCCTGCCGGATTCCATCGAGACCGACGATCTTGCCGCCGGAGGGCAAGTCCGGACCAGGTACGAACTTCATGAGCTCGTCGAGGCTTGCCTTGGGGTTGGCGAGCAGGTGGCGCGCGGCAGAGACCACTTCGATGAGGTTGTGCGGCGCCATGTTGGTGGCCATGCCCACTGCGATGCCTGAGGCTCCATTGACGAGCAAGTTGGGAATCGCGCTCGGCAGCACGGAGGGCTGTTGAAGCTTGTTGTCGTAGTTGGGGACAAAGTCGACGACGTTCTCTCCGAGGTCGGCCGTCATGGCCATTGATGCGGGGGCTAGCCGCGCTTCGGTATAGCGGGAAGCGGCAGGGCCGTCGTCAAGCGAGCCAAAGTTTCCGTGTCCGTCGACCAGCGGCAGGCGCAGCGAGAAGGACTGCGCCATGCGTACGAGGGCGTCGTAGATCGCCTGGTCTCCGTGCGGGTGGAGCTTACCCATCACCTCGCCGACGACGCGGGAAGACTTCACGTGCGCCCTGTCTGGGCGCAATCCCATGTCGCCCATGGTGTAGACGATGCGCCTTTGAACAGGCTTCAAACCGTCCCTCGCGTCAGGCAATGCCCTGGAGTAGATCACCGAATAGGCGTACTCAAGGAACGACGCCTCCATCTCGGCGCTCACGTCAATATCGACGATCTGTGCGTCGGACTCGGGCATGCAACACTCCGTTCTGGCTTGGGGCTCACGGCATTGTCTCGCGCCCGCAGCCAAGGGGTTGGCCACGCCACGCGAGCAGGTGAGACAATGCCACACATGTCCACCTCCCTTACACAGGCCGTCGTCGGTGCTGGCTACTACCCGGCCCTGGCCAACCACGTGCTCAGGAACGCGATCGGCGACGAGGAGGTTCGCGGCCACTTTGTGCACGCGGAGACCACCTTCGACACGTCGGAAGTGCGACGGCACATGACGGTGCTCGTCGTGACAAACGCCCGACTGATTCGGGTGCACATTGACGATGGAGCGAGCCCTGAGAGCGGCGGCACGCCGGCGGCGTCTGCGACAGTGGAGAGTGCCCCACTGCGCGTGGTCACTTCTGTCGCATTGACGCACGTCGTGCTCGAACCAGAGTCCTTTCGGGAGGGAGATGTCCCGGGCGAGCTCGTGCTCGCGGTCGGATGGGGGATCCACTCACGCATCGACCTTGAGCCCGCCAATTGCGGCGACGAGTCGTGCGATGCAGACCACGGCTACACGGGGGACTTCACAGGCGACGACACCCTCGCGCGCGTGAGCGTGCTCGCAGACGGAGCAGACACCGTGCGTGCTCTCGAGGACTTCACGGCCACCCTTCAACGCCTCGCCGGCCACTGAATTGGGGGCGATCGCACGGCTCAGAGCTGCAGGGCTTGAGCTGCCCGACTACGGCGGCAGGGAGCTTGGCGCCGTCCTATCGGGGTCGCTCGCAGCGATTGGCGCTGGCCATGCGGTGGCACACCGCGACGCGGAAGCCGACCGTGAACGCCTCGGAATCCCACACTCACGCCACGTGGTCGTGGTGCTTCTCGACGGACTCGGGCACTATCAACTCGAAGCGAGAAGAGGGCATGCCCCCTTCCTGCGCAGCATCGAGTCGGGCGTCGTCACCGCAGGCTTTCCCACGACGACGGCGGCGTCGCTATCGCTTTTTGGCACCGGACTGCCAGCCGGACAAACGGGGATGTCTGGCTACACGGCACGCAACCCGCGCACCGGGCAGCTTGCCAATCTGATTTCTTGGGAGGGGGCCTACCGCGCCGAGGAATGGCAGCCGATGCCGTCGCTCCTTGCGGAGGCTGATCGAGAGGGATTCCCCGTCACGACGTTGGGCAAGCGCACCTTCGCCGGCTCCGGTCTGACCCATGCGGTACTGCGCGGCGGCCAGTTTGTGGGCGCCGAGCATCTTGCCGATCGGATCGATGTCGCGCTTGCCGTGGCGCAGAAGCCCGGAGTCTCGTATTGCTATTGGGGAGAGATCGACGCCGCGGGACATGCGAAAGGCTGGCAATCGAATCAGTGGGTCGCCGCTCTGGAGGACGCCGACAGGGAGCTAAGGCGGCTCGCTGGCAATCTGCCAGCCGATGCGGTCATGGTGGTCACGGCGGACCACGGAATGGTCGACGTGCCTGGCGCGCCCAGGTGGGACGTCGGCCAGACCGCCGCACTGGCTCAAGATGTCGAGCTTGTCGCAGGCGAGCCGCGCGCGCTGCACCTCCACGTGGACCCTTCACACGTCGCATCCGTCGCAGCTCGCTGGCAAGACGTGCTGGGCCACGATGCCGTCGTCATGACGAGGGACGAGGCAGAGACGGCGGGGCTTTTTGGTCCCATCTCGCTCGAAGTCAAAGAGCGCATCGGCGACGTGGTGGTCGCGATGGCTGGGCGAGCAACTGTGGTGGACTCGCGGGCGCAGAGCGCGCGTTCCATGGCGCTCGTGGGGATGCACGGATCGCTCACCCCCGAGGAACTGCACGTCCCTTTGCTGATGGCGCAAGGACGCTAGCAGCGGCGCTCGCTCATGGTGAGCGAAGGCTCCGGCTGTCAGTCGTTCTTGGCTCCGAAGACGATCTCGTCCCAACTGGGAACGGACGCGCGACCCTTGCGGGGGCGCTTTTCTGCAGGGGGACCCTGAGGCGCCGGTTGCTGAGGAGCAGCCGGGCTGTGAGCGCCTTGGCCAGGTGGGTCTTGGCGAGCATTTCCCGCCGGGTGGGGGATGGTGGTGGGCCGCTGCGATGCCGCTCCACGTGCGGGGCCAAAACCTTCGAAGGCCTCGTCGTCTTCGTCGTCGTCCAACTCGAGCGGCTCCCGCATGCCCCTGCGACTGGCAAGGTCCTCGAGCAACGCGTCCGTGGTGTCGGGCGGAGCCGCCTTGCCATCTGCCACCTGCTCAGCGCTCGTAATCTCCGCGGGACGGTGGGGCTGCAAGGGGATGGGGCCACTGTCGGCGCGGACCGCGCTCAAGTGGCGGCGAGGCACCGGCGCATCGAGAAGCTCGGTTTCCGTCAACCAGGAAGCCTCGTCGTCCTCCGCAGTGAGCGCCTTGGCGACGTGGTCGTAGGTCCAGAGCGCTCGCACCGACCTACCGTCGACACGGTAGTCAGCGGCGACCTTCCACGGCTCGTCGATCTCGCGCCAGGCGTCCCACACCACGGACTCGGGGTCGACGCCGCGGCCGGCGAGGCGGTCGCCAACCAGGTCTCCCAACGTCGGGGAGGTGTGATCGCGGCCGATGCGCGTCGTCTTCGCCATGTCGACGATGTAGGAACGTTCCGCGAGCACGGGAGCCTCGAACTTGGTGATGGCTTCGACGGGCTCGCCCGTCAGTTCGGCGAGCTCTGCCGCATTGAGGCCCGCTCTGATGCGCTGCTGGATCTCGCGAGGGCTCAGCCGCGTCGCGGGTGGATCGTCGTCTCGGTCGCGGCGCATGACACGTGCGTGGCGCACCAACTCACGTAACTCGTCAGTAATGGCGAGCCGATGCTCGTCGCCGTCTGTCGTGACAACGATGAGATGGGTCCCGTCCTCTGACAGTCCCTTGAGGCTCATTCCGGTCATTGCTCTACTGTGCCACGCCGGATGCCGCGAGGGGCGGCGCCGCGCCAGCGCGTCCTGTGCGAGGCTCTTGGTATGCACTCAACGCGCGAACTCATGGACCTTGCCGCGAGCCTTGCGAGCCAGGCAGGACAACTGGTGATCGAGGGTCGATCGCAAGCGGAGGTCACCCTCACCAAGAGTTCGCCCATCGACATCGTGACGCAGATGGATGTGGCGGCAGAGAAGCTCTTGCGATCGCGGCTCGCTCAGGAGCGCCCTGATGACGCGATCCTCGGCGAAGAGGGCGAGGACGTCCCCGGCAAGACGGGCGTGACCTGGGTGATCGATCCGATCGACGGGACCGTCAACTACCTGTATGGACTGCCGCATTTCGCTGTGTCTGTTGCCGCCGTCGAAGGGGGTACCGACCCTGCGTCTTGGCGCGTTCTTGCCGGCGCGGTGTATGGGGGCGGGGGAGTCGAGTGGAAGGCCGCGGCCGGGCATGGTGCGTGGCGCAACGGAAAGCAGCTGGAACGGGGCGAGGCGCCTGCACTCGCGTCGACGCTTGTGGCGACCGGCTTCAGCTACGTCGCAGAGAGACGGGTCGCTCAGGGGCGCGTTGTCGCCGAGTTGCTCGGACAGGTTCGCGACATCAGGCGGCTGGGGGCGGCAAGCCTCGACTTGTGCCTGGTGGCTGAGGGTTCGGTGGATGCGTATTACGAGCACGGACTCAAGCCTTGGGACTTCGCTGCAGGATCGCTGATCGCTCAGGAGGCCGGCGTGAGGGTCGGTGGAATCGACGGGGGAGCAGCGGACGGTGAACTCCTCATTGCCGCCGCGCCTGAGGCGTGGGACGAGTTCAGGGACGTCCTCGAGAGGGCCGGCGCGCGACTGCCGTGAGGCCGGTGGCAACCGCCAACTCGCGCAAATGCGGATTGTGGTGCAGAATGCCTGCGCTGAGTGGGAACAAAACCTCGGCCGCAAGCATTCATCACACACCTACAAGGTGAAGGAGATCCACGGATGGCGACCGACTATGACGCCCCCCGCAAGACCGACGACGAAATCGCGGCTGACTCGATCGAGGAGTTGAAGGCGCGTCGCTCGGATAAGAGCTCGGGCGTGGTCGATGAGGATGAGGCGGAAGCGGCCGATAGTTTTGAGCTTCCTGGCGCCGACCTGTCCGGCGAGGAACTGTCTGTCAGGGTTCTTCCGCCACAACAGGACGAGTTCACGTGCATGTCGTGCTTCCTTGTCCACCACCGCAGCCAACTTGCCGAGTTCAAGGGCGACCAGCCGATCTGCACTGAGTGCGCCGCGTAGCGTCGGCCGCACCCACGGTGGCAGCCCTGAAGGCCCATGACTGACGTCGAAGTTCTCATCAGCACGACGGCAGCCGATGTCCCGCTGCCCGCCTATGCCCACCCTGGTGACGCGGGAGCAGACCTCACGACCCGTGAGACGCTGGTGCTCGCTCCCGGTCAACGTGCCACGGTGCGCACAGGCGTGCGCATCGCGTTGCCTGCCGGCTATGTCGCGCTCGTGCACCCGCGTTCTGGGTTGGCGGCGCGTCACGGAGTGACGATCGTGAATGGTCCAGGCACTGTCGACGCTGGCTACAGGGGCGAGATCAGCGTCACCTTGCTCAACACGGACCTCCACTCGTCAGTGGAGTTCGCGGTAGGGGACAGAATTGCTCAACTGGTGATCCAGAAGGTCGAACAGGCGGTCTTTGTCCCCGTCGCGACTCTGCCTGGTTCTCATCGCGGCGAGGGGGGCTTCGGCTCCACGGGAACCGCGAGCCCATGAGCGTGGCAGGCAAAGTGCCAGTGCACAGCGACTGGACGCCGCTCGGGGAGGTGACCGCCCGCTCGCTCGAACGCACCGGTGGGCGGATTTCCTACGTCGAGGTCAGTCCGCGTGACGCGCCGGCTCGACTCACTGTGCGACTCGTCGATTCGACCGGCGCGCTCGATCTGGTGTTTCTAGGCCGACGAGTGGTCGCCGGGCTCGAGCCGGGCGCAATCGTCAGCGTCGAGGGCCGAGTCGCGGCCAACGAGGACGTGCCGCGAATCTTCAACCCGCGATATGAACTGTGTCTGACGTGACGCCCTCACAGCCAGCGGGCGGCGCGAGTTCGCTCCTGGGCGATGACTTCGACTGGTCGGAGGCCATCGGCGGCTGGCGCGGCCTTGTCGAGTCGGTCGCCCCCGGCGGCGTCTTCGTGACCGCCTACCTCATCTGGGGAGGCTTCCGCGTGCCCGTGATCGCCGCCATTGCGACGGTCGTGGCGATGGTCGCGGTGCGGCTCATCCAGAGAACTCCAGTGACGCAAGCGCTCGGCGGGCTTCTAGGCGTCGCCATCGGCGCCATCTGGGCTTGGCGTGCAGGGGACGCCACCGAGTTCTTCGTCCCCAGCTTCTTCTACACCGGCGGATATGCGGTCGCCCTGCTCGCATCGATGCTGCTGCGCTGGCCGGCGGTGGGAATTGTGGTGGGCCTGCTCAAGGGCTGGGGAGGTCGTTGGCGGCTCTACCCGCGTGTGGCGCGCCGCTTCCAAGCAGCCACCGCGTTCTACTTGGGCACGCAGCTGGTCAAACTCGCTGTGCAGCTCCCGTTGTACTTCGCGGGCGCAACGGCGGCGCTCGGAGTGGCGAAGCTGGCTCTCGGCTTGCCATGGTTTGCCGTCGCCCTGTTCGTTATGTGGCGGATGGTGCGGAACGTAGAACTTCCTGAAGAGCCTGAGGATCAGCTTCAGCAGAGAGAATGAACAACAGCTCGTCACGTGCCTCGACGGTGTCTTCCGGGGTGGGAGCGATCGTCCTATCGCCTCGCACGATGCACGACAAGACCGTGTCAGCGGGCAGCGTGATGTCCCGCAATGCGACGCCAACGAGCGGAGAGTCGGACGGCAGCGTGACCTCGATGATGGACGCGCCAGACTGGTGGAAGGTGAAGACCTTGACTAGATCGCCGACGGCGACGGCCTCTTCGACCATGGCCGTCATGATGCGCGGCGTAGACACGGCGACGTCGACTCCCCATTGAGCGTCGTACATCCATTCGTTGCGCGGATTGTTCACGCGGGCCACCGTGCGAGGTACCCCAAACTCGGTCTTGGCGAGGAATGAGATCACCAGATTGGCTTTGTCGTCTCCTGTCGCGGCGACCACCACGTCCATGGACTCGACGCCTGCCTCGCGCAAAGCCATGAGCTCGCAAGCGTCGGCAAGCATCCACTCAGCCTCCGCGACTTGCGACACGCGCATCGCGGCAGGGTTCTGGTCGATGAGCAGAACCTCGTGAGAGTGCTCGATGAGGTCTCTGGCGATGGAACGGCCAACGGAGCCAGCGCCGGCAATCAGGACCTTCATGACGCCGCCTTCGGCGGGTGAGCAAAGGCCTTGGCGACGGCGCGCTCGGTGGCGGTCATCACGAGCGCGTAAACATCGTCCCCGTCTTGAAGGACGGTGGCGTCGCTGGGCAATACCGCGTCACCAAAACGGGTGAGGTACGCGATGCGCGCGCCGGATGCCCGCTCCAACTCTTCGCATGTATGACCAACCCAGCCGTCGTTGAAGGGAAGCCTGCGCATGGCCAAGCCAGCGTCGGCGTCTTCATAGAGCTCTTCCGAACCGCCTGGTAGCAGCCGGGTGACGATCTGGGCTGCCGTCCACGGCACCGGCGCGACCGTAGGGATACCGAGTCGGCGGTACACCTCAGCGCGTCCAGAGTCGGCGATGCGCGCGACGACGTTTTGCACGCCGTAGGTTTCGCGGACGACGCGAGCAGCGAGGATGTTCGAGTTGTCGCCGTCAGAAACGGCGGCGAAGGCGTAGGCCTCTTCGACCCCTGCGGTGGTCAGCGTGTCCCTGTCGAAGCCGAGTCCCGTGATCTTCTGACCCTTGAAGTCGGAAGGAAGCCTGCGGAAGGCATCGGCGCGTACGTCAATGACAGCCACCGTGTGGCCGCGCGACTCGAATTCGCTCGCCAACGTGGCACCTGTTCGGCCACAACCCATGATCACCACGTGCACGCCACCACGCTATACCGCCCGGAGCCTAGGATGGTGCGACGTGCGACGGTTTCTTGAACGAGTGAAGCGACTTGTGTTCGGCGCGCCCGTTGCGACCGACCTGTCGAAGCCCCAGGCGCTGCGCAGCAGACTCGCGCTTCCAGTGTTTGGCGCTGGCGTGGTCTCGGCCGTCGCTTACGGTCCCGACGCCGTGGTGGCCGCGTTGCGGTCAGGCTCGCAACAGTCGGCGATTCCCTTCATGGCCGGTGGCGTCGTCGTCATCTTGCTACTCATTGGCTTTGCGTACGCGTCGCAAGTGCGCGCCTTCCCCCATGAACGCGGCGACTACGGGGTGGTGAGAGACCGGCTCGGCCAGAGGTTCGGCATGATCACCGGGGCGTCTTTGCTCATCGATTACCTCTTCACTGTGTCGATCGCCGTCTCGGCCATTGCCGAGATTGTCGTGTTCTTGATCCCCGAATGGTTTGGATCCGAGGCCACGATCGCGGTCGCTGCCCTCGCCTTCATGACGCTTGCGAACCTGCGCGGCGTCCGTGACAGACGGCGCGTGCTGTTGGCGGTCTGGCATGGCTTCTTGGTGGTGCTCGCTGTGCTCGCGGTGGTCGGCATCGTGCGCCAAAGCGGAACCACGGCCGCGCCTGTGATGGCGGATTCGACCAACACGTGGTCGGTATTGGTCGCCTATGCGGGTGCGGTGGCGTCGGGCGCGGTGATGGCGACAGGCCTTGAGCACCTCGCCTCATCGGGCCCTTATCACGCGGAACCCCGTGGTAAGCGGGCCTCGCGCACTCTGCTGACAGCGGTCGTGGCGGCCGCGATCGCGTTCTTTGTGATCAGTTGGCTCGCGTGGACGTACCGACTCACGGGTTGGGCCAATGGCTCGATCATGATGCAAGTCTCGGAGCGGGTGTTCGGCAACTCGATCGGCGTATGGGCCGTCGGCATCTCAGCCGTTGCGATCCTGTACGCGGCCGCGACGTCGGTGTTCAGGCGCTTCGCACGACTGACGGGCCTCCTCGCCTCCGACGGCGTGTTGCCGCGACAAATGGCAATGCGCAACGACCGACTCGTTCTTCGTGGTGCCATCCTGCTCGTCGCCGCTCTGTCGGCAACCATCGTGATCTCCCAGCATGCGAGCGTCGACCGCCTCGTCCACATGTTCATCGTGGGCGTCTTCACCGCGATCGTCCTCAGCCAGCGGGCGATGATCGAGTGGACCACCGCCAAGCTGAAGTTGGTGACGGAGCCACATGAGCGTTGGATGCTGCAGGCCCGCCGCGTCCTTCACATGGTGGCGTCAGTGGTCGCGGTCGGTGTGCTCGTCGTGACGGCGGTCTTCAACTTCGCCAACGGCGCATGGATAGCCATCGTGCTCATCGTGGTGGTGGTCGTGATGATGCACTCCATCAAACGCCACTACGCCGCGGTGAAGGCGGACATCTCTCTTGACAAGGCCGCGAGGTCCCCAAGCCTGCCTTCCGCCACCCACGGGATTGTTCTCGTTGCCCAGATGCACCGGCCGGCCCTGCACGCCCTGGCCTACGCGAAGGCCGCGCGTCACAGCACGCTCAAGGCCGTCACGGTGCAAATCGACAGGGGCGCAGCGGTGGCGCTGCAGCGCCGCTGGTCGACCATGGACCTCGGCGTGCCGCTCGTCGTGCTTGACTCGCCATACCGCGACCTGGTTGGCCCCATGCTTGAGTACGTCAAGAACATGCACAGGGCGTCGCCGCGAGAGGCAGTGTTCGTCTATGTGCCCGAATACATCGTCGGGCGATGGTGGGAGCAACTGCTCCACAACCGTGCGACCGCTCGGCTACGGGCTCAACTTCTGAACGTGCCAAACGTAGTCGTGAGCGCCGTGCCGTGGATGCTCGAATCTGCGCGCCGCGAGGGGCCAGTCGACGATCTCATCAACAAAGGACCGGAGCCTCAGTGACCCACACGATTCGCCTGACCATTGGTGCCCCAGCCCACGGCGGTCACTGCATCGCTCGGCACGAGGGCCGCGCCGTCTTTGTCAGAGGAGCGTTGCCAGGCGAAGTCGTCGACGCTCGTATCGACGATGCGGCCGCGGATGCCCGATTCTGGAACGCCGAAGTCACGGCCGTCCTGGAGGCCTCGCCGGACAGAGTCGAACACCCGTGGCCCGAGGCAGGGGTTGGTGGCGTCGGCGGTGCGGAGCTCGGCCACGTCGCGCTTCCCGCCCAACGGGAGTGGAAGCTCGCGGTCGTGTGCGAGTCCCTGTCCCGCTTCGCCGGTATCGAGTACCAGGGCGACGTCAAGGGGGCTCCTGGAGACGACGAGCGGGCGGGCTTGCGCTATCGGACCAGGGTGGCCGCGACGGCGGGTGAGGACGGGCGCGCGACGATGGCCATCCCCGGTAGCGGCGTGAGGCACGCTCTGAGCGCCATGCCGCTAGCCGTTGAGGAGGCCGAGGCGGCGTTGCTGTCAGCCAAGGCCGAACCAGGTCAGTTGATCGAGGTGGCGAGGACGTCGCTGGGGGAGACCTACGTCTCCCGCGGCAAGGGCGACCACAAGATTCTCACCGAAACGGTGAGCGTCGGGGGGCGTAGCTTTGCATACGCCTTGCGAGCGGGCGAGTTCTGGCAGGTCCACCGCGAGGCCCCTGGTGTCCTGCTTGCCGAGGTGCTCCGTCTGGTGGGCGACGCGCCGCGGGTTCTCGACCTGTATTCAGGCGCGGGACTCTTCGCCGTCCCCTTCGCGGCCGAGGGCAGGGACGTCACCGCCGTGGAACTGGCAGGAGCGAACTCGAAAGGAAAGTCGAGCCTGCAGCAGAACCTGCGTGGCTACGCGAGCGCGACTGCAGTGGCAGGGGACACGCGCAAGACGGTCACGGCCATGGTCGCGGCCGATCAAGACTGGTCGCGCGGCGCGGTAGTGCTCGACCCTCCTCGTTCGGGAGCGAAGTCAGCGACCGTGCAAGCGATCGCTGCGCTTGAGCCACAACGCATCGTCTACGTCGCTTGCGACCCCGTCGCTCTGGCACGCGACGCGAAGACCCTCTCCGAGCGCGGATACCGCGCCGCGGAGATTCAAGCATTCGACCTGTTCCCCATGACCCATCACATCGAGACGGTGGCACTCTTCGAACGCACACCTTGAGCGTGCGCTCGCCTCGGTAGGATGGAATCTCACGAGTCAAGGAGCGCAATGAGCATCAACAGCCTGGGATCAAAGTCCACCCTCACCGTGGGCCCAACGTCGTACGAGATCTACCGCCTGGATGCAGTGCCAGGGCTGGAGAAGCTTCCGTACTCGCTGAAGATCCTGGCAGAGGCGCTCTTACGGACAGAGGACGGTGCCAACATCACCGCCGATCACGTGAAGGCGCTCGCTGGGTGGAATCCTGCGGCCGAACCCGACACGGAGATTCAGTTCACCCCGGCCCGTGTGGTCATGCAGGACTTCACCGGCGTCCCTTGCGTCGTCGACCTCGCCACCATGCGAGAAGCAGTGGTCGAACTCGGCGGGGACCCTGCGGTCATTAACCCGCTCGCCCCTGCAGAGATGGTCATCGACCACTCGGTCGTCATCGACATCTTTGGCCGCGGGGATGCTTTGCAACGCAACACCGACCTCGAGTATGAGCGCAACCGCGAGCGCTACCAATTCTTGCGCTGGGGCCAGACGGCCTTCGACAACTTCAAGGTGGTGCCGCCAGGCACAGGAATCGTCCACCAAGTCAATCTTGAGTACCTCGCCCGTGGTGTCATGACGAAGGACGCAGACGGGGTCACGCAGGCGTACCCAGACTCGTGCGTCGGTACTGACTCTCACACCACGATGATCAACGGCCTGGGAGTACTCGGCTGGGGCGTCGGCGGCATCGAAGCGGAGGCGGCGATGCTCGGCCAACCGGTGTCCATGCTCATCCCCAAGGTGGTCGGCTTCAAGCTTTCCGGCCAGATCCCTGCGGGAGCGACGGCGACGGACGTGGTGTTGACCATCACCGAGATGCTGCGCAAGCACGGGGTTGTGGGCAAGTTCGTGGAGTTCTACGGAGAAGGTGTGGGCGCAGTGCCGCTCGCGAATCGCGCCACCATCGGCAATATGAGCCCCGAGTTCGGCTCGACTGCCGCGATCTTCCCGATCGACGACGTCACGATCGAGTACTTGCGCATGACGGGTCGCCAGCCCGAGCAAGTGGCACTCGTCGAGGCGTACTGCAAGGAGCAGGGGCTGTGGCATGACCCGAGCGCGGCCGACTACGTGGAGCCGGTGTTCTCGGAGTACCTTGAACTGGATTTGAGCACTGTGGTGCCCTCGATTGCAGGGCCAAAGCGTCCCCAAGACCGCATCGCTCTCACCGACGCGAAGACGGGTTTTGCGGGCGTCATCGGGGACTACGCCCGCCACGAGGAGCAGGTCACCAAGGGACTCGACGAGTCAGTAGAAGAGACCTTCCCCGCTTCGGATCCCATTGCCGCCGAGTCGCACGCTGGCGACGCGCCGCAGCCGCGCGCCGTCGCGAGTGAGGCGGGAAACCGCCCCCAGAAGGTGGTCCCGTTGACTCTGGCCGATGGCACGGCGACCGACCTCGACCATGGTCGCGTGGTCATCGCTTCGATCACCTCGTGCACGAACACCTCGAACCCCTCGGTCATGCTCGCGGCTGCTCTGCTCGCTCGCAATGCCAATCAGAAGGGTTTGAGGTCCAAGCCTTGGGTCAAGACGTCGATGGCTCCCGGCTCTCAGGTGGTGACGGACTACTACGAGAAGGCCGGACTGTGGCCAGACCTCGAGGCACTCGGCTTCCACCTGGTGGGCTACGGCTGCACCACGTGCATCGGCAACTCTGGGCCGCTACCCGCCGAGGTGTCGGAGGCCGTGAACGAGCACGACCTTGCCGTCGTCTCTGTGCTGTCAGGAAACCGCAACTTTGAGGGACGCATCAATCCAGACGTCAAGATGAACTACTTGGCGTCACCTCCGCTCGTCATTGCCTACGCCCTCGCTGGCACGATGGACTTTGACTTCGAGTCGGAGCCGCTCGGTGTCGACCACGACGGCAAAGACGTCTACCTCAAGGACATCTGGCCGTCACCAGCTGAGGTGGAGTCTGTGGTCGGCTCCTCGATCACCGAGTCGATGTTCGCGACCAACTACGCGGACGTCTTTGCCGGAGATGAGCGGTGGCGCGGCTTGCCCACGCCTGCAGGCAAGACCTTCGAATGGGATGCGGACTCGACGTATGTGCGCAAGCCCCCGTATTTCGAGGGAATGGCCGCCAGCCCAGAGCCGGTCAAGGATATCGCTGGCGCGCGCGTCCTGGCGCTGCTTGGCGACTCGGTGACCACGGATCACATTTCTCCCGCTGGCTCGATCAAGGCGGACAGCCCGGCGGGCGTGTACTTGGCCGAGCACGGGATCGACCGCAAGGACTTCAACAGCTACGGCTCACGGCGCGGTAACCACGAGATCATGATCAGGGGCACCTTCGCCAACATTAGGCTCAGAAACCTCCTGCTTGACGGCGTGGAGGGCGGCTTCACGTTCAACTTCCTGAGTGACGCCCAGGACACCATTTACGATGCCGCACAGGCCTACGCCGAGGCAGGCGTCCCGCTCGTCGTGCTAGCCGGCAAGGAGTATGGCACGGGCTCCAGCCGCGACTGGGCGGCAAAGGGCACCAGCCTGCTGGGCGTCCGCGCCGTAGTCGCCGAAAGCTTCGAGCGCATTCACCGCTCGAACCTCATCGGGATGGGCGTGCTGCCGCTGCAGTTCCCTGAAGGGAAGTCGGCGGGAGACCTTGGTCTCGACGGCACGGAGACGTTCAGCATCGAGGGCATCGCGGCCTTCAGCGAGGGCGATCACCCCAGGTCGCTCACCGTGGTGGCGGAGAAGGCCGACGGGTCGGCCGTCAGTTTCGATGCCCGCGTACGGATCGACACGCCAGGAGAGGCCGACTACTTCCGGCACGGTGGCATCCTGCAGTACGTGTTGCGTTCGCTCGTCGCTTGACGGCCAACGCGCGGAAGCGAACCTCGCTCCCGTTCGTTGGAGGACTTACAGTGAGACCGAACCGGGAAGTCAGGAGAAAGCGTGCTGGAGCGCATCGAATCACCGCGTGATGTGCGCTCGCTGACCCCAGGGGAGTTGCGCGAACTTGCTGAAGAGATCAGGGACTACCTCGTCGACGCCGTGTCGAAATCGGGTGGGCACCTTGGTCCCAACCTCGGCGTCGTCGAACTGACGCTCGCGCTGCATCGCGTCTTCGACTCACCCACCGACCGCATCGTGTTTGACACTGGCCATCAGTCGTACGTCCACAAGCTGCTGACGGGACGGCGCGACTTCTCGACGCTGCGCAAGCGCGGCGGCCTGGCGGGCTATCCCTCCCGTGCAGAATCCGATCACGATGTGGTCGAGAACTCGCATGCCTCGACGGCACTGTCCTGGGCTGCTGGCATCGCGAGGGGTCACACCTTGAGAGGCGAGACTGACAGAACGACGGTCGCCATCATCGGCGACGGCGCGCTGACGGGCGGCATGGCCTGGGAGGCGCTCAACTCCCTTGCGGACTGCAACGACAGGGTCGTGATTGTGGTCAACGACAACGGCAGGTCGTACGCCCCCACGATCGGCGGGCTGGCCCGCCGCCTTGACGGCATGCGCACGTCTCAGGCGTATGAGAACTTCCTCAGTTGGGGCAAGCGCACGTTCCACGCGCGCGGGCCGGTCAGAGACTTCACGTATCAGACAGTCATGCACGGCAAGCGCGCGCTCAAGGGTCTCATCGGCCCCCAAGGCATGTTCGAGGACCTCGGCCTGAAGTACATGGGGCCTGTCGACGGGCACGACGTGGCTCAAGTGGAAGCGGCTCTCACTCACGCCAAGGGCTTCGGTGCGCCGGTGATCGTCCATGTCGTGACCGAGAAAGGGCGCGGCTACGAGCCTGCTGAGCTGGATGTCGCCGATCGTTTCCACGCCGTCGGGCAGATTCACCCGGAGACAGGACTGCCCGTTGAGCCGTCACGGTTCGGGTGGACGGCTGTCTTTGCCGACGAGATGCTCGCGGCAGGCTCCGAGCGAGACGACCTTGTGGGAATGACGGCAGCCATGCTGCAGCCCGTCGGCCTCCAGCCTTTCGCCGATGCCTACCCCGGCAGGGTGATCGACGTCGGCATCGCCGAACAGCACGCTGTCACGGCCGCCGCAGGGCTCGCGTTCTCCGGAATGCATCCTGTTGTGGCGGTCTACGCGACCTTCCTCAACAGGGCCTTCGATCAGCTCTTGATGGATGTGGCGCTGCACAAGGCGGGCGTCACCTTCATGCTCGATCGGGCGGGCATCACTGGGGATGACGGGCCGAGTCACAACGGCATGTGGGATATGGCTCTGCTGCGCCACGTCCCTGGCTTGCGGATGGCGGCCCCTCGCGATGAGAAGACCTTGCGTTCGGCCTTCCGTGCGGCCATTGACATCGACGACGCCCCGACAGTGGTGCGCTACCCGAAGGGGGCAGTGGGCGAGGCGATGCCCGCAGTGCGCAGTGTCGAGGACATCGACGTGCTCGCCGAGCACGGAACGGTGCCGCAGGTGGTGGTGTTTGGCATCGGCTCGATGGCAGGCACCGCGATTGAGGTTGCAGGCAAACTCGCGGCGGGCGGCACCTCGGTGATCGCCGCGACCGCCACCTGGGTACACCCGGTGCCAGAAGGCTTGCTCGAGGTGCTGGGCGATGCCGAACTCGTCGTGACGGTCGAGGACGGACTGACGGACGCCGGTGTGGGCGAAGAGTGGGCCGAGTTCGCGAGGCTCGCGGGCCACGAGGTCCACTGGTCGCACCACGGTGTCCCGCGGGAATTCATCGAACACGCGTCTCGGGCACAGGTGCTCGAGCAAGTCGGGCTTGAGGCCTCAGTGATCGCCGACGCCGCGGCAGCGCGCCTCGGCTAGCCCTCGGACGTGCCGGACCGCTGGTCAGCGTCGAGCACCGCAGCGCGCATGAAGGCCTCAGCGAGGGGTTGTGCGGTGAGGTCGATCTGCCAGGGCCGTGCTGAACGCGACGTCAAGAAGTCCCTGACCCACTGAACGCCGCCGTCTCGGTACTCCCAACAGGCCCTCCTGGCCGCATCCGGCTGCAACAGGTTTTCCACGGGAACGTCATGGCGTTCGGCCAAGGCGGCGAGTGCGAGCTTCGCCTCCGTGAGTCTCGCCGCCGCCTCTGGTCGCTTGTCAGGCCAGGCCCTTGGCGGGGGAGGGCCGTCGCCGGCCGGAGCTCTCCGTGCGGGAAGGGCCTTCTCTGACAGGGCGAGCGCCGCCTCAATGGCTGGCCACCAGCGCGGGGCCGCCTTCTTGGTGCCGCGGGTGCGCCACTCGGGGATGTCCAAGAGCGCTTCAAGAGAGGCTGGCTTGCTGCTCGCGGCAGCGATGATCGCCGCGTCCCTCAGCACGCGACCAGGAGTGACGTCGCGTCGTTGGGCCTCCCGCTCTCGCTCCTCCCACAGGGCACGCACGATCGCGAGCCCGCGCTGGTCACGCACCGTGTGAGTACCAGAGGTGCGCCGCCAGGGATCTATCCGGGGCTCGGCTGGGGGAGCCAGGCGCACCGCTTCAAACTCTTGGCGAGCCCATTCGCTCTTACCTGCCGCTTCAAGATGCCCAGCAAGGCCATCCCTGAGTTCCAGCAGAATCTCGACGTCAAGGGCCGCGTAGGCAAGCCACGAGTCGGGAAGAGGGCGCACCGACCAGTCCTGTGCCGAGTGCTCCTTCGCAAGAGCGAAACCCAGTTCTCGCTCCACGACGGCCGCGAGTCCCACCTTGGGCCATCCGAGCAGCCTAGCTGCGAGTTCTGTGTCGAAGATGGCGGATGGATGGATTCCCAGGTCCTTCACGCCCGGCAGATCCTGGCTTGCGGCGTGGAACACGTACTCAGCGTCCCCCATGGCTTCATGAAATGCGCTGAGGTCGGGCAGTGCGGCCGCATCGATGAGGGCGATGCCGGCGCCTGCACGCTTGAACTGCACCAGGTACGTGGCTTGGCCGTAGCGAAAGCCCGATGCACGTTCAGCGTCGGCCGCGATGGGACCCTTGCCTGTCTTGAAGGCTTCAATGACGCCGTGAAGTTGCTCAGCAGTCGTGACGATGTCGGGAACCCCGTCGGCAGGCTCCGTCAGGAGGATGGGCGCGGGGCCTTCCTCCTCTGTCGCTGCCGGTTCTTCTTGTGGTGAGCTCATCTGTGTCCTCCTGGAAGCACGGAAACCCCCTGTGGCGCTGGCGGAACACCCGCGCACATGGCGAGCAGTTCCGTCCACGCAACGATGTGCGGGGCAAGATCAGAGTCGGTGGGGGTCCACGACACCCTCAACTCGACGGTCACGTCGTCTTCATTCCGCGCGAGCTGGCCGAACGACCGTGACACCACCTTGGTCACCGTGCCGCCGAAATGCTCGTGAGGAACGTCGCTGAGTGCCTCGTTAAGCCACGACCACGCCGCGTCCGCCCAGAGATCGTCTTGGCCGACCTCGGCCTCGACTCGCGCCTGGACCAGCGCCACCACACGGAAGGTCCCGTTCCACGCATCCTGACCCGCGGGATCGTGAAGAGCGACAAACCGGCCGGTCGTCTCGAGGTCCTCTGGCAGGACGGTGCCGTTGATGGCGACAGCGAAGGGTGCGATGCGCGACGGCGCAGGCGTTTCGACCAAGCGCACGTCGCGACGCGTGCGCGCCCCCTGCAAGGACAGCAGTGCCTCGCGGAACGCGGCCGGGACGGCCGTGGCATTCATGGCATGAGCCTATGGCGCGGCCGACTGCGTGGCTGGTACGCCACGCCCTCGGCGCTGCGGGTAGGCCCTTTGGGCATTCCCGTCTAGGCTGGGATGCCGTACCCCTGACGGACAAGGAAGTGACATGGCGCTTGCCCAGATTGGCGTGACCGGACTCGCAGTGATGGGTCGGAATCTCGCGAGAAACTTTGCTAGGAATGGCTTCACGGTGGCTGTACATAATCGCAGCCCGCAGAAGATGCGGTCCTTGATTGCCGACCATGGCGACGAAGGCGAGTTCCTCGGCTCCGAGTCTCTCGACGACTTCGTGGCTTCCCTAGAGAAGCCCCGCAAGATCGTCGTGATGGTCCAGGCTGGGGCCGCGACCGACGCCGTGATCGATGCGCTCGTGCCCCTCATTGACAAGGGCGACATCATCGTCGATGCCGGCAACGCTCACTTTCCCGACACCCGCCGACGCGAGGCAGAGCTCAGCGCGAAGGGCATCCTGTTCGTGGGTTCCGGCGTGTCAGGTGGCGAAGAGGGCGCCCTTCTTGGACCGTCGATCATGCCCGGTGGGCCAGCGGAGTCTTACGCCTCGCTCGGACCGATCCTTGAGAAGATCTCGGCCAAGGTCGATGGTGTGCCCTGCTGCACCCACGTCGGTCCAGACGGCGCTGGTCACTTTGTCAAGATGGTGCACAACGGCATCGAGTATGCCGACATGCAACTCATCGCAGAGGCATACGCCGTGTTGCGTGCTGGTCTCGACCTTGAACCGCGTGAGATTGCGAAGATCTTTGCCGAGTGGAACGAAGGCGATCTTGAGAGCTTCCTGATCGAGATCACGGCGGAGGTGCTGTCACACAAGGACGCCGCGACGGGCAAGCCGCTCGTCGACGTCATCCTCGACGAGGCAGGGCAAAAGGGCACGGGCCGTTGGACGGTGCAGAATGCGCTGGATCTTGGCGTGCCGGTGACGGGCATTGCCGAGGCAACCTTTGCGCGTGCCATCTCCTCGCAGCGGGCGCAGCGCGAGGTTGCCCCCGAACTCTTGAGTGGTTCCGCAGGCGACTTCCATATTGGCAACAAGGAGGGGTTCATCGAAGACGTGCGCGTCGCCCTGTATGCCTCCAAGGTCGTGGCCTACGCGCAGGGCTTCGATCAGATCCAGGCCGCGTCAGAGGAGTACGGCTGGAACATCGACCGCGGCGCCATGGCGCGTATCTGGCGCGGTGGTTGCATCATCAGGGCGAGGTTCCTCAACCGCATCACCGAGGCCTACGAGCGCAACCCTGAGCTTCCCAGCCTGTTGGTCGACCCGTACTTCACCGATGCTGTCGCCAACGGTCTGTCTGGATGGCGCAGGGTGGTGGCGCAGGCGGCACTTGCAGGAGTGCCTGCGCCCGCGTTCGGATCCTCGCTCGCGTACTACGACTCCTTGAGGAGCGAGCGCCTGCCTGCCGCGCTGATTCAGGGCCAACGCGACTTCTTTGGGGCGCACACCTACAAGCGGATCGACAAGGAAGGCACCTTCCACACGCTGTGGTCGGGCGACCGTTCCGAGGTAGAGGCTTAGCGGCTGAACTATCCACCGCTCGTGTACTGCTCTTGGGGTCGACCGTGAAGATTGTGGGACGTCGTCCCGTTGTCGAGGGAGTTGACCTCGTCGCGTCCCTTACAGTGCCAGCGCACTTTGCCGACGCAACGTTCGACACGTACCGACCAGACCCCCACTTCCCTTCGCAGGAGAGGGCCCTCGCCGCCGTTCGCGAGTTCGCGGCGGGGGCGAGCGGTCGGTTCCGCAGGAGCTCCGCCGGTAAAGGCTTGTATCTCGACGGCGGTTACGGCGTGGGCAAGACGCACCTGCTCGCGGCTCTCGCCTCCCACGTGGGTCACGGGGCGGCCTTTGGGACCTTCGTCGAGTACACGCACCTGGTAGGCGCGCTCGGCTTCACCACCGCGAGGGACGCGTTGGCGGGCTTCCGCGTGGTCTGCATCGACGAGTTTGAACTCGACGATCCTGGCGACACGGTCTTGATGGCCAGGCTGATGCGTGAGCTGGCAGACGCTGGTGTGGCTCTCGCCGCGACATCGAACACTCTTCCCGACTCTCTGGGCGAGGGCCGGTTCGCTGCTGATGACTTCAAGCGAGAGATCCAGGCGGTCGCTCGCGTGTTCGAGGTCGTCACGATCGACGGCCCCGACTACCGCCACCGTGGCGAACTTGCCTTCGTGAATTCGAGTCCAGAGGCCGTGGCGCTCGTGTCGCAAAAGTGGGGCGGGACGGTCGAAACGTGGCCTGAACTCGTCGCCGATCTCCAGCACGTCCACCCAAGCAGACTTGGCGCCTACATCGATGGCGTGCGCTACCTGGGCCTCATGGACGTGGCTGCCTTGAACGACCAAGCGCAGGCACTGCGCGTTGTCAGCCTGGTGGACAGGTTGTACGACGCAGACGTGAGCGTCGTCGCCTCGGGAACATCCCTTGGTGAGGTGTTCACGGCCGAGATGCTGGCCGGTGGCTATCGCAAGAAGTACTTCCGTGCGCTCTCACGACTGTCCGCGCTCAGCGTCGGCGAATAGCAGGCAACACACCGCGTGCGCCACCGCACCGACGAGCTGCACGGCCGCTGTGGCGAAGTCGACACGTGACGCACCAGCAGAGGGCTCAGAAACGGACGCGAGGCGACGATGGGCACCATGAGGAGGGTGTGCCCCTTCACGGGCATGTGCCTGTTGCTGGGCTTGAAGAGAAGGAGTCAGTGGTGGTCAACATCTACGGCCGTGCGACACCGATCGCGATCGGGACGGCGGCCCGGACCCCGTTGACGGCGGCGACGGGATTGGATCCGGCCACCCCCGAGGCGGTGAAGGCCGCACATCACCAGGGTCGCATCGAAGCCGTCGCCCAGGCATTGGCGGTCATTGGCACGATCGAGGGCACCTTCAGGGTCGACGCCGACGGTGATACCAGCCACCCGTCGTTCACGACCGCTGACCTACTGCGTCAAGTGGCGCTCCAGATCCGTGAAGAAGTCTTCGACCCGACCTCTCGCTCCACTCTCGAGATCGCCGCCCGAGCCAACGAGGCGCACGAGTTGTCGAACTACGTGCTTGAGGTCTCCAGCCACTACGCGGGTAGTAGCAATAACCCTGTCTCGGAGGCGCTCACCTTTGTCGCGAGCGACATCCGCAAGGGCACCGAGGGCGTCAACAAACTGCGCCAGGCCTCCAGCGTAGAGACAGAGCCTGAGCTTCTCACTGTGCTCGCGGTAGACGAGGACGACGACGTGCGGTGGTGGGCGGCACAGAACCCTGCCACCCCTGCAGAAGGCTTGCTTGAGGCACTCCACCGCGAGAAGCACCCGATGGTTCTCACGGCGCTGCTCGCCAATCCACGCGTCCCGGCTGACGAGGCCGAGCCCTTTGTCACGCACTCCGCGCGTGATGTCAGTAGAGTCGCTCAGCGTCGGCTGTCGGAGGAAGAGCAACCGCCGATGTAGGTGCTACGCCTCGTGGCGTAGCGCCGTCACCCGTGCTTTCTCTTTGTCCACGTCGAAGTCCGCCACCGGCCACGTGAGGTTCATGCTCTCTAGGGTCGAGGCGAGCAACTCGGTGACCGCGAGTCGCGCGAACCATTTGTTGTCGGCGGGGATCGCGTACCAAGGCGCCGCGTCGGTCGAGCATCGGTCAAACACGGCCTGGTAGGCCTCCATGTAGGAGGTCCACCGAGACCGTTCGTCGAGGTCTGCTGGGTTGTACTTCCAGTGCTTGTCTGGACGGTCTAGCCGTGACTCAAGGCGATCGAGTTGCTCCTCAGGGGAGACCATGAGCGCGCACTTGAGAATGAGCGTGCCCTCGTCGACACGACGGCGCTCCCAGGCGTTGATCTCGTCGTACCGGGCGCCCCACACGCTGGAGTCCACGAGTTCGTGCACCCGCACCACCAAAACATCCTCGTAGTGCGAGCGATCAAAGACTCCGATCCTGCCGGCTGCTGGTAGTGCGCGTTCGATCCTCCACAAGTAGTGATGTGAGCGTTCCTCTTGAGTGGGCACTCCAAACGACGTGTGCTGCACGCCTTGAGGGTCGACCATGCCGAGGACGTGGCGGACGATGCCGCCCTTTCCAGAAGTGTCCATTCCCTGCAGCACCAGCAACACTGACCGCCGACCCCCCGAGCGACCTTCCGCGAACAGTTGTTCCTGGAGTTCTTCGAGTCGCTCGCCGCGCCTGGCCATCAGCCGTTCGCCGTCCTCTTCGTCGCCGAAGAAGCCGGGCGTCGAGGCGCAATCGAAGTCGTCGATGGCAAAGTCGTCGCCAACCAGAAGAGTCTCCACCGGCGACGCCCTCCACGCGCCCTTCTTGCTGGCCACTACTCCTCCTCCGCGACCACGAGGGCGACTGCGTCGGGGGCAAGGGAGAGTTTTCCCTCGGCGTCCGTGACGTCGCCGAAGGTGGCGAAGGCCTTCCCCTGAACTCGCATCGGCGAGTCTGAGAGGTTGGCGTGGACGCGCACTGGCCCGCTCATCGTGACCTGGCGGGCGGCGGCTTCGGTGACGGTGACAGGGTGACGCTTCCACGCGCCCTCGCCGAGCGTGAACGGGCGAGCTTGCATGACCGAACGCATCCACTCCTCGATCGCCGCGTGGTTGGTGCCAGCGGCACTGAGCCCAGGCCCCAGCTTTGACCTCAAGAAGGTTTGCCTGTCTTGAGGATCGGGTACCTGTACTTGGCCGCCGTAGAGCTCTTCCCACCCGTGACCTGCGAACTCGCTCATGCGCCCTTGCGAGACCGCTGAACCTAGCGGCTCGTCGTGATCGGTGAAGAACATGAAGGGCCTGGTCTCCCCGTACTCCTCA
The DNA here is from genome assembly GCF_020447105.2 of Demequina sp. TMPB413. Classification (NCBI taxonomy): domain Bacteria; kingdom Bacillati; phylum Actinomycetota; class Actinomycetes; order Micrococcales; family Demequinaceae; genus Demequina; species Demequina sp. TMPB413. The sequence goes on from NZ_CP096184.1 coordinate 927,200, forward strand.
CCCATGAAAAGCATCGGCGTGAACGGGCTGAGGAGGATGAGGGCGAGCGAGGCAGCCTGGGCGCCTGGACTGAGTGCGGATGACGGTCGATCGCCTAGAGCCCTGTTGCCCACCTGGTCGTGATTGGAAGCGAAGACGACGAACCGCTTCCGATCCATCTCGTCCGGTACAGGCGCGCCCCAACGCTTGCCGCGGAAAGTCGACACGCCCCCGTCGTGGACGAACACCTTGCGATACGCCTTGTCGAGCGCTTCGATCGAGCCGAAGTCGGCGTAGTAGCCGTGCGTCTCTCCCGTGAGGTAGGCGTGAAGCGCGTGGTGCACGTCGTCAGCCCACTGAGCGGTCATGCCAAGGCCTCCGTGTGTGACGGGCGTGACCATTGCGGGCTGGTTGAGGTCGGACTCTGCGACGAGGGATAGCGGCCTGCCGACGCGCTGCGAGAGCGCCGCCGTGCGCTCGGACAATTCGGCAAGAATGTGGGTAGGGGAGTCGTCGACGAGGGCGTGAACAGCGTCGAGCCTGAGCGCGTCGATATGGAAGTCTTCGAACCACCGCAACGCGTTGTCGATGATGAAGTCCCGCGCGCCTCGCGCGCCGGCCTGATCGAGATTGACCGCCCAACCCCACGGCGTCTCGTGCGCGTCGGTGAAGTACGGCCCGAACTGGCTTAAGTAGTTGCCGTCGGGACCCAAGTGGTTGTAGACCACGTCGAGGCATACGCCGATGCCCTGCGCGTGTGCCGCGTCAACGAACCTCTGCAGGGCGGCTGGGCCGCCATATGCCTCGTGGACTGCGTACAAGGACACGCCGTCGTAACCCCAACCGCGATTGCCTGGAAAAGCAGCGACCGGCATCAGCTCGATCATTTCGATGCCGCGAGCAGCCAGATCCTCGAGTTGACGGCCCACGATCGCGTCGAGAGTGCCAGCGGGCGTGAAGGTGCCCACGTGAAGCTCGTAAGTGACGGCGCCGCGTGCATCTCGGCCCTCCCACATTCCGTCAGCCCAACGGTGGATAGAGGCGTCGAAGGCTCGTGAGAAGCCGTGGACACCGTGTGGCTGCCAGGGACTGCGTGGATCAGGGAAGGGGCCTTCGCCGTCGATCTCGAAAGCGTAGTCGTCGCCCGCGCGTACTCCCTGGGCGCTCCACCAGCCGTCGGAGTCTTTGATCATCTCGACGGACGTCTGCGGGTGGCCAGCACCTGCTGGTCTTACGTGGCACGTCACGGCGGAGGCTTCTGGGGCCCATACGGTCGTCTTGTTCATACACGCTCCAAGAGGGCAACGGGATGTGCTTTGAGAATGTCGGCAAGCGCCGCCTGGCCCCCCTCGAAGGTGGCTCCAGTAAGCGTGTCTTCCCATGCGCCGTCTGGCAGTGTCACCGTGTGTTCACCCCATCCGCCAAGGTTCTCAAGTTCGATGGCGATGCGGGTGGCGATCGTGATGACTTGCGGCACATCGTCCTCGGTGCGGGCGAAGACCACGGCGTGTCCCGAGGAAGAGGGCAGCGGCACGTAGCCAGCAGATTGGCCAATGAAGGCACCTGGATGAGTGGCTCGCGCGTGCAGTGCCCTTGCGGTGACCCTGTGCTTCTCCTCCGAGACGTTGCGGGTCTTGCTGCGACCGGTCACCCGACCAAGTTGGCTCGCGAGGTGAACGAAGTCTACGGGCCTCCTATTGTCGGGATCGACGAGCATCGGCCGGAACTCTTCTGTGCCTTGATACACGTCGGGGACCCCCGGAATCGTGAGCTGAACGATCTTCTGGGCAAGAACGGCTGCCCTCACACCGTCAGCCGTGTGCATCGTCCACTCGTCAACGAGTTGACGCACCGCGGGGTCCGCGTGTGTCGCCTGAGCGAACCACAACACCGCCGTTTCGTAGGGCTCGTTGACGCCTGTCCAGGTCGTGTGGGTCTTCGCCTCGCGCATCGCCTTGATGAGGTAACCCTCCAGGCGATCCCACTCCATGAGCGCTCCGTCCACGGCGACGGTCCCCACGAGCGTCTGCCACCACAGGTTCTCGGTCCGACCATCGAGTTCAGCCGGACGTAACTCCGAGGTCGCTGCGCGCACCTTGGAGAGCCATTCGTCCCACGCCTCGGGTACCTCGCTCAATGTTCCGAGCCGAGCTCTCACGTCCTCCGATCTCTTGGTGTCGTGAGTCGTGAGCGTCGTCATGGCGTGCGGGTAGGTGTACTGCTGATCAGCCGCCCACGCGTGGAAGGCCTCTGGCGGCACCGCGAAGCGATCCGCGGGGGAGCCGACTTCGCACAAAGGAAGCAAGTGCGTCCACCGGTAGTACGCGGTGTCCTCAACGCCTTTGGCCATGACCGCTCCGCAGGCCTGTTGGAAGCGTGTCACGAGGTGCATGCGGGTCGCGTCGAAGGTCTTGCCTGCCGAACCGACCTCGGATCCCTTCAAGAGGTCGACGACGACGTCGAGCGTTTCGTGACGCTCAGGGTCGAGTTGGGCTCTCGCGTTCGTGGCCGCGGTGTCGATCGCCTCAATGGATGGAGGCTGAGACGTCGCACCAGGAATGACGTAGGCGCGATAGCGGCCGAAAGTGACGAGCATCGTGCGCAAGCAGTCGTAGAGAGCGCTCCAAGTGTGGTCGCGTAGCCGCACGTCTGACTTGCACACCTCGTGGGCCAGGGTGGCGAGTCTGCGCGCCTCTGACGACAGCGATTCCTGGACGATCTCCCTCTTGGCCTCGTCGATGATGCTCGGCAGCGCTCCCATGGCGTCGCCTGTCAGTTGGAAGAGTGTTCCCGCGAGCGGAGCGGAGCCCGCGGGGTTGCGTAAGAGGGCGCCGATGCGCCACGAAGCGTCGTAGCCCGTGGTTCCCGCCGTCTTCCACGAGGTAGGCAGTCGCTCCTCATCTTCGAGGATCTTCTCGACCACAATCCACGCACCATTGGTGGCATCCGAGAGCTGAGCGATGTAGCCGGCGGGGTCGGCCAGGCCGTCAGGATGATCGATGCGCAGCCCCTGAAGGGTGCCGTCGTTGACTAGATCTACGATGCGGCGGTGCGTTGCCTCGAAGACGTCGGGATCCTCGACACGTACCGCAACGAGCGAGCCTACGTCGAAGAAGCGCCGGTAGTTGAGCTCCTCGTTGGCCACTCTCCAATAGGCGAGGCGATAGTGCTGCTCTTGGACCAAGGTATCCATTGGCAAGTTCTCGGTGCCCTCCCTGACAGGGAAGACGTGGTCGTAGTACCTGAGCACAGGAACCTCGCCGGCCTCCTCGAAGCCAGGGATCTCCATCGAGTCCAGCGCCAGTTCACCCCTTGCCAGGACGGAGCCGATCCGATCTCCTAGCACCGGCATGAGGACGCCGTCATTGGACGACCAGTCGACGTCGAACCAGTGCGCGTAGGGTGATGCCTCGCCTTCCGCCAAAACCGACCACAAGGCCTGATTGTGAAAGACGGGGGTCGGCACGGACATGTGGTTTGGCACCACGTCCGCGATCAATCCGAGCCCGCGTTCGCCTGCCTCCCACGACAGCCTTCTCAACCCCTCTTCGCCGCCAAGAACCGCCGCCACGTGTGAGTGATCGACCACGTCGTAGAAGTGGGTTGAGCCGGGAGCCGCCGTCAAAATGGGAGAGAGGTACAGGTGGCTGACCCCGAGTGCCACAAAGTAGTCCAACTGATCCCGCGCGTCGTCAAAGGTGAAGTCAGGAGTCATTTGGAGGCGGTACGTCGAGACGGGCACAGGCGCGTCCGGTCGATGTCCCAACCGTTTGGGGCGTTCGTGAGGTGCATCTGCCATGTGTGTTTTCCCAGGTTCGTCAGGTACTTCAGCCATCATGTCACGGGGCTCTTGCCGCGGCATTGCGCAGGGCGTCGGCTGATGAAACCCTTGCTCGCGCCCTCGTCCGCAGTGGGAGGTTCGCTACCTCGGGGGCTCCACCGGCTCGGCACCCCGTTCGATCGCCACGCCGGTGAACTCGGCGTCGACGGCGTCGGCAAAGCGTCGGCCGTTGATCTCGTCATGCCGACTGAAGCCCGCCGGTTCGATGTGCACGCGCAAGGTGTACTCGCCGTCCTCAGGAACCGTCCAGTTGCGTGCGTAGTGGTAAATCATGGGGTGCCAGACCAATTCTTGGGTGTACGGACCGAGAACGGCGCCTCGAGGAGTCTCAAGCGAGGCTGTGACCGTGAGTCCCGGGACGAATCTGCCGTCAGCCGCATCGCAGACGATGACCTCAACGTGCGCATTCGTTTGGTCAGGGTTGTGCCACACAAGTTCGCCGTCTTCCATGGCGTACACCCCCTCAGCGTCCTCAATGGCGTAGGCGATCAGATAGTCGCCCTTGAGCTGGAGACCTCCGTCATGCGCGACGTCGTTGGCCATGTGGTCAAGGGCGGCCCTATAGGCGTCACCTTGTGCGCGAGCCAGGTCAAGCTGGCGGTCCGTGGCCTCTGAACTTGCAGGGTTCATCGGGGGCGTCGTGTCGTTCATCATGATCCTTTCTCAAGGTCTTGTCAGAAACGAGGTCGCTACGACCACACCAAGCGCCAACGATCACATCGCCGCGAGGCATTCCCCCCGCGAGGCGTGTCGGCGGTCCTTGGCGACTGCGGCTAGGGTGCGAAAGGTCAGCACAGGCTCCTCAAGACTGGAACGAAAGAGGCACGCGATTCATGGCATCACGAGGTGTCCAGCCGACCGGCGAATGCCGTCAGTACACGCCAGATCAGGTCTTCTTCTCCACCACTGACAAGCGCGGCACGATCGTGACCGTCAACTCGACATTCGTCGAGCTCTCGCGTTACGCGGAAGAGGAACTGGTGGGTTCGCCCCACAACCTGATTCGGCACCCCGACATGCCAGGAGGCGTCTTCCACATCATGTGGGAGCGACTGCACGCGGGCTTGTCCATGATGGGCTACGTGCAGAACCTCGCGAAAGACGGGGCGTACTACCTGACCTTCTCCACAGTCACGCCGCTGAGCGAGGGCTACATTTCCGTACGTAGCGCCATTTCGCGCCCCGACTTGTGGGAGCCGATCGCTCACGCCTACGCGCGCACCCGAGCCCTTGAGAACTCTTGGCGCGAGTCAGGAATGTCGAAAGCGGAGGCCGCTTCGCGCGGGGCGACCGAACTCGGCCAGCGGCTGGCGGCGATGGGATACGAGAGCTACGACGATGTGGTGCGCGCGATCGTGCCTGCGGAGGTAGACCGGCGGCGCACCTTGGCCCCTCCCACGGCCCCTGTCACGGAGCCAGGGCAGTTGCTCCATGACGTGGTGCAGGCGATCGGCGCGGTGGACCGTGAACTCGCGAACCTGCGGACCCGTTACGACGATGCGACCGCGGTGGCGGCGAGCTTGGATCGCGCTCAAGCCGCCTTCGCGTTGACGCTCGTGGGTTTGGAGGAGGCTGCCGCCGCCGCCGACACCGCCGCCGCTACCGTGGCAGCGGAAGCGCCAGCGGCTGCTAAGACGGCGCACGCCGCTCTCTCGCTCGCCGCCGCGGCCAGAGCCAACCTCGGCCCGCTCTCGCGGCTACTCGCCGACGTGCGAGCGGTCGTGTTGGACTTGCGCGCCAGCCTTGCGCTATCGGTTCTTCACAACGACATGGCGATGGGGTTCGCGAGCGAAGTCGCTGCGGGGTCGTCTGTGGGGGACCCGCAGGGCACCGTGGTACTGCTCGGCGAAACGGTGGCGACGTCGGTGCGTGGTGGAGAGACGCTCGGCCGGCGGGTGCAAGAGGAACTCGGTCAAGTGGTTGCTGCGATCAGTTCAGCGCGCGAGTCGCTCGAGGAGTTTCAAAGGATGCTCACGAACTGGCGCCACGTCATCGTACGCTCGGGCGTCTCCGCACGCCTCACCGGCCTCCTGGGTCCCATTGACGCGCGGCTCTCCCTCGGGTTGACCGAGCTGAGGGACCTCGACGAACTCGCGTCCAGATGCGAGACGCTCAGCCGCACCCTTGAAGCCCAACAACTGCTCGACGCCGCAGATGCGCTCGTGATCGCTGCAAGGCGTCTCTAGTCCCACGGGCCACGCGAGGGCTGGTCGCCTCTCGGGCGTCCCCTGAAATGCAAAATACGCCCGGGGCCTCGGCCCTGGGCGTATCCGCATGGTGGGCGATACTGGGTTCGAACCAGTGACCTCTTCCGTGTCAGGGAAGCGCGCTACCGCTGCGCCAATCGCCCCATGCGAGGTGGAGACGGGATTCGAACCCGTGTAGACGGCTTTGCAGGCCGCTGCCTCGCCTCTCGGCCACTCCACCGTCAAGCGGACGCCCTAGGGCGCCTACCACCGAGCGGACGACGGGATTCGAACCCGCGACCCTCACCTTGGCAAGGTGATGCTCTACCAACTGAGCCACGTCCGCGTGCAAGGTTTTGAGGCCTTGAACGAGGATTGACTGTAGCCCATCCCCGCGCCGATTACCAACTCTCGCCGCGCCGCGCACGCCAGGCGGGCGGCGCACCGTGTGGCGGGCCAGTAGCGTGAGCGCATGACGTGGCTCGATGATCCTCGCCGGCGCGGTAGCGCGGCATTTCGAGGGGTGCGAGCTGCACGACCGGTGGAGCACGTGGACGCGAGTGTCGACGGTCATCGCTTGAGTTCCGGCGGGTTCTGGGTCGTTGTCGCGACCTTTGAGGGGCGCCTCGATGCGTGGCGCATGGCAGAAGTCGAGCGCGCGCCGGCGGCGGGCGAGGACGCTGCAGACTCTCGGGAATGGCATGGCCCCGACGCTTCGGCGTGGCGGAGTTCGTTGTCACGCGACGAGTACCTGCGAGGCGTCGAGGCCGTTCGGCGGGACATTTTCGAGGGCGAGGTCTACCAGGCAAATCTGTGCCGCGTACTGAGCGCACCGCTCCCGGCGCCGCCGCCAGGGCCAGACGCCGTGGCGCTTTCCCACGTCCTCGCCACAGGAAATCCCGCACGGCATGCCGCGCGCATCGTCATTCCTGGCGCCGCCCCATGGCCCGGGTGCTGGGTCGTGTCTGCCTCGCCGGAACTGTACCTCCGTGTCGATGGCGGAACCATAGCGTCGTCTCCCATCAAGGGGACCACCACGCCAGGTGCGCCCATGCTCGATAAGGACGTCGCGGAGAACGTCATGATTACCGACCTCATCCGCAACGACCTCTCGCACGTGGCTGTGCCTGGCAGCGTGGCTGTTCCTGAGCTTCTCGGGCGTCACGAGCACCCCGGTTTGGCGCACCTGCAATCGACGGTGACCGCGACGCTGGCCCCCGCCTACGACTGGACCAGCGACCTGTGGCCCGCACTGCTCGCTGGCACCTTCCCACCGGGTTCAGTGAGCGGTGCGCCCAAGTCGTCGGCGCTGCGCATCATTGCGCGGGAGGAGACGGCGGCGCGGGGACCCTATTGCGGTGCGATTGGTTGGATCGATGCTGACAATCGGCAGGCGGAGCTTGCCGTGGGGATCCGCACCTTCTGGTGGGATGAAGGCGCTGGCGGGACGCTGCACTTCGGAACCGGTGCCGGGATCACGTGGGGCTCCGACCCTGCGGGCGAGTGGGCGGAGACGGAACTCAAGGCCAGGAGGTTGATTGGCCTGGCATCTGCGGACACAATGGCGACATGAGCGCTCTCGTGTGGGTGGACGGAACCCTTCACCCGGCGAGCGCGCCAGTCATCCAGGCAGGTAACCACGGAGTCACCGTCGGCGACGGAGTCTTCGAAACGCTAGCGGTGCGAGGCGGCGAGCCCTTCGCGCTGACACGGCACTTGGTCAGGCTGCAGTACTCACTCGACCGGATGGGGATGCAATCCCTTGACATGAGCTTGGTGCGCGACGGCGTCAGGCAAGTGCTGGACGCCAACGGCGCGGACGTCAGCAGGCTGCGCATCACCGTGATTTCCGGACAAGGTCCCATGGGCTCTGTGCGCGGCCCTGGAACCCCCAACATCATCATCTCGGGTGGAAAGGGCAACGCACCCAAGACCTGCAGGGCCGTGAGGGCTCCCTGGCAACGTAACGAGCGTTCCGCGGTTGCAGGGGTCAAGTCCACGTCGTATGCAGAAAACGTGGTCATGGTGCAATACGCGACCAAGCAGGGCGCCGACGAGTCGCTCATGTCCAACACCTACGGCTACCTGTGTGAGGGCACAGGATCCAACGTCTTCATCGAACGTCACGGTGAGGTCGTCACGCCGCCGCTTTCGTCTGGCTGCCTCGCGGGCATCACCCGCGGGTTGATCCTCGAATGGGGAGCGAAGGCTGGCATGCCAGTCCGTGTTGCCGCGCCGGGTGAGTTGAAGATGACGGTGCTGGAGGAAGTGCGCCACGGCGAGGCCTTTGCGGCGGTGAGTTCTTCCACGAGAGGGCTCGCACCGGTCGTGTGGCTCGACGGTGCCGATCTGGGACAAGGCTCCTTGCTCCGTCGGCTTGCAGACCTCTACGAGTCCCACGCCGACGTGGAGCATGACCCGCCACCGCCGCGCCAACGTGCGGCTGTGTGACACGAGCGGGTCAACACCCGCTAGTATTGAGTCCGCTTCGGGGCGATTGGCGCAGGGGTAGCGCGCTTCCTTCACACGGAAGAGGTCACTGGTTCGATCCCAGTATCGCCCACCAACTTTTGCTTCCACCGCTGTGCGAGCGCCACGTGCGCTCCGGCGTTGCCGTCCCCCTCACGGCCTGCCCCTGAGAGAGCGCTCACTTCGCTGCCGAGCTAGCCGATGGGCCACTCAGGAGGCAACCAGCGTGAAGGCCGCGCATGTGACGACGACGCGCAAGATCGGTCTTGCGGTCGGGGTGGTGGCGTGCCTGTTTGCTGCCCGGCTCGCCCTCGGAGACAGCGGACTCCTCCTGGACTCCTCACTTGCGCTGTTGGCTGCGTTGAGCGCCTGGCGCGCGAGACGACTCGCTCGCCGCGCACGCAGCCGTCGTGCTTGGCGCTTCCAAATCCTCTTTCCCCTGGTGTGGTCCGTTGCGCCTGTGGCATGGCTCGCAGGCGATCAGGCCGTGATCGCCGATGCGCTCCGCTTGGCCGCCATTCTGTGCGCCATAGCGGCGTGGTGGCACACCTCCCACGCGGTCGACACCTGGTCCAGAGTGCGCCTCGTCGTTGATGGCGGCCTTGCAGCGGTCGCGATCTTTGTGGCGGGTTGGGGCTTTGTTTTCCACGAGGCGTGGAGTCAGAAGGGCGGCGGAGCCCAGGGTGCCATGGCCATAGCGATCCCGGTTGCGGCCGTGGGGGCAGCAACCTTTCTCATCGGCCTGACGCTTACTGAGATGCAGGGAAGAAGTCGCCTCATGCCGGCGCTCTTCGTCGCGGCCCTCGTCGTGCTCGCGTGGTCAGACGTCGCGTGGGCCCGCGCTGAGACGCCGTTGTGGGCGGCGGGGTGGGGAATTGCCGTGGTGGCCACCCGTACTTATCAGGGGACATCCGACCGCCGTGAGGTCATCAGTACTCACTGGCAGTACGCCCTTGCGCCTTATCTTCTGGTTGCTCCAGCCGCTATCGCGGTCGCCGTTGGATGGGACAGGGGCGGTGTTGCGGGGCCCCAGGCGGCCGGCGGCGTGGTGATGGCCTTTCTGCTCCTGGTGCGTCAACACGTCACATTGCTAGAGAACCGACGGCTGGTCCAGCGGTTGGCCGAAACCGAGAGCCTTTTGCGTCATCAGGCGACGCACGACCATCTCACGGGGCTCGCAGGCAGGGTTCTTCTGCTCGAAAGGCTGCAGAAGATTACGACGATGCCGAGCGTCACCGCCTTCCCTGTCGCCTTGATCTTCATCGATCTCGACGGATTCAAGGCTGTCAATGACCGCCACGGCCACGCCGGCGGCGATCACCTCCTTATGGAGGTCGCACGGCGACTCGGCCGCCTGCTTGAGCCGGTGGGTGATAGCGCCCTGGCCGTGCGTGTCAGCGGCGACGAGTTCGCGGTGCTCCTCGAACGGGACCAGGCGATCGCGGCCGAGCCCCTTGCCCGCCAGATCCTCGATGAGCTCACACACCCCATCAATGTCAACGGCGCCGTCGTCTCCGTCGGTGCAAGCGTCGGCGTCGCGTCTGCCACGAGCGCCTCCCTGGACGCCTCTCGGTTGCTCGCAGCGGCTGACGAGGCGATGTATCGCATGAAGCGCGAAGGAAAGGGCGGCGTAGAGATCGCGGATGGTGCGCTGCCGACGCAAGGGCGGAATGCTCGCCCATCACCTCATGTTGCCCTTGGTGCACCCATTGACGACGAGAGGAGCGTTGCCATGAACGACCACAGTTGGTCAGACAAGGCCAAGGGCGCTCTGCCCGACGACGACACGGTCGAGCAGGCGTCCGACAAGGTCCAGGACAAGTCTCCTGACCAGGTCGACACCGAGGTTGCCAAGGCCGAGCAGTGGACCAAGGACCACAACAAGGACTGAACAAGGTGTCCACGCCACGGCCCCGTCCCCAGCGGGCGGGGCCGCCGTGTGCCCACGCGAGGCCCCGGGTCGGTAGCATCGTCTGCGAGCGCGCCTCGCGTTCCACACGACTCAAGGAGACCTCACGTGCCGAGCATCAACGCGACCATTGACGGAGTCGAGCGTCAGGTCGAACAGGGCACGACTGGTCTCGACCTGTACGGAGACCGTCGCGACGTCGTCGTCATGAGGGTCGATGGAGAACTCAAGGACCTCGCGGCGCAGATCGGTGCCGACGACGTGGTCGAAGGCGTCCTGATTTCTGAGCCTGACGGCCTCAATGTCTTGAGGCATTCGGCGACCCACGTGATGGCACAGGCCGTGCAGCAATTGCGGCCGGAAGCCAAACTGGGCGTCGGCCCGTACATCACCGACGGTTTCTACTACGACTTCGATGTCGCCGAGCCCTTCACGCCCGACGACCTCAAGGCCATCGAGAAGTCGATGCAGCGCATTGTGAAGGAAGGCCAGACCTTCCGTCGCAGGGCAGTCACCACTGAGGAGGCGTTGGCGGAACTCGCCGACGAGCCGTACAAGTGCCAACTGCTCAACAAGGCGGCCGGTGTTGACGGAGCAGAGGGAGTCTCGGTCGAGGTGGGTGCTGGAGAGACCACCATCTACGACAACCTGAACCGCCAAGGCGAGACCGTGTGGAAGGACCTGTGCCGCGGTCCCCACGTTCCTAGCACCAAGGTGTTGGCCAATGGTTGGAGCTTGATGCGGTCAGCCGCCGCGTACTGGCTCGGTAGCGAAAAGAACCCGCAGTTGCAACGCGTCTACGGCACCGCTTGGCCCACCAAAGAAGAACTGCTCGCGTACAAGGACCGCCTCGCAGAGGCCGAACGACGCGATCACCGCCGCCTCGGCGTCGAGATGGATCTGTTCTCCTTCCCCGACGAAATCGGCTCTGGCCTCGCCGTCTTCCATCCCAAGGGCGGCATCGTCCGCATGGAGATGGAGAACTATTCGCGCAGGCGCCACATCGAGGAAGGCTACGAGTTCGTCTACACGCCTCACGCCACCAAGGCCAACCTCTTCGAGGTCTCCGGCCACCTCGACTGGTATGCGGACGGGATGTACCCGCCTATGCACATGGACGAGGAGCGCGACGCGCAGGGCAATGTCACCAAGCAGGGCCAGGACTACTACCTGAAGCCCATGAACTGCCCCATGCACAACCTGATCTTCCGGTCCCGCGGGCGTTCCTATAGAGAACTGCCGTTGCGCATGTTCGAGTTCGGCACTGTGTATCGCAACGAGAAGTCCGGCGTGATCCACGGCCTGACGAGGGCCCGCGGTTTCACTCAAGACGACGCTCACATCTACTGCACCCGCGAGCAGATGAAGGACGAGCTCACCACCACCTTGAACTTTGTGTTGGGCTTGCTCAAGGACTACGGCCTGCAGGACTTCTACCTCGAACTGTCGACTCGCAACCCGGAGAAGTCTGTCGGCTCTGACGAGATATGGGAGGAGGCCACAGAGACGCTGCGCCAAGTGGGCGAGGAGTCAGGCCTCGAGCTGGTGGCCGATCCTGAGGGCGCCGCCTTCTATGGTCCGAAGATCTCGGTGCAGACCCGTGACGCGATCGGCCGTTCGTGGCAGATGTCCACCATCCAGCTGGACTTCAACCTGCCCGAGCGCTTTGAACTCGAGTACACGGCCGCCGACAACACGCGCCAGCGTCCCGTGATGATTCACCGGGCCCTGTTTGGCTCCATTGAGCGCTTCTTCGCGATTCTCACGGAGCACTACGCCGGGCAGTTCCCCGTGTGGCTCGCGCCGGTGCAGGTCAAGGCGATCCCCGTGGCCGAGGCGTTCGACGGCTACCTCCAGGACGTCGCTTCGCAACTGCGCGCGAAGGGCGTGCGGGTCGAGGTCGACACGTCGGACGAGCGCTTCCCCAAGAAGATTCGCACCGCCTCGAAGGAGAAGGTCCCGTTCGTGCTCATTGCGGGCGGCGACGATGCCGACGCAGGTGCAGTGTCCTTCCGGTTCCGTGACGGCAGCCAAGACAATCAAGTACCAGTCGACGTGGCCGTGGCGCGCATTGTGGAAGCTATCGAGTCGAGGGCCCAAGTCTGATGGTCGAGTGGGCCGATGCGGACACCATGGGCGGCGAGCCTGATGGTTTCGAACGCTTGTGGACTCCGCACCGCATGGCATATGTGCGCAATGCCTCCGACCGTGCCGACGTCGAGGGCGGTCAACAGTGTCCGCTGTGCAAGACCGCCGAGGACGTTGATCGCGATCACCTCATCGTGCATAGGGGTGAGACCTGCTACGTCGTGCTCAACCTCTTCCCCTACAACCCCGGCCACCTCATGATCTGTCCCTACCGACACGTCGGCTGGTACACGGACGTCACCGACGCCGAACGGGACGAAATAGCGGCGCTGACCCAAACGGGCATGCGAGTTCTGCAGAGCCTTACCGGTACCCAAGGCTTCAACATCGGCATCAATCAAGGCAAGACTGGCGGAGCTGGCATCCACGAACACCTGCACCAGCACGTGGTGCCTCGCTGGGTGGGGGACTCGAACTTCTTGCCCATCATCGGGCAAACAAAGGCTCTTCCAGAGCTTCTGGATGACACGTGGCAGCGTGTCAGTGACGCGTGGCCGAAGGCCGCATAGCGGTCCGACGAGGAGAAGACATGTTTGGCAAATTGCGGCCGTTGATGGCCGCGCTCTGGCGGGCGCCGGCGAGCGCGCTGGTCAAGATTGGTGTACATCCGAATGCGGTGACCATTGTGGGGACGGTCGGAGTCGTCGTTGGTGCGGTCGTGTTCCTTCCGCGCGGCGGATCCGCGCTGTTTTGGGGCGTCATGGTCATCACCTTCTCTGTGATCACCGACATGCTTGACGGGACGATGGCCCGCCTGTCTGGCAAGAGCAGCAGGCTGGGCGCCTACCTCGACTCGACTCTTGATCGCGTTGCCGATGCCGCGATCTTCGGCTCTTTGCTGTGGGGCTTCAGGGTCGATGAACCGGCCACGGCACTTGCGGCGCTGTTGTGCCTCACGCTCGGCTCCTTCGTTCCCTACGCCAAGGCGCGAGCAGGAAGTCTCGGAATCGAGACGGCGAATGGCATTGCCGAGCGATCGGACCGCTTGGTCATTGCACTGACAGCGACTGGCCTGGTGGGCCTTGGCCTCCCATTGACGGTGCTCACGGTGACTTTGTGGCTGCTCGCGGCCGCTGCGGCCTTCACCGTCGGTCAGCGCACCTGGTCGGTGATCAAGGTGCAACGCGAAGAAAACCGTGCGGCGCACGAAGACGCTGTCGCCCCCGCTTCGGCGGATCCCGCTGCTCGAGGATGAACGCCTTTGTGGTGGCATGGCGCGTGTCGCGGCGCTTGCCCGTCAGTGCGATTCGTGGCGCTGCCTGGCTGATCGCCATGTACGCGTGGCTCAGAAGGGCGAAGCCGAGCCGACGTCTTGAGCAGAACCTCCATAAGGTCACGGGGCTTGAAGGGCGTGCGCTGAGGCGCTTGTCCCGGAAGGGAATGGCCTCGGCTGCCAGGTACTACGCCGAGGTCCTGGAGCTGCCGCGCATGACAGGTGAAGTGATTGACGCCCGCGTACGCATGGAGGGATTCGCAGATATCGAGTGGGTGTTCGAGCGCGACAACGGCATGGTTGCGGTGTTGGGCCATTCAGGCAACTGGGACCTCATTGGTGCTTACGCTTGCCGGAACATCATCGGGGTAACGTCCGTCGCCGAGGTGCTTGAGCCGCGCTCGGTCTACGACGAGTTCGTCGCGTTTCGCGAGCAACTCGGCATGCAGATCCTGGGTCATGAGGGCGGGTCGACCTTTCGGAAGCTACTCAGGATCGCGACATCGGAGCACACCCTCGTGTGCCTGCTGAGCGATCGCGACTTGTCTGGCAGCGGCGTCGAGGTCACGATGTGGGGTCATCGCGTGCGAGTGGCTCCAGGGCCGGCTGCTTTGGCACATGGTGCGCGCACGGTGCTCCTACCGGTGAGCGTCCGTTATGAGCGCCTCAAGGGAGCGCGCAGGCGCGCCGCGAAGTCGCGATGGGGGATCGTGATGACGTTTGGCCCGGTCTTGAAGCCTGAAGACTTCCCAGGTAGTGACAGGGTGGAGACCATGACACAGGCCTGGGCGACGTCGCTGGCAAGCGGCATCGAGAAGCATCCAGAAGACTGGCATATGCTGCAACGGTTCGGCTGGGTGGAGGCATAAGTGCGCATCGGCATTGTGTGTCCCTACTCGCTGGATAGACCTGGCGGCGTTCAGTTGCACGTCATCGACCTCGCAGAGGCGCTCATTCACCGCGGACATCAGGTTTCCGTCCTTGCTCCATCGGCAACGGACGACGGTCTTCCCGGCTACGTGCGATCGGCTGGCCGCTCCTTCTCCGTGCATTACAACGGCTCCACCGCGCGGCTTACGTTCGGGCTGGTTGCTGCCGCTCGAGTGAGGCGCTGGATGGCCGATGGCCACTTCGACGTGGTGCACCTTCACGAGCCGGGAGCGCCCTCGCTGAGCGTCATTGCGATGTGGGCCCGCCTGGGTCCAACGGTAGGCACCTTTCACACGTCGAACGACGCCTCGCGACTGATGAGGCTGGGCAAGCCGTGGATCAAGCCAGGCTTCGAGGAACTCGATGCCCGCATCGCTGTCTCGCCCTCCGCCGCACGCACGGTGAAAGAGCACTTGCGCGTCGAGGCGACGCACATCATTCCCAACGGCGTGGACACGTCGACCTACTTCGAAGCCAAGCCGCGAGAAGAGTGGACAGGGACGGCCGACGCGCCGACGATCGGGATTCTGGGGAGGATGGACGAGCCGCGCAAGGGTCTCGATGACTTCCTCGCTGCCATCCCGTACGTGCGGGAGCGTCACCTCAGGGCGCGCTTCTTGGTGGCAGGGCGATTCTCTGATCGCGTCGCGGCGCGGATCGCGCGTGCTGGGGGCGAAGTCGTCGGCGAGGTCGACGAAGCCCAGAAGGCGTCGTTCATGTCTTCTGTGGATGTGTATTGCGCCCCGAACACCGGCGGCGAGTCCTTCGGCATCGTGCTGGTGGAAGCGATGGCCGCTGGAGCCGCCGTCGTGGCGAGCGACCTGGTGGCCTTCAGGGATGTCGCTACCTCCGACGACGGCGAAGAGTGCGCGGCGTTCTTTCCCGTCAACGAGGCCGAGGGCCTCGCCGCACAAGTGTGTGCGCTGCTGGACGATCCCGTTGGCAGGGCCGCTCTGGCGGAACGTGGGCGGGTGCGGGCAGGCACCTTTGACTGGCACCAAGTCGTCCCTCGCATCGAAGAGACCTATCGCGACGCCATTAGACTTGACGCAAGCTTCTTCCCCCAACGAGCGAAGGAAACACCAGCATGAGCGACACCCCAGCATCCGTCAGCCCGCAGGTCGGCACCGACCTTGTCAAGCGTGGCATGGCCGAGATGCTCAAGGGCGGCGTCATCATGGACGTGGTGACGGCCGATCAGGCGAAGATCGCAGAAGACGCCGGTGCGGTAGCGGTCATGGCGCTCGAGCGTGTGCCAGCTGACATTCGCGCTCAAGGCGGCGTGGCCCGTATGTCGGACCCCGACCTTGTCCAGGGCATCATCGACGCGGTCTCGATCCCCGTGATGGCCAAGGCGCGCATCGGTCACTTTGTCGAGGCCCAGGTCCTGCAGAGCCTCGGCGTCGACTACATCGATGAGTCAGAAGTGCTGACGCCGGCCGACTATGCCCACCACATCGACAAGTGGAACTTCACTGTGCCGTTTGTGTGTGGTGCGACAAACCTTGGTGAGGCCTTGCGCCGCATCTCCGAGGGCGCCGCCATGATTCGCTCGAAGGGCGAGGCTGGCACTGGCGACGTGTCCAACGCGACGACGCACATGCGGAAGATCCGCGCCGAGATCAGGGCCCTCACGTCGATGCCGGAAGACGAGCTCTACGTGGCAGCGAAGGAACTGCAGGCGCCGCTGCCGCTTGTGAAGGAGATCGCCGCGACCGGCAAACTCCCTGTGGTGTTGTTCACCGCCGGCGGCATTGCCACCCCAGCCGACGCCGCCATGATGATGCAGTTGGGCGCAGAGGGCGTTTTCGTGGGCTCCGGCATCTTCAAGTCGGGCAACCCTGCCGAGCGCGCCAGGGCGATCGTCAAGGCAACCACCTTCTTTGATGACCCGAGCGTGATTGCTGAGGTGTCGCGCGGACTGGGTGAGGCGATGGTGGGCATCAACGTGGACGATGTCCCTGAGCCGCACCGCCTCGCCGAGCGTGGTTGGTAACGCGCCCACTAGTGGGCAGGTGACGCGGGAAGGCGCCCGCGTGCTGTTGCTGTCGCACGACGGCAAACTGTTGGCGCTGAGAGGTCACGACCCGCACGTGCCCAGCCGGTCATGGTGGTTCACCCCAGGCGGTGGCATTGAGGGGAATGAGACTCCCCGTGAGGCTGCCGTCAGGGAGCTTGCGGAAGAAACGGGGTTCGTCATTGACCCCGGCGAACTTGTGGGGCCCGTCTGGGAACGTACGGCGTACTTTGACTTCATGAGCAGGCCCTTTGTGCAACACGAGTACTTCTTTGTCGCCCGGCTTGGCGACGCCGACGCTGCGCCGGCTGGAGCCTTCGCATGGACGGCAGATGAGGACGAGACCATTGACGAGATCGCCTGGTTGACCCCTTCGCAGCTCGCGGAGGCGACGATTGAGGTGTTTCCCGAGCAGTTGCGGGAGTCGTGGGACGCCTTCGCAGACTGGGGAGGCGCGTTGATTAGCCTGGGCGAGGCGTACGAGTGAGCACCATCGGAGTATTGGCCTTGCAGGGCGATGTGCGCGAGCACGAGGCCGCCTTGGAGCGCGTGGGTGCGACTCCTGTGCGGGTGCGAAGGCTGGCCGAACTTGAGGCCGTCGACGCGCTCATCATCCCCGGCGGTGAGTCCACGACGATCGACAAGTTGCTCAGAATCTTCGGGCTCTTCGAGCCCCTGCGGGAGCGCATTGACGCCGGAATGCCGGTGCTCGGCACGTGCGCAGGGATGATCATGCTGGCTACGGACATCATTGGCGGCATCGAGGGGCAGCGGACACTCGGAGCAATTCCGATGACCGTGCGGCGCAATGCCTTCGGGCGCCAAGTCGATTCCGCCGAGGTGGAGTTGTCGTGGCTCCCTGACGGCTCGACGATGCACGCGACCTTCATCAGGGCGCCGTGGGTGGAGTCTCACGCCGACTCGGTAGAAGTGCTTGCCACCGCGGCAGGGCCAGACGGTTCCCGCCATCCCGTCGCGGTGCGTCACGGCAACGCGCTAGCGACGAGCTTCCACTCGGAGATCTCTGATGATGACAGGGTTCACGCGCTGCTCCTGGCGATGACGCAGTCGTTGAGCCGGTAGAGCCCGCGCCGCCAGTATCAAGGCCTGGCCCTTGATAGTAGGGCATCAAGTGCGTAGGCTTGATCCATGTTTGTGGTGACAGCCGACCAAAGACGATCCACCCGACACGGCGACCGTGTGGATGGGTTGCTCGCATCTCTTGAACCCTGGACGATCGCATGGTCCGACCAGGTGACACTCGCGCCAGAGCGCACCGTGGGCGACGAGGTGCAAGCCGTACTCGATGGCGCCGAGGCCACTGTGGACTTGGCGCTGACGCTGATGCGCGCGAGCGACTGGTCCGTCGGTGTAGGCGTGGGTCCTGTGAATCTCCCCCTGAAGTCGACAGCCCGTGCCAGTTCGGGTGCGGCGTTTGTCAACGCGAGGCGCGCCGTCGAGAGGGCTCGCGGCAGGGGAGAGCCCGTTCCTCTCGTCGTCGCTGGCGACAACCCGGCAACCGAGGAGGCCGCCACTGCGCTACTCCAGTTGCTCGCCTCCGTCGTGCGCAGGCGCTCGGACGCTGGGTGGGAGGTCTACGACCTGCTCCAACCGGGCGTGACTCAACGCGACGTCGCGGCACGGCTCGGCATTTCTACCCAAGCGGTGAGCCAACGCATTGCCTCTGGCATGCTGGACGAGGAACGCAGGGCACGCCCGGTGGCGGTCGACCTGCTGAGAAGCGCCGACGAAGGGGATGGGCGGTCATGACCGTGCTGGTGTTGGCCTTGGTGGCCGTCGCTTCGTTGTCGCTGTCGGCAGGGGGCGGGCTCTGGCTCGTCGGCGCCATCCTGAGACGCATCGGCCAGGAAGTCGAGGCGCCAGGGCTCCTTCGCGGCGGGCGGTGGATCGGAGTACTCGAGCGTCTCGCCATTACAGGAGGCATCCTCGCCGGGCATCCAGAGGCGGCCGCCGTCGTGATCGCCGTCAAGGGTCTTGGGCGGTATCCGGAACTGCGCGGTGGGGCCGGCGAGACGGCAAGTAGAGCGTCCGAGCGCTTCATCGTCGGCACCCTTGCGAGCTTTCTCTGGGCAGCGCTTGTAGGAGTCGTCGGCGTGATGATCGCCGGTGCTCTTGACTGAGAACCAGGCGGCGACCTCGGCTGGCCTAGACTGGACGGCGATTCCCGACGTCAAGGAGCAACGTGTCCGGTCACTCTAAGTGGGCTACCACCAAGCACAAGAAGGCGGTTGTTGACGCCAAGCGAAGCAAGCTCTTTGCGAAGCTCATCAAGAACATCGAAGTTGCCGCCAGGGTGGGCGGGGGAGACCTCGCGGGCAACCCGACGCTCTACGACGCCGTGCAGAAGGCCAAGAAGTCGTCTGTTCCGAACGACAACATCGACCGGGCGGTCAAGCGCGGTTCTGGGCTCGAGGCTGGGGCCGCCGAGTACGAGACGATCATGTACGAGGGCTACGGACCCGGCGGTGTCGCGATGTTGATCGAGTGCCTCACCGACAACCGCAACCGCGCCGCCATGGAAGTCCGCACAGCGTTGACTCGCAACAACGGAACTCTTGCCGATCCTGGCTCCGTGTCTTACCTGTTCTCCCGCAAGGGTCAGGTCATCGTCACCAAGGACACGGGCGCCACTGAGGACGACCTCATGGAGGCCGCTCTCGACGCAGGTGTCGAAGAGATCAACGACCTTGGCGAGGCCTTCGAGTTGGTGTCGGAGGCCACCGACGTGGTGGCAGTGCGGACCGCCGTGCAGGCGGCGAGCATCGACTATGAGCAGGCAGAGGTGACCTGGATTCCCTCGATGAAGGTCGAAACTGACGTCGACACGACGCGAAAGATGCTGCGCCTCATTGACGCCCTTGAAGACAGCGACGACGTCCAGAACGTGTACGCCAACTTCGACGCTTCCGACGAGGTCCTCGCAGAAGCCTCCGAATAGCCATGCGCGTCCTCGGCGTCGACCCTGGCCTCACCCGCTGCGGCCTTGGCGTTGTCGAGACCGGACGTGGGCGCTCGGTGAGTCTGGTCGACGTGAGCGTGGCCATGTCTCCCGCCGACGCCGAGCCCGCTGATCGGTTGGTGATCATTGCCGACGCAGTTGAGGCGGCGCTTGATCGGTTTCACCCCGACGCTGTCGCCGTGGAGAGGGTGTTCGCACAACACAATGTGCGAACCGTCATGGGCACCGCCCAGGTCTCAGGACTCGTCATGGTGGCGGCGCGCAGGCGGGGCATTCCCGTGGCCCTCTACACGCCCTCTGAGGTCAAGGCCGCCGTCTCTGGCTCGGGGAGGGCCGACAAGGACCAGGTCGGATACATGGTGGTGAAGCTCCTGGGACTCGATGCCCTGCCCACTCCCGCCGACGCGGCGGACTCGTTAGCGATCGCGCTGACCCACGCGCTGCGATACAGCGCGACGGCAGGCAAGGGCCTCGCCAAGACGTCGGCGCAACAGGCGTGGGCTGAGGCGGAGAAGGCGGCGCGTCGGCGCGGCTGAGCGACGGAGTCCACCTACTCTGTTCGTACAAGCGTTCGAAGGGTCCGGTGTGATTGCGCAACTGACGGGAACCGTCATCCACGTAGGTGCGAGCGCGCTCGTGCTCGATGTGGGCGGCGTCGGCTATCGGATCTTGGCGACCCCAGCGACCCTGGCGATGCTCCACGCGAGACAAGAGGCGAGCCTCGCCACTCATTTGGTGGTGCGGGAGGATTCGCTCACGCTTTTTGGCTTTGAATCGGTGCACGAGCGGGACATGTTCGAGACGCTGCAGTCGGTACAGGGCGTCGGCCCGCGCTTGGCGCTGGCGCTCTTGGCTGTCCACGCGCCCCACACGCTGGTCTCCGTCATCGCTGCGGGCGACGTGAAGGCGCTGCAGAAGGTGCCTGGAGTGGGTGCAAAGGTGGCCGCGCGGCTGATGCTTGAACTGGGCGGGAAGCTGAGCCTCCCTGAGGACGCGGTGGCGCCGACGGTGACGGCGGACGAGCGAGAGCAAGTGGCCGACGCTTTGGTGGCGCTCGGATGGCAGGCCAGGGCAGCGTTGGCCGCTGTTGAGAAGGTCGCTCCCGAACCGATAGCCCAGGACGATGTCGCCGCGACGCTGCGGGCGGCGCTGCAGACCCTTGGCGGTTCGCGTGGCTGACGACTCCTACGACGCCCAGGCGGGCGAGGGCGCTCCGGTCACGAGCGTGGATGCCGACGCCGTGGAGCGTTCAGCAGAGGCGGCCCTGCGGCCTCGCAGCCTCGACGAGTTCGTCGGACAGCGCGTGGTGCGGGAACAACTCGCCTTGGTGCTGCGTGCGGCCACTCAGCGAGCGGGCAGCGCGGAGCACATTCTGTTGTCCGGGCCTCCTGGGCTCGGCAAGACCACGCTGGCCATGATTGTGGCGGGGGAACTGGGCGCGTCTTTGCGCCTCACGTCCGGACCCGCGATTCAGCACGCGGGGGACCTGGCGGCGATTCTTAGCTCGCTCGAAGACGGGGACGTGTTGTTCGTCGATGAGATCCACCGCCTCGCAAGGCCCGTCGAAGAGATGCTGTACCTCGCCATGGAGGACTTCAGGGTCGACGTGGTGGTGGGCAAGGGGCCGGGAGCGAGTTCGATTCCGCTCACGCTCCCGCCGTTCACCGTCGTGGGCGCCACCACGCGCGCTGGCCTCTTGCCAGCGCCGTTGAGGGACCGCTTCGGCTTTACCGCCCACCTTGACTTCTACGAGTCAAGTGACTTGACCAGCATCGTCACGCGTTCGGCCCAACTACTCGGCTTCACCCTGGCTGGCGATGCGGCGGCAGAAATCGCTTCACGGTCTCGCGGCACCCCGCGCATCGCCAACCGACTCTTGCGGCGGGTCAGGGACTGGGCGCAAGTACACGGAAACGGCAACGGCGACCTGGAGGCGGCGAGCGCCGCGCTCGAGGTGTACGAAGTAGACGCCAGGGGGCTTGACCGGTTGGACAGGGCAGTCTTGCGCGCCTTGTGCACCCGTTTTGGAGGCGGACCGGTCGGATTGTCGACCCTTGCCGTGTCCGTGGGGGAAGAGCCGCAGACCGTCGAGGAGGTAGCCGAGCCCTTCTTGGTGCGTGAAGGGCTCATCTCCCGTACCCCGCGGGGGCGTGCGGCGACGGCGGAAGCATGGGCCCATTTGGGGCTGACTCCACCAGAGGGTCAGGTGTTCTTCGCGGGCCAAGGAGGGGGACAGACGTCCCGTGATGAGGGCGGCAGCAGGTTGTTCGACTAGCCCGCGCGGGGCCGCGCCGGGACGCGTATTCGACGGCGCACCACCAACTCACCTAGAATCGCGGGGGCTTCTCGCATGGTTCGGTGGCCTCTCTCGTACGGAAAGCGTAGGAATCGCGTGTCATCAGCTGTCTCAGGCGCCCGCAAATCCCTCTTGTGGCTGGCCGCACTGTTGGTGCTGCTCTTTGGCCTCCTGAGCGTGGGGGTGCTCACCGACAAGACGTCCCCGACGCCGGGGCTTGGCCTCGACCTAGCCGGCGGTCAGCAGATCATTCTGCAGGCGGTCACGAGCGACGAGTCCGAGATTGACGAGTCCGACATCAACCAGGCGGTGGAGATCATCCGCCAGCGCGTCGACGCCTCGGGCGTGGCCGAGGCCGAGATCGCCACTCAAGGTGCCACGAACATCATCGTGTCGCTTCCCGGTACTCCCGACCCTGCGACCCTCGACCTGGTGCGCCGTAGCGCGCAACTCCAGTTCCGACCCGTCCTATTGGTGGGGGACCCGGCACCGATCTCGCTTGATGGCAGTGCGCCGGCCGTCGAGCCGTCCGCCACGCCAACGCCGAGTCCAGACGCCGCCACTGACGGCGATCCGACGCCCAGCCCGTCGGCCGAAGCAGCAGGAGACGACGTTCCTGCGAGCGAGGTGTCGAACGTCAAGACGGGCGTGAGCGAAACCTCTAGCGCCACTCCAGAGCCAAGCCCTGTCCCCGCAGAACCAGCGCCGGCCGTCGAGCCGACCAACCCTTCTGACACGGCGTGGATCACCGAGGCACTCCTGGCCGATTTCTATGCGCTCGATTGCTTCGACCAGAACAACCGCACCGGAGTGGACGTGGGCGATCCCGACGCGGCTTTCGTGACGTGTGCGTCCAACGGCACGGCCAAGTACATCCTTGGGCCGGTCGAACTCACAGGCGAGGACGTCGACACGGCGACGGCTGGTCCTGAGACCAACCAGCTAGGCACCGTGGTGCCCGGCAGGTACGAAGTGAGGCTGTCCTTCACCGGTGGTGGGGGCTCCGCGTTCGCCGACACCACGGCACGGATCGCTGAGTTGCCGTCCCCGCGGGACCAGTTCGGAATCCTGCTTGACGGCGTGGTCATTTCGGCGCCATCGGTCGAGCGCTCCATTGCAGGAGGGCAAGCCTCCATCACCGGCACGTTCACTCTCGACGAGGCACAGCAGCTTGCGAACCAGCTCAAGTTCGGCGCACTTCCGCTGACGCTCCAGGTCGAGTCGGAGCAGGTCATTACGGCGACCAAGGGAGAGGCAGACCTGCGCAATGGGCTGCTGGCAGGCGCGATTGGCCTGATCCTCGTGGTGATCTACACGATGTTCCAGTACCGCGCCCTTGGAGCCGTCACCATCGGCTCGCTGGTGGTGGCCGGGGGCATGAGCTACTTGATCATCACGCTGTTGTCGTGGGGCCTCGGCTACCGACTGTCGCTCGCCGGTGTCGCCGGTTTGATTGTGGCCATCGGCATCACTGTTGACTCGTTCATCGTCTACTTCGAGAGAGTCAAGGACGAACTGCGCGAGGGCCGCTCCCTCGCGAGCGCCGTCGACCACGCATGGAAGCGTGCCCGCCGCACCATCTTGGCGTCGGATGCGATCTCGTTCCTCGCAGCCCTGGTGCTCTACTTGCTGGCCGTGGGAGGCGTGCGAGGGTTCGCCTTTACGCTGGGCTTGATCACGATCGTCGACCTCATCGTGGTCATCTTGTTCACGCACCCCGTGCTCGTGTTGCTCGCCAGGACCAAGTTCTTTGGCGAGGGCCACCGGTTCTCGGGCCTCGACCCTCGGCAACTCGGCCGGGAGACGAT
Organism: Demequina sp. TMPB413; assembly: GCF_020447105.2. Lineage (NCBI taxonomy): Bacteria > Bacillati > Actinomycetota > Actinomycetes > Micrococcales > Demequinaceae > Demequina > Demequina sp. TMPB413. The sequence goes on from NZ_CP096184.1 coordinate 950,976, forward strand.
GTACAAGGGACGAGGGAGGGTCGCTGACCCAGCGACCACGGCGCCAACGCTCGCCGAGCGCAAGGCCGCCCAGTCCCGCGCCGCTGCAGGCACCCAGGACAAGGAGTAATCATGGCGAACCTGTCTACGTGGGGTAACCGCCTCCACTCGGGCGAGAAGACGTACGCGATCGTGGGCAAGCGCCAGCGCTTCTTCGCGATCAGCGGAGTGCTGATGACTCTTGCTCTGCTGATCCTCCTGATCAAGGGTCTCAACCCCGGCATCGACTTCCGCGGGGGCACTGAGTACACGCTGTCAGGCGTGGAGAACACCGACACAACCATCGCCGTTGAGGTGGTGAACGAGGCGCTTCCCAGCGAAGAGCCTCGCGTCGCCCAAGTGGGAACCGACGGGATCCGTGTGCAGCTGGGTGAGCTCGAGCAGGCGCAGGTCGACGACGTTGCCGCCCAGCTCGCCGAGGCTTACGGAATCGACCAGACAGAGGTCAGCTCCAGCTTCATTGGCCCCACGTGGGGTGAAGACGTCTCCAGCAAGGCCGTCCAGGGCCTGGTGATCTTCTTGCTCCTGGTCACCGTGGTGATGACGTTGTACTTCCGCGCCTGGCGGATGGCCGCTGCGGCCCTGGTGGCCCTCGGCCACGACTTGCTGTTCACCGCAGGCATCTACGCACTGTCAGGGTTTGAAGTCACCCCAGCGTCCGTCATCGGCTTCCTGACGATCCTTGGCTACTCGCTGTACGACACCGTCGTGGTGTTCGACAAGGTGCGAGAGAACACTGCCGACCTCTTCACACAACACCGCTACACGTATGCCGAGATGGCGAACCTTGCGGTCAACCAGACGCTCGTGCGCTCGATCAACACCTCCGTCGTGGCGCTGCTGCCAGTCTCCGCGATTCTCTTCATCGGCTCGTACTTCTTGGGTGCTGGCACGCTCAAGGACATCTCCTTGGCGCTCTTCGTGGGTATGGCAGTCGGAACCTACTCGTCGATCTTTGTGGCGACGCCGCTCGAGGTTGCGCTGCGCGGCAACGAGGCTCGCATTAAGGAACACACGGCGGCCGTGTTGGCGTTGCGTGAGAGCGGCGAGTCAGACGTGATTCGCCCTGACGGCACGGTTCGCGTCGGCGCACTCACACCCGGCCACCACCAGGGCACCCAGGCGCAACCGAGGCGCAAGCGCCGCAAGTAGAATGGGTTCCTCACAGGTGAAGGGAGGACCGCGTGCCACGTACCCGCGCGGACTCCGACCTTGCCAGGCTGCTGGGGATTCGTAGAACCGCTCGCGACCCAGGGGCGCTCGACCAGTTGCTCGAGACGTACCGGCGCATGTACCCGCGCGCCAAGACGGGAATGATTGAGCGGGCTCACGCCGTCGCGGAGCAAGCCCACGAGGGTCAGTTCCGCAAGAGCGGCGAGCCCTACATCACGCATCCGATCGCGGTGGCAGAGATCATCGCTGGCCTCGGTCTGCCCGACACGGTCATCGTGGCCGCCTTGCTCCACGACGTGGTCGAGGACACCCCGTTCCTGCTGGAGGACATCGCTCAAGAGTTTGGCGACGAGGTCGCCTCCTTCGTGGACGGCGTCACCAAACTGGACAGGCTGACCTTCGGCGAGGCCGCCCAGGCCGAGACCGTGCGCAAGCTCGTGGTCGCGATGGCACGAGACATTCGGGTCTTGCTCTTGAAGCTCGCCGACCGCCTCCACAACGCGAGGACATGGGACGCGGTCTCCCCGGCGTCGGCGAGGCGCAAGGCCCAAGAGACACTCGAGATCTATGCCCCGCTCGCGCACAGGATGGGCCTCAACGCGATCAAGTGGGAGCTTGAGGACCTGTCCTTCCGCACCCTGTATCCCAAGATCTACCAAGAGATCGTCGAGGTGGTCGCCGACAGGGCGCCAGAGCGCGACAAGCTCCTGGATGAGGTGCGCGCCGACGTCGCGAAGGAGCTCAGGGCCCAGAAGATCAAGGCCGAGATCTCTGGACGGCCCAAGCACTACTACTCGGTGTACCAAAAGATGATCGTGCGAGGCCGCGACCTCAACGACATCTATGACCTGGTGGGGATGCGTATCTTGGTGGACTCGGTCCGCGACTGCTACGCGGTGCTTGGCGCGATGCATGCGCGTTTCCAGCCTGTGCCAGGGCGCTTCAAGGACTACATCGCGATGCCCAAGTTCAACCTGTACCAGTCGCTGCACACCACGGTGATCGGACCCCAGGGCAAGCCGGTCGAACTGCAGATCCGCACCTGGGAGATGCACAAGCGCGCGGAGTACGGCTACGCGGCGCACTGGCGATATAAGGAGAACGCGCGCGGCGAGAAGGTGCCGGCGATGGCCAACGACATGGGTTGGCTCCGTCAGATCGCCGACTGGCAGCAAGAGACGGCCGACGCCAGCGACTTCTTGGACTCGCTACGGGGCGAGATCTCCAGGGCAGAGGTCTACGTCTTCACTCCGCGCGGCAAGTTGCTCGAGCTGCCGCAAGGCGCCACGCCTGTCGACTTCGCCTACGCCGTCCACACCGACGTGGGACACAAGACCGTCGGAGCGAAGGTCAATGGCCGCCTGGTGCCGCTCGATTCGACTCTCGACAACGGCGACACCGTCGAGATCATCACCACGTCAGACGAGAACGCCCACCCCAAGCGCGACTGGCTCGAGTTTGTGCAGTCGACAAGGGCCCGCAACAAGATCAGGCAGTGGTTCACGCGCGAACGTCGCGAGGAGTCGATTGAGACGGGTCGCGACATGCTCGCCCGCGCGATTAGGCGCCAACACTTGCCGATGCAGCGGCTCATGTCCAAGTCAACGCTGCTCGCTTTGGCCAAGGAGATGCATTACGAGGACGTCGAGGCGCTTTACGCCGCGATCGGCGAGCACAAGGAGCAGCCGGGAGACGTCGTCGGCCGCATGGTCGAGGCGGTGGGTGGCCAAGAGGGCGCCGACGAAGACATCACCGAGATCACCAGGCCGGGCACTCGCCAGCGCGCCCGGCGCGGTGACCCTGGAGTGTCGGTGAATGGCATGACGGACGTGGTGGTCAAGTTGGCCAAGTGCTGCACTCCGGTGCCAGGAGACCCCATTCAGGGATTCGTGACGCGAGGCCAAGGGGTGAGCGTGCACCGCGCCGATTGCGAGAACATGGTGGCGCTCCAAGACCAGGCAGAGCGGCTGGTTGACGTGCAATGGTCGGGTGCTTCTGACTCCACGTTCTTGGTGCAGATCGAGGTCGAGGCTCTCGACCGCAACCGCCTGCTGTCCGACGTCGTTCAAGTGCTGTCCGACCACCACCTGAACATTCTTGGAGCGCACGTGTCGACTAGCAATGACAGGGTGGCGCTCAACTCTTTCGCCTTCGAGATGGCCGATCCTTCACATCTTGGTGCCGTCCTGAGCGCTGTACGGCGCATCGACGGCGTCTACGACGCGCGCCGCATCACCGGCGGTCGTCGACAGCACCAGTTCTAGCGGCCTCGAGAGCCCCGCTGACGGCCTGCCAGGCGGCACGCATCCTCGTGGACCCTGCGCCGCCCTGGTGCGCCCAAACGGCCCCACGGAGCTCTTCCGTGCTTGCCAGGCGCAGTGTGACCACGGAGTACACAGCGGGGATGGCCTCTTCGAGGCTCGCGCCGCGTAGGGCTGAGGCAACGGCGTCCGCTGGGTGAACGACGCGCACGCCCGCAATCGTGGCGGCCCTGGCGTAGGCACCGGGGTTGGTGCAGAAGCTCCAGCGGCAGCGCGGGATGCCTAAGGGCACGTCGGGATGCGCGCCGCGCGGCACGACTACCTCGACAACGGCGGGAGATAGCTTGCCCCGCATCGCCCCATGAACCCACAGCGCCGCGAGGCCGGTCACGGCGGCCCTGCGAGGCACCCATGCTCGCAGCGAGAGAGCCCTCGCGACCGAAAGCGGGACGGGTCCGTGAGCCGCGCCGGCGTCGTCCGTCAAGGCAGTGAGGACGCCGTCGCGCCGCATGCGCGCGAGCGCCGCCCCTCCCACGTCTTCCGTCGTCACCACGAGCATGAGCCCGATTGTGGCGTGCCAGCAACTGCGCCCAGGCCTTCCGCAGCGGATCTGTGGACAAGCAGGGGAGCGGAGGGACTACTTCGCGAGCGCCTCGATCTGCTTGAGCCACGCCTTGCGTGCAGCGAGCGACTCGGTGAGCTCCTTGACCTTGCGGGTGTTCTTCGCGGCCTTCGCATCGTCGAGTTGCTTCTCAAGATCTGCGATCGCGGCGTGAAGCTGTGCAGCGGCTCCGGTGGCGCGAGCCTCGACTTCAGGATTGCGGGTAGTCCAGGCCGACTGGTCGGCCTCGCGGATAGCCTTTTCAACCGCCGACATGCGGCGAATGAGCTTCTGGGCTTCGCCCCTGGGCACCTCGCCCGCGCTGTCGAAGCGGTCCTGGATGGCCCGCAAATCGCGCTTCGCGGCTCGGAGGTCCTTGATGGGAAGCAGCGCCTCGGCATCCTTGACGGCCGACTCCTTGGCGGGAACGTTCGCCGAGAGCGCCTGCTCTTCCTGCTCAGCGGCCGCCCTGCGTGCCGTGAAGAAGCTCTCCTGTGCGGCCTGGAAGCGAGCCCACAACGCGTCGTCAACGCTGCGTCGGCCGCGGCCGGCACCGCGCCACTGATCCATCAGCTGCTTGTACTGGCGCGCCGTGGCGTCCCAATCGGTCGAGGTCGCCAAGGCCTCGGCGCGCTTGACCAAGTCCTCCTTAGTGCTTGCGACTGACGAGTTCTCCTTGTCGAGCGTGGCGAAGTGGATCTTGCGGGCCTTCTCGAAGGAGGACCGCGCGTGCGTGAAACGCTTCCACAACGCGCGCTCGGCTTCCTTTGCCATGCGCGCGCCCGTGCGCTGCGCCTCTTTCCACTCGTCGAGCAGTTCGCGCATGCGCGCGGTGTCGTTCTTCCAGTGCACCTGGCCAACGGGCTTGGCGGCGAGCTCTTCCGCTTGTGTCACGATGACTTCGCGTGCGGCGGCGGCGGCTTCGCGAGCGGCCGCGCGCTCTGCGCGAACCTTCTCGGCTACCTCGTTGGCTTCGGCTTCAACAATCCCGAACCGCGCCCTCAGGGCCGCGAGGTTTCCCACCACCGTTGGCGACTCGAGAGCAGTGCGCAGGTTGCCCAGCGAGTCCTCGATGTCTTTGGGGCCTAGTTCCGCTCCCACGAGCCGAGCGTGGAACCGCTCGACTGAAGCAGCCAGCTCGATGAAGGCGCGCGCATAGGGCGCAATCGGCTCATCACCGGCGGCAGGGCCCACGGGGGTGCGATTGTCGCCATCGACCACGACAACCTGCTCGCCCTCGACAGCGCCGAAAGCGCTAGCGGCGGCGATCTGCTCCGGCGTGATCTGGTCGACCACAGGAACCTTCACAGGGTGCGTCGAATGCGCCGCCAATGAAGCTGGCGATGGCGCCTTGGGGCGAGGAATGGGCCTGGGCTTTGCGGGCGTCATGAGGCGGTGACCTTTGTGATGATGACGGACAGGGCTGGACGGCCATCGGTGGCACCGGTAATGGTGCCGCCTTCGGCAATCGACCTCACGATATCGAGACCTTGGGTCACCGTGCCAAACACGGTGTACCCGCCGGCCTCATCTGAGGTGATGGTGGAGTCTTCATAAACCACGAAAAACTGGCTGCCCATCGACGTTGCGTCGTCTTCAGCGCGTGCCATGGCGACCGTCCCCGCAGGATAGACGTCGTCTGAAGGGGCGTTCTCGATGGGTCCGAACTTGTAGCCGGGGTCGCCACTGCCTGTGCCCGTTGGATCGCCGCACTGCAAGACGTAGATGCCTGCCGTGGTGAGGCGGTGGCAGTCAGAGCCATCGAAGTACTCGCCGTTGGCGAGGGTCACAAAATTGGCCACCGCTTGCGGGGCTGACTCGCCATCGAGTTCCATCTCGATCGTGCCGAGATTGGTCTCCATCGTCACGTCCCACGTGCGCGACTCGGCCAGGCTCGGCGCTGGCGCAAGTCCGTTGGGGTCGTTGACGGTGGTTGCCTCGTCGTCGGAACCCCCCGAGGTGACAAGCCAGAGGGCGAAAGCGCCGAGAATGAGCGCCGCGCCAATCCCCACGAAGGTGCGGCGACGACGCACAGCCGCGCGGCGCTGCTCGAGGGCGGCCTGCTTGGCCGCGCGCTTGCGCTGCGCTGCAGCGCGGGCGCTCTTGCTGGTCGTCATGATCTCCATCCGGGCGCACCAACGTTGTCGATGCGGGTCTGCGACAGTGTACGTGCCACCGGATGGAACAATAGGGCCCATGTCGCGACTAGCGCCCCTTTCCGGATTTCCCGAGTGGTCACCTGCCGAGCGCATCGTCGAGGCATTCGTCCTCGATACCTTGCGGGACGTGTTCGCTCTGCACGGCTTTGGCGAGATCGAGACGCGCGCCGTCGAGCCGCTCGAACGCCTTGGAGGAGAGGCGGAGGCCTCCAAGGAGGTCTACACGCTGCTGCGCAGGGGCGGCGACAAGGCGGAGTTCGGTCTGCACTTCGACCTCACCGTGCCCTTCGCGCGGTACGTGGAGGAGCGACAGGGTCAACTCCACTTCCCCTTCCGCCGCTTTCAGATTCAGAAGGTGTGGCGGGGGGAGCGCCCGCAGGAGGGCCGCTTCAGGGAGTTCTATCAGGCCGATATCGACGTGGTCGCGAGGGAGAGCCTCCCCGCCCACTTCGAGGCGGAGGTGGCCGTCGTGATGGCCAAGGCGCTCGCCGCGTTGCCCTTGCCACCTGCTCGCATGCGCATGAACGACCGCAGGCTGGTCGAAGGCTTCTACCGAGGGGTGGGTATTGACGACGTTGCCGCGGCGCTGCGGTCGGTCGACAAGCTCGGCAAGATCGGTCCAGAAGGCGTGGCCAAGGAGCTCGGCAGCCAAGGCGTGAGCGAATCCGCGGCGGCCGCCGTGCTCGAGCTCGCCAAGATCCAGGCACCTGACGCATCGTTCCGAGACGCCGTACTCGACCTGTGGGAAACTACCCCCACCCACGACGATGCTGACGCCCAAGCGCTACTGGGAGACGGCCTCAACTCCCTCGCGGCTCTCATCGAGTCGGTCAACGCCGCCGTGCCGGGAACCGCGATCGCCGATCTCAGCATCGCGCGCGGACTCGACTACTACACGGGCGCGGTCTACGAGACGACGCTTGACGGGCACGAGGACCTTGGCTCGATTTGCTCAGGGGGCCGCTACGACTCGCTCGTCGCCGGGGGAGGGTTCCCTGGCGTCGGCATGTCCATCGGAGTCTCCCGCCTGGTCTCCCGCCTGGTGTCGCGCGAGTTGCTGGTAGCGACCAGGTCGGTGCCGAGCGCCGTGTTGGTCGCTGTCGTCGACGAGGCGGGCCGCAGGGCCTCCGACGACATCGCGGCGCGGCTACGCGCGCGGGGCATCGCTTGCGAGGTCTCCCCGACGGCGGCCAAGTTTGGCAAGCAGATTCAGTACGCCGACAAGCGGGGCATCCCGTTCGTGTGGTTCCCTGGCAACGACGGCGACGGTGAGGTCAAGGACATCCGCTCGGGCGAGCAGGTGGTTGCCGACGCCGACGCTTGGGTGCCGCCGGCCGACGACCTCAAGCCGCGCGTCGTCCGCGGCTAGACTTGCCCGTGCTCACTTGCGGTGAGCGAACTCCTTGATTGACAACGCTCCAACGAAAGGCCGATTGTGCTCCGCACTCACCTCGCCGGAAACCTCCGTGCCGCCGACGCAGGCGCCACCGTCACCTTGTCTGGCTGGGTGGGTAGGCGTCGTGATCACGGCGGCGTGGCGTTCATCGACTTGAGGGACGCTTCCGGTTTTGCACAGGTGGTGTTGCGTGAAGAGATCGCACACTCGTTGCGCACGGAGTACGTGATTCAGGTGACGGGCGAGGTGCGGCTGCGGCCGGAGGGCTCCAACAACCCGAACCTGCCGTCCGGCGAGATCGAGGTCGACGTCAAGGACGTCGTGATCCTCAATGAGTCAGCGCCCACGCCTTTCCCGATCGACGAGCACGTGACCGTGGGTGAAGAGGCCCGCCTCAAGCACCGCTACCTCGACCTGCGCCGCCCGCGCCAGCGCGAGGCCATCGTGTTGCGCTCCAAGGTTAACCAGGCCGCGCGTCGGGTGCTTGATGCCCACGACTTCCTGGAGATCGAGACCCCAACCCTGACGCGCTCGACGCCGGAGGGCGCGCGCGACTTCTTGGTGCCAGCACGCCTCGCGCCAGGCTCCTGGTACGCCCTGCCGCAGTCGCCCCAGCTGTTCAAGCAGTTGCTCATGGTGGCAGGCATGGAGCGGTACTACCAGATCGCCCGCTGCTACCGCGATGAGGACTTCCGCGCGGACCGCCAGCCCGAGTTCACCCAGCTCGATGTCGAGATGTCTTTCGTCGACCAAGACGACGTGATCGCCCTTGGCGAAGAGATCGTGCGCGAGTTGTGGTCGCTCATCGGCTACGAGGTGCCGCTGCCGATCCCGCGACTGACCTTCGCCGACGCGATGGCCAGGTTCGGCTCCGACAAGCCAGACCTTCGGTTTGGGCTCGAGCTGACGGAACTGACGGAGTTCTTCAAGGACACCCCGTTCAGGGTGTTCCAGGCGCCGTACGTGGGCGCCGTCGTCATGCCTGGTGGCGCGAGCCAGCCTCGCAAGACGCTCGACGCATGGCAGGACTGGGCCAAGCAGCGCGGCGCGCGCGGGCTTGCCTACGTGCTGGTGGGGGACGACGGCGCGCTGTCAGGCCCGGTGGCCAAGAACCTGTCTGAGGCCGAGCTCTCCGGCCTTGCCCAGGCCGTAGGGGCGAACCCCGGCGACTGCATCTTCTTTGCCGCAGGCGACGTTGACTCGTCGCGGGCGCTGCTGGGCGCGGCGCGGAACGAGATCGCCAGCCGCGTCGGCCTGATCGACGAGTCTCGCTTCGAGTTTGTCTGGGTGGTCGACGCCCCGCTGTTCAAGCCCGTCAAGGCGGACGACGACGACGTCGCCTTGGGTTCAAGCGCCTGGACGGCCGTGCACCACGCGTTCACGAGCCCCAAGCCCGAGTGGATTGACTCGTTCGAGAGCGACCCAGGCAACGCGTTGGCGTACGCCTACGACATCGTCTGCAACGGCAACGAGATCGGCGGCGGCTCGATCCGTATTCACCGCCGCGACGTGCAGCAGCGCGTGTTCGAGGTCATGGGCATCGGCGAGGAAGAGGCCCAAGAGAAGTTTGGCTTCCTGCTCGACGCGTTCCAGTTTGGCGCGCCGCCCCACGGCGGCATCGCGCTCGGTTGGGACCGCGTCGTCATGTTGCTGGGCGGCTATGACTCGATCAGGGACGTCATCGCGTTCCCCAAGTCTGGCGGCGGATTCGACCCGCTCACGTCGGCTCCCGCGCCGATCCCTGCGGAGCAGCGCAAGGAGACGGGCGTCGACTTCGTTCCTGAACCAGAGGCAGAGTCTGCCGAAGCCCGCTAGCCGGCAGGTGCATCGGCGCTGCGCATCCCGTGTGGGAGGCGCACGAGTGCGAGCGCTCCTGCGGCAAGGATCAGGGCAGGGGCTGCCAGCGCTGCGCCCGGGGAGACGATGTGGGTAAGGAGCCCCAGGGTGAGTCCGACTCCGATGCCAGCGAGCTGGAGTGCCATCGAGTTGACGGAGAGCATCGTGGCGCGTTCTCGAGACGTGACAGCGTCATGTGTCAGTTCGTCGATCAGGGGCGAGCCGATGCCTAGCAGCACGTAGAAGGCGACGTACGCAGCCGCGATCGCGCCGAGCGCCGAGAACCCGGAGACGGCCAACGCAACCGCCGCTCCTAGCGAGCCGAGTAGCGCTGCTCGGGAAGGAGACTTCACCAGGCGGGTTGCCAACGGTGCCATGGCAGAACCAAGTGCAGAGCCCGCAAAGCCGAGGGTCGCGAGCAGGGCGTAAGCAGTGCCCGCCTTTTGTCTCGAGCCCAGCACCTCCGCGAGGTGCGCGGGCATCAGCAGTTCGATGCCTGCGAGAGCAACGCCGACTGCCGCGATCACCACCAGGAGTCGGCGCAGCAGTGCGTGCGTCGCGGCGAGCCGGACTCCTGACGTCATCGTTGAAGGGACCTCGCGCATCACGTCGCGGATACCTAGTCTGGTCGATCGAGGCGGGTCTGTGACCCATGCCACCACTAGTGCGGCTTGGGCGACTGCCGCCCCAGCCGCCACCAGGAACGGCGTCGACAGGGCGATGAGCGCCGAGTCGCTCGGGGGCAGTGGCGAGAGCGCCAGTACGGCACCGGCACCCAGCGTTCCGATAGCCAAGGCAACGGACTCGCTTGCCGCTGCCTGCGATAGTCCGCCGCGGATCGGGGCGCCAGTATCGATGGTCCGCGTCTGGTCGACGTACCAGGCCTGCAACGGCCCAGAGTCGAGCGCTCTGGCAGCCCCGCGAATGGCCGCGGCTACCGCGAGCACGGCGAAAGAGGTGCCGAAGGCGGTCACGATGCAGGCGACCACTGACATGACGGCGGCTGCCACCAGCACCGGTCTGCGCCCCGCGACGTCGGAGAACCCTCCCGTCGGCAACTCGAGCGCCATCGTGGTGGCGCCGTAGATCGCCGCCGTGATCCCTATCTGTCCAAGTGAGAGCCCTCGCGCCTGGCCAATAAGCACGAGCGCAGGAACCGTGAGTCCAGTGGGTAGCCACCGCAACGCGGTGAGGAAGATGAACCGGTGGCGTATCTGGTCGACGGTCATGAGCCCGTCTCGGACGAGGCCGCCGCAGCACCAGGAAAGGCGTAGGCGAAGAACCTCACTGCGCGGGCACCTTTCGGTCGGGTCTCGGGCGTCGAGTCGCGCTCCTCGAACGGCGCAAAAAGGTCGTAGACGCCCTGGGTGACGCGCTCGAGCTCCTCGGGCGTGAGCCAACTCACCAGGTCGGTGGACAGCGACGCCGCTCGCCAAGTCTCGGGCTCCTGGCGCCTTCTCTCCACGAACGAGCGCCAGGCAGTCATCCGATAGTTGTCAACGGCTTCGCCAACGGCCCGTGCGGCGGCCTCGCCCCCTGGGCCGTCGTCGGCGATGGAAATCCCCTCCTCGCGGGAGGCCCAATAGCGCTCCCTGCCTCGCCCTCCCTCCACCGGGCGGACATGTGCGAACTTCGCCAACTGCCTGAGGTGGTACGAGCAGTTCGCTGGGGACTCACCCAGCCGTTCGGCACACTGACTCGCGGTCAGCGGGCCCTCGGCCAGCAGATCGAGGAGGGCGAACCGGACAGGGTGAGCGAGGGCACGAAGCTCTTTGGGGTCGTCGATGCGGCGCACTGGCCACGGTGGGTGCGGAGAGGCGTTCTCGGGCGGGGCAGAGTCATCGGTCATGGTGTCGAAAGTACTCTTTCGAAAGGACTGTTGCAACCGCCCTGGAGGTTCCCGCCGCCGTGGAGGTCCCTGCCGCCGCGGCCGTGCCTTCCGACGCCTCGGCCGCGCCTTCCGACGCTACGAACCGAGGGCGGCTTGACTCGCCGGCGCGGGACGGCCAGATGCCGGATGATGCGGCGAGTCGGGACTCGCGACGGTTCGTACCGTCGCGGCGTCCCGATGCCTTGTGGTGCGCGAGCTCCACAGCACACCAAGAATCACCACGGCGCCGCCCATGAGCTGGAAGAGGGTTGGGCGTTCGTCCAAGGCCAGGGCGGCCGTGGCGATTCCAATGACCGGCACCAGCATCGAGAACGGTGCGACCGTGCTCGCGGGGTAGCGGGACATCAGCCAGATCCACACGCCCGACCCCACGAGCGTGCCGAGCACCACGGTGTAGGCGAGCCCCATCCAAGCAGGAACGGCATCGGCGCTGAGGGACGTAGCGAGCGATTCGCCGATGCGCGCGGGGCCCTCGAAGACGAGCGACAGGGCGAACATCGGCAGTGGGGGAACGACGCTCATCCACAGCACGAGGTGAAGTGGATTGGGCGCCTTCGCGAGTCTGCTCGCGAGATTTCCACCCGCCCAGCCAAGCGCTCCAATCAGCACCAACACGAAGGGCAAGAGTGGCGCCGTCTCGCCGTAGGAGATCCCCACGAGCGTGAGGCCCGCCGTCGCGACGCCGACGCCGATCATCCTGCGCACGCCAATCCGCTCGCGTAAGAGCACTGCGCCGAGCACTACGGTGAACGGTGCCGACGCCTGCAGTACGAGCGACGACAACCCAGTCGGGAAGCCAGCGTCCATGCCCCAGTACAGGAACGCGAACTGGATGGTTCCAAAGCTGAGCCCGTAGCCGATGAGCCATCTCCACGGGACAGAGGGCCGTGGCACGAGCACGAGCGCGGGAATCGCGATGATGGCGAATCGCATGGCGACCAGGAGGAAGGGAGGGAACTGCTCCAGCGACGCGCGGATGGCAAGAAAGTTGACTCCCCACAACACGGCAACGAGGAGCGCGAGGGCGAGGTGACGCGGCTTCATGGGTCGAGTCTGAAGGAAGCCGAAGTGAAGGACAATTGAAAGATTGTGAGGCAAACACGTAGGCTACCTACATGGAAGTGCGACACCTCGCGTTGCTCAGGGACGTGCGAGCAAGGGGAACTCTCGCCGCCGTCGCGGCGGCAACCCACCGGACGCCGTCCGCACTGTCACAGCAATTGCGCACGGCGGAGCGCGAGTTGGGCGTGAGGCTCGTCGAGCCCGATGCGAGAGGCGTGCGGCTTACGTGGGCGGGGGAGATCCTGGCCGACGGCGCCGAGGAGGTGCTCACTGCGATTGCGAGTGTGCAGGCTCGGCTCGATGCGGGGCGTGAGCACGCGACAGGAACCGTGCGCGTCGGGACTCTGCCTAGTGCAGGCGCCGCTCTCATGCCGGGGCTCTATGCCGCGCTCAGGGGAACACGCATCCGCCTCGAGCTCGAGGACTTCGACCTGGCCGAAGCGGACTTCGCGGGAAGGACCCTCGACGCCGACTTCGTGATCGCCCACAGCCTGACGTCTGATGTGCCCGCAGGGGCGGAGGGCCTCGACACCAGGGTTCTCGCGCGCGAACCGATCGACGTTGCGGTGCCCAGTGGGCACGAACTGTGGGGGAGAGACTTCCTCAGGCCGGAGGATGTCGTCGGCCACCCGTGGATCGCCGTCCCCCACGGCTTCCCTTTTGCCACGTTGTTAGAACGCATCGAGACCGCCACGGGCTCCACGCTTGACAGGTTGCTTGAGGTGCGCGACAACCGGCTGGTGGAGTCGCTCGTCGGTGAGGGAGTGGGCCTGGCGCTGCTCCCGCGCTTCAGCACCCCGCCGAGCGAGGCCTACCGGCTGGTTCCCCTGACTGGTGTCAAGTCGATCAGGAGCATCGTGGCCATCGGCAGGCATCACCGCACCAGGCGTCACGTAGTCGGTGCAGTGCTAGAAGCCCTTGAGACGGTCGGCCGCGGCTTGCGGTAGTGCCTAGTGCGAGATGCCCTTGCGCGAATAAAGGCGGCGCAAGGGAGCGGGTGCCCACCAGTTCCAATCGTCCAACAACGTCATGGTCGCGGGAACCAGGAGCATTCGCACCAAGGTGGCGTCGAGGAACACCGCGACGGCCAAGCCAATCCCGACCTCCTTGATGACCAAGAGTGAACCCGTAGCGAAGCCAATGAACACGATGATGATGACGGCGGCCGCTGACGTGATGATGCGTCCCGACCGTTGCAAGCCCTTGCGCACCGCCACGTCGTTGCTGTCGCCAGCGTCGACGAGTTCCTTGATGCGGGCTAACAGAAAGACCTCGTAGTCCATCGCGAGTCCGAAGCCGAAGGCGATGATGAGCACCAGCACGTAGGTCTCGATTCCGCCCGTCGACGTGAAGTCCAGCAAGCCCTCGAGGTTCCCGTCAACGAAGATCCACGACACGATGCCCACGCTGGCTGCGAGCGAGAGCCCGTTGATGATCAGCGTCTTGAAGGGCACCAAGAGGGAGCCCGTCATCAGGAACAGCAAGACGAATGTCGCGAGCACCACCAAGCCAATCGCCCAGGGGGCGCCCTGAGCCAACGAGTCCACGAAGTCCACCTGGATGGCTGCCTGCCCGCCCAAGTGCACGGCAAAGGGGACATCGATGGCCCGGAGTTCTCTCAACAGGCTCGTGGCATCGGCTCCTGCCTGGTCGGCATAGCTCGTCACGATGCCTGCCGTCGACATGCCGCCCTCGCCCGACTGGGGCTCGGTGGCTCTCACCACGCCGACGAGACCGGCCGCTCGATCGAGCCACGTCTGGAGTTCGGCGGGCGCGGCGTCGGCAACCACTTGAATCTGTGGCTCCACGAGCGCCGGGTACTGGGCGTCGAAGACCTCGATGAACTGGCGACGCTCGTTCGCTGCGGGCAAGAGTTCCTCTTGAGAGTTGCGTACGGCGATGTTCGCCAACGGGCTCGCGAGAACCACCAGCACGGCAGTGACCGCACCGACCACGAGCCAAGGCCTGCGCTGCACACCGCTGGCCAGGCGTTCAAAGAACCCGTGCTCGGACTGCACGTCGGCTGTGCGCCTCAACAGGGTCCGCAACAAGGGAACGCGATTCAGGACCGATACGCGAGCAACGCGGTGGCCGTACAGGTACAGCACCGCTGGCACCAGGGTGAGAGCGGCGGCGAGTGCCATCACCACGACGCCAAGCGCCGCGCCGCCGATGCCCCTGATCAGTTCCGCCCCGAACACGAGCATGCCGCCCACGGAGATCGCCACCGTCACCGAAGAGAAGAAGACGGTGCGGCCGGCGGTGGCGAGCGTCGCAACCATTGCGTCTGACCTGGCGTCGTGCCCTGTCCCATCTCCGCGGCTGGCAAGCTCCTCGCGATAGCGCGACACCACCAGCAGTCCGTAGTCGATCGACAATCCAATGCCCAAGACGTTGACGACATTGATGGCCGACTCGTCCAGCGTGATCGGGTAGGAGAAGGCGAACAGGATGGCCATGCCACCAGCGATGGATGCGAGCGCGCCGATGAGGGGCGCCGAAGCTGCCAGGAAGCCCCCAAAGACCAGCACCATGACCAAGAGGGCCACCGGTAATGCGACGGCCTCTCCCTTCACCAGGTCGCCCTGGATCTGCGTGGTGAAGTCGTCAAAGAGCAGCGGGTCCGAGTACACCAGCACCTCGCCGTCGCCTTGGTAGGCGTCGGAGAACACCTGGGTTGCTGCGTGATGAGTCTCTAGCGGATCGGCGGAGAAGGGCGCGTAGACCACGAGCACGAGCAAGGAACTGCCGTCGCTCGCGACGAGTGGATTGGTCCCGCCGGCCGCACCGGGGCTGCCAGCATCGGCAGGGAGCGCGTCAGCTTCTGGACCAGGGATGATCCCGTACGGTGTCTGGACCGCTCCTACGCCGGATGTCTGGGCCACGGCCTCGGCTGCGACAGTCACGGCGTCTTGAGCGGATGGTGCGGCGGCGTCGACGCCTTGCACGAGGAAGGCCAGTTCCGGCCCGGTGTCATCGGGAGCGGCGTCCTGCAGGTACTCGTAGACGAACGTCGAGTCGGCACCTTGTACCGTCGGCACGCCTGTCTCAGCGCGGTCGTAGAGGTTCCCATCGCCGATGCCCGTCAACGCGAGAGCGAGCATTGCCGCGGCGGCAAGCACCCAAGTGACGACGACGGCGCGGGGGCGGCGCACGACGAGATGCGCGATGCGTTCAAACACGATTGCCATCCTAGGGCGGACGGATGGTCTGGCTCAGGCGACGAACGTCGTCGTACTCCCCGCCTAGAGTTGACGCCATGGACCTCTTCGACGCCGCCAGGATGGACGCCACTGGCGTGCCTGCGCCAAGCGCGTCGGCGCCGCTGGCGGTGAGGATGAGGCCGCAGACGCTCGACGAGGTCGTAGGGCAGTCGCACCTGCTGCGAGACGGAGCGCCGCTGAGGCGGCTCATCGGGGACGGCACTCCCGCAACGAGCGTCATCCTGTGGGGTCCGCCTGGCACGGGCAAGACCACCCTCGCGTACCTCGTCGCAGGCAATCGCCGATTCGTGGAGCTCAGCGCGGTCACCGCAGGGGTCAAGGATGTCCGCGCCGTCATTGAGGACAGCAAGCGCAGGCTCGCCACTGGCGAGCGGGAGACCGTCGTCTTCATTGACGAGATCCACCGCTTCACTCGCAGCCAGCAGGACGTGTTGCTTCCCGCCGTGGAGAACCGCTGGGTCACGCTCATCGGCGCGACCACCGAGAACCCCTCTTTCTCCGTCGTCGGGCCGCTATTGTCCCGCTCGTTGCTCCTGACGCTCAAGCCGTTGACAGGACAGGACATCGGCGCGCTGCTCGACAGGGCCGTGGCCGATCCTCGCGGCTTAGGCGGCAACGTCTCCCTCGACGACGATGCCAGGGCGCACATGGTGAGGGTCGCTGGCGCCGACGCCCGCAAGGCGCTCACCTTGCTCGAGTCAGTAGCCGACGCCGCTGCTGACAACGACGGCGTCATCACGGCGGCCGTCACGGAGGCGGCCATGGATGCCGCGCTCGTCGCCTATGACAAGTCTGGCGACCAGCACTATGACGTGATCAGCGCCTTCATCAAGTCGGTGAGGGGCTCTGATGTTGATGCGGCGCTTCACTACTTGGCGCGCATGGTCGTGGCGGGGGAGGATCCCCGCTTCATCGCGCGCAGGCTCGTCATCCTCGCGTCAGAGGATGTTGGCCTGGCTGATCCCCAAGCCCTTCTGATCGCCCAAGCCGCGGCCGACGCTGTGAGCTTCATCGGCATGCCGGAGGGGCGCATCCCTTTGGGCGAGGCCACCGCCTACCTGGCGATGGCGCCCAAGTCGAACCGTTCCTATATGGCGATCGATGCGGCTATTGCCGACGTCAGGGCAGGCAAGGCCGGCGTCGTTCCCTCGCACTTGAGAGACGCCCACTACGCGGGCGCAGAAAGCCTCGGCCACGGCAAGGGGTACCAGTACTCTCACGACGCCGCACACGGGGTCGCCGCGCAGCTCTACCTCCCTGAGTCGCTGGCTGGCGCGCGGTACTACCGACCAACGGAACACGGCAACGAGCGTGCGCTGACCGAACGACTCAACACGCTGCGCCGACTCTTAGGGCGGGAGAACTGACTTTCCGGCGTTTCTTGCTATGATCGTCGTCTGCCCTCGCGGACGGTTGGCTGCTGTCGCCGCGACACCACAAATAGTGAACGGCTTTGGCGTGTCTCCACACGCCCACACTTAAGGAAAGTAATGACTCAGGTTCAACGCGCGCGCCGCCAGGTGCGCTTGTCCCGCGCTCTCGGCATTGCGCTCACCCCCAAGGCAGTCAAGCACTTTGAGAAGCGTCCCTACCCGCCAGGCGAGCACGGCCGCACCGCGCGCCGTAAGGAAAGCGACTACGCCGTCCGTCTGCGCGAGAAGCAGCGTCTGCGCGCCCAGTACGGACTTCGCGAGAAGCAGATGGCTCGCACGTTCGAAGAGGCCCGCAAAGAGACAGGTCTGACCGGTGAGGCCTTCGTCGAGCTGCTCGAGATGCGCCTCGACGCCCTCGTGTTGCGTGCAGGCTTTGCCCGCACCATCCTGCAGGCACGCCAGACGGTGCTTCACCGCCACATCCTCGTCGACGGCAAGATCGTGGACCGCCCGTCGTTCCGTGTGAGCCCCGGCCAGACCATCCAGATCAAGCCCAAGGCCACCACCATGGAGCCTTACATGGCCGCCGCCGCTGGTGCTCACCGCGATGTGCTGCCAGAGGTGCCCGACTACCTGGACGTTCAGCTCGAGAAGCTGACCGCTCAGCTGGTGCGTCGCCCCAAGCGCGCCGAAGTTCCGATCATCTGCGAAGTGCAGTTGGTCGTTGAGTACTACGCGCGTTAAGACGCACTAGTCTCTTTGCAGACCTGAACCAACGTCCGCCGGGCCCATGGCACAAGTCAGGGCCCGGCGTCGTTGTCTCGTGTGGAGGTAGTGATGCGTACCGCGGAAATCAGCAAGCGCTGGCTTGAGTACTTCGAGTCGAAGGGCCACGCCGTGGTGCCCTCGGCATCGTTGGTGTCTCCCGACCCGTCGCTGCTGTTCACCGTCGCAGGCATGGTGCCGTTCATTCCCTACATCATCGGCGCCGAGACCTCGCCGGACCCGCGCATCGCGACGGTGCAGAAGTGCATTCGCACCAAGGACATCGAAGAGGTGGGTAAGACCACCCGCCACGGCTCGTTCTTCCAGATGCTGGGCAACTTCTCCTTTGGCGACTACTTCAAAGAAGGCGCGATCGAACTCGCGTGGGACTTCTTGACGGGTCCAGAGTCGGAAGGCAAGCTCGGCCTTGAGCCTGAGCGTTTCTGGGTCACGATCTGGGAGAAGGACGACGACTCTTTCACGTACCTCACGAATGTGGGCGTGAACCCCGAACACATCGTGCGCCTCACGCGCGAAGAGATCTTCTGGGATACGGGACAGCCTGGTCCAGCAGGCCCGTGCGCCGAGTGGCACTACGATCGCGGGCCAGAGTATGGGCCGGAAGCCGTCGGCGGAACCGTTGACCCGGGAGGCGATCGCTACCTGGAGATCTGGAACCTGGTGTTCGACCAGTTCCTGCGCGGCCCTGGGTCCGGCAAGGACTACCCGCTCATCCGCGAGCTCGACCAGAAGGCCATCGACACCGGTGCTGGTCTCGAGAGGATCGCGTTCCTCAAGCAAGGCGTCGCGAACTTCTACGAGATCGACGAGGTCTACCCCGTCATCGCCAAGGCCGAGGAGCTTTCCGGCCGTTCCTACGGCACTGACGCCCAAGACGACGTCAGGTTCCGGGTGATCGCCGACCACGTCAGGTCTTCGCTCATGCTGATCGGCGACGGCGTCACGCCGGGCAACGAGGGTCGCGGCTACGTGCTGCGTCGCTTGATGCGACGCTCTGTGCGTTCCATGCGCCTGTTGGGCGTCACCGACCCCTCGCTCGTGACCCTGATCGAGACCAGTTACGAGGCGATGCGGGAGTCGTACCCAGAACTCGACGAGTCGATTGATCACATCAAGGCCGTCGCG
This sequence comes from Demequina sp. TMPB413, assembly GCF_020447105.2. Lineage (NCBI taxonomy): Bacteria > Bacillati > Actinomycetota > Actinomycetes > Micrococcales > Demequinaceae > Demequina > Demequina sp. TMPB413. The sequence goes on from NZ_CP096184.1 coordinate 969,902, forward strand.
GGAGCAGAAGAGGAAGCGTTCGGGCGCACCCTCACGCAAGGCACGTCGCTGTTTGACACGGCTGCGTCTGCGGCGAAGTCAGCTGGTGGCCGAGTGCTCGGCGGCAAGGAGGCCTTCACGCTTCATGACACGTACGGCTTTCCGATTGACCTCACGCTCGAGATGGCCGCTGAGCAGGGCCTCACAGTAGACGAGACGGCTTTCCGGTCGCTCATGCAGGAGCAGCGTGATCGTGCCCGCGCCGACGCCAAGGCCAAGAAGGGCGCACACGGAGACTTTGGCGCTTACCAGGAGATCGCCGCCAAGACGCCCTCGGTGTTCAGGGGTTACGACGAGCTGGCGCTGCAATCGAAGGTGGTGGCCATCGTCAAGGACGGCGTCGGAGTTCCTGCTGCCACTGCGGGGGAGTCCGTCGAGGTCATCCTTGCGGAGACACCGTTCTACCCTGAGTCGGGCGGCCAGGACGCTGATACCGGTGCGATTCGTGCCGCCAATGCCACCCTCGATGTGATGGACGTGCAACGTCCCGTCAAGGACGTGATCGTGCACTCTGTGCAGGTCGCGGAAGGCACCATCGCCGTTGGCGACGTGGTCTCGGCTGAGGTGGACGGGCCTAATCGTCGGCTTGCCTCCAAGGCTCACTCGGCGACCCACCTGATCCACTCCGCGCTTCACGAGGTGCTTGGCAAGCAGGCGAATCAAGCAGGCTCTTACAACAAGCCCGGCTATATGCGCCTCGACTTCGCGTGGACGCAAGGCGTCTCCGCTGCCGCCAGGAGCGAGATCGAAGACATCGCCAACCGCGCGATCCGCGAAGAGCTCCCCGTCGACACGAACGTCATGTCGCTCGATGAGGCGAAGTCGCTCGGGGCGATGGCGCTGTTCGGAGAGAAGTACGGCGACCGGGTACGCGTGGTGGAGATTGGCGGACCGTTCTCTCGCGAGCTGTGTGCCGGCACTCACGTCGACAACTCAGCCCAGATCGGGCTCCTCACGGTCACCGGCGAAGGATCGGTCGGGTCTGGGGCCCGTCGCATCGAGGCGCTCGTTGGCGCGGATGCCTTCAGCCACCTCGCTGCCGAGCGCTCGATCGTAAGCGAACTGACGACGTCCCTCAAGACGCAGCCACATGAGCTCACCGGCAGGGTGCACTCGCTCGTGGAACGGCTCGCCCACGTGGAGAAGGAGTTGGCTGGCATGCGCCAGCAGGCCCTCCTCGCGGCCGCTGCGGGCATCGCAAACGACGCCGTCGACGTGGCAGGGGTCCGGCTGGCAAGCCTTGCGGTGGCCGACGCCGGTAGCGCCGACGATCTACGCGCCCTGGCGCTCGACGTGCGTTCGCGGCTCGGCGAGAGCCAAGCGACCGTCGTCGCCCTTGCAGCGGACCTCGGAGGTAAGCCCGCCGTCGTCGTCGCGACCAATGCCGCCGCGAGGGAGGCGGGCTTGCGCGCTGGCGACCTCGTGAAGCTTGCTTCCCAGGCTCTGGGCGGAGGAGGCGGCGGCAAGCCGGATCTCGCTCAAGGTGGCGGGCAAGACTCGACCGCTATCCCTGCCGCCCTCGACGCGATCGCTGCGTCCGTGGGGGAGCGTGGCTAGGGGAGTGCGCATCGGCGTTGACGTGGGAACAGTACGCGTTGGCGTTGCGGCGAGCGATCCAGACGGCATCATGGCGTTCCCTGTCGAGACGGTGCCGCGCGCGGCAGACGCCGCGGCGCGGGTGGCTGCTATTGCCATTGAACGCGAAGCCATCGAGGTATACGTGGGATTGCCACGCCACCTGTCGGGGGCGGAAGGAACGTCGGCCGCCGATGCACGAGCGTTCGCAGAACAACTCGCGGAACGCCTCGAAGCCCCCGTGCGTTTGGTGGACGAAAGGCTGTCGACGACGTCGGCGTCGCGCGCTATGCGTGAGGCAGGCGTGAACGCGAAGAGCCAACGATCGACTATTGACCAGGCCGCCGCAGTCGTTATCCTCGATACAGTTTTGGATGCTGCCAAGCGGGGGAATCTGGGTACAGTGGCCACAACGGTGGCCCGCGAGGAGAACCATGACTGACCTGTTCGAAGCCGAGGCAACAACGACGACGTCGTTGGACTTGCGTCGGGTGCAGCGACTCCAGCGCCGTGCGCGGCGCCGCAAGTGGACGCTCGTGCTCGTGGCGATTGCACTGGTCGTCTTTGCGATCGGCGGCTCCTACGCCTACAACTTTGTGACCACCACCTTTGAGCGCGATACGAACGAGATTGCCGACTACGAGGGTGTTGGCCAGGGTGTGATCCAGGTCGTGATCGAACCTGGTGATACCGGAACGGACATCGCCGCGACGCTGTACGAGGCAGGCGTGATTGCCTCGGAGCAGGCGTACATCAACGCCTCGAACGCGAACCCCGATTCATCGGGAATCAAGCCAGGCTTCTACTTCATGGCACGCGAGATGAAGGCCGAGTACGCGCTGCTCGCATTGCTCGACCCCAACAACCGTGACTTGCGAAAGATCACGATCCCAGAGGGCAAGCAACTCAGCTTCTACTACGACAAGATCGCATCCCTCACCGGTTACTCGGTTGACGAAGTGAAGGCCGCCGCAGAAGACACCGCAGCGATCGGCCTGCCGGCCGAGGCAAACGGCAACCTCGAGGGCTGGCTGTTCCCCTCGACCTACAACTTCAATCCCGGTGTCACGCCCTCCGACGTGCTGCGCGAGATGATAGCCACGACCGTCCAGAAGCTGGATGCCAAGGGCGTGGCGCCTGCCGACCGCCTCAAGATCCTCACGATCGCCTCGTTGATCGAGATGGAGGCGGGCTTGGACGTCGACCGTCCACTCATCTCCGGAGTGATCTACAACCGTCTCAACCGCGACATGAAGCTCGAGCTGGACGCGACGGTGAAGTACATCGCTCCTTCGGAGGGCGCGTTTGTGAGCGCCGACGACAAGCAGGTTGACTCGCCGTACAACACGTACATGTACACGGGATTGCCGCCAGGCCCCATCTCCGGTTCCGGTGAGGCATCCATCGATGCGGCGATTGCACCCGCGAGCCACAACTACGTGTTCTACGTCACGGTCAACCTCGACTCCAGGGAGACGCTGTACGCGGAAACGTACGACCAGCACCTGAAGAATACCCAGTTGCTCCGTCAGTGGATCGAAGAGAACCAGTAGTCGGCCAGTTGCGACGCCGGGCGGCTGTTCTCGGTCACCCGGTGTCGCACTCGCTGTCGCCTGTATTGCACGCCGCCGCCTATGAGGCGCTGGGACTTGACTGGACCTACGAGGCTGTCGATGTGGTCGAGACGGGCCTTACGGACTTTCTGGCCGGACTCGACGACGCATGGGTTGGCTTGTCGCTCACGATGCCGCTCAAGATCGAAGCCGCACGGATCGCCGACTTCGTTGAACCCCAGGCCAAGCTGGTGGGAACCGTGAACACCCTCGTGGCTTCGGGCCTGGGGGAGTACAGGCAGTGGGTGGGCGCCAATACCGACATTCATGGCGTGACGGCGGCCCTTCGCGAGGCTGGCGTCTCGTCTTGCGCCCAACCCGTGGTCATCGGGGCTGGAGCAACCGGTACGTCGGCACTGGCCGCGCTTGGCGCGCTGGGCGGCACCCATCCGCGCGTTGTGGTGCGCAACAGGGCCCGTGCGGGCGGCCTGATGCGGGCGGCGACCAAGATGGGCCTGCAACCGCGCTTTCTGGATCTCGACTCGGATGCGGCGCTTGATGCCCTTGCTCAGGCCGACGTGGTGGTCTCGACGGTCCCTGCGGAGGCCGGCGTCCTCCTGGGCGAACGTCTCCGCGCAGCCGGCCTGACGACGCCTGGCCACCTTCTTGATGTGGTCTACTCGCCGCTCGTCACGCCTCTCGCGCTCGCGTGGGCCGATGCCAGCGGCTCCACCATCTCTGGCACCCGCATGCTTCTGCATCAAGCGGGCGAGCAGGTTCGCCTGATGACCGGCCAGCCAGCGCCGCTGGAGGCCATGGAAACCGCCTTGAACCGGGTGTTGACTACGTCATAACCGCCTTCACCTAAGGTCCCTGCCGATGTTATGTTCGGCTCCTGAGTTACGGGGGCGTCATCTTGGTTCAGGAGGCCGAGTGCAACAGCTGGGCGAGATTCTGATCGCTGAGGGTGTTCTCACCGAGCATCAGTTGATGGATGCCATCGACGAACAGCGCAGTAGGGGTCAGACGTTGGGTCGTACCCTCGTGGAGCGAGGGATGATTTCCGAGGCTCAACTGGTGCGCGCGTTGGCTCAGCAAGTCGGCATGGAGTTCGTTGACCTCACCAGCTACGCGGTGGACCAGTCGGCCGTTGCGATGGTTCCGGCGGTACTGTGCCGTCGCCACAACGCGCTACCGGTCGCACGCGACGGAGACCTGCTCAAAGTGGCGATGGCGAACCCGAGCAACGTGGTTGCGATCGACGACTTCGGTTCCGCGTCGCGTATGCAAGTCGTGCCCGTCATCGCCACGCACGACGACGTTGCCGCCGCGATTGATCGGTACTGCCGCGCTGACTCTGAACTGGATGAGCTTCAGGATGAACTCGGCGACGTAGGCGACCTTGCGAGCGACCTTGGTGGACTCTCGAGTTCCGTAGAAGACAACGCGCCCATCGTGCGGTTCGTGAATCTGCTCATTACTCAAGCGATTCTTGACCGTGCCTCAGATATCCACGTCGAGCCAGGCGAGAAGGACCTCGCCATCCGCTACCGGATCGACGGCGTTCTTCACGAGATGCAGCGCGCGCCTAAAGCGTCGGCAGCAGGCGTCGTGTCTCGCCTGAAGATCATGAGCGACATCGACATCGCGGAACGTCGAAAGCCTCAAGATGGACGGCTCTCCGTGAACCACCAGGGCCGCAAGATCGACCTTCGCGTGGCGACGCTTCCCACAGTGTGGGGCGAGAAGGTCGTCATGCGTATTCTCGACAACACGACGGCGGCGCTCGATCTTGAAGACTTGGGCCTGAGCGACTCGAACTCGCTGCGCTATCGACAGTCGTTCACGAAGCCCTACGGCATGATCCTGGTCACGGGGCCTACTGGCTCTGGAAAGTCGACCACGCTGTACGCGACGCTCAACCAGATCGCGCGTCCCGAGATCAATGTGATCACCGTCGAGGATCCGGTGGAGTACCGCATTCCTGGAATCAACCAGGTGCAGGTGAACCCCAAGGCCGGTCTGACCTTCGCGGCAGCGCTGCGATCGATTCTGCGTGGCGACCCCGACGTGGTGCTCGTGGGAGAGATCCGTGACAAGGAGACCGCACAAATCGCGATCGAGGCCGCATTGACCGGTCACCTCGTCCTGTCGACGCTTCACACGAATGACGCCCCCTCGGCCGTGACGCGTCTCATCGAAATGGACGTGGAGCCCTTCCTTGTGGGCTCCGCCGTCGATTGCGTTGTCGCGCAGCGCCTGGCCCGCCGGCTCTGCAACAGTTGTCAGGTTGACCAACAGTTCCCCACAAGTCAGTTGCCCGACAAGATTCGGCCGTACGTCGACGGCGTGGAGACGACTCTTTCCGTTCCTGTAGGGTGCTCGCACTGTTCGCAAACCGGATATCGTGGGCGTCTCGCGCTTCACGAGATCATGGTGATGGACGAGGACTTGGAGCGCCTCGCGGTCGCACGGTCGTCGTCGGCTGAGATCGGGCGCGTCGCGGTGACCAATGGCATGGAGACGCTCCTGATGGATGGCTGGGCAAAGGTGCAAGCGGGGCTCACGTCCCTCGAGGAATTGCTGAGGGTTGCGAAGTGACGCGTACTCTCGCGAAGGAGCCAGGAGGCGAAGACCGATGAACACCCACTTCGATCCGTCGCAAGGCGGGCAATACCCGCCGCCTGCCAGCCCCGCTGTTGCGACTCCGGCCCACACCGATTTTGGTCATGGACCCCAGAGTTCCGCTCCGCTGCACCCGCAGCCTCCTGCGCCACAGGGATACGGTCAGCCTGCGCCGACGCCTCCTGCTCCGGCAGCGGTTCCGCCGGCGCGAGACAACGGGCCCGTCATGCCGGGACAGCCTTCCCCGACAAGTCGCCCCGCGGAGACACCGGGCATGAACGCCGCTCCCAGGCAGCAACGCGTCGGCATGTCTCAGGAGATGCAACCGGGTGACCTCGACATCTCGGACGCGTTGAGGATGATGTTGCGCACCGGCGCATCCGACTTGCACTTGACTACTGGCGCGCCGCCCATGGTGCGTCTTGACGGTCAGCTCGCGGCGTTGCCCGGCTTTGATGTGCTGAAGCCCGACGCGCTCCAGCGCTCGCTCTACTCGATGCTGACGCAAAAGCAGAGGGAGAAGTTCGAGGAGGACTTCGAACTCGACTTCTCTCACGCCCTCGTAGGCGAGGCGCGCTTTCGCGTGAACATTTACCGCCAGCGCGACTCGCTTGGCGCGGCGTTCCGGGTGATTCCTTATGAGATCAAGCCGCTTGAGGCACTAGGGATCCCGCCGACGGTCTCGGCCTTCGCTGGGCTCGCTCGCGGACTTGTGCTGGTCACGGGTCCCACGGGTTCTGGAAAGTCGACCACGCTCGCGTCGCTGGTCGATCTTGCCAACCGGTCGCGCAGCGCCCACATCATGACAGTCGAGGACCCGATTGAGTTCCTTCACCGTCACAAGCGGAGTCTGGTCAACCAGCGTGAGGTCGGCTCGGACACCCATTCTTTCCAGGCGGCTTTGCGACATGTCCTGCGCCAGGACCCCGACATCATCCTCATCGGCGAGATGCGCGACCTGGAGACGATCCAGGTCGCGTTGACTGCGGCAGAGACCGGACACCTCGTGTTCGCGACTCTTCACACGCAAGACGCCGCGCAAACGATCGACCGCGTGATTGACGTTTTCCCGTCGGGGCAACAAGGTCAGATTCGCACCCAACTGGCGACAGCGGTACAAGGAATCGTTTGCCAGACGCTGCTCAGAAGGGCCGACGGTCCCGGCCGCGCAGCTGCGGTCGAGGTGCTCATCGCGACGCCAGCTATCAGGAACCTGATCCGCGAGGGCAAGACTCACCAGATTTATACGGCGCTGCAAGCGGGGGCCAGTCTCGGCATGCAGACCATGGATCAGAACCTCGCGGAACTGGTCAAACATGGCACGGTGTCTTACGAGAACGCCGTTGACGTGTGCCACAGCGTCGAGGAATTCAAGCGGCTCTGTGGCCGTGCGTCAGGCTGAGTAGGAAGAGTCAACGGCAATGGCAACTGTCACCAAGATGTACGAGTTCACTGCTCGCGACGGTGCGGGCAAGATCCAGAAGAACACGATGGAGGCCCCGTCCGAGTCAGCGGTGGCGGCGCGACTGCGGGAGAAGGGTCTCACCCCGCTTCAAGTCACCGAGCAGGGCGGCAAGGGCCTCAACCGCGAGTTGTCCATCCCTGGCTTTGGGGAGAAGATCACTCTCAAGGACATCGCCGTGATGTCGCGCCAGCTGGCCACCATGATCAGTTCGGGCTTGTCCTTGCTGCGCGCGCTCATGATCTTGGCCGAGCAGACGGAGAGCAAGCCGCTCGCCAAGGTACTGAGCGAGGTCCGCTCGGATGTGGAGACGGGCCAAAGCTTCTCCAAGGCCCTCGCGAAACACCCCAAGGTCTTCCCGCCCATCATGCTCAACATGGTGAAGGCTGGCGAGATCGGTGGATTCCTCGACGACGTGTTGGTGTCGATCGCCAAGAACTTCGAGAACGAGGTCGCCTTGCGCGGCAAGGTCAAGTCCGCGATGACTTACCCGGTGGTGGTGTTCTTCATCGCGATTCTGGCTGTCGTGGCGATGCTGCTGTTCATCGTGCCTGTCTTTGCAGGGATGTTCGAGGACCTTGGCGGCGATCTCCCGTTCGCGACCCAGATACTCGTGAACATGTCGAACTTCCTCAGGGTCGGTTCGCCGTTCCTAATTGTCGGAATTATCCTATTTATGGCCTGGTGGGGTCGTAACAAGCACCGGTATGAAGTCCGCGCAAAGATCGATCCGATCAAGCTCAAGGTTCCTGTCTTCGGCATGCTGGTGAGAAAGATCGCGCTCGCTCGCTTTACCCGCAACTTTGGTTCAATGGTGCGCGCAGGCGTTCCCATTCTCCAGGCGCTCGATATTGTCGGGCAGGCGTCAGGAAATATCGTCATCGAGAAGGCGACCACAGCAGTCCAGGACTCCGTGCGGAGAGGGCAATCGCTGGCAGGGCCCCTGGCGCAGCACTCGGTATTCCCGCCCATGGTGGTGCAGATGATGGCGGTCGGCGAGGACACGGGTGCGCTCGACGTCATGCTCGACAAGATCGCGGACTTCTACGATCAAGAAGTGGAATCCACCACAGAACAGTTGACGTCACTCATCGAACCCATCATGATCGCAGTGCTAGGCGGTCTGATTGGCGGTATGGTGATTGCGCTATACATGCCGATCTTCAAGGTCTTCGAACTGATCGGCTAGAGCTTTTACAATTCAAGAATAACCGTGCGTTGTCCTCACTGGCGAGGCAGCGAACGGCCCCGAAGAGTCATTCGGGGCTTTGACACTAATAATGAGAAAGGCACGACATGCTCGCAAAGATCCGCAAGCGCCTCGAGGAGAAGGAAGAGGGCTTCACCCTCGTCGAACTTCTCGTCGTCATCATCATCATCGGCATCCTCGCCGCCATCGCCATCCCGCTGTACCTCGGTCAGCAGGCAAAGGCGAAGGACTCCGCTGCCAAGTCGGACCTGAAGAACTGGCAGATCGAGGTCGCCAACCAGATCGCTGAAGACCCGACGATCGTGGACGAGACCACCTTGGACGCTTCTGCATTTACCGCGTCACCAGGTGTCGCGGCTCCGACGATCGACCTCGACACGGCCGCTGAGACGTTCTGCATCGGTACCACCGTGACCGGAGGTGCCGTGAGCACCTGGTCGATTGACCAAGCGGGCGTGCTGTACGAGTCCGTTGACTGCACGTAATTCGTAGTCTTGAGATCGCTGGCAGGGGCCGTTGGTACCGCACTCGCGGTACCAACGGCCCTGAGCCAGTTTCTTGATCAGTCACGAGAGGACGAATGAGCATGACGCTCAAGGTGCGCAGAGAGCACGACGATGGCTTCGGTTTGACCGAAGTCATCATTTCCATGCTCCTGATCACCATCCTGATGCTCTCGATGCTGAGCGTGATTATTTCCGCCATGCGGGTCAATGTTGGCAACGCCACCAAGGCAACAGCTGTTCAGTTGGCGACTCAGCGACTCGAAGAAGCGCGTCAGGCTGCGGTCACGGGTGACTGCGCCAACGTGCGCGCGGTGGTCGAGGACGTGTTCGACACTACGGACGGCCGCGGAGCCCCGCTACGGGTCACTGGTGTTCTCGACTGTGCTCCTCAGACTCCTGGCGATGAGCACAACGAGCCGCGGCTTGCGCGCGTGACAGTGACGGTCACTACCACTGTCCCGGGCCTCCCAGATCCCCTGGTGCAGACCGCGAGCGACATCTACGTGAAGTTTGATCCATCATGATCGCGCGCCTCCGCCGTCGTCGCACCGGCCCTGATGAGGGATTCACCCTCGCGGAGTTGGTCGTGTACTCCGTCCTCTTGATCGTGGTCCTCGGGCTCGCCGGTTCCATGTTCATTCGACTGATCTACGCGCAGCGAGACATTAAGGCGTTGTCAGAGACGAACAACGAGACTCAACTGGTGTTCGAACAACTCGAACTTGACCTTCGCAACGCCGACTGGGCCGAAGTACACGAGGACGGCACGTTGTTGGTGGTGCGGACACGCGAGGCGACCTCGACGACGTCGAGCACCGCGATTTGCGTGGGCTACTACTACAACCCCGCAGATAACAGCTTGCACCGAAAGCGCACCGCCGACAGTGCGCCCACGGCGAGCGCACTCGCCGCAAGTGACGCAGGTTCACTGGAGACGGCGGCCTCAGCCTGGAATGTCTCGATGACGGATGTCGGACAAATAGGCAGTACACCAGTCTTTGGGCCACGCGACGAGTTGTTCGAGACTCCAGAGGTGATCGAGATCTCGCTTAGGGCTGAGACCTCGGGAGATCGAAAGCCCATCGAGTTTGTCAAGTCGATCAGCATGCGCCCTCAGTCAGGCATGGGAAGCGGTTGTCGATGATGAGGAAGGTATTCGCCATGACACGTTGGCTTTCGGGACCCAAGCGAGTTCGCCAGGACGCAAGGGCGGACGAGGGCGTCGCCATGGTTGTGGTGCTTGGGGTGATGATGGTGGGAGCGATCATCACCGCCACGCTTGCGTACGTCACCATGTTCAGCACCCAGAACACGCTGGAGAACCGCGTAGAGGCACGTGCGGTTCAGAGCGCAGACGCTGGCCTCGACCTGATGCTCAGTTTGTTCGAAGATAAGACTTACGACGAGTTGTACCAGGTGTGCTCGCAGTCGTTCGTGATCAACAACGACCAAGTAGACGTCGCGACGAGCTATACCGTCGTGCGTGGAGGCGTGACGCAGACCGTTGCTTGTCCTCTCGCCTCGGATATCACTACGTCGGTGACCGTCACATCGAAGGCCACCACAGCGGTTGTTCCGCTTTCTGGGGGCGCGGAGACGCGCACCGTCGCGGCGGTGTTTGCTCCCACGCCACCAACGACGACGCTGGACAAGGCGATCTTCTCCGAGTCTTCGCTGCTGCTCACCAACAACGCCGCCATCATGGCGAGCGGCGCGGTGGACGGTAGTGGAAACCCCATCATGGACGCCAACATTTACTCCAACGGCGACGTGGACTGCAAGACCCAGACGGCGCTCGAGGGGTCGATCTACGCTGCTCAGGGCAAAGTGAACCTTGAGAACAGTTGCGACATTGCCACCACGGTGTGGGCCCGCGACTCCGTGCACATGACTTCCACGGTGGACGTGCGGGGCGACATCTACTCTGCGAGTTCATTGACTGACCTCGGAAACCCAGCGGTACTGCTTGGGAACTCGAACAACCGCGTCTGGGGCTCTGTTGTCACCAACGGCTCCGTCAAACTGACCTCGAACCCGGTGGTGAACGGTTCCGTGTTCTCGCGAATCGGCGCCATCTCCATGGACAACAACGGCGCGAACATTGGCGGCAGCGCGTACGCCAGGACCGATCTCTACATCCAGAACGGTGCATCCATCGGTCGCGACGCCATGGTGACTCACGGGTCGATTCGCGGCTCAAACAGTGCCTACATCGGCGTCAACGCATGGGCGAGCGGCACCATCCAATCGGTGGTGACGGCCCCCTACAAGTTCCCTGGCACGTCCATGTCGTACCCCAACACCATGAACCCCCACCCCGCAGCGATGCCTGCAGCGGTCGGCTATGCGGGCGCCTCTCAAGGCACGGGTGCCATTCAGCCTCCACCCCGAGAGCAGATGCCACAGCTCTTCATGGGCGCTGCTGAACTCCAGAAGTGGCAAGACCAGGGCTGGAACCTCGTCTACCCCACGAGCAGTAGCCAGTGCACCAAGTCTGGACTCATCAACTACATCGACTCGCTTCCGTCCGGGCCGAACTTGATCTTCTTTGAACCTGCAGTGTGTCCAAGCGGGATTCAGTTCCAGAACGCGGACCTCACATTGAAGGGGGATCTCGCCTTGGTGTCGCCAAAGGGAATCGAGTCGAAGAACCCCCTGAACGTCAGGAGCGACGATGCGTCGATCGAGCGGAAGATGTTCTGGATCATGCCGGCGGATTCCCCTGGCGTCACGTGGGTGTCCGCGCCGAGCGGACAATTGACGCCCACCTACACCAGTTCTGCAGGCATCATCAAGGTGCAGAGCGCTTCCATCGAGTCCGTCGAGTGGTTCATTTACACCCCGACCAAGCTCGACTGGTCAAACGGCATTCAGACGCCCGACATCATGAAGGGCCAGATCTACGCCAAGGATGTGAACCTGCAGACCAACTTCCCGCTTCAGATGAGCGTGTTGCCGGTTCCGTCGCTGAGTTCCTCGACGCCGAACCTGTCGGACCCCACAGACATTCGCATGTCTTCGCGCTTTGACGTGCGCGGGTAGCGACCGGTCTCGTGCTCGAGTCCTACCTGGTGGGCGTCGCTGTGCTCTTTGGTGCCGCACTCGGGTCCTTTGGCAACGTCGTGATCTATCGCGTTCCCCTCGGAATGTCGGTCGTGTCGCCGCCGAGCGCCTGTCCGCAGTGTCACCACCGCATCGCGGCCCGGCACAATGTCCCCGTCCTCGGCTGGTTGGTCTTGAGGGGGCGGTGCGCGCACTGTTCGACCAGGATCTCGCCTCGGTACCCGATCGTGGAAGCGACCGTCGGAGTCCTCTTCGGGCTCGTCGTGGTCGCCTATGGTCTGTCGTGGACCACGTTGTTGCTGCTCATCGCGGCCTGGGCAGCGGTGGTGCTCGCGGCCATCGATATCGACGTGCAAAGGCTCCCCGTGGTCGTCGTATGGCCGTGGGGCCTTGCCACCGCGGTGGTGGTGCTCGCATCAGCGGCGACGTCGGGCCAGTGGGATCCGGCGCTGAGGGCACTCATCGGGTCAGCCGCGTTGTGGGCCTTCTATGGCCTCGCGCATCTGCTATATCGGCGTGGAATGGGGCGCGGGGACGTGCGCTTGGCGGGGGTCATTGGTGGCGTGCTCGGCTTCATGGGATGGGGGCCGCTGGTCGTAGGAGGGTTCGCGGCTTTTGTGTGGGGGCTGGTGGGTGCCATCATGCCGATGATCCGGGCTCGGTCGGTGAGCGGGGTGCGGATCCCCTTTGGCCCATGGATGCTCCTGGGCGCTGCTACGGGCATTGTGATTGGTGCACCTGTTGCCAGCTGGTACACACAGCAAGTTCTGGGCCTGTAATGCTTGAGAAGCGTCCTACTTGTGCCGATAGTCCGTTCGACGCTTCAGGGAGGTAGCAGTGGGGACCAAGACAGTCGCCGTAGACATCGGTACATCCGTTGTTCGTGTGGCCGAAGTTGAGAGCGGCTCGGGCGCGGACCCGCGCGAAGGAGCGACTCTGCACGCCTTCGCCGAACGCGCCATGCCTCCAGGCGTGATTCGCAAAGGAGTCATCGAAGAGCCGTCGGCTCTGGCTGCCGTTGTGAGAGAGACGATCAACGCCGCCAAGGTGAGCTCAAAGAGCGTGGTCGTAGGGCTTGAGCACTCAGGGGTGGTGATTAGGGAAGTTGACATCCCCGCTCAACACATGGACAAGGTGCGCGAGTCGCTCGCCTTCCACGTCCAGGACCTACTGCCGACCTCGGCCGACGAGTCCATTCTGGACTTCTATCCCACGGCAGAGTACGACGCTCCTGCAGGGCCGACGCTAAGAGGACTCCTGGTTGCCGCGCCCAAAGAGCACGTGAGCGAGCTCGTATCGGTGATCGAGAAGGCTGGTGCGAGCGTGGCTGCCGTCGACCATTCGGCGCTCGCACTGTGGCGCAACGGGTGCCGAGGAGCACTTGCTTCCGTCAACATTGCTTTGGTCGACGTCGGGTCTGCCACCACCACCGTGACGGTCTCTCAGGCGGGAGTGCCACGCCTCGTGCGCACCCTGCCACAGGCTTCTGGAGACGCGACTCGCGCCGTAGCCGAGGCGACCAAGGGCCTCGACCAGGACGCCGAGACCTTCAAGCGCGAATGGGGTATGGCCCCGAACGTGCCACCCGAGCGGCGCAACGTGACGGATGCCGTGGCGCAGGCCATGGGTCCGTTGATCGAGACCGTGCGCAACACTCTTGCTTACTTCGCTTCGTCGAACCCTGGCGGCGGCATCGAGCGCATCGTCCTGACGGGTGGTGGCAGTTACGTGCAGGGCTTTGGCCAGGCCTTCGCAAGCGTCACAAGAATCCCCATTAAGGTGGGCGACCCACTCTACGGCTTCACGCTCGGCAAGAAGGTCGATTTAAGGGCGATCCGCGGGAGGGAAGCGGAGTTGGCAACCGTTATCGGTCTCGCGATGAGGAGCAAGAAGTGAACCCGATCGCACAGAAGTACGGTGCGGCGTCGCTGCCGCAGGTCAACTTGGTCCCCAGGGAGATTGGGGACCGCAGAAAGATGCGCGCGGTGCAGACGTTTGCCGCGTTGGCGGTCGCCGCGTTCGTCGCCCTCATGGCCATCGTCTTTGTCGGCGCCTACGCGGCGCGGAGCGTCGCGGAGGGAGCGTTGGATGATGCCTTCAGTGACGAGGAGGCAGCTTTAGCGGAGCGGGACGCGAAGCGGGGCGTCTACGACGACTACATTGCGCAAGAGACTCGCGAAATGACGCTCTTGCAAGTGGGTTGGGCAGAGATCGACTACTCTGCGTTGGCGACCTCGCTATTGGCCACTCAGGATGCCGAGACGTCGTTCGCCGAGCTGCACTTCTACGGTCCGTCGGCTGACGGTATCGGGGGTGGCGACGTCGCTCCCTTGTGGGGTGGTGGGGTCGGACGGTTCGACTTCATCGCACAGACGCGCACTCAAGCACAAGCGATTGCGCTCATTGACCGGCTCGAGGCAGTACCTGGCGTCGCGAAAGTGATTCAGGTGGAGCAGATCTATGAGGCCGAAGCCCCTACCCAAACCTGGAAGGTGACCGGCACCGGTGTCATCACGCGTACGGCGTTGACCGGCCGACTCATTCCCGTCAATGGCATCATCGACTTCTCTGCGGTTGACCTCATCCTTGAGGACGTCGACGCGGCGCCGATCCCTGTCGTTGACGATCCTAGCGAGGCGCCCGCCGATGGCTCGTCGGCCGAACCGTCGCCTTCAGCCGACGCCGAAAGCGAGGGTTAATCGTGTTGAGTTCAAAGTACGCCCCGGTGATTGCGATCGCCGTCGTCGCGATCATGATCTTGGGTGCGCTCGGGTTCTTCCTAGCGATCAAGCCCCAGATCGATGGTGCGGCCGAAGCACTTGAGCGGAAAGACGTCGTCGAGGCCAACATCACACAGATTGGGAACGACACCGAGCAGATCGATGCCGCTGCGGCTCGCCTTGCCGAAGCGCCAGACCTCGGTGCGGAAACGGCGCTCAACGCGCCTGCGTCCATGGACCTGTCCGAGTTTCACACGCGACTCGACACCGCCGTCAAATCGTCGCAGGCGGAAGTGGTGGCGATTAACGTCGCGAGTCCGACCGAGGTGGTCGCGTGGACACTCGACGCGGCGGCGCGGCCGTCCACAGGCGTAGCCGGCTACTTCGAGACGGGCCCGGTGCCGCGATTGGCTAACGAGCCAAGCCTTGCCGTGCCGTACGAGCCAGTTGTGAAGCCGGTAACTCCAGAGACGCCTGGGGCGACATCGATCGTGCGCATGGATGTCACCCTTGTCGTCGCGGGTACGCCTAAGGAAGTGGAGACGCTTCTTCGGCTCCTTGCTGCTCCAGAAGACCGCCTGTTCCAGGTCTTCGAACTCTATGAAGAGGCCAGGTTCGAGCGTGACACGCCTGAGAAGGGCACGAACGGGTACAGCGACGGAGACGTCAAGGCAACGATTTTCGGTGCGCTCTACCTCCTCAACCCCGACACGACAGTCGACGACGAAGGCGAGCTGGTTCCCGCGACGCTTCCGTCAGACTCTCCGTTCCTTGAGCCCGACGACTACGAGCCCCAAGTGGGCGCCAAGTAGGCCCCACCGCGTGAGAGGGGTTGTCGCAGACCATCTAGCCCGTGCGTCTGCCAGCCCCTCTCACGTGGAACAATGTGACCCATGCTCCGATGGTTGACCGCTGGCGAATCGCACGGCCCCGCTCTTGTGGGCACACTCGAAGGACTTCCCGCAGGCGTGGAGGTGACCTCTGCCCACGTCCGGGAGGCGCTTGCGCGTAGGCGTCTCGGCTACGGCAGGGGAGCGCGCATGGCCTTCGAGCAGGACGAAGTGACCATTCTTGGCGGCGTGCGCCACGGCGTGAGCCAGGGTGGGCCAGTTGCCATCATGATCGGCAATACCGAGTGGCCCAAGTGGGAGACCGTGATGGCGGCGGATCCTGTTGACCCTGAGCTTCTCAAAGGCGGACGGGCGCAGTCGCTGACTCGCCCGCGACCCGGTCACGCAGACCTCGTGGGCATGACCAAATACGCGCTCGACGACGCGCGACCGGTCTTGGAGCGCGCCTCCGCTCGCGAGACGGCGGCCCGCGTTGCGCTGGGCGCTGTTGCCGAGGCGTTCCTTGTACAGGCCGCGGGTATCACTTTGGTATCGCACACGCTTCAGGTGGGTCCCGTTCGGGTGCCGGACGATGCGCCGCTACCCACTGCGGCGGAAGCCGCCGCGCTCGACGCTGACCCGATTCGTTGCTTCCACCCGGAAACGTCGGCCGCGATGGTGGAGGAGATCGACGACTGCCAAAAGGCGGGAGACACCCTCGGCGGAGTCGTGGAGGTCATCGCCTACGGCGTACCGGTCGGCCTCGGTTCTCACGTGCACTGGGACAGGCGCCTCGACGCACGCCTCGCGGCCGCACTCATGGGCATCCAGGCCATCAAGGGCGTCGAGGTGGGCGATGGCTTCGCGACGGCCGCGCGCAGGGGCTCCCAAGCGCACGATGAGATCGAGTATGTCAACGGCGCTGTCGCGCGGCGCACCAACCGGGCCGGCGGAATCGAGGGCGGCATGACCAACGCGGAGCCGCTGCGTGTTCGTGCCGCCATGAAGCCCATCAGCACCGTGCCGCGGGCCCTCGACACGATCGACACCTCGACGGGCGAGCCCGCGAAGGCGATCCACCAGCGTTCCGACGTATGCGCCGTCGCTCCGGCCGCAGTCGTCGCTCAGGCCATGGTCGCCCTCACCCTTGCGGACGCCGTCTTGGAGAAGTTCGGTGGCGATTCGGTCGCAGAGGTCAAACGAAACCTCGCCGCATACGAGGCCGCCATCCCTGACACGCTCCGCTGATGCCCCCGGTCGTCGTCCTGATCGGCCCGCCGGGTTCCGGCAAGTCATCCGTTGGCGCTCAGGTCGCGCGATTGCTGTCAACGACACTTCGCGACACCGACGCCGATGTCGAAGCTCACGCGGGACGCTCCGTCGCCGACATCTTCGTGACGGATGGCGAGCAGCACTTTCGCGAGTTGGAGAGGGCCGCCGTATCGCGCGCTCTGACCGAACATGAGGGCGTGCTAAGCCTTGGGGGAGGAGCGCCCATCGACCCCGCGACCCAGGACCTTCTGAGGGCCTACGTGGCCGAGGGCGGACACGTCGTGTTTCTCGATGTGAGCCTCACCGCCGCCGTCCCGCGAGTTGGCTTGAACGCAAACCGCCCTCTGCTCCTCGGGAATCCTCGCCAGAAGTGGCTTGCTCTCATGACCGAGCGCCGGCCCATCTACGAAGGCCTGGCGACTCGCACAGTGATGACGGATGATCGCAAGCCAAAGGGCATAGCGAGAGAGATTGCGGAGGCACTGGGATGACGAAAATCACGGTGAACACCGCTCGTCCTTACGACGTGACGGTGGGGCAGGGACTCGACGAGGCCATCGTTGCCTCGGTCTCGGACTCCGTGCGCAAGGTACTCATCGTCTACTCGGCACCCCTGGCCGGGAGAGCCGATGCGCTGAGCAGCGGACTCGAGGCACGCGGGTTCACGCCGGTGCGAGCCGAGGTTCCTGACGCCGAGTCCGGAAAGACCGCCGAGGTCCTTGCGTTCTGCTGGCAGGTACTCGGCAAGTCGGACTTCACACGCTCTGACCTGGTAATGGGGCTCGGGGGTGGGGCCGTGACGGATCTCGCTGGATTCGTTGCCGCGACATGGTTACGCGGCATCGACGTGATTCAGGTCCCGACGACGTTGTTGGGCATGGTCGACGCCGCGGTAGGCGGCAAGACCGGCATCAACACGACGGAAGGCAAGAACCTTGTGGGGGCCTTCCACGAACCCCTTGGTGTCTGGTGCGACACTGACCGATTGACAACCCTTCCCCGTCACGATCTGGTTGCAGGCCTCGCTGAGGTGGTGAAGGGGGGATTCATCGCTGACGCGAGGATTCTCGAGCTCGTTGAGGACAACATGGGCCTGCTCACTGCCACGGTGCAGTCTGGCTCGAGGGCTGATGCCTCCGGCGATGCCCGAGCGTTGGACTCCGCTGCCATACCGGTCTTGACCGAACTCGTCGCACGCAAGGTAGCCGTCAAAGCAAACGTCGTGGGCGCTGATCTCAAAGAATCCTTTCATCGGGAGATTCTGAACTACGGCCATACCTTCGGTCACGCTATCGAGTACACGGAGCGCTACCAATGGCGACACGGCGCCGCCGTATCGGTGGGAATGGTCTTTGCGGCCGAACTGGCGCGATTGGCGGGCAAGCTGTCCGACGCCGATGTCGACCGCCACCGCTCCATCCTTGGCGGCCTTGGCCTTCCCACGAACTATGCACCCGGACGATGGGAAGCGCTCTACACGGCCATGAAGCGGGACAAGAAGACCAGGGGAGACCTGCTCCGATTCGTCGTGCTGCATGGCCTCGGTAATCCGCAGCGGCTTGAGGGTCCCGACCCCTCGCTGCTGGCGGCCGCATACGACGCGGTATCGCGCTAGCAGCGTCGTCAACCCTGGCACTGGCGCACAACGCTACGCTGGGGCGCATGAGCAACGTACTGGTCGTCAATGGGCCCAATCTGGGCAGGCTCGGTACGCGGGAGCCGGAAAAGTATGGCTCGACCACGCACGACGAGCTAGCTGCATTGGTGATGCAGTGGGGCGCAGAGGTTGGGTTGGAGGCCACGCTTCGACAGTCCGATAGTGAGACCGACTTGGTGCACTGGATGCACGAGGCGGTGGACAGTGGCACTCACGTGGTCCTCAATCCCGCGGCCTTCACGCACTACTCTTACGCTCTCCGGGATGCTTGTGCATTGGTGACGGCGGCCGGCCTTGTCCTGGTGGAAGTGCACGTAACGAATCCGCACGCTCGGGAGGATTTCAGGAGCGTCTCGGTGATCTCCGGCGTTGCCACGGGCACCATCGGTGGCTTTGGCGTCGACTCCTACCGCCTGGCCTTCCAGGCTGTGGCTCAGCGCGTCGGCTAGACTGGCCGACGGACTTTTTCACCCAACACCCAAGGACGATTGTGGCGACCTCGAACGACATCAAGAACGGCTCCGTGCTGAACCTCGACGGCAACCTCTGGACGATCATCGACTTCCAGCACGTGAAGCCAGGCAAGGGCGGCGCCTTCGTGCGCACCAAGATGAAGAACGTGATGTCTGGCAAGGTCGTCGACAAGACGTTCAACGCGGGCGCGAAGGTCGAGTTCGAGACTGTTGACCGCAGGGACATGCAGTACTTGTACAACGACGGCACCGACTACATCTTCATGGATCCCGACACGTTCGACCAGGTGTCGATCACGCCGCAAATCATGGGCGAGGCCAAGGACTACCTCTTGGAGAACGAGAAGGCCCTGGTCGGCTCGCACAACGGCAACCCCATCTTCGTGGAGCTCCCTGCGTCCGTCGTGCTCGAAGTGACCTACACGGAGCCCGGCCTCCAGGGCGACCGTTCGTCTGGCGGCACGAAGCCTGCGACGCTCGAGACCGGCAAGGAGATCCAGGTTCCTCTGTTCCTTGAGGCTGGCACCAAGGTCAAGGTCAACACCTCATCCGGTGAGTACCTGAGCCGCGTGAACGACTAGATGGCAGCACGTACCAAGGCCCGCAAACGCGCTCTCGACATTCTCTTCGAGTCTGACCAGCGCGGCGCCAACGTTTCCCAAGTGCTGGCGGAGCGCATCGCCCTGTCGGGCCGCGAGACGGAGCTGCCCGAGTACTCCGCGCAGATCGTGTCGGGAGTGGTCGCGCACTGGATGGAGATCCAGGCGTTGATCGAGGAGGCGTCCACGGAGTGGACGGTGGACAGGATGCCTGCGGTGGACAGGGCGCTCTTGCGCATCGCTACGTGGGAGATCCTCTTCAACGATGAGGTCTCGGTCGCCGTGGCTATTGACGAGGCTGTTGACCTCGCCCGCGACCTCAGCACTGATGACTCCCCGCGCTTCCTCAACGGGGTGCTGGGGCACATCGCAAGAGAGGCTCCTGCGATTCGCCCTGCCGCCACTGATGATGCTGAGATGGAGTCAGACCACAACGAGTGACGATGCGAGGAGGGCCCGTGTCCAACCACCGTGAACTTCAAGAACCCCAAGGCGACCTCTCGCTCAAGCTGGGTCGCGAGCAGGTCGACATCGAGAACCGCTGGGAAGTCGCGTCAATCCTCAATGACGTGATGACCGGCGTATGGTTCCTCACCGGTTCCATCCTGAACCTCGTAGGCGGCTCGGGCGACTGGCCGATGTACTTCTATCTCGCGG
Organism: Demequina sp. TMPB413; assembly: GCF_020447105.2. NCBI lineage: Bacteria > Bacillati > Actinomycetota > Actinomycetes > Micrococcales > Demequinaceae > Demequina > Demequina sp. TMPB413. The sequence goes on from NZ_CP096184.1 coordinate 990,143, forward strand.
GCTCCTCGCAATTGCTCTTGCGCGCGCTTCTTAGGCTGGCTCGCCGCATCCACATTCGTCGCACCTCCACTCGCTCGGGCCCAAGGATGTACAAGCGCACCACACCCGGTTCGTCGTAGCGAACATCGGCGGGGCCCCTGCGGTAGGCTGACCGCCAACACCCCTTTAAGAGCCGTCCTGTGAGGCGGAGAAGGAGGTCGCCTTGACAGGCACCATTCTTGGCGCGCCCGACATCGACAGGGCGCTGACCCGTATCGCGCACGAGATCCTCGAACGCAATGGCGGCGCAGCCAACATCGTCCTCTTAGGCATCCCGACCCGCGGTCTTCCCCTCGCGGAGCGCCTCGCCGCCAAGATCGCCTCCGTCGAACAAGGCTTTGACGAGCGGGAACGCTGCGGCGCCCTCGACATCACCATGTATCGCGACGATCTGCACCGGCAGCCCACTCGCACCATTGGCCCCACGAGGCTTCCGTCTGAGGGCATCGACGACGCTGTGGTGGTCTTGGTCGACGACGTCTTCCACACCGGCCGCACGGTCCGGGCAGCGCTCGATGCGATCAAGGACTTGGGACGGCCGCGTGCCGTGCAACTCGCGGTCTTGGTCGATCGCGGGCATCGGGAGTTGCCCATTCGCGCCGACTTCGTGGGCAAGAACATCCCCACCGCCAGATCCGAGCGGGTGGACGTACACCTCAACGAGATCGACGGCGAGGATGCCGTCATCCTCACGGAGGGCGAACGATGAAACACCTGCTTGGCACCCAAGACCTGAGCAGGCAGGAGGCGATCCGCATCCTCGACACGGCTGCCCAGATGGCCGCCACACAGGAGCGCGAGATCCGCAAGTTGCCCACTCTGCGAGGCAAGACGGTGGTCAACCTCTTCTTCGAAGACTCCACCCGCACCCGAATTAGCTTCGAGGCCGCCGCCAAGCGCCTCAGCGCCGACGTCATCAACTTCTCGGCAAAGGGCTCGAGCGTGTCAAAGGGCGAGAGCCTGAAAGACACCGCGCTGACCCTGCAAGCCATGGGCGCCGACGCCGTCGTCATCCGTCACTGGGCCTCCGGCGCCGCCAATCAACTGGCCCACGGGGGCTGGCTCCACGGCAGCGTCCTGAACGCGGGTGACGGCACGCACGAGCACCCCACCCAGGCCCTGCTTGACGCGTACACCATGCGTCGTCACTTGGTTGATCAGCCGGAAGGCAAGGGGCTCGACGGACTGCACGTGGCGATCGTGGGCGACATCCTCCACTCCAGGGTCGCTCGGTCGAACGTGCACCTCTTGACGACCCTGGGGGCGAGCGTCACGCTCGTCGCGCCGCCAACGCTCCTGCCGGTCGGCATCGGCCCGTGGCCTGTGAGCGTCGTGCATGGTCTCGACGCGGCCCTCGACGGCCCGCCGCTCGACGCCGTCATGATGCTGCGGGTTCAGCGCGAAAGGATGACTGGCGGGGGAGCGGCGTTCTTCCCGAGCCCTCAGGAGTACACGCGGCTGTTCGGCCTCGACGGCCAGCGCCTGGCGCGCCTGCCGGAGCACGCGATCATCATGCACCCTGGCCCCATGAACAGGGGCCTTGAGATCTCGGCCGAGGCTGCCGACAGCGCGCGTTCGGTCATTGTGGAACAGGTAGCCAACGGGGTGGCGGTGCGGATGGCCGCGCTCTACCTGCTCTTGGCAGGAGAGGAAGAGTCGTGAGTAGCACGTTCATCATTTCGGGCGCCAGCGCCTACGGGGACACGCCAGCCGACGTGGGGGTTGCGGACGGCGTCATCGTCCCCGTCGACGCGCTACCGACCGATGCCGTGCGCATCGATGGCGAGGGACTCGTGCTCCTGCCTGGACTCGTCGACCTCCACACCCACCTGCGCGAGCCAGGACGGGAGGATGCGGAGACCATCGAGACAGGTTCGCTGGCCGCCGCGAGAGGTGGCTGGACCGCGATCCACGCCATGGCGAACACCAACCCCGTGGCCGACACGGCGGGAGTGGTCGAGCAGGTCTGGTCAAGGGGACGCGAGATCGGGCTGGTTGACGTGTACCCGGTGGGCGCCGTCACCGTTGGCCTCAAGGGCGAGCACTTGTCGGAGATGGGCGCGATGGCTCACTCCCGCGCACGGGTTCGACTCTTCAGCGACGACGGAATCTGTGTGAACGACCCCGTCATCATGCGCCGCGCCCTCGAGTACGTGAAGTCCTTCGACGGAGCGGTCGTGCAGCATGCCCAAGACCTGCGCCTGACAGAGGGCTCCCAAATGCATGAGGGCGAAGTCTCAGCAGAGCTCGGCCTCACGGGCTGGCCTGCCGTGGCAGAAGAGTCGATTGTGGCTCGCGACGTGTTGCTTGCCGGCCACGTCGGTTCGCGAGTCCATATTCAGCACCTGTCGACGGCTGGCTCCGTCGACATCGTCAGGTGGGCGAAGTCCCGCGGCATCAATGTGACGGCAGAGGCGACGCCTCACCACCTCTTCCTGACCCACGAAGAGGCCAGAAGTTACAACCCGCTGTTCAAGGTGAATCCGCCACTGCGTACTGCGGAGGATGTTGACGCCGTGCGTCAGGGCCTTGCCGACGGCACGATCGACATCGTCGCGACGGACCATGCGCCCCACCCCAGTGAGGACAAGGATTGCGAGTGGGCCGCGGCGGCCTTCGGCATGACGGGCCTCGAAACCGCGCTGGGGATCGTTCAGTCGGTCATGGTCGACTCGGGGCTGATGACCTGGCGGGACGTGGCGCGCGTGATGTCGACAACGCCGGCGAGCATCGGCAGAGTCTCGCAGTGGCACGGCCGACCGATAGCGGTGGGGGAGCCGGCGCACTTGACCCTCGTGGATCCCCATGCCACGTACACGGTTGACCCCGCGTCGCATGCGAGCAGGTCGCGCAACACGCCTTACGCTGGCAGGGTCCTCCCAGGCCGTGCCGTTGCCACCTTCTTGCGCGGCAAGCCCACCTACCTTGATCCACGTTTCGAAGGAGTGTTCGCGTGAGCAACGACCAGGCCGTGCTCGTCCTCGAAAACGGCGACGTGTACCGTGGACAGGCCTATGGCGCCCGCGGTCAGACCCTCGGCGAGATCGTCTTCAACACGGGCATGACGGGCTACCAAGAGACGCTGACAGACCCCTCGTACTACCAGCAGATTGTCGTGATGACGGCGCCGCACATCGGCAACACCGGCATGAATGACCAGGACGCCGAGTCACGGCGCATTTGGGTTGCGGGTTTTGTGGTGCGCGAGCCAGCCCGCAGGTCCAGCAACTGGCGTTCTCAGCGGACGCTCGAGGCTGACCTTGCGGAACAAGGCGTCGTTTCCCTGTCAGGAATCGACACGCGCAAGCTCACGAGGACACTGCGCACTGCAGGCACGATGCGCGCTGGCATCTTCTCCGGCGACGCCATCGCCGACGATGCCGAACTGCTGGCACGTGTGCGCGAGTCTGCGCCCATGGCGGGAGCACATCTCGCCGACGCCGTCTCGATCGATGGCGACTACGTCATCTCGCCGCCTGAAGGCGTCGACCAAGTGGCGCACGTTGTCGCCGTCGACCTTGGCATTAAGGCCATGACTCCAGAGCTCATGGCTCAGCGCGGAATCAAGGTCACGGTCGTTCCCTCATCGTGGACGGCAGAGCAGATTCTCGCTCGCGAGCCTGACGGTGTCTTCTTCTCGAACGGACCAGGGGACCCGTCTGCGGCGGACAGGTCGGTGAGCGTCGTGCGCGGCATTCTCGATGCACGAGTGCCGCTTTTCGGGATTTGTTTTGGCAATCAACTCTTGGGCCGCGCCCTTGGCTACGGAACATACAAGCTGCGTTTTGGCCACCGCGGCATCAACCAGCCCGTGATGGACCGCACCACTGGCAAGGTGGAGGTGACGAGTCACAACCACGGTTTCGCGGTGGATGCACCGCTCGACGGCGCCAGCGACTCGCCCAACGGCTACGGGAGAGTGCGCGTCAGCCACGTCTGTCTCAACGACGATGTCGTCGAAGGTCTCGAGTGCCTCGACGCGCCCGCCTTCTCTGTGCAGTACCACCCAGAGGCGGCCGCAGGGCCCCACGATGCCTCATACCTCTTTGACCGCTTCCTCGACCTCATGAACGGTCGGCGCACCTTGGAAGGAACGCACTAGTGCCCCGCCGCGACGATATTCAGACCGTGATGGTGATCGGCTCCGGCCCGATCGTCATCGGCCAGGCATGCGAGTTTGACTACTCCGGCACCCAGGCGTGCCGGGTGCTCAAGGCCGAGGGCCTGCGAGTTGTCCTGCTCAACTCCAACCCCGCCACGATCATGACGGACCCCGAGTTCGCTGACGCCACCTACGTGGAGCCGATCACGACGGAAGTGATTGAGCGCATCATCGAGAAGGAGCGTCCCGACGCGCTCTTGCCGACGCTGGGCGGCCAGACCGCGCTCAATGCCGCCATCGCTGCGGCAGAGGCAGGCATCCTTGACCGCTACGACGTCGAGTTGATCGGCGCCAACCTTGAGGCGATTAACCTTGGCGAGAACCGCGAACTGTTCAAGGGCGTCGTGGAACGCTGCGGCGCGGAGAGCGCGCGTTCGCACATCTGTCACACGATGGAAGAACTGATCGCGGCGGCCGAAGACCTCAAGTACCCGGTCGTCGTGCGCCCTTCGTTCACCATGGGCGGCCTCGGCTCAGGCTTCGCCTACAACGAGGAAGACTTGCGCCGCATCGGCGGGGCCGGACTGCACTACTCGCCGTCCACCGAGGTACTGCTCGAAGAATCAATCCTCGGGTGGAAAGAGTACGAGCTCGAATTGATGCGCGACCGCAACGACAACGTCGTCGTGGTGTGCTCAATCGAGAATGTCGACCCCGTGGGCGTCCACACGGGCGACTCCGTGACCGTTGCGCCTGCCCTCACGTTGACCGACCGCGAGTATCAGAAGCTCCGCGACGTGGGCATCGCTGTGATCCGTGAGGTGGGCGTCGACACCGGAGGCTGCAACATTCAGTTTGCCGTCGAGCCGGACACCGGTCGCGTCATCGTCATCGAGATGAACCCGCGCGTGTCGAGGTCATCGGCTCTCGCCTCGAAGGCGACGGGCTTCCCCATCGCCAAGATCGCCGCGAGGCTCGCCATCGGCTACACGCTCGACGAGATCCCCAACGACATCACGGGTTCGACGCCAGCGAGCTTCGAGCCGACGCTCGACTACGTCGTCGTCAAGGTTCCTCGTTTCGCCTTTGAGAAGTTCCCCGCGGCTGACCCTGTGCTCACCACCACCATGAAGTCGGTCGGCGAGGCCATGGCAATGGGCCGCAACTTCACGGAGGCGCTCGGCAAGGCCATGCGCTCCATTGACAAGAAGGGCCAGGTGTTCCACTGGGAGGGCGAGCCGCCCACCGGCGCGACTCTTGACGCCTTGATTGCCGAATGCGCCATTCCCACCGAACACCGGCTGATCCAGGTGCAGCAAGCCCTCCGCGCCGCCGTCGCCGATCCCGGGGTGCTTGACCGCGTTTTCGACGCCACAGGGATCGACCCGTGGTTCCTCGATCAGATTCTGCTCGTCAACGAGATCGCGCTCGAGGTTACTGGTGCCGCTCGTCTCGATGGTGCCCTGCTGCGGCGAGCCAAGAGTCACGGTCTGTCGGATGCGCAGCTGGCGAAGCTGCGCCACATCGACGAGACGCAGATCGCTTCCGCGCGCGTCGAGGCAGGGGTGCTGCCAGTCTTCAAGACAGTAGATACCTGCGCCGCCGAGTTCGAGGCACACACGCCCTATCACTACAGCTCTTACGACGAAGAGAGCGAGGTGCAGCCGCGCGAACGCGAGGCCGTCCTCATCCTCGGCTCTGGACCCAACCGCATCGGCCAGGGGATCGAGTTTGACTACTCGTGCGTCCACGCGGCTCTCACGTTGAGGGACGAGTACGAGACCGTCATGATCAACTGCAACCCAGAGACCGTCTCCACTGACTACGACACGTCCGATCGCCTGTACTTCGAGCCCCTCACCTTCGAGGACGTGATGGCCGTGTACGAGGCAGAGAAGGCCGCGGGGCCTATCAAGGGAATGCTGGTCCAACTGGGCGGGCAGACGCCCCTGAGCCTCGCTCAGCGCCTCGCCGACGCAGGGGTGCCGATTCTTGGCACCAGCCCGCAGGCGATCGACAAGGCTGAGGATCGCCGCGAGTTCGGCGTCGTACTCGAGACTGCAGGCCTTCCTGCTCCTCAGTACGGCACTGCCCACGGCATCGACGAGGCGATCGAGATTGCCGAGCGGATCGGCTTCCCTGTGCTCGTGAGGCCTTCTTACGTGCTCGGCGGGCGCGGCATGGAGATTGTCTACTCTCGCGAACAACTTCTTGACTACGGCACCAGGATGGCCGACGTGGGCGACCACGCCACAGACGCGCCACTGCTGATCGACAAGTTCCTCGACGACGCCATCGAGATCGACGTCGACGCCCTCTTCGATGGCGACGAGATGTTCCTCGGCGGCGTCATGGAGCACATTGAGGAAGCGGGCATCCACTCGGGGGACTCTGCGTGCGTGTTGCCGCCGGTCACGCTCTCAGCGGCCGACCTCGACCGCATCAGGGTCTCCACGGAAGCCCTCGCACGCGGCATCGGCGTCAAGGGGCTCATGAATGTGCAGTTCGCCCTAGCCAGCGACGTGCTGTACGTGCTGGAGGCGAACCCGAGGGCGTCGCGCACCGTGCCGTTCGTGGCCAAGGCAACGGGAGTGCCGATCGCCAAGGCGGCGGCCCGCGTCATGCTGGGAGCGTCCATCTCCGAGCTGAAGGCGGAAGGCGTGCTGCCGCAGGTGGACGCGAGCGTCTACAACGACCACGCCAGGATCGCCGTCAAGGAAGCGGTGCTGCCCTTCAAGCGCTTCCGCACTCGGGATGGCCTCGCCGTCGATTCCGTGCTGGGGCCGGAGATGCGCTCGACGGGCGAGGTCATGGGCTTCGATGAGACGTTCCCTCTTGCCTTTGCCAAGTCTCAGGCGGGTGCCATCGGAGGCTTGCCGATGTCTGGCACCGTCTTCGTGTCGATGGCCGATCGCGACAAGCGGGCCATCACCTTCCCGGTGGCGCGGCTTCATCAACTTGGATTCACCATCTTGGCGACGGAAGGGACTCGCAGGGTGCTGTTGCGCCATGGCATCCCTTCCGAGGTGGTGCGCAAGAAGTCTCAGGGCAAGGGTCCTCACGGAGAGCCCACCATCGTCGATCTCATCAACGGCGGCCAGATCGACATGGTGGTGAATACGCCTTCAGGTCAAGGAGCACGTGCCGATGGTTATGAGATCAGGGCGGCGGCCACCGCGGCCGACGTGGCGATCATCACGACCACTCAGCAGCTTGCTGCCGCTGTGCAGGCGATCGAGGCGCTCCAGGGAGGGCGGTTCGAGGTCATGAGTTTGCAGGATGTTGCGCGTGCCTTAGCGCCAGCGAGAACGCCCAGGTAGAGTGGCTCGTATTACATGACGATCGATCAGGTATCAAGGAACGGAGGTCCCATGGCGTTCGGAGCAAGGCTTGACTCCGCGATCCAGCAGTGGGGACCACTGTGCGTCGGCATCGACCCTCACCCCGAACTCTTGGCCCGTTGGGGCCTCACCGATACCCCTGAGTCGCTCGTGTCATTCGCCGACGCCGTGTTGGAAGCGTCGGCGCGCTCAGTTGCCGCCGTCAAGCCGAATGCGGCCTTCTTCGAGCGGCACGGAGCGAGGGGAGTAGCAGCACTCGAGCACACGTTGCGGCGCGCGAAAGAATTGGGCATCCTCACCATCCTCGACGTCAAGCGCGGAGACATTGGCTCGACCATGGAGGGCTATGCCGACGCGTACCTTGCGCAAGGCGTTCCGCTCGAGGCCGACGCCATTACGGTGTCGCCATTCTTGGGCTTCGGATCGCTGAGGCCCGCGTTTGAGCTGGCTGAGCACACCGGCAAGGGCGTGTTCGTGCTCGCGCTGACGTCGAACCCAGAGGGAGCCTCGGTGCAGCACGCGACCGATGCGAATGGCCTCTCGGTGGCGCGCGCAATCGCCGAAGGAGCCGCAGAGTTGAACGCTGGCGCGAGCCCCATGGGCTCCGTCGGCTTGGTGGTGGGGGCCACCGTTGGTGATGCCGTGCGCAGTCTCGGCATTGATCTTGGCGCCGTTAACGGCCCTCTGTTGTCCCCAGGGGTTGGCGCCCAAGGCGCCAGCCCGGCAGAGGTGGCGGACGTGTTCGGGTCAGCCCGGTCGCGCGTTCTCGTCAGCCAATCACGGGGAGTGTTGATGGCTGGACCATTCGTGGAAAAGCTGAGAGGCGCCATTCAAGCCGCCGCCGGTGCTGCCCAGTACGCTTTGGGCACGGTGGAGGTAGGCGAGTAACGCCGCGAGTCCCACGGCGTTTCAACAAGGAGGTCGCATGGCTACACCGGAACTCACTGACGAGCAACGCGCTCAAGCGCTCGTCAAGGCCACAGCGGTGCGCAGCGCGCGCCGTGTCTTCAAGGAGAACCTCTCGCAAGGGCAGATGTCCCTGAGTGAGGCGATCTCTCGCGCCAAGGCGGACGACGCTTTGGCTGGCATACGTGTTCACGACCTGTTGCAGTGTTTGCCAGGCGTCGGTCCCAAGCGAGCCACCGTCGTCATGGAAGACATCGGAATCTCGCCTGCCCGTCGTGTGCGCGGGCTAGGAACCCATCAGGTAGACGCGCTGGTGGCGCGCGAGCGCGGATGACCCGACTCGTCGTCGTGGCCGGTCCCTCCGCCGTTGGCAAAGGCACCTTGGTCACCGCACTGAAGGAACGCATGCCAGAGGTGTGGGTATCGGTCTCGGCGACGACGAGGCCCGCTCGGCCATCGGAAAGCGATGGCGTGCACTACTTTTTTGTCACGCCAGAAGAGTTCACACGGATGGCTGAGCGGGGCCAACTCCTCGAGTGGGCCGTTGTCCACGGCACGCATCGATACGGCACTCCGCGAGCGCCCGTCGAGGAGCGACTCGCGCGGGGGATTCCCGTGGTGCTCGAGATTGACCTGCAGGGAGCGCGACAGGTCAAGCAGGCTATGCCAGAAGCGTTGTTCGTGTTCGTGGCGCCGCCATCGTTCGAGGCGCTCGTGGAACGGCTGGCCATCCGCGGCACTGAAGGAAGCGAAGAACGAGAGCGCCGGCTGGCGACCGCCAGGGAGGAACTCGCGGCAGTGAGCGAGTTCGACGTCACGCTCGTCAACGACACCCTGGACGACGCCGTGGAGGAGTTGCAGGCGATCGTGGCCTCGGCAGGCTAAGATAGGTGGCGCTGTCTGCCTTCAGGTGGGCGCGAGCGAGGAGAGGATTCACGTTGTCTGGAACCGTTGCACACCCCGAGGGCATCACCAACCCGCCCATCGACGAGTTGCTTGCAAAGGTCGACTCCAAGTACGCGCTCGTGATCTATGGGTCAAAGCGTGCCCGCCAGATCAACGCGTACTACGAGGCGCTTGGCGAGGGCCACTTCGAGAACGTCGGCCCGCTGGTGGAGGCTGACTCTACCGACAAGCCACTGTCTGTCGCCTTGCGCGAAATCAACAGCGGCAACCTCCTCGTGCTCGGCGAGACTGAGGTCTAGCGTTCATGCGGGTGCTGCTGGGAGTCACCGGCGGCATCGCGGCGTACAAGGTTGCGCTCGTGGCGCGCCGCCTCAAAGAGGACGGACACGCTGTTCGCGTGATTCCCACCGAGGCGTCGCTGAACTTTGTCGGTCGCGCCACCTGGGAGGCGCTCACTGGAGAGCCTGCCAGGTCGGGAACCTTTGAGAACGTGCCGGCTGTCGAGCACATCATGCTCGGCCAGCGCGCCGACATTGTGTTGGTTGCGCCAGCGACCGCTGACTTCTTGGCGTCGATGGCCGCCGGCGAGGCCCGCGACTTGCTGGGCAACGCCTTGCTCGCGACCACTGCCCCCGTCGTGGTGGCGCCAGCGATGCATACGGAGATGTGGCGTCATCCTGCCACCGCGGCGAATGTCGCCACGTTGCTTGCGCGCGGCGTCCACGTCATCGAGCCCGACTCTGGACGCCTGACCGGCTCTGACACGGGGCCAGGCCGCTTGCCTGAGCCAGACGACCTTGTCGCTGCACTCTATGCGGTGGCGCAGAGTTCGCAGATCGCGCCAACGCCGTCGTCCGGCACCGACTCCTCTTGGGGAGATCTTGGCGGCGTGAGCATCGTCATCTCAGCAGGGGGTACACGAGAACCGATCGACGCCGTCAGATTCCTTGGCAACCGTTCGAGTGGTCACCAAGGCTTCGTTCTGGCGGAGGCGGCGCGGGAGCGCGGCGCCCAGGTCACCGTGGTCGCGGCTAACGTGGCGTTGCCGCTGGGGGAGGGCGTGGCGCGCGTGGACGTAGAAACGTCGGCGCAACTGGCCGACGCCATGCGCGAGGCGGCCATCGACGCTGACGCGGTGATCATGGCGGCGGCGGTGGCCGACTATCGTCCCGCATCAACGAGCGCCAACAAGATCAAGAAGAACGGCGCATCGTTGACTCTCGAGCTCACGGAAACGGAAGACATCCTCGCGTCGCTCGTGGCAGCCAAGCCGCCAGGTCAGGTCATCGTCGGCTTCGCTGCAGAGACGGGCGACGACGCCGGCAGCGTTCTCGATTATGGCCGCGCCAAGGCGCGCCGCAAAAAGGCAGACCTCTTGGTGGTGAACGAAGTGGGCCACGGCGTCGGCTTTGGGGACGTCGCCAACGCGGTGTCCATGCTGGATGCCGACGGAGCGCTCGTTGCCGAGGCATCCGGAACCAAACTCTCGGTGGCGCACGCGGTGCTCGACCAAGTTGCCGAGCGCGTCAAGCGCTAGCACCTCGCGCACCCTCATCTCACGGCAGCCATGTCCGATGTGCCAAGTATGCTGAACGCCATGTCGCTGCGCCTCTTCACCTCCGAGTCCGTCACCGAGGGCCACCCAGACAAGGTGTGCGATCAGGTCTCCGATGCCATCTTGGATGAGATGTTGCGCCAGGACCCCCAGTCGCGGGTTGCCGTCGAGACGATGGTCACCACGGGTCTCGTTCATGTGGCTGGCGAGGTGACCACCGAGGCCTACGTGGACATCCCCTCCACCATCCGTGGCGTGGTGAGGGACATCGGCTATACCTCGTCCCGCATCGGCTTCGATGCCGATTCTTGCGGTGTGTCCGTGTCGATCGGAGAGCAGAGTCCTGACATCTGGCTCGGAGTCGGCGATGCTACCGACTCCGACGCCCATGAACTCGGTGCCGGCGACCAGGGGCTCATGTTCGGCTACGCATGCAAAGACACGGCTGAACTGATGCCGCTGCCCATCGCTATGGCTCACGCGCTTACGGCGCGATTGGCCGCCGTCCGTAAGCAGGGAATCATTGAGGGATTGCGGCCAGACGGCAAGGCCCAGGTGACGATCGGCTATGACGGCGAGGTTCCCGTCACCGTCGACACTGTCGTCGTGTCCACTCAGCACCGCGAGGGCGCCAGCATCGGCGAGTTGCGCGAGGCAGTGGAGGCCCAGGTCATTGGACCAGTGCTCGCGAGTTTCGCGCTCGACGCGTCTGGACATCGCTCCTTGATCAACCCCACTGGCCGCTTCGAGATCGGGGGGCCGATGGGTGACGCGGGGCTCACTGGCCGCAAGATCATCGTTGACACCTACGGGGGGATGGCGCGCCACGGGGGCGGAGCGTTTTCAGGGAAGGATCCTTCGAAGGTCGACCGTTCCGCCGCGTACGCGATGCGGTGGGTGGCCAAGAACATCGTTGCTGCTGGCCTTGCCGAGCGCTGCGAACTCCAGGTCGCCTACGCGATCGGAACCGCCTCTCCCGTTGGCCTGTATGCCGAGACGTTCGGCACGCACACTGTCGATCCCGAGCGCATCGTGAAAGCCGTTCGCGAGGTCTTTGATCTGCGGCCCTCTGCTCTCATCGCTCAGCTCGACCTGCGTCGGCCGATTTACCGAGCCACCGCGAGCTACGGGCACTTTGGACGGGAACTTCCCGACTTCACCTGGGAGCGGACCGATCGCGCAGACGCTCTCGCCGCGGCGGTCTAGTGTTCGCGCGGGTCGTCGTCGATAGCCCGCTGCCGCACCTCGACAGGCCTTTCGACTACTCCGTCCCTGAAGCACTCGCAGGCGTGGTGCGCGTGGGCAGCAGGGTGCGTGTCCCTTTCGCAGGCAGGCTCAGTTCGGCCGTGGTGGTGGACCTCTCCGACGAGGCGTCACCTCACGCGTTGAAACCCATCAAATCCGCTGGCGCCGTCGCTTCCTTCAGCCAAGAGGCTCTGAATCTCGCACGCCAGATCGCGGCACGCTACGGCGGATCACTGTGGGACGTGTTGCGCCTGATGGCGCCCGCTCGAGTTGCCTCCGTGGAGAAGTTGGACTGGGAAGCGATGGAAGCGGCGCATGTACCAGCCGACCTCGTGGTTGCGTCATCCGAGCACGCGCGCGCCGCCGGACTGCCGACCGCCCCTGGCAGCCGGACCGTGTGGGCAGCATCGCCAGCGTCGTCGTTCCCCATGCCGGTCGAACCGATACTTGCATGGGCGTTGGCGGCCATCGCCGATCATGGCTCTGCCATCATCGTTGTGCCGGACGCGCGGGCCGCGCACGCTCTTGCCGCACATGCCCAAAGCCTTGGATTGCGCCGCTGGACGGCCCGGTCAGGTGGGCACTTCGCACTCATGGATGCAGACGACGGTCCCTCCCTCAGGTTCGGCTCGTACCTGGCGGCGATGCGGGGAGTGGCGAGGCTCGTGATCGGGACCAGATCGTCGGCATGGCAACCCGTACCGACTCTGCGCGCCTTGTGTATCTGGGATGAAGGCTCCACGACATTCTTCGAGCCACGCGCTCCCTACCCGCACTCCAGAACCGTCGCGGCCATGCGGGCTCAACAGACGGAAGCGTCGCTGATGATCGCTGGGTATGCGGTGTCGCCTGACGCCGTGGCGCTGGTCGAGAATGGCTTCGCCTCGCGTGGAGGGACCGCGTCTCTTCGCGAGTCCTTGCCCCGTGTCGACGTGATCGGGCCCGAGCGGCGGGAACGCGAAGGTGGCCAGGGCAAGCATTGGATGCCCGCCTCGGTCTGGACCCCCTTGATTGCTGCGGCGCGCGATCGAGTGGCGGCCATCCTGGTGCCACAGTCCGGCTATGCGAGCGGACTCAGGTGCTCGCGCTGTTCCACGCCCGCCGAGTGTCCCGAGTGCGGAGGCGACCTTCAGCGCGCATCAGCTCAGGATGCGCCCCAATGCCGAGAGTGCGAACGCGAGGCGCCGCAATGGCATTGCCCTGAATGCAGAGGTTATCGACTCACGCCGGCGGGTCTTGGCGTGGAGAGACTTGCCGCTCAAGTGACGCGTATGGCGGCGGGAGTGCCTGTGACCGTCTCCTCGTCCGGTACGGGGGTCGCTGGCGACGGTTCCGTGGCGTCAGGCGTGGTCGTCGCCACCCCGGCTGCGTTGCCAGCGGTGGCTGGCGGGTATGAGCATTTGGCAATTGTCGGCGCGCGCGTCAACGTGGGTGAGGGCCTGGGTGCCGAGTACGCGACGCTAAGGCGGTGGATGAACGCCGCAGCTCTCGTGGCACCGCGCGCTGACGGCGGGGTGGTGAGCGTCGTGGGTGACATCCCCGAAGCGCTGCGGCTCGCACTCGTGGCGTGGGACGGGTGGGACGCGGGAGCAGGAGACCTTGCTCAACGCAAGCAACTGGGCCTTCCTCCTCATCGTCGTGCCATGCGCCTCGACGGGCCTCGCGATGCGATCGAGGCGTTTGCGCGAGCGGTCGAGGAGGGGCCGTTCGACCTCTCCAGGGACGCGGAAGGCGCGTGGGTGTTGGCCACAAGGGCCGCCATGCCGGCTCTTGTCGCCGTTGCTCGCTCGCTTGCGGTCGAACGCTCGGCCGCCTCCGCCCAGCCACTGTTCATCAGGGTCGACGCGGTTCCAGGGGCATAGACGGCACCTACGATAGAACCCATGCGCTTGATCTTTGCCGGTACTCCCGACGTCGCCATACCTTCCCTCGAAGCACTGATCGACGCAGGGCATGAGATCGCGCTCGTTGTCACACAGCCGGACGCTCGTGGCAAGCGCGGGAGCGCCCTGCACCCCAGCCCGGTCAAAGTCCGCGCTGAACACCTTGGACTCGACGTGGCGACGCCGTCCAAGGCGTCAGATCCAGACTTCGTCGAGAGGGTGCGCGCCCTCGATGCGGACGCAGCCGCCGTGGTCGCCTACGGCCAGATCTTGCGTCCAGCGCTGCTTGCGGCCACACGACTGGGGTGGGTGAACCTCCATTTCTCGGTGCTACCCGCGTGGCGGGGCGCCGCGCCCGTTCAACGCGCCATCCAAGCCGGCGACGATGTCACCGGCGCGTCGACGTTCCTGATCGAGGAGGGGCTCGACACCGGACCCGTGATCGGTCAGGCTACCGAGCGCATTCGGCCAACCGACACGGCGGGAGATCTCCTTGCCCGACTCGCGGTGGTGGGCGCACCACTGCTGAAGGACTCGCTTGAGGCCCTCGGAGGGGGCTATGCGTCACCCGTGGCACAGCCGGAGGATGGCGTCAGTCATGCGGCCAAACTGAGTCGAGAAGATGCGCTGATCCGTTGGGACCTCCCTGCCCACGTGATCGACCGTGCCATCAGGGCCTGCACGCCAGCGCCGGGTGCGTGGACCACGTTGCCGGACGGGTCAACGGCAAAGATCGGTCCGGTGACCGAGGTGGCAGGGCACGGCACGACACCTGGTCTGCTCAAGAGTGAGGAAGACGGCGTCACCGTCGGCACGGGCACCGCGCCCGTTAAGTTGAGCTGGATCCAACCAGCGGGAAAGAGCGCTATGGACGCTGGGGATTGGTGGAGAGGCGCCCGGTGGGGCACCGGCGCACAATTGGGCGAGGCGTGAACGATCCCGCGCGGCGTGCCGCGCTCGATTGTGTGCTCGCCGTCGAGGTAGACGGTGCGTACGCCAACCTGGCAATGCCAGGGATTCTGCGCCAGGCCAAGTTGCGCGGCCGCGAGGCGGCGTTCGCGACGGAGCTGGCGTACGGCACTCTTCGCATGAGCGGCCTCTACGACGCGGTCATCGCACGCGCAGCAAACCGCAAGCCCGACTCACTCGAACTGCCGGTGAGGGCGATCCTGTGGCTCGGTGCTCACCAGGCACTGTCGATGAGCACGCCGCAGCACGCGGCCGTCTCCGAGACGGTGGACCTCGCGAAGGCCGTGAACCTGGGCCGAGCGAGCGGTCTCGTCAACGCGGTGATGCGCAGGATCGTGGAGCGCGATCTCGACGCCTGGCTCGCCGTCGTCGCGCCGGGAAACGGACGGACGGCAGTCGCCACAAGGCACTCGCACCCCGAGTGGATCGTCGCTGAATTGGAGCGTTCGCTCGCGGCGCGCGGGCGGGCAGGCGAGGTGGAGCAGCTCTTGGCCGCACATAATGTGCCCGCAGCGGTCACGCTCGTGGCCAGGCCTGGGCTGGTTGATCGCGACGAACTGGCGCGACTGACCGGGGGAGTCCCGACGCCGCTATCGCCTTATGGCGTCACCCTCGAGAGCGGTTCTCCAGGCGGCCTCGCCGACGTGGAGGCCGGGCGGGCCGGCGTTCAGGACGAGGGCAGCCAGATCGTCGCCGCCGTCATGGCTTCAGAACTCGCAAAGCCCTTGGCAGCGGGGGAGCGGTGGCTCGATGCTTGCGCAGGCCCTGGCGGTAAGACGGCCCTGCTCGGCGCTCTGGGGGCCAGCAACGGCGCGCGTCTCGACGCCGTCGAACTTCATGACCACCGCGTGCGACTCATTGAGCAGAACGTGAGGGCCCTGCCCGTCGGCGCCGTCGACGTGTTTGCCGGGGACTCCACCCAGTGGACCGGCGGACCGTACGACCGCATCTTGCTTGACGCCCCTTGCACAGGGATCGGAGCCCTGCGCCGCCGCCCGGAGTCGAGGTGGAGGCGGTCGGCAGACTCGCTCGAAGAGCTGACGGCGCTCCAGACGGGATTGCTTCGCCATGCGGGCGAACTCCTCGCTCCCGGCGGTGTCATCGCCTACGTGACGTGCTCGCCTGTCATTGCGGAGACAACGGACGTCATCGCAGCATCGGGGCTGCGGTCGATCGACGTGCGCCCGGCCGTCGCCGACGTGACAGGAACGGCCGCCGAAGCGTGGGGCGCGGGGCCCGATGTGCAGTTGTGGACTCACGTCCATGGCACTGACTCGATGTACCTGGCACTTCTTGCGAGGGGACCAGAAGTCGGCGCTGTCGAGTCGTCCTAGACTGCGCTTAAGGGTGATGTAGCCCGCCAGCAACCGCTGCGGGAAAGATGTCTGCGGAAGGTGTGCGATGACAGTGGCGAGGCCTGGAAGCGCGGAGTTCAGGGTCCATCAGCGGGCCGACCTGCTGCGTTTTGCCGCGGGGTCTGTCGTTCCAGATGGCTTTGGTTGGCTTGACGAATCTGGCTCTGTCTCGCCCGACCACCCCACAGAGTTGTGGATCACGTGCCGTATGACGCACGTGGCCGCGCTCGGGGTGCTTGCCCACGAAGAGCCTGCGCCAGGCGGTCCAGATGTGGACGCGTTGCGAGCCATGGCGGCTCACGGGGTCAGGGCGCTCGCCGCGGGCGCGTTGCGTGACCGGGTTCACGGCGGATGGCGCGCCTCAGTTCGTGACGGCGCGAGCGTCAACGGCGCCAAGCAGGCGTATGGACACGCCTTCGTTGTTCTTGCAGCGTCGTCTGCGGCGGCGGCTGGCATCGACGGAGCGAAGCAGCTACTCGCTGATGCCCTGGCCGTCTCAGAAGAGCGTTTCTGGGATGACGAGCAGGGCCTCTCTGTCGACTCGTGGGACGAGCAATGGACGAGTTGCGATCCCTATCGCGGCATCAACGCCAACATGCACACTGTCGAGGCGTATCTCGCGGCGGGTGACGTCACGGGAGAGTCGCTGTGGCACGTGCGAGCAGGACGCATCGCCGCGCGCGTTGCCGAGTGGGCGAGCGCGCACCAGTGGCGCATTCCCGAGCACTTCACTCCGGAGTGGGTGCCCCTTCTCGAGCACAACATTGATCAGCCTGCCGACCCCTTCCAGCCTTACGGCGCGACGGTGGGTCATGGCTTGGAATGGGCGCGCTTGCTCCTGGCGACGGAAGCGACACTGGCCGAGGCGTCGCCGCCTGCGCTGCGTTCCGCTGCCGTTGCCTTGTATGACCGCGCCGTCGCGGACGGCTGGGCGGCCGACGGCGCCGATGGTTTCGTGTACACGACGGACTGGCAAGGCAAGCCCGTCGTGCAGGAGAGGATGCACTGGGTGCTCGCGGAGGCCATCAACACCGCGGTGGCGCTCGCCCACGCCACGGGAGAGGAACGCTACGCGGCGGATCTTGAACGTTGGTGGGACTACGCGAACGATTTTCTGATCGACACCGACAACGGCTCGTGGCGCCACGAACTCGATGCCATGAATCGTCCTAGCGCGAAAGTATGGCCAGGAAAGCCGGACGTGTATCACGCCTACCAAGCAGCGCTCATGGAGGACGTGCCCCTCACGCCGTCGTTCGCTCGTGCGCTGTCCGACCTAGGAGGCCTGGGGTGACCGTACGCGGCGACAAGGATGAGCGTCGTCGCGATAGTGTCGACGTATGAGCGTTCGTATCGCGCCTTCGATTCTCGCGGCCGACTTTGCCAACCTTGAACGGGAGATCCTCACGGTCTCCAGCGCAGACCTCTTGCACGTTGACGTGATGGATGCGCACTTCGTACCGAACCTCACGATCGGACTGCCGGTGGTCAAGCGCCTGGCGGAGGTGTCCCCGCTGCCCCTCGACGTTCACCTCATGATCGAACACCCTGACCGCTGGGCCCCCCGGTATGCCGAGCTCGGAGCAACTTCCGTGACCTTCCACATTGAAGCGGCGGGCAATCCCCGCCAGATCGCGGCCGATATCAGGTCTACAGGGGCGCGTGCGTCCGTGGCGATCAAGCCAGACACTGGCGCCGACGTCGTCATGGGCCTGCTGGGCGATGTCGACATGGTGCTCGTGATGACAGTCGAACCGGGTTTCGGAGGTCAGGAGTTCAAGCCGGAGACGCTTGAGAAACTCACTGCGCTGCGCTCTGCCGCACGCGAGGCGGGCACGGCGCTGTGGCTCCAAGTGGACGGGGGGATCACCACGGAGACAGCGCCAGCGGCGGTCGCGGCCGGTGCCGACACGCTTGTGGCGGGGTCGGCGGTCTTTGGTCACGAGGACAGGGCAAGCGCCATCGAGGGACTTCGACTGGCGAGCAGGCCGTAGCAATGAACGGGCCGGTTGACGACGCCCAAGCGATGGATCTGGCTGCCTCCTTGGCCGCGCTTGGGCCGGCCCACGGACCCAACCCCAGGGTAGGCGCTGTCATCGTCAGACCAGATGGTCGCGTCATCGGGGAAGGCTTTCACCGGGGTGCTGGCACGGCGCACGCTGAGGTTGCCGCCATCGAGGCGGCGAGGGGAGCGGGTGAGGAACTCGCAGGGTCGACGGCATACGTGACGCTCGAGCCGTGTAACCACACGGGTCGCACAGGGCCGTGCACCGACGCCCTCACGAACGCAGGCGTCTCGCGGGTGGTCTACGCGGTAGCTGATCCCAACCCAGAGGCTGGCGGGGGTGCGGCGACTCTCCGGTCGCGAGGCATCGACGCCTCGCTTGCACCGCACGCCACCGCAGAAGCACTGAACATGCGTTGGCTGTCTTCCTTGAGACTTGGCCGTCCGCACGTCATCGCCAAGTGGGCTCAGACCCTTGACGGCAAGATCGCCGCGGCCGATGGCACGAGCTTCTGGATTACCGGCAACGAGGCAAGAGATCATGCGCACCACACCCGCGCCAGCGTCGACGCCCTCCTGGTGGGCACCGGCACAGTGATTGCGGATGACCCTGAGCTCTCCGCACGGCCCAGTCGAGTGTCCCAACCCCATCAACCGCTGCGCGCGATTATGGGCCTGAGCGACACGTCAGGGGCCAAAGTGTGGCGCGACAACAACGCCATCGCCGTGACCACCAGGAGCCCTGAAGAAGCGCTCGACGCGTTGGCAGCTCGCGAGGTGCGGACGGTCGTGGTCGAAGGTGGCGGGAAGGTCCTCACGGCCTTTCTTCGCGCGGGGCTTGTCGATGAACTCCACGTCTACGTCGCGCCTGCCCTCCTGGGCTCTGGCATCCCGGCCATCTGGGATCTGGGAATCGGCACCATGACCGACGCGTTGAGGGGTCGGGACGTGACGATCACGCCTCTCGGTGTAGATTGCCTGGTCACGGCCATGGTCACGAAGGGAAAGTAATGTTTACCGGCATCGTTGAGTCGGTCGGCACCGTTACCTCAGTCGAGGATGGCGGCGCGTCGGCGCGACTCACCATCGCCTCGCCAGGTCTCGGCGGCGATCTAGTCCATGGCGAGTCCATTGCCGTCAACGGAGTGTGTCTGACGGTGGCGAGCATCGCCGACGACGGGTGGACGGCCGACATGATGCGCATCACGCTGGAGACGTCGGGGCTGGGAAGGCTCACGCCCGGTGCTCGAGTCAACCTTGAGCGCGCGATGCCTGCGACAGGGCGTCTCGGTGGCCACATCATGCAGGGCCATGTCGATGGTGTCGCCACTCTCGTTGCGCGTGACTCTCAGGCTGAGTGGGACGATCTCACGTTCGAACTCCCTGCCGAACTGCTGCCCTACGTCGTCCGCAAGGGCTCAATAGCCCTCAACGGGGTGTCACTGACGGTCGCCGAGCTGAGCGGCAACCGCGCCACGGTATCCCTGATCCCCACGACCTTGTCCGACACCACCTTTGGTGACTTCTCCGTCGGCGACGTTGCCAACGTTGAGGTCGATGTGATCGCCAAGTATGTGGAGCGGCTGATGGAGTCAAGGTCGTGAGCGATGCAGTGATCGCGTTGGTGGAGAGAGCTCTCGAAGACCTCAAGAGCGGCAAGCCGGTCTTGGTGTGCGATTCCCGCGATCGAGAGGACGAGGCCGACTTCATCATGTCGGCCGAGACGGCCACGATGGAGTGGGTGGCATGGGGAATCCGCCACTCGAGCGGATACCTCTGCGCCCCGATGCCAAGTTCCAAGGCCGACGCTCTCAACCTGCCCTTGATGGTGCCCAATAGCCAGGACCCTCGCCGCACCGCGTACACGGTGTCGGTGGACGCCGCTTCCGGCGTCACGACAGGGATCTCGGCCGCCGATAGGCATCGGACGTTGCAAGTCCTCTCTCGCGCAGACGCGGAGCCCGACGATTTCATCCGTCCTGGGCATGTTTTGCCGCTGCGCGCCGTTGCAGGTGGTGTCCTGCACCGCCCTGGGCATACCGAGGCCGCCGTGGATCTTTGCCGACTGGCCGGTCTCGAGCCCGTGGGCGTGATCGCTGAACTTGTGAACGACGACGGAACGATGATGCGCCAGGGCGATGCTTCCGCACTCGCCTCCAAGGAGGGGCTTACCCTCATGACCATCGCCGACCTCATCCACTTCCGCCGCACCAAGAAGGACCTGCCGGAAACCGTCGAGCCGCAGCCACATCGGGTGCTGTTTGAGGGCGAAGCGAGGCTTCCCACCGCGCACGGCGAGTTCACCGTGAAGGCCTACCGGGACGCGCGTACGGGACACGAGCACGTGGCGCTGTACAAGCAGCCAATGGGGGATGCCGTTCCCATCGTGCGAGTGCACTCGGAGTGCCTCACGGGGGACGCCTTCTCCTCACATCGTTGCGACTGTGGCCCGCAACTTGATGCCGCTCTTGATCGGGTCAACGCCGAAGGTGGTGCGGTGATCTACCTCACGGGCCATGAGGGCCGTGGCATCGGGATCATCTCCAAGATTCAGGCGTACGCGCTCCAGGACGCCGGCAGGGACACCGTGGACGCGAACCTCGAACTCGGACTGCCGGTTGACCGGCGCGAGTACGGGGCCGCTGCTGCGATCCTTGAGGACTTGGGCCTGACGCACGTGCGCCTGCTCACCAACAACCCCGCCAAGGTCGAGGGTCTGCGGGCATCCGGCATCACCGTGACGGACAGAGTTCCTCACCACGTGGGCGATCACCCAGAGAACGAGGCATACAGGCTCACCAAGGTGCAGCGCATGGGGCACCTGACGGGAGAGACCGCATGAGTGGCCACGGGGCACCGAGTCTCGACGTCAACGGTGCAGGCATCACTGTCGACATCGTGGCGTCACTGTGGCACACAGAGGTGATGGATGGACTCGTTGCAGGTGCGTTGCGGGCCATCGAGGCCGCAGGCGCTGAGGCGCGGGTCCTGCGGGTGCCAGGAGCGTTCGAGTTGCCCGTCGTGGCGGAGAAGCTTGCGCGTTCTGGCTCCACTGCCATCGTGTGCCTCGGGGTCGTGGTGCGGGGCGATACGCCTCACTTCGACTACGTGTGCGAGGCCGTCACGCGTGGACTGACCGACGTGGCGCGACAGCATGCCGTCCCGGTCGGCTTCGGTGTCTTGACAACCGACAACGACGCTCAAGCCCTTGCGCGCGCAGGTTTGGCCGACTCTCGGGAAGACAAAGGCGCGGAGGCCGTCGAGGCCGCGCTCGCCACGGCGGCCCTGCTGGCCGCGATCGACGGTCGGTAGGCCCAGGTCCTACTAGGCTGGCCGCGTGACTTCCTTCAACGAGTTATTCGACACCCTTTCCGCACGCGCCGTGCAGCGCCCAGAAGGCTCTGGAACGGTGGCTTTGCTGGACAAAGGCGTGCACGCCATCGGCAAAAAGCTGGTCGAAGAGGCCGCCGAAGCGTGGATGGCTGCCGAGTTCCAGTCGGACGCGGAGACGGCAGAGGAGCTTTCACAGTTGCTGTACCACGCGCAAGTGATGATGATCGCCAAGGGACTCACCCTCGCCGACGTCGAGAAATACCTGTAGGGGGACGCTGATGCTTCGGATCGCCGTTCCCAACAAGGGCTCGTTGTCGGACCCAGCAGTGTCACTGCTGGTGGAAGCGGGCTACAAGCAGCGCCGTGACCCGCGCGAGCTGGTGCTCACCGACGCGCGAAACGATGTCGAGTTCTTCTTCCTGAGGCCAAGAGACGTCGCCGTGTACGTCGGTTCTGGGACCGTGCAAGCGGGCATTACCGGTCGAGACTTGCTGCTCGACAGCGGCGCTGCCGCGACCGAGATTCTCGAGCTCGGGTTCGGGGGCTCTACCTTCCGTTACGCCGCGCCTGCCGGAGAGATCTCCCAGATCTCTCAGCTCGCAGGGAAACGCGTGGCAACCTCATACGAACACTTGGTCGACACTCACCTGCGGTCCTTCGGAATTGAGGCCGACGTGGTCAGGCTCGACGGGGCAGTCGAGTCCTCCGTGCGGCTGGGAGTAGCCGACGCCGTTGCCGACGTCGTCTCGACGGGCACGACGCTCAAGGCGGCAGGTCTCGAAGTCTTCGGCGAGCCGCTCCTGAAGTCAGAGGCCATCCTGATTAGGGCGAATTCGGTACCCGACGCTGACGTTGCAGTTCTCGCAGCCCGCCTTCGCGGCGTACTCATGGCGCGCCAGTACGTGCTCGTTGACTACGACGTCCCGGCTGACAAGCTTGAGGACGCGATCCGCATTACGCCAGGATTTGAGGCGCCGACCGTGACGCCCTTGCACGGTTCCGATTGGCAAGCAGTGCGGGTGATGGTGCCGCGCACCGAGATGAATCAGGTGATGGATGCTCTGTACGCCGCTGGCGCACGCGCCATCCTCACTACAGAGTTGTTGGCGGTCAGGGTCTAAATGGCGATCGATCCGGCCGAGCGGCTGCTCAACCTGATCATCGCCCTGACGCACGCCAGGGTGCGCATGACGCGCGCCCAGATCCGTGCCTCGGTAGTGGGCTACGAGCCTGCCGACACGCGCCTATCGCCTGAAGAGGCTCGCCGTAGGGAAGCGGCCTTCGAGCGGATGTTCGAGCGCGACAAGGAAGAGCTACGACGAATGGGAATACCGCTCCAGACGGTGGTGGACCCCACTCACGGAGACGAGATCGGCTACAAGATCGACGCGTCCGACGCCGCAATGCCAGGCATCGACTTCTCCCCGGCGGAGGCCGCTGCGCTCGCCCTTGCCGCGGAGTACTGGCAAGGAGCCACCCTTGGTCCCGACGCTCACCAAGGGCTGACCAAGATTGCATCCACGTCCTCCGCGGCCCCCCGCACGCCGTTGACTCTGGGGGCGAGGGCCTCTTCGACCTCCGATGCGACTGCCACGATCGTCGAGGCCCGTGCGCGCAGGATGGCCGTCAGTTTTGACTACACGTCGGCAAGCACAGGACTGAGCAAGCGCACGGTGCAGCCCTGGCAGATCATCCTCCGCGCAGGCGCCGAGTACCTCTTTGCCTTTGACCAAGACAAGGGCGAACCGCGCACGTTCCGCCTGGGACGCATCCACGGCAATGTCACCATGGTGGGTAGAGAGGGCGCCTACACCATCCCACAGTCTCTGCCAGAGGCGGCTTGGGGGGACACCGGCGTGCAGCACACTGCCATTCTCGGCGTGCGTCCGGAGGCAGGACACGCCATCAGGCGCCGTGGCGAACCGCGTGGAACGCGCGACCACTGGGACCTGATCGAGGTGCACTACCGGCACGCTGACGCGATCAAGGACGAGGTTCTCGCGCTGGCTGGGCGCGCGCGAGTCATGTCCCCTGAGCCCATCGCGTCGGCGGTAGTGGAGGAAGCCGCTGCGGCGCTGCTCGTTGCCGAGGGTGCAGGTGGAATCGAGACCAGTGGGGGAGGGGATCGTGGCTGAGCGCACGGCTCCTCGTGTGACCCGCTTGCTCGGGATCCTGACCTACGTCGAGCGCGAGGGAGAGGCAAGCGTCGATGAGTTGGCGGCGCATTTTGGCGTCAGTCCCGCTCAGATACGGCGAGACGTCGAGCTGCTGTGGGTATCTGGTGTCCCCGGTCACGCCCCTCAAGACCTGATCGACTTCGATGGCTGGGCCTTCGACGAGGGCGTGGTTCGGCTGATCAACTCGCAAGGAGTCGGCCAGGTGCGCCTATCGCCCCGAGAGGGCGTTGCCCTCATCGGAGCGCTGTCGGCTGTCGTGGCTGGCGGTGTCGCGCCAGAGGCGGCCCACACTGCCCTGGCCAAGCTCATCGACGCAGTGGGCGACAAGGACGCGGTGCGGTCGGTGACGACGGGCAGCGTGGATCCAGCGGTCGTGGCTGTGTTGCGCGAGTCGATCGACAGGCGCGTGGTGGTCGGCGTCGGCTACGTCGATGCCAACGACCGCAGCACCTCACGGGTGATTGAGCCCCACCGCATGGTGGTGATCGATGGCACCCCCTACGTCGAGTGCTATTGCCGGCGTGCGGAGGACTACCGCACTTTGAGGGTCGACAGAATCCTGTCTCCGTCCCTGGGGGATGAGCCGATCGTGACGCCTCCGAGCGAGAGCTCGGGCTTCTCACTCGTGGCACACTTCGAAGCAGTGGTCGTGGCCGATGTCGACGCCCGCTGGCTCTTCGAGTCCTTCCCAGGGGTGCGGCTAGAGGAGTCGGAAGGAACCATTACGGCACGCTTTGGCGTGGCGGACGTGTCGGCCATCGCTGGGCAACTCATGACGGTCGGCACGGCACTCAAGTCCGTCGAACCTCAGCAACTCGCGAATGAACTCGCGCGCCAGGCGCGGGCTGTGTTGGCGGCACAGGCATAGACTGGACCAAAGCCGAGTCTGAAAAGGTAGTTCTCATGGGCGCATTGCGCGGATGGCACATCGTCGTCCTCCTGATTGTGGTGTTGTTGCTCTTTGGCGCGCCCCGGCTTCCAGAGCTGGCGCGGAGCATCGGTAAGTCGTTGCGGATTCTCAAGGACGAGACGAAGGCGCTGAGCTCTGACGACGACCCCAAGGAGCCGACGGGCGAGAGCGGGGACTCGACCAAGCCCTCCGCCAAGGATGACTCGCACGACAAGTAGGCGGGTGCGTCGCAGCCCTGACGCACGCATGCCTCTGCGCGACCATCTGGTCGAGTTGCGCAACCGCATCATCTACTCGGTCGTCGGGATCGCCCTCGCGGCGATCGGCGGCTGGTTCTTGTTCGATCCCGCCTTCGAAGCGCTCCAACGCCCCCTGCTCGAGGCCGCCTCGAGCGATGACGCCATTGTGTCCGTCAACTTCGCTGGCCTGGCGACCGCGCTCGACATGCATGTGAAGGTCGCCTTCTTCTTGGGACTCATCATGAGTTCGCCTTGGTGGCTTTACCAAGTGTGGGCCTATGTCGCCCCCGGCTTGACGGGGAAGGAGCGCCGTTACACCGTCGGCTTTCTGGCCGCGGCCATCCCACTGTTTCTTAGCGGCATCGTCGCTGCATGGCTGGTATTCCCGCACGCGGTCACCATCCTCACGGACTTCCGGCCAGAGGGCACCCAACAACTCCTCGACGCCGAGCTCTATCTCACCTTCGCGATGCGGCTATTGATCGCCTTCGGGCTCGCCTTCGTGTTTCCGGTAATCATGGTGGCACTCACGTGGGTCGGCATCGTGCCGTGGAAGTCCTGGCTGAAGGCCTGGCGCTGGGCGGTGCTCCTGATCTTCGTGTTCGCCGCCGCCATGACGCCTACCCCTGACGCGATCACGATGATCGGGATGGCCATACCGATGGTTGGGCTGTACTTTGGCGCCATCGGTATAGGCGCCCTCAGACAGCGACGGCGCGCAAAGGAGCGCGAGTGAGCAAAGTTGGAGTGATCACCAATCCCACGTCGGGTTCTGGCAGGGGCAGAGCGTGGGGACAAGAAACACTCGCATTGCTCGCCGCCAAGGGCCACCAGGTCAACGATTTGTCCCGCGGCTCATGGCCGGCCTCCTACGAGGTGGCAATGCGTGCGCGGCGTCACCTTGACGCGCTCGTCGTGGTCGGCGGCGACGGCATGGTGCACTTGGGGATCCAGGTATGTGCAGAGAAGAAGCTTCCGCTGGGAATCGTCGCGGCTGGCTCTGGCAACGACGCTGCGATCACGCTCGACCTGCCCATTCACCACATCGGCGAAGCGGTCAATCGCATCGATGACGGTCTTCAGGGAGATGTGGCCACGATCGACCTAGGAAAGATGTCGGGAAGCCGGGTGGAACTGCCGGCCTCGCCAAGATACTTTGCTGCCGTGTTGTCCGCTGGCATTGACGCCGCGATCGCCTCTTACGCACGCCGAATCACCCGCCCGCGCGGGCCCGCCAAGTACAAGCTGGCGACGCTACGAGAGTTGCCGCGCTATCGGCCCTACAGCGTCACGGTCACAGTCGATGGCGTCACGTGGTCCCAGCAGTGCACCCTGGTGGCCGTCGCCAACTCGCCCGTCTTTGGCGGGGGGCTGCGGATCTCGCCAGCATCGTCAGTGACCGACGGTCTGCTTGAGTTCGTCATCACTGAGCCTTTGCGCCGGCGCGACATCGTCCGCATGTTTCCCAAGCTCTACGATGGCTCGCACATCGACGACCCTCGCGTCCGTATCGTTCAAGCCCGCAAGGTGACGATCCAGCAATCGGTTGATGGGGCCTCACTCGCGCCGGCCTTCGCCGATGGCGAACTCGTGGGCGGCGAGCCCCTCACGATCGAGGTCGTGCCGCATGCACTGCGCGTCCTGGGCGCCCGTCCGCGTTAGATTGGCGAGGTGACCAGCCCAGCCGAACGCTACGCCGCCTCGCGCCGGAAACGGCGCTCCGCTGAAGTGCTCGCGTTCGAACAGACGCTGCCATTCCCGCTCGATGACTTTCAGCAAGAGGGGTGTGAGGCGGTGGCTCAAGGCCACTCGGTGCTTGTCGCTGCACCAACTGGCGCGGGCAAGACCGTCGTCGGAGAGTTCGCCGTGGCCCATGCGCGCAGCCGCGGCCTCAAGGCCTACTACACGACGCCCATCAAGGCTCTCAGCAATCAGAAGTTCGGGGACTTGCGTGCGGTGTACGGGCCCGACAAGGTGGGCCTGCTCACGGGCGACACCTCCATCAATCCGCATGCGGACATCGTGGTGATGACCACCGAGGTTCTCCGCAATATGATCTACGCCGATTCTCGTGATCTCGACAACCTCGGCGTCGTCGTCCTCGACGAGGTCCACTACCTTGCCGATCGCTTCAGGGGCTCGGTGTGGGAAGAAGTCATTGTCCATGCAGGCGCCGCCACAGCCCTTGTGGCGCTCTCAGCTACCGTGTCGAATGCGGAAGAGTTCGGGGCTTGGCTGACGGAGGTCAGAGGCGACACCCGAGTCATCGTCTCCGAGACGCGACCGGTGCCGTTGTGGCCCCACGTGTTGTTGCGCGAGGGCATGTTCGACCTATACGCGCCAGGGACCGACCCCACCGATCCGGCGATGGCGGTGCGTCTCAATCCGGAGATCGATGCGATCGTCAAGAGGACGCGGCAGCTTGAAAGTCGCGGCGGGTCTGGTCGCAACGGCTATCGGGGGCGAGGCGGGCCTGGAGGCAAGCCACGCAGAAGCCCTCCTCGGTTTGCGGTGGTGGAACAACTCGACGCTCAAGGACTGCTTCCCGCCATCGTGTTCATCTTCTCGCGCGCAGGCTGCGAGGATGCCGTCGACCAGGTCCGCCATGCAGGCATCCTGCTCACGACTGAAGAGGAGCGGGACCGCATCAGGTACATCGTGGACACGCGGTGCGCCGGGCTTGCCCCCGAGGACCTGGGCGCGCTCGGCTTTGCGGCGTGGCGCGATCGCCTTGAGGCAGGGCTCGCGGCGCATCACGCTGGCCTGATCCCGTTGTTCAAAGAGGTGGTCGAGGAACTGTTTGCGGCGGGTCTCATCAAGGTCGTGTACGCGACGGAGACGCTCGCACTCGGCATCAACATGCCCGCCCGTTCCGTCGTGCTTGAGAAGCTGGTCAAGTGGGACGGCCAAGGGCACAAGGATCTGACGGCAGGGGAGTACACCCAGCTCACCGGCCGGGCTGGTCGGCGCGGCATCGATGTCGAGGGACACGCCGTCGTCATCGAGCATCCTGGATTCGACGCCCATCAGTTGGGCAGGCTAGCGTCCCGCCGCACGTACCCTCTGATCTCCTCGTTCCAACCCAACTACAACATGTCGATCAACTTGGTGGCGAACTCTGGCGTTTCACGAGCCCGCGAGGTCCTCGAGATGTCTTTCGCCCAGTTCCAAGCGGACCAGTCAGTCGTCGGATCCGCACGCAGAGTGCGGGAGCTTGAGTCATCCCTGCAGGGCTTCAGGGAGGCGATGGAGTGCGACAAGGGGGACTTCCTTGAGTACGCATCTTTGCGCGAGAAGCTCAACCGAGCGGAGAAGAAGTCCGCAAGAGCGGCGAGTTCTGCCCGCAAGGAGGCCACTGCCGCTCAACTGAGCGCACTGCAACGCGGGGACCTCATTCGCATTGGCGGAGGGCGACGCTCGGGCTACGGCGTCGTTGTCCACAGCGACGACGACGAACGCGCGCCCCGCCCCAGCGTCGTCAGCGATGCCGGCCGCTTGCTGAGGCTGTCGCTGGCCGACTTGCCCGCGGGACTGGACAGGGTCGGAAAGATGCCGCTGCCAAGGAACTTCCCGTTCAAGGACGCTCGCGCCCGCAAGGAGCTCGGCTCTCGGGTCGCGGAAGAGGGCCGCACCCTTCACCGTGAGGCGAGGGCGGCACGAGCACCTGCCTCGCAGCCGCGCACGGAACTCGACGCCGTCAGGCAAGCCATGCGTTCGCACCCCTGCCATCACTGTCCAGACCGTGAGGACCATGCGCGCTGGGCAGAAAGGTACTTCCGAACGCTACGAGACAAGGATCGGCTGACGGGAGAGATCTCCCGCGCCACCGGTTCCATCGCGGCCATCTTTGACAGGCGCTGCGACGTGTTGCGCGAATTGGGATATCTAGACGGCGAGGGAGAAGACGTCGCCGTCACTGCCGCTGGCGGCATGTTACGGACTCTGTACGCCGAGAACGACATCGTGATCGCCGAGTGCTTGCGTTCAGGGGCCTGGGAGGCCCTCCATCCGCCGGCGCTCGCCGCCGCGGTGTCCACCTTGTTGTATTCGGCACGCCGTGACGACGGCGAGTACACGCCGCGCATCCCTGGTGGCTCTCAAGGCGTACTCGGGCAGGCTCTTCGCGAGACTCAGCGCATCTGGTCGCGACTTGACGACATGCACTCGGAGCACCAACTCCCGCCTTTGCCCGCCCCACATTGGGGGCTCGTGCGCTCCATTCACGGCTGGGCGCAAGGCAAAGGCCTCGACGCCGTGCTCGACGGCACTTCTATCGCACCGGGTGACATGGTGCGGTGGTGCAAACAGGTCATCGATGCCCTCGATCAGATCGCGCAGGTGGCGCCGTCTTCGGCCACGCGCGAACGGGCCGTGACGGTCATTTCTGCCATGCGACGGGGCGTCGTGGCCTACTGATACGAACCCGTATGATCGTTCAGTGTCTTCTACAGCGCGCAGGTTGATTCTCGCAGTGTTGGGTGGAGGGGTCCTCTTTTTGGCCTTCCCCGACGTCGGTTGGTGGGTCGCCGCACCGCTGGCCATCGGCATGCTCTACGTGGCGCTACGGGACGCCACGACGCGCGTCGGCTTCGCGGTCGGTTGGCTCTTCGGGGTGACGTTCTTCTTGCCGCACGTGTGGTGGGCGTACGTGACAGCCTCGTGGCTGCCGTGGATCGCGCTGTCCACCTTCGAGGCGCTCGCGATAGGCCTGGTGGGGGCCCTCACGGCGAGGATGACGCGGCGTCGCACACTCGGACGATTCCTGTGGCTTGAGCCCGCAGCCTTCGCTCTGGTCTGGGTCGGCGCGGAGCAGTTGCGGTCCGTGTGGCCCTTGGGAGGATTCCCCTGGGCTCGGCTGGCATTCGGAGTGGTCGACTCTCCCTTGGTGCGATTGGCCTGGCTTGGGGGAGCGCCGCTGGTCTCGCTTACGGTGGCGTTGCTCGGCGCCATCCTCGGGGTAGGGTTCTTCGCGCTGAGGGAACAACGAATTCTCCAGGGACTTGCGGCGCCCGCGGCGGTTGTCGCCCTGACCCTCTTGCCCATCGGCATCCCACTCGACGGCCGCGCCCAAAACGGCGAGATCACTGTCGCGTGGGCCCAGGGCAACCTCGCCAACGAGGGCCTCGATTCCTTTGGCCGTGCGCGCGAAGTCACCGCCAATCACCGCGACGCGACCCTCGCGCTGGCGCAGGAGTACCCCGACGCTGCAGTAGACCTCATCATTTGGCCCGAAAGCGCCGCAGACATCGACCCCCGCAGTGATGCAGAGACCGGGGCTGCGGCCACGGAGGCGGCCCGCGCGTTCGACGCGCCACTCCTGCTCGGGACGAACGATTACAGCCCCGCCGAAGGCCGCTACAACACGTCTATCGTGTGGCTACCAAGCGGCAAGGCCCTTCCCGGTGTCGAGTATCGCAAACAACAGATCGTCCCCTTCGGGGAGTACATTCCTATGAGGTCCTTCGTGAGGTTGTTCTCGAAGGAAGTGGATCGTGTGACCACCGATGTCATCCCGGGCGAGGGGCCCACCAGAATCGACATACCGATCGCGTCCCTTGACCGCGATGTCATCGTCGGACCAATTATCTGTTTCGAAGTGGCGTACGACTGGTTGTCACGCGAAGCCGTGCGATTGGGCGCGGAATTCCTAGCGGTGCAGACCAACAATGCGAGTTACGGCAACTCGGCGGAGAGTACGCAGCAACTGGCGATGTCGCGATTCAGGGCGATAGAGACCGGGCGGTCCACATTTCAGATATCGACCGTGGGCGTGAGCGCGGTCATCTCGCCGACGGGCCGCGTACTTGACAGGGCCGAACTCTTTACGAGGGACGCTGGTATTGTCACCGTGCCGCTGAGAACAACGCTTACTCCGGCAACCCAGTGGGGTGGTCCGTTTGCTCTGGCGCTCGAGCTTCTTGCGGGCGTGGTGGCGGTGGGGGTCCTGTGGAGGGGATCCACCAGAAAGCGCGGTCGATGACCGTCCTCGTCATCATTCCCACCTACAACGAGATCGAGTCCTTGCCACGCCAAGTGGACGGTGTGCGAGCGATCGCTCCCGATGTCGACATCATGGTGGTCGACGACGGATCCCCCGACGGAACAGGGGAGTGGGCCGACTCTCGCGCCGCTAGCGACGACAAGGTGTTCGCTCTCCATCGCGCGTCCAAGCAAGGACTCGGCGCCGCATACCTCGAGGCGTTTGCGTGGGCTCTCGAGCGAGATTACGACGTGGTGGTCGAGATGGACGCCGATGGCTCGCATCGTCCCGAGGACTTGCCGAGCATCCTGGCAAAGGCCGCCAGTCACGACCTCGTGATCGGGTCCAGGTGGGTTCCCGGCGGGAGCGTGGTGAACTGGCCGGCCCACCGCAAGTTCTTGTCAACGAACGCGAACCGTTATGTCAGGTTGGCTCTTGGCGTTCCCATCAAGGACGCAACAGCCGGCTTCCGCAGCTACCGCACGGAACTGTTGCGCCGCCTGGAACTCGACAGGGTCGAGTCGCAGGGTTATTGCTTCCAGGTCGACATGGCCTGGCGTGTGGTGGGCGCAGGCGGTACCGTCACCGAAGTTCCGATCACCTTTGTCGAGCGTGACGCGGGAGCCTCAAAGATGAGCGGGGCGATCATTCGCGAGGCGCTCATCAAGGTCACCTGGTGGGGACTTCAGAGGCTCTGGGGCGGACGCACGAGGCGGCATAGCCGCCGCGACTAGGCGCCGCGGCTTGCCCTCAAGACGTCGAGTCTTTCCTGGAGAAGGTCTTCCAGTTCTGCGATGGTGCGGCGCTCGAGCAGCATGTCCCAGTGGGTGCGCTGGTGGCGCACCTCTCGCGGTTCGGGGCTTTCGCCATCGCGAAGCAGCGCGAGCGAGCCGCAGTGGCATTCCCACGACAGCGGAACGTCTGCCTCGACGGCGAACGGAAAGACAAGCACGTGCCCTTGAGGGCAGTCGTAGTGGACCTCGCGGCGTTCCGCGAGATCCATGCCCGCGGTACGCTCCATGCTCTGGGTTCCCAGTCGCATTCCGCGCAGTGCACGATCGGCCATGTTGAGCCTCCTTCAGCTGGGTTTGTGACCCGTACCTCAAAGAACGCATGGTGGGGTGTGAATGTTCCTGCAGCCTTAAGACCCTCCAGGGGTTCCACGACAGCCCCGCTGCCACGCATCACCGGAACGCCGATAATGCACATTATGTCAGTTAGGACGCCAGAGACCCCAGATCGACGGTGTCCGCCAACTCGACCTCGGCAACGCGTCCAGGAGCGTCCTGGTAGGCCCAGTACAGATTCGTGTGTGCGATGACCTCTGCAGGAGAAGGCGCACCCAAAGACGTGTTGTCCTCAGTGGTGTGCGCATCGGCGACGAGCGTGACGTCGTAGCCCCGCGCAAACCCGCCGTGAATCGTGGACCGAATGCACGAGTCGGTCTGCGCGCCCGCCACCACGAGCCTTCCCACTCCATGTGCAGCGAGGGTCTGCTCGAGAGCCGTGTCCTCGAAGGCGTCGCCGTAATGCTTCTCGACCACCGGCTCATCTTCGCCAGGGGACAACTCCGGCACGATGCTCCACGCCTCACTCCCCCGCTCCAGTTCCTCGTTCGAGTGCTGGACCCAGATGACCGGGGCGCGCACTGCCCTCGCCCTGTCAAGCAGTCGCCCGATCGAGGCCACCACGGCGTCGCGGTCATGGGCGGCAGCAACCACGTCGCGTTGCACGTCGATGATCACGACCGCGGTCTTGCTCCGTCCCTCGAGCGTCGTCACCTGGCCACCTCCGCCGCTTGGCTTGTGGTGACCACCCTAACGGCCGGGTGTGACGCACCCTCCGTCTCAGCTGACAGCGGCCTCGCGCAATTGGGCACCAACACCCTCGGCCCACATCCGCACGTCCGCCATGTCGCGGAAGTCGCCAAGCGGGGGGTCGAGCGCGCGGATCAGAGCCCGCTCGCCGATGTTGAGCTTGCTGGGGTCGAGCGCACCTGTGAACCTGCGGTGCTCGCGGGCGCCAATGGATTCGGCGATTCCGTAGGCCTCGTCCTTTGGCTGTCCCTCAACGACCACGGTTTCGATTCCGACGGAGAAGGTCCAGACGTCGCGAGCCTTCAGATCCTCTCGGTGCTCCTTTGCCATCGCCGACGCGTCGCGTCGCCATAGTCCCCCGTAGACGGCCGAGCCGAGGATGACGGCGTCGTACGGCGTGACCGTGCGAACGTCGGCGGCATCCGAGTATTCGACGTCGAAGCCTTGGTTTTCCAAGGTGCCACAAATCGCCTTCGCAATCTCTCGCGAAGAACCGTACTTTGATCCGACTGCTACCAGAACCTTCATGGCGAACCTCCTGCCTGACATGGTCTCTCGTGGGTCTTGCACAGGCCCATGCCAAAGGTCCCGTGGTCCCAGATGGATCGGAAGTACCAGGGACAATACTGGCGAAAGTCCCTAGGACTACTCCCCTTCGATGACGACGACGAGATCGCCGCCTTGGAGGGGCTCCGTCCCACTCACCACGACCCTTGACACCTTCCCGCTGACAGGAGTCGTGATCGAGGCCTCCATCTTCATGGCCTCGATCGTGGCGACAGAACCGCCTGCCTCCACGGTATCTCCGACGGCCACCAAAGGTGTGACGGCGCCGGCGAACGGAGCGGCCACCTGCCCTGGGACGCTCGCGTCGGCCTTCTCGCGAGCGTGAACGCTGACTTCTGCCGAGAGGTCAGCCACTTGAACGGGGCGAATCGCGCCGTTGTAGTTGAACATCACCCACCGCAAACCGTGGTCGTCTGGCTCACCGATCGCCTCGAGGGTGACCAACATGGTCACGCCCTTCTCCATCCTGATGTTGACCTCTTCCCCACTGCCAGGGGTCATCCCATACAGGTAGTGGTACGTGTCGATGACGGAGATGTCGCCGTACAGTTCCACCGCCTTGTCGAAATCGTCGGCAGGCGCGGGGAAGAGCAAGTGGTTGAGACGACGCTGACGGACCTCGCCAGGTTCGGCCAGGGCGGCCTTGTCATCGTCGCTGAGCTCCGCCTTCGCCTTCACCTCTCCCCTGCCGGTCAGTGCCTTCGTGCGGAAGGGCTCGGGCCATCCGCCTGGCGGGTCGCCCAACTCGCCGCGCAAGAAGCCGATGACCGAGTCAGGGACGTCGTAAGAGCCTGGGTTCTCGGCAAAGTCCTTGGGGTCCGCGCCTAGTCCTACGAGGTGCAGCGCCAGGTCTCCTACCACCTTTGACGACGGCGTCACCTTGACCAGACGGCCGAGAATTCTGTCCGCGGCCGCGTACATGTTCTCGATGTCTTCGAAACGCTCGCCCAGGCCAAGCGACAGCGCTTGCTGACGCAGGTTGGACAACTGCCCGCCTGGAATCTCGTGCCGGTAGACCCGCCCTGTCGGTCCTGGCAGCCCTGACTCGAAGGGCGCGTACAGGCGCCTTACCGCTTCCCAGTACGGCTCGAGGTCCGTCACCGCCTCGAGCGACAAGCCAGTGTCCCGCTCCGTGTGCTCGAGAGCGGCCACGAGTGCGGACATCGACGGCTGGGAGGTCGTTCCTGCCATAGCGGCGTTGGCGACGTCAACCGCGTCCACTCCGGCGTCGCTAGCGGCAAGAAGCGTGGCCAATTGGCCGCCTGCGGTGTCGTGAGTGTGCAGGTGGACGGGAAGATCGAAGTTCTTCCTGAGAGCGGTCACGAGAGTGTGCGCCGCTGGTGGTCGCAACAACCCCGCCATGTCCTTGATCGCGAGCATGTGCACGCCCGACTCCACGAGCTTCTCGGCGAGCTTCAGGTAGTAGTCGAGCGTGTAGAGCTTCTCGCCAGGGTTCGTGAGGTCGGCCGTGTAACACAGCGTGCCCTCGGCGACCGCAGTGCCCGTCTCCAAGACGGCATCGATCGCGGGACGCATCTGATCGATGTCGTTGAGCGCGTCGAAAATGCGGAAGATGTCAACACCAGTGGCCGCGGCCTCGTGTACGAAGGCGTGGGCGACCTCGTCGGGGTAAGGCGTGTATCCCACCGTGTTGCGGCCTCGCAGCAGCATCTGAATCGGGAGGTTCGGCAGGGCCTCCCGCAACGCCGCTAGGCGCTTCCACGGGTCCTCGCTGAGGAACCGCATCGCCACGTCGTACGTCGCCCCGCCCCACGCCTCGACCGACAGCAACTGCGGCGTCATGCGCGCCACGTGCTCAGCGGACTGCAACATGTCGAAAGTACGCAGCCGCGTGGCAAGGAGGCTCTGGTGAGCATCGCGCAACGTGGTCTCGGTGACGGCCAGCGCCTTTTGTGCCCGCAAGTCTGCAGCGAATTGAGCGGGCCCCACTGCTCGCAGATGCTGCAATGCTCCGGCGGGAATGTCCGCGCTGGTATCGAGGGTCGGCAGCTTTGTCGCCGTGCGAATCATGAGCGGAGGCTCGCCTTGCGGGCGGTTGATGGAGACGTGGCCCAGATAGGCAAGGAGCTTGGTGGAGCGCTCCTGCGACTGCGACACCGCCACCAGGTCAGGGCGTTCCTCGATGAAGCGCGTCGAGAAGTCCCCTGCCAAGAACTCAGGGTCTTCCAGCACCGCCCGCAAGAACGGCACGTTGTTGGCCACTCCCCTGATGCGGAACTCTGCGAGAGCGCGCCGAGCGCGGCTCACTGCCATCGGGAAGTCCCTGCCGCGGCACGTCAGTTTGACGAGCATGGAGTCGAAGTGGCCGGTGATCCGGCCACCAGCGAGACCAGTGGCTCCGTCGAGGCGCACCCCCGCCCCTCCCGGGCTTCGGTATGCGACGATGCGCCCGGTGTCCGGCTGGAAGCCGTTGGCAGGGTCTTCCGTCGTGATCCGCGTCTGAATGGCGAAGCCATTCGTGCGGATCTCCTCCTGCCGGATGCCGATCTGCTCGAGCGTTTCGCCTGACGCGATGCGCAACTGTGCACTCACGAGGTCGATGTCGGTGACCTCTTCTGTCACGGTGTGCTCCACCTGGATGCGCGGGTTCATCTCGATGAAGACGTGCTGGCCAGCCCGCTCGCCCTCTGTATCAAGCAGGAACTCGACAGTGCCTGCGTTGACGTAGCCGATTGACTTGGCAAACGCCACGGCGTCCCGACACAGCGCCTCACGCACCTTCGGATCAAGGTTGGGAGCTGGCGCGATCTCGACGACCTTTTGGTGACGACGCTGGAGAGAGCAGTCGCGCTCGTACAGATGGACGACGTTGCCCTCTGCGTCGGCAAGGATCTGCACCTCAATGTGCCGGGGGCGAATGACGGCCTGCTCCAGGAACACGGTCGCATCGCCAAACGCGGCCTCAGCCTCCCGCATCGCAGCCTTCAGGGCCGGCTTGAGGTCCTCTTTGCGCTCGACCCGACGCATGCCGCGCCCTCCACCGCCGGCGACGGCCTTGACGAAGATCGGGAATCCGATCGCGTCGGCCTCGCCCAGCAGGGTCTCAACGTCGGTCGTTGGTTCCGTGGACGCAAGCACAGGAATGCCAGCGCTCTTCGCTGAGTCGATGGCCGTCTTCTTGTTCCCCGCCATCTCGAGAACCTCGGCTGGTGGGCCGACAAACGTGATGCCGTTCCGGGCGCAAGCGCGCGCAAGTTCGGGGTTCTCGCTCAGGAATCCGTAGCCGGGGTACACCGCGTCGGCGCCAGAGAGCTTGGCGACCCTGATCATCTCGTCGACGTCGAGATATGCCCGCACCGGGTGGTCCCTTTCGCCGATCTGGTAGGCCTCGTCCGCCTTGAGGCGGTGTTCGGACATGCGGTCCTCGTAGGGGAAGACCGCGACCGTCTTGGCTCCGTTCTCGAACGAAGCACGGAACGCTCTGACGGCGATCTCGGCGCGGTTGGCAACGAGGACCTTAGAAAACATTGGTATCCCTTCGACGTTGGCTTTATCTTGCCAGTTTTCTGGGGAGGGCGTCTTCACGGTTGTCGACCGACTTTGGGCCTATGAAGTCTCCGCTGGTCGTGGCGGACAGTGCACGACGCGGCCACACGTCCGACGCTGTTGCTGTCAGGACGAGCGCCGCAACGAGCGGCGCCTGCCGTGCGTCAGCTGGCCGTCGCCTTGCGGGCGCGCCTTTGGGCCAGTTCGTCGACCACCGAGGCGTCGGACTCTTGGCTGCTCCCCCGGTCGGCGGGAAGGCTCGCGAGAGAGCCCTCCAACTCCCGCCAGACCTTTCCCAACGCGATACCAAACACTCCCTGGCCACCCTGGACCAGGTCGATGACCTGATCATCCGAGGTGCATTCGTAGACGGAAGCGCCATCGGACATCAGCGTGATGCGCGAGACATCCTCGACACCCCGCTCGCGAAGGTGCTCGACGGCGCTGCGAATCTGCTGCAAAGACACCCCCGAATCAAGAAGTCGCTTCACCACTCGCAGTACGAGGATGTCCCGGAAGCCATACAGGCGCTGCGTCCCTGAACCGGTAGCCGACCTCACGGTCGGTTCCACGAGCCCGGTGCGCGCCCAATAGTCGAGTTGGCGGTACGTGATTCCCGCCGCCTTGCACGCGGCCGGTCCCCGGTAGCCCGCGTGTTCGTCGATGGAGGTCAGGCCGTCGTCAAACAGCACGCCTTGGTCGCGTGCGGGGATGTCGGCGTCTGCCATGACCCTCCTTCACCTTCGACCTTAACGTTAGGGTTTCAAGCCCTCCGAATCAACGACCTCGGCACTTCACGCTACCGCGTGTCGTCCGTGATCGGGCGCGCTACTCGCCGTCCCCTGCCGAATCACGCAGCAACGCGCCGAACAGCGCCGCCGCAGCCTCGATCCTGATGGCGCTCGCCGCATGCTCCGAGGCCCTGTCGTCCCGTCTTCTTAACGGAGCAGCCGCAGTGGCAGCCGCCTCGGTCTCGCGGCGGGCAGCCCGACCAAGTGCGCGCAACTCGCGAACATCGGCCCCCGACTCGAGATAGCGCGCGCACGCCGCAATGAGCGGAACCGACGACCGATTGAAGACGCCAGGCGACACAGCCGACACGACGCCCTCGCCAACGAGCGTGAGCACCACCGACGGCTCCGTATCTGCCAACGTGGCAGCGTCGGAAATGGACATCGTGCCATCGGAGCCGTCACCCGCTGCTGCCAGCGACAAAGGCTCGTGCGCCAGACCCTCGTCCAGCGCAGTGAGCCGCTCCTTGATGACGCTCAGCGGAGCGTAGGCGTCTCTTTGCTGGCGAAGCACAAAGCGGACCCGTTCAACGTCGGCGTGAGAGTACTGCCGATACCCAGACGGCGAGCGGTCGGGCGCGACCAAACCTTGGGCATCGAGAAAGCGCAGTTTGGAGGTGCTGAGCGACGGGAAGTCGATGCGGAGAGCCGCGAGAACGTCACCGACCCGCAGGGTCGGATCATGAGATAACTGATGGGGCCAGGTCGTGCGAGGCGGCTGGTGGCTTGCCGACGTGACCTCAGGCGCCGGTTCACTCACGACGGTGCCTAGTGCCTGCGGCCGGGATAGAAGGTCAGGCGGTACTTTCCGATCTGGACCTCGTCGCCCTCCTCCAACTGCGCTTCGGCAACGCGCTCGCGATTGACGTAGGTGCCGTTGAGCGAACCCGCGTCGCGGACCAGAAAGTCGGTTCCTGTACGCACAAAGTGGGCGTGCTCCCGGCTGACGGTGACGTCATCAAGGAAGATGTCGCAAGACACCGACCGGCCTGCCGTCGTCAGGTCAACGTCCAACAAGAAGCGTGCGCCAGCGTTCGGCCCGTGATGAACCACAAGCAGAGCGTGATCCTCCGACAGTGCGTCGACGGCTACTTGATCCTGATTGCTGAGGCGCGCTGGGGCTGCCTCGTCGGCGGGCAAATGCGAGCCGAGCGACATCGTCCTCTCGACTGGCGACTCGTCATATGACATGGCGCCTCCTTTCTTTGGACCATTCTAGGGCGTTGTCGCGGGGATGGAACCTGTGCGACGTACTTGTGCCAGGTATTGCACAGCGGAACCCCAGTATGCGACGGCGGCGCCCGCTGCTCCCCACACGGCGAGCGCGTGGACGCCGTCCCAGCGGTCGAATGCCAAGTACGACAGTGGAAGGAAGACGTATAGCGCGGCAGTTGCGGACTTCCCAAGGAACGTCACGACGGGAGTGGGGCGGTGAAGGCGAGCGAGCCACAGCAGTGCGATGGCCATGACGGCGTCTCTGGCAAGCAGTACAGCCACGAGCCACCACGGGATGATGTCCCGCCAGGCCAATCCAAGCACGACGGCGACGGTCAGGAGGCGATCAGCTGCGGGGTCGAGAATCCGTCCCAACTCCGACGTCTGGCCCCATCGTCTCGCCAGATAGCCGTCGACAAAGTCGCTCACGCCTGCGACAGCGAGCGCGGTAATGGCCCAACCGTCCTGGTGCCGCACCAGCAGCACCACAAACACGCCAATGAGTACGATGCGCAACACCGTGATGGCGTTGGGAACCGTGGCGTTCAGCCGCCACCATGACGCAGGAGAGTCGGCGGCCAGCATGAGGCCATCGTAGATGGCAAGGAAGCGTGCAGCGCTACTGCGACTTCTCCGCCTTCTTCACCTCCATGACGTGGTCAACCTTCTCGGCGGCGACGCGCGCGGCGTCGTCCTCCGACGCTCCCCTCGCCAACTCGCTGGCGCGGATTTGCTCAAAGACCTCGTGCCGACTCAGAGTCGTGTCCTCTGCCATGACGCCTCCTTCTGTTGGGGTAGTTCGAAACTACCTCGCCAGCCCGCCCATCGCCATACCGAGCGCGCTCGTTCGCGCACCGCGATATCGGCCCGTGTCGACGGCCGCCTAAACCAACGTGGCCAAGAAGGCGAACCGCACCCCCTCCCGGACGTCGGCCTGGACGAGTTTCACGCTCAGCCGCTCGCCAACCGGTACGTCCCCTGTGCAACGCGCCACCACGGCTGGCTGCGACAGCTGGATGGTGTCCTCGTCGATGCCAACCGCCTCGAAGTCCTCGCCCACATGCGGTGCGAGCACCGCTGCCTCAAGTGCGTCGATGCACGCCCTATCCACCTGCGCGCCCTTACGCACCCCAGTCACCATGGCCACGCCAAGTCGCGGCAGTGCGGCCGTCACCCAGTGCGGCGGACGCTCGCCCTGTTGGTGGGCGAGGCAAATCTCGGTCCCGTAGCGGTCGACGAGCCTGCGCAGCGGCGCGGTGACGTGGGCGTAGGGAGCGGCGAGCGCGCCGTGAGTGGTGACGTCGGGTAGCGAGAGGCCCTTAACGAGGTCAAACGCCTCCCATGACGCCCCCCTGAACAGCGAGACGGCCGCAGCAAGGAAGGCGGCGCCTTGCGCGGACGACGCATCGACCGTGTCGAGGACATCGGCATAGCTCGCGCCTGTCGGCCAATCAACGCCAAGAGCCAAGGCCTGGCGCCTCAGCCTTTCAACGGCTGCATCGCTCGCGGCTGGCATCGTGCGCAACACGCCTATGCCAGCGTCGAGCATGATGCGAGCTGCCGCCATCCCCGTGAGCAGAGACACCTGTGCGTTGTCGTCTTCGATTGCCCGCGCCGCACGAAACTCCAGATGAAGCCCGTCCTCGTCACGAGTCACCTCTTGGCTTGGCTTGGGCAGCGAGACGGCCCCAGCCTCGCGAAGTACGCGCCGACGCACCGCGCCCAGTTCTCCCATCAGTGCAACGAGTTCGGCCGCTTCGGATGGCGGTGACGATGCGAGCTCGTCATACGAGTACTGGCGCACCGACGTGACCCATGCTCGGTTCACGTGAGTGGACGTGAGGCGCCCGTCTGCCGCGACCAGAAGATCCCACACCACCGCTTTGGTGCGCTGAAGTGGAAGAAGAGACGCGAAGCCCTCCGCCATTGATGGAGGGTGGAGCCCCACCCTCATATCGGGGCAATAGACCGTCTCGACTCGACTCCAAGCGTCCTCGTCCTGCGCTCCGCCAGGCACGATGTGCGCCGCGACGTCGGCAATGGCGTAGCGAACTCGCCAGCCATCGCCGGCCCGTTCAAGGTGGATCGCTTGGTCAAGGTCGCGCGAGCCAGCGGGGTCAATCGTGACAAAGGGCACGTCGGTCAGGTCGACGCGCACGCCCACAATGTGGTCAGGATCGTCTTCCCTTTCGACGACTTCAGCGAGCACCGCTGCGCTTCTGCCCACCTCCACTCCGGCGTCGTGCCGAATCTCGGTGAAGCGAGGGATCAAGTCATCGACGGGAATCCTGGCTAAGGGATGGCGTGCTCGCATGCCACCCACACTATTG
Source organism: Demequina sp. TMPB413 (assembly GCF_020447105.2). NCBI lineage: Bacteria > Bacillati > Actinomycetota > Actinomycetes > Micrococcales > Demequinaceae > Demequina > Demequina sp. TMPB413. Next base: position 1,031,315 of record NZ_CP096184.1, read on the forward strand.
GGGCCTGACAGGGCCTGACCGCGGTACTCCTTGACGCGTCACCCACCGCGGCTAATCTTGCACCATGGAACTCACGCCGGGTAGCGACGTCGCGCTCTTCCGCGCGCTGCACCTGGCGACACGCCAGGTCACCGTCGGCGTGGAGCGGCACCTCCAGTCGGCGGCAGGGATCTCCCTGTCCGAGTACGAGATCCTGAGCGCGCTCGTCACGTCACCTGATCAGCGGGCACGCCCGCGCGAGATTGGGGACATGCTGGGTTGGGAGAAATCCCGAACATCGCATCAGATCACGCGGATGGAGAAGCGGGGCCTCCTCAGAAGGATCGACTGCGACGCCGACCTCAGGGGCACATGGGTCACCCTCACAGACGCGGGTGCGCGCGCGGCCCTCGTGGCCGAGCCGGCGTACGTCGAGGCGATCGGCAGCGAGCTCAGTCATGTCGCCACGCAAGAGGAGCGCGCCGCGATCGCCAACCAACTCATCGAGATTGGAAGGGACGCCGCACCCGAATCCTGCCAAGGCGAGGTGGCAGCTCTCGAGGCCTCGTTGCGTCCCGCTGCGAGCACCACCTAGCCGTTGGTACTGGCCGACTCGGCCTCGTCAAGCGCACGCCGCGCCAACAATGCTCCGCCAGCCACCGCCGAAGGCATGCTCAGCACCGCGAGGGGCGGAAGCGCCGACATGACGAAGGCCATCGCCCCGAAGCCGAGGGTTCGTGCACGTCGCGAGGCAAGGATGCGTCTGCGGTCGCGCAGCACCAGGCCCCTGCGCTCAAACGGAATTGCTGTGAACTCGAGGGCCACGAACCATCCGCCGAGAAGCGCGCCGCCGATCCATGATGCGAGAGTGCCGACGCCAGGGACGATTCCCACCGCGAACAGGCCTATCGACAGCGGCACTGTGAGCAACATCAGGCGGGCGCCCTCTCCCACACCTCTCGCTGCGTTGCGCCACCACGGCCACGCAGGGGCCTCCGGCACAGGGCCGAGCCGTTCATCGACCCTGTGCGCAATCCTCTCGAAGAAGGGCTGCCCCACCACTGACGTCACGGTCACGAAGGTGTACACCGCAAGCAGGACTCCTGCGCCGACAAGGGCGAAACCTGCCGCCCACTGGACAATGCCGTGGAAGTCGCTACGCTCCCCCACCAGAGCATCGGCAATCCACGCGGTGGCGTCAGGCAAGGCCCAGACGAGCGCGAGCAACAAGGTGAGAAACACGGCCATGGTGATGACGCCGGGGAGGAGCCCGAGCGCCATGAGCTTGGGATCGGCACTCCAGGTGCGCACTCCCCGCCAATAGAGCCCGACTCCTTGGGCGAACTCACTCAGCACGCGCATGACCTGCACGGTACCGTGACCGATCGCTCAAGCGTCGATAGAAACCCGCGACCTGACCGGAATCCGACACGAGCTCTCGCGCCGCACTCTGGCAACGAAGGCCCAACCCAGGAGCACAATCGCCGCCGCTGCGAGGAAGGGTTGCACGGGAGCGAAGTACTGGATCGCTCCCGTGTATCCCAAAGCGATGAGCACGAGCTTGTTGCATACCGGGCAGCCGACGGCGAAAAACGTCACGAGCCCGCCTGCCCAGCCGAGACGCCCTTCTCGCTTGCGCGGTGCCGCATCGGGCCCGGCAACATAGGTGGCCGCTACTAGCCCAGCAAGAAGAGAACTGGCGAGGAGCGCGCTTGTTGCCCATGGCGTCGGCGGCACCTCCCTGCCGAAGACGGGGTTGTCAATGAGCGCGGTGGGTAAGGCGATCACCAGATAGGTAGCGACCGCCGTGCCGACCGCAAACCACCAACGTTTGGCGGGCCAGCGGCGCAGTTCCGTCACGAAGAGGTGCATACCACGAGCATACCCCCCTCGGTATACCCGCTCAGGCGAGAGTCACGTCGGTGAGCTCGATCGTTGTGCCCGCAAGTGCCTTCGACACGGGGCAGGCCCCCTTGACCTCTTCTGCAAGTTCAGCGAACTCAGCGGCGTCAAGACCGGGGATATCTGCTGACACGCTCAAACCAATGTGCGTGATTCCTTCGCCTGGCACGAAGGTGACCTTGGCGGTGACATCGATCGCCTGAGCCGCCATGCCCTTGCCGCCGAGCGCGTGCGACATCGCCATCGAATAGCACGCGGAGTGGGCCGCGCCGAGTAGCTCCTCAGGAGTCGTGGTGGAGCGAGAGCCTTCTGACCGAGCCTTCCACGACGTGTCGAAGGTGCCGAGTCCAGACGACACCAGCGTGGTGGTGCCGGAACCCTCTTCCAGGTTGCCTGACCAGTGTGCTGCGGCCTTGCTGACGACGCTCATGATGCTCCTCACTCGTATGCGATCCCCTCGAGCGATGCAACGAGACTCAGCCCGCCTCTCTTCCCTTGCACGTCACAAGCGGGCAGAAGCACCGTCGTCGGCCGGGGTGCGCACCTGGGTGAGTAGCACCAGGCCCAGCAACACGACGAAGATCACGCCGAGCGTTCCCCAAATGGTCGCGCCCGTGATCCCGATCGTCAGCGCCCACATGCCGGGAGCGAGGAACGACGCAGCTCTGCCCGTCGTCGCGTACAGACCGAAGATCTCGGCCTCCCTGCCTTGAGGGCTCACGCGGGCGAGCAGTGACCTCGAGGCGGCCTGGGCAGGGCCAACGCAAGCGCTGAGTGCGAGACCGAACACCCAGAAGATGACAGCGCCAACTGCCTGGAGCGCCACCACAAGCACGCCGGAGGCGATGATCACCGACAGTGCGACCAGGATGACCCTGCGGGGGCCGATCGTGTCGTCAAAGCGGCCCGCCACCACCGTGGAGGCACCCGCGATCAGGTTCGCAGCGATCCCGAACACGATGACATTCTGGTCCGAGAACCCGAAAGACTTGGCGGCGATGATCGCGCCGAAGGTGAAGACTCCCGCAAGGCCGTCCCTGTACACGGCGGATGCCAACAGGAACCACAGCGTGGACCGCGCATGCTGCCAGAGGTCCTTGAGGTCATTCCACAGCACCACGTAGCCCTGGAAGAGTCCGACGGTGGGGCGATCGGCGCGCGGGGCTTCTGGCACGAACACGAAGACGGCCCAGCCGAACGCAACAGTCCAGACGGCGCAGCCGACGGCGATCAGGCGGTATGCCATGCCATTGGACGTATCCATCCCCCACCAGGCAGCGCCATCAGCGATGACGACGATCACCAGGGCCACAATCCCGCCCATGTAGCCAAGGCCCCAGCCGAGTCCCGAAACCCGGCCAACCGTCTTCGGCGTCGAGACTTGGACGAGCATCGCGTTGTAGTTGACTCCCGCGACCTCGCTCACGACCGTCCCCGCGGCGATCAGGCCAACACCGAGCCAGAAGTACGGCGGTGTTGCCTCCACGAAGAACAGGCCGAGCATGCAGGCCACCAACAATGCCGTGCTGACACCCAGCCACGCTTTGCGACGCCCAGATGCGTCGGCCCTTTGCCCCAGTACTGGCGCGACGAGCGCGACCACCACTCCTGCCAACGTGATTCCCCACCCAAGACTGCTGGTGAGGTGAGCGATCGCGGCGTCGTACTCGTCGTTTCCCTCGCCCAGGGGCACCAGATCGGGATCGATGAAGTTGTCAGACGTGAGGTACAAAGCCGTGAAGACGAACGTAATGATCACGGAGTTGAACGGCTGGGTCGCCCAGTCCCACAGCGCCCATGCCGCTACCCGAGAGCGTGGAATAGGGGCTGTCGCGTCCTCGCCGAATGGGGGCATCGCGTCGCGAACCGCGGGCAGGTCAGAAGGCTCGGCACCATTGCTCATGGACACAGTGTGCCCGGTCTCCGTGAACAAACGGTGGCCGCCCCGCTGCGAATCGGCGAACGGGGCCGCTACCCTGCGACGATGGGCGACATGGTGAGCCGTTGGGTGCCGGATATCCTCTCCGGCTTCGAACAAGCCTCCGTCGGTGCCGTCACGTTGGTGCGGCCCGTTCAGCAACCGCCCGCGCCCCGCAGCGTCGTGTTGCACGTGCATGGCTACAACGACTACTTCTTTCAGGACCATCTCGCCGCCGCGTTCGCAGATGCCGGTCACGCCTTCTATGCCGTGGACTTGGCGCGAGCCGGTCGATCCTTGAGACCAGGCGACATCCCGCACTTCATGAGCGACGTCTCAGAGCAGGCAGACGGCATCGCCGTAGCGGTGGCCGCCCTGGCCTCCCTCCACCCTGGGCTACCGCTTGTTGTCCATGCGCACTCGACAGGAGGGCTGGCAGCCGCCATCTGGGCCTCCGAGCTGCCGCACGACGCACTTGCCGCACTCATCCTCGACTCCCCCCTCTTCGGCACCATCTTGCGACCGTGGCAGCGTGTGCGCGGGCTCGCACTCCCGCTTGTCGCGGCGCGCAGCCCCATGACCATCGTCGCCGCCAAGCCGTCGATCTATGCCCAACGCCAACACGTCTCAGGAGGAGGCCGATGGCAGTTCGACCTCACGCTCAAGCGCCCGGAAGGGGTGCCCGTTCGCGCCGTGTGGTTGGCCGCCGCACGCCGGGCACGTGCGAAGGTCGCCGCCGGGCTCCACGTGGGCGTGCCCGTCCTGGTGGCGAGGTCGGATTCAAGCGGCCCTGACGTAGCGTCCAATCCCTTGCTCGATCAGCAGGACACGGTCATCGACGTCGCAGCCGTCGCCCAACTGGCTCCACGCATCGGCGACCGCGTCGATCAACTCGTCGTGCCTGGCGGAGTCCACGAGCTCTCCCTGTCTCAAGACGCACCGCGTGCCCTGTATCTAGAGACAGTGATGCAGTGGCTGGATACAGTTCTGCCATGAGCTCCCATCCCTACTTCGATACGGACGGCGCCATCGTCGCGCTCGCCCACAGGGGCTTCTCTCGCGAGGGACTCGAGAACTCGATGGCAGCCTTTCAGGCGGCCGTCGACTTGGGTTACCGCTACGTTGAGACAGACGCCCATGGCACGGTGGACGGCGTTGCGGTCGCGCTTCACGACGCTTCGCTCGACCGCACCACTGATGGCGCGGGGAAGGTGTCAGAGCTTCCGGTGAAGCGGGTCACGGCGGCGCTCATCGGCGGCAAGGAGCCAGTCCCGACGCTAGAAGAACTCCTAGGCACCTGGCCCCAGCTGCGCGTCAACATCGACGTCAAGGCCGAGTCTGGCATCGTGCCCATTGCGGAAGCGATCGAGAGAACCAAGTCTCACGACCGGGTGTGCCTCGCATCCTTCTCCACGGCAAGGCGGCGCGCCACCGCCGCCAGGCTCAGTCGCCCAGTCGCGACCTCTGCGGGCACGAGGGAGACTGCGGCGTTTGCTCTTGGCAGCGCAGCCCGCGCGAATGTGGCGGGAGCCCTCCGCGGCGTCGACGCTCTGCAGGTCCCTGTCACCGCCGGGCCTCTTCGGCTTGTCACTGCGAAAAGCGTGCGCGCGGCGCACGGTGCCGGAAAACACGTGCACGTGTGGACCATCAACGATCCGGAGCAGATGAACGCTCTTGTGGACCTTGGAGTCGACGGCATCGTGACGGATCGCGCCGATCTGCTCAAGGAAGTGCTGATGGCCAGAGGCAGGTGGGAGTGACGGATCAGCGCCTGCCCGTGATCGGCGTGAGCAGTTACCTCGAAAGAGCCGTGATGGGCGTCTTCGATGTGCAAGCGGTCTTCTTGCCGACGGCCTATATCGAGCCCATCCAGAAGGCCGGCGCTGTCATCGTGGTGCTTCCACCGCAGCGAGCGAACGATGGCGACGCGGACCTCGTGCTGGAGGGCCTCGACGGGCTGTGCCTCGCAGGCGGCTACGACGTCGATCCCGCCACGTACGCCAGGCCGCCCCATCCGCAGACGGATGCGCCGCGGCGTGACAGGGACGCATGGGAGTTCGCGCTGATCGAGGCCGCTCAGAGCAGGAACATGCCGTTGCTCGGGGTGTGTAGGGGGGCGCAGCTCCTCAACGTTGCGCGCGGAGGGACGCTCCACCAGCACGTGCCCGACGTCGTGGGCCATACCGGCTACCAGGGAAGCAACGGCGTCTTCGTCACGATGCCCATCACCGTCGTCCCCGACACCGTTCTCAGTCGCCTGCACCCTGCGCGCCGCGAAGTGCCCGTCTACCACCACCAGGCGATCGATCAGGTGGGTGCAGGCCTCACCATCTGCGCTTGGGGGGACGACGGCGTGGTCCAGGCCGTGGAAGATCCGGCGCTCGACTTCTGTGTGGCTACTCAGTGGCACCCCGAGCACGACGCAGGGTCGGCTCCCTTGTATGAGGGCTTCGTCGCAGCCGCGCGACTTTACGCCGCCAGGAGGCTTTCCCCTACAACGACCCGACGACCTGCTTCGCCGCCTCAAACGGCGTTCCGAAGCGGTGAGTCGTGATGGACACGGCCTGTTCCTTGAGGAACGGCATGAGTTCGAGCGCGGGACTACTCGTGACCCGTTGAGCGAAGACCGCCACCTCGCTCGTGCCGTGACCGTCGCGCTGCGCCGTTGCTACGAGCCGGATCCGGGCGCCCAGCCGCTGCCGTGCACGGCTCAAGCATTCCTCCCACGACTCCTCGAGGACCGCAATGCCCTCGGCCTTGAGGGCGTCGGCGAGGCCCTCCGGCACCGTCGAGGGGGCGGATAGCACGCCACTTCCACCGGCCCTGATGCGGGCCGCACACACCCTGATGAGTTCATCGACGGACCCAGAGCCGTCCCAATGGATGTCCGTGTTGGCGGGCGCGTACCGCAACACATTGGCTTCCGAGACGAGTCCCGTACGGTCGATCGCCTTGGAGAACTGGTCGTCCCAGGCTGCGGCATCGGCCGCGACAGCGGCCTGTACCCAGGAGGGCGCCTCGGCGTCCGTGAGGAACCTGCGAAGTCGGTCCTCGGTACTCAGGGAGGGGCCGCCGTTGATCGGTGCGGGAGCCCAGTCGGTGAGCGCGTGGAGATAGTGCGGCCCGCCAGCCTTGAAGGCGGGACCGACGATGGACCGCTTCCAGCCGCCGAATGGCTGGCGCTGGACGATGGCACCCGTGATGCCGCGATTGACGTAGGCGTTCCCTGCCTCGACGCGTTCCAACCAGGTCGCGATCTCCGCTGTGTCCAGCGAGTGAATCCCCGCCGTGAGCCCAAAGTCGACGCCGTTTTGAAGTGCGATGGCCTCGTCAAGGGTCGCCGCCGTCATGATCCCGAGCACCGGACCAAAGCACTCGGTGAGGTGAAAGAATGAACCGGGCACGACGCCTTGCTTCAGGCCCGGCGTCCAAGCCTTCCCCGCATCGTCGATCGATTCGGGCTCCACGAGCCAGCTTTCTCCCTCGTCAAGACTCGTGAGAGCGCGCCTGAGCTTGCCTGCGACAGGCTCGATGACAGGCCCCATCTGAGTCTCGAGGTCCCACGCTGGGCCCGACGTCACTGACGTGACGGCGTCGCGAAGTTGGGTGAAGAAACGGCGCGACGTCGCGGCGGATCCCACCGCGATCACCAAAGAAGCAGCGGAACACTTCTGGCCCGCGTGGCCAAAGGCAGACGCGACGACGTCCCTGACAGCGAGGTCGAGGTCGGCGCTTGGCGTCACGATGATCGAGTTCTTTCCGCTCGTCTCCGCGAAGAGGCGAAGATCGGGGCGCATGCCGAGGAACCGCTGCGCCGTCTCGTAGGCGCCCGTGAGGATGACCTGCTCGATGCGCTCGTCGGTGACAAGCCGCTCCCCCATCACGTCAGGGTCGATGTCGATGAGCCGGAGCACGTCGCGTGGAACGCCCGCATCCCACAGGGCCTGCGCGAGGACGGCGGCGCAGCGTCCCGACTGTTCGGCTGGCTTGAGAATGACCGCCGATCCAGCAGCGAGCGCCGCGAGGGTGGAGCCAGCAGGGATCGCGACAGGGAAGTTCCACGGCGGAGTCACGAGCGTGACGCGCCTTGGAACAGGGGTCGCACCTGGGGTCGCCCACAACTCAACGGAGCGCTCTGCGTAGTAGTAGGCGAAGTCGACCGCCTCTGACACCTCAGGATCGGCCTGCTCGAGGGTCTTACCAGCTTCGGACATCATCACTTCGATCAACTGGTCCCTGCGGGATTCCAGCGACTCCCCGGCGCGGCGGAGCACGGCGGCCCGATCGTGCGCTTCAAGAGACTGCCAGCCTGCGGCTCCGGCGTGCGCCGCCCCGATCTCCTCGTCGAGCCGCTGGCTTGAGTCGACCCTGGCGGCCCTCAGCACGGTGACTCCGAGCGTGGAGGCGGCGGCCCTCGCCGCGATCCCTCGCGCCCATTCCCTGTTCGCGGCCACGGCCGGGTCCGTATCTGGGGTGTTGGTGAAGACGGCGCCGTTCGCGGGGACGTCCTCACGGGGCGCGGCACGGTGCGTCGACTCCGCCCGCTTGCTCGCGAGTTCCCAGGACTTCGCGAAGCGCGCGCGCTCCGCCTCGAAGGCGTCCGCGCCCGACTCGCCGTCCATGTCGTACAGCGACGACAGGAAGTTCTGCTTACTGGCCACCTCTTCGAGCCTGCGCACCAGGTAGGCCAAAGCGACGTCGAACTCCCGCGGATGGACTACCGGCGTGTAGAGCCGCAAGGCGCCCACGTCACGCGCCACCGCTCGGGCGACGTGCTCGGCCATTCCTAAGAGCATCTCGAAGTCGACCGCGTCAGTCACCCCTCGCTCCACGGCGGTCAGGTGGGCATGGGCGATGTCGAACAGATTGTGTCCGGCGATGCCGACGCGCACGGCGGCAACGCGCTCGGGATCCAGGGCGTAGTCGATCAGCCGCTTGTAGTGAGCGTCAGATTCCGCCTTGGAGTGCCACGTTGCAAGCGGCCAACCGTGAATCTCCGCGTCGACGCGTTCCATCGACAGATTGGCACCTTTCACCAGTCTCACCTTGACGGGCGCGCCCCCGCGGGCAACGCGCTGCCCTGCCCACTCCTGGAGACGCTTCATGGCGTCCATCGAGTCCGGCAAGTAGGCCTGAAGCACAATTCCGGCGGTGAGAGGCGCAAACTCGTCGTCATCGAGCACGGTGGTGAAGACCGCCATCGTGAGATCGAGGTCCTTGTACTCCTCCATGTCGAGATTGATAAACACGTCGCCTGCCTGCACCGCTTCCCTGAACACGGGCCTCAGCGTGTCGGCGATGCGCGCGACGTTGCGCTCGAATGCCCACGGGCTGTGCGGTGCCACGGCGGCAGACACTTTGAGGGAGACGTAGTCGACGTCGCTCCTCCTGATCAGTTCCGTCGTGCGCTCGAGGCGCCTAGCCGCTTCCTCCTGCCCGAGCACCGCCTCGCCCAGCAAGTTGATGTTGAGCCGATGTCCTTGGGCCCGCAACCGGCTGAGGGCTGGGCCCAATCGCCTGGGAGTGGCGTCGACGACGAGGTGGGAGACCATGCGGCGCACGACGCGCCGCGCTATCGTCACGACGACACGCGGTACGAGTCGCGAGACCGCCGCGCCCAGCTTGAGCAGGGCGCGCTGGTAACCAGGCAGGAACTCACTTGCTCCGTACGCGATCGCTTGCAGGTTTCTGGCGGCCACCCGCTGGTCCTCTGGACGAATCACGCCATCGACAAACTGCGTGAGGAAGGGGAGCCCACCGTCCTGCCGGAGCAGGGACGCCAACAGCGACGCTGGCCCGCTCGTGGGATAGGCCCTAGAGGCCTCAAGCCAACGATGCACCAGCGCGGTCACGTCGTCAGTGGTGTGGCCGCTGTGCACCACGTGGTCGGCGTCGGGCGTCACGCGCATTCTGGCTCCTCTCGTGCCTTGGGGACAGTGTGCGCCTCGCAGACCATACGCACCAGTTCACGTTTCTGGTGACAACAGTGAAGTACTGCTTAACTGTAGGAATGCTTGAACTTAACGGACTGGCCATGCTGAGGGAGTTCGCTGCCAGGGGCACGCTCGCTGCGACCGCCTCGGCCATGGGCTACTCGGCGTCTGCCGTATCCCAACAGCTCGCAGCACTTGAGCGCGAGGCAGGCGTCGCCCTCACGGTCCGATCAGGGCGCCGCTTGCGGCTGACGCCTGCAGGAGAGCGGCTCGTCGTCCACGCCGACGCGGTGCTTGCGCGGCTGGAGGAGGCGCAGGTTGACCTTCGCCAGCACCATCACGCCCTGCGCGGCACCGTGAAACTCGCCGTATTCCAGTCCGCAGCGCTCGCGCTCGTCCCACCGGCCCTCAGGTCGCTCGCGACCACTCATCCTGAGTTGCGCGTCATGGTCACGCAATCGGAGCCGGGTGCGGCACTCGCAGATACCTGGGCTCGAGATTTCGACGTGGTGGTTGCCGAGGAGTACCCGCATCACTCCGCCCCGCACTACCCAGAGGTCGACAGGCGCCCGCTGGTGGTCGACGAGATCCGCCTGTGCGTTGGCGGGCCTTGGGCGGATGCAACCACCCTGCCCGCGGTGTCGGACGCCACCTGGGTGATGGAGCCGAAAGGCACCGCCACGCGCCACTTTGCCGAACAAGCGTGCAGGACAGCAGGCTTTGAGCCCGACGTACGCTTTGAAACGGCCGACCTTCAGGCGCACGTGCGCTTCATCGAGTCGGGACTTGCCGTCGGCCTCCTACCCGGTCTCATGTGGGGAAGAGGCGACCTGACAGCTTTTGCCAGGCCGCTCGATCCTCCCGCTCATCGCACGGTGTTCACGGCGACCCGGCGATCTTCTCGGCACGATGCGGCGATCGGCGCCGTGATCGCTGCCCTCGAGCGCGCTGCGCAGGACCTCAAGACGTTGGCGGGAACTTCTCCCCTTAGCGACCTGTAGACCTCGATGCCCCTAGCGCGAGCACGTCGGCCGCCAGGCCTTAGGTAGGCTCCTACGCGTGTCAGAACCCCCCGCCTCTCCCCCGGGCTCCACCGGCGGCATCGACCCGGATGACTTGGCCGTCGCCTTGAGGGTCCTGGGCCAGCTCCACGAGGTCGGTGAGGACCACCCCGACTTCGTGGCGGTGCGTCACGCGACGTCTCGTATGGTCAAGGCCGTTAAGCAGACCAGGCGGCGCGACAAGCGCGCGGCCATCGCCCAGGCGGACGGCGCGGTCGTGGCCGCCACCGCAACGGGCGCCCCCGACAGGATCGACGACGAGACACGCGGGCTGACGCTCACGGCGAGCGTCTCGGCGGCGATCGCCGGCACCTTTGTCAAGCCTCGCCCCTGCTACATCTGCAAGCAGAAGTACTCGGTGGTCGACGCCTTCTATCACCAGCTCTGCCCCGACTGCGCCGCCCTAAGCCACGCGAAGAGACACGCGCGCACAGACCTCACGGGCAAGCGCGCGCTGCTCACAGGAGGACGCGCAAAGATCGGCATGCATATCGCGTTGCGGTTGCTGCGCGACGGGGCTCACACGACCATCACGACTCGCTTTCCGCACGACGCGGTGCGACGATTCGCGGCGATGGACGATGCCGCTTCGTGGCTGCACCGGCTCACGGTGGTCGGAATCGACTTGCGCGACCCTTCCCAAGTGGTCGCGCTCGCAAAGACCGTTGCTGGCGAAGGCCCGCTCGACATTCTCATCAACAACGCGGCCCAGACGGTCCGCCGCTCCCCCGACGCCTACGCGCCGCTCGCCGACGCCGAGTCCGTACCGATCCCGCCGGGCCTGTGGGAAGAGGGCAGGGGGCCGCGCATGGTGACCCTTGGCCGCACCGCCGACCAGCACCCGCACGCGCTGCAGTCCTCGGTCGAGACTCACCCGTTGTTGGCCTCGGCCCACACCGCCGAGATGGGTACGCCCTCCCCTACGCCAACGCCGCACGCCAGCACCGTCGCGGGGATCAACGCCCAACGTCTCACCGACTTGGCTCTCGCACCCGGCTCATCATCACTCGCAAAGCTGGCGGACGGCAGCGCGATCGACGCCGGTGGGCTGATCCCCGACCTTCACGACACCAACTCGTGGGTCCAAGCCGTTGGCGACGTTGACGCCCTCGAACTGCTCGAGGTCCAGCTGTGTAACTCGACCGCGCCCTTCATCCTGATCAATCACCTGAGGGCCAATCTGGCAGCCGCCGCCTCGTCTGCCGCCAACGAGAACGGTCGTGCCTACGTCGTCAACGTCTCGGCGATGGAGGGTGTGTTCAGCCGCGGGTACAAGGGGCCGGGGCACCCGCACACCAATATGGCGAAGGCCGCCGTGAACATGCTCACGAGGACGAGCGCCCGGGAGATGTTCGAGGCGGACCGCATCCTCATGACCAGCGTGGACACCGGCTGGATCACCGACGAGCGCCCTCATCCCACCAAGGTGCGCTTGGCAGAAGAGGGCTTCCACGCCCCGCTGGATCTCGTCGATGGCGCCGCACGGGTCTACGACCCCATCGTGCGCGGCGAGGCAGGCGAGGACCTCTACGGCGTCTTCCTCAAGGATTACGCTCCGTCAGGCTGGTGAGCAGTAGCCTCCACGAGAGGCGCCGAAAGCCATGATGACGGCACTCCCATGCCCTCGACGAGCGCGAGTGAATGGGGCCGCAATTGACCGCACAGCGCATCGATCTGGTCGCCCAAGGCCTTCGACCTCGACGCGCTGATCCGATGGTGTTCAAGGAACCATGCGCGGTCGCCGTGAATGCTGTGGAGCGCATAGAGGCCACAGAGATTCTCCAGGACCTCCTTGGCGGCGTCGTCCTCGCACTGTGAGACGGCCTCCACGAAGGCGGCGAGCGTCACCTGCTCCATGTGCGCCCGCGCCACAAACTGCACGTGTGGTCCCAGTCGGTTGAAGGCCTCGAAGCCGTCGCCAGAGTCCTTGCGCGCCGCCCGCATCCGTCGAGCGAGCGACTCGAGCGAGTGGCGGGCCCTTTCCTCGAACATCAGCGCGTGCCATGCCTTGTCAACCACCGCCGTCTCTTCAGGCCGCCTCCTCACGGAGTTCGCCAACCGCTCGAAGGCAAGGTTCGCGGCGGTGCGCTCAAGCAGGGTCTCCCCCACCACCCTCGTGGTCTGCTGGACAACACCGGTGCGGTCCAGCGCGCTCCACTCCTGCGCGTAGTTGGTGAGCAGCCCCTTGGCGACCAACTGCATGAGCACCGTGTTGTCGCCCTCAAAGGTCGCAAAGATGTCGATGTCCTGGCGCAGTCCCGTGAGCCTATTCTCGCTCATGTAGCCGGCGCCACCGCAGGCCTCACGCGCCTCCTGGACCGCGTCGTTGGCAAACCAGGTGGTCATGGCCTTCAGTCCTGCGGCACGGGTCTCGAGCTCGCGCTGGTCCCTCTCGGTGTGTTCGCCTTGTCCCTGAACGTGCACGAGCGCCGCGGTCAGGTCGTTCTGTGCGAAGCCGAGCGCGTATGCCTTGGCAACCTTGGGAAGCAGCCGACGCTGGTAAGTCACGTAGTCGAGGAGCAACACCCCATCGGGTCGGCCAGCAGCAGGAAACTGGCGCCGGTTCATGCCGTGGCGCATGGCTATTGACAGGCCCCGACGCGCCCCGATCCCGCCCGCGGCCGCGATACACACCCTGCCACGCACGAGAGTGCCAAGCATGGTGAAGAACCTCTTGTTCTGGTCAGCGATGGCGGACCGATAGGTTCCCGTCTCGTCCACCCCGCCATAGCGGTCGAGGAGCATGCGCCTGGGCACCCTCACGTGATCGAACAAGATCGTGCCGTTGTCCACGCCCAAGAGGCCACCCTTGTGGCCCTGATCGCCGGTGGTCACGCCAGGGAGGTCGTGACCATCCTCGTCGCGAATGGGCACCAGGATCGTGTGGACCCCGTGACATACGCCGTCAACGGTCAGTTGGCCGAACACCGCTGCCATCGTGCCGTCGGCCGCAGCGTTGCCTATGTAGGCCTTGGCCGCGGAAGGCTTGGGCGAGTTCACGATGAACTCGTCGCTATCGCGGTCGTACACGATCTCCGTCTCAATGCTCGCCACATCGGAACCGTGACCCAACTCGGTCATGGCGAAGCCGCCCAACAGTTTCATCGACGTAATGTCCGGCAAGAAGGTGTCATGGTGCCAAGCCGTTCCGAGATTGGTCACCGCTCCCCCGAACAGCCCGAATTGCACGCCCGATTTGATGGTCACCGACATGTCTCCATGAGCGAGCATTTCGAAAGTCACCACCGCCGCGAGCGGATCGGCCGCTGCCCCTGCGCGCTGTGGAACTCCTGCGGAACCGAAACCAGAGGCCGAGAGCTCGTGGAGCCGCGCAAGGGTCCATTGCCGGGCGGTCGCCATGTCGAGCCCCGGTTTCATGTGCATGTTGGCAGCAGGGAATGCGCTCCGTGCCGCGGCCCGCTCCTCAGCGAAGTCGCCGTCGAGCGCGCGGCGCAACGCGGCGCCAAGGGTGGTGAGCTGCTCTGCGTTGTCGAGCTCCGTGGTTTCGTCGGTCAACGTCATTGTTGTTCCTCCGGTGTGTGAGGTTGAGGTGCTGGCTACTCCAGCGGGAGTGCTCCGGCGAAGGCTGGCGTGAACAGCCTGGTGATACGTTCGAGCACCACTTCACGAGGGGTATCTGGCTCAGAGGCCATCCAGTGATCGGCAGCGGCGCGCACAAAGCCTGCAAGGCCGTGACCCCAGGTCGAGGCGATCGCCGAGTCGATCCCCCTGTCATCGAGGTGCTCAGCGATCGCTTGCGCGACGTGAGCGCCGATCACATCAGGGAGGGCGCCCGCGGGGTCAATCACTCCTGCCGGCCCCGGCGCCGGACGTACCAAGACGAAGCGATAGATCTGGGGATCGCGCTCGACCAGGCTCAGGTAGGCGTCGGCAATGTCCGTGGCCAAGCGGCCGATGTCGGCCGCGTCCGTCAGTTGCAGCGCCGCGGTCATTCCCTCGTGAATGTTGGAGTGAACCTTCTCGACAACGGCGGCGTAGAGACCAGCCCTGTCACCGAAATGGCGATACAAGACCGTCTTGCTCACCCCTGCCTGGGCGGCGATATCGTCCATCCCCACGTCGGGCCCGTGAGCCCTAATGGCGCGCAGGGTGTCGGCGACGAGTTCGCGGCGCCTCGCGACGCGATGCTCCTCCCACCGGGTGTCCCTGCCATCAGTGCTCATGCGGTCATAGTACCCGTGTCTCACAGTATCTGCTACCGTGAGTTATAGGTAGTTCTCAACGACGAGGAGAAACCATGTCCCATGAAGCCGTTGTGATCGGCGGGAATCGCATCCCCTTCGCCAAGGCAGGCGGACGCTACGCAGAAGCCTCCAACCACGACATGCTGACGGCAGCCCTGGACGGCCTGACTGCACGCTTTGGCCTCAGCGGCCAGCGTGTGGGAGAGGTCGCGGCGGGCGCCGTGCTCAAACACGCTCGCGACTTCAACCTCACCAGAGAGGCCGTTCTCAGTTCGGCACTCTCTCCCCAGACGCCAGCGTGTGACCTGCAACAAGCGTGTGGCACCAGCCTCGAGACCACGATCTACATCGCCAACAAGATTCGCCTCGGGCAGATCGAATCCGGCATCGCCGCGGGCGTTGACTCGGCATCCGATGCCCCTATTGCGGTCAGCGAGCCGCTGAGGCGCATCTTGCTCAAGGCGAGCGCGGCACGGTCAGCGAAGGACAGGGTCGCCGCCCTGGCACGCATCCGGCCTTCGCACCTCGCTCCCGCCGCGCCGCAAGTGGCCGAACCGCGAACTGGCCTATCGATGGGCGAGCACCAGGCGTTGACCACCAAGGCGTGGGGCATTACGAGGGAGGCGCAAGACGAACTCGCCGCGGCTTCCCACCACCACCTCGCCGCCGCGTGGGACGAAGGCTTCTTCGACGACCTGGTGACCCCCTATCAAGGCGTCACCAAGGACGCGCTGCTGAGAGCCGATACCTCGGTGGAGAAGCTCTCTGCCCTCAAGCCCGTCTTCGGCGGACCAGAGGGCACCATGACAGCTGGCAACTCAACCGCGCTGTCCGACGGCGCCGCCGCAGTCTTCCTCGCAGACGCACAGTGGGCCGAGCGGAACCACTTCCCTGCTCTTGCCCGCATCGTTGACGCTGAAGTCGCGGCGGTTGACCACCCGTCGGGAGCGGATCTGCTCCTCGCGCCCGTCGCCGCTGCCGGACGCATCATGGCACGCCAGGGCCTCACGCTGGCCGACTTTGACTTGGTCGAGATACACGAGGCGTTCGCTTCGACGGTGCTCGCCACGCTGTCAGCATGGGAGTCGGACGAATACTGCCGCAGCGTCGGACTAGAAGGGGCCATCGGCACTCTCGACCGCTCCCGCCTCAACGTTGCCGGATCCTCGCTTGCCGTCGGCCACCCCTTCGCCGCCACGGGAGCTCGCATCGTGCCAACACTCGCCAAGTTGCTCCACCGCAAAGGACCGGGCTCCCGCGGCCTCATCTCCGTGTGTGCCGCCGGCGGGCTCGGCGTCGTCGCCATCCTGGAGGCCGTGTGATGACAACTCTCGAAAGAGTCTTCTACTCGTCACCAGGCCAGTCGCTCGCCAAGCGGGCGGGTTTGCCGCCGGCCCAGACCCTGCGCAGGGGCCGCAACTGGCCAGCAGGAGCGATCGTGCTGGCTTCCCTCGCGTCGGCCACGGCAGCGAGAGACGCTCTCGTCGGGCTTGGACTGGAATTCGACCACCCCGTGATCGACACCCCTGGCGACAAGCCCCCCGGCTACGGCTCGCGCATCGGCGCCATCGTCGTGGACGCCACCGAGGTGACCACCATCGACGGTCTCGAGGATCTCCGCGCGGTGCTGAGGCCAGCGGTGAGATCTCTCGAACCCTCTGGGCGAGTGATCATCCTTGCGCGTCCGGCTGCCGGCAACTGGGAAGCTCAAGCAGTGGCCCGCGCACTCGACGGCATCAACCGCACGGTGGGCAAGGAACTGCGCAAGGGCGCCACCGCCAACCTGGTGTATGTCGATCGTGGTGCCTCGAGCAACGATCTGACGTCAACTCTGTCCTTCTTGCTCCAGGGACGTTCGGCGTTCGTCGACGGGCAATCGTGGAGCGTCGGCGTTGGCGGCGTCGAGACGACCGCTGCCGAGCAGCCCCTCGCGGGCAAGGTCATTGTGGTCACGGGCGCCGCGCGAGGCATCGGCGCGTCGATCTCCAGGATCCTGGCGAGGGATGGCGCGACGATCGTGGCGGTCGACATTCCCGCGGCAGGACAATCTCTCGCTTCCGTTGCGAATGAGGTAGGTGGAACGGCGCTTCACCTTGACGTGACCGCGGCAGACGCTGGGGCAAAGATCGCGGCACACGTGGCAGAGCGAGGCTTGAGTCTCTACGGAATCGTTCACAACGCGGGGATCACGCGGGACAAGATGCTCGTCAACACCGATGCTGACCGGTGGGCGTCCGTGCTGCAAGTCAATCTCGCAGCCCAGTTGCGCATCAACGACGTGCTGCTAGATCCGTCCACAGAGGGAGGGCTGGGAGACAACGGCCGAATCGTGGGCATCGCGTCCACCTCTGGCCTTGCCGGGAACAAGGGCCAAGCGAACTACGCCGCGTCCAAGGCAGGCGTCGCCGGCCTGGTCGCGGCGATGGCCCCCGACCTCTCAGACCGCGGCATCACTGTCAACGCGGTGGCACCGGGGTTCATCGAGACCGACATGACGGCCCGCATTCCCTTTGTCCAGCGGGAGGTGTTTAGGCGCACCAACAGTTTGGCTCAAGGCGGCAACCCAGACGACGTCGCGGAGACGATCGGCTATCTCCTCGACCCGGCGTCGGCCGGGGTGTCAGGACAGGTGATCAGGGTGTGTGGCCAGAACCTGGTGGGTGCGTGATGGTGCGGGATGTCGAGACACTCGCCGCCCCTCCACGGTTGGCCCCAGCCTTCGCTCGCTCCTTGATTCCGCGCCCGCGTCGCGGCCAACCACGAATCCCCACGCGAACGGCCGTCATCGAAAATCTCACCCAGGATCGCGCCCGGCTGGCCGCGTATGACAGGCTGACGGGCTTCCCGCTGCGTGACAGTGTGCCTGCCACGTGGCTGCACGTCCTGACTTTCCCGCTCCACATTCACCTGCTGTCCGACCCGGAGTCGAGCGTTCGGCTCTTGGGGGCTGTGCACGTCAGCAACAGGATGACTCTGCACCGGCCGGTCGGCGTGGAAGAACGCCTCACCCTCGCGGTCCACCTCGACTCGCTCAGGGCTCACTCCCGTGGAGCACTTGTCGACCTCATTGGCGAAGTGGCGGTGGACGGAGAGACGGTGTGGGAAGGAGTGAGCACCTATCTCGCCCAGGGCGTTTCCGTCGACGGCGAAGCGGAGAGATCAGAGCGCCAAAGCTTTGAGCCGGGAACCCCGCAAGCCATCTGGAAGCTACCGGTGGGGCTAGGTCGCCAGTATCGGCACGTCTCAGGTGATCCCAATCCCATTCACACCAGCAGGATCGCAGCCAGGCTCTTTGGCTTCCCGCGGCCCATCATTCACGGCATGTGGACCCATGCTCGCGCACTCGCCGCGATCGAGTCACGATTGCCACCCGCTTATAGTGCAAAGGTGGCCTTCACGAAGCCGATCCTGCTCCCCGCGGCCGTCGGCTTGGTCACGGCGCCGACCTCCACCGGGTTCACGGCGGCCGTGACCGACCGATCAGGAACAAAGCCCCACCTGCTCATGACCGTCGACGGCGAGCCGCCTGGCGCTTGAGACCCCACGTCCCGCACAATCCCTCTACCCCATGGATCCATCAACGAGGATGGTGAAGACAATGACAACCCCCACGCAATTGCCGAGCAATGACCCCGTCGGAAGTGAAGACCGTCCCTGGTTCAACTTCTATGCCCCCGAAGTAGCGCGCCGCGTCCCTGATCTCACGGAATCATCGCTCTCCGACATGCTCCGCGACACGGCCGAGCGGCATCGAGACGCGGTCGCGTTCTCCAACATGGGCGGCACGCTCAGTTTCAACGACGTCGACCGACTCGCGACCCAGTTCGCGGCGTTTCTGCAGAGCGAGCTTGGGCTTGGCAAAGGCGACCGGATCGTGATCCAGATGCCCAACTTGCTGCAGTACCCCGTCGCGTTGTTCGGGGCTCTGCGCGCCGGGCTCATCGTCGTCAATGCCAACCCCCTCTATACCCACCACGAACTGGCCCGAGTCGTAGCAGACTCCCAGCCTCGCGCGATCGTGGTGCTGGCTAACTTCGCCGACAAGGTCCAGCGGGTGTTGCCTGGCAGCACGATCGAGCACGTGGTCGTGACGCAAGTGGCCGACCTGCTGCCCCAGCCACGACGTAGCGTCATCAACTTTGCCGCCGCGAAGATCAAGAAGATGGTGCCTGACTTCGACATCCCAGATGCCGTCACTTTCACCGCCGCCCTCGACCGCGGCAGCCGAGCTGACTTCATTGACCCTGCCGTCCAGCCCTCCGACATCGCGTTCCTGCAATACACCGGAGGAACAACAGGCGGGCCAAAGGCCGCCGTGCTGACGCATTGGAACCTGCTCAACAATCAGGAACAGTTCATGGGGCAGGTGCGCAACACGCTCGGCGAGGAGCGCCAGTCAACCGTCATCGCCGCCCTCCCGCTGTACCACGTGTTCGCGCTCACCGTGAACTGCCTGGGCTTCTTCCGCTTTGGTGCCCACAACGTGCTCATCACCAATCCCAGGGACTTGAAGGGTTTCGTCAAGACCCTCAAGAAGTCACGTCCTGACGGCCTCATCCTGGTGAGCACGCTTGCTGGCGCGCTCCTTGATGCCCCCGGCTTTTCGGGAGACGATTTGCGCGATTGCCGCATCACCGTCGCAGGAGGAATGGCCGTTCGTTCTTCCGTTGCCGAGCGATGGAAGGCCGCCACAGGGGCAGACATCATCGAGGGCTACGGACTCACCGAGGCCTCCCCCGTTGTCAGCGTGAACCCCACGCACATGCCCCCTCGCGTGGGAACGATCGGCGTGCCTTTGCCTTCGACGGACGTCCAGATTCTGGACGACGAGCGGCGGCCGGTTCCCCATGGCTCGCCCGGCGAGCTCGCTGTCAAGGGACCTCAAGTGATGCAGGGCTACTGGAACAGGCCAGAAGAAACCTCGGCATGCCTCACCGATGACGGCTGGCTGCTCACCGGTGACATCGCGGTGCTGTCGGAGGACGGCTTCTTGAGCATCGTCGACCGCAAGAAGGAGATGATCCTCGTCTCCGGCTTCAACGTGTATCCCGCCGAGATCGAAGAGGCGGCGATGCTTCATCCTGGAGTCGCCGAGGCTGGCGCGATTGCCGTGCCCGACGAGCACTCCGGGGAACTGCCCAAGCTCTTTGTTGCACGGCGCGACCCACACCTGACGGAAGACGCGCTCAGGGCGCACCTCAAGCAACACCTCGCAGGGTACAAACGTCCGCGCTACATCGTCTTCCTTGAAGAATTGCCCAAGACGAACGTCGGCAAGGTGTTGAGACGCGCCCTCGTGGACGCCGAGAACGCCGGGCCGCGGTAGCCGCCGTCACTCGCAGGCCTTCCCGACGTTCAGCCCTCGGTACGCAGGGTGGCGACGCCGGTGGCGAGCGACTCCCTGGCGTTGAGCACCCTTTGGTTGCGGCTGCCGCGAAACGCGAGCGTCAGATCCTTCTGTGACTCCTCGAAGCGCCCCTCGCACAGCACGTCGACTTCACCCAGCAACGCCCGTTTGTCGTCGGAGTCCGCCATGAGCTCCTCGAACGTGTAGCCGGTCCAGCACCACACGTCTTTGGTCCTTCCAAACTGGGCGCGCAGCCTGCTTACTACCTCAAGGCACACCTGCGTATTGAGGAAGGGCTCGCCGCCCAGCAGAGACAAGCCCTGCACCGACTCGTGCGCGAGGTCCGCCATGATGCGGTCGCCCAACTCGTCGGAGTACGGCTCGCCCAACCGGAAGCTCCACGCCCTCTCGTTGAAGCACCCTTCGCACTTGAACAGGCAGCCCGCCACGTACAGGCTGCACCTGACGCCCTCGCCGTCCACAAACGAGAAGGGTTTGTAGTCGGCCACATAGCTGTGACTGACCTTCTCGGCCTGCCACAGGCGCGGAATCGGTGTCAGTGGCATGGCTCTACGCCTAGTCGAGCGCGGACAACGGCACGCGCACGTCGTTGGACATGTGCTTCACGCGGGCCGAGATCTCGGTGTGACGCCCGTGCACCATCGGCCTTTGCTGAGGGTTGCCGAGGTAGCCGCAGGTGCGCTTGACGACGTCGCATGTGCGCGGGTCTTCGTTGCCGCAAGAGGGGCAGGCGAAGCCACGCGCGGTCGGGTTGAAGTCGCCAGCGAAGCCACACGCATAGCAGCGATCAATGGGCGTGTTCGTTCCGAGGTAGCCGACGCGGTCATACGAGTAATCCCACACCGCCTCAAGCGCCTTGGGGTTTTGTTGGAGCACGGGGTACTCGCAATAGTGGATGAAGCCACCGGAGGTGTACGGGGCGTACTCCGCCTCGAAGTCGAGCTTCTCAAAGGGCGTCGGGTTCTTGCGCACGTCATAGTGGAAACTGTTGGTGTAGTAGTCCTTGTCCGTGATGTCGGCGACGGAACCGAAGCGCTCCTTGTCGAGCCTGCAGAACCGGTCGGTCAGGCTTTCGCTTGGCGTGGAGTAGACGCTCACTTGATAGCCAGACTCGGCGGTCCATTCCTTAGCGTGGGACTGGAGCGACTCCAAGACGCTGAGCGTGAACTGCTTCGCATCGGGGTTGCCCTCCCAAGCGGCTCCATAGAACGCGGTCGCGACTTCGTAGAGGCCGATGTAGCCGAGGGAGACCGTCGCGCGGCCCCCGCGGAACAGGGTGTCGACCTTGTCGAGCGGCCCTAGTCGCTTGCCGAAGGCGCCGTGCACATACAGGATGGGCGCGTTGCCAGGCGAGGCCTCCGTGCACCGCTGGACGCGGTACATCAGGGCGTCGTGCATCGTGGCCAGTCGCTCCTCGAGCAGCGCCCAGAACACGCCAGGGTCGCCCTCAGACTCGAGCGCGATCCGAGGCAGGTTCAAGGTGACCACGCCGAGGTTCATGCGCCCCTCGACCGAGTCGTCTCCGTCCTCGTCTTCCCAGCCCTGGAGGAACGAGCGGCAGCCCATCGGCGCCTTGAAGGAGCCGGTGATCTCGACGATCTTGTCGTAGTTGAGCACGTCGGGGTACATGCGCTTGGTCGCGCATTCCACGGCAAGTTCCTTGATGTCGTAGTTGGGATCGCCCGCCTTGCGGTTGAGGCCCTCCTTGATGGTGAACAGGAGCTTGGGGAAGATCGCCGTGCGGCCCTCGCTGCCGAGGCCGCGCAAGCGGATCTGCAGGATCGCGCGTTGGATCTCCTTTTCGTACCAGCCAGTGCCGAGTCCGAAGCCGAGCGAGGTGAACGGCGTCTGCCCGTTGGAGGTGAACAGCGTGTTGATCTCGTACTCAAGCGATTGCATCGCGTCATAGATGTCCTTGCGCGTCTTTTCCTTCGCAAACTCGCGTTGGCGCTCGGGGTCCTCGATCCACTCGAGGGCATCGGCCTCGTGCTTCGCGAAGTTCATAGCCGCGTAGGGGGCAAGAAGCTCGTCGATGCGGTTGACGGTGCAACCGCCGTATTGGCTTGAGGAGACGTTCGCGATGATCTGAGAGATCTGCGCCGTCGCGGTACCGATCGATCGCGGGGTATCGACCTGGGCGTTCCCGATGCGGAAGCCCTTTGACAGCATCGACTCGAAGTCGATGAGGCAGCAGTTCGTCATCGGTGCATAGGGGTGATAGTCGAGGTCGTGGTAGTGGATGTCACCCTTTTGGTGAGCGTTGGCCACGTGAGCAGGCAGCATGCGGAGGCCGATCGCCTTGCCCACCGTGCCAGCGGTCAGGTCGCGCTGAGTGTTGAAGACCTCTGCATCCTTGTTCGCGTTTTCATTGACGACGCTTGAGTCCTTGTCGAGTAGCTTGACGATCGAGTGGTTCAGGTCTGTCGCCTTGCTGCGAGCGAAGTCCCTCTGCACCCGGTAGTCGATGTAGGCCTGAGCGACCTCGTACTCGCGCGCCTCAAGCAACACGTGCTCGACGACAGACTGGATCTCATAGATCTTGACCTCGCCGATGTAGCGCTCGGCCAGTTCCTTGTCCACCCGCTTGACCAACTGCTCGATCGAGCGCCGATGCATGGCGCCCAACTCGCCGTGCACCGCTTCGAAGGCCTTCGTGAGGGCCGCGCCGATGCGGCTGTCATCGAAACGCAGCGTGCGCCCATCGCGCTTCACGACCGACACCGTCGGCCGCTGTGCCGCGGCTGGAGCCTGCTGGCCTGCGTGGTCAAGGTTGGTGATGCTCATCGCTCTCCTCCGTGTGTGGATCCGCCTCGGGGGTTCGCCTCCGCGTGCAGCCTGCCGTGCCGTCGAAACACTACATATAGTGCGTTTGGCGGTAGAGCAACACTAGATCTGGTGAGCGAGAACGATTGGGCCCTTGGTCCCTGGCGCCGGCTATCAGCGAGCGACCGCGCCCTCCGCGACACCGTGAATGCGCAGGCCAAGAAGGGGATCGAACATCGCACCCGTCGCGCTCATCACCGCGTCAGCACCGGCGTGTCGCATCGCGGCGTAGTCCTCCTGGGTCCGCACGCCCCCGACTCCGACGATCTCAAAAGAACTGCCTCCGCGATCGCGCAGCACCGCCAATCGCTCCGTCATTTCCAGCCCGGCCCAAGCGATAGCTGATCCGCACACCCCGGCCACCTCACGACCCTCGCCGGGGAGCGCCTGCCCGCCTTCTGGATTGACAAGCTTCGCGGGAATCGTATTGACGGCGGCGTATCCCTGAACGATGCCGCGCGTGGCAGCAACAAGGCGGGCAAGCGGCGGGTCCTCCTTGAAGTACGCCAGCTTGAGAATCAACGGCAGATCACCCACCGCCTCCTTGATAGCGTCGACAATGCGCACCACCATCGCAGTGTCGAAGCACAGGAGGTCGGCAGCGCCTTCGTTCGGGCAACTGAGGTTGAGCTCAAGTAGCCGCGCGCCCGTCTCGGCCACGAGCGTGGCGGCGCGGACGTGATCCGCCACATACGCGGCCTCCCTGTCCACCGCGTTGGCCGCCGGTTTGGTTCCTTGGAAGGAGCCAATGAGCACTTGACCAGGGCCAGCCGAGCGCACTGCGGCCGCCATGTCCGGCTGCCATTCGTCCGGATCACGAGAAGGCACCCCGAAAGAGTTGGTGATGCTCGCTACATGACGGAAGTCGTCGTCAGCGAGCACCGGCTGCTGGGCGCGTTCGGGGGTAAGCGGCCCCTCAACGTGCACCGAGAGCGTGTTGGGGAACGGGTGTGCGGCGTGTGCCCTCGTCCTGACGGTCTTGTACACATTGACGTCGTAGCCGTGTCGGAACGCGGCGGCGCAGAAGGCCGCGTTCAGGAGCGGGCCCGCAGGAATCCCAAAAGGTCGGTCAACGTATTGCCCCAGAAAGCGCGCGCCCGCATTTCCGGCGCGCACGTAAGGCGAGGGCTCGCGGAACACCCCAAAGGGGCCGTTCGCGTAGTTGTCCTCGTAGGTACGCAGCGGGTCATAGAACGGAACCATTTGACACGACGCTATGCGCAATCGCTTGGCTACGGCCGGGACGTCTGGCACCCCGTTTGAGCGCCGCACCTTTGGGCTGGCCTACGTGCGTCCGTCGTGCACCGCTGCGCGGGCCCTTCCCTCACGCTTCGCCCTGTACATCGCGGCGTCAGCGGCCTGAATTCCATCGTCGATGGTCATGTCGCTTGTGAGAACTGCCACGCCATAGCTCACGGTGGGGATGTGTTCGCCCGCTTGCGCCGCGCCTTCGAAGGCCGCGTTGATGGCGCCGATCAAGGCCAAGGCTGCGGCGTTGTCGGCATCTGCGATCAGCAAGACGAACTCCTCGCCACCGAATCGCGCGGCGACGTCGCGCTCCGACAGCGTCGCAGCGACCGCCGACGCAAAGGCAACCAGCACGTGATCGCCATAGGCGTGACCGAAGCGATCGTTGATGTCCTTGAAGTGGTCGATATCCGCCACCACCACAGCCGGTACCGCCCCCGCCGTGCGGGATGCTCCCACGGTGGCGTGAGCTCGATCGACAAACGCACCCCGGTTAAGCATTCCCGTGAGGTCGTCAGTCAGCGCCTTCGTGCGCCAACCCTTCTCGATCTCAAAGTGGCTGAGGGCCGTGACGGTGTACGAGACCACCACAAGGAGCAAGAGGATGAGAAACGTCGTGCTTCGCGGCCCCACCCACGTCACGTAGAAGTCTGCGTCCGGTCCGATGGTGAGGTAGGCCACCACCCTGATTCCGTAGAAGAGCGTGGCCACGACCGAGGCGACGGCCAAGACAGCAATGGCGGTGAGCGCCTCGCCCCATACGCCGTTGTCCTCTCGGCGAGCACCGAGTCGGTGCGCGACGATCAATTCCCGAGCCGACAGACCGAGCATCGCCCCCATCCCGACGAGGAGGCCAAGCCCTCCGGGCCACGCAGCCTCTTGCGGGTACTCCCACCACGAGATCAGGCCGAAGGCTGTGCCAACCCCCACGGGAACCCGCCACGGCGTCGGCAATCCCCGCAATGAGCGTGCCGCGAGCCACACGCACGCGGCTCCAGCGACAGCGGCACCGTTGCCAAGAGCGGCGGCGATCCTCGGCGCGGTGCCCTCCCCCACGACATAGGCAGCTGTGCCCATGGCTGAGCAGGCAACGACGGCTCCCCACCACCCCGCGAAGCGCGAACGGGTCGGCCGATAGGTACCAACGAACACCAGAACAAACACGCAGGCAGCCACCGCAGCCTGCACCCCCCTTAGGGTCTCAATGTCGCCCACAAGACGAGCCTAGGGCCACAACAACGCCCGCTGCGCAAGGCCGCAACAGGTGCGCGTGAGACCACGTCGGCGAGCTCCAGCGAGGCGCGCCGCCCCCGAGAGACCCGAACAGGGCCTACCGTTGTCTCATGCCCTCGTCTTCTTTGCCGGATACAACTCCGGAATCTGGCCCAGCGTTCACCGACCTCGGACTCGACCCCGCGGTCCTCAAGTCACTCAAGGACGTCGGCTACGAGACCCCCTCTGCCATTCAGGCGGCCACGATTCCACCGTTACTTGCTGGCAGGGACGTGATCGGTCTCGCCCAGACGGGAACGGGAAAGACCGCCGCCTTCGCGCTACCGATCCTGTCGAGGCTTGACCACTCACAGAAGAACCCCCAAGCACTCGTCCTGGCGCCCACGCGGGAGTTGGCGCTGCAGGTGTGCGAGGCCTTCGAGAAGTACGCCTCGCACACCAAGGGTGTCCACGTGCTGCCTGTCTATGGCGGCCAAGGCTACGGAACCCAACTGTCGGCGTTGCGGCGTGGCGTCCACGTGGTGGTGGGCACGCCTGGCCGCATCATGGACCACCTCGAAAAGGGCACCCTTGACCTGTCGGAGCTGAAGTATCTGGTGCTCGACGAGGCAGACGAGATGCTGAAGATGGGCTTCGCGGAAGACGTCGAGACCATCCTCGCGCAGACGCCAGCAACCAAGCAGGTGGCGCTGTTCTCGGCGACGATGCCTTCCCAGATTCGCAGGCTGTCAGCGAAGTACCTCAAGGACCCTGAAGAGATCACGGTCAAGCAGAAGACGACCACCTCAATCAATCTTTCGCAGCGCTACCTCGTGGTCTCGTATCCCCAGAAGGTTGATGCGCTCACGCGCATTCTCGAGGTCGAGAACTTCGAAGCGATGATCGTCTTCACACGAACCAAGAATGAGACAGAGACGCTCGCAGAGAAGCTCCGCGCGCGCGGCTACGCAGCCGCCGCCATCAGCGGCGATGTGGTGCAGGCGCAACGAGAGCGCACCATCAAGCAACTGCGCGACGGCAAACTCGACATCCTGGTCGCGACCGATGTGGCGGCGCGTGGACTCGACGTTGACCGCATTAGCCACGTGGTCAACTTCGACATCCCGATCGACACTGAGTCCTACATTCACCGGGTCGGACGCACGGGTCGCGCCGGCCGCAAGGGCGATGCGATCAGTTTCGTGACCCCGCGAGAGCGCCGCTTGCTCACGTCTATCGAGCGCGCCACGCGGCAGCCGCTTACCCAAATGCACCTGCCGAGCGTTGACGACGTCAATGCGACACGCTTGACGCGATTCGATGACCGCATCACCGAGGCGCTGAGCCAGGTGGAACGTATTCAGGCGTTCAGGGACATCGTGGGCCACTACGTGGAGCATCACGATGTGCCTGAGGCGGATGTTGCCGCGGCGTTGGCGGTCGTCGCGCAAGGCGAGACTCCCCTTCTGCTCGACCCAGCCGAGGAAGTCAAGGCACCCCAGTTTGCTCCCGAGCGCGACCAATCATCTACGCTCTCGCGCCACCACGACGCCCCCAAGGGCGAGCGGTTCCGCCGTGAGGCCTCTGGCCCGATGGCCACGTACCGCATCTCTGTGGGCAAGCGCCACAAGGTCGAGCCACGCCAGATCGTGGGAGCCATCGCGAACGAGGGCGGCCTCAGTCGTGGCGACTTTGGCGCCATCAAGATTCACCCTGACTTCTCCCTGGTAGATCTGCCCGCCCAACTCCCGCAAGAGACGCTGCGCAAACTGGCCGGCACGCGCATCAGCGGCAAGCTCATCGAGATTCGACCCGATCAAGGGCCGATGCGGGGTCGGGCTGCCGCGCCAACGCGCAAGCCGCGTCGCTCGTAGACCCGGTTGCTTCGCCGGGGCGACGCCTCTCGCTAGCCGACAGGGATCGCGAGTTCGTCGCGAGGAGGGGGCTGCGATTGTCGCCTCGTCACCATCCAGCCGGCAAGGGCAAAAACCGAACCTGGCACACAAAGGGCCAAACCGAGCCAGGTGGGAGCGACGTAGCCGAGCCCTGCCGCGATCACCGCGCCGCCCAGAGCGGCGCCAAGGCTGTTGCCGATGTTGAGCGCGGAGTGGTTGACGGCAGCCGCCAAGGTCTGGCTGTCTCCAGCAACGTCCATGAGCCGAGTCTGAATGGCTGGCGCGAGCGCTTGGGCCGAACCACCCACGAGGAACACGCCGATGAGCAGACCCGGCACGGTATGAGCGGTGAGCCCGAGGAAAGTCAGCGAGATCGCAAGGGCGCCAAACAGGAGGAAGATGGCGCGGACCGCTCCCCTGTCGGCCAGCCTGCCTCCACCAAGGATGCCGATGGTCGTTCCGACGCCCAACACCATGAGCACGACGGGCACGAAACCGCTCGAGGCGCCCGCCACCTCGGTCGATAGCGGCGCCACGTAGCTGTACACGGCGAAGAATCCTCCAAAACCGAGGGACCCCGTGAGGAGCGCAAACCACACCGCAGGCCGACGGAAGGCGAGCAGTTCCCGGCTGATGGTGGCCCTGGGATCACCTTGGCTGCGCGGCACGAAGGCCGCGATGGCGAACGTGGTCACCGCGAAAAGTGCCGCGACGACGAGGTAGGCCC
Source organism: Demequina sp. TMPB413 (assembly GCF_020447105.2). Taxonomy (NCBI): domain Bacteria; kingdom Bacillati; phylum Actinomycetota; class Actinomycetes; order Micrococcales; family Demequinaceae; genus Demequina; species Demequina sp. TMPB413. The sequence goes on from NZ_CP096184.1 coordinate 1,059,586, forward strand.
AGCGCCACCCGACTTGCTGACCGACGAACGTGATGGTCGGCACTCCCACGACACTCGCGATGGTGAGGCCGACGAGCACGGAGGCGACAGCCTGGCCGCGCTTCTCGGGACCCATCAGGCGCGCGGCAACGAGCGCTGCCACTCCAAAGAAGGCTCCGTGACCAAGACCGGAGACGAACCGAGCGGCGACGACGGTCTCAAAGGTTGGCGCCACTGCCGAGGCGACCGAGCCAAGCGTGAATCCAAGAGCGAGAACGATGAGCAGCGATCGGCGGGGAAAGCGCGCCGACGCTGCAGCAATGGTCGGCGCTCCGACGACAACGCCGATCGCATACGCGGTGATAAGCCAACCGGCCTTCGCGATCGCCGCCTCTGAATCGACGAGCGACAGTTCTTTCAAGAGGTCGCTGGATATCTCTGGCAGGAGGCCCATCGCGATGAACTCGGTGGCTCCGATGGAGAAACCGCCAAGAGCGAGAGCAAAGATGGCAAGTCGTGCGCGGGTGGCGGTCAGTTCAGTCATGTCACCCAGAGCCTATGCCCGCCGAGGCAACGAACGCACACGTCGCCGCCTCGCCTTCTACACCTTCTTAGCAGGGATGATCGAGAATCAGACTCGGTCAGTGACCACCGGAGACAATCAAACCCACCGCCACGATGATGGCTGCCATCACGACGCCAAAACTGGTGGCAGCGATCGCGACGCGTAAAGGTGGTCGCCGGCCATCGTCGTCCCGCGAGCCGGGGCCGGCGAGCGCCCGGACGCCTAGGGCAAAGAGTGCTGGCAGGCCCGCCCCCACCACGAGACCCACGACGACGACGTTGAGCAGCGCGCTCACGTTGATGTACTCAGACATGAGCGACTACCTCTCGTGCACGTGGCCGGGAGGCGCGGTGTCCAGCAAGGAAGGGTCGTGATCGGTCAACGATTGCGCGATGGTCGACTCCACTCCACCGTCCCAGTCGTCGTTGACGTTGAGGTGGTTCACCGGCCTCAGCTTCGACCAGGCGACGAGCCCTGCCGACACGACCACGACGAGTCCAAGGACGGCGTAGGAGCTCGCGAACTGGCCGAGGCCAAAGCAACCAGCCCCCACCAGGGCCGCCGCCGGCACGGTCACCAGCCACGCCAGGAACATCCGCCCAGCGACAGACCAACGCACGGCAGCGCCCCGCATGCCGACGCCTGACCCAAGAATCGAACCGGTGGCCACGTGCGTGGTCGAAAGCGAGAAGCCGAAGTGGCTCGACAGCAGGATGACCGCGGCTGACGACGTCTCGGCCGCCATGCCTTGGCGCGGTTCGAGCTCCACGAGCCCCTTGCCAAGCGTGCGGATGACTCGCCAGCCACCGGTGTACGTCCCGAGGGCCATGGCCAGAGCGCAACTCACGATCACCCACAGCGGCACAGAAGAGTTCTGTGGAACGGTCCCCGAGGCTATGAGCGCCAACAGAATAATGCCCATCGACTTCTGGGCGTCGTTGGTGCCGTGCGCGAGCGACACGAGCGAAGCCGAACCGATCTGCCCCCAGCGGAACATCCTGTCGTTGTCGGCCTGTGACACGCCCCTTGTCGCTCGGACGACGAACCACGTGGCTGCGGCGCCCACACCGATGGCGAGCACTGGCGCGAGGAGCGCGGGGATCATCACCTTGGCGATCAAGCCGGTCCACAACACGCCTGACGTTCCGATCGCTGCAATCACGGCGCCAACCACACCACCAACGAGCGCATGAGAAGAGCTCGAGGGTATGCCGAGTACCCACGTCACCAAGTTCCACACGATACCGCCCACCAGACCGGCCAGGACGACGTCGAGGGTCACCACTCCTGAATCGACGATGCCCTTGGCGATCGTCGCAGCCACGCTGAGCGACAAAAAGGCACCCACCATGTTGAGACAGGCGGACAGCAGCACAGCGGCTCGAGGCTTCAGAGCTCGAGTCGCGATGGACGTCGCCATCGCGTTCCCTGTGTCGTGAAAGCCGTTGGTGAAGTCGAAAGCGAGAGCAGTCGCGACCACGGCGACGAGCAGGACCGGTTCGGGCACAACTGCCATTGTCCGCTACTCGGAGCCGTCCTGGGACCCCGCGGGGTCGACTATTTCGCAGCATCCCTTCCTGAGTGGGCGTAATGCGAGACAGCCAGGAACAAAGCCCCGGCCTCACCTCCGGCGGCGGCCGCCAAAGAGGGCGTGCGCGAGGGGCAGGAGAGATGCCGCCATCAGCGCCGTCCCCATGCCCGCGTCGTCCGGTCGCGCAAGGACGCCTGCGATGAGCAGTGATCCGAACAGGACGGCAGACACTGCCCGTTTGCCGGTGCGGTCCGCGCGAGCCACTGCCGCCTCGAGACGCGGGACGGACAGGGGAAGCGTGCCTTCCTCTGCTTTCGTCAACACCGCGTCAAGCCGCTTGGGAAGTCGCCACGCGAGCCCGGCAATCTCAAGCGCCTCTTTGGCTACCTCGCGCGCCAGGTTTCCGCCTTCGGCGCTGAGCAATTGCTGCGCGTAGGGCTCGACCGAGTCCCACAGGTTGTACGTCTGATCAAGGGATGAACACATTCCAGAGGTGAGAGAAACCGCCCTGATCACGAGCAAGAAGTTCTCGGGGAGCTGGAATGGCAGGGTGAGCATGACGTCGCTGAATTGCATGGCAAAGTCGGTGAACTCTCGTGGGTCGAGTTCACGTAGCTCCGCAAAGCCCATGCCACCGAAACGCGCAAACACTTCGGTCATCACGCGTTCCAACTCTGCGGTGTCCGCGGACGGCAACAACACGCCCGCCTCGTTCATGGCCGCGACCATGCCCTTCCCGTCACGGGATGCGGCGGCGATGACAAGCTTTCGCAGCGTCGCACGCAAGGCAACGGGAACCTCCCCCATCATCCCGAAGTCGACAAACGTCAGTGTCCACGGGTTCTTGCCCGGCTCGGCTTCACGCGGGGTCACGAACAGATTGCCTGGATGCGGATCGGCGTGGAAGAAGCCGTGAAGGAACAACTGGTCGAACATCACCGCTGCGAACTCGGGTGCCACATCGGCGGGATTGATCCCCGCGGCATGCAGGGCAACCTTGTCATTGATCTTGATCGCCGTCACGTCCTCAAGCGTCAAGACCCTCCTACTCGCTCGCTCCCAGACAACGGCCGGCACCTTCACTCGATCGTCGCCCGCGAAGTTTTCCGCGAAGCGCTCTGCGTTCTGGCCCTCCTTGAGGTAGTCGATCTCATCGAGGCTGGTGATTGCGAACTCCTCAACGAGCGTCGGCATATCGACGCGGTTAGACACGAGCCGGACTCTGCTCAACCATCCGCCAACTTTGCGCAAAGCAGCCAGGTCAACGTCCACGATGTCGCCGATGCCTGGGCGCTGCACCTTGACGACCACCGCTTCAAAGCCAGCGACGTGTGCGTCTTCGCGTGAGAGCCTGGCGCGGTAGGCCTGCCCGAGGGATGCCGCGGCGATCGGCTCGGGGTCCACTTCCGCGAAGACCCGATCGAGCCGCACACCTAGTTCTTGCTCCGCGAGTTCGCGAATCGCGGCAAACGGTGCAGGTGGCACCTCGTCCTGAAGGTCCTCAAGTTCCTTCGTGATCTCAGGCGGAAGCACGTCCAGTCGCGACGACATGAACTGACCCAGTTTGATCATGAGCCCGCCAAGCGAGACGGCGAGAACCCTGAATCGCCGAGCAAAGCGGTGCATCCTGGCTGCCCGGGTACGCTCTGCGATCCTCGCCATGCCGACACTCGGCAAGAACAACTCGTACCACCAGGTCACCGCCAGGTGCCACGCGGCGAAGCGAAGGATGCGCCGGTAACGGGCGCGGCCTTGTATGACGTCGGGCATCTCGTCTCCTCGATCCCGACGCGTCGACGGCAACCGATCAGTCCTGCGCGAGGATCGAGTAGATCCTACGTCGAGCGTCGTTAAGCGCCTCGACCGTCTTGTCGTGCTGCTCGGATGTTCCAGTGCGCACCACTTGCGCCACGGCTTGGGCAAGATCGAGCCCCGCCTTTGGCACCGCACCGAACGGACCAGAGCCGTGAGACGCATCTGCCGTCCAAGGCGCGTTCGCCGCAGCCTCTGTGGCCTCTTCTTTGCCGGCTTGGGTCAGCGAGTACGTCTTGCGATCATTCGTGGTCTCGACGCTCACGACGCCCTCGTCCGTGAGGAGTTGCAGGGTCGGGTAGACGGAGCCGGCGCTCGGCTTCCAACGCCCGTCGGTGCGCTCCTCAATCTCCCTGATCATTTGGTAGCCGTGCATCGGCTTCTCTGCCAACAGCGCCAGCAGAGCCGCGCGCACGTCTCCCCTCCCCATGCGGGTCCCCACCTTCTTATCGAGCGAGGATCTCAGCTGTTCCATCGCCTGCCACATGGCATCGGCGGCCTGTCCTGCTCCTAGGCCCGTGGCGCTGCGTGAACGGAAATTGGTCGTCATGGTGACCTCCTAGGTGGACCACGCCACCGATAGCGAACGATATATCGCTATCTTGACATGGAACGCGACGAAACTCAACGTGAAAGAAGGACGTACGGCCCGGCGGCCGCGTTCGCCGATCTGATATTGCAGTCGCTAGTCGACCATTTCTCCCACGGCCCTAGCCGCAGCCGATTCTCCGGGTTAGACTTCGTCGCGGCACTATCTCAGAGCCGAGGAAATTCGCCGTTAGGGCAGGTAAATGCAGCACGAAACGTTCCGGACAAATCGGACACCCGGGGACGAAGCGGACGACGCCCAAGAGAGAACAACAACCTTGGTCGACGCGCACCACGATCACCACAATGCGCTTGAAGAGTTGGAGATGGCTCACCATCTCACCGATACACCCAGCGAGCCTCCGCGTCCCCCTCGCCGACGTCGGCGCCAATGGGGAGCAGAGAAGCCGCGCCCGCCGCTTCCAGCAATTGAGAAGCCAGCCACGACCGCCGCTACGTGGATGGGCGGTCTTGCCATTGTGGCGACGGTGGTCGCGTTCGTCGCCTACCTCGCGCTCACGACGGTCTCCCAGTTCATCGACAACGGGATCGAGAACAGCTCGTACGCCTGGCAATCGCTCGGCTACGTGCTCGTCATGGGCTTCCTCATCTTCTCGACCTTCTCCTACCTCTTGGCCAGGCAAGGAGCGTTGTACCGTTCGAGGGGGCACGTCAGAGTGCCTCGTGCAGAGATCGATGCTTTCATGGCACGCACACGGCGTTCCCTCACGACGCTCGTGCCTTCGTATGCGGAAGATGCCAGTGTGGTGCGCGCGACGTTGATGTCCGCGGCTCTGCAGGAGTACCCCGTGTTGCGCGTCGTACTCCTTCTGGACGACCCGCCACACCCGTCCGACCCTGCTGCGGCTAAGAGTCTGGACGACTGCCGTGCTCTTCCAGGCGAGATTCAGACGCTCCTGAACGGCCCGTACGAGCGCTTCAGTGCGTCACTCGTTCACCACGAAAAGGCCGCCGCAGACGGCGGCGCAGGCACGCCCGATCAGATACGGGCCCTTGCCCTCGACTTCGTCTGGGCCGCTGCTTGGCTTCGCGAACATCAGACGGGCTATGAGCGGACCTCGAACGCCGATGACTTCTTGGCCGATGAGGTGCTTGGCGGGCTGGCCGGAGACTTCGAAAGCACGTCTCAGGCGCTCTTCGCTGCGCTCGACCAGCAAGCTGGGGTGCCGGCCGCGCGTCTCGCTCAACTCTGCAGGCGTCTGGTGTGGACCTTCGATGTGCAGATCTCGTCCTTCGAACGCAAGGCGTACGCCAATCTGCCGCACGACGCCAACAAGGCCATGAACCTCAACGCCTACATCGGCCTCATGGGCCGAAAGGTGCGGCGAGTGGAGACCAGGGCAGGAGCGATGCTGCGTCAGACGGAAGCGGATGACGGCATTCTCATTCCCGACAGCGACTACCTGCTCACACTCGACGCTGACAGTGTGCTGCTGCGCGAGTACTGTCTGCGCTTGGTTCACCACATGGAGATGCCAGGCAACGAGCGCATCGGCGTGGTCCAGACCCCGTACTCCGCCTTCAGGGGAGCCACGACCCGGCTCGAACGCATCGCTGCTGCCACCACGGATATCCAGCACATCCTCCACCAGGGGCTGACGTACTTTGATGCGACGTTCTGGGTGGGCGCAAATGCCGTGATCCGGAAGTCCGCCCTCGACGACATCGTCGAGGTCTCGTATGTGGGCGGTCAAGAGATCCGCAGGTACGTTCAGGACCACACGGTCATTGAAGACACCGAGTCGAGCATTGACCTGATCTCGCACGGCTGGTCTCTGTACAACTATCCCGAGCGCCTCAGTTACAGCGCCACCCCGCCAGACTTCGGATCTCTGGCCGTGCAACGCGCACGGTGGGCAAACGGTGGTCTGCTGATCGCGCCGAAGTACCGCCGCTATCTGAGGAGCAAACGCAAAGAGGGCCAGCGGGTCCGACGTGCGTCGGTAGCGCTGCGACTGAATTACATGGCATCGATCTCTTGGGCCAGCGTCGGACTCCTGTTCTTGCTGATGTTTCCCTTCGACGACCGCCTGCTCAGCCCGATCATCGTTGCGGCCGCATTGCCCTACTTCATCGCGATGTCGTCTGACTTCAAGCGACTCGGCTACAAGCGGACCGACGTGTTCCGGGTGTACGCCTTCAATCTCATTTTGTTGCCCGTCAACTTGTCAGGGACCATCAAGTCTCTGCAACAGGCAGCGGCCAAGTCCAAGATCGCCTTCGCGAGGACGCCAAAGGTCTCGAACCGCACGGCTGCACCGGCGCTGTATATCCTCGCCGCATACTTCATCGCAGCGTTCTCGTTCCTCACCCTGGCGAACGACATCAGGACGGAGAACTGGAGCCACGCCGTCTTCGCTGGTTTCAACGGCCTCTTGACGACGTACGCGATTGGCGCCTTCATCGGCTTCCGCAACTCCATCGTGGACATCGTGCTCGGCGCCATCCATTGGGTCCAGGTGCCCCGCAAGCCGCGGCGCAGCGCTCCCCCGGAGCCCGCCCCTCAACTCGACTGGGAGTCGGTGCTCTATTTCGGACCCGACCACGTCGCCACCTCAGACAACCCGCCCCAGGTCGCCGTCACGCCCACAGCGCAGCCGCGACACGGCGATACCCGCTCGCGCCAGCGGACTTCGTGATTAAGGAAACCCCATGACCACTACCCGGGCGCAACATCGCACGCGAGTATCGCTGCTTCGAGTCCTCTTCCTGCTCGTGACCACCGGCCTCGTCGGCTGGTTTGGCTTTCAGACCGTCTCGGCGATCGCCTTCACCCCTGCGACACCTGGACCCTCCACCTTCAGCGGCTACGTCGACGTCACCGCATGGCCAAGTTTTGCCTTTGAGACGCCCGACGGGCCGGCACAGTCGGACGTCACACTGTCCTTTATCGTGTCGGACCCGAACGACGCCTGCTCGCCAAGTTGGGGAGGCTACTACTCGCTCGACGCAGCGGCGGAAGAGCTCGAGCTTGAGCGTCGCGTGCGACAGCTTCGCGATGTCGGCGGAGATGTGCGCATCTCGTTTGGAGGCCAGGCAAACGACGAGCTCGCAGTCGGCTGCACCGACCCCGACAGCCTTCTTAACGCGTACCGGTCCGTCGTCGACCGCTACTCCGTGACCACCATCGACCTTGACATCGAAGGCAGCGCCCTCGAAGACGCAGCCAGCCTCAAGCGCCGCGCTGACGCCGTCGCCATGCTTCAAGAGGAAGCAGCGGAGGACGGCGATGGCCTTGGAGTATGGGTCACTCTTCCCGTCGGTCCTGAAGGTCTGACATCCTCTGGTGAGAATGCCGTCGCGCAGCTCCTGGCTGCTGGTGTCGATCTCTCAGGCGTCAATGGCATGACCATGAACTTCGGCCTCGTCACCTCTGCGGCGGAGCCCCAGTCGGACACGATTGTTCAGTCAGCCACCGCGCTCCACAGCCAAGTCCTCGACCTCTTTTCCGACGCTGGCCAGTCACTCAGCGAAGGCGCAGCGTGGAGCAAGGTGGGCATCACGCCCATGATCGGTCAGAATGACGTGGCGACCGAGGTCTTCACTCTCAACGATGCCGCGGTGATCAATCAGTTCGCGCGCGACAACGGCGTCGGCCTGGTGTCGATGTGGTCGCTCAACAGGGACGCCACGTGCGCGCCACCCCTGCCTTCAGTGCTGACAGTGGTGCAGACGTCATGCTCTGGAGTGGATCAGCAAGGCGCGCTCTTCGCCAAGGCGCTCGCGGAGGATCTTCCAGCGGCCATCGCGACGCTGTCGCCTGCGCCTACCGATTCGCCTCGCCCCACGGCCGGTCAGAACGTCGCTCCTGCAGACCTCGTGGACGACCCTGCTACGAGTCCCTACCCGGTCTGGGACCCGCTCGGCACATACCCGGCGGGGACCAAGATCGTCTGGCGTAAGCAGGTGTACGAGGCGCGATTCTGGACCAGCGGTTTCGCTCCAGATGCCGTGGTGTCCAATCCGCTCGACTCGCCATGGACCTTGCTCGGACCAGTGTTGCCGGGAGACACTCCTGCACCGCTCCCGACACTGCCGGAAGGCAGCTACCCCCAGTGGGATGACGAGGAGATCTACGAGGCCGGTTCGCGCGTTCAAGTCGGACTAGTGCCGTACGAGGCGAAGTGGTGGAGCCAAGGAACGAAGCCTGGGGTCGCTGTCGCGGGCGGTTCCCCGTGGGTGCTCATCATCCCAGCAGAGTGATGACGCGTCTCCGTCTCAATCGATGATGACGGCTTCGCCGCGTGCCTTCAGCGCGGCGAGGCCGTCTCTCATCGCTGTGATCTGTTCTTCGCTGTGGCCAACCCAGTCGAGAAGTTCGCCGACGACGCGGACGGGGCCCTTGGTGCGGTACGACATCGTCGGGTTGCCCGGGAAACGTTTGTCCGTGACGTTCGGATCGTCCTCAAGCGAGCCTTCAGGCTCCACCACGTAGATACGTCCCTTGCCTTCACCCACTGCAAGCTCGGCGCCCCAGGCCGCCGCATCGAGGGTTTTGGTGACGTAGAGGTGGTTCGACACGCGCCGTTGCTCGTAGTTGGACGCGAAACCAGGCAGCAGCACGTCGCCCACAGCGAGGTTCGCCTTTGTGCCGTGCAAATACGCACCTGACTGGTGGGCTTCAAAGGGGACTGGCCCTGCGTTCACCATCCGGTCCTTTCGCGTGAAGTCGCCCTCACGACTACCCCAGTTGCATCGGGGTCGTCAGGTCGTCGTCGGGAAGCGCGTCGGCCGTGGCAGTGACCTCTAGCGACTCGAGGTTGGCTTGGCCCGCCACCGTCGTCAAGAAGGCGGTATCCGCTGCATCGCGGCCGGTCGCGATTCTTACCATCGTGCCACGTGGCGCCAACGTGGTCGGGTCAACGGCCCACCACTCACCGTCGATCAGCGCTTCACATACTGCGTGGAAGTCCATGGGTTCTAGACCGGGCGCATAGGCCGAGACCAAACGTGCCGGAACGCCTCGCGCTCTCAAGAGGGCGACACAAAGATGCGCGTAGTCCCGGCAGACGCCCTGCCTGGCAAGGTACGTCTGTGACGCGCCGTCGGTGGGTTCGCTCGATCCCGGCACGTACTCGAGATGGGTGCCCACCCAGGAGCTGATGCCGTCCAGGAGGGCGAAGTTCTCGAGGCCCTCGAACTCAGCGAAGGCGATGGCGGCGAGTTCGTCGGACTCCGCGTACCGACTCGGCCGCAAATAGCGCACTTCGTGGTGCGCCAACGACTGGACGGGGGCGCCGCGACCGGTGACCGTCGCCTCGTAGGACACCTCCAGCACTCCAGGCTCCACCTCAACTCTGTGGAGCCTGGTGCCGTGAGAGTCCGCGATCTCGATGGCAGGCACCTCGGCACCGTCCAGGGCGAACGACAGCCGCTCGGACACGTCCGCGGTGGTGTCCGCAACGGCGATCGCGAACACGAGGTCGCTGCGAACGGGAACCTCCAAGGTCATGGAGGCGGTGAGGTGACGGCGCATCCGCCTATCGTCCCATGCGGCTACTTCCTCGCGTTCAACACCGCCTTGGCCGCGGCGAACCTGGCGATCGGCACCCGGAAGGGCGAGCAGGACACGTAGTCGAGGCCTGCACCGTGGAAGAACTCGATCGAGTCGGGGTCGCCTCCGTGCTCTCCACAGACGCCTGTCTTGAGCTTCTCCTTGGTCATGCGGCCCCTCGTCACGCCCGTTTCCACCAATTGGCCAACACCCTCGACGTCTATCGACTCGAAGGGGTTGCGCTCGAGGGTGTGATCCATCACGTAGTGCGTCAGGAACCCGTTCTCGGCGTCGTCGCGGGAAATACCGATGGTCATCTGTGTGAGGTCGTTGGTGCCAAACGAGAAGAAGTCGGCGTGCTCGGCGATCTTGTCTGCGATGAGCGCAGCCCTCGGGATCTCGATCATGGTGCCGATCGTGTAGTCCAGTTGGGCACCGGCCGCGTCAAGTTCCTCCTTGACCGCCTTCTCCACAATGCGGCGCTGCACCTCGAGCTCCTTGGTGAGGGCCACGAGCGGAATCATGATCTCCACCCCGACCGTCTCTCCTTCTCGTTCCTTCACGGCAAGCGCCGCCCTGATGATCGCCCTCGTCTGCATTTCAGGGATCTCTGGATAGAGCATCGCGAGCCGGCAGCCCCTGGTGCCGAGCATCGGGTTTTGTTCGTGAAGGCGCTTGACTTGGCCGAGCGTCTCTCGAGCCTTCGCCAACTCCGCCTCATCGCCGCCCTGCAACTCGAGCCGCTGTACCAACAGCGCTTGCTCGACGAGGTTGGGCAAGAACTCGTGAAGCGGTGGGTCGAGCAACCGGACCGTCACCGGCAGACCCTTCATGGCCGTGAAGACGCCTTCGAAGTCGGCCTGCTGCATGGGCAGGATCTCTTCCAAGGCGTAGGCCCGCGCGTCGGCCGACTCTGCGAGGATCATGCGGCGCACCGCCGGCAGCCGGTCTTGAGCCATGAACATGTGCTCGGTGCGGCACAGGCCGATGCCCTCCGCTCCCAGCTCTCTCGCCTTCGTGGCGTCCTCGAAGTTGTCGGCGTTGGCCCTGACGCCAAGCGTCCGAACCTCGTCGGCCCACTGCACTACGCGCTGGAAGTCTTCGTTGATCTGCGGAGGCACGAGGTCGAGCGCCTCTCCGTAGACGTCTCCTGCTGTGCCGTCGAGGGTGACGACGTCGCCCTCGCGGAGCACTCTCTCTCCGATAGTGAGCGTCTTGCCAGCAACGTCGATCTTGATTCCTGCGGCGCCCGCAACGCAGGGCTTGCCCATTCCGCGCGCCACAACGGCAGCGTGGGACGTCATTCCCCCGTGAGCCGTCAGAATGCCCTGGGCCACGATCACGCCATGGATGTCGTCCGGCGTGGTCTCGTAGCGCACCAGGACCACGGCGTCGCCCTTGCCTCCTCGCTCGGCCGCCGTGTCAGCGTCGAACACAATCTCGCCGACGGCGGCTCCGGGAGAGGCCGGCAGCCCCTTGGCGATCGGCTTGTGGCCGTGGTGAGGATCGATGGCAGGGTGGAGCAGTTGATCGAGTTGAGCGGGCTCAATGCGCATGAGCGCCGTCTCGTGATCGATCAGACCCTCGTCAACGAGGTCGGAGGCCACCTTGAGCGCCGCGGCCGCCGTGCGCTTGCCGTTACGGGTCTGGAGCAAGAACAGTTTGCCGCTCTCGATCGTGAACTCCATGTCTTGCATGTCGCGGTAGTGCTGTTCCATCTTGTGCATGGTCGCGATCAGCTGCTCGTACGCCTCGGGAAGAACCTCCTTCATCTCTCCCAAGGGGCGCGGCGTGCGGATGCCCGCCACCACGTCCTCGCCCTGAGCATTGACGAGGAACTCGCCGTACAGGGCCTTCTCCCCTGTCGATGGGTTGCGGGTGAAGCACACGCCCGTGGCGGAGGTGTCGCCCCTGTTGCCAAAGACCATCTGCATCACGTTGACGGCGGTGCCGAGTTCTGCAGAGATGTTGTTCGCTCGGCGGTAGACGTCCGCACGAGGGTTTCCCCACGACTTGAAGACGGCGTTGACGGCCCTGTGCAGCTGCTCATGCGGGTCGGTGGTCCAGTCGCCGCCAAGGTGTTCGCTGGAGATCTCCTTGAAGGTCGCGACCAGCTCCTTGAGGTCTTCTGCCGACAGGTCAGTGTCCTGGTCTACTCCCCTGCTGGCCTTGAGGCCCGATAGTGCGTCTTCATAGGCGTGGCCAGGCACTCCCTCCACCACCTCGCCATACATCTGGATGAACCGGCGGTAGCAGTCCCAAGCGAAACGCTCGTTGCCGGACTCCTCCGCAACCGCCACCACGGACTCGTCTGAGATGCCCAAGTTCAGGATGGTGTCCATCATCCCTGGCATGGAGTGCACCGCTCCCGAGCGAACGGACACGAGCAAGGGATTGCTACGACCGCCGAGTCTCTTGCCAGTGCGCTCCTCGAGGCGCGCCAAGGCAGCGTCAATCTCTCCACCCAGTCCTTCGGGCCACTCGCCGCCCCGCTTCATGGTTTCGACGCACGCCTTTGTGGTCACCGTGAATGCGTCCGGTACCGGAACGCCCACCCTCGCCATCTCTGCAACGCCGGCGCCCTTGCCTCCCAGCAAGTTTCGCATCGAGGCGTCGCCCTCGGAGAGATCGTAGATATAAAGCTTTTCGCTCATGATCGCCTTCAATCCCGCGCAAATGCGACAGAACGGGACCCCGTTGTCCCGACTTTCCCAGCCTAGACACGTCGCCCTAGCGGAAGTCGGGACCAGTAGCCCAGTCGGAGGTCCCGGTTATCGTTTGCAGACGACGCCGGGTAGCAGGCGCAAAGAGGCGCCGAAGCGTTCTGCTCGCTTGACGACGAGGTCAAGAATTCGCGAAGCGAGTTCTTCGAGAGCGACGCCGGTGGTGTCGACGATGGGGCAGCCGAGCTTCTTCTGGATCGCGGTGACCTCGTCCAACTCGTCGAGGATCCTGGTCAGGTCCGCATAGCCGTCCCTGGTGCCAAAGCCGCCCATGGCGCGCACCCGCTGGTTGCGAATGACCTGGAGTTGCTGTGGTTCCATCGTGAGGCCCACGATGCGCCAACGGTCAACGGAGAAGAGCTCCTCAGGGGGCGCTATCGCGGGCACCAGTGGCACGTTTGCCGTCTTGTAGCCCAGGTACCCCAGATACATCGACAAGGGCGTCTTGCCCGATCGAGATGCCCCTACCAGCACGATGTCAGCCTCGCGCAAGGCTCCAGGCGCCGCACCGTCGTCGTTGCGCACGGCGAAGTCGATGGCCGACACCCTGGTGAAGTAGTCGGCCTCGACACCTACCGGGCGGCGCGCCACCGCGTCGGCCTCGTCTCCGGTGGCATGCTCTAGCGCCCTGAGAGCATCGGTCATCAGGTCTGCATACGGGATGCCGAGTTCCATGCAGACCTCTTCGACGATCTGCACCATCTGGTGGTCGACCAGCGTGTAGAGCACTGCAGTCGGGTGACCTGGCCTATCCCGCAAGGTCTCGAGGGCCTTGTGGACGTGCTCAAGAGTGTCCATGCGGCGGTGCCGCACAAACGAGAATTGCCTGCCAGGAAACTGCGTAATCGCGGCCCTGGCAATGCGAGTGGCTGACTCGCCTGTCGAGTCGGCGAAGATGTGAATCTCGAGTGGCTCCGTTGCCATGACCTCAATGTAGTCCTTGCGCGCGACTCTCCTGGGCGAGGGTTATTGTCCGCGAGTTGCAGAACACCTTCTAGAGACCCCACGCCAGGAGCTTGACCTCAGACCTCATCCTCCTGAGACACGCCGGAATCGGGCTCCTCGTTCAGCGCGTCGGCGATCTCCTCCTCCGGACGTGGCGCGGCGGCACTTCCTTTGCGGCGACGATATCTGCCACTGCGATGCGCTCGACGCCACGGACCCCATTGACGACCACCGTCTGGTCATCGATGCTGAGCAGCTCGCCTAGCGCATCTGTGGCTTGCCCAGTCGAGATCAAGTAGCGCACCACCACTCGAGACCCGGGCGCAGTCAGAGATATCAGGCCCCTTTCATCTCTCGGCTCGGTCATGACTTCATTCTCCCCACATGAGCGCCTGCCCATGGACGAGCAAGCATTCCCACGCATCGGGAATGTCCCCGGCACCCACCGCTAGGCTTTCATGATGAGCGGAACTGCCCGGACGACTCGCTCCGCTGGCGTCGAGTCACGCGGATGCTGCAGCGCTCTGCGGGTGCGGCCCTCCGACGGCAATCGGACGTTGTGAGCGCGCTGCTCGATGGGCTGCGGCGGTGGCCCGACATCGAAGCGCCAGGACTCGTCGCCGTCGATGCCGCAGACCGCTTGATTCTGGATGAATCCGCTGCACTGCGCGCTGGCGCGGATCCTGGCTCGATCGTCGTCATTGGGGACGCCTACGGGGCACTGACCCTCGGCGCAGCACACGCGGGCGCGACCGGCATTCGCGCGCACCTTGACGCGCTGAGTGGTGAACGGGCCCTCGCCGCCAACGCCGAGCGCGCCGGTCTTTCGGGGAGCTACCGCGCGCTCCCGCTGGACGGTGAACTTGTGCATGGCGCGCGCATCGTCCTGCTGCGACTACCAAGATCCCTCGACGCGATCCGAGACATCGCCGGAGTCCTTGCTGCTCACGCAGATTCGGGCGTCGTCGTGGTCGCCGGCGGCCGTCTCAAGCACATGTCGTTGTCGATGAACGAGGTGCTAAGGGAGCATTTTGGGCGGTTGGACATCAGCCATGCCCGGCAGAAGTCCCGCGTGCTCTTGGCACGCGAGCCGCATGACGGTCGCGACCCAGAGCCGGCTGCAACGCGCGTCGAAGGTCTCGAGGTGCGGGCTTTCGGAGGCGCCTTCGCTGGAGCACGCCTCGACATCGGTACTCGACTTCTGCTCGACAGCCTCCCCGCGGAGCTGAAAGGCGGGACGGCCGATGATCCCTTCATCGATCTTGCCTGCGGGACGGGAGTCGTCGGCGCATGGCTGGCGACTCGGTATCCGAATGCACACGTCTACGCGTGCGACCAGTCGGCCATCGCGGTCAGATCGGCTCGCGCGACGATGCTCGCCAACGAGGTCGACACCCGCGTCGAGGTCAGGCAAGACGACGCACTCACTGCCAGGGCCTCCGCTAGCGCCTCGCTGATTGCGCTCAACCCGCCGTTTCACTCTGGGGCGGCCGTCACGGACCTTCTCGCGCCAAGGCTGTTCGCCGATGCCGCGCGTGTGTTGCGCCCCGAAGGACAACTGTGGTGCGTGTGGAACTCGTCGCTGCGCTACCGACCACTGCTGGAACGGACGGTCGGACCGACCCAACAAGTCGCCCGCAATGCGAAGTTCACGGTGACGGTCTCAACACGGCGCTGAGCGCTCTGCGGTCGCTCGCCGCATGTGCGTCGTCCTCGCTTGATGGTGGAGACGCCCCCTATGACAAGATGAAAGGAACGATTCAACGACGACTCGTGGGGAACGCTCGTGCAATCAAGAATTCACGTCACCACCGATCACGGCATCGCGCACATCGTGCTGGCCAACCCTGAGAAGTGGAACGCGATCGATTTTGACGCTGGACAGCAGTACCGTGACGCGTGCGTCTGATCCGTGTCCTCAAGCGAGGTCCGCGTGATCCTCATCACCGCGTTGGGTCCGGCGTTCTGCGTCGGGGGTGATCTTCTCGCCATGGCCGACGCTGCCGTCTCCGGTGCACAAGTCACCGACGCCGCACACATCATCCACGAGGGCATCGCCGCGCTCGTCGGCTCGTCCATTCCCGTCGTCGCAGCGGCGCGGGGCGCCGTGGCTGGCGGCGGAATCGGCCTGATGCTCGCTGCGGACTACGTGGTGGCAGGCGCTGACCTGAGGGTGACCGGCAGTTACGCAGACGTGGGCCTCACCCCCGATTTGGGCGTCAGCACACTGCTCACGCGTGCAGTGGGCGAACGCCGCGCACTCCAAGTGCTGTTGGGGCGGCGCGAGCTCGACGCGGAGACGGCGCACAACTGGGGCATGGTCGCGGAGGTGACGGATGACCCGGACACCCGAGCGACGGAGATCGCGCATCAGTGGGCGGAGGGACCGAGCCGAGCCCTTGGTGAGGCGAAACGCCTAGTCAGAATCTCAGGTCAACGTGATTTTGTCGTCAGCCTGGCCGACGAGGCACGCAGCATCGGCGAGGCTTTTGACGGCGACGAGGCTCGTCAACGTGTTGCGGCATTCGCCGCAGCGAGCGCCGCACGGGGGACACAGCGATGAATTCTCGCTCCCTTGCTGGCAAGACGATCCTGATCTCGGGGGGAAGCCGAGGCATCGGGCTTGCCATCGCCCTCAGGGCAGCTGGTGACGGCGCCAACGTGACGTTGCTAGCAAAGACCGACGAGCCTCATCCGCGTCTCGAGGGCACGGTCCACACAGCGGCCCAAGCAGTGAAAGCCCGCGGTGGGAAGGCGCTGGCGGTCGTGGGCGACGTGCGAAACGATGACGACATTTCGCGTGCAGTCGACCTCACGGTTGAGACGTTCGGCGGCATTGACGTCGTGGTCAACAATGCGAGCGTCATCGACCTGTCACCGTCTTCTACGCTTGATGCGAAGAAGTACGACTTGATGCAGGACGTCAACGTGCGAGGAACCTTCATGTTGTCGCGAGCAGCCGCACCGCATCTCGCTCGCGCCGACAATCCGCATATCTTGTCGTTGTCACCTCCGCTCAATCCCTCGGCAAAGTGGCTGGGCGCACACACGGGATACACGGTCGCGAAGTTCGGCATGACGATGGTGACACTAGGAATGGCATCAGAGTTCGCATCACAGGGCATAGCGGCCAACACCTTGTGGCCCCGCACAACTATTGCCACCGCCGCGGTACAGAACTTGCTCGGCGGCGACAGGATCATGCAGGCCAGCCGCACCCCTGAGATCTACGCCGATGCAGCATACGTGGTGGTCACGACCGGCTCGCGAGAACTGACGGGTCGAAGCCTCATCGTGGAGGACGTGCTAGAGGCGTCAGGGCTGAGCGAGTTTTCTCAATACGCAGCCAAGCCAGGCATTCCGGACGAGGCATTGTTCCCCGACATTTTTCTGGACTGAATCAACGGCGACGGAGACTTCCCTCTGGCCAGGCCCTTCATCAATACGCGACCGTCATCAGCCACGCCTTCCCGGGAACACGACAAAGCCCTGATGAGAGAGTTCTCATCAGGGCGTTTCTGTCGGGCTGACAGGATTTGAACCTGCGACCCCCTGACCCCCAGTCAGGTGCGCTACCAAACTGCGCCACAGCCCGTTTGGCCCCGTGGACGACGCTTTCGCACCACCTGCAGGCCGTCGACAAGTTTACACAGAGACGCACCCCTCGCCGCACCACCTGCGCTAGCGTCGGCTGCGCTTCTCTCGCACCCTCACCGAGATGTGAATGGGCGTCCCCTCGAAGTCGAAGGTCTCGCGCAACCGGCGCTCGATGTAGCGCCGGTACTGCGGGTCGAGGAAGCCGGACGTGAACAGCACGAATGTTGGCGGCCGGGTGCTCGCCTGAGTCGCGAACAGGATCTTGGGCTGCTTGCCACCGCGGACCGGGTGAGGGTGCGCGGAGACCAGTTCGCCCAAGAAGGTATTGAGTCTTCCCGTCGAGATGCGGCGGTCCCAGTTGGTCAGTGCCTCGTCCATGGCTCGCTTGAGCCTGTTGGTGTGCCAGCCAGTCAGCGCGGACAGGTTGACGCGTGCGGCCCACGTGAGGTGGGTGAGGTCCTTCTCGAAAGAGCGCTCGAAGATGAAGCGCTCTTCCTCCCCCACCAGGTCCCACTTGTTGACCACCATCACGATGGCTCGGCCGGCGTCAACCACTTCCGACAAGATGCGCAAGTCCTGCTCGGTCAGCGCGACGGAGCCGTCCAGCAACACCAGCGCCAGTTCAGCACGCTGGATGGCGGCAGAAGTGCGCAGCGACGCATAGTAGTCAGCGCCCTTACTCAGGTGCACCCTGCGGCGAATACCGGCGGTGTCAATGAAGGTGAAGAGCTCGCCGTCGACCTCGATCAGTTCGTCAACGGGATCACGTGTGGTCCCTGCGAGTTCGTTCACGACCACTCGTTCGGAATCGGCCAGCCTGTTGAGGAGCGAGGATTTGCCGACGTTGGGGCGCCCTACCAGCGCAATGCGCCTCGGAGAGCCCTCGTCTTCGACCATGCGCGTCTCTGTCGGCAGCGATGCCACTGCAGCATCCAGCAGGTCCCCTACTCCCCTGCCGTGCAGGGCCGAGACGGGGTAGGGCTCGCCAAGCCCGAGGTTCCATAGCGCCGCCGCTTCAAGTTCGCCCTGCGGACCGTCCACCTTGTTGGCCACCAAGACCACAGGCTTCTTGGTCTTGCGCAACAGCTTGACGACCTTCTCATCGGTCGCCGTCGGGCCCACCGTGGCGTCGACCACAAACAGCATCGCGTCGGCAAGCTCCATGGCCGCCTCTGCCGATTGCGCGACCGACAGATCGATGCCGTGCACGCCTGCTTCCCACCCGCCGGTGTCCATCAGCATGAAGTCGCGGCCGGCCCACTCGGCCTCGTAGGTCACCCGGTCGCGGGTGACCCCTGGGGTGTCCTCCACCACAGCGAGGCGGCGGCCGATAATGCGATTGATCAGCGTCGATTTGCCGACGTTGGGGCGTCCGACGATCGCGAGAATGGGCAGGGCCTCGCGTTGCTGAACGGGCTCGCCCTCGAGAGTGGCAAGGTCGCTCTCGTCCAGTTCGTACGCCTCAAGTCCGGCACGTAGCGCCGCCTCACGCACCTCATCGAGACTCTCTTGAGGGTCTGAGGGTGGCGGAGGCGTGTAGTCGTCGTCGTAGTCGTCGTTCATGAGCTTGCCTCCTTGGCGAGGGCTAGGACTGCGCCTACCACCTCGTCGAGCGTCAGGTGGGTCGTATCGATCTCCACCACGCCATCGGCCGCGGTGTGGAACTGCACCACGGTGGAATCCTTTTGATCGCGTCCCAGCACGGATTCGCGCACGGTGGCAGGGTCTGCGCCATCTCCCGTGCGGCGCGCGATGCGCACCTCTTCGTCTGCGGTGAGCAAGACGCGCACCTCGGCGTCTGGCACCACCACCGAGGTGATGTCGCGCCCTTCAACCACCACGCCCGCCCGCGACCGCGACGCGTCGATGAGTTTGCGCTGGATGTCCCGGAGCACCTTGCGCGCGCTGAGATTGGTCGCCACTGCAGACACCACGAGCGAGATGGAGTCCGTGTGAAGCAGGCTCGTGACGTCTTCGCCATCGAGCAAGACGTGTGGATTGCCAGGGTCGAGTCTCATCTCGACGTTCATGGTCGCCACCATCGAGGTGACATCGTCCTCATTCTTGAGGTCGACGCCCTCCCGCAGGCAGTACAGGGCGCCAACGCGGTACGTTGCGCCGGTGTCGAGGTATTCGAGGCCTAGACGCCTTGCCACCTCGCGGGACACCGTCGACTTGCCGGTTCCGGCAGGTCCATCGACCGCGATCACGATACTCATGCGCCTGCCACCGTCCATCCGCTGTGTTCGAGAGCCACTCCCAGTGCGGCCGCATGCTGGGGAAGTACCCACAGCGTCGTGAGGCCGACGGGTTGACGCGGCGAGTGCTCGATCGAGATATCCTCCACGTTCACGCCGACCGCAGCCGTGTCAGATAACAATCTCACCAAATGGCCGGGCTCGTCAGGCACGATCACGGTGACGGCCTCCCAGTCGCGCTTCGCGCCACCGTGCTTGCCGGGGATCCTCGCCACTTCCGCACGTCCCCGATCAATAAGCTGGGTCATGGCCGCGCCGATGTCTTCCGCTGTGCGCACCGCATCGAGTGCCTCGACGATGTGGGTAATTGTCTCCACGAGCGCCGCCCTGTTGAGGCGGGCGATGTCGGCCCACATGTCAGGCTGGGAGGCGGCAATGCGGGTGACATCACGCAAGCCCTGGCCAGCGAGCGCCACGTCGTCGGCTCCGAGCGGCGCCAGAGCGGCGGCAACGGCCGACGCTGCGGCCTGGGGGGCGTGGGAGACCCTCGCGACCGCCAGGTCGTGGGCGCTCGCCTCCATCTCGATCACGTCACATTCGAGAGCCCCCGCCACCTGGATCACCAAAGCGACCGCAGCGGGACTCGCCTCGCCAGGACACAGCACCCAAGGGCGCGCCCTGAAAAGGTCTCCCTGTGCGGCCAGCGCCCCCGAGACCTCCCTGCCAGCCATCGGGTGAGAACCCACGTAGCGATGAGCCTGGCCCGTCGTCGCAGCCACCTTGGCGATGGGAGCCTTGACGCTCGCCACGTCCATCACCACTGCTTGTGGCCACGCCGCGAGGGCCTCGACGACGACGTTGCCGGTCACGCCCGGCGGGGTCGCCACAATCACGAGTTCGGGAGCACCATCGCCAATGACCCCGCCGGCCCCAATGCCCCTCGCCAGGCGCTCTGCCTCGGCATCGGCGTCGACGATGGTGACGCGCCAACCCTGAGAACTCAGACCAATCCCTATGGACGCGCCGATGAGGCCAGCGCCGATGATGTGGGTGGTGGGCGTTGCGTCCATTACTGCGCGAGATCCCGGCGCAAGGACACGGCGTCGTGCAGATACACGTGGGACACCATGTCTCGCGGTCGGTCCATCTCGGCGTGCATCATGATGCGCACGACCATGCGCAGGGCACCGGGAACCGCCATCTCTTGGGCACACATCAGCGGTACTGCTCCGAATCCAAGCGTGCGGGCGGCCGCGGCGGGAAAGTCGCTCACGATGTCGGGCGTGCACGTGAAGAAGACGGAGATAACATCGGCTGCCGTCAGGCCGTTGTCTCGCAACACGCCCTCGATGAGTTCGCGAGTGCGTTCGTGGAGGTGCTCACGTTCATCCCGCTCGAGCGTGGTTGCGCCTCTGATCGCCCGTACAGCCATGCGGACATGCTACCGGCCCACTGAAGAGTGCCGCGTCGCCCCGCCGCGACCTACAGT
This sequence comes from Demequina sp. TMPB413, assembly GCF_020447105.2. NCBI lineage: Bacteria > Bacillati > Actinomycetota > Actinomycetes > Micrococcales > Demequinaceae > Demequina > Demequina sp. TMPB413. Next base: position 1,080,528 of record NZ_CP096184.1, read on the forward strand.
CCGGCTTCTTGCTGAAGAAGGCCTACTTCTGTGTTGCTGAGCCGACGCTGCTCCCCTGCTTGAAGGGTGCCAATGCTGATGGGCCCAAACTTGGTGCGCACCAGGTCGATCACGGGGTGCCCCACCGCATCGAACATGCGCCTGACGATGCGATTGCGGCCCTCGTGCATCACGACCTCGACGAGCGAGTGATGGTCGGTGGCATCAAGGATCCTGCACTCGACGGCGCGCACTGGGCCGTCGTCCAGGTCGATTCCCTGACGCATCGTGGTGCAGATGCTTTTGTTGACCCTGCCCTGAACCTTGGCAACGTACACCTTTGACACGCCGTGGGTGGGATGAGCGAGCTTGTTCGCAAGATCGCCGTCGTTGGTGAGCAGCAACACGCCCGTGGTGTCGGCGTCCAGCCTTCCTACGTGGAAGAGTCGCTCTTCGTAGTCCTTGACGTACTGCTCGAGCGATGGACGGCCGTCGGGATCGCTCATGGTGCTCACGATGCCCTTCGGCTTATTGAGGACCACCGTGATCAACTGCGTGTCGACGGAGACACGCCTTCCTTCAACCTTGATGGTGCATTCATCGGGGTCGATGCGTACGCCTAGTTGATCGACGACCTCACCGTTGACTTGCACTTTGCCTGCCGTGATCAGGTCTTCGCATTTGCGCCGGGACCCGACGCCCGCCTGGGCGAGCACCTTTTGAAGGCGCACTCCCTCGGGACGGTAGATCTCCAGGTCGCCCATCAGTTCGCCTCGTCCACGTCATCAAGGTCGGGCAGGTAGGGGGCCAACGCCGGCAGGTCTTCCAATGAACTCAGTCCGATCCGTTCCAGAAATTCCGTGGTCGTGCCGTACTGCACGGCACCTCCCACTTCCCCCACCTCGGTCACTAGTCCACGCGCAAGAAGCGTCTTCATCACTGAGTCCACGTTAACGCCGCGAATCTGGGACACCTGACCACGAGTCGCTGGCTGGCGATACGCGACCACCGCAAGGGTCTCCAGCGCGGCCTGCGACAGCCTTGCCGATTGCCCGTCAACCACAAACGCACCCACCGCGTCGGCAAAGAGAGGCGAGGAGTAAATACGCCATCCGCCACCGACCTGCCTGAGTTCGAAGCCACGAGGGTTGTCAGGGTTGGCGTACTCGTCCTTGAGGGCGTGCAAGGCATCGGTCACTTGCGGCTCAGGGACGTCGAGCGCCGTAGCGAGATCGACCGCGGTCACCGGCTCGTCGACCACCATGAGGATGGCCTCGAGGGCTGGCCGCACCTGAACACTCATGGGGTGGTCTCCTCTGAGACTTCTTCGACGCCGTCGAACTCGCCGCTGACCTGGACGTCGTCGCGCGCCCCTGTCCAACGCACAGTGAGCTCGCCGAGAGAGCGTACCTGTTCGAAAGCCACAGCAGATTCGCGAAAGAGCTCGAGCAGCGCCAAGAACCTCGCCACCACCATGCCCACGTGGTCGGCGTCCGCCACGAGCGAGCGAAAAGTGATCGCGCCTGCACGTTGCAGGCGGCTAGAGATGAGCGCAGCTTGCTCGCGCACGCTCACCTTGGGATTGTGCAGGTGTGCGAGGGACACGCCAAGTTCCTGGGGCTTTGGCTGGAGTGCGTGAGCCGCGAGGCGAGCAAGGTCCTCAGGAGTGGCCCGCCACACCAACTCGGGCAGCAGCATGGCGAAGTGCGGCTCGAGGGAGACGTCACGCGGCACCCGCCGCGGTGCCTCCATGAGCTTCTCGAGACCACCGGCGACCTGTTTGAAGGCCCTGTACTGAAGCAACCGCGCAAACAGCAGGTCTCTCGCCTCGAGGAGGGCAAGATCCTCTGCGTCGTCCACCTCGCCGTGCGGCAGGAGCCGCGCTGCCTTGAGATCGAGCAACGTGGCGGCCACGACCAGAAACTCGGAGGCCTGTGAAAGGTCCCAATCGCCTTCGCGAGCCCTCACCGCCATGAGGAACTCATCGGTCACGATGGCCAGCGCCACGTCGGTGATCTCCATCTCGTGCTTGGAGATCAGGCTCAGCAACAGATCAAAGGGCCCCTCGAAATTGGGCAGGTGCACCTCAAAGGCGCTGCGTGCCCCATCAACGGCGGCAGTCACCTCAGGCCGCCACCCCGCGCGCCACCAGTTCGCGGGCCAGTTGACGGTAAGACTCTGCTCCGGCGTGCTTTGGCGCAAAGGTGAGGATTGACTCCGACGCTACCGACGAGTCGGGGAACTTCACGGTGCGGCCAATCATGGTCTCGGTCACGCGGTCGCCGAAAGCGTCTCGCACCCGCTCCACCACCTCTTGAGCGTGAAGAGTGCGCGGGTCGTACATCGTCGGCACGATCGCGTCCATCGTGAGCTTCGGGTTGAGCCTGTCCTGCACCTTGGTCACGGTGTCCACAAGCAACGCGACGCCGCGCAAAGCGAAGTACTCGCACGCCAAGGGAATCACGACGCCATGCGCCGCCACTAAGGCATTGACCGTGAGCAGGCCTAGCGAAGGCTGGCAGTCGATCAGAATGAGGTCGTAGTCGTCCTCCACCCCGCGCAAGGCGCGGGCCAAGGCGCTCTCGCGGGCGACCTCCCCGACCAACTGCACCTCGGCGGCGGACAGATCGATGTTGGCTGGCAACACGTCAAGTCCCTCAATCGAGGTGGGCACGATCACGCTCGCCGTGTCGATCTTGGGTCCCATCAGAAGGTCGTAGACCGTCGTGTCCAGCTCGTGAGAGTTGATGCCAAGGCCTGCAGATGCCGCGCCTTGAGGGTCGAAATCGACCAACAGGACCTTGCGGCCGTACTCGGCAAACGCGGCCGCAAGATTCACCGAGGTGGTGGTCTTGCCAACGCCGCCCTTTTGGTTGCACAGGGCCACAATCCTTGCGGGACCTGTGCCGTCGAGAGCAGGGGGTGCGGGGAACTCGGTCACGTCGCTCACCTTACTCCGGACGAGGGGTCGCACTGCCGCGGGCACGCGGGTGCGCGGTTTGGTAGACCTCACGCAAAGCGTCCCTCGTCACGAGCGTGTACACCTGCGTGGTCGTGACGGACGCGTGGCCGAGCAGTTCCTGTACCACCCTGATGTCAGCGCCGCCCCTCAACAGGTGGGTAGCGAAGGAATGCCGCAAGGTGTGGGGCGACACGTTCTCGATACCAGCGCGCTCAGCTGCCGCCTTGATGATGGTCCAGCCGCTCTGTCTACTGAGCCGCCCTCCCCTGGTGTTGAGGAACAACGCGGGCGTTCCCTTTCCCGCAGCCGCCAAGGCAGGCCTCGCTCTCACCACGTAGGCGTTGACGGCATCGGCGGCGTAGTGGCCCATGGGAACGACGCGCTCCTTGCGCCCCTTGCCCCTGAGCAGCACCGCCTCCGCTCCTGGCTCAAGTGACACGTCGTCGATGTCAAGGCCGATGGCCTCTGAGACCCGAGCGCCAGAGGCATACAGCACCTCGAGCAACGCCCTATCCCGCAGCGGGCCGAGCCCTTCGCCAACGGCCGCCGCTTCGAGGAGGCCCTCGACGGCGTCAGTGCTGAGAGCCTTTGGCAAGCGTGCGGGTGCGGTGCGTGGCTTGACGTCAAGCGAGGCGTCATCGATGGTCCACCCCTCGGCAACGGCGAAGCGATGCCAGCCCCTCACGGCCACCACCGTGCGCGCGGACGACGCAGGGGCGAGTGCCGTACGACCGTCCTCTCCCGATGACACGGCCTGGGCAAAGTCGGCGACGTGAGCGGGCGTCGCGTCGGCAATGGACGCGATGTCTTGGGCAGCGAGGAACTGGCTGTAGCGGCCAAGATCGCGACGATAGGCCGACACGGTGTGGTGAGACAGTCCCCGCTCGACCGTAACGTGAGCGAGGTAGGTGGCGAGCTCCCGCTCGAGTCCTAGCCCTGCCACACCGTGAGCGAATCCGGCCAGAAGGGGTCGGCCAAGATGGCACCAAAGACGACGGAGAGATACATGATCGAGTCTCGGAACAGGCGCATGGACCTCAGTTTTGAGCCGTCCATGGTGCGCTTGTACAGCGCGAAGCAACCACCAACGAACCACACGCCGAACCCGAGCGCGAGAACGGCGTAGATCCACGTCATTGAGGCGAGGGGAACGAGCACCAGCGAGACGGCGACCATGGCGGCGGCGTACGCGACCATCTGCTTCGCAACCTTCACGGGGCTGGCGACCACGGGAAGCATCGGCACTTCGGCGTGCTCATAGTCCTTGCGAAACTTCAATGCGAGGGGCCAATAGTGAGGCGGCGTCCACAGGAAGATAATCAGGAACAGCACCACAGGCGTCCACGACAGTGACTCGTTGACGGCCGCCCAGCCGATCAACACTGGCATGCAACCAGCGGCGCCTCCCCACACGATGTTCTGGGACGTTCTACGCTTGAGGAGCATCGTGTAGCCGACGGTGTACAAGAGGATCGCGACGATCGATAGCGCGGTCGCAAGGGGCGATCCCACCAGCCACCAGAACCATGCTGTCGAGACGGCGGCAAGCACCCAAGCGAAGGTGAGTCCCGCGCGCGCAGACACAGCCCCCGTGACGAGCGGTCGGCTCTGGGTGCGCTTCATGACGGCGTCGATATCGCGATCAAGGTAACTATTGAAGGCGTTCGCCGATCCAGCAGACAACGTGCCGCCGATCATGGTCGCCGTCATGAGCCAAGCGCCTGGCCAACCATCCGCCGCAAGCACCATCGTGGGGAGGGTCGTGACCAGCAGCAGTTCGATGATGCGCGGCTTGGTGAGGGACACGTACGCCTTGATCACTCGAGTCGCCAGGATCACTCGTCCCACAGAGGGAGCTGGGACGTCGGTTGGCGTCGTCGAGGCTGACGGCATACCTCGATTGTACGTGGGCTCTGCGCGAACAACCGTCCACTCGCGCGCTCCCTGGACCGTGAGCGCCGGTAGGCTGGGAGGGCCGCCCTACAACGTGACAAGGGAGAACCGTGGCCACTGGATGGACTGACCTCGACACCCGCGCGATTGACACGCTCCGTGTGCTCGCCGCCGACGCCGTGGAAAAGGTGGGCAATGGCCACCCTGGCACGGCCATTTCGCTCGCACCTGCCGGATACCTGCTGTTCCAGAATGTCATGAAGCATGACCCGTCGGACCCGAACTGGCTGGGCCGGGACCGCTTCGTGCTGTCGTGTGGGCACTCGTCCCTCACCCTGTACTTGCAGTTGTTCGCGTCCGGCTATCCCATGAGCCTCGACGACCTCAAGCAGTTGCGCACCGAAGGCTCTCAAACGCCGGGCCACCCGGAATACGGCCACACCCCTGGCGTGGAGATTACGACGGGCCCGCTTGGCTCCGGTCTCGCCTCGTCCGTCGGAATGGCGATGGCTTCTCGCCGTGAGCGCGGTCTCCTCGATCCTGACGCCGCGCCAGGCGAGTCGGTGTTTGACCACCACATCTACGTGATCGCCTCTGACGGCGACCTGCAAGAGGGTGTCACCCACGAGGCCGCCGCCCTCGCGGGAGTGCAAGAGCTCGGGAACCTCATCGTCATTTGGGACGACAACAAGATCTCGATCGAGCACGAGACCGACATCGCCTTCGGCGAAGACGTGCTAAAGCGCTACGAGGCGTACGGCTGGCACACTCAGCGCGTCGACTGGGTTACCCCTGACGGCTATGAAGAGGACACCGACGCTCTGCTCGACGCGATCAACAACGCGAAGGCCGAGACGGGAAAGCCCTCGATCATCGCGTTGTCGACCATCATCGGCTGGCCCTCGCCTTCCAAGCAGAACACCGGCGGTGTTCACGGTTCGGCACTCGGTGCAGAAGAGGTCGCAGGGCTCAAGAAGGTGCTCGGCTTCGATCCCGAACAGGACTTCGCCGTCGAGCCGGAGGTTCTCACGCACATGCAGTCGGTGCGCGACCGCGGTCAAGCCGCTCATTCGGAGTGGAACAGTCACTTCGCAAAGTGGCAAGCAGAGCAGCCGGAACGCGCAGAACTGCTGGAGCGCCTGCTCGCCAAGGAACTTCCCCAGAACTGGGACGACGCGCTGCCCACGTTCGAGGTCGGCAAGTCGGTAGCGACTCGCTCCGCGTCAGGAGAGGTGCTGACCGCTCTGGCGCCGGTTCTCCCTGAACTGTGGGGTGGATCAGCCGACCTCGCTGGTTCGAACAACACCACGATGAAGGGCGAGCTTTCCTTCCTTCCGCCTCACCGCTCGGTGAAGTCGTGGGAAGGCACGTGGTACGGCCGCACGCTGCACTTCGGTATCCGCGAGTTCGGCATGGGCACCATTCTGAACGGCATCACGCTGCACGGGTTGACGCGTGCTTACGGCGGAACCTTCTTGGTGTTCTCCGACTACATGCGCGGCTCGGTACGCCTCGCGGCCATCATGGGTATCCCCACCACCTTCGTGTGGACCCATGACTCGGTCGGACTTGGCGAGGACGGCCCCACACATCAGCCGGTCGAGCACGTCGCGACGCTGCGCGCAATCCCAGGGATCGACATCGTGCGTCCAGCCGACGCTAACGAGACCGCGTGGGCCTGGAAGCACGCTCTCGAGACGAAGGACCGCCCGTGCGGGCTCATCCTGACGCGCCAGAACGTGCCAACACTCGAGGGCACGTCGGCCGAGGGCTTCGCCAAGGGCGCTTACGTTCTTGCCGGTGCCGACGAGGATGCCGACGTGCTGCTCATCGCGACCGGTTCCGAAGTGCAGGTCGCCGTGGCAGCGCGCGAAGCGCTGGCAAAGGATGGCATCAAGGCCAGGGTCATCTCGATGCCGTGTCGCGAGTTGTTCGAGCGTCAGGATGCCGAGTACCGCGAGACCGTGCTTCCTTCGTCAGTGAAGGCACGCGTCTCTGTCGAGGCTGGCTCCCCGCTCGGCTGGCGCGAGATCGTCGGTGACGCAGGACGCGTCGTCGGCCTCGACCACTTCGGCGAGTCGGCTCAGGGCGACAAGTTGCTCCAGAAGTACGGTTTCACCGCTGAGAACGTCGTCTCTAAGGCCAAGGAGTCCCTCGAGGCCTCTGCGTGAGCACGTTCCTGTCCACGTGGGTGGGCCTCGGTGACGAGGCCCACCTCGCGGTGACAGTGGCGGGCGATGCCGCCGAAGCAGCTTCAGTGCTCACGGAGACCATGGTCGCCGACAAAGTTGCCTCCCGTATCGCGCTTGCGGACCCCACGTTGTGGGGCCCCTTGGTGGAAGAGAGCGCCGCCACCCATCTGGGGTGGGTCGCGGCACCCTACACGTCGCGCTCGCTCGTCAGCGAGCTCGAGGACCTGTACTCCGATGTGCGCGGAGAGGGCCTGACGCGGGTCGTGCTTGTCGGCGTGGGCGGGTCTGCCGTTAGCGCTGGGGCCATCTGTGCCACGTACGGCGTGCCCCTGACGGTGGTCGACTCGACCGAACCCACTCAGTTGCGGTCGGTGCTTGAGCACGATCTGGAGAGCACGCTCGTCGTGGCGTGTTCCGCTCCAGAAGGCACGGTCGAAGCCGAATTTCTGCTCAGCCTCTTCGAGGAGGCTCTCGAGGAGTCTGGTCTCGACCCGCGCAGACACCTGGTCGCGGTGGCTGATCAACACTCCGCTCTTCACCGCCACGCGACCGACGTGGGCTATCGCGCCGTCTTCACATCAGAACCGACCATCGGCGATCGCTTCTCGGCGTTGAGCGCTGCCACGTTAGTGCCTGTCGCTCTCGCGGGCGTGCCGGTGTCGGAACTGCTTGACGAGGCGGAAGCAGTCGCCGACTCCCTTGCCGAGGACCACGCCGCCAACCCGGCCATCGTGCTTGGCGCGGCGATGGGCGGCGCTCACCGCAGGTACATGGTGTTGTCCGACCACGATTCGGGGCTCGTTGGCTTCGCTGACTGGGTGGAGCAGCTCATTGCCTCCTCGACCGGCAAGGACGGCGTCGGCATCGTTCCCGTCGTTGCGGAGGCGGACGCGGCGGACACCACCTTCGATGGAACCCTCGACACCAGGTTCGTCCCGCTTGACTTCGAAGGCGAACCGGAAGGTCACGCGATCTGGGTGGCTGGAACTCTCGGTGGTCAGATCCTCCTGTGGGAGTACGCGACGGCTATCGCGGGACGGTTGCTCGGCATCAACCCTTTTGACGCGCCGCGCGTTGAATCCGCGACTCAAGCAGCGATCGCCCTACTCGACGCCCCGGCACGGCCGGACCCGTTCGACTTTGTTGATGGCAGCGTCGGCGTCACGGGCTCTCCTGGCTTGCTCGACGGCGTCCAGAGCCTCGACGACGCCGTCGCGGCGATCACGGCCGCTGTGCCTGCCGGCGGATACCTCGCACTCGTGGCGTTCCTCAACAGCGATGAGTTCTCGGACGTCCCCGGAGTCCGCGCACGACTCTCTCGAAAGGTCGGGATCCCTGTCACTTTTGGCTGGGGCCCGCGCTACCAACACTGTGTCGGTCAGGTCCACAAAGGAGGTCCCGCTGCGGGCGCCTTCATCCAGATGACCGGCAGCCTCGGCGAAGACATGGAAATACCAGGCCGCCCCTTCACGTTTGGCCAAGTGATGCACGCCCAAGCCGTCGGCGACGCCAACGTACTGATCAACCACAACCGTCCCCTTTTGCGCCTCACCGTCTCGTCGCCGTCTGACGTGGCTCGCGTGATCTCAGTCCTCGGAGGCTAATCCAGTGGTCAACCCCCTCCGCGATCCACGTGATCGCCGTCTTCCCCGTATCGCAGGCTCTTGCGGGCTCGTCATGTTTGGTGTGACGGGCGATCTTGCGCGCAAGAAGTTGATGCCCGCCGTGTACGACCTCGCGAACAGGGGGCTTCTGCCTCCGGCGTTCGCGCTCACTGGCTTCGCTCGCAGGGAGTGGGACAAGCAAGACTTTGCTGAAGTCGTTCACGACTCGGTGAAGAAGTACGCGCGCACGCCGTGGCGTGAGGAAACCTGGGAGCAGCTCTCGGCGGGAATCCGGTTCGTCCAGGGCACCTTCGATGACCCGGAGGCTTTTGCCGAGTTGCGGCGCACTGTCGAGGAGCTCGACGCGGAACGCGGCACAGGCGGAAACCACGCCTTCTACCTGTCGATCCCGCCGTCGGCCTTCCCCCAGGTCATCACTCAGCTTCGCAACTCCGGACTGTCAGACCCCAAAGAAAACACGTGGCGTCGGGTCGTCATTGAGAAGCCCTTTGGCGACAACCTGGAGACTGCCGACCAGCTCAACCAGGTCGTCAGCGATGTCTTCCCACCCGACGCAGTCTTCAGAATCGATCACTACCTTGGCAAGGAGACGGTGCAGAACCTGCTCGCCTTGCGCTTTGCGAACCAATTGTTTGAACCGATCTGGAACTCGCAGTACGTCGATCACGTGCAGATCACGATGGCGGAAGACATCGGTATCGGGGGCAGGGCCGGCTACTACGACGGCATCGGTGCCGCGCGAGACGTCATCCAGAATCACCTCCTGCAACTCTTGGCCCTCACGGCGATGGAGGAGCCTGCCTCCTTCGGTGCAGTGGACCTGCGCACCGAGAAGGAGAAGGTGCTGCGTGCTGTCGCACTCCCGGATGATCTCGCACTCGGGACGGCAAGGGGCCAGTACGCCGCTGGTTGGCGCGGCGGCGAACATGTGGGCGCGTACCTTGACGAGGAAGGCATCGCTCAGGACTCGACCACGGAGACCTACGCTGCCATCAAGGTGAATATCCCCAACAGGCGCTGGAACGGCACTCCTTTCTACTTAAGGGCAGGAAAGCGACTTGGCAGGCGGGTGACGGAGATCGCGCTCGTCTTCAAGAAGGCGCCTTCGCCCTACTTCCAGCAAATCGAGGGTTCCGACGTCGGCACGAACGCGCTCGTGATCAGGGTTCAGCCTGACGAAGGCGTCACGCTCAAATTCGGTTCGAAGGTACCGGGAACCGCGATGGAGGTGCGCGACGTCACTATGGACTTTGCCTACGGCAATGCCTTCACGGACGAGTCTCCAGAAGCGTACGAGCGGCTTATCCTTGATGTGCTCCTCGGTGATCCCCCGCTCTTCCCCCGCCATGAAGAGGTCGCCCTGTCGTGGAAGATTCTTGATCCGATCACGGAATTCTGGTCCACTCAAGGTCAACCGGAGCAATACCGCTCCGGCACGTGGGGGCCGGCGCAAGCCGACCAGATGATGGCGCGAGACGGTCGCGTCTGGAGGCGTCCATGATTCTCGAACTTCCTTCCACCACAACGGTAGACATCAACGCTCAGTTGTTGCGCTTGCGCAAGGAGGGCGGGGTCATCACGCTCGGACGCGTCATGACACTCGTGATCGACGCGACGGACGCCGACGCTGAAGAGGCCATCAGCACCGCTAACGTCGCGTCGCGCGAGCACCCATGCCGCATTGTGGTGCTTGCTCCTCAAGAGGGCTCCTCGACGCTTGATGCGCAGATCAGGGTCGGGGGCGACGCGGGCGCTTCCGAAGTCGTCGTTTTGCGCCCGCCGGTGTCCGCGATGGAGCATGCCGACACGCTCATCACTCCCCTCTTGCTTCCCGATGCGCCGATCGTGGCGTGGTGGCCGAGCGTCGTCCCTCTCGTGCCGTCGGCAGCGGGCCTTGGCGCCATGGCGCAGCGGCGCATTACCGACACCAAGGGTGCGAGCAATCCTGCCGCTGTACTGTGCTCGCTGTCCGATGGCTATCGCGCGGGAGATACCGACCTCGCGTGGACGCGAGTGACGCGATGGCGTGCCCTCCTCGCCTCGGCCCTCGAGCAGATGACCGATCAGCGCGTCACCAAGGCGAGGCTGCACGGAGACGTCAACTCGCCCTCCATCCTCCTGTTTGGCGCGTGGCTGCGAAGCACTCTCGGTTGTGACTTCGAGGCGACGTACGACCCCGAGGCAACCGGCCTGGTGTCGGTCTGCCTCGACACGCCTGCAGGAGAAATCGGCATTCGTCGCCCAGACGGCCTCAATGCGACCCTGAGCCAGCCAGGCCAACCCGACCACGTCATCACCCTGCCCTCGCGCTCGCTCAGCGAATGCCTTGCGGAAGAGCTCCGGCGCATGGATGATGACCCCGTGTACGGCGAGGCCCTCCACGAGATTGTGCACTGCTAATGCGAAACGTCGTCGTCTTTCCAGACCAGCAGGCCGTCGCCGACGCGACAGCCGCCCGCCTCGGTGTCACCCTGACCGACACGATTGCCATGAGAGGCGTCGCTCACGTCGTGCTGACGGGCGGCAGCGTCGGCATCGGCCTGCTCGCATCTCTTGCCGCGTCCCCGCTTGCCCGCATCATCGACTGGACGAGCGTTCACGTGTGGTGGGGCGATGAGCGATTCGTCGCCGCAGGTGATGCCGAACGTAACGAGGGCCAGGCTCAAGAGGCGCTCCTAGGAGCCATGCCCCTTCCAGAGGACAACATTCACCGGATGCCCGCCTCCGGCGAGTTCCTCAGCGCTGAGGCGGCCGCAGAGGCCTACGCCGACGAGATCTCCGCCAACGGCACCCCTGTATGGGACGTTGTCATGCTCGGCATGGGTCCGGATGGTCACGTGGCCTCACTCTTCCCTGGGCACCCCGTCTTCCTCTCAGGGGCACAAGCGGAGGTGCTGCCGGTTCACGACTCCCCCAAGCCGCCTGACACGCGGGTCAGCCTCGGGCTTGACTCCATCAGGAGGGCCCGCGAGGTCTGGATCGTCGCAGCCGGCGAAGCGAAGGCCGACGCCGTCGGTCGCGCGCTCGCTGGAGATCGCGACGTGCCAGCCGCTGTCGTGTCGGGAACCGAACGCACGCTGTGGCTCATCGACGCTGCGGCGTCAACGCGCATCTAGGGCCTCTCAGAGCGGCGCGCCCGGGTGCTCCCTGGGAGAGAACTCGCGAAAGCCCCCTCTACGGTTCGACTGCGGCGACTCAGTGCTTCTTGCCCATCAGAAGTTCGCGGCCTTCGGCCTGGAGCGTCTCGCTGGCTGGAAGCATCGCCTTGACCACGCCAACGATGTGGTCGAGGTCGAACTCCTCCGGCTTCGAGTAAATCGTCTCGCCATCCGCGCGGAACGTGAACACGCCCTTGCGCCCTGTCTTGAGGGTGACTCCGTCGATGGCGTTACCGAACTCCTCTAGCAGACGCGTCTGAGCCTCCGTCGCGCGGCTCAGGTAGCCGCAGGGCACGCAATACTCGATCTCAATCAACATGGGTGAACCTCCACTCATGTCAGCAACGCTCGGCGCCGGTCCATTCCCGCGCCACCGAAAGCGAAACGAGTGTCTGAGCTACTCCGCTGCGACGAAGGCGCGCCGGGCGCGCAGCGAGTCGAGCGCCTCTTGCAAGAGCGCCTCCCCCTCGGCGTCAGTGCGGCGTTCCTTGACGTAGGCAAGGTGGGTCTTGTACGGCTCGTTGCGCAACGGCTCAGGGGGGTTGTCGGGGTCAAGTCCACCCGGCAAGCCGCAGCGAGGGCAATCCCACTCCGCTGGAATCTCGCGGTCATCACCAGTGGCGAAACTTGGCCGCGTCACGTGCCCGTTTGCGCAGTAGTAGGAGAACACCTCCCGTGGTGCTGACTCGCCGCGCTCTGCTTCTCCCAATGGGCCAGCGCCAACACGCGAGCCTCGAATTGCGTTACCACCTGCCATGGTGTCCTACCCCTTGCTTCTTTGCGTGGCTAGTTGACGTACTTGGCGATGAGTCCAAGTAGCACGATCGACATCGCCCACGTGATCGCAACGCCCCAGGTGATGCGGGAAAGGTTGCGCTCACCCACAGCGGAACTCTGGATACCGGAAGCAATGCCTCCGCCGAATACGTCCGTGATACCCCCGCCGCGGCCACGGTGCACGAGCACCAGACCGATCATCAGCACGTTCGTCGCAACCAGAAGCACCCACAGGGCTGTCGTCAGAATCTGCACAGTTCTCCTCGAACTCTCAAGTCGTTGGCACCAGGATACGCGACGCACGAGGCGGCGCGGGCGGCGCAGCGCGAAATGCCATGGTGCCCCCGCCGCGCATACGGCGCGACGGGGGCCACACGAGCATTAGGCCGTGACGTGCTCCTGGAAGCGCGCAATCTTGGCGAACTCCTCAGGATCAAGGCTTGCGCCTCCCACCAGGGCGCCGTCCACGTCGACCTCAGCCATCAGCTGCGCGATCGACCCTGACTTCACCGAGCCGCCGTACAGGACGCGTACGCCGGCGGCGAGTTCAGCGTCATACAACTCCGCGAGGCGACCACGGATCGCTCCGCACACTTCCTGAGCATCTGCGGGAGTGGCGACCTCGCCAGTGCCGATGGCCCACACGGGCTCGTAGGCAATGACGACATCCTTCGCCTTGTCTGCTGGCAGGTCTTTGAGAGCGCCATCGACCTGCGCCAAGGTGTATGCCACCTGGTCGCCGGCCTTGCGAATGTCCAGACCCTCACCCACACAGACGATCGGAACGATGCCATTGTCGAAGGCCGCCTTGGTCTTGGCGGCCACCACCTCGTCCGTCTCGGCATGGTACTGACGGCGCTCGGAGTGGCCGACGGCAACGTAGTCGCAGCCGAGCTTCGCGAGTTGGCTACCAGCGACCTCTCCCGTGTAAGCGCCTGACGCGTGCGCGGAAATGTCTTGTGCGCCGTACTTGAGGTCCAACTTGTCAGCGTCGACGAGCGTCTGCACCGACCGCAGCGACGTGAACGAGGCGAGTACCGCCACCTCCACTGCCGAGAAGTCGTGCTTCGCGTCGCGCAGCAGCCACGCAAGCTTCTGCACGGTGTGCGTCGCCTCGAGGTGATCGAGGTTGAGCTTCCAGTTGCCTGCAATCAGTGGTGTCCGTGCCATGACTCAGCCCTCCAACACGGCGAGACCGGGGAGGGTCTTGCCTTCGAGAAGTTCGAGCGACGCGCCGCCACCCGTGGAAATGTGACCGAATCCGGCCTCGTCGAATCCGAGGATCCTGACGGCCGCAGCGGAGTCACCGCCGCCGACGACGGAGAAGCCATCAGAGTCGATCATCGCTTGTGCAACTGCCTTGGTGCCGCCCGCAAAGGCATCGAACTCGAACACGCCCATCGGGCCGTTCCACACGATGGTCTCGGCGTCCACAATCTTGGAAGCGAACAACTTGGCGGCATCAGGGCCAATGTCGAGGCCCATGCGGTCTGCGGGAATCGCGTCGGCTGCAACGACGTCGTGTTCCGCGTCAGCGGCAAAACCGGCGGCCGCAACGATGTCGGTCGGCAACACAATCTCGACGCCGTTCTCTTCGGCAGTCTTGAGGTATCCCTTGACGGTGTCGAGCTGCTCGTCCTCGAGCAGCGAGCTGCCCACCTCGTAGCCCTTCGCCTTCAGGAAGGTGAACACCATTCCTCCACCAATCAGGAGGCGGTCGGCCTTGGTGAGCAGGTTGGCAATGACGCCCAGCTTGTCGGAAACCTTCGAGCCGCCGAGCACGACGGCGTACGGGCGAGCGGGGTCTGTCACGGCCTTGCTGAGCGACTCGACCTCCTTCTGCACGAGCAGACCTGCTGCTGCGGGAAGGACCTTCGCGATGTCGTACACGGAAGCCTGCTTGCGGTGCACCACGCCAAAGCCGTCGGACACGAAGGCGTCGGCAAGAGCAGCAAGCTCTGAGGCCAACTCCTCCCGCTCGGCGTCGACCTTGGACGTCTCACGAGCGTCGAAGCGCACGTTCTCGAGCATTGCCACCTGGCCGGGCTCGAGGGCAGCGACGGTGGCCTTGGCAGAGTCGCCGACCAGGTCAGAGGCAAGAGAGACAGGCTTGCCAAGCAGTTCCGCAAGACGCGCGGCTGCGGGTGCGAGCGAGTACTTGTCCTCTGGCGCGCCCTTCGGCCGACCGAGGTGCGCGGTCACGATGACGGCTGCGCCCGCGGCGAGAAGCTTTTCAATGGTGGGAACGGATGCGCGCACGCGGCCGTCGTCGGTGATCGTGGTGCCATCGAGCGGCACGTTGAGGTCGGAGCGGACCAACACCTTCTTGCCGGTGAGGTCGCCCAAGCTGTCAATCGTCTTCAGCATGTGTGTTCCTTAGTCGTGACAGAGAAACGTCCGCACACGCAGATGCGCGTGTGCGGACGTTTCTCACGGGAATGTTAGAGGCGCTCGCCGACGTACTGCGTCAGCTTCACGAGGCTCGTGGAGTAACCCCACTCGTTGTCGTACCAGGCGACGATCTTCACCATGTCGCCGGAGACCTTGGTCAGCTTGGCGTCGAAGATGCTCTGGTGAGGGTTGCCCACGATGTCGGAAGACACGATGTCGTCTTCCGTGTACTCGAGGGTTCCGGCCATGGCGCCGTCAGCGGCGGCCTTGACCGCTGCGTTGACCTCGTCGACGGTGACCTCACGCGAAGCGGTGAAGGTCAGGTCCGTCGCGGAACCTGTGATGGTCGGAACGCGCATCGCGAAGCCGTCCAGCTTGCCCTTGAGCTCGGGAAGCACCAGGGCGACAGCCTTGGCGGCACCGGTCGAGGTCGGGACGATGTTCTGCGCGGCCGCACGTGCACGGCGCAGGTCCTTGTGCGGACCATCCTGCAAGTTCTGGTCACCCGTGTAGGCGTGGATCGTCGTCATCAGACCCTTTTCGATGCCGATGGCGTCGTTGAGGGCCTTGGCGACGGGCGCCAGGCAGTTGGTGGTGCAGGAAGCGTTCGAGATGATGTGCTGCGTGGCGGCGTCGTAGTCGGTGTGGTTCACGCCGACGACGAAGGTGCCGTCCTCGTTCGACGCGGGCGCCGAGATGATGACCTTCTTGGCACCGGCGTCGATGTGCGCCTTGGCCTTGGTGGCATCCGTGAAGAATCCGGTCGACTCGATCACGATGTCGGCACCGAGCTCGGCCCAGGGAAGGTTGCTCGGGTCGCGCTCAGCGAGGGCGCGGATCGCCTTGCCGTCGACGATGATGTTCTCGTCGTCGTAGGTGACCGTCGCGGGAAGAACGCCAAGAACGGTGTCGTACTTGAGCAGGTGCGCGAGCGTCTTGTTGTCCGTGAGGTCATTGACACCGACAATCTCGATGTCGGCGCCCGACGCCACGATGGCGCGGTAGAAGTTTCGTCCAATGCGGCCGAAGCCGTTGATTCCGACCTTGATGGTCACTTTTTCTCCTCGGTTCGCGCGTCGTGGCGCGTTTGGGGATTCGGGTCTGCGCACTACGGCGCGGGGCTCCACTTGCGCGGGCCACTACTGCAACCCTACTACTTGGGATGCGCCAAATGCGCGCGACAAAGGTCCCTCACACGCGCCCTTGGGCGGGCGCGTCGACGGTCATTCGTATCGCAGCAATTCTTGGTTGATTCCCGCCTCTGTATCGGGAATTCCCAGGTCCTTCGCCTTCTTGTCAGCGGTAGCGAGCAATCGGCGAATCCTGCCTGCTACGGCGTCCTTTGTGAGAGGCGGGGTGGCCAACCGGCCCAGTTCCTCGAGCGAGGCGTCACGGTGAGCCATGCGCAAAGTGCCTGCCTCACGCAAATGCTCGGGAACCTCGTCGGCGAGGATTTCGAAGGCCCGCTCGACTCTCGCCGAAGCAGCTACAGCAGCCTGGGCGGAGCGGCGCAGGTTCGCGTCATCAAAGTTCGCGAGCCTATTCGCGGTGCCTCTGACCTCTCGCCTCGTGCGCTTGTTCTCCCACTCCAGCACCGAGTCATGCGCACCAAGTCTCGCGAGCAGTCCAGAAATGGCATCGCCATCTCGAATGACAACCCTGTCAACGCCGCGCACTTCGCGCGACTTTGCCGTGATGCCGAGCCTGCGAGCGGCCCCGACCAAAGCCAGCGCGGCCTCAGGGCCAGGCGAGGTGACCTCCAGGCTTGCGGACCGGCCGGGTTCCGTGAGCGAACCGTGGGCAAGGAAGGCGCCCCTCCACGCGGCGACCGTATCTTCGATGGACCCTCCGACGACTTGCGGAGGCAGCCCGCGCACTGGCCGACCCCTGTGGTCGAGCAAACCCGTCTGACGCGCCAGTGACTCCCCCTCCTTCACCACACGCACTACGTACCGGTTGCCTCGCTTCAGCGCGCCACCTGACACCACAATGATCTCTGAGCCGAGGTTGTATACCTCGTGGATAGACGTGCGGAGTCTGCGTGCCGACGCAGCGGTGTCGAGCTCCGCCTCGATCACGATCCGCCCCGACACAATGTGGAGCCCGCCGGCAAATCTCAGCGTCGTCGCAATCTCCGCCTTGCGAGACGAGACTCTCTCCACGGCGACACGCGCCAGTTCATCCTTCACCTGTGCCGTCAGCGCCATGGCGCCTATCCTGCCATCTCGGCGGCCTCGCTTCAGTCCGGAAGTCCCCCAAGAGCCTGCGAATAGGCCTCTGCAAGTCTCGCGACATCGTGCCGATCCAGGGCATCGGTCCTCTTCATGTCGTGAACCACGAGCCGCGAACCCCACTGTTCGATCTCCGCAATGAGTGCCCGGTCCCGACCGTGGGACACGTCCGCCAACACGACGGCTGGACGGAAAGCGGGTTCTAGCCTTCTGAGTGCGCGCACGTCATCGACCCTGTCGCAGCCTTCTGTCTCGAGGTCCTCGTGGGCAATGTTGAGCGTGAGGACGGTCTTGCTTCCCGCTTCCACCAGGGCCTGCGCCACGGGCTCGACCAGGAAGTGCACCAAGACCGAGGTGTACCAAGACCCTGGCCCGAGCACCACACCCGATGCACCGGCGATCGCATCGAGCGTCACTTGTGGGACTCGCGGATGAGACGGCTCGATGTTCAAAGCGGAGATGCGACCGCCGGCGGTGGCCACGGCGACCTGGCCATAGGCCACGGAGGACACCGAACCACCGTCGACAAGCGCGGATATCTGCAAAGGCTCCTCTGCGAGCGGCAACACCCTGCCCTCCGCACGCAACAAGCGAGCCACCCACTCGAGACCCTCAACGACATTCCCTGTGCGTTCCCACAGTCCGGCAATCAAGAGATTTCCGAGCGCGTGCCCATCGAGCGGTCCAGGGGTCGAGAACCGCGTTTGCAGCACGTCGCGCCACACCCGGCCCCACTCCCCTTCTTCGCACAGCGCACTGAGCGCCATGCGCAAGTCCCCTGGAGGAACAATGCCGAGCTCTTCGCGCAGCCGGCCGGAAGATCCGCCATCGTCGGCAACGGTGACGATGGCAGTGAGGTCGTCGGTCACATGTCGCAGCGCGCTCAGACTCGCGTGCAGCCCGTGGCCTCCTCCCAGCGCCACGACAGATGCAGGTCTCACTCCGTTGGCCGATCCCTGTGGGTGACCCGCACTTGGTCGCGATGTTCGCGCAACCTCCTGCCGATCTCTTCCGCCATCGCCACTGACCGGTGCTTACCTCCGGTGCAGCCGATCGCGATCGTCACCGAGTGCTTGTCATGCGCCCGGTAGAGGGCAAGGACGGATTCCAGCATCTCGGTGTAGTGATCGAGGAACTGTTGCGCCCCGTCAGAAGACAACACGTGGTCCCGCACAGCGCTGTCCAGGCCAGTGAGCGGGCGCAACGCCGGCACCCAGTGGGGATTCGGAAGGAATCTCACGTCTGCGACGAAGTCGGCGTCGGAGGGCAACCCATTGCGAAAACCAAAAGACACGACGTTGACCGACAGTGGCTGGTCGGTGTGGCCCACCTCTGCAGTGATGGCATCCCGCAACTGGTGCACGTTGAGGTCGCTGGTGTCGACCACCACGTCGGCCCGATCCTTCAGAGCCTGAACCAGTGCTCGTTCCCTGCCAATCCCCTCGAGCAATGTGCCGTCGCTCTGCAGCGGATGAGGCCGCCGCGCCTCCTCGAAACGACGCACCAAGGCGTTGTCCGACGCGTCAAGGAACAACAGCCTTACCTCGATGCCGCGCACGGCGAGATCATCGAGCACCTCCTCGACATCCTGGAAAAAGTCGCCTCCGCGCACGTCCACCACGACGGCGAGCCTGTCTTGAGGCTCTCTTCCCACCATGGCCACCAAGCCGCCGAGCAACTGCGGCGGCAGGTTGTCGACGACGTACCAGCCGAGATCCCCCAGGGCGGCGGCGGCCCGCGTTCGCCCTGCGCCCGACATGCCGGTGAGGATCATCACCTCTGGGGCGACCGCAGGCGCGTCGAAGGCGGGCTTGGGGATCCCCGAGGGGTAGGTAACCGGGTCAGCCTCTTCCGTCATGCCTCAAGGATGCCACTGTCTCCTCGCAGACTGGCGTGAATCGCGCGAGCGGTCGCGTCTCCTACTCCAGGAACGCGCGCAATCTGCTCGATCGAAGCGTCCTTGAGCGCGGGTAGCGAGCCAAAGTGTCTCAAGAGCGCCTTCGCTCGCGTGGGGCCGACGCCTGGCACGCCATCGAGCGCAGAGGACTTCATGGCCTTGCCGCGCTTTGCTCGGTGATGACGGATGGCAAAGCGATGGGCCTCGTCCCGCACGCGTTGGAGCAAATACAGCGCCTCAGAACCGCGCGGCAGGATCGCAGGGAACTCCTCGCCTGGTATCCACACTTCTTCCAACCTCTTCGCGAGGCCCACGACCGGAATATCCGGAACCCCCACGTCGTCCATTGCCTTTCTGGCCGCGGCAACTTGAGGCGGGCCGCCATCGACGACGACCAACTGAGGGGGATACGCGAATCGCGCGGTCTCTCGCTCCTCTGGAGGGAGTCGAGACTCCTCCAGGTAGCGGGCGAAGCGCCTCGCGAGGACCTGGTTCATCGCCGCCGTGTCATCGAGGGCGTCGGCGAGTGAGAACTGCCGGTACTCCTTCTTGCGCGGCAGGGCGTCCTCGAAGACGACCATCGAGCCCACTTGATTGGTTCCCTGAGTGTGCGAGATGTCGTAGCACTCGATGCGCAGGGGCGCCTCTGTGAGCCCCAGGTGCTCCTGAAGGTCCCTCAGCGCCTCAGAACGCGTCGTGAGGTCTGACGCACGCTTGAGGCGGTGCTGATCAAGGACCTGCTGAGCATTGCGGTTGCCTGACTCGGCAAGCTCGGCCTTCTTGCCGCGAGAGGGCACCTTGATGCTCACCTGGGCCCCGCGCACCCCTCTGAGGTACTCGCGCAGGGCGTCGGCGTCGGCCGGCGCAGCCGGGACAAGAATCTCGGGCGGCACGGAGTCGGCCGTCGTGTAGGCCTCCTGCAACAAGGCTTCCACCATCTGTTCGACCTCGAGGGGCTCCGGCTTGTCGACCACCCAGCCGCGCTCACCTGTAATGCGTCCGTCACGCACATAGAAGACGTGCGCAGCGGCCTCCCACTCGTCGTCAATCAAGCTGAAGATGTCCACGTCGACGCCAGGAGACAACACCATGGCATTGCGCTCGAGGACGCTGGTGAGCGCGCGCAAACGGTCCCTCGCTCTGGCGGCCACCTCGAAGTCTTCGCGTTCGGAGGCTGCTTCCATGGTGCGAGTGAGTTCCCTGATGAGGGGCTTCGCATCGCCAGCGAGAACTTGGCATACTCGCTCCGCGAGTTCCCTGTGCTCTTGTTCGCTCACCCTGCCGACGCACGGCGCAGCGCACTTGTCGATGTAGCCCAGGAGGCACGGCCGGCCCTGTCGCTCGGCTTTGCGAAACACCCCTGGCGCACACGTCCTGACGGGAAGCACGGTGAGCAAGGTGTCGACCGTCTCGCGAATGGCCCACGCCTTGGCGTAGGGGCCGAAGTAGCGCACGCCCCTTTTCCGGTCGCCCCGCATCACTTGCATGCGCGGGACGGCCTCATTCATGGTCACGGCCAGGAAGGGGTATGACTTATCGTCCTTGAACACCACGTTGAATCGGGGGTCGAACTGCTTGATCCACGTGTGTTCGAGGACGAGAGCTTCCACCTCGTTGCGCACGACTGTCCACTCCACAGAAGCGGCAGTGGTCACCATGAGCTGGGTCCGTGGATGCAGCGCCCCGAGAGGTTGGAAGTAGTTGCTGAGCCGGGAACGCAGGCTCTTCGCCTTCCCCACGTACACGACCCTGCCGTGGGGATCGCGGAAGCGATAGACGCCTGGCGCCGTGGGAATGGTCCCCGGCGCCGGGCGGTAGGAGGAGGGGTCTGGCACGGTGCCAGCCTAAGCGGGAGCCGCCACCCGGGCGCTCACGCCCAGCATGTCCGCCAGGAATGCGCCCGTGTGGGATCCAGGATGAGCTGCGACATCTTCAGGGGTA
Source organism: Demequina sp. TMPB413 (assembly GCF_020447105.2). Taxonomy (NCBI): domain Bacteria; kingdom Bacillati; phylum Actinomycetota; class Actinomycetes; order Micrococcales; family Demequinaceae; genus Demequina; species Demequina sp. TMPB413. The sequence goes on from NZ_CP096184.1 coordinate 1,101,574, forward strand.
CCTTCCGCGACGACCACTCCACCGCCGGAGCCTCCCTCAGGACCCATGTCGATGACCCAGTCGGCACACTTGATGACATCGAGGTTGTGTTCGATGACGATCACCGTGTTGCCCTTATCTACGAGGCCCTGAAGGACGCTCATGAGCTTCTTGACGTCCTCGAAGTGCAGTCCCGTTGTTGGCTCGTCAAGAACGTAAATGGTGCGGCCGGTCGAGCGGCGTTGGAGCTCGGAGGCGAGCTTCACTCTTTGTGCCTCGCCGCCAGACAACGTGGGCGCAGGCTGGCCAAGACGCACGTAGCCTAAACCGACGTCTACGAGCGTGGACAAGTGCCGCGAGATCGATGGGATCGCCTCGAAGAACTCCGCCGCTTCTTCGATCGGCATGCTGAGCACATCCGCGACGTTCTTGCCCTTGAAGTGCACCTCAAGGGTCTCCCTGTTGTACCTGGCGCCCTTGCATACCTCGCACATTACGTACACGTCCGGCAGGAAGTTCATCTCGATCTTGAGGGTTCCGTCTCCTGAACAGGCCTCGCACCGCCCGCCCTTGACGTTGAAGGAGAAGCGGCCAGGGCCGTAGCCCCTCATCTTCGCTTCTTGGGTCTCCGCAAACAGCTTGCGGACCTTGTCCCACACACCCGTATAGGTGGCAGGGTTCGATCGCGGCGTGCGGCCGATAGGCCCCTGGTCGACGTGGACGATCTTGTCGAGTTGGTCGGTGCCTTCAATGCGCGTGTGCCTGCCGGGCACTTGCCGCGCCCCATTGAGCTCGTTGGCGAGTGCCGTGTACAGAATCGTGTTGACGAGCGTCGACTTGCCCGAGCCCGACACTCCTGTCACGGCAGTGAGCACGCCAAGCGGGAACGAGACGTCAATCCCTTGGAGGTTGTGCTCGCGGGCACCCACGACCGTGATCTTACGATCTGGATCTGCGGATCGTCGTTGCTCCGGAACGGCGATCCCGCGACGACCGGAGACGTAAGCGCCCGTGATCGACCATTCGTTGGTGAGGAGATCGGCATAGGTTCCCGAGTGGACCACCTCTCCCCCGTGCTCCCCGGCGCCGGGCCCGATGTCGACCACCCAGTCGGCGGTGCGGATCGTGTCCTCGTCGTGCTCCACCACGATGAGCGTGTTGCCGAGGTCTCTCAAGCGCGTGAGGGTCTCGATGAGCCGGCGGTTGTCCCGCTGATGGAGACCGATGCTCGGCTCGTCGAGCACGTAGAGCACACCGACCAAGCCTGACCCGATCTGGGTCGCGAGACGGATGCGTTGCGCCTCCCCTCCAGACAGCGTCCCTGCCGCCCGCGCGAGCGTGAGGTAGTCGAGACCCACGTCAAGGAGAAATCCCAACCTGGCATCGATCTCCTTGAGCACCTGCGTGGCGATGTGGCGCGCCCGCTCGTCCCAAGAAACGTCGCTCAGGAAACCGCGCGCGTCGCGGATCGAGAGCTCACACACTTCCGCGATCGATTTGCCGCCGATAGTGACGGCGAGAACCTCTGGCTTGAGGCGCGTCCCGTGACACACGTGGCAAGGCACCTCGCGCATGTACTGTTCGTACTTCTCGCGGGAGTAGTCGGACTCCGTCTGACTGTGGAGCCGCTCAAGCCACGTGATCGCACCTTCGAAGCCGGTCGTGTACTGACGTTCCCGTCCGTAACGGTTGCGGAAGCGGACGTGGACCTCGTAATCCTTGCCCACGAGCAGCGACTCGCGCGCGGCCTCTGGCAGGTCTTGGAACGGCGTTGTCATCGAGAAGCCGACGTCCTCCGCGAGGGCACGGACCATGCGCCCAAAGTAGTCGGAAGCCATGGACTCCCATGGCGCGATCGCTCCCTGCGCGAGCGACTTGCTGGGGTCGGGGACCACGAGGTCGGGATCGACCTCGAGCCTCACCCCAATACCCGTGCATTCTGGACAGGCGCCATACGGGGCATTGAAGGAGAAGGTCCGCGGCTCCATCTCCTCCAGAGTCAGGATGTGGTCGTTGGGACAGGCCCGCTTCTCCGAGTAGCGACGTGCAGGCACGTCTCCGTCGACGGGGTCGATGACGACGAGGCCATCTGCAAGCTTCAGCGCCGTCTCTACCGAGTCAGCGAGGCGCTGGCGCACCCCATCACGCGCGACCAACCGGTCGACCACCACTTCAATATCGTGCTTGAGCTTCTTTTCAAGGGTGGGCGGATCGCTCAACTGGACGGACTCACCGTCAACTCTGGCTCGCGCATACCCCTGCTGCTGGAGCTCGGCGAAGAGGTCCGCGTACTCACCCTTGCGCCCCCTCACCATGGGCGCGAGCACCTGATAGCGCGTTCCCTCTGGAAGCGCGAGCACCGAGTCGACGATCTGTTGGGGCGTTTGCGATTTCACTTCTTCGCCACACACAGGGCAATGCGGCACACCGACCCTCGCGAACAGAAGCCTGAGGTAGTCATAGACCTCGGTGATGGTGCCGACGGTCGACCGCGGATTCCTATTGGTTGACTTCTGGTCAATCGACACAGCAGGTGAGAGGCCTTCGATGAAGTCGACATCGGGCTTGTCCATCTGGCCGAGGAACTGGCGTGCGTAAGCGCTCAGCGACTCGACGTAGCGACGTTGACCCTCGGCAAAGATGGTGTCGAAAGCGAGGGACGACTTGCCCGAGCCAGACAGCCCCGAAAAGACGATGAGGGAATCTCGGGGAAGCTCTACATCCACACCTTTGAGATTGTGTTCGCGCGCTCCACGCACAATCAGTTTGTCGTTCACAACGCCACCCTACGTGAAGTCTGTCGAACACGTGTTCGAATCGCCGTCTCTATCCAACCTGGGACAACGGTCACGCGTCAACTCCTGTTCCAGCGGACCAGAATGGTCTCATGTCTCTGTGGATCATTCACTACACGTATGACACGCGGGACTCTGCGCGTGCCGCAGTCCTCGACGAGCACCTCTGGTACCTCGCAGGCCTGGCCGACGCCGGCGCGATGCTCGCTTACGGAAAGTACGACGACGACGGTGAGCCAGGCGCACTCCTGATCGCTTCAGCGGCTACCAGGCACCACGTCGAGGACCTCCTTGCCGAGGATCCATTCGTCATCGTGGGCGCGGTCGCGGACATCAGCATTCGCCCATGGGATGGGCACATGGGCCCCTGGTCGGAAAACAGGCGACCGTCTCGCGAGTCCGAGGCGGCACCGAAGGAGACCGGCGAGGAGGTCGAGGAGAGCCGCGGCGCCTAACTGTACTGACCTAGCCCGCCTGCATCATCTGACGCAGCTCCTTTTTGAGCTCAGAAATCTCGTCACGGAGCCGCGCCGCGAGTTCGAACTGCAGTTCCGACGCCGCACCTCGCATCTGTGCCGACAGTTCTTCAACCAAAGCGGAGAGTTCCGTGGCCGGGCGACCGGCGTGCTTTGCCGCCGCAATTGCGCCCGGTCCGGAGGACTCCCTTTCCACGGCCCGCAGCGTGGCCGCGGTGTCGGCCTCTTCGCGCGCAAGCATTTCAGTGATGTCGCTGATCTTCTTGCGTAGCGGAGTCGGGTCGATTCCGTGCTCGGTGTTGTAAGCGACTTGCTTCTCGCGGCGCCTGTTGGTCTCGTCAATTGCTGCGGCCATGGAGTCGGTCACGGTGTCCGCATACATGTGGACCTCACCTGAGACGTTCCTGGCTGCACGGCCGATGGTTTGGATGAGCGAGGTTCCCGACCTGAGGAAGCCTTCCTTGTCCGCGTCGAGGATGCTCACAAGAGACACTTCAGGAAGGTCGAGTCCTTCGCGCAGCAAGTTGATCCCGACGAGCACGTCGAAACGTCCCATGCGCAGGTCCCTCAGCAGCTCCACGCGCCTCAAGGTGTCGACGTCTGAGTGCAAGTACTCCACACGCACGTCTCGCTCGGAGATGTACTCCGTGAGGTCCTCCGCCATCTTCTTGGTCAGCGTCGTGACCAGAATCCTCTCGTTCTTGGCGACCCGGAGACGAATCTCGTGAAGGAGGTCGTCGATCTGTCCTTCCGTTGGCTTGACGACGATTTGGGGATCGACGAGTCCAGTGGGGCGAATGATCTGCTCGACCACGCCGTCGGACTTGCCCAGTTCGTACTTGCCTGGTGTCGCGGAGAGGTACACCGTTTGCTTGATGCGCTCCTGGAACTCATCCCACCGCAATGGCCGGTTGTCGAGCGCGGACGGCAGCCTGAAACCGTGGTCGACGAGGGTGCGCTTGCGCGACGCGTCGCCTTCGTACATCGCCCCGATCTGCGACACCGTCACGTGACTCTCGTCGATCACCAGCAAGAAGTCGTCGGGGAAGTAGTCCAGCAACGTGTGTGGCGGTGTCCCTGGCTCTCTCTGCTCGATGTGGCGCGAGTAGTTCTCAATGCCGCTACACGTGCCGACCGATCGCATCATCTCGAGGTCAAATGTGGTGCGCATCTTGAGCCGCTGGGCCTCGAGCAATTTGTTCTGTCGCCCCAACTCCTCGAGCCGCTCCCCCAGTTCCTGCTCGATCGTCGAGATCGCCTTGCTCATGCGCTGCTCGCTCGCCACATAGTGCGAGGCCGGAAAGATGTGGACCTGCTGGCGGCTTTCGACCACTTGCCCTGTCAGCGGATGCAACGTGTAAAGGGCCTCGACCTCATCCCCAAACATCTCGATGCGGATGGCGAGTTCCTCGTACACAGGAATGATCTCGACGGTGTCGCCCCTCACCCTGAAGGTTCCACGCGTGAAGGCGAGGTCGTTGCGGGCGTATTGCATTTGAACGAACTCGCGCAGCAAGGCATCCCGCGGCAAGGTGTCGCCCACTTCGAGGCTCACCATTCCTTGGATGTACTCCTCCGGTGTGCCAAGTCCATAGATGCAGGAAACAGACGACACGACGACCACGTCTCGCCTGGTGAGAAGCGAGTTCGTGGCCGAGTACCTGAGCCGCTCAACCTCTTCATTGATCGACGAGTCCTTCTCAATGAAGGTATCCGTCTGGGGGACGTAGGCCTCGGGCTGGTAGTAGTCGTAATAGCTCACGAAGTACTCGACGGCGTTGTGCGGCATGAGGTCTCTGAACTCATTCGCCAGTTGCGCCGCGAGCGTCTTGTTGTGCGCCATGACCAGCGTGGGGCGTTGAAGACGCTCGATCAACCACGCCGTGGTGGCCGATTTGCCTGTTCCGGTGGCGCCAAGAAGCACCACGTCTGGCTCCCCCGCCTGAATGCGCCTGGCGAGGTCTTCAATAGCCGCTGGCTGGTCTCCTGAAGGCTTGTACTCCGAAACCACCTGAAAGGGATTCTGGGCGCGGCGAAGATCCGAGGTCATGACCCCACGGTAACGCCGGGGTCAGACAAGCGCGCCTTTCACGGCAAGTGGCTCGCCCAAAACTCGTCCACGCCCGCTCGCAGGTGATCGACATCACCCGAGCCGTCGAGCTCGCAATCACACACCGCGGCGCGTTCTTCATCACTCGCTTGTGCGAGTATCCGTTCCATCGCCTGCTCATGCGTCAAGCCCCGGCTCTCACGCAGACGCGCTACTCGCACCGCTAGGGGCGCCACCACGCAGACAACAAGATCGAAGTCGCTGCCTTGGCCCGTCTCGACAAGCAACGGAATGTCATGGACGATCACCGCCACGCCCTCGGCGCGCGCCTGCTTGTCGGCCGCGCTCGCCGCCGCCCGCACGTAGGGGTGGATGATCTCTTCGAGCCGCACCCTCGCCTCCTCATCGGCGAACACGATGTTGGCGAGCATCTCTCTGTCGAGTGCGCCGTCCTTGACCACACGGTCACCAAACTCGCCGACGATGTCAACGAGAGCGGCAGAGCCTGGCTCCACCACGCGCCGGGCGAGATGATCATGATCAATGACGCGCGCCCCCAACTCGGCAAAGCGCTCCGACGCCGTCGACTTACCTGCGGCGATTCCGCCCGTCAACCCGATCCGCAACACTGGCAAAGGCTGTCACGGAAAAGGGCGAGGCGCAACACGTCCTCTCGCTGTGACCGATCCAACGAAGAAGGGCCCCTGACCGCATGGTCAGGGGCCCTTCTTTGTAAGTACTAGTTGCCCGTGAGCTTCTCGCGAAGCGCGGCAAGGCGCTCGTCAGACGCGAGTGTGCCAGCGTCCGAGGAGTCCTCGTCGTGCGAAGAGTACGACGTCGCTCCGCCGCTCTCGTCGCCCCGTGCGCGCTTTCGAGGAGCAGCGGCCTCCGTGACCTCGGCCTCGGCGGCCTGAGCGTCCTGCTTGGCCACAAATGCCTTGTGGGCTTCCCAACGCTCGTGCGCCTTGGCGTACTCGGCCTCCCAGGCCTCGCGCTGAGCGTCGAAGCCCTCTTGCCACTCCTGCGTCTCGGCGTCGAAGCCCTCTGGGTACTTGTAGTTGCCAGCCTCGTCGTACTCGGCCGTCATGCCGTACAGCGCGGGGTCGAAGTCCTCACCCGCAGGGTCGACACCCTCGTTGGCCTGCTTGATCGACAGCGAGATGCGGCGACGCTCGAGGTCGATGTCAATGATCTTGACGAACACCTCTTCTTCGGCCTGGACAACCTGCTCCGGCAGTTCGACGTGACGGACGGCCAGCTCGGAGATGTGCACGAGGCCCTCGATGCCGTCGTAGACGCGGACAAAGGCGCCGAACGGAACGAGCTTGGTGACCTTGCCTGGCACGATCTGACCGATGGCGTGCGTGCGGGCGTAAACGGCCCACGGGTCTTCCTGAGTCGCCTTGAGCGACAGCGAGACACGCTCGCGGTCCATGTCGATGTCGAGAACCTCGACCTCGACCTCTTGACCGACGGACACGACCTCGTTCGGGTGGTCGATGTGCTTCCACGACAACTCGGAGACGTGCACGAGGCCATCAACGCCGCCAAGGTCGACGAACGCACCAAAGTTGACGATGGAGGAAACGACACCCTTGCGGACCTGGCCGGAGGCGAGAGCCGTGAGGAAGGACGAGCGAACCTCGGACTGCGTCTGCTCAAGGAAGGCACGGCGAGACAGCACCACGTTGTTGCGGTTCTTGTCGAGCTCGATGATCTTCGCTTCGATCTGCTGGCCGATGTACGGTCCAAGATCGCGCACGCGACGCATTTCCACGAGCGACGCAGGCAAGAATCCACGCAAGCCGATGTCGACGATAAGGCCACCCTTGACGACCTCGATGACCGAGCCGGTGACGACGCCGTCCTCTTCCTTGATCTTCTCGATCGAACCCCAAGCCCGCTCGTACTGAGCGCGCTTCTTCGACAGGATCAGGCGGCCTTCTTTGTCCTCCTTGGTGAGGACGAGGGCCTCGACGGTGTCGCCCACGTTGACGACGTCGTCGGGGTCAGCATCGTGACGAATGGACAGCTCGCGGGCGGGAATCACGCCTTCGGTCTTGTAACCGATGTCGAGGAGAACCTCGTCACGGTCGACCTTGACGATGACGCCTTCAACAAGGTCGCCGTCGTCGAAGTTTTTGATAGTCGCGTCTACAGCGGCGAGGAAGTCTTCGCTCGAGCCGATGTCATTGACGGCGATCTGGGTGGTCTCGGGGGTGGATACGGACATAGAGGGAGTGACTCCGGTGGTCAGTGAATCATTGATGGGTGGGCAGGCCAGCACGCAGGGCGAACTAGGCCATCGGCCAGCCTACCTCTCGCCTGGCACCTGCACAAACGCAGGCCACCATCGGCGAGACACGATTCTGCAACGATCCGGCGTGCCCCGCTACAAGCCCCAGGACGCCTCGAGCAACTCCTTGGGAACCCACTTGGTCTTGCCCATCATGGTGGAGAAGTCTTCGAGCACGATGTGCTCGCCCTGAACTGCGGTGAACTTGCCCGTCTGGCCGGCAACGATCGCGTCAATGGCAGCGATCCCGAACCGCGTGCCAAGCAGGCGGTCGGCCGCCGTGGGGATCCCTCCGCGCTGGGTGTATCCGAGCACCGTCAGCCGCGTGGGGAAACCTGTGAGCTCCTCGATCGCCTTGGTGACCTCGTGACCGATAGAGCCAGCGATCGGGTTGCCCTTCTCGTCAATCGTGGGATTGCCGTGCCAGTTGGATCCCTCTGCGGGAATCGCGCCCTCAGCGACCGCAACAATCGAGAAGTTCTTGTAGCGATGACGGTGGCGAATCTTCTTGGCAATGTTCTCAATGTCGAAGGGCTCTTCAGGAGCCAAGATGATGTCCGCGCCGCCGGCCATGCCAGCTGTCACCGCGATCCAGCCTGAGTGGCGGCCCATGAGTTCGACCACCATCACCCGGTTGTGAGACTCGGCGGTGGAGTGCAAACGGTCAATGGCTTCCGTGGCGACCGAGACTGCGGTGTCGAAGCCGATGGAGGCATCGGTGCCCACGACGTCGTTGTCAATCGTCTTGGGAATGCCAATGACGGGCACGCCCGTGGCGGTCGAGACTTTTCCCGCCGCCTTCAGCGTTCCATCGCCGCCGATGCAGATCAGGCCATCGAGCTTTTCATTGGTGACCGTCTCTTGGACAGCCTCCATCCCGCCGGCCACCTTGTGCGGGTGGCAGCGAGCAGTGCCGAGCATGGTGCCACCGACCACGAGGATGCCGGAGACGTCGTCTCTGGTCAGCGGGTGAGCATCACCGTCGATCACCCCCTGCCAGCCGTTGCGGAAGCCGATGATGGAACACCCGTGCTCCGAGGTTCCACGCTTGACCACAGCGCGAATCGCTGCGTTGAGGCCGGGACAGTCGCCTCCGCCGGTAAGAATTCCGATACGCATGAGGCAACCCTAACGGGTGTTAGTGACCTGCAACCCGCCAATTGGTCCCACGCCCCACATTGACATCAAGTGGTAATGAGAGCGCTCCCGCGCCTGCCATCTCCTCGCGAAGAATGGTCTCGACCGCGTCGGCCTCGCCGGGCGCCGCCTCGATCACCAGTTCGTCGTGCACTTGCAGAATCTGCCGGGAGCGCAGCCCCTCTGCTGCGAGACGCTCGTCGACGGCCAGCATGGCCCGCTTGATCAGATCCGCGGCACTGCCCTGGATGGGCGCGTTGAGCGCCATGCGCTCCGCCATGTCTCTGCGCTGGCGGTTCGTTGACGACAAGTCCGGCAAATAACGCCTGCGGCCGAAGATTGTCTCGGTATAGCCGTCGGCCGTTGCTTGCTTGACGACGCCGGTGAGATAGGCACGCACGGAACCGAAGCGAGCGAAGTAGTCGTCCATCAGTGCTTGAGCCTCTCCGACCGCCAGGCCCAGCTGGCGCGCGAGACCGAAGGAGGAGAGACCGTAAGCCAGGCCGTAAGACATGGCTTTGATCTGCGACCTCATTTCAGGAGTGACTCCCTCAGGCGGCACGCCAAAGACGCGCGAGCCCACGAAGCGGTGGAGGTCCTCCCCCGCCTTAAACGCGTCAATAAGCGCCTGGTCGCCACTGAGGTGCGCCATGATGCGCATCTCGATCTGGCTGTAGTCGGCGGTCACAAGCATTTCGTAGCCGTCGCCAACGACGAAGGCCTCCCTGATGCGGTGCCCCTCCTCCGTACGGATCGGGATGTTCTGAAGATTGGGGTCCCGCGAAGATAGCCTGCCTGTGGAAGCCACGATCTGGGAGAACGTGGTGTGGATCCTGCCGTCGTCCCTCACCGCGTCACGCAGCGTCTGGATGATTTGGGCGAGTTTGGTCGCGTCGCGGTGCTCCAGCAACGCCTCGAGGAACGGATGCGGTTGCTTCTCGTAGAGCTCCGCGAGTGACGCGGCGTCCGTTGTGTAGCCGGTCTTGATCTTCTTGGTCTTTGGCATGCCAAGTTGGTCGAAAAGCACTTCTTGCAACTGCTTGGGCGAACCGAGGTTCACGGTCGAGCCGATCGCGGCGTAGGCGCCCTCGGCGGCACGCTCCGCCCGTTTCAGCGCTTCGGCGGAGAGAGTCTGCAGGTGGTCGCCGTCAACGGCCACTCCGGCGCTCTCCATGCGCCACAACGTCCGGACGAGCGGCATTTCCATGTCGCGATAGAGCGCCGTCATGGCCCGCGCCTCAACGTCGGCCTTCAGCACGGCGGCGAGACGCGCCACCAGCAGCGCCTGCCTCGCCGCCTCTTCCACCTCGGAGGAGCCGAGTCCGAGATCCAGTTGGCCCGCTGCCGCCTGGGCGGGGCGCACTCCCAGGTATCGCTCGGCCACGTCCGCCAATTCGAGCCTCCCCTGCGCTGGATTGGCGAGGTACGCAGCGAGTTGCGTGTCGTCCTGTAGGCCCTCGACAGCGAAGCCACGCGCCGCGAGTGCGTGCAATGAGTCTTTGGCGCCGTGGAATGCCTTGACCACCGAGGCGTCGGCCAGCCACTGGGCCAGCGCGGCGTCTTCCTTGGCGTCCATGGCCCCCAGATCGAGGCCCCACGCCTCGGACTCGATGGCCACTCCCAGTGCCCAAGCGTCGCCGGAGCCTCCCCACAAGTGCAGCGCGACGGGCCCGGCGATCGCCGTCACGTCAGCCACGGCCGCAGGCGAGTGCACAGGAGTGTTGTCAACGGGCGCGCCAGCGACGTCGTCGGACGGTGCGTCGCCGGAGGCGAGCGCGAGCAGCCTGGCTCGCAGCCCCTTGAACTGCAACGCGTCGCACACCTCGTGCACCGCTGCGGAGTCCGCTCCCTTGAGGCGAAGTTCTTCGAGCGGCCTCATCCCCTCAAGGTCGGTGAGCAAGTGGTTCAGTTCACGGTTGAGGCGCACCTGGTCTAGGTGTTCGCGCAGGCTCTCGCCCGCCTTGCCCGGAACGTCGTTCGCCGCAGCGAGGATTCCGTCGAGCCCGTCGTACGTCGCGATCCACTTCGCGGCTGTCTTTGGTCCGACTCCTGGCACGCCCGGCAAATTGTCAGAGGACTCGCCCACCAACGCCGCGAGTTCCGGGTACCGGTGCGGCGGCACCGCGTACTTCTCCTCAACAGACGCCGGTGTGAACTCCACGAGATCACTCACGCCTTTGCGCGGATACAACAGCGTGACGTCCTCCGTCACCAACTGAATGGTGTCTCGGTCTCCCGACACCACCAACACCTCCATGCCCGCTTCTCTGCCCAAGCGCGCGTACGTCGCGAGCAGGTCGTCGGCCTCGAAGTCCTCCTTGTCGACGGCCACCACCCCCAGGGCGTCGAGCACCTCGCGCATCAACGGGACCTGAGGCTCAAAGTCGGGAGGCGTCTCGTCTCGAGTGCCCTTGTACGAGGGCAAACGCCTGGTCCGGAACGTGCCCCCAGGGAGGTCGAACGCCACTGCCACGTGCGTCGGCTTCCTGTCATTGAGCAACGTCGCGAGCATCGCGGTGAAGCCATAGACCGCGTTGGTCGGGGTTCCGGTACTCGTCGCGAAATTCTCGACGGGGAGCGCGAAAAACGCGCGGAACGCCATCGACAATCCGTCGACGAGAAGAAGTCTGTCCTTGGCCGATTCGCTCACAGGTGCCAACCTATCCTCTATGACCGACAGCGCAGCGGCAGGCTATGCCGACCTTGGCGGGCTCATCGAGCGCCTCCACATCACCATCACCGAGGTATCAGCCGAACGGGGGGTGGCGACCATGCCGGTGGAGGGCAACACGCAGCCGTACGGACTTCTTCACGGCGGCGCGTCGGCCGCTCTCGCAGAGACCGTGGCTTCACTTGCTGCGGCAGCCCACGCTGGCCCCGGTCGGATTGCCGTGGGGGTCGACCTCAACATCACTCACCATCGGTCCGTCACCAGGGGTTTCGTTCGCGCGGAGGCATCCGCGCTCCGGCTGGGAAAGAGCGCCGCTACCTACGACATCGCGGTCTTTGACGACGCCGACGGACGGGTCGCCACCGCCCGCCTCACGTGCTTTCTTCGCGACCGCTAGGCCACATAGCGGAAACATCCATGGGCTACATTGATCCGCAACCACCTGGAGGGCACCAGTGAAAAGATCACTTGACACCCGAGTTGTGTTGAGAGCGCTCGTCGTTTTTTTGGTTGCGGCAGTCGCGGTGACGTGGCTCTTGTCAGCACAAGCTTCGGGGACAACGCAGTCTCCTGGCGTTACGAGCAACATTGCTACAGAGACGGCCTTCGGCCTGGCGGGCAGCGCCGACGCTGTGGTGACCACGGACGTCGCACCAACTCCCGAACAGACGGCTGTCTCAGATTCGCAATCGCGTGTTCTTCAGAACGTCTTCAACGGCGTCGTGTTCGGGCTCATGCTCGCCCTCGCGTCGGTCGGACTCTCACTCATCTACGGGACCACTGGCCTCAGCAACTTCGCCCACGGTGAGCAAGTCTCGCTCGGCGCGATGCTCGCGTACTTCTTCGCAACGGAACAGCCCGTCGGCATTCCGCTGACGCCCTGGCAGTTCGTGATTGGGTGGCCGCTGTGGCTGGCCGCCATCGTCGCGATCGCTATCGCCGGCGCTTCCGGTTGGTTGCAGGACCGCTTCTTGTGGGGCAAGCTCCGCAAGCGCGGAGTCGGCATCGTGCAGCAGATGATTGTCTCCATCGGTCTGTCGCTCGCCCTCCTCAACTTCCTGCAGTGGTGGATCGGCCCTGACCGGATCCGTCTGAGCAAGGCGATCGAGGTCCGTCACCAAGTGGGGCCGATCCAGGTGGGCAACATCACGCTCATGTCGATCGCCATCGCGGCCATTGCCCTGATCGGCGTCGCGCTGTTCCTCCAGCGCACCCGGCTCGGGCGGGCCACCCGTGCGGTGTCCGACAATCCATCGCTCGCGGCGGCCTCGGGAATCAAGGTCGATTCGATTGTGCGCCTGGTGTGGATCATGGCGGTCAGCCTTGCGGCGCTTGGGGGAATCCTCATGGCCCTCTACGACAACGGCACCAAGTTCGACGTCGGCGCCCGCCTGCTGCTCCTGATGTTCGCGGCGGTGACCCTCGGCGGCCTCGGTCAGGCCTATGGCGCGCTGGCGGGTTCACTCGTCATCGGCGTCGTCGTCGAAACCTCGACGCTGTGGCTCGGTCCCGACCTCAAGTACGCGACTGCGCTCGGAATTCTCATCATCGTGCTCTTGGTGAGACCACAAGGAATACTCGGACGAGCGGAAAGGGTGGGTTAGGCCATGGGTGACCTTCTCATTGACGTGGTGCGCGAGGCGTTCACGCCCACCACCGCCGCCTTCGCCCTCGCGGCGGTCGGCCTTAACTTTCACTTTGGCCTGACTGGCCTCCTGAACATGGGCCAAGCAGGCTTCATGTTGCTGGGAATGTACGGCTTCGCCATCACGATTAGGGAAGGCGGCCCGTTGTGGCTTGCCGTCATCGTGGCGATCGCGGTCGCGATGGTTTTCGGGCTTCTGCTCGGATGGCCGACGCTCAAACTGCGAGGCGACTATCTAGCAATCGTGACCATTGCGGCCGCCGAAATGGTTCGCTACCTCGGCCGCTCGCAAAACCTCAACTCGCTGACGGGCGCCTCGACCGGAATCCGCGGCAATGAGTTCAAGGGCCCGTTCGAAGACCTGTCGCCGTTCCCCGACAGCATGGTCGACGTCGGACCGTTCGCTCTGCACGGCACGCGTTCCACGAGTTGGTGGCTTGTCATCGTCGCCTGGGTCGTCGTTGCCATCTTCATCGCCATCTTCTGGCGCTTGTCGCGCTCCCCTTGGGGCCGGGTGCTGAAGGGCATCCGGGAAGACGAGGACGCGGTGCGCTCGCTTGGCAAGAACGTCTACTCATACAAGATGCAGGCGCTCGTGATCGGCGGCGGCGTTGGAGCTCTCGCTGGCGTGATTTGGTCTCTTGGCGCTTCAGTGCAGCCAGACTCGATGGGAAGGCCAACCACCTTCTGGGTGTGGACCCTCCTGCTCCTGGGAGGAGCTGCGACAATCTTCGGTCCGGTGCTCGGCTCGATCCTCTTCTGGTGCGCGCTCGTCTTGGTCAAGGGACTTGCTGCCATGTGGATCCCCGACACTGTGCTCAACCAGCAACAACTCGAGCCCTTCTCGTTGGTGCTCGTAGGAGTCACTCTCATGTGTCTCGTGATCTTCAGACCACAAGGAGTGCTCGGCGACAAGAGGGAGTTGGCCTTCAATGACTGACACGAATCCGTTCGCGAACACCCCTCACGAGCCGGGCGCTGCGAAAGCGGACCCGATCATCATTGCCGACCGCGTGAAGCGGCGCTTCGGCGGTCTCGTCGCCGTCGATGTCGAGCACTTTGAAGTCCAGCGTCACGCGATCACCGCGCTCATTGGTCCTAACGGTGCTGGAAAGTCGACCTTCTTCAACCTCCTCACCGGATTCGACAAGCCTCAACGCGGTGAGTGGCTCTTCAACGGCACGTCCATGAAGGGCGTCTCGCCAGCCAAGGTGGCACGCGCCGGCAAGGTCCGCACCTTCCAACTCACGAAGGCGCTCAACCGGATGACGGTCATCGAGAACATGCGGCTCGGCGCTGCAGGTCAGCGAGGCGAGAACATCTTTGCCGCGTTCATCCCCTCGCTGTGGCGCCAACGCGAAGCCGACATCACCGAGAAGGCACACGAGCTTCTCCACCGCTTCTCTTTGTATGAGAAGAAGGACGACTTCGCCGGTTCTCTCTCCGGTGGGCAACGAAAGCTTCTCGAAATGGCCCGCGCCCTCATGTCGGAGCCAGAGATGGTCATGCTCGACGAACCGATGGCAGGCGTGAACCCGGCGCTGACCGAGTCGCTTCTCGATCACATCGTCCAGCTCAAGAACGAGGGCGTCTCCGTACTGTTCGTCGAGCATGACATGCACATGGTGCGGCGCATCTCCGACTGGGTGGTGGTGATGGCGGAGGGGCGCATCATTGCCGAGGGCCCCCCAGACACCGTGATGCAGAACGCCGAGGTCCAGGAGGCCTACCTCGGGGTACACCACGACACCGACCTGTCCGAGGAGTCCAGCTCATGAGTGACGCCCCTACCATCCTCGAGGCCACGGATGTGATCGCCGGCTACCTTCCAGGCGTCGACATCCTCAACGGGTGTTCCATGACCGTCAAGCAAGGCGAACTGATTGGCATCATCGGGCCCAACGGTGCCGGGAAGTCCACCTTCCTCAAGGCACTCTTTGGCTTGGTTCCCATTCGCGAGGGCTCCGTGACTCTTGCCGGTGAGGACATCACGAACAAGCGTGCAGACGAACTCGTCCACCTCGGCGTCGGCTTCGTGCCACAGAACAACAACGTGTTCCCTTCGCTCACCATCAAGGAGAACCTCGAGATGGGCGCGTACCAGGCACACCACAAGTTCTCCGAGCAGTTCGATCGCATCGTTGACCTCTTCCCCACCCTGGGCGAGCGTCGCAGCCAACGCGCCGGCTCGCTCTCTGGCGGCGAGCGACAGATGGTGGCGATGGCTCGCGCGCTGATGATGGATCCACAGGTACTGCTCCTGGACGAACCGTCGGCGGGCCTGTCGCCCGTAAGACAGGACGAAACCTTTGTCCGTACGCGCGAGATCAATCGCACCGGGGTCACCGTGATCATGGTGGAGCAGAACGCGAGGCGCTGTCTGCAGATCTGTGACAGGGGCTACGTGCTCGACCAAGGCACGTCTGCGTACACGGCCACCGGTCAGGAGTTGCTGAAGGATCCCAAGGTGATCGAGCTGTACCTCGGCACGCTCGGCGCCTAGGCCAAGGAACCGGCGCGCACTGGCACCACAACCGCCCCACCCCCGCAAATGGCTTGATTCGTACCGCTACGGGGGCCACACCGTCCTTAGTGGTTCGTTTTGTACCGCCACACGGCTCACACCGTCGGTAGTGGTTCATTTCGTACCGCCATGCCGGCCACACCGTCAGTAGTGGCTCGATCCGTACCAGTGCGGGTTGAGCGACCAGTTCTCGCCACGCCACGCGGGCGACGGACAGACCGCATTGCGCCTCCCTTGAGGCATTCGTTAGCGAACGCCACCGGTACGGATTGAGCCACTGGCGGCGGATCGGCCCGCTAGGCGGTACAAATCGAGCCATGTGGGGCGGTGGACGCTGAAGTTGGTACGGATTGAGCCACTGGCGGCGGATCGAGCCGCTAGGCGGTACAGATCAAGCCATTTGCGAGGCGCTTGGAGCTCGAGGCCGGGGCTTGGAGGCCTTGGCTGGAGGCCTTGGCTGGAGGCCGGGACTAGAGTGCGCGCGCATGCGAAAGGGCCCCGGCCGAAGCCGGGGCCCTTCGCTGTCGTGACGGGAGGCCTAGACCTCGCCGTACACCGCCTCGGTCCACTGCGGGACGTTGGCGTCATCGAACACATACACACCCACGTAGGCGCTTGCTGGGTCGTTGTCCTCGTTGAACGGGCCAACGCCTGCCACTGCCTGGTAGATGATGTCCTCGCCAGCAAGGATCAGCTCGGAGCACTCAACCCAGCCGGTGCACTCGGTGCCACCGTTCGCGCCGGAGACCGCCGCGAGGTTGTCGGCCACTGTCTGGCCGTCAGTGCCTTCTCCCTTGAGAGCCGCCAAAGCAACGAGCATCGTCGCGTCATACGACTCTGCACCGTAGGCGTAGGAGTCCAGCTTGCCGCCGTTGACGTCGTCAAGAAGAGCCTTGAAGTCATCGGATGGGTTCGCACCAGGGATCGTCCCCTTGGCACCGGTCATGACGCCCGCCTCAAAGTCGGCGGAGTAGTCGGCCGTGTTGCCGTCGGTGAAGTACAGCTTGTCGGCCGGGTAACCAGCACCCACCAGCGCGGGAATGATGTTCTTGGTCTGGTCGAAGGCGATCACAAGGATGCCGTCAGGCTGGGTCGCGATGACGTCCTGAACGATCGACTCGAAGTTGGAGGCATCCGTCTGGAACTCGTCGCCAGCCTTGCCGTAGGTGATCTCGCCGCCGTTTTCCTCGACGACGCCCTGGACGACGTCGCGCAGGGACGTGCCGTAGTCGTCGGCGAAGACGAGCACGCCGAGCTTCTGGATGCCGTCGTTGACGATGAGGTTTCCGAGCGCGGAGCCCTGAACCGTGTCCGGCGGCGCGGTGCGGAAGTAGAACGGCGAGTAGCCGGACAGCGCGGTCGACGTGTTCGCGGGAGAGATCTGGACGATCCCGGCATTCGCGATGTCATCGACGACGTTGAGCGACACCGACGACGAGGCGGCGCCAACGATGGCCGCTACCTCATCCGCGATGAGCGCCGAGACCGACTGCGCAGCGATCTGCGGGTTGTCGGTGTCGGACGAGTCCTGGTGAATGATCTCCACGTTGGAGTCAAAGATGCCCCCAGCGTCGTTAATCTCCTTGGCTGCGAGCTCGACGCCAGCAACCTCAGGCGGGCCGAGGAAGGCCAGCGAGCCAGTCAAGGGCAGGAGCGAACCGATCTTGAGTCCGTCAGAGCTGGTGCCGCCGCCGTCGCCGCTTGCAGTGGGGCCGGTCGAGTCATCGTCACCGCTAGACGAGCATGCCGCCAGGGCAAGGGACGCGACAGCCGCGAATGCGGCGCCACGTGCGATGGTGTTCCATCGAGCCATGTTTTTCCCTCCATACAGGTACGGCGGGCACAGCCCGCCGGGGCCACCACGAGGACGATCCTCGCAGGTAGTTGACTTCACCGTACCTGCGGCAAATTACGGCCATGGGTCGCGAGGGTCACGATTTCGTGACCTTAGTCACGGGTCTCCTGTGCTAGAGGAGGACCGCTACCAGGGCCAATGAGGGAGTGCTACTTGGCGTCCATCTGCTCAATGACGGCCTCGGCCACCTCACGCATCGTCAAGCGACGGTCCATGGACGTCTTCTGGATCCACCGGAACGCCTCTGGTTCATTCAGCTGCATCTTCTCCATGAGGAGTCCCTTGGCGCGCTCGACGCGCTTGCGCGTCTCCATGCGCTCGGTGATGTCCGCGATCTCGTTCTCGAGAGCTCTAATCTCGACAAAGCGCGACGCCGCGATCTCTACCGCAGGAAGCAAGTCTGCCGGAGTGAAGGGCTTCACGACGTAAGCCATGGCACCTGCATCCCTGGCACGCTCGACCAACTCCGTCTGCGAGAACGCGGTCAGCAGCACCACGGGAGCGAGTCGCTCTTTGGCGATGATTTCTGCGGCGCTGATGCCGTCCATGATCGGCATCTTCACATCCGTCACGACCACGTCGGGCTTGAGTTCCCTGGCAAGCTTCACGCACTCCTCGCCGTTCGAGGCCTCGCCGACGACGTCATAGCCGCCTTCGCGGAGCGTCTCGACGATATCCATGCGGATGAGGGCTTCGTCTTCGGCGACGATGGCGCGGCGTTGAGCGGCACGCGCTCCAGATTGTTCTGTACTCTCGTTCACACGCGCTAGCCTAGTGGCCGCGCCCCGATAGCCCAACCGGCAGAGGCATACGGCTCAAACCCGTACCAGTGTGGGTTCGAATCCCACTCGGGGCACTCGTCAAGTGACAAGCACCCGTCAGGCGTGCACCGCCGCTAGTCCTCCGTGGGGTGCGCGGAGTAGTGGATCGTCTGGGCAACGATGACGCCGTGCTGAACGACGTATGAGTCGGCCCCGTCGTGAACCTGCATGCTCCGACTTCTCCCGGTCCACTGCAGCATTCCATAGACGTCCTCCACTAGGACCTGGTGGTACTGATAGTTGCCCTCTGGGAGGTAGGAGTTGAGGACGGCCGCAGTGCGTCGAACGGCATCCTTGCCTCGTTGCACGCCTTCTCCCCAGGTCAGGAGGACGACGTCGTCCGCATAGTTGCGGTCGAGGTCGCCTTCGAGATCACCGACCTTCCGGCAGTGCAGGTGATCCTCGATGACGTCTCGTGACGAACGCATCTTGCCTGTCTAGCATTCGCTCGCTCCACGGGCAACGCAAGGACTACAGCAGCGTCGCCGACGGTTGTCTCCAGCGGCGGTGTATGCGGCACTTATACCTCGCCCGGAAGCGTGCAAGCACATAGCCGACGCTGACGGCGCATCTGCCAGAACGCCGTGCTAAACAGGTGTGATGGACCTCATGCTTCTTGGCGGTGTCGTCCTCATCGTCGTCGCCATCGTGGACGCCTTGTGGACGACACTCTGGGTTGATAGGGCGGCGGGCCCCGTCACCTCAAGGACAAGCAGCTTCGCGTGGCATGCCGCGTTACGTCTCCTGAGGCGACGCCACGGAGCGCTCAGCGCTTGTGGCCCTGTGATACTCATCGGCACCGTCGTCGGTTGGCTGACGGCCCTGTGGGCCGGATGGGTTCTGGTTTACGCCTCTGACCCGAACTCCCTCGTTGGTGCCGGCGACGTCGACGCTCCCGGCTGGACCGGTCGGATGTGGTACGCAGGCTATGCGATCTTCACGATGGGCAACGGTGACTTCCTCCCACGCGAAGGGGCGTGGCAGGTCATCTCCATCCTCCCGACGGCGACAGGCATGTTCCTCGTGACGATGGCCGTGACCTACTTGCTTTCTGTGGTCTCTGCTGCCACTCAGAAGCGAGCCTTCGCCAGTGCTGTGCACGGAGTGGGCCATGAGGGCGCCGAGGTGGCATTGAGCGGATGGGACGGCAACGACTTGCGCTCGCTTGACCTGAACTTGTCGAGCTTGAGCACGCAACTCACGGCTCTGACAGAAAAGTACTTGTCCTACCCCGTGCTGCAGTACTACCACGCGGCCCGGCCAGACAAGTCTCCCGCCGTAGCGATCGCGGTGCTAGATGACGCCTTGATGCTGATGAGCCTTGGTGTGGATCCAAGCGCCAGGCCGTCGGAGCCAAGCTTGAGAGCCGCCCGGTCCAGCGTGTCGACCTTTCTCCAGACCCTCGATGTCTCCTTCATCCCCAAGGCTGCGGCCACTCCCCCTGCGCCGTCACTTGATCGGCTTAGGACCGCGGGGATTCCCACCGTCACCGACGAAGAGTTCGCCGACGCTCTAGCGGGTTTCGAAGAACACAGACGGCGCGTGTTGGGCCTCGTGCGCAACGACGGGTGGGTCTGGCTTCCCGACCGCACCTAATGTTCCAAGAGGCCTGACTCGTACGCCACAATGACGGCCTGCACCCGGTCGCGGACCTCAAGCTTGGCCAAGATGTTTCCGACGTGCGTCTTGACGGTGGCCTCAGAGAGGAAGAATTCCTCGGCAATCTCCCCATTGGAGAGCCCGCGCGCAACCGCACCCAGCATCTCCAGTTCGCGCGGCGTGAGGCTTGCCAAGCGCGTGTCACCTGTCACCGCGTCAGCACCGCCATGTGCGGGCAGTAACGGAGCAAACATCTCAAGCATCCGCTTGGTCACCCGCGGGGCCACGACCGCATCACCAGCGGCGACAGTGCGAATCGCCGCGACGAGCGTTGCCGGTTCCGTGTCCTTGAGAAGGAACCCGCTGGCGCCTCCCCGCAATGCTGCGAAGGCGTACTCGTCCAGGTCGAAGGTCGTGAGGACCAGCACCCTCACCTGCGGAAACTCGGCGACGATACGCTTCGTCGCGTCGATCCCGTTCATGCCAGGCATACGTACGTCCATCAGCACGACGTCCGGCTCGAGCGCCTTGACCTGTGTCAGCGCCGTAGCGCCATCGCTCGCCTCGCCCACCACTTCGAGATCCTCTTGAGCATCGAGCACCATGGCGAAACCCATCCGCATGAGCGGCTGATCGTCAACCAAGAGCACGCGAATCGAGACCGTCATGATGGTGCCTCCCTATGCGGAATCTTCACGTGTACTCGCCATCCGCTGTCCAGCGGTCCCGCCTCAACCGTCCCCCCGAAGAGCTCGACTCGCTCACGCATGCCCACGAGTCCAAGACCCGCGCCATCGGATTCAGGGCCGGGCATCACTCCGCCCTGGTCGATGACCGTCACTTCCCAACCGTCAGCGAGATGGTTCAGCTGTACGTCAACCCATGCAGTGCCTGGAGCATGCCGGAGCACGTTGGTGAGCGACTCTTGAACGACGCGATACAGCGCGAGACGCAGGCCGGTGTCCGCAGGTGGCTCGAGGCCAATCCCTTCCGCACGCACCGTCAAGCCGGCTGTGCGAAACCGTTCGATGAGGCTGGTGAGATCCTGCCCTTGGCCCGTCGGCTCGAGCGGCGCATCGTCGTCCGAAAGCGCTCCAAGCACGCGACGCATGTCTCGTAGCGCCGCGCGCCCCGTAGAGGTCAGTTCGGTCAAGGCCGTGCGGCTCCTGTCGGGAGTTCGTTCGAGTGTCGCGGCGGCGCCGTCGGCGAGAGTAATCATGACGGACAGGCTGTGCGCCACGACGTCGTGCATTTCGCGCGCGATGCGGCTGCGTTCCGCCGCACGAGCAAGTTGTGCCTGCCGATCCCTGTCGCGAGCAAGAGCATTCGCCCGCTCCATGAGGTCAGCGAGGTGTTCGCGGCGGCTGCGGACGCTATTGCCAATCGCCATGGCCGCGAGAGCGAAAATGAGAATCTGAGCAGTGGTGCCGACGCGGTCGTCCGTGACCATATAGGTCCCGTCGTCTCCTCGCACCATCACGTCGGGGCTCGGGTCCTCCCATACCCACACGGCTGCCACGAGGGCCGCGCAGGCAAGGGAGGCCGCCAGCCACGCGATCACGACGCGCCGTGACGTCACCACCGCATAGAGGGCGAAACCCAGTGCGATCTCGAGCCCCCCTAGCGATCCCGTAACGGCCAAGGACGCGATGCCGAGACCAACGACGACGCTCGCTACAGGGAGTGGTCGGGAACGGCGCCATACAAGCGCGAGGGCCGCCGCAACGGCGAACGCAAGGCCCACGATGACGGGCCGCGAGGACCCAGCGCCCGCGTCCGTCGTTCCCGCGAGAAGCAACACGACGCCGACCACCACAGCGTCCATCGCTCGCGGCCGGGTCACGAAGAAGCGACGGACCGGGCCCAAGCGCCGAGAGTTTAGCTCGGTGAAGGGCCCGGTCTCAGTCACAGTGTCACTCTCCCATGTGCGTTGCACGCGCGCCGTTAGGCGTCCCGGCGGCGCAGCGTGATCGCCGCAAGGGCACCGAGCACGAGCACCCAGGTCACGAGCACCGCATAGCCTGCCCACGGTGAGAGATGTGCGCCTTCAGTCATGGCATTGGTCGCTTCGAGGGTCTCCGAGTCGAAAAGGATCCTGCGACCGGCGCTTGAGGGAAGGAAGGGGCTGATCAGCTCGATGGCCCGCACGGGAATCATCATGAGGACGTTCTCGATGACCAACAGCAGTGCAATCACAGCAGTGAGCGCCGCAGCACTGTGGCGCACTAGAGCACCGATGACGAAGGCGAATCCCGCGATAGCCATCAGGTACAGCGGTAGGCCTACCGTCATGCGGAGCGTCTCTGGGTCAGTGAGGTCGAAACGCGCGTCGAGCTGGTCGTGCCACGGCATCGTCGCGACGTAGGACAGCGCCATGGAGACAAGCGAAATGCCTGCGACGACGGTGCTGAGCACCAGCGCCTTGGCTGCGAGGACAGGCACGCGCTGCGGAACAGCCGCGAGCGTCGACCGGATCATCCCTGTCGAGTACTCACCGGAGATGGTCAATACGCCCAGGACAGCGACCGCTAGCTGGGCCATCTGGTAGCCAGCACTGAGCAGTTGCGCCGTGTTCATCGGCCCTGAACCCGCATCGACTGCGTCGATGCTGGAACCCCAGGCGGCGAGCATGCTGATTCCCACCATGACGGCCACAGTGGCGACCAGGGTCCATGCGGTGGATCGAACGGTCCAGAACTTGATCCACTCGGCGTGTACGCTGCGACCGAGCGACTGCGGCTTCACGGCCACTGTCGGTCGGAAGGTGACGGGTTGGGTGGCTGTCGTCGTCATCGCGATGCTCCTTGCTTCTGCGGCGCCGCGCCGCTGTCGGTTGAGGTGCCAACGGGAGTGGAGTGGTACTCGACCTCGTCAGCGGTGAGTTGCAGGTAGGCGTCCTCGAGGGAACTGCTGACCGGCGTGAGTTCGTGGAGTGGCAGGCCTGCCGCCGCAGCGGCGTCGCCCACCTCGATGGCGGTGGCACCAGTGATATCCAACAGCCCTGGCTCGCTGACGGTAACGCCGGCACCCGTCCTGCGGAGCAGCTCCTCGAGCTCGTTGGCACGCGGGCTACGGACGCGCACCTTGGCACCAGAAGCACTCGCAACAACGTCCGCTACGGGGGCGTCCGCAAGCACGTGGCCGCGTCCTACCACGATGAGGTGATCAGCAGTCAGTGCCATCTCACTCATGAGGTGGGAGGACAGGAACACGGTGCGTCCCTGGCTTGCGAGGTACTTGGTGAGATTGCGCACCCACAAGACACCCTCTGGGTCGAGGCCGTTGACCGGCTCGTCGAGAATGAGCGTCTGTGGGTCGCCGAGCAGTGCTGAGGCGATCCCGAGGCGCTGCCCCATGCCGAGCGAGAAGCCGCCGACACGCTTGTTGGCGACTGTTCCCAGCCCCGTCATGTCGATGACCTCGTCGACGCGCTTGATCGAGATGCCGTGGGTTGCCGCCATGGCCCGCAAGTGGTTGCGGGCGGTACGGCCCGTGTGGATCGCCTTGGCGTCGAGAAGCACGCCGACCTCTTGGAGCGGGGCGCGGTGTTGCGCGTAGCGGCTGCCATTGACGGTCACCGAGCCGTCCGTGGGACGGTCGAGACCCACGATCATGCGCATCGTCGTTGACTTCCCCGCACCGTTTGGTCCCAAGAAGCCAGTGACACGGCCGGGCTCGACCGTAAAGGACATGTGGTCCACTGCAGTAGTGGGGCCGTACCGCTTGGTCAGCCCTTGTGCCTCGATCATGGTTTCCTCCTCGTAGTGCCTCCCTCATGGGGACAGCTCCACGCTATGAGCCGGCAGACGCTGGCGACACCGCCCGTCGGATGAAGTCGATTGCCGTCTCATCTACGACGTAGGGATGAGCTATCCCCCCTCAGCAGGACCCGCCGGAGTCCAAGCAGTCATCCATTCTCACGCCATACTGGCCGCATGGCTGATAAGAACGCGAAGCGCACCAACGAAGCGAAGCGACACATTGCCCTCGTCGCGCACGACAACAAAAAGGTTGCGCTCTTGGAGTGGGCAGGGTTCAACAAGGAGACGCTGGCCAAGCACCATCTGTACGCGACAGGCACCACGGGAACAATGCTGACGTTCGAGTTGGGGCTTCGCGTCAACCGTTTCCTCTCAGGGCCGGTCGGCGGTGACCAGCAGATTGGCGCGAAGATCGCGGAAGGCACCATCGACACGCTCATCTTCTTCTGGGACCCGCTCGAGGCACAGCCTCACGATCCCGACGTCAAGGCTTTGCTACGCATCGGCGCCGTGTGGAACATCCCGATGGCGTCGAATATCGCAACGGCCGACTTCCTGATCTCGTCGCCGCTGTTCGCCGAACCCTACGATCGCGTGGTCCCTGACCTCGGCGACAGAGACTGGGAAACGCTGCGCGAGTCGCACTGATCTCCGAAGGCGACGGTGCTCGACTACGACAAGATCGGCGGGTCGGTGAGGAGGTCGTCAGTGCGCCCCTCGATCCCGTGGTGAGACCATGCAAGACTGACCGACGCGTCGGCGACGTTGACGGTGAGTTCTGCCCAGTCTCGCCAGTCTTTCCAATGCAAAGTGAGCGTCTTGGCGTCATCTGACAAGCCAAAGACGTGATCGCCATCGAACACGGGAAAGGTGCTCCGGAACTTGCACAGCGCCATGAGGGCAGCCACCACGGGGCGCTGGAGGTCGACGGCGATCTCGTCCCATGCGTAGTAGTGACGGTTGATGTCGCGGCCGATCCCCGTGCGTTCGAGCAGTTCCACGTCGTTCCGCCCAGCGAGCGCGCCCACGTAATACACCTGAGGGATTCCCGGGACAAAGAACTGAATCGCTCGCGCCGCGAGGTAAGCATGGTCATCGGCGCCCAGGGCGTCATAGAACGTGCAGTTCACCTGGTAAAGATCTAGATTCGAGGCAGCAGCGCCGGTCGCCGCTGCGCTCGATCCGCCCGACATCGCATGCATGGTGCTCACGAGGGCGTCAATGGCCTCTGGCGGGAGCAAGCCGGGGCTGTCTGGCTGTGATTGGTCAGCACCCACGTCGATCACCCCGATCCCGTCGTGGGTATCCAGCACGGTCACCGCGTTGTCGGGACGCACCTCAAGCCACTCGTGAAGGGCTTTCGCATTGCCGGTGTACAGCGAGTGAAGGACCAGCGGTGGCAACGCAAAGTCGTACACCCTGTCGACGGCACGGCCAATCTCGATTTGCCTGCGGTAGTACGAATGCACCTCCACCAGCACCTCAAGTCCCTTGGCGCGCGCCTTCGCGGTGAAGTCGGCGATGAAGGCGAACGTCTCTTCCGTCATAAACGACGAGGTGCCGCGAGTCTTGACCGCGTAACCCACCGCGTCGAGGCGCACGATGCTCGCTCCAGAGGCGGCGACCGCGTCAAGGATGGTATCGAGGTAGCGCTCCGTCACCGGGTGAGCGATATCAATGTCGATCTGCTGGGGCGTGAAGGTGGTCCACACGAGTCGGAGCTCCCCGCCGACGCGATAGGGCGTGAAGGGCAACCCTGGCCGGGGTCGGTAGATTCTGGTGAGTTCCGCCTCCCTCGCTCCGTTTGGGAAGACCGTTGACATCGTCAGGAACATGCCATCGTGTGGCGAGTCCCCGCCACGCTCGCACCAGTCGGCAAACGCTGCTGAGTTGCTCGACACGTGATTGACGATCAGGTCGACCATCACGTCGCGATCCTTGCCAAGCGCCGCGAGATCCTCCCAGGTACCCAACCGCGGATCGACCTGGGCGTGGTCGACAGGGTCGAATCCAGCGTCGGCGCCGTCAAAGGGCGTGAAGAACGGCAACACGTGCACGCCGCCGAACGCGCTAGCCCACGGTTCGCTCGCCAAGATCTTCCCGAGGCCCTGCAGATCACCGGCAAGGCGGTCGGCGTAGGTGATCAGTTGGACTGCATTGCGCGTCATGGCTACCACTCCCCTGGTCCCGCCGGCGCCTCGTTGCGCCGATTGGTTGGCTTGTCTCGCCCCGTCATCTCCACTCTAGGACGCCTCGCGCTCGCCCGCACCAAGAGAAGAGGGCCCGCCGATGTGAATCGACGGGCCCTCAACGTCTGGGAGCGCTAGCTGCGCACCTGGCCAACCTTGTGCACGAAGATGGAGTTGGTGGTGCCAGGGATGCCGACGGGCGTTCCTGAGACGACGACGATGTAGTCGCCATCCACCGCGCGGCCGGTTTCCTTCAGCAGCGAATCGACGTTGACGACCATCTCATCCGTGTTGTCGGCCTTCGCCACCAGTTCCGCCCTGACGCCCCACGAGAGTGCGAGGCGCTTTTGCGTCTTCGGGTTTGGCGTGAGCGCAATCATGGGCGTCTCGGGACGCAGGCGAGACATGCGCTGCGCGGAGTCTCCTGACTGCGTGAACGTCACGATGTACTTCACATCGAGCTTCTCGGCAATCTCCGACGCTGCATGAGTGATCGCGCCACCACGGGTCTTCGGGGTCGCCGTGTACGGCGCAATGCGGTGGCGACCCTTCTGCTCCGTGTTCTGGATGATGCGGGCCATCGTCTCGACCGTGACGATCGGGAAGTCACCCACTGAGGTCTCGCCGGAAAGCATCACAGCGTCGGCACCATCGAGGATGGCGTTGGCGCAGTCTGAGGTCTCCGCACGCGTGGGCACTGGTGAGTGCGTCATGGACTCGAGCACCTGAGTGGCGACAATGACGGGCTTGGCCTGCGAACGGCACATCTCGATCGCGAGCTTCTGCACGAGCGGCACCTCTTCGAGCGGCAGCTCAACAC
Source organism: Demequina sp. TMPB413 (assembly GCF_020447105.2). Classification (NCBI taxonomy): domain Bacteria; kingdom Bacillati; phylum Actinomycetota; class Actinomycetes; order Micrococcales; family Demequinaceae; genus Demequina; species Demequina sp. TMPB413. The sequence continues at coordinate 1,128,192 of NZ_CP096184.1, forward strand.
CAAGGTCTCCGCGCGCCACCATTACGCCATCGAAAGCGTCAACGATCTCTTCGAGGTTCGCGACGGCCTGCGGCTTCTCCACCTTGGCGATGACGGGGAGGGTGATCCCCTCTTCCGCCATGATGCGCGCGACGTCCTCGTAGTCCTTGGCGGAGCGTACGAACGACAACGCGATGAAGTCTGCGCCCAAGTGAAGGCCCCAGCGAAGGTCTGACTCGTCCTTCTCCGAGAGCGCCGGCACTGACACTGCCACACCAGGAAGGTTGATTCCCTTGTTGTTCGATACGGCACCAGGCACGACCACCTTGGTCACGACGTCGGTGTCGCTCACTTCGATGACCTCAAGGCGTACCTTGCCATCGTCGATCAGCAGGGCGTCGCCCACGTTGCAGTCGGCTGGCAGGCCCTTGAAAGTGGTCCCGCAGATATCCTTGGTTCCCACGACGTCACGAGTCGTGATGGTGAACACGTCACCAACGGCGAGTTCGTGAGGTCCGTCGGCGAACTTCTCGAGGCGGATCTTCGGCCCCTGCAGGTCGACCAACACCGCGACGTTCCGGCCAGCCTCTTCTGCGGCCTGGCGGACGTTGTTGTAAACGGCCTGGTGCTCTTCTTCACTACCGTGTGAACGGTTGATGCGGGCGACGTCCATTCCCGCATCCACCAGCTTGCGCATGTTCTCCAGCGACGAGGTCGCTGGGCCGATGGTGCAGACAATCTTGGCGTTTCGCATGTTCTCCAACCTAGGGTTTTCAGGCCCGCAGCGCGAGAGTTCTCGCGGTCACGGGTGCCGGCAGCTCGGTGCTGCCGGTGAGGTATGTATCGATGGCAGCCGCTGCTGCTCTGCCTTCAGCAATCGCCCACACCACGAGCGACTGGCCGCGGCCTGCGTCGCCTGCGACGAAGACACCGTCGACGGCAGTAGCGAACTGGTCGTTGCGCGCGACGGTGCCGCGCGGAGTGAAGCCAATGTGCTCCAACTGACCGAGCGTGTCCCGCTGCGGTCCTGTGAAGCCCATCGACAGAAGTACGAGATCCGCAGGGATCTCTTCCTCCGTGCCAGGCGCCGGGCCGCGAGTGCCGTCCGGCATGATCTGGGTGCGTGCCAGTCGCAACGAGGTGACGTGTTCGTCTTCGTCGGCGAGAAACTCCACACTTGAGGCGAGGAACTTGCGCTCCCCTCCCTCTTCGTGAGAACTCGACACGTCAAACAGCATGGGGTGCGTTGGCCACGGCTGCGACTTGGGGTCGCGCTGTTCAGACGGCTGCACGCCGATGGCAAGCGTCGTGACCGACTTGGCGCCTTGACGCAGCGCGGTGCCGAGGCAGTCCGAGCCGGTGTCGCCACCGCCGATGATGATCACGTGCTTGTCCTTTGCGGTGATCTGACGCTCGACGGTGTCGCCTGCTGCCACCTTGTTGCTCTGGGTGAGGTACGGCATCGCGAAGTGGATGCCCCTATATCGTCTCCCAGGAATCGGCAGATCGCGCGGGACGGTGGACCCAGTGCAGATGAGCACCGCGTCATAGCGGGCGCGTAGATCGTCCCACTTGATGTCCTTGCCGATCTCCGTCGACGTGCGGAACCTGGTGCCCTCTGCTTCCATCTGCGCGACGCGCCTGTCGATGTGGATCTTCTCCATTTTGAAGTCAGGCACGCCGTAACGCATCAGACCGCCGATGCGGTCGTCCTTCTCAAACACGGCGACCGTGTGGCCCGCACGAGTGAGTTGCTGAGCAGCCGCGAGCCCAGCGGGGCCCGAACCCACGACAGCGACCGTCCTGCCGGTCTGGCGAGTCGCTTCGAGAGGCTTCACTGTGCCGCGTTCAAAAGCCTCGTCAATGATCGAGACCTCGATGTTCTTGATCGTCACCGCAGGCTGGTTGATACCAAGGACGCAACTGGTCTCACACGGAGCAGGGCAAATCCTGCCAGTGAACTCCGGGAAATTGTTCGTCGCGTGAAGGCGATCAAGTGCGTCGTCCCACTGACCGCGCCACACGAGGTCGTTCCATTCAGGAATGAGGTTCCCGAGTGGGCAACCCTGGTGGCAAAACGGGATTCCGCAATCCATGCATCGACCGGCTTGCCGGTTGAGCGCCTCCGGGTCTTTGTCGAGTTCGTCCTTGACGTACTTCCAGTCAAGCAACCTCACCGGAACGGGGCGGCTCTTGGGGAGCTCCCTCTCGCGGTGCTTCAAGAATCCACGCGGATCAGCCACCGGTCACCTCCAAGAATGTGTCCCATGCGCCTGGCGCCTGCAAGTCTTCGCCCTTGGCGTCCAGTTCGGCAAGTGCATCACGCACTCGCGCATACTGAGCAGGCAGAACGCGGGTGAAGCGCTCCACCGAAGCGTCCCACGTCGCGAGCAGTTCACGCCCGCGTGGCGAGTCCGTCTCGGCCACGTGGGTCTCGATGAGCGAGCGCACAATGGTGACGTCTTCTGCATCGAGCGGGCTGAGCGTCAGTTCGCCAGAAGCAAGGGCTTCCTTGTTCACCCGCTCCGACCGCAAATCGAGCACGTAGGCCGTTCCTCCCGACATTCCTGCGCCGAAGTTGCGCCCGGTGCGTCCGAGAATCACGGCGGTGCCGCCGGTCATGTACTCGAGACCGTGGTCGCCGACCCCTTCGACGACGGCGGAGGCACCCGAGTTGCGGACCAGGAAGCGTTCGCCCACCTGCCCGCGCAACAGGATCTGTCCGCTCGTCGCTCCGTAGCCGATGACGTTACCTGCGATGACGTCCAACGCATCGTTCAATGCGGCCGACTTGTCGGGCCTGACGATGACGCGACCGCCAGAGAGGCCCTTCGCGACGTAGTCATTCGCGTCGCCGAACAGCCTCAACGTGATGCCTCGTGGAACAAATGCCCCGAAGGACTGACCGGCAGAGCCAGTGAGCTGCACGTTGATCGTGTCGTCGGGAAGGCCGTCGCCCTTGTAGCGCGACGTGACTTCGTATCCGAGCATCGTGCCCACCGTGCGGTTGGTGTTGCGCACGTCGTGTACCAAGTGGACAGGCGTGCCATTGTCGAGCGCCGCCTTCGCCTCCTTGATGAAGGTCAGGTCGAGTGCCTTGTCAAGCGCGTGATCCTGGGCGACCGACTGGTGCAAGGCAGCGCCCTTCGGTGGCACTGCGAGTAGAGGCGAGAGGTCGAGGCCCTTCGCCTTCCAGTGTTCGACGGCCGCGCGCGTGTCAAGCAGCTCAACGTGGCCGACGGCCTCTTCGATCGACCTGAACCCCAAACGGGCGAGAAGCTCGCGCACTTGCTGCGCGATGAACTCGAAGAATGTCTCGACGAACTGCGGCTTTCCCGTGTACCGCTCCCGCAGTTCCGGGTTTTGGGTGGCAACGCCGACGGGGCACGTGTCTTTGTGACACACCCTCATCATGATGCAGCCAGACACCACGAGCGGAGCGGTCGCGAAGCCGAACTCCTCGGCGCCCAGCAAAGCGGCCATCACCACATCGCGCCCTGTCTTCAGTTGCCCGTCGACCTGCACGACGATGCGATCGCGCAAGTCGTTGCGCACCAGAGTCTGTTGGGTGTCGGCGAGGCCGATCTCCCACGGAGCTCCGGCGTGCTTGAGGGAGTTCAGCGGGCTCGCGCCGGTGCCGCCATCCGAGCCGGAAATGAGCACGACGTCTGACTTGCACTTGGCCACGCCAGCGGCAATCGTGCCCACGCCCACTTCGGAGACGAGTTTGGTGTGAACACGCGCCTTCGGGTTGGAGTTCTTAAGGTCGTGGATGAGTTGCTTGAGATCCTCGATCGAGTAGATGTCGTGGTGCGGTGGCGGCGAGATCAGGCCGACGCCAGGGGTGGAGTGGCGCGTCTCTGCCACCCACGGATACACCTTCGCACCCGGCAACTGACCGCCCTCACCTGGCTTGGCGCCTTGAGCGAGCTTGATTTGCAGGTCGTCAGCGTTCACGAGGTACTCGCTGGTCACGCCAAAGCGACCGGAGGCCACCTGCTTGATCGCGCTGCGGCGCTCAGGGTCGTAGAGACGCTCAGGCGATTCGCCGCCCTCTCCAGTGTTCGACTTGCCGCCGAGCTTGTTCATCGCGACCGCGAGTGTCTCGTGCGCTTCTCTCGAGATGGAACCGTACGACATTGCTCCGGTGGTGAATCGCTTGACGATGTCGCGGATGTGTTCCACTTCTTCGATCGGGATGGGCTCCCGGTCAGAAGTGAAGTCAAGCAGCCCGCGGAGCGTCATGAGCCGCTTCGATTGGTTGTTCACGCGTTCCGCGTACTCGTTGAACACCGCGTACTGGCGGGTGCGGGTGGAGTGCTGGAGTTTGAAGACGGTCTCCGGGTCGAACAAGTGCTCTTCGCCGTCGCGACGCCACTGGTACTCGCCTCCGGAGTTCAGGCGTCGGTGCGCCGGGCGCTGACCAGAAGCAGGATAGGCGTCGGCGTGACGCTCGGCGACCTCACCCGCGATGACGTCGAGTCCCACGCCGTCAATCTGGCTGGGCGTGCCGGCGAAGTGCAAGTTCACCAGTTCGCGCGACAGGCCGATGGCCTCGAACACCTGCGCGCCACGATACGAAGCGATCGTCGAGATGCCCATCTTGGACATGATCTTGAGCACGCCCTTGCCGAGCGCCTTAATGAGGTTGTGGACGGCCTGCTCCGCGGTGATCCCCGTGATGTAGCCCCTGCTGACCAGGTCCTCGACCGTTTCCATCGCAAGGTAAGGGTTCACAGCGCCGACGCCGTAGCCGACCAGGAGCGCGACGTGGTGCACCTCGCGGACGTCGCCCGCCTCGACCACAAGGGAGAGCTGCGTGCGGTTGTGGTGACGCACCAAATGGTGGTGGACGGCCGACGTCAGCAGGAGAGAAGGAATGGGCGCGTGGTCCGCATCGGAATCCCTGTCGGACAGGATGAGGAACGACACGCCGTCTTCGAGCGCCTTGTCCACTTCCGCGAAGATCTCCTCGAGTCGCGACTCGAGCCCTGCGCCACCTGCGTGGACGTTGTACAGGCCCTTAATGCGGCGTGACGAGAACACTCCGCGCAGCGACGGGTCGGCGTCGATGTGGATGATCTTGGCCAACTCGTCGTTGTCGATGACAGGGAAGTCGAGAATGACCTTGCGAGCGTGTTCAGGGGTTCCCTCGAGGAGGTTTGGCTCTGGCCCAATCGCGCCACCGATGGCAGTGACGATCTCTTCCCTGATGGCGTCGAGCGGCGGGTTCGTCACTTGCGCAAAGATTTGCGTGAAGTAGTCGAACAGCAACTTGGGGCGGTTCGACAGGACCGCGATAGGGGTGTCTGATCCCATGGCACCGATCGGCTCTGCCGCCGTTCGCGCCATCGGTTCAAGAAGGATTCTCAGCTCTTCCTCGGTGTAACCGAAGGTGCGCTGGCGTCGTACAACAGATGCGCGGGAGTGCGTCACGTGTTCCCGCTCCGGCAGCTCGGCGAGCCTGACCGAGTGCTTGGCGATCCACTCGGCGTACGGGTGTTCCGCTGCGAGAGCAGACTTGACCTCGTCGTCCTCGACGATGCGACCAGCCTTGGTGTCGACCAGCAGCATGCGACCAGGCTGCAGGCGTCCCTTGCGAACGATCCGGGCGGGGTCGATATCGAGCAGGCCCGCCTCTGAGCCACACACCACCAAGCCATCGTCGGTCACCCAGAAACGCCCTGGACGCAGTCCGTTGCGGTCGAGAGTGGCGCCAATCAGGGTGCCGTCCGTGAAGTGGAGGGCTGCTGGGCCGTCCCACGGCTCAATCAGTGCCGAGTGATACTCGTAGAAGGCGCGGCGAGCGGGGTCCATCTCTGTGTTGTTCTGCCACGCCTCCGGCATCATCATCAGCACCGCGTGAGGAAGTGGGCGGCCAGCCAGATGGAGAAGTTCCAGAACCTCGTCGAAAGAGGCTGTGTCGGACGCCGACGGCGTGCACACCGGCATCAAGTCCTTCAGCTCACCCAAGAGGTCGGACTTCAAACGGCCCTCGCGGGCGGCGATCCAGTTGCGGTTTCCCCTCACCGTGTTGATCTCGCCGTTGTGCGCGATCAGGCGCAAAGGCTGCGCAAGCGGCCATGACGGGAAGGTGTTGGTGGAGAACCGAGAGTGAACGAGGGCAAGTTCGGAGGCATACAGCGGGTCGAGCAGGTCAGGGAACACCTGTTCCAGCTGATAGGTAGTGAGCATGCCCTTGTAGGTCAGCGTGCGTGCCGACAGCGAGGCGAAGAAAGGCCCTCCTGCGTTCTCCGCGCGCTTGCGTACCCGGTACAACTTGCGGTCAAGATCGACCCCTGACAGCTGCTCGGCCGCAACAAAGACCTGCCGGAAGGTGGGTGCTGCTGCTCGGGCCGACGGTCCCAGCGAGTCAAGCGCCACGGGCACGTCGCGCCAGCCCAGCACGGTCGCGTGCTCGTGGCGCGCCGCCGCCTCGAACGCTGCAATCTCTTCCGACTCCTTGCCGGGGGTCAGAAAGGCGAGGCCGACGCCATAGAAGCCGTTGTCTGGCACCTCAAAGTCCGTGTTTTCCACGAAGAATGCATGTGGGATCTGCGTGAGGATGCCTGCGCCGTCTCCCGTTTCCGTCTCTGCGCCAACGGCGCCGCGGTGTTCGAGATTCTTCAGAGCGGTCAGACCGAGATCGATAATGTCGCGCCCCGCGTGACCTCGCAGCGTCGCCACAAAGGCCACTCCGCACGCGTCGTGCTCGTAAGCCGGGTCGTACAGTCCCGACGTGGGCTCGTCACCACCAAGCGTGGCCATCACACCGTCCTTTGCCGTCCCGGCCTGTGGCCGTGAACTTCGTCGTCTCGGGGCGCCATCGACCCGGTGTTTGCACGGGTAGTCACCCTACCGCGTTCACCGGAGGCCACCAGAACCGTTAGTCCGTCTCCTGAGTGTCTTCACGAGCGGCAGCCAGGCGCTCTCGCGGCAATTGCGGAGTCCCTGATTGTCGCCGTCCCCACATCACGAACATCGCGATGGCCAGCAGTAGTACACCGATGGACACCCAGACGTTGACGCGCAGACCCCCCACCTGAACGGCAGTGTCGATCCGCACCAACTCGATCCACAAGCGGCCGGACACGTACACCATGACGTAGAGCCAGAACACCCTGCCACCCCGCAAGTTCAGCCGTCGATCAAGGTAGATGATCAACGCCGCGCCGGCGAGATTCCACAACATCTCGTAGAGGAACGTCGGGTGGAAGGTGGCGAACTGCTCAAAACCATCGGGGCGGAATGCGGGATCAATCCGCACGGCCCACGGCAGGTCTGTCGGCCTGCCGAACAACTCTTGGTTGAAGTAGTTGCCCATTCGGCCGATTGCTTGTGCCACGAGGATACCGGGCGCAGCGGCGTCCATGAACGCGGTGAACGTGACGCCGTGGCGTCGGCAACCGATGTAGGCACCAAGCGCGCCCAGCGCGACTGCGCCCCAAATACCGAGGCCGCCTTCCCAGATCTTGAAGGCATCGATGGGATCGCCCCCGTCGCCAAAATAGGGTCCAGGGGTGGAGATGACGTGGTAGATCCTGCCGCCGATGATGCCGAAGGGAATCGCCCAGAAGCCGACATCGCCGACGACCTCGGCTTTGCCCCCACGCTCGACCCAGCGTCGGGTGGTGAGCCACAGCGCAAAGAAGATTCCCGCCAGAATCCACAACGAGTAGGCCCGCACGGTGAGTGGTCCAAGGTGATACACGGCCCACTCAGGCGGCGGGCTGGGAAAGGACAGGTGGATCACGCCTCGCCCCTGACTCCGCGAGCAAGCTCGACGGTCTTGGCGCGCAGCGCATCAAGGGCTGCGCGTTCGTCTTCGTGGTCAAGGAGGCAACGCACCAAAGCGGAGCCAACGATCACGCCGTCGGCGAATCTGGCCACGTCGGCTGCCTGGGCACCTGTGGACACGCCGAGCCCGACGCACACACGCTCGGCACCTGCGGCGCGCGTCGCCGCGACAAGGCTCTCCGCACCCGACCCCACCGATGCGCGCTCCCCCGTGACGCCCATGAGCGAAGCGGCGTACACAAAGCCTGTGGTCTCGGCGACGGTCATGTGCAAGCGCTCGTTGGTGGAACTCGGCGCCACCAGGAAGATCGTGTCGAGATTGCGCTCCCGCGCGGCCCCGAGCCACATGCCCGCGGCGTCAGGAGTGAGGTCGGGCGTGATCGCACCGCTTCCGCCCGCCGCCACGAGGTCGTCAGCAAAGCGCTCCAAGCCGTATTGCAGCATCGGGTTGTAGTACGACATCACCACGGCAGGAGCGCCCGCTGCCGTAACCGCCCGCACCGCCGTGAAGGCGTCGGCGATGTGCGTGCCACCCTGGAGGGCGCGCTCTGCAGCCACCTGGATGGTCGGGCCGTCCATGACGGGGTCTGAATATGGCAGCCCCACTTCGACGATGTCGACACCTGCGTCAATCATGGTCTCCATGGCGCGCACCGACCGTTCAACCGTAGGGAACCCGACCGGCAGGTAGCCGATCAGCGCGGAACGGCCCTCTGCGCGGATGTCGTCAAGCTTCTCCGTCAGGGCGCTCACCGCTGAGACTCCTCATCGAGCAAGTTGAAGTAGGTCGCGGCCGTCTCAACGTCCTTGTCGCCGCGACCAGAGAGGTTGACGAGCAATGTAGCGTCAGCACCAAGTTCGCGACCCAGCCTGATGGCTCCCGCGAGTGCGTGGGCCGATTCGATCGCAGGCAGTATCCCCTCTGTGCGGGACAACAACCGGAACGCCTCCATCGCCTCCGCGTCGGTGACCGGCCAGTACTCCGCCCGCCCCATATCGGCGAGCCACGCGTGCTGGGGGCCAACGCCTGGGTAGTCGAGTCCTGCAGAAATGGAGTGCGACGGTTGCGTCTGGCCGTCGCCGTCCTGCAGCACGTACGACATTGCGCCGTGCAGGACGCCTGGCCTTCCCCCAGTAATGGAAGACGCGTGCTTGCCAGTGTCGACACCGTCGCCCGCTGCCTCGCAGCCAATAAGACGCACGCCGTCGTCGTCAAGGAAGGCGTCAAACATGCCGATGGCGTTCGAGCCGCCGCCGACGCAAGCGAGCACGGCGTCCGGCAAGCCGCCGAGCGCCGCCATCTGCTCGCGCGCCTCACGCCCGATCACGCGTTGGAAATCGCGCACCATCTCGGGGAACGGATGCGGGCCAGCGGCTGTGCCGAAGATGTAGTTGGTTGTTTCGACGTTGGCCACCCAGTCGCGGTATGCCTCGTTAATGGCGTCGCGTAGAGTGCGCGAGCCAGTCGTCACGGGCACCACCGTGGCGCCAAGCAGCCGCATGCGTGCCACGTTGAGGGCCTGCCTCTCGGTGTCCTCCTCGCCCATGTACACAGTGCACTCAAGATCCATCAGCGCCGCGGCCGTGGCGGTAGCGACGCCGTGTTGCCCAGCGCCCGTCTCGGCGATCACGCGGGTCTTGCCGATGCGCTTGGTGAGGAGCGCCTGTCCAAGCACGTTGTTGATCTTGTGCGAGCCGGTGTGGTTCAGGTCCTCTCGCTTGAGGAACACGCGTGCCCCGCCGCAATGGGCGGCGAAACGCGGCACCTCGGTGACGATCGAGGGGCGCCCCGTGTAATCCCTTGCAAGCCGCTCTAGTTCTTCACCAAAGGCGGGATCATGCTTAGCCTTGTCGTAGGCGTCGGTGAGTTCGTCAAGCGCAGCCACGAGCGCCTCGGGGACGAACCTTCCTCCGAACACGCCAAAGAAGGGTCCGGTCGCCCCGGAAAGCGCAGAAGTCACGGACGCACCGATCTCAAAGCGGGATGCGCACCTGCGGCAACCATCTCTGCCACGGCAGTGCGCGGGTCCTTGTCCTTGACGAGCGCCTCGCCCACCAGCACGGCATCTGCGCCCATACGCGCGTACTCCACCACGTCGTGGCTTCCTCTGATCCCCGACTCGGCCACCTTGACGATTCCATCAGGAATCGTGGGCGCGACGCGGGAGAAGGTGCCCCTGTCGACTTCGAGGGTCTTGAGGTTGCGGGCGTTCACACCGACGACGCGAGCACCAGCGTCGACGGCGCGCTTCACTTCTTCTTGGTCGTGCACCTCAACGAGCGCGCACATGCCGAGCGAGTGAACGCGCTCGACAAGGCTCTCAAGTGCGATCTGCTCGAGTGCGGCCACAATCAGGAGCACCATGTCGGCGCCGTGAGCTCTCGCCTCCCACACCTGGTACGGGGTCACGATGAAGTCTTTGCGCAGAATGGGCACGTCGACCTTGGAACGCACGTTATCGAGGTCCTCAAGGGATCCGCCGAATCGCCGCCGTTCCGTCAACACGGAGATGACGCTCGCGCCGCCGGCCTCATACTCGGTGGCGAGCGCCGCCGGGTCCGTGATCTGCGCGATCTCGCCCTTCGAAGGGCTCGAGCGCTTGACCTCGGCAATCACCGAGACCTCTGCCGTCTTCAGCTTTTGGAGCGCGTCAACAGCGCTCGGGCGCCTTGCGGCGCGGGCCTTCAACTCGTCCATGGACGTGGCGAGTTCGCGCACTTCCAAATCGCTGCGGACACCTGCGACGATGCCGTCGAGAACGCTCATGCGTTGCCACCTCCCCGGGTGCAATGGTACCGCCGTCTACGGTCCGTCAGGACCGTCGGGGCGCTCAGCGGAGGGGGCCTAAGGGGATAGCAGCGACGCGAAAGGGCCCACATTGCGCAAGACGAGGAACGCGAGGATGACGGCCGGAAGGGCGATCCCCGCCCACGTGGGGAAGGGCCATTCGCGCAACACGAAGCCTCTCAAACGCATCACCCAACGCACCCAAAGCACGCCAAGTAGCGGAACTGCCAGGGTGAACAGCGGATTCATGGCGAGGGCGCCTGCAACGTTCCCATGAGCGAGGTCATACACGGCGCGCGTGCCCCCGCAACCGGGGCAGTACAGCCCAGTCGTGGCGAAGAGGGGGCACACGAAGGTGCCTCCAGAAACATGGGGATTATGGGTCACGATGTATGCCGTCCCGCCTGCGGCAACAAGCGCGACGAGCGCTGGCCAGGCCAACTGGCCCTTCGGTGGCGAGGTTCGTGTCGCCCGCTCCACTGGAGCGGGCGACACGTCGGTGGTCACGACCACTGTTAGGCCTGCTGTTCGCAATACGGGTTGTCGGGGTTGTCATCGCAGAAGTCATCGAGGAATCCGCCGCCCGCGAAGGCGAGGATCGCCAAGATGAGGCCGAGCACGGCGCCGATGGCACCCGTGATGATTCCGGCGAGCGCCATGCCGGCGCCGACTCCGCGCTTGCGGGCCATCACGCCAAGCACGATGGCCACGATGCCAGCGGGGATAGCGATGAACCAGTAGAGGCACAACGCCAACGACACGATTCCGAGAACCAGCGCGGCGATTGCCATTCCCTTGCCCTGCGGCTGGGGCGCACCCATTGGCGTTCCCATCGGCGGGGGCGGAGGAACTTGCGTCATGTCATATCTCCTTTGGTAAGACGGCGCTGCACATCATGTAGCACCTACTTGAGCGGTTGCCCGTGTCCGAGCGCCCGTAGCACCGCACCCACTGCCAGTGCGGCGACAACTATGCCCGCGCCAACCCACGCGAGAGCCACCATGGGGATCATGAGCCCGACCGCAGCAACGAGGGCTCCCAACACAATGAGACCGTTGGTCGCCCATGCCGCCAGTGTTCTGCCGTGATTATTCGGTGCCGCGGCAGGCAGGTGTTCCGGGTCGATCTGGTGGGACATCGTGATCACTCCTTCTGGGGACTTGCGCAAGAGTCTAGCCAGAACAGGACGCAACGAGCCTGTTAGCGCGCGCCACCGCCCGCAACATCGCTGCCGCCTTGTCTCTTGTCTCTTGTGCCTCGGTAGCAGGGACGGAATCCGCAACGACGCCAGCGCCCGCCTGCACGTGCGCCACGCCCGACTGAATCACCGCGGTGCGGATGGCGATAGCGAGGTCCATATTGCCGGCGAAGTCGAAGTATCCGACTGCACCCCCGTAGAAGCCTCGTCTGACCGGTTCCAGTTCGTCAATCAGCGCGATCGCGCGCGGCTTTGGCGCCCCTGACAACGTGCCTGCGGGAAATGTGGCGACAAAGGCGTCCAGTGCGCTCGCGTGCTCCTCAAGCACCCCCACCACCGTGGAACAGATGTGCATGATGTGGCTGTACCGGTTGACCGCCATGAACTCGACGACCTCAACCGACGTCGGCACGCACACCTTCACGAGGTCATTGCGCGAGAGGTCGACGAGCATCACGTGCTCGGCAACCTCCTTGGGATCGGCCAGGAGTTCGGCCTCAAGGGCTTTGTCCGCCTCTGGGGTGGCGCCACGAGGGCGCGATCCGGCAATCGGGTAGGTCAGTACCGAGCGATCCTTGACCGTCACGAGCGATTCGGGGCTCGCGCCGACGATGGCGAAGGACCTTCCGTCAGCGTCCTCGCACTCCACGTAGTACATGTAGGGACTGGGGTTGAGCGTGCGTAGCACGCGATAGACATCCAGCGCCGACGCCCCACACTCGGCGTCGAAGCGCTGCGACGGCACCACCTGAAAAACCTCGCCGTCACGGATCGCTTCCTTGGCGTACTTCACCATCTTCTCGTACTCGCCGACCTGTGACCTGGGGCTCACGGCGCCCTCTGGCGTCTCGGCGTCGATCGCCATGGCAGGCAGCCTTGGCGCTACAGCAAGAGCACGTTCCATCGTGTCTACCCTCGCCACAGCCGCCGCATAGGCGGCGTCGATGCCGGTGGGCTGAGCGTCGGTGTTGACGGCATTGGCTACGAGCCACACGGAGCCGTCGACGTGATCGAGTACGGCGAGGTCGGTGGCAAGGAGCAGATGCGCATCTGGCAGGTCGAGCTCGCGGGTCGCGTCGGCGGGAAGGGTTGGCTCCCACTGGCGAACCAAGTCCCAACCCAGTGCGCCGACGAGCCCTCCAGTGAGTGGCGGAAGGCCGGCGATGTGTTCGGAGGCGAGCACCTCGAGCGCTTGAGCGATCGCCTCCAAGGGCGCTCCATCCTCGAGCCCGTCAGGCACTTCCCCTGCCCAGCGCGCCGTGTCGCCAACGACGGTCAAAGCCGCTTGTGAGCGCACGCCAACGAACGAGTAACGCGAACGCGTGCCGTCTGGCTGAGCCGACTCGAGAATGAAGGTGCCCGGCCGCGACTGGGCCAGTGCCGCGTACACCGCCACAGGCGTCCAGCCGTCGCCAAGGAGTTTGCGGGCGACGGGTACGACCCGGTGCGTTCGGCCGAGTTCCACAAACTCAGCGTTCGTCGGCCATGTGTCGCCCCAATCGAGCGTCAGGGCGGATGCCATGGGCGTCGTCACGAGGCAGCCACCGCTCCGAGCGAGAGGGACCCACCCTCGTCAAAACACGAGTCCTTGCCTGTGTGACACGCTCCCCCTACCTGGGCGACCCTCAGCAGGATGGCATCGCCATCGCAGTCAAGTTCCGCACTGATGACGTGTTGGACGTTCCCGGATGTCTCGCCTTTGCGCCAGATTTCGTTGCGACTGCGGCTGAAGTACACACCTCGCCTCGTCCGCAAGGTCTCTTCCAGTGCGTCGTCGTTCATCCACGCCACCATCAGCACCCGACCGGTAGTCGCGTCCTGTACGACGGCGCACACGAGGCCAGCCTCGTTGCGCTTGAGTCGTTCGGCAATCCCCAGGTCCAAAGGCATGTCGCCTATCCTTCCACGCCACGCACGACGCGCGGGTCAGTCGCGCGTCTGGGCCACCCAGGCACGGTGCAGGCTCGCGTAGGGCCCGCCTGCGACGACGAGGTCGTCGTGGGATCCGTATTCGACGAGTTCGCCCCTGTCCATGACCGCGACGATGTCGGCTCGCTCGGCCGTCGACAAGCGATGGGCAATCACGACGCTGGTACGGCCCGTCATGAGCCGCTCGAGCGCGCGCGAGATACGAAGCTCTGTGGCTGGGTCGACGGCGGAGGTTGCCTCGTCGAGGATGAGTACGTCGGGGTCCCGAAGGTACGCCCTGGCAATGCTCACCAGTTGACGCTCTCCCGCACTCAAGAGCTCCCCACGTGCGCCCACTTGCGTATCGAGCCCGTGCGCCGTTGAGGCGAGCCACAACTCGAGACCAAGGTCAGCAAACGCCGCCTCAGCCGAGCCGCGAAGCGTCTCCACGTCGGTGTCAGGCCTTGCGTAGAGCAGATTGTCGAGCACCGTGCCCTCAAAGAGGAACCCTTCTTGAGGAACAACCGCCAGGCGCGACCGCAAGTGAGCGAAGCTGACGTCACGTACGTCGACGCCACCGAGCCTGATATGGCCAGAGGTCGGATCGAAGAACCGTGCCATCAGTCGAGCAAGAGAGGTCTTTCCCGAGCCGGTCTGGCCCACGACCGCGAGCCGCTTGCCTGCAGGAACTGTCAACGAGATGCCCTTGAGCACTTCCTCGTCATCGTCGTAGGTCAGGCGCACGGAGTCGACACTCAGATCGACCTCCCCTGGCGGAATGTCCACGGGAGACTCGGGCTCATGGACCGTCGTCGGCGCGTCCACCAGTTCGATGACACGCTGCCAGCCGACCATCGCCCTTTGCATCTCGGCCAACATCTCGATGATCCACATCAACGGACCAGAGAACATGTAGACGAGCAGCGCGAAGGCAGCGACCGTCCCCACCGATAGATCGCCCCTGACGCCGAGCGCAGTGCCCACCACGAGCGCCGCGCCTGTCGCGAACGACTGGCCGAAGGCCGTCATGGAGAAGCTCGCCGACGAGATCCACGAGGCACGACGCTCCCGTCGCGCAATGCCGTCGATCTCGGTGCGCAAGTGAGTACGCATCCGTTCTTGAACGCCATAGGACCGAATGGTCGCGACGCCCACCAACTGCTCAGACGTGCGACCAAGCAAATCGGCCATGCGCGCCCTGATGTCAGAGAACGCGCGCCGAATGACCGGCTGGATCCGCATCGTCACGACCAGCAATGGGACGTAGCAGACAAGGACCACCAGGGCGAGTTGCCATGAGTAGAGCAACATGACGACGAAGACGACGGTGGACTCGAGCGCGGAGACGATCATGCCTGCTCCCGTCCACTGCATCAGGTCTCGCATCGTGTCAACGTCGCCTGTCACTCTCGACACGTAGCGCCCGCGCTGCTCAGAGTTCTGGGTCAGCACCGAGAGCCTGTGAACGTTGTGGAACGCGCGCTTGCGCAACGTTGCAAGGCCCGCCTCTGCGGCAATCATCATGCGCCGTCGGACGCGCCACTCCACAAGCATCGAGATGAGGACGACGACAGCGCCGCCTGCCACCAGCCAGTGCACGAGGTTCACGTTGACCCCTGCCTCGGCAAGCAGGCCTTCATCGGTGACGCGTTGAGTGAGGTAGGGAATCGTCGCGCGGGCCGATGCCGCGACGAGGGCGAGCAGCAGCGTGACACCCAGGCCCTTGCGGATCTCGGGAGAGATGGCGAAGCCTCGCGAGAACGTCTGGCGAACGCCCATGCGCGACTCGTCATCGCTGCGACCAGCAGCGTCAGGAATCGTCGTGCTCACGCGCCATCACCTGCCTCGTCTTGCCGTCGCTTCGAATCGACCTCGTATGCAGTCACCAGGTCTCGGTAGCCGGAATCGCGCGAGAGCAATTCGTGGTGAGAGCCCGCGTCAACAACCGTCCCGTCGTCCACGTGGATCACACGATCTGCCAGCATGATTGATGCGAGCCGGTACGCGATCAAGAGCACTGTGGGGCCCTGTCCGTCGGCGCGCAGCGCGGCCAGAATCTGCTGCTCTACTCCTGGATCAACAGCGGAGGTGGCGTCGTCAAGCACCATCACTCGAGGCTCGCGCACGAGGGCCCTCGCGATCGCGATGCGTTGACGCTGACCACCTGACAGGTTCATGCCGCGCTCCTCGAGGGTCGCGTCGAGTCCCTTGCCGCGGTGGTTGAGGCCCCTGACAAGATCGTCGATAGCGGCCCGTCGTAGCGCGGTCCACACTTGCTCGTCGGAATAGTCCTCACCAAGCGTGATGTTCTCGCGCACCGTTCCCGCAAAGACGAAAGCCGTCTGGGGTACGAGAGCGACGTGGCTGCCAAGTGCCTGAACCACCTGGATGTCAGTGTGGTCGATGAGCACTTCGCCCTCGACGGCGCGAGACAGCCGTGCGGCCGCAAGCGCCACCGTCGTCTTGCCAGCGCCCGTCGAGCCGACGAGCGCCGTGACCGTCCCTGGATGCAATTCAAGAGAGACATCACGGACGATGATCACGGGTTCACCATCACCGTCGTCAGCGGCAACATGGGCTGACTTGAAGGCGATATGCCCTGCACCTTCGCGCGACACCGTCACGTGACCGGGCTCGTCGACCTCGGTAGCAGCCGCCGAAATGCGCGCGATGCGCTGAAAGGAGACGAGGGCAGAGGGCATCTGGCCCAACACCCAGCCCACTCCGCGGATCGGCACAGCCATCAATGCCAAGAGGTAGATGGCCGTCACGACATCGCCTACCGAGACGGCGCCTGCGGCCGCCCGATGCGCTCCGACCACCATGATGGCGAGCGAGCTGAGAGGGACCATCGCGTCCATGAGCGGCTCGAACCAACTCGAGACGGCGCCCACGCGCGTGTCGGCGTCGCGCAAGCCGTCCACCTTGGTGGAGAAACGGGCCGACTCGCGAGCCTCTGCGCCGAGAGCCTTCACCACCGTTCCGCCCTCAAACGACTCGTGAGCGATGCTCGAGACTTCAGCGCGCAGGCTCTGGCCTGCGTCCCACAGAGGGCTAATCACCTTCTCGTAGAAGTAGTTGACGATCAAGATTGCGGGGATCACCATCATGGCGGTGACCGCCACCCACTTGTCCATGATGATGAGCCGGTATCCGGCGGCGATCATCATGGTGAAAGAACCGACAGTGAACGCCAGCGGGTGCAGGGGATTTGTCGCGGTCTCCGAGTCGGAGGACATCGCGGACAGCATCCTGCCGGCAGGGTTCGCGCGATGCCAGCCAAGTGGTAGCGACGCGATCGCATCGGCCACGACCGTGCGGTGCCTCGCACCGACGGTGGCCACCGCCCCTCCTTGCACTCCGCGCCTGATCACGATGAGCCCCGCATTGAGCAAGCCGATGCCGACGAATACGGCGCCAGCGATGAGCACCGCTGTTCCCGCATCCTGGGTGCGCTCGCCCCACCAACCCTGAATGGGGGTGCCGTCGATGGCGGGGATCACCACCTGGTCAACGATGAGACCCAGCATCGACCCGAAGACGACCGTGAGCACGCCAAAGATGCCAGCGGCGCCGATGGACACGCCGAAGCGCCCGGGAGAGGTTCGCAGGGCGTGGCCGAGAAGTTGCAGGGTCTTACGACCGTAAGACCCGCTCAGTTCGTACTCGGCCCGCCCGGCTGCCCTCACCTGACCGCGATGCCGGCGGAGCGCATCGCTTGTTTCACGTCGCCAATCGACAGCGTCCCAAAGTGGAACACGCTCGCGGCGAGCACGGCGTCGGCGCCCGCATGTGCGGCCGCGACAAAGTCTTCCTCGCGGCCTGCGCCGCCTGAGGCAATCAGTGGTACCGAAACCACGTCACGCACTTCCTTCATCATCGCAATGTCGAATCCGCCTGTGGTCCCGTCGGCGTCCATCGAGTTGAGCAGGATTTCTCCCGCGCCCAACTCGGCGCCTCGTCGTGCCCACTCGATCGCATCGATGCCAGTGCCTCGGCGTCCACCATGTGTAGTGACCTCATACCCTGAGGCCGTCACGGTGTCGCCTTGACATCGACGCGCGTCGACGGAGAGAACCAAAACTTGGTTACCAAACCTGCGCGCGATCTCGGAGATCAACTCCGGCCGCGCGATAGCCGCTGTGTTAATGCCTACCTTGTCCGCGCCCGCACGCAACAGATTATCAACGTCGTCAGTGGTCCTGACACCACCGCCGACGGTGAGGGGCACGAAAACTTGCTCCGCAGTTCTTTTCACCACGTCGTACATCGTCTCGCGACCCCCTGACGAGGCGGTCACGTCGAGAAACGTCAGCTCATCGGCGCCCTCGCGCCCGTAGCGGGCGGCGAGTTCGACGGGGTCTCCTGCATCGCGCAGGTCGGCGAAATTCACGCCTTTGACCACGCGCCCGGCGTCTACGTCGAGACACGGGATGACTCGGACCGCGACCCCCATTAGGGTTCCTGGTTCCACACGTCAAGGATGTCGATCACGATGACGAGCGGCCCTTCGCCTGGGTACGCCCACTCCTCCGGCGCGACGAGCAACACTTGCGAGCCGGCAGTCTGATCGATCAGTCCCTCGTCGAGGGCCCTCAAGAGCTTTCCGACGCCCACTTGGCCCTCGAAGGGGGCTTGCTCCGGGAGCCATGACGTCTGGCGTACGTCGCCTGCCTTCCAGGACTTCGTGTCCTTTTCGCCGTCAGTCCCGTAGACGACCTTGATCTGGGCAACGATGAACGAGCCAGGGACGACCTGGGGGCCGTCGCCCTGGACGAGGGTGGCGATCTCAAGATCGGGCGAGTAGACCTGCTCAGGGTCGATCACGACCTCCGGTTCGCCCGTTGGCAACACACTGACCTTGGGCAGCGTCTCGTCCACCGGCAGCCGCTCGCCCACCGCGTGGTCGGAAAGCACGTCGATCACGATGACAATCGCTGGCTCGTCCTCGAACTCGCCGACGGGAGGCGCAACCGAGAGGACTCTCGTGCCGACGCTCGCGCCCAGCAAGACCGTGTAGAGGTCGTCACCCAGGAGCTCGGGTGCAAGCAGGAAGGACCGGGGCAAACCGTCGTAGGTGTTCTCGATGACTTGACCGGTGGCAAGAGACTGGACGTACATGTCGAGAAGGAGCGGCTGCCCGTCCACCAACATCTCGCCTTCGCCTTGCCACATGACTTTGGATTGGGTCGACGTGAAGTCGACGCCAGCCGGCCAGGCAAGCGAAGGAGCCAAAGTCTCGGACTGCTCGACGGTGATCATCGAGATGTCGCCAACGGTTGGCGAAGCGGAGGCGTCCGAGTCGCTGCTGCCAGAACAGGCGGTCAGCGCGAGCGCGGCGGCAGCGGCCACCGCTAGTAGACGACTCATGAATCCTCCCGACACAGAACCCTCAGCATAGTGACGGGTCTTATCCGTTCAACGACGCCAAAAGAACGTCGACGCGTTCGTCGAGGTTCCTGAAAGGGTCCTTCAGCAGCACTGTTCGCGGTTCAGGTCCTGACAACTTGAGGTGGACCCAGTCGACGGTGTAATCGCTGCCCGCGGCCAGCGCCTCCCGCACAAAGCGCCCGCGCAGCGCTGCCCTGGTGGTGGCGGGCGGCTGCGTCGTGGCGTGCACGATGTCTGCCTCGTCTACGATTCGCGACACCAGGCCATCGGCCTGAAGACGATTAAAGAGCCCGCGCGTAGGTGACACGTCGTGAAAAGCCATCTCGAGCCGGGCGAGGCGGGGATCGTCGAGCGCGCAGCCAAGCCGCTCCCGATACCGCTCGAGCAACCTGAACTTCACCGCCCATTCCAGTTCGGTCTCGACTCCTGACGTGTCCCGCGAGCGCACCGCTGCGATTCCCCGCTCCCACAGATCAAGCACCTGCTCGGTCTCTTCCGTGCGTTCAATCACATCGTCGAGCCGCTCCCTCACGGCGACCAGGCACGCCTCTTGGAGGTCGGCCCCCGTCATGTGGCGACCGTCGGCAAGCTCGACGGTTGCGGCGCCAGTGACATCGTGGGCGATCGTGCGAATCGCCTGCATCTCGTTCGCCAGCGCGAGTTCCGGCAAGGCGAGCCGCGCCTCGAGGATGCGCAAGAGCAGGTCGGTCGATCCCATCTTGAGGCGCGTCGTCGGCTCAGCCATGGTGGAGTCGCCCACGATCACATGCATGCGCCGGTACAAGTCGGCGTGGGCATGCGGCTCGTCGCGAGTGTTGATCATGGGGCGGGAGCGCGTCGTCGCAGAACTCATGCCCTCCCACATGTGATCCGCCCTGGGAGAGAAGCTGTAGTGGGCTCCTTGCGGCGTCCTGGTGATACAGCCGGAGCCCGTCACGATCTGCCGTGACACAAAGAAGGGCAAGAGCACAGAGGCGAAGGCCTTGAAATCCGCGCGCCTTCTGACCAAGTAGTTCTCGTGGCAGCCGTAGCTGTTGCCTGCCGAGTCGGTGTTGTTCTTGTAGAGATAGATCGAGCCCTCGAGACCTGCCGCAGCGAGCCTGGACTCGCCCTTTGCCACCAGATCGTGGACGATCCGCTCCCCCGCCTTGTCGTAAGCCACGATGTCGCGCAGCGAGTCGCACTCGGCCGTCGCGTACTCGGGATGGGCTCCCACATCGATGTAGAGCCGCGAACCGTTCGTGAGAAACACGTTGGACGACCTGCCCCACTCGACCACCGAGTGAAACAGGTGCCCTGCCACCTCTTCTGGCGTCACCGAACGCGACTGCGGTGCATCAAAATGCAGGCCAAACTCGGTCTCAAGCCCCATGATTCTGCGTGCCGAGTCGACCTCTTGGGCCGGCGGCACCTCACCCAACATCATGTGCTGTTACTGCCCACCCTTTTGCACGAACGACCTCACGAACTGCGAAGCGTTCGTCTGGATCGTGTCGTCGATCTCATCCAACAGGGAGTCGAGGGCGTCAGTGCTCGCCTGGGCAGCAGGGGCTGCGGGGGCGTCTGGTTCTGGTGCGTCGTCCTCAAAAGGAGACGACGATGAGGTGGTCTGAGGCATGCGTCTAGCCTAGCCGCGAGTATCCGTCGCTGGTGGCGGTTCCTCGGCGAGCAAGGCATCCACCAGTTCGTGTCTGGTCACCAGCGGGTCAGGAAGCGTCAGCACCTCAAGGTGTCCGTGCTCTGCTTCCCTGTCGAGCACGATCGTCGACCAGCTCGCTGCGTCGACAAGGTCACTTCTGCGGCTCACCATTCTTCCCCTGAGCCAGGCTCTCGTGGTGGAGGGCGGGGTCGTCATGGCGTGATCGACGTCGGAGTCGCTCACCACGCGCTCGACCGCCCCTGCGGCGCTCAAGCGCGCCGCAAGCCCTGTGCCCAATTCGCTCCATTGGACGTCGGCGGCACGCAGGCGGTCGTCGTCCCAAGCAGGCATGACGCGGTCGCCAGCCCCGTCAGTCGTGGCATAGCGCTCACGCATGCGCCCGAACAGGTGCAACTTCGCCACCCACTCGACCTCGCGCTGCGCCGAAAGCGGGTCACGGCCGAGAGCATCGAGCACGTTTTCCCACCGTTCGATCACGCGCGCGTCCTCGACATCTGTGACGTAATCTCGTGCGACCGTGATGAGCGCCCTTTGGACCTCGAGGGCTGTCGCCTCCTCGCCGGAAGCGAGGCGAAGCTTGTGGCGCAGCGTGAGATCCCTCGACACCGCGCTGACCTCGGCCACGGGGTCGGCCAGCGTGAGGAGCTCGAGCCTCTCATCGCGCGCCTCGATTGCCGACAGCACGAGCGACGTCGCTCCCACCTTCAGGTAGGTCGGCAGCTCCATCGAGTTCGCGTCGCCGATGATGATGTGCAGCCGCCGCCACTTGCGGCGGTCGGCGTGTGGCTCGTCCCTGGTATTCACGATGGGACGGCGCAGCGTCGTCTCCAGACCGGCTTCCGCCTCGATGTAGTCGGCACGCTGAGACATCTGGAAGCCGGGGATCTCGCCATACACGCCAAGCCCCACCCTGCCTGCTCCGACGACGATCTGCCTGCTCACGAGGTGGGGCATGAGCAGCCTTGCCAAGTCATCGAAGGCAAGGTCCCTGGTGACAAGATAGTTCTCATGGGTGCCATACGAGGCGCCCTTGCCGTCGACGTTGTTCTTGTACAAAGCGACGTCGTCACCTTCGGAGCGCATCTGGGCAGCTGCCGCCGCGGCGATGCGGTCTCCTGCGACGTCCCACACCACGGCTTCGCGGGCGTTCGTGACTTCTGGACCCGAGTACTCAGGATGAGCGTGATCGACGTAGAAGCGCGCGCCATTGGCGAGCACGGCGTTCAGGTGAGCGGGGTCTTCCCATGAGCCCCGCCTTCTGCGCAAGGTCACTCCCCTATTCGCCTCGGAGTATTCCGGGCTATCCGTGAGCAGATCGGCCGTCGCATAACGCCGGTCCCTGCGCATTCCGCGCAAGTCCATGAGCGGATCCTCGCCGCCGTAGTCCCAGCGCGTCGAAGAGTTCCCCGACCATACGCGGCAGGCCTGGACCAGTTGCGACGACAGCAGAATGGGATTGGCCGTGGCGTTGCGTGGGTCGGTGATGCCGTATTCAGTCTCGATCCCGACAACTCGCATTAGTACTCGCCGAAGTCCCGTGCCGCGACCGCGCGGGCCTCGCGCAGCTCCTGATCGGAAGCACCAAGCAGATGTTCTGTCGCCAAGCCTTTGCCGCCACCCCCGATGTGGTGCTTGATGGCGCGCGTCTTGGCCCTGTCGACCACGTTGCGCAGGAGGGCGCCCGACATGTACTTGGCAGCGTCCGGCTCCTGGAACAGCCTGTCGACAGCCGCGGCAATCATCGCCGCTGCGGCCGCGTCACGGTCGCCTCCGTGCGCCGCGACCTCGGCAGCCTCGAGTGGCAGGGCGGACGTGAGGTATTTGCTGAGGATGTCGATGGAAGCTGCGGCGTCCGGCCGCGAGATCTCGATCTTGACGTCCAGCCTGCCCGGCCGCAGGATCGCCGGATCGATCATGTCTTCCCTGTTCGAGGCGCCAATCACGATGACGTTGCCCAGATCCTCGACCCCGTCGAGCTCTGTGAGCAATTGCGGCACGATCGTGGTCTCCATGTCAGAACTGACTCCTGAACCGCGAGCCCGGAACAGCGCGTCCATCTCGTCAAAGAACACCACGACGGGCGCTCCCGAGTGTGCCTTGGCACGCGCCCTTTCGAAGATGGTGCGGATGTAGCGCTCCGTCTCGCCCACGTACTTGTTGAGCAACTCGGGGCCCTTGACGGACAGGAAGTAGCTTCTGTCGGCACCTGTCGCCTCGCCGAGCGAGTGCGCGACGGCCTTCGCGATGAGAGTCTTGCCGCAGCCAGGAGGGCCGTACAGGAGCATTCCCTTCGGCGGCTGTAGCGAGTGTTCGCGGTAGAGCTCAGGGTGGCGCAGCGGCAACTCGATCGCATCGCGGATGCGTTCGATCTGCCCGCCGAGACCGCCGATGACGGAGTAATCGACGTCGGGGACCTCTTCGAGCAGCAGCGCCTCGACGCCCGTCCGCTCGACCTTTTCTGAAGCGAATCCCGTACGAGGATCAATGATGACGGTGTCGCCTTCGTGAACGCGCACGGCCGCATCGCCGCCAATGAGCACGACGACGCGCTCGTCTTCGCCACGGGAGACCACGAGCACCCTGTCGTCGTCGATAACTTCGCGCACGATCGCGGCCTGTCCAGCCCGCTCAGGCTCGGCAGCGCCCACCACTACGCTCATCGCGTTGAGGAGCACCTCGTCGCCAGGCTTGAGACCGTCGGCGGCGGCGGGAAGCACTGCCACCCGCATCCGCCTACCGTTCGCGACGATGTCGGCGTGCTTGTCCGCCCATTGGACGAAGGTGGCGAAGGTCTGCGGCGGCGCCGACGCTTCGGCCAGCTTGGTGCGCATCTCGCCCAATTGGTCGCGCGCCACTTCCAGGAGCCGCTGCAATTCGCCATTGCGCTTCTCCAGCGCGGCGATCGTGTCCTGTGCGTCAACCACCGTCATCCCTCTCCCTGTCCGTCTGCGCGTTGATCCTCGAGGTGCTTGGTCACGTCGCGCCTCACCTTGCGCACCTTCTTGTCCGACACGGGACGTTCGCCCAAGTCTTCCGGCGACCAGTCGTCGGTTGGCGCTGGGGTGCCCTGCGGTCGGCGATGCCTGATCGGAGCCTCCACGCCAGGCGCCATGCGTCGCGACGTGAGCAGGAACCCCGTGTGTCCCACCATCCTGTGGTCAGGCCGCACGGCCAGACCCTCCAGATGCCACGTCCTCGCCATCGTCTCCCAAGCGCGCGGCTCGGTGAAATCGCCCGTGCGCTTCAGATCCTCCGCGAGTCGGGACAGTTGGGTGGTGGTCGCGACGTACGCGAGGAACACTCCTCCTGGCGCGAGCGCGTGGGCCGCAGCCTCGAGATTCTCCCAAGGAGCCAGCATGTCCAGTACGACGCGGTCAACGCTGCCTTGCTCAAGGGCGCGCGCGTGCTCGTCAAAGTCGCCGATGCGCACCTGCCACGCGGGGTGCTCTGATCCAAAAAAGGACTCGACGTTGGCCTTGGCAATTGCCGCGAAGTCCTCGCGGCGCTCGATCGAAATGAGCGACCCCTGATCGCCAACGGCACGCAACAGCGACATGCTGAGCGCTCCTGAACCGACTCCGGCCTCAAGAACCCTCGCACCCGGGTACACGTCGGCGTACTGCACGATCTGCGCCGCATCCTTCGGGTACACGACGGCGGCGCCCCTGGGCATGGACATCACAAAGTCGCTCAGCAGGGGGCGCAACACCACGTAGTCGATTCCTGCGGTGTTGCGGACCACGGTTCCTTCCGCGCAGCCCAGGATGTCGTCGTGCTTGAAATAGCCCCTGTGTGTGTGAAAGGTTGCCCCTTCTGCCAGCACGATCGTGTGGTGCCTGCCCTTGGGGTCGGTCAGTTGGACGCGGTCGCCGACGCGCAGGGCGCCACGGCGCTCGGCAGCGCCCACGGGGGCAGGAGGGGTCATGCTCGCCAGTCTACGGGCCTACTTCAGGGCCGCGAGGACGTCAACTAGCCTCACAATTCCGACGACGTCTTGACCGTCGCGCACGACCCACACGTCTGTCTTTCCCCACCATTCCCGCAAGGCCGGAATCATGACCTCGGCCGCCGCGCCGGCAGGAATCTCTGCCCCACGGGGCACAGGCGTCGTCACGGACTCCAGCGACGCTGTCGCTCGCGCGGGGGCGGGGACCGCTTCAGCCTGCTCGAGAGGGAACCTGGCGGCAGGGGCGTCATCCGCGCCAAGCACGACGACCTCAACCGCGCCCGCTGCGCTCGCAGCATCGAGCGCCTCTTGGACGGAGACGGTGTAGGGAACAGCGACGGCGTCCCGCATGAGACTCTTCGCGTTGACGCCGTCCCTGCGAAGCATCGTCGCGGAGAACGCCAGGGCGGCCGACGCCGCCGGCCACAGGATCGAGAAGATCAGAACGGCGATCACGACGCTCGTGAGCGAGGGCCTCTCTCCGCTGAGCAAAGGGCCTGCGATCGAGTACACCACGACACCAACGGCGACAACACGGCCGCCCCATGCGGCCACGACCGTGCCGCGGTGGCGATTGCGTGTGATGGCCCAGACGACGGATTCGAGCACTCGCCCGCCATCCATTGGAATCCCCGGAAGCAGGTTGAATACGGCAAGCAGAAGGTTCGCCCACACGATGTACGACACCAGCGAGCCTGCGACGCCACCCAGCTCCGTGGCTGCCATGGTCGCGCCTGCCACTCCGGCGATAACCAGGTTCATCGCCGGCCCTGCTGCCGCGGTGACTCCGTTCACCGTTGGTGTCATCTCGCTCGACTCGAAACTGGTGTGTCCGCCCCACAAGGTGAGCACGATCTCATTCACTGAACGCCCAAAGAGTCGTGCAGCGATGGCGTGGGCAATCTCGTGCAAGAGCACCGAGCCCATGAGCGCTACCGCAAGCATGGCCCCTACCGACAAGGTGCGCGCCGTGGTCTCGCCTGACGCCGAGGCGAAGACGTACGCGAGGAGGGCAAGCATGAGCAAGGTGCTGGGCTGCACGATGACTTGCGCCCCGAGAATGCGACCCACAAGGATCCCTCTTGTGCGGCGCTCTTCCATGTGAACACGCTAGTCGCTCGCAGCCGTGTCGGACTCCCGGCCTAGGGTGGAGCCATGTCGAGCGCCCCAGGACTTTCCCCGTCGCGAGCCAACGATTACGCGCAGTGCGCCTACCTCTATCGCCTCAGAGTGATCGACAGGATCCCCGAAGCGCCGCAGCGCGCCACCACGCTGGGAACACTGGTGCACTTGGTCCTAGAGCGCTTGTTCGACCTTCCCGCTTCAGAGCGAGACGCCGCGGCCGCGCGCACACTCCTCGCACCCGCCTGGGAGGACCTCGTCGCCGAGCGCCCTGAACTCGAAGAACTCCTCGCTGATTCAGCCGAGCGCGCGCAGTTCTTTGATGACGCACGTGCGCGCATCGGCACCTACTTCGTCGTCGAGAATCCGACACGTCTCGAGCCGCACGGCCGTGAAGTCCGGCTGGAGTCCTCGCTCGAGAATGGCCCGTCGATTCGCGGGGTCATCGACCGCATCGACAGGGCCCCGGATGGTGCGCTCCGCATCATCGACTACAAGTCAGGCAAGACACCCCGGCCGGGCTACGGGGATCAGGCTGACTTCCAGATGAAGTTCTATGCGCTGCTCGTTGAGCGGGTGGAGGGCACCAGACCGGCGCTGATGAGGCTGCTTTATCTGCGCGACGGCGGTGTCAAGGAGCTGACGCCAAGTGAGGCCGATGTCGCCGCTGCGGAGTCGCGCGTGAGATCGACGTGGAACTCCATCCAGTCGAACGCCGCCGCCGGTCACTTCCCCACGTCACCGTCGAAGTTGTGCGCCTGGTGCTCGTTCCAGAGCCTGTGCCCGGAATTCGGAGGGACCGTCCCCTCGCTAGACCCCGAGGCCGTCGCTCGCGCCACGGGAATCACGCCCGACCACAAGCCGGGCACGCCTGTCTAGCGGACTCCCACCGCAGCGCGCAGGCGAGACGACGTCTCGGCGAGTTCAGCCGCGGCCGCGCGGATGTCGGCTAACTCCTCCGACGTCCTCCTGGTGGACTCCCCTACCTCGTCAAGAGCGGCCGCAATGCTGCGACCGCCGCCAGCGATCCGCTCGGTATTGGCTGCCATCTCGGCGGTAGTGGCCGTCTGCTCCTCAACGGCGCCAGCGATCGTGCCCTGGTACTCGCTGATGTTCTGAATGATGTCGCCGATGTGGGAGATGTCCTGTGCCGCTTGAGCAACGGTCGCCTGAATGAGTTCGACCCTCGCGGAGATGCCGCCGGTAGCCTTCGCGGTCTCTTGAGCGAGGTCCTTGACCTCTCCCGCCACCACGGCGAAGCCGGAACCTGCCTCCCCTGCGCGCGCAGCCTCGATGGTCGCGTTGAGCGCAAGGAGGTTGGTCTGGCTCGCGATCTGAGTGATGACCTTGACGACTTCGCTGATCTCGGCAGAAGACTCACCGAGGGCCACGACGGTGCGGTTGGTCGACTCGGCGGCCACGACGGCCTCTGCAGCCATGCGAGCGACCTTCTGGGCGTTCTCGGCGATCTCCTTGATCGAGGCGCCCATCTGATGCGTTCCTGCTGCGACCGTGTCGATTCCGGTGGAGACCTCTTGCGCAGCCCCCGTGACCTCAAGCGTGCGGTCGGTCGTGTGTTGAGCGTCGCTCGCCATCGTGTCTGATGACCGCACGAGTTGTGTGGCGGCCGCATCGAGATCGCCGATCGCACTCGTAACCTTCTGTGCCACCTCCGCGGATTGGTCGAGTGTGGCGTTGAGCGCCACCGCGAGCCGCTCGAGTTCCGTCTTGCCGCGCCCTGCGGGCAACCGCGTCGACAAGTCGCCGCTCGCAAGGGCCGCCGTCGCCGAGTTCACCCTCACCACGATGCTGCGGCCGATCACGAACGCCGAGGCGCCGCCGAACGCGAGGACGATCAGGCCATACAAGACCAGCCGCATCGCTTCCTTGATAGCCACAGCCTGGACGTCGTCGACGTAGACACCCGAACCGATGACCCAACCCCACGGTTCGAACCCGGAAACATAGGACACCTTGGGTTGCGGTTCTTCGACACCTGGCTTCGGCCATTGATACTCCACAAAGCCTTCGCCTTCGGCCGCCACGACGTCGACGAAGTCGACGAAGATGGTGTTGCCGTCTGGGTCGGTGATCCCGCTCACATCGGTGCCGTCGAGCTCCGGCTTGAACGGGTGCATGATCATCATGGGCGTCATGTCGTTGATCCAGAAATACTCCTCGCCGGAGTAGCGGAGCTGCTTGAGAGTGGCGGCCGCCTGCTCCTGAGCCTCCGTCGTGGAGATCTCGCCTGCGTCGGCGCGTGCGGCGAAGGCGGCGACCACCCCGACGGCCTCCTCGACCACCTGGCGGGTGGCGGCCTGGCGTTCCGTCATGATGCGAGCCTGGATCTGGCTCGAAGCGAGCCAGATGAGGACCCCAAGCCCGACCCCGAGCACGCCCACAATGACCAAGACTCGGCCCTGGATCGACATTGCATTGAGTCGAGTCATCTCACGTGTCCTCAGCTTAGGTCTGCGTCGCCCCTCGCTTGAGAATCGTCACCGGCCCCGTTCATGTGAGGCAACCGGTTCAGTTCGCGTGAAGCTCGTCTCTCACCTGGCCTGCGAAAAACTGTGAGATTCCGTCCAGTCCCACACCGTGCAAGTCCTTCAGCCGCGACAGTCCGGGTAGAGCAGGCAAGTCCGCGTGCCTGCGCACTCCGATGGTGACCGCCCCAGATGCGTGGGCACTCGCCACGCCGGCAGGCGAGTCCTCGATCGCGATGCATTGGCTTGCGGTCACGCCAAGTCGCTCCGCTGCAAGAAGGTAGGCCTCTGGATCTGGCTTGCCCCTGCGCACCTGATCTCCTGTCACCACGACGGAGAATGCTCCACCAACGGCGCCGATGAACTCGTCGACGAGGGCGCCAATCGACATCGTGACCAGGGCGCAGGGAACTCCTGCTGCTGCCACCTCCGCGAGTAGTGCACGCGCGTCCGTCTGCCACGGCATGTGTTCTCGCGCTCTCGCGCTGACGTGCGCGACCATCGTCGAGATGATCTCCTCCTGGCCGAGGGGAACCCCTCGGTCGATGAAGACTTGTGCCGAGGTGTCGAGGGCGTTGCCAACAAGGCTCAGCCCGTCTTCCTGCGTCCACTCGACTCCGAAGCGGGCGGCGAGAGCCGCCTCCGCCTCCATCCAGTAGGGCTCGGTGTCGATCAAGGTTCCGTCCATGTCCCACAGGACGGCGGCGGGGAGTGCGAGAGAGGTCACGGAGTAGCAGTTTAGGCTGGGGAGATGAGTGAACAGCCCCCCGTGTCCCCAGGGCCGCCCCGCGAGTCAATCATGGTGGCGGCATTCGAGGGTTGGAACGACGCAGGCAGCGCCGCATCCCACGCCATCGACCACGTGGCCGAGATGTGGGATGCGCAAGAGTATGGCGCCATGGACCCCGAGGATTACCACGACTTTCAGGTCAGTAGGCCGACGCTGTCGCGCTTGCCCGATGGCGAGAAGGTCATCTCGTGGCCAGGGACAGTCGTGTCGACGTGCGCAGGCGTCTCGACGCCTGACAGGCGCGTCTCGCTCGTGAGAGGCATTGAGCCGTCGATGCGCTGGCGGCAATTCTGCGGGGAACTGCTCGATTACGCGGAGGACCTCGAGGTGACCACCCTCATCACGTGCGGAGCGTTGCTGGTGGATGTCCCACACACCCGTCCGTTCCCCACGTTTGTGTCGTCTGAAAGCGACCATGCGAGACGGCTGTGGGGTCTTGAGCGCTCCGACTACGAAGGGCCTACCGGGATCGTCGGCGTGCTGGCCCACGAAGCCCAGGCGCGCGGGATCACGGTGCTGTCCATGTGGGTGGGCGTCCCCCACTATGTGGCACATCCGCCGAACCCCAAGGCAACCCTCGCTCTCCTCGGCCAAATCGAGAGGCTCGTTGGGGTGCCCATCAACCTTGGCGAGCTGCCGGACGAGGCCGACGCGTGGACTCGCGGCGCAGACGAGCTTGCCGAGGACGACGAGGAGATCGGCGAGCACGTACGCCAACTCGAGTCCGTGATGGACGAGGCGAGCCTTCCCGAGGCTTCAGGCGAGGCGATCGCCGCTGAGTTCGAGCAGTTCTTGCGCAGGCGCGACGGCGGTCTAGGCAAGCAATAGGCAGGAGCCCTCTCAGCCGGAAACCGCGAAGGTTAGATCGCCGCGACGGCGCCAACGCCAAGCAGGACAAAGATCACGGCGGCAAACGCGACCCGATAGACCACGAACGGCATGAACGAGCGGGTGGTGATCATGCGCAGGAACCACACGATGACCGCGTAGCCGACGCCGAAGGCCACCATGGTTGCGATGATGGTCGCAGCAATCCCAGGACCACCAGGCGCGGTCAGATCCTCAAAACTGGTTGCGAGTTCAAAGAACGCAGACCCCACCACCGCGGGGATCGCGAGCAGAAATGAGTAGCGGGCGGCCGATTGGCGGGTCAGCCCGAGCCAGCGCGCCATCGTGATGGTGCCGCCTGAACGCGAGACGCCAGGAATGAGCGCCGCCGCTTGCGCCAGCCCGAGCATCACCGCATCTTTGGCGCGAAGCGTGTCGAGTTCGCGCTCGGCGGGACGCAGGCGATCGACCGCGCCCAGGATGACTCCGAAGACCGCCAAGACGGTCGCTGTGATGTACAGGTTGCGCACGCTGGTCTCAATCGCATCCTTGAACAACACGCCTACTATCACGATCGGTACGGAACCGAGGATGACCCACCAACCCATCCTGGCGTCGGCGTTCTTGGCTCCTAGGCGAGAAGCCCTGTCCGCCCCGTCCTGGCCACGCAATGCCCTGACCCATGCGGCGATGATCCGCGCGATGTCGTGGCGAAAGTACAAGAGCACGGCGGCCTCGGTACCCAGCTGGATGATGGCGGTGAACGCTGCGCCTGGATCGCCGCCGTGGGGAAGCAACGGGCCAATCACCCTGATGTGCGCCGATGAGGAAATCGGCAAAAACTCAGTAAGGCCCTGGACCAGGCCAAGGACGACGGCTTCCCACCAACTCATGTCGGACAGGCTACTTCCCGCGCGTCGCGCCTCCGACCACGACGCGCGCGGGTAGGTTCGCTCGCATGCAGCGCAGACGTCTCGGGAACAGAGGGGCTGAGGTCTCTCGCCTCGCGCTCGGAACCATGACCTGGTCGCGTGACACGTCGAGGGAAGAGGCCGGCAGGCTGCTCGGCGCGTTTGCGGACGCTGGCGGCTCCCTGATCGACACTGCTGCGACGTACGCCGATGGTGGATCAGAGTCAGTGATCGGGTCCCTCTTGGCAGGCGGATTTGCGCGTTCTGAGTTCCAGATTTGCACGAAGGCCGGCGTGAGGCGGACGCCTGAGGGCGGCGTCATCGACGCTTCACGAGGTGCTCTGCTCGACACCCTTGACGCGTCGCTCAAGCGGCTCGAAACGGATCACGTCGATCTGTGGCTGGTGCATACCTTTGATCCCGTGACGCCGCTGGAAGAGACGATGCACGCGCTCGAGGTAGCGCTCACCACAGGCAGGGCCCGCCAGGTCGGAGTTTCCAACTTCCCGGGTTGGGCATTGGCGCGCGCCGCGTCGGTAGCAAGAGACGCCGCAGCCCCTGCGGCGGCTCAAATGGAGTACTCACTGCTCGAGAGAGGAATCGAGCGCGAGGTGGTCCCCGCGGCTCAATCGCTTGGCATGGGAATCCTGGCCTGGTCGCCGCTCGGGCGAGGGGTGCTGACCGGCAAGTACGCCCACGCTATCCCCGCGGACTCGCGAGCAGCCTCCGACCATCTCGCCGGGTTCGTCGAGCCCTATCTCACCCCGCGCGCAGCATCGGTTGTCACGGCATTGATGACGGCGGCCGACGGCCTTGGCAGGTCCGCTCACGAAGTCGCGCTTGCGTGGGTCAGGGACGCTCCGGGGGTCGCGTCGGCGATCGTGGGTGCGCGCACCGCCGAACAACTTGCGCCGAGCCTCGCCGCAGAAGACCTCGTGTTGCCAGAGCCCATTCGCACTGCGCTCGACGACGTCACCTCGCCGACCTTCGGATACCCGGAAAGGCGCTAAGCCATGACCGCGCGGCGAGAGGGCTCCGTGACTTACCTGAGGTCGAACTCCTCGATCTCGTCGTCCATGTCGTCCTCGTTCTCGACGGCGTGCCCGTCTATCGGCTCGAGGTCCTCGTCATCGTCGTCGTCGTCATCGTCGGCTTCGCCGTCATCGCCAGCCTCTGCGTCTTCGTCTTCTCCATCATCGAACTCGTCGAGGACGACCGGCAACGACTCTCCGAACGCGGAATCAAGAGCGTCCTCGTACCGTTCGAATGCTTCAGCCACCGCGTCGAAGGCATCGTCAACCGCCGCGTCCTCCGTGCTACGGCGCGCGATGACTGCCTCAAGGTGGGCCTCGAGCGCCCCCGTCAACTGTCGCAATGCCTCGCGGGCGTTGGTGCTCATGGAGATGACGTTACCCCCCATACGGGGTTAGATGGGAGACAAGATGACGGACGCGACTCACTTGGCCTCAGGACACGTCATCAATCCGCGCCTCGAGAGGCGTCAGTCAAACTCGCACACGCAATGGCGGGTGGTAGACATCCCGCGAGACATCAGTCGCGGGGAGACCACTCAGCTGCTGTCTGAGCAAGCGGAGTATGGCCGTTGGGAGCTCGCGCGCAGCATCGTGTTTGTTGGAGGAGCCAGGCGCGTCTGGCTACGGCGCAGGACGATGCACGTGGAACGCACTGACGCCGCGTAACGGTTCACGAGGACGTCGCTAGCAGTCGAGCAGGAACTGCTCGACGACGTCGGCGCCCACCTCGAGGCTGTCGATCGGTACCCGCTCGTCAATGCCATGGAAGAGCGAAGAGAAGTCCAAGTCTGCTGGAAGCTTGAGCGGCGCAAAGCCATACCCAGAGATCCCCAGTTTGGCCAGGTGCTTGTTATCCGTACCGCCCATGAGGGAGTACGGCAACACCACGGCGCCAGGGTCGGCCGTATGAAGCGCCGCGATCATCTTGTCGACCAGCGGGGAGTCAAAAGGAAACTCCATCGCTCCCTCATTGATGTACGGCTCCACCTTGACGTGCGTACCGGCAAGTTCCTCGATGGTGCGCAGCACCTCTTCTTGCTGCCCTGGCAAGAAGCGGGTGTCCACCAGACCCTTCGCCACGTCGGGGATCACATTGACCTTGTATCCCGCGTCCAGCATCGTCGGATTGGAGGTGTTGCGCACCGAAGCCTCAATCATGCGACTGACTGGCCCCATCGCCGCAATAATCTGCGCGACTCGCTCCTCCGATGGCTCGTAGTCAATCTCAAGGAGTTCAGCTGCGCCCCTCAACAAGTGTTCCACTGTGGGGGTGATGTCGAGCGGCCAGCGGTGCTCTCCGATGCGCGACATCGCGCCAGCAAGATGTGCCACCGCATTGTCGTGGTGCACCAGGCTCCCATGACCCTGAACGCCTGACGCAGCGAGCTTGAGCCACTGGATGCCCTTTTCGGCCGTCTGGATCAGGTAGGTCCGTCTGCCTGCGATCTGAATCGAGAATCCGCCGACCTCACTGATCGCCTCTGTCGCGCCCCTGAAGTCATCAGGATGGTTCTCCACCATCCAGCCTGCGCCCCGTCGTCCGCCGTGCTCCTCATCGGCGAAGAACGCGATCACGATGTCGCGAGCAGGCTTGCGACCGGTCGAGACGATCCTGCGCACAGCCTCGAGGTACATCGCGTCGACGCCCTTCATGTCGACGGCTCCCCTGCCCCAGATCATCCCCTCCTTCACCTCTGCCGCGAAGGGGTCGACCGACCAGTCCTCGGCGAAGGCAGGAACGACATCGAGATGGCCGTGTAGCACGAGCGGCGGCCGCGTCCTATCAGCGCCTTCCCAGAGTGCAGTCAAGCTCGCGCGCGTCGGCTCGGACTCCCGAATCACTGCATCGAGCCCCAGGTCCGACAGGAAGCCTGCGACATACTCCGCCGCGACCCTCTCGCCCGGCCCCGGTTCGTCCCCAAAGTTCGACGTGTCGATGCGCATCAGATCTTGGGCGAGGGACGTCACTGACACTGGCGGCATGCGGCCAGGCTACCGCGCATGTGACGGCGGGCGGTGTGAGCGTCGGCAGATTAAGACGGCATGCGTTGAAGGCCGACTGACACGACGACGACCACCACCACAAGCCCCGCGACTGCGAGCACGTACGTGGCACGCCGGTAGCCGGCCTTGGTCGCGGCCATCACCAGGCAGGCAATCGCTCCCGGTATCAGAGCCAAGCCATACCTTCCCGTCGGGTTCGGGAAGTACTGAGGGATCGCGGTATTGCCATACGCCTGAATCTGGACGGCGAGGGGGTAGAGCACCGCGCCGATACCGAGGAGCCAGCCAAGTGAGCGACGTTCAGGCTCCTTGGCAAACGCGACGACCGTCGCGAGCATGGCTCCGATGACGAGCATGTTGAGGAGCCTGGTCCACGTGATGAGCAGCGCGATGTCGAGAGGAGGCTGGATGTAATAGTCAGAGGCCAGATTGAATCCGACGAACAGGGTCTCGATCCACTCGGAGCCCGGCAAGCCCATGACGTCCCTGGTGTTGATACCCACCAGCGGGTTCGTCCACGAACTATCGCCCCTTCCTGCTTGGATCGTCTCCCACACCACGTACGGAACAAGGATCGCGCTGGCCATCGCTCCGGGCATGAAGGCGTCGCGAGACCTCAGGCCGCGGAATCCCTTGTCGCGAATGGCTCGCACCACAACCAGAACCGCGAGTGCGATAAAGGGAATCGTGGTGATGAACTTGGTCAGTCCCACCAAACCGATGAAGAGGGTAGGAAGCACCCAATCCCTTGACTGCTCCAGGAAGATCCGCGCCGCCAACCACAATGCGAGCGCTCCAGCGAGGGGGGCAACGGCGTCGGGGTTCA
The DNA here is from genome assembly GCF_020447105.2 of Demequina sp. TMPB413. Taxonomy (NCBI): domain Bacteria; kingdom Bacillati; phylum Actinomycetota; class Actinomycetes; order Micrococcales; family Demequinaceae; genus Demequina; species Demequina sp. TMPB413. The sequence goes on from NZ_CP096184.1 coordinate 1,162,860, forward strand.
CTGTTGTCGATGCGTGAAGGACGCGCGGAAATGACACGAGCAGGAGCGGCGCCACGATCGCGACGGCAGGGTCAACTTTCCAACGCCGCAACGCGACAAAGAGCATGAACATGCCCCCGGCGAGCCACAGGATGCCGCTGAGGCGCGCGGCCTCGACAAAGTTGAGCTCCGTCACATCGTCCACGACGCGGGCGGGAAATCCCACCAACGCGTAGTAGAGCGGCGGGTGCGAGAAGTTGTAGTTCTCGCCGTCGTAGGGGAAGCGCCACGCAGGAGCAGAAGACCCGCAGTCAGGCAACTCGTAGCGCTCTTGGCCCATGCACGCCCAGATGTCCCGGATCTCCGGCGCGATCTCCGATCCCTTGGCAGGGATACGGAAGTGCGAGATCTCATACGCAAGATCCGCGTGGGTGGGCTCGTCGATCCTCGACATCGCCTGTCCGCCACCAAAGATCACGGGAATCACGACAGCGAGCGACACGAAGACGTAGACCAACCCGACGATCACGCGGCTACGGATCGAGTCGTCGAAACGGGCGGCGCGATGCTCGAGGGAGTCGATCAGGCGGCCAGGCCACTTGTGATCAGGGTGCATGGTGACGTCGGGCGCCATTGTCCTCCCCCGGCGTCATGTTGCTGCGTGCACGGTATGACCGATCACGCCGGTCCTCTATTTCCAGATGGTGTCCGAGGGGGGACTTGAACCCCCACGCCCGTTAGGGCACTAGCACCTCAAGCTAGCGCGTCTGCCAATTCCGCCACCCGGACGAGTGGACTTGCGCGCCCCTAAGGGCGCTCAAGCGCGACGGCAATGCTAGCACGACGGAGACCGTCATTTGGCATGCAGCAGGCGACGCGCGGCGGCAGACGCGCTAGCTCGCATCAGGTGAAGAGGCTCACGCCTCCCGGCCCGATGAGCAGAGCGGCGATGATCAGCACGATGCCCCACAGAATCTGACGCTGGAAGAGCCTCACGATGCCGATGATTCCAACGATGACGGCAATGATCCACAGAATCGTGTCCCACATGGCGTGTCCTTTCGTTGTATTTGTCCTGCTTTGTCAGCAACCCGCGCGAAGTGGCTTCCATTCCCAGCCAGGTGTTGCCCCTGCTGCTCGTGGGAAATGTCCGATGCGCAGGGACCAATGGCCCCGCGCGCGACCGCGCACCATCGCTACCGTCAAGTAAGTCGTCACCGTCGACGGGAGCAACGCCATGACCACCTACTTGTACTTGTCGCTCATTCCTGAGGCACTCATCGCATCGATGTTGCCGCCTGATGACTTCGGGCTCTATTACTCGATCGGATCCGCCAAGCGCTCACACGGCCAGGCCATCTTCTTCTCCGTCGACCGCGAAAAGCTTGGCGACGCCGGGTTGCCTTGGGAAGACGTGGAAGCCCGCTGCGTCGCTCACGAAGACGGCAGCCCTAAGAGGTCGCTCTATCTGACGATCTATCGCGCGCTCGAACGGGTACCACGCAACGCGTTGACGGCGCTTCACCTCGCCACAGATGACGGCAGGGTGCTCACGGTCACGCCTCAGGATTTCGTCCCGGATGGCGAGGACCGCACACATCTGTACCAGGAACTGTGCCCCGTCACGCCCCGCATCGTGTCCCACCTCAACCCCGCGGAGTTCGCGACCTTCATCACCGGCAGCCGCCGCAACGTGCACGTGCCGCGCATCGTCTTTGCGGAACTCACCCTTGGCAACCTCAAGAACAACCCCGATCACCCCGACATCGACAATTTGCCTTATCCGAACATCGGCCACTTGCGTGACTGCCTGCGTGAACTCGCCGCGGCGCCAGACAAGGCCACCAAGACCGTGTTGCGGCAGATGACCCAAGAGGTGCTTTTCCGCACGATCCGAAACGGCGTCTTCGTTGGAGACTCCAGCGGCATCTCGGCGTTCCCCTTGCCCAGTAGGGATGCCCTCGAGCGCGAACACCGCGCTTGGTGGCGCTCCGCCCAGTCCACCTTCGGCCAGTAGGCCTCCACCACCATAGAAAGGCCTCGACATGCCCGCCTGGTTCTGGCTCGTGCCTGCCGCGTCGATCGTCGCCCTCGGCGCCGCCTACGGCTTCTTCAAGCAAATGATGAAGGAGTCGGAAGGCACGGAGACGATGGCCAAGATCGCTGCACACGTCCGCGCAGGTGCCATCGCGTACCTCAAGCAGCAGTACAAGGTCGTCGGCATCGTGCTGGTGTCGCTGACCTTGGTGTTCTGTCTGCTCGCGTACGTGTTCCACATGCAGAATCCTTGGGTGCCGTTTGCCTTCCTGACAGGAGGCCTCTTCTCGGGACTCGCCGGATTCATCGGAATGCGCACCGCGACGTACGCATCCGCGCGCACTGCAAACGCCGCGCGCGAGTCACTCAACCACGGCCTGCGCGTCGCGTTCCGGTCAGGGGCTGTCATGGGGTTGACCGTCGTCGGCCTTGGGCTGCTCGACATCGCCGTGTGGTTCCTGGTACTCACGCAGTTCTACGGCACTGACGACGCCCAGCAAGTGATCGTGATCACCACCACGATGCTGACGTTCGGCATGGGCGCCGCGGTGCAATCGCTCTTCGCACGCGTCGGCGGCGGTATCTTCACCAAGGCGGCCGACGTTGGCGCTGACTTGGTAGGCAAAATTGAGGCGGGAATCCCTGAGGACGACCCGCGCAACCCCGCCACGATCGCCGACAACGTGGGCGACAACGTCGGCGACGTTGCGGGCATGGGTGCCGACCTCTACGAGTCCTATGTGGGCGTCATCCTCGCCTCCGCCGCACTTGGCGCGGCGGCGTACATGACCTCTGGCTCGGAAGTCCAGCTCAAGGCCGTCATCGCGCCCATGGTGATCGGCGCGCTCGGCACGCTGCTGTCGGTACTCGGAGTGTTCTTGGTCAGTACCAAGGAAGGCGCCACCCCCAAGCAGTTGCTCGCCTCGCTCGGGCGCGGCGTGAACGGTTCGGCCGTGATGATCGCCGTGAGCTCCCTCGCTGTGCTCGCTGGCATGGGAATGCCGAACCTCTGGGGACTGTGGCTTGCGCTCATCGTCGGCCTCCTCACCGGCATCACGATCGGCCGTGCCGCAGAGTACTTCACCTCCCAGGGCTACAAGCCGACAATGCGGATTGCGGCGGCCTCCAAGACGGGCCCTGCGACCGTCATCATCGGCGGCGTCGGCGAGGGCATGATGTCCGTCGCCATCCCTGTGCTCGCGGTGGTGTCGGGAACCGGGCTCGCCTACTTCTTCGGTTCTGGGTATGCGTTCGGCACTGACACCATGAGCCTCGGGCTCTATGGAATCGGCATGGCGGCCGTCGGAATGCTCTCAACGCTGGGCATCACGCTTGCGACCGACGCTTACGGCCCGATCGCCGACAACGCTGGCGGCAACGCCGAGATGAGCGGGCTTCCTCCCGAGGTGCGCGAGCGCACCGACGCACTCGACTCACTGGGCAACACGACCGCCGCGACGGGCAAGGGATTCGCGATCGGTTCCGCAGCCCTCACCGGTATCGCTTTGCTTGCCTCGTATATCGAAGAGGTCAAGATCGGCATCTCGCACGTGCTCGAACGCGGCAAGGACTACGCCTTCCCCGACGGCTCGATCCTGCCGTCGACCGCCGTCGAAGAGCTCCAATCTCTCGACCTCATGGAGATGATGACGCGCTACGAGGTGGTGCTGGTCAACCCCAAGGTCATCATCGGAATGTTCACCGGCGCCATGCTCGCCTTCGTCTTCTCCGGCATCACCATGAAGGCCGTCGGCCGGGCCGCTGGCCTCATGGTCGATGAGGTGCGCAGGCAGTTCCGTGACATCCCCGGCATCATGAGCGGCGACGCTGAGCCCGACTATGCGCGGTGCGTCTCCATCTCGACCAAGGCTGCTCAACACGAAATGATGATGCCGTCGATCCTCGCGATCTCGGCCCCTGTCGTCATCGGCCTCATCTTCGGAGTGCCAGGCGTGCTCGGCCTGTTGGCGGGTGCGGGCGCGGCAGGGTTCTCCCTGTCGATGTTCATGGCGAACGCCGGCGGCGCGTGGGACAACGCCAAGAAGTACATCGAGGAGGGTCACCACGGCGGCAAGGGCTCGGAGGCTCACAAGGCTGCCGTCATCGGCGATACCGTGGGCGACCCCTTCAAGGACACCTCGGGACCTGGGCTCAACATCCTGGTCAAGCTGATGTCCATGGAGGCCATCGTGGTCGCTGGCTTCACCGTCGCGGTGAGCCTGGTCTAGTGGCGCGGCTGCGGGGACACTGTCCCTGCAGCGTCACAGACTACGAGACAAGGACAGAGAGCGGGTCTCCGCGGCGAGCCACGAGTTCGCTGGCCTCATGATGCTCGACCTGAGCGAGGTCTGAGGCTTCCAGTTCGTCCCAAGTACGCGGGCACGCCACCCATGGGCGGAGCCGTCCTCGCAAGGAGTACGGAGCGACCGTGCTCTTGGAGGCCCGGTTCTGGCTCCAATCGAGAAAGACCTTGCCTGCCCGCTCGCTCTTCGACATGGTCGCCGTGACCATGTCTGAGTGAGTGCCCTCGATCTCGTAGGCGAGTTCGCGCACCAGTTCCGTTGCGGCGTCCGAGGTGAGCGAGCCGTCAAGACTCCCGTAGACATGGATGCCCTTGGAACCGCTCGTGACCGGCACACTCTCGATTCCGCGTTGGGCCAAGGCGGCGCGGACCGCCACGGCAACCTCCGCACACGCGGCGAGCTCGACTCCTGGCCCCGGGTCAAGGTCGAGCACGACGCGGTCTGGATTCAGATGCTTGCCGTGAGCGCCAAAGCGCCACTGCGGCACGTGGAACTCAAGAGTGCCGTGCTGGGCGTACCACGCAAGAACAGCGGCAGAGTCGAGTAGCGGATAACGATTCGAGTGGTCGGCGTGCTTGAGGGTACGCGCGTGGATCCACGACGGCGCGCCGTCGTCGAGGTTCTTGTGAAAGAAGCCATCTTCCTGGTGATCCTCAGTGCCAACCCCGTTGACCCAGCGCTTGCGGGTAGCGGCGCGTGCGCTGGCATGCCTCAGCAGGTGGGGAGCGATCGCTTCAAGGTAAGTGACCACATCTAGCTTGGTCATGCCAGTGGACGGGTACATCACCTTGTCAGGGTGGGTGATGGTAATCCGGTGTCCATCGAGTACGCGAACGTTGGCGGCGGTCATCTCTCCATCGTGAGCCGACTCGGGGCACCTCGCAACGCGAACAAGACGAGGGGCAGGGCGACGACGCCGAGCTCTGCGCCGCCTACTGGAAATCGCGGCTCTTGGCAGGCACCTTCAGGCTGAGGGGAGCCATGTGCTCCGCCACCAGATTGGTCGCGCCGTCGGCCCGCTCGATGCGACCCCTGATCACGAGCGCGGGTGCGCGTCTGGCGACCGCCTGAAAGCGTCTCCAGACACCCTGAGAGCAGATCACGTTGAGGAAGCCAGTCTCATCCTCGAGCGAGATGAACGTCACCCCCTTGGCGGTTCCAGGTCGCTGCCGGTGCGTCACCACACCCGCGACACTCACGCGCCGCTCTGGTTCGTGAGTCAGGACGTTGGCGACGGTCAGCACGCCGTTCTTATCAAGCCCCTCCCGCACAAACACAGTGGGGTACGTATCGACAGACACTCCATGTGCCCAGACGTCGGCGACCGCCTCTTCTACAGGAGTCATGCCTGGCAAAGCGGGTGCCTGCACTCCTGGCACGACGCCGGGCAGGGTATCGGGACCTTCGAGCGCGAGGACCCCGGCAGCCCACAATCCTTCTCGACGGGTCACCCCGAGGGTCTCGAGCGCGCCCGAGGTGGCGAGGGCCTCCCACTGAGCCTTGCTGAGCGGCTTGGCACCCACGTCGGCGAGGGACGGGCTCGGCGATGCCGTGTCGCGACCACCGTTTCCTTGACCGGCCTGAGCTCCTGACCCACCTGCCATAGCGTCGGCCGCTTGCGTATGCGTGCGCAACACCGCGCCTCGAAAGCCCCCTGGACGCACCCGCACCCGCCTGGCCATATCGGACAGCGAGGTGAATGGCCCTTGCGCCCGGGCGTCGACGATGGCCTGGGCGGCGTCATCGCCCAACCCACGCACTGCTGCCAGGCCCATGCGCACGGCGAGATGCCTGTCGACGTTGATGAGCGCGGTCATGTCGGCGCGCGCCTCTGCCGGAGTCTCGAAGGGGTCGTCGAGCCTCTCCACTTGCGCCAGCACCTCCGAGCGCGCCACGCACGGCCTCAGCACCACCTGCCCGTGACGCCTCGCGTCGGCGGTGAGCGACTGCGGGCTATAGAACCCCATCGGTTGCGCGGCCAGTAGTCCCGCATAGAAGGCGGCTGGCTTGTGGACCTTGAGCCAACTCGAGGCGTACACGAGGTACGCGAAGGAAAAGGAGTGAGACTCGGGGAAGCCGAAGTCGGCAAAAGCCTTGAGCTTGTCGAAAATCCGGTGCGCCACGTCGGCCGTGATGCCACGCTCGTTCGCTCCCACCATGAAGCGGGCGCGGAGGGCCTCCATGCGCTCGGGGGAACGCTTGGAGCCCATCGCCCTGCGCAACTGATCGGCCAAGGCGCCGTCAAAGCCACCGCAGTCCATCGCCATCTGCATGAGTTGCTCTTGGAACAACGGCACGCCGAGCGTCTTGCCAAGCGACTTCTCCAGCAGCGGGTGCAGGTACGTAATCTCCTCACGCCCCCTCACCCTGTTGATGTAGGGGTGCACCGAGCCGCCCTGGATGGGCCCAGGCCTGATGAGGGCAACTTCCACCACGATGTCGTAGAACCGGCGTGGTCGCAGGCGCGGCAGCGTGGCCATTTGCGCACGAGACTCGACCTGGAACACCCCCACCGTGTCGGCCGCGCACAGTAGGTCGTACACAGCAGGGTCCTCTTGAGGCAACGAGTGCAAGCCAAGGTCTTGGCGCTCGGTGTCGCAGACAAAGCGGAACGCGTACTTCAGCGCCGACAGCATGCCAAGGCCCAGCAGGTCGAACTTCACGAGCCCAGCGTCGGCGCAATCGTCCTTATCCCACTGCAGCACGGTGCGGCCAGGCATGCGCGCCCACTCGACAGGACAGACGTCAACGACCGGCCGGTCGCACAACACCATGCCGCCGGGGTGGATGCCCAAGTGCCTAGGCAATCGCAAGAGCCGTTCTGCGAGGTCGAGGACCGGTTCTGGGATGTGATCCAGCGGCTGCACTGGCTGCGGTTCCGGCCACATGGCGTCGCGCTGCCTGGCTGCCCATGCCGCCTCTGCCTCCTGATCGGTGCGTAGCGTCGACCACCTGTCGATCGACTTTGACCAGGCATCTTGCTGGCCGACGTCGAAGCCGAGGGCCTTGGCGGCGTCCCTCACAGCCGACCGCGGCCGGTACTGGATCACGTTGGCCACCATGGCGGCGTTGATACGTCCAAAGCGCTGGAAGACGTACTGGATGACCTCTTCACGCCTGTCGGACTCGATGTCCACGTCAATGTCTGGCGGTCCATCCCGTTCCGGCGCGAGGAACCGCTCGAACAGCAGTCCGTGGGTCACCGCGTCCACCGCCGTGACGCCCAGCGCAAAGCACACCGCTGAGTTCGCGGCGGATCCACGGCCCTGGCACAGGATGTCGGCGCGCCTGCAGAAGCTCACAATGTCATGCACGATCAGGAAGTAGCCGGGGAAGTCGAGCGCCTCGATCACCGCGAGTTCATGCTCGATTTGCTTCCAGGCACCCTTGACTCGCTCCGCATCAGGAGTGCCGTACCGCTCCCGCGCGCCCCTGTACGTGAGCTCACGCAGCCACGACGCCTCCGTATGGCCGTCAGGCACGGGATACGGCGGGAGCTGTGGCGCCACCAGGTGCAGGTCGAAGGCGGCCTCTGAGCCCAGCCTGGAGGCGGTCGTGACTGCCTGAGGGTGGCGCCGATGCCTCCACCGCATCTCACCAGCGCTGCGCAGATGAGAGCCAGGGCTCCCCGGCAGCCAGCCGTCCATGTCATCGAGGGAGGAGCGCGCCCGCACGGCGGCGAGCGCTGCGGCCAAGTCCGCGTCCCGTGGGGTCGCGTAGTGCGCATTGGTGGTCGCTACGAGCGGCAACCCTGCGTCGAAAGCGAGATCGGCGAGGGCGTCGTTGATCTCTGAATCGTGCGGCTGGCCGGTGTCGGTGATCTCCACGGCCACGCCCTCGCGACCAAAGAGCGCAGCCAGCCGGTCCAGTTCGGCCTTGGCCGCCGCAAAGCCCTCCCTCGTTACTCCCCTGGCATGAGCGTCGGGCCCCACCCCAGGTACCCCGATCCCTGCGAGCGCCCGCCGCACCACACCCTTGCGGCAACCGGTGAGCACCAGAAATTGCCCTGCCCCCGCGTCGGCGATCCCTTCGAGCGTGTAGTGAGCCATGCCCTTCTCCCCTGCGGCGAGGTGTGCCATGCCGATGGTGCGAGATAGCCGCGCGTAGCCGTCGGTGCCCCGCGCGAGCACCACCAGGTGGGTGCCGCGCGGGTCGGGAGTGCCGGTGGGCGCGTCCAGGACGGGCGCGCCTGCCTTGCCGTCAGGCGCGGGCAGGTGAAGTTCCGCGCCGACGATGGTGGGCAGGCCTACCGCTCTGGCGGCATTGGCGAAGCGCACCACGCCATACAGTCCGTCGTGATCGGTGAGCGCCATCGCCGACAATCCCAGGCGCCCAGCCTCTGCCGCCATCTCTTCCGGTTGGCTGGCGCCGTCGAGAAAGCTGAAGGCCGAGTGGGCGTGCAACTCCGCGTAGTCGACGCATTCGGTCATGGGAGGCACTCCGTCATCGCACACACTCAGTCATAGACGGCCTCGAGCATCCAGCGCCCCTCGTGGAGAGCGATCAGAAGTGCCGCCCCCGTCTGGGCATCCTCGCCGCGCAGCGCCACCTGCAGGAAAGCGCGCCGTGATGCCTCGCCCGACCACCATCGCTCCGCAATCGGCCACGGACCCGCCCACGCCTCGATCGGCAGGGGTGGTGCCCACACAGGGCCGTCGTCGCCGCCCACATGACCAGACGACGGATGCCGGTGCGCCGCGCGCGCCACCTTGTCGCGCGGGTCTGCCTGCAGGCGCACCCAGGTGGGAGGGGCGCTCACCGCGAGGCGCCGGTCGACCCGCACGGGGCTTCCGCCAGCGTCGAGCACGTGAATCTCGAGCGGCACTGGAAGCACCGTCGCCGGGGCGGGATCGGGGATGCGGCCTGGCCACGGGTGGCTGACCCGCCGGGCAGGCTCCCCCTCTTGTCCCCATGCGAGCGAGTGCACGCGGTCGCGCGGAGTGCGGCCGCCCTGCTCTGCCACCGCCAACACACCTTCGGCCCCCAACAGCCCCTGGACGCGTTCAAGTGCTCGGTGTGCCCTGGCATCGGCCCCCGACGTGCCGCCCCACAAGAACGATTGCTCTGATCCGAGCGGCACCACGTCCTCAGCGGTGAGCGTGAGCGCCGTGAGCGGCGCTGGTTGCGGCCCCGTCGCGGTGCCGGACAGCCACCCCTCGAGTTGCCAGCGCACCCTGTCGGCCATGTGCTTAGAAAAGGCTCCCGAACGGCTTCCCACGTCGGTGCGCCACACCCTCACCAGCTCGTCCCCCGTCACGGTGCGGGCGCCGATGCGCACGCGGGAGCATCGCGAGGCGGCAGCCAGGAGGGCGGCATCGAGCTCGTCTGCCACGTGGGCGGCCACCAGCGCGAGTTGCTCAACCCTCTCGGCGGGGTCCTCGAACTCGTACCCGACGGCGATGTCGCCTTCCGCGCGCCTCACGACGGGAGGGGCGACATCCTCCCCTTTTGCCATACGCTGCGCCCACGCGCCCACGTGACCAAAGCGGGCGACGACGTCGGCGGCGGGAAGCGCGGCGAAGTCGCCAAGGGCGGTCAGCCCCAGCCGCGTGAGCACACTGACGAGGTCTTCCACCTCGGTGCGTTGAGTACGTTCCATGGCGGCGTGCACCAAGGCATTCACCGGCAGGGGGGCGAGGAATCCCTGGGACTGGCCGCGCTCGATCAAGGCATGTGCCCTGGCTGCCATCACGGCGGCAAGCAGGCCGTCGGCGATGCCCACCGCCGACTCGCAGCCTGCATCTTCCGCCACCTGGGTCACGAGCGCCTCCGCGAGCGCCTCTTCCGAGCCGTGAAAGCGAGCGGCCCCCTCCGAGGGGATCATGAGCAGGCCCGGGCGCGAGATCTCCACGCCAGCCACGACCTGCTCCGCGGCGGCGGCGACGGCTTCGAACTCGCGGGCGTCCCTGCCCTCGTCATGATGGAGGATCTCGAGCTCTGGACAGGCCCTCTGGGCCAGGCGCTTGCGCATCCCCCTGCGCACTCCCGCGGCGCGTGCCGCCGCAGAGACGGCCAGCATTCCCCTGCCGTGAAGTACTGCCGCCGGGGTATCGGCGCTGAGGCCTGCTTGAGCCATGGCAGCCACTACCGGCCAATCGGGCACCCACAGGACCACGCGGCGCACCGTCGCCACGGTGGCGTCACGCAAGGGGGCGCTCATGCCGCACCCGTGCCAAGGGTTCCGTTATTGACGACGCCGCCCCCAACCATGCTGTCCCCTACCGCCTTGCGCCTGCTCGTGCGGTCGGAGGCCACCGGGGCGTCGTCCGCATCGAGGGCGACAATCACCCGTCGTGTAGCACCCACCGAGCGTCCGGAAATCGCTATCGTCACATCGCGCTCGCGCAGGCGACCCTCCCCTGCGCCGAGCCCCCTCCACCGAGACTTCTCGACCGTCAGCTGGATCTGGGCGCCCGCCCATGAACCGGCAACGACCATGGCGCAACCGCGCTCCCTGACGCGCCCGGCAAGTCGCCTGCGGTCGGCGTCCGACAGGGCAATTCCCTGCCCGACCATCACGATGTCCATGCCGTCGATGCACGCGCCCAAGGCAGCGGGTGCTTGCGCCCCAGGGTGCGGGATCAGAGCCAGTCGGTCCAGGTCGATGCCGCGCCGCGCCGCCGCGAGCACGCCCACGTTCGGCATGCCCACCATGGCGGCCCAGGCGCCCTCCTTGGAGGCCCGCGCCACAAGCGCGAGCAACAGAGACGTCGAGCCCTCGACCGCGACCACCTGCCCCCTGCGCAAGCCATGCGGGAGCACCGAGGTGAGCGCCTCGTCGAGCGCGAAGGCTTGCCCCTCAGCCGCCTTGCGGTCGGCTCCCATGCGCGATTCGACGGCGCTCAATGCGGCCCTGGCGGCAGCGAGGCGAGTCCCCTGAGTCTCCATGGTCACCTCCCGAGCGGTCGCCTACGGAACGGCGGACCCACCCGCACGCCATTCGAACATGTGTTCGATTCTGCCACGAATGGCAGACATGCGCGAGCGCGGGTGACGGCGGCCACACCCGCGCCTGAGAGGCTCCCTTAGTGACGCAATGCCCACACAGCAACGGCCGACGCCGCGGCCACGTTGAGCGAGTCCACTCCCCCTGCCATCGGGATGGTGACGACGTAGTCGGCGGCCGCAAGCGCGTCGGGCGCGAGCCCGTCCCCCTCAGCGCCCATGACCAAGGCGACCCGCTCGTGACCGGCGTCGGCGAAGTCTTCCAATGCCACGGCGTCGTCCGCGAGCGCCAAGGCCGCGACGGTAAACCCCGCCTGGCGCAACTCGTCGAGACCGGCAGGCCACTGCTCGATGCGGGTCCACGGCACCTGAAATACCGTTCCCATCGAGACCTTGACCGCACGCCGGTAGAGCGGGTCGGCACACGTGGGCGAGACGAGCACGGCGTCGGCGCCGAGGCCCGCCGCAGACCGGAACGCCGCGCCCACGTTGGTGTGGTCAACGATGCCGTCAAGCACCACCACCAGGCGGGCGTCCCTCGCGATGTCGGCCACCGTAGGGAGCGCGGGACGGCGCATGGAGGCGAGGGCGCCGCGGTGGACGTCGTAACCGGTGACCGACTCGAGCACGGCGGCGGGCGCGACGTAGATGGGGATCTCCGCTGGCGCGAGGTGCTCCACGGACGGGAGCCAGCGCTCGCTCACCAGGAGGGACCGCGGAAGATGGCCTGCCGCGAGCGCTCGGGCGATCACCTTGGCGCCTTCCGCCATGTACAGGCCCCGCTCGGGCTCGATGCGGCGGCGCAGTGCGACATCGGTGAGGTTGCGGTAGTCCGCCAGTCGTTCGTCGGAGGCGTCGGTGATGGGCAGGACTGGCATGGCTCCATTGTCCCAGTCCCATGAAGTGGCTTGATTCGTACCGGATATGGGGTCATCCAGCCACTAATGGCTTGATTCGTACTGGAGACTGGGCTCGTCGGCGCCCGTGGTTGGCAAAGCGTTGGGTTGCGATGACATGGGACAGCGGGGCTCGCGGCGGTACGAATTGAGCCATTTGCGGGGTGGCGGGGCTCGCGGCGGTACGAATCAAGCCACTTGCGGGGTGGCGGGTGCGACAAAGCCCCGGCACCGTGTGGCACCGGGGCTTCTCGCGTGCGAGCCTTACTGACCCTTGGCGGCGTCGGGGTCGAACGGCCTGCCGGACAGAGTGCCCGAGCTGTTGGCGTCCGACGTCGCGTCCTCCACATCACGCTTGGCTGCGGCCAGCGCCTCGCGCGGGTCCGTCAATGCAGACGTGATGTTGGTGCGCTTCTTGCGGTTCGGGTTGGCCTTGAGCGGCTCGGGGTCCTCTTCCGCACCAAACGCGGCGCTGATCGACTTGAGCGCGCCCGTGAACTCGGTGGGCACGAACCACACCTTGTTGGACTCGTTCTTGGCGATCTCTGGCAGCATCTGGAGGTACTGGTACGCCAGCAGCTTGCTGTCGGCGTCGCCCTCGTGGATGGCTTCGAACACCTGCAAAATGGCCCGCGACTCACCCTCTGCACGGAGAATGCGCGACTGCGCCTCGCCCTCCGCGGTCAGGATCGCCGACTGCTTCTCGCCCTCCGCCGTGAGGATCTTGGACTGCTTCACGCCCTCTGCCGTGAGGATCGCGGCGCGGCGGTCGCGCTCGGCACGCATCTGCTTCTCCATCGAGTCCTTGATGGACATGGGCGGCTCGATCGCCTTCAACTCAACCCTGTTGACGCGAATGCCCCACTTGCCGGTGGCCTCGTCAAGCACTCCACGCAGTTGACCGTTGATCTGGTCGCGCGAGGTGAGCGTCTGCTCGAGGTCCATGGTGCCGACGATGTTACGCAGCGTGGTGGTGGTCAGCTGCTCCACACCGGTGATGTAGTTCGCGATCTCGTAGATGGCCGACCTTGGCTCGGTGACCTGGAAGTAGATCACCGAGTCGATGTCAACCACCAGGTTGTCCGAGGTGATGACCGACTGAGGCGGGAACGAGTAGACGAGCTCCCGCAGGTCGACCTTCGCGCGCACCCTGTCGATGAAGGGCACCAGGAAGTGGAGCCCCGCGTCGAGAGTGCGGCTGTAGCGGCCAAGGCGCTCGACCAAGTAGGCCTGCGTCTGGCGGACGACGATGATGGCGCGGGCAATCGCCGAGATGACAAAGATGGCGACGAAGGCGATAAACGCCAGCCCTACAAGTTGTCCTGGTGTCATGCTGTGTACTCCTCTTCTGGGACGACGATGGCCGTCGCTCCGACGATCTTGGTGACGATGACTTCTGCGCCCTCGGGGATGACAGCGGCATCATCGACGATGCGAGCAGTCCATACCTCTCCGCGCAGCTTGATGCGGCCGCTGGTCTCGGTGATGACATCAATCGTGCGCGCCTTGGTGCCGGCGACCGCGTTGATGTTGGTCTCGATCAGGTCGACACCACGCTTGCGCAAAGAGCGCAAGAGCCACGGCCTGAGCGCCATCATCAAGAGCGCAGCAACGACGAGCGCGACAACAGCGGCGAGCACTACTGGCCCCCCTGCAAGAATGACGACACCTCCCGCGAGCGCGCCTCCTGCGAGCATGAGGAAGGTCAAGTCGAGGGTGAAGATTTCGATCGCGCCGAGCACGGCCGCGCCGACGAACCACCACAGTGAATCCATGGCAACTCCTTTCAGATGGGACGCTACCAGGCGCGACGTTTGGCCGAATCGGCCGCGGGATGGACGCCTGAGATCATCCCTGCGAAGGACGCCAACCGGCTATGGAATCCCTCTTTGCTCATCCCCCCTGCCCACCATGTGTTAGCCCGACCGCCTTGCGGTCCAGCGACCGTCCTGTGCAAAGAGTTGAATGGGAATCCCGTAGGTCTCAGACAAGTTGGCGCTCGTGAGCGTGTCCGCCAGTCGGCCTTGAGCCACGACCTTGCCGTCTCGCAAGAGCAGCGCGTGCGTGAAGCCCTCCGGCACTTCCTCCACGTGATGGGTCACCATGACCATTGCGGGAGAGCGCTTGTCTCCGGCGAGCTCCGTCAGCGCAGACAAGAGCTCCTCGCGACCGCCAAGGTCGAGTCCTGCAGCCGGCTCGTCGAGCAGCAGCAGTTCGGGGTCCGTCATGAGCGCCCGAGCGATCTGGACTCGCTTGCGCTCGCCCTCACTTAGCGTCTCAAAGGTGCGGTGAGCGAAAGCATGCATGCCGAAAGCGGCCAGCAGGTCTTCCGCGCGCACCTCGTCGACGTGTTCGTACTCTTCACGCCACCGCCCCGTGACCCCGTGTGCGGCCGTCATGACGATGTCGTGCACCGTCTCGTCGGGCGGGATCCGATCGGCGAGCGCGGCCGAAGCAAGGCCGACCCTGATCCGGAGCTCGTGCGTGTCCGTCTCACCCAGTTGCTGACCGAGAATGTGGGCGGTCCCTGTGGTGGGATGCGCCCGCGCAGAGCACACCGTCATCAGGGACGTCTTGCCCGCTCCGTTGGGGCCAAGGATCACCCACCGGTCAGCCGGCTCCACTGACCAACTGATGCCGTCAAGCACCTGATTGTCTCCACGACGCAACGTGACGTCATCAAGCCGCAGGACCTCGCTCATATCGGTCGAGCCTAGCCCAGAACGTGGCGGTAGACCTCGAGGGTGCGCTCCGCGATCGCGTCCCATGAGAAGTGGTCGGTGGCGCGCTGGCGGCCAGCCTTGCCCATCGCCTTCGCGGCATCGAGGTCCGACACCATCTCGGTCAACGCTGCGGCCAAGTCGGCCGCGTACTTCTCGGGATCAGTCGGCGTTCCAGTGCCGTCTTGAACCTGGTCGATCGGCACGAGCGTTCCCGTCACGCCGTGATCGACCACCTCTGGGATCCCGCCGGTGGCGGTCGCAACGACTGGCAGGCCGACAGCCATCGCCTCGAGATTGACGATGCCAAGCGGTTCGTACACAGAGGGGCACACGAATGCCGTACAAGCGTCGAGTACAGCAACCAGTTCGGGCCGAGGCAGCATCTCTTCGATCCAGATGACGCCACCGCGCTCCTTTTGAAGCTTGGTCACCGCTCCCGAGACTTCCTGAGCGATCTGAGCGGTGTCGGGCGCTCCAGCGCACAACACGACCTGGATTTCGGGTGGCAATTGTTCGACCGCCTTGAGGAAGTAGGGCAAGCCTTTCTGGCGGGTGATCCGGCCGACGAATACGATTGCCGGTTGCGAAGGATCAATGCCATACCGGGCGACGACGGCGTCGGCCGCCGTGCGCTCGTCTTCAGTCGCTGGCGCCGCCCACGCGTCGACGTCGATGCCGTTGTGCACCACGTGGACCCTGGCAGGGTCGACGTCGGGGTAGCACCTCAATACGTCGCGCTTCATTCCCTCCGACACGGCGATGATGGCGTCGGCCGCCTCGTACGCCGTCTTCTCGATCCAGCTGGACACGCGGTAGCCGCCTCCCAGCTGCTCGGCCTTCCACGGCCGCAAAGGCTCAAGCGAGTGCGCACTCACCACGTGAGGAATGCCGTGCAGCGTCTTGGCGAGGTGACCAGCCATGTTGGCGTACCACGTGTGCGAGTGCACCAGGTCGGCGCCTTCGCAGTCGCGCGCCATCGGCAGGTTGTGGGCAATGACGTCGAGCGACGAGTCGCCGACGCCGCCGCCCAGGGCCGTGTACCCGGTGACGCCTTCTTCTTCGCGAGGGCCATCAAAAGCCCGAACTCTCACCTCGAGGTGTTCTCGAAGGACCTTCGCGAGTTCGTTGACGTGGACGCCAGCGCCTCCATAGACGTGCGGCGGGTACTCGCGGCTGAGGATGTCGATGCGCATGGTCCCACCGTAATCGCTCCGCCGAGTGTTGGGCCTGTGCCACGCGGCCCCTGACACCTATGCTGGGGCTATGCCAGCGCCGAAAGTACTCGCCATTGTCCTCGCGGGAGGTGAGGGCAAGCGCCTGATGCCCCTCACCGCGGCCCGCGCCAAGCCGTCGGTCCCGTTCGGAGGGACCTACCGACTCGTCGACTTCGCCTTGTCGAACCTGGTGAACTCGCGATACCTGCACATCGTCGTGCTTACGCAGTACAAATCGCACTCGCTCGACCGCCACATCGCCCGCACGTGGCGGATGTCGCCGTTGTTGGGCAACTACGTTGCACCAGTGCCCGCCCAGCAGCGGCGCGGCAAGCACTGGTACCTCGGCAGCGCCGACGCCATCTACCAGTGCGTCAACATCATCGAGGACGAGCGTCCGGACATCGTCGTGATCGTGGGTGCCGACCACGTGTACCGCATGGACTTCTCGCAAATGGTCGACGCGCACATCGAGTCGGGGGCCGATTTCACCGTTGCGGGTATTCGCCAGCCCATCGAGATGTCCGACCAGTTCGGCGTGATCGACGTGGACCCGTCGAGCAAGCATTTGGTGCGAGCCTTCCTCGAGAAGCCAGACAACCCCGACGGTCTTCCGGACAGCCCCCACGAGATTCTCGCGTCGATGGGCAACTATGTCGCCTCCGTCGGCCCCCTGCTTCAGGCGCTCAAGGACGACGCCGAGAACGAGTCCTCCAAGCACGATATGGGTGGGGACATCGTCCCCTACTTCGTGGACAAAGGGACGTGCGGCTTCTACGACTTTGTCGACAATGACGTGCCGGGTTCGACGGCGCGCGACAAGGACTACTGGCGCGACGTGGGAACGATCGACTCGTACTACGACGCCCACATGGACCTCATCGCGGTCATGCCCATCTTCAACGTCTACAACGACAGCTGGCCACTTCACCAAGGGCTCATCACGCAGCCTCCTGCGAAGTTCATCCACTCGGAGGAGGGCCGCATGGGCCACGCCGCCGATTCGGTGGTCTCGCCAGGAGTGATCGTGTCTGGTGCGACGGTTACCGGATCCATCCTGTCACCCGGCGTGCGCTTGCATTCGTGGTCAACGGTGTCGGATTCGGTGCTCCTGGACGATGTGCATGTGGGCAGGCACGCCCAGGTGCACCGCGCCATCCTCGACAAGAATGTGGTGGTCGAAGAGGGTGCACGCGTCGGCATCGATCGTGAGGCAGATATCGCGCGTGGTTTCACCGTGACCGAGTCCGGCCTGACCGTCGTGGCGAAGGGCACCGTGATCGCTAGATGACGGCTAGGCGCCTGATAGTCCTCGACGTCGACTCGACTCTCATCCGCCAAGAAGTCATCGAACTGCTTGCCGACCGGGCCGGATCAGGCGAGCAGGTGGCGCAGATCACCGATCGCGCCATGCGTGGCGAGATCGACTTTGCCGAGTCACTCGCGCAACGGGTGGCGACGCTCAGGGGCCTGCCCACCACCGTGTTTCATGAGGTGGCGGAACAGGTCGAACTCACGCAGGGCGCTCTCGAGCTTCTCGACGACGCGCGCGCGGCCGGATGGGCCGTTGCCTTGGTCTCTGGCGGCTTCGAGGAGATCGTCACCTCGATTGCACACTCCGTCTCGGTCGAGCTCTTCGTGGCCAACCGTCTCGAGGTGGCCGAGGGCCACCTCACGGGGCGTACCAAGGGCCCTGTGATCGATCGCAATGCCAAGGCCGTCGCCCTTGCCGCATTCGCGCGCGCTACTGGCGTCGCTCTTCAGGACACCGTCGCGGTAGGCGATGGCGCGAACGACTTGGGAATGATGGCTGCGGCGGGGACGTCTGTCGCGTTTGCGGCGAAGCCGATTGTGCGTGAGGCGGCGGACATCCAGATCGACGGCCCGACGCTGAGCGCGTTGTGGCCCCTCATCCGCTCCTAGCCTCGGTGGGGGCCTGTCACGCGAGCGCGTTCGCGCGAGCAGATGCCGTGAGCGCCAAGATCGCGAAGGCCTGAGCCTCTGCGGAGGTTCCTGGCGCCGCGAAGTGCGGCGCACCGCAGACTCCGTGGACCACACCGTCCGCGTCCACCTCTGCGAGTGCCGCATCCAACCACCGCTTCGCCGCCGGGCGATACCCCACCGGAAGCCAACCATCGGCGACTCCCGTAAAGGCCGCGTATGCCAACATCAGCCCGGCAGCGCCATCGGTGAACGTCGACGGGTCGTCGAGCACGTCGTGAAAGCGGCCGTCCGCCGTCTCCCAAACGGTTGCGGCGTCAAGCAGGTCCCGCGTCTGCCGCTGCCAGCGACCCCGCATTTCGTCCGGAACGCGCTCCGCGCCCAGGTGAAGGGCTCGAGCCAGTCCCGCGGCCGCCCAGCCGTTTCCTGATGCCCACAGGGCGGAACGCACTGGCTCGCCGGTGAGCGTGTCCGCCTTGTGCCGGTACAGGCCGGTCGCGCTGTCCCACAAGTGTTCCCTGTGCATGCGGTATTGCATGTCAGCAGGAGCGAAGTCGCCCGTGAGCACCAGCAACGGCACCACCATGTGGATCGAGTCGACCCACACGTGGGACTGCCCGCTGAGGTGCCACACGACGCCCTCGTCGTCACGCGGCGAGAACCTGAGGAACCACCAGCGCTGGCGCTCGAGCGCGTCGGCCGCGTGATCGTCTCCTTGAGCGGCGAGGGCGGCGACGGCCTCCCCGAGACACCCGCCATTCACCAAGCCCGCGTCGCCCGTGGCGGCCAGCCTGCCGTCAGCGTCTTGATGCGCGACGGCGTCGCGAGCGATGGCGAGAGCAAGGTCCATGCGCCCGCTATCGAGGGCAGCCTGGGACGTGACTCCTTGTTCCCAGGAGAGCCTCTGCATCGCCAAGAGCGCGCGCCACAGGCGCTCCATCACGTCGTCATGCGCCACGAACGGCCCTTATTCTGGCTTGCCCTCGACCACGTCGACGAGGCGCGCGCACTTGGGACCAATCTCGTGCCACGGCATGTCGAGTTCGAGAACGGCAGCGGCCGACGTTGGCATCCCCTGGGCGACTCGCTGCAACGGCCTCTTGAGCGAGCCGGGGCCCGACAGCCATGCGGCGACGTGTGACGTGGTGGGTTCGTGACCGACCACGATCACCGTCTGCACATCGCCAACGCGAGCGAGCACGGAGATGAAGCGCTCACGGGCGGATTCGTACAGGTCCTCGTCGATGCGGAGCTCGACATCGCCGAGCACCGACGCCATGCGCTTGAAGGTCTGCACGGTGCGGTTCGCAGAGGAGACGAGGGCGACGTTTGGGCGCAAGTCGGCGGCGAGCAGGCGTTCGGCGAGGCGTGCCGCCGCGTCCCTGCCTTCCATCGTGAGCGCGCGAGAGTGGTCGTCAAGCCCTGCCTGAGGCGCCTCGGCCTTGGCGTGCCTTGCGAGAATCAGCGTCGGCATGGCTACTGCCCCATCGCGTGCACGCCGCCGTCAACGTGCACCATCTCGCCGGTGGTCGACGGGAACCAGTCGCTCAGGAGCGCGATCACGGCCTTCGCGGCGGGCACGGTGTCTTCAGAGTCCCAGCCCAGCGGCGACCGCTCACTCCACTTGCCTTCCATCTGGTCAAAACCGGGAATGTGCTTGGCAGCTGTGGTCTTGAGAGGCCCGGCGGACACCACGTTGCAGCGGATACCGAGCGGCCCGAGGTCGCGGGCCAGGTAGCGGCTGACGGCCTCGAATGCCGCCTTCGACACACCCATCCAGTCATAGACGGGCCAGGCGAAGCGGCCGTCGAACGTCAGCCCAACGATCGCACCGCCGTTCGACATGAGCGGCACCGTCGCCTCTGCGAGCGCCTTGAGCGAGTAGGCGGAGATCTGCAGCGCGGTGGCCACGTCCTCCCACTGACCGCTCATGAAGTTGCCGCCCATCACTGTCTGCGGGGCGAAACCGATCGAGTGCACCACGCCGTCGACGTGTGGCACGTACTCGCGCACCGCGTCTGGAAGCGCGGCAAGGTGCTCGGGGTTGGTGACATCGAGCTCAACAACCTTGGCCTCGACAGGCAGTCTGCGCCCCATCGCCTCAGTGACTTTGAGGGTGCGCCCCACGCCGGTGAGCACCACGTGCGCGCCCTGCTCCTGGGCAAGGCGTGCCACGTCGAACGCGATGGAACCCTCCGTCAGCACGCCGGTGACGAGGATGTTCTTGCCTTCGAGAATGCCCATGGTTCCTCCTGTGGAAAAGACTACGTGGTTGGTGACTTAGTGACCCATGCCCAGGCCACCGTCTACCGGTAGCACCGCGCCAGAAACATACCCTGCCGCATCGGAGGCCAGGAACATCGCGGCCGCGGCCACATCTGCCGTGGAGCCGAATCGCTTGGCTGGGATGGAAGCCTCGTATTGCTTGACGGTGTCGGCATCGAGTTCGGCCGTCATGTCGGTCCCGATGAAGCCTGGGGCCACGACGTTGGCGGTGATGCCGCGGCTGCCCACCTCGCGCGTGATGGACCTGGCCATACCGACGAGCGCCGATTTTGATGCCGAGTAGTTCACCTGGCCTGGATTGCCGAGGAGGCCCACGACGGAGCCGATGAGCACGATGCGGCCGTAGCGTTCCCGCATCATCGAGTTCACTGCGCGGCGCACCGTGCGGAACGTGCCGGTGAGGTTGGTGTCGATCACGGCCGCGAAATCTTCGTCCGACATTCGCATGAGGAGCCCGTCGCGAGTGATGCCAGCGTTCGCCACGAGAACGCGCACCCGCCCGTGTTCGGCCTCTAGCGCGTCGAAGGCGGCGTTGACCGCGTCGGTGTCGGTGATGTCGGCAATAGCGCCCGTGACGCCTTCCGGTAGCTCCCCTCCTCTGTAGATACTCGAGACGGTGTCACCGTTCGCTACAAAGGCTTCCGCGATCGCACGGCCGATGCCGCGGTTCGCGCCAGTCACCACCACGTGTCGCGTCATGGCCCCCAAACTAGCCGATGCATCGCGAACCTCGTGCACGCGCCTCGCACGTACGATCGACAGCGTGAGCAAGACCGCCGTGAATCAGCGCCCAGCTGCGTATGCACCGGGCCGAATCGTGCTCACCAGCCTGGCGGTCATCGCGGCGATGGCGCTCGGCCTCGTTGCCGGAGCGTGGCAGTGGGGCAGGTACGACGCGAGGGCCGATGCCGCGGCGGCTCAAGAGGCCGCGGAAGGCAAGCCAGTAGCAGAACTCGAGGAACTGGTGTCTGTCGACACCGGCGGACCCGAGGATGCCCAATGGCGGACGGCGACCGTGACGGGGCTGCTGGACCCCGACTCGGTGGTCGAGTTGCGCGGCCGCACGGTCAACCGCACGGCCTCTTTGCAATACCTCGCGTGGATGCGCACGGAGGCTGGTCGCGCCGTGCTCGTCAACCTCGGCTGGCAGCCCCGTACAGCCGCCGCGACAGATCCCTCCCTTCCCGCTGGAGAAGTCACGGTCACAGGTGTGGTGCGCTCCTTCGAGGCCGACAACGGCAAGCCAGGCACGCGCATCAACCCTGCCCAGATGCCCTCCGTCGACCAGCCGGTTGTCCCCGCCTACGTGATGGCCACCTCTGTGTGTACGGCCAGCGATTGCGTTGAGGAACTCGAGCCCGTCCCGATCCCGAGCCTTTCCTTGGGCCCCCACCTCAGTTATGCGCTGCAGTGGTGGCTGCTCACGGCCGTCGCGGCGCCCTTAGGGGTGTGGCTCACCCGCAGAGATGCCTTGCATGAGCGCGAGCGTGCGCAGGAGGGGGGCGACGACGCCGCGACCCCTCGTCGCAAACGGTCCCCGAAGCGTCGGCCTACCGACGAAGAGATCGAGGACGCTCTCTAGGCCGAGTCCGCGGCTCCTAGGCGAGCGAGATCAGGTCCCTGTACGAGGCGTTCCACAGATCCTCGTCCGCGTCGGGTAGCAGCAGCACCCGCTCCGGCTCGAGGGCGTCCACCGCACCCTCGTCGTGGGTCACCATCACGACAGCGCCCTCGTACGTCTTGAGCGCGCCAAGGATCTCGGCCCTCGACGCGGGGTCGAGGTTGTTGGTCGGTTCGTCCAGAAGCAAGACATTCGCTTGGCTCACCACAAGCGTCGCGAGCGCAAGCCTGGTCTTCTCTCCGCCGGAGAGCACCCGCGCTGGCTTGTCGACGTCGTCTCCCTGGAACAGGAAGGATCCAAGAACACTACGCACTTCGGTGTCGTTCAGATCGGGCGCGCTGTGTCGCATGTTCTCAAGGACGGTCGCCTCCATGTCGAGGGTGTCGTGCTCTTGAGCGTAGTAACCGAGCTTCAGTCCGTGACCGGGTTCGATCTGCCCTGTGTCTGGCTTCTCGACCCCCGCCAACAGTTTCAGCAGCGTCGTCTTGCCAGCGCCGTTGAGGCCGAGCACCACCACTCGTGAGCCGCGGTCGATCGCGAGCTCCACGTCGGTGAAGACCTCGAGCGTTCCGTAGTTCTTGGACAGTTCGGAGGCGCGCAGCGGCGTCTTTCCGCACGGCGCTGGCTTGGGGAAGCGCAACGCGGCCACCTTGTCCGACTGGCGCGCGGTCTCCGTCTCGGCGAGCAGGCGTTGGGCGCGCTTCGCCATGTTCTGTGCTGCGACAGCCTTGGTAGCGCTTGCGCGCATCTTGTTGGCCTGAGCCATGAGGACTGACGCCTTCTGCTCCGCGTTCTTGCGCTCGCGGTGGCGCCGGTGCTCGTCGTCCTCGCGCTGCTTGAGGTAGAGGTCCCAGCCCATGGCGTATTGGTCCATGACGCCACGGTTGGCGTCGAGGTAGAAGACCTTGGTCACCACGGACCGCACCAGCTCCACATCGTGCGAGATGACGACAAGGCCGCCTGGGTACTGCGCGAGGAAACCGCGCAGCCATTGGATCGAGTCGGCGTCGAGGTGGTTGGTCGGCTCATCAAGCAGCAGCGTCTCCGCATCGGAGAACAGAATGCGAGCCAATTCAACGCGCCGACGCTGACCGCCAGACAGAGTGCCCAGTTCTTGAGAGAGCACGCGTTCGTCGAGGCCAAGATTCGCAGCGATGCGCGCCGCGTCAGACTCCGCCGCGTAGCCGCCAGCTGCACGGAATCGCTCCTCGATGGCCGGGTACCTCTCCATGGCCTTCTCGGCAACGGCGGCGTCCTCGCTTGCCATGCCCAGTTCCGCCTCTCGCAGCTTGCCCAGGATCGTCTCAAGGTCGCGTGCAGCCAAAATGCGATCCAGTGCACGCACCGTGACGTCGCCCTCCCTGGGGTCCTGTGGGAGGTAGCCGACGGAGCCCTTGTGCGTGACCTTCCCTCCGGAAGCCTGGCCTTCCCCTGCGAGGATGCGGGTGAGCGTGGTCTTACCAGCGCCGTTGCGCCCCACGAGGCCGACGCGGTCGCCCTTGCCGATGCGGAAGGACGCCGGGTGCAGTAGCACTCTGGCGCCGATGCGCATCTCGAGATCTTGGGCGACAATCACAGTGAATCCTTCCGAGCGCCCGCGAGCGGGCGTGGTGGTGGTGAGCGCTGATGAGCGCAAAGAGGGGGCCGCCCGGTATGGTTGCGGCCAATTCATTATCTCAGGGAGTCCCATGAACCTGCGTCACGCTCTGTCCCCCACCAACCTCGCCCTCATCGCCGTCTTCGCTGGCCTCATCGCTGCGTCGACCATCTGGCCGGGAGCCGAACTGGTCTCTGGGGTGCCCATCACGCTTCAGACGCTCGCCGTGCTGCTTGCCGGTGCAGCCCTTGGACCGTGGCGCGGCGCGAGCGCCGTCGCCCTGTACCTCGTCGTCGGCACTGCCGGCGCGCCCATCTTTGCTGGCCGCTCTGCGGGGCCCGCCGTCTGGACGGGACCGACAGCGGGGTTCCTCGCCGGCTTCGTGGTGGCGGCCTTCGTCGCCGGCTGGCTCGTGCGCAGCATGCGCCGCCGCGGCCAGTTGACGGTCTCTGGCGTCATCGGCGCTTGCGCGGTCGCCTCGCTACTGGTGCTCAACGTCATCGGTTGGGGCTTCTTCATGATCAGGCTCGGCACCACGGCGGCCGACACCGTCGCTTTCGCAACGCCCTTCCTTGTGGGCGACATCATCAAGGTGTTCGTCGCTGGCATCACCGGCGCCGCAGTGCATCGTGCGTACCCCGGCCTGCTCGGCGCCACCCGTAACGGAGGCGAGGCCCCTCAGCACGAGACGCTCGCCGCTCCACCGGTCGCCGTCGGCGCGCAGGACGCCTCATAGCGCATACCCTGTCCCCATGATCGAATTCAAGGACGCGACCGTCGTCGCGCCCGATTCTGACGTCGTCATTCTGAAGCCAACAACGTTGACCCTGACCGAGAGCCGCATCACGGTGATTGGGGCCAACGGTTCTGGAAAGTCGACGTTGGCGAGGCTCATCAACGGTTTGGCCATTCCCGTGTCAGGAAGCGTCAGCGTCGATGGGGTCGACACCCGCAAGCACGGCGCCTTGGTGCGTCGCAAGGTGGGCTTCCTGTTCACTGACCCGACGTCGCAACTCATCATGCCCACCGCCATCGAAGACGTCATGTTGTCCTTGCGGCGCGTGGTCCGGTCGAAGAACGAGCGCGTCAAGGCAGCACTCGCCGCGCTTGAGGACATTGGGCTTGGCGACAAGGCTGACGTGTCGGTCAACTCGCTGTCCGGAGGCCAGCGCCAACTTCTCGCCCTTGCAGGCGTTCTCACGGCCACGCCAAAGGTGGTCGTTGCCGACGAGCCGACGACGCTTCTTGACCTGCGCTGGAAGGCTCACGTCGGTGCGCTCCTGCATTCCCTGCCGATCCAGCTGATCGAGGTCACTCACGACCTTGAAGCGGCGACCAAGGCTGAACGCACTCTGGTGGTCGACGACGGCGGAGTCGTGTTCGACGGCAATCCGATGGACGCGGTCGCCCATTACCGGGACCTCATGTACCGCAAGTCGGTGGGAGCTCCAGCGTGACTCACGTGCTCGGTGCCTACCGACCTGGAGCCTCGCCGCTGCACAGGCTCCCTGCATGGTCCAAGGTGCTCGGCCTCGTCGTGTGGTCCGCGGTCACGCTCCTCATCAGGGATCCCATCACGTCAGGGGGTATGGCCGCGGCAGCGCTCCTGCTGCTCATCAGCGTCCTGCCGGCGCCAGGGCCGACGCTGAGAGGGCTCGGCATGATCGTGATCGTGGCCGCGAT
Source organism: Demequina sp. TMPB413 (assembly GCF_020447105.2). Taxonomy (NCBI): domain Bacteria; kingdom Bacillati; phylum Actinomycetota; class Actinomycetes; order Micrococcales; family Demequinaceae; genus Demequina; species Demequina sp. TMPB413. Next base: position 1,188,085 of record NZ_CP096184.1, read on the forward strand.
GGCGAGTGCGTACCAATTGTGGCGCGGTGACTATGTGGCAGGCATCGACATCGGTGTCGACCTCATCGGTCTCTTTGCCTTGTCGCTCGCCATCACGGGGTCGACCCCTATGTCAGACATGCTCGACCTTGCCACGGCCGCTGCGCGGCCATTGAGGCGCGTGCTTCCGCCCGCCGTCACCGGGCTCATGTTCGCGATCATGTTGCGAGCCATCCCCGAGATCGCCGGCATCATGCGGCAGTCCCGAGACGCGGCGCGCGCACGCGGCATCAGGCGCGGCCCTGTCTCCTTCATGATTCCCACCGCAACCCGCACGGTCGGCTTCGCTCTCGATCTCGGAGCGGCGCTCCACGCGCGCGGAATCGGCGATGACGCCAAAGCCGACACCACGCGATCGCGCGCTTTGCGCGTCCCGCCTGGGACCGCGCGTCAATAGAACCGCCGGAACGAGCACCGTCCGCGGCGTCGTGCCCGACCCCTCAGCCCGTCGAGGACGAGCGAACTAGACGTTGAAGCCGAGCGCCCTCAGCTGCTCGCGGCCGTCGTCGGTGATCTTGTCAGGGCCCCACGGCGGCATCCATACCCAGTTGATGCGGAAGCCGTTGACGAGCCCCTCAAGCGCCTGGGCCGTCTGATCCTCGAGCACGTCCGTCAGCGGGCACGCGGCCGAGGTGAGCGTCATGTCGATGATGGCGTGCTGGTTCTCGTCGAGGTGAACGCCATACACGAGGCCAAGGTCAACCACGTTGATCCCGAGTTCTGGGTCGATGACGTCGCGCAGCGCCTCTTCGACGTCGGCCACGTTGGAGGGGGTTGCAGTGTCGGTCATGGTGTTGATCCTTCCGTGCCAACCGTGGCGCGCGCAATCGCGTCGCGCAACGCTATCCAGCTGATGAGGGCGCACTTGATGCGCGCCGGGTACTTTCCCACGCCCACAAAAGCGGTGGCATCTTCCAGGAGGTCTTCTCGTTCGTCTCCTAGCGGCACGCCCTTGTGGTGCATGAGGGCCATGAAGGCCTCCATGGTCTCGTCCGCCGTACGAAGATCGGTGCCGTCCATGAGTTCAGACAACATCGAAGCAGAGGCTTGAGAAATTGAGCAGCCTTGCCCCTCCCATGACACCGACGCGATGCGGTCGCCGTCAAGGCCAACGCGCAGCGTGATCTCGTCCCCGCACGTCGTGTTGACCTGGTGCGATTCCCCCACCGATGGCGCATCTGGGGTCACGAGACCGCTTCCTCGCCTCGTCTTCGCATAGTCAAGCATGACCTGCTGATACATCTGCTCAAGGTCGCTCATGAGTTCACTCCAAAGAACGTCCTGACGGTACCAAGGACGTCAACAAAGGCCCTCGCCTCGTCCTCGGTCGTGTACACGTGTGCGCTCGCGCGGGTCGAGCTGACCACGCCGAAGCGCCGATGCAATGGCTGGTTGCAGTGGTGACCGACGCGCACGGCGATACCGGCATCGTCGAGGATCTGCCCCACGTCGTGGGCGTGGACGCCCTCAACCACGACGGCGGCGAGGCCGAGGACGTCGGCCTTGTCGACGTCCCCCACGGGTCCAAGCAGGCGCACCCCTGGCAACTCGGACACGCCCTCCCGCAAAATCTGCGCGAGCCGCGACTCGTGCCTGGCCACTTTGTCCATGCCGAAGTCCATGAGGTATTCGGCGGCGGCGCCCAAGCCAACGGCCTGCGCGACCGGCTGTGACCCCGACTCGAAGCGGTGGGGGGCGGCTAGCCACGTGGTGTCTTCCATCGTGACGGTCTTCACGCTGCCGCCGCCAAAGACGACGGGGGGAAGCGCGTCGAGCAAGTCTCCCCTGCCCCACAGCGCGCCGATGCCGGTGGGGCCGAGCATCTTGTGTCCAGAGAAGGCGGCGAAGTCGACGCCGAGCCTCTGGACGTCGACGGGCAGGTGCGGCACCGCCTGGCAGGCATCGAGCACGGTGAGAGCGCCCACCTCTCGCGCCCTGGCAACAATCGGAGCCACGTCGGTGACGATGCCGGTCACGTTGCTGGCCGCGGTGAACGCGACCACCTTGGTGGAGTCGTCGATCACGCTGGCGATGGACTCTGGCCGCATGCGGCCGTCGTCGTCCACCTCGATCCACGTGAGGGTCGCGCCCGTGCGGGCACACAACTGCTGCCACGGCACCAGGTTCGCGTGGTGCTCCGTCTCCGTCACCACAATCGTGTCGCCTGGGCCGACGCGGAACCGCGCCGACTCCGTGCCGCCGATGCCCGCTGAGGCATTGGCGATGCCGCCCGCCACAAGGTTGATGGACTGCGTCGCGTTGCCCGTCCAGACGATCTCTGCTGGTGCCGCAGCGTTCACCAAACGGGCGACGCTTGAGCGCGCGCCCTCGAAGGCCTCTGTGGCCTCTTCCGCGATCAGGTGCGCTCCGCGCTGGACAGCGCCGTTGTGGGCGCGCTCGAACTCCGCGACGGCCTCGAGCACCTGGCGGGGTCGCTGCGAGGTCGCTGCGGAATCGAGGTACACCAAGGGCTTCCCGTTTCTCACCGTGCGGCTGAGAATCGGGAAGTCGCCCCTGACGCCAGTCAGCGTGTCCATGACGGTGGTTACGCCTCCACCACGTAGCGGTCGTAGCCTTCGGCCTCGAGGCGCTCGGCCAACTCGGGGCCGCCCTCTTCCGCCACCTTGCCGTTGACGAACACGTGCACGAAGTCAGGCGTGATGTAGTTCAGGATCCGCGTGTAGTGCGTGATGAGCATGACGCCAAGACCGGTGTCTTCCTTCACTCGGTTGACGCCTTCTGAGACGATGCGCAAGGCATCGACGTCGAGGCCGGAGTCGGTCTCGTCAAGAATCGCGATCTTGGGGCTCAGCAGTTCCATCTGGAGGATCTCGTGGCGCTTCTTCTCGCCACCGGAGAAGCCCTCGTTGACGTTGCGCTCCGCAAACGCCGGGTCCATACGAAGCTTCTCCATTGACGTCTTGACGTCCTTGACCCAGTGACGCAGCTTGGGAGCCTCGCCTTCGATCGCGGTCTTCGCCGTGCGCAAGAAGTTGGACACCGAGACGCCAGGGACCTCGACGGGGTACTGCATCGCGAGGAACAGACCGGCACGCGCCCGCTCGTCAACGGTCATCTCGAGCACGTCTTCGCCATCGAGGGTGACGGTGCCTTCCGTCACGGTGTACTTGGGGTGGCCGGCGATCGAATAGGCGAGCGTCGACTTACCGGAGCCGTTGGGGCCCATGATGGCGTGGGTCTCGCCGGAAGAGATCGTGAGGTCGACCCCCTTGAGGATCTCCTTCACCCCCTCTGGCGTCTCGACGGTGACATGCAGGTTCTTGATCTCGAGGGTGCTCATGCGTTCTCCTTCACGGGAAGTCGGGGGTGATCGACGTCGACGAGCACGCGCTCGCCATCGATGGTGACGGGGTAGGAATCGACGGGGTCTATCGCTGGCAGCTCGGTGACGGCTCCATTGCGCACGTCGAAGCGGGCGCCGTGAGCCCAGCACTCGACCTCACAACCCTCCATCTCGCCCTCTGACAGCGGCACCTCGCCGTGGCTGCATACGTCGTTGATGGCGTAGAACTCTCCGTCATCGGTGCGTGCGAGAGCGACGGGAACCTCGACGCCGTCTGCGCGCGTCAGGAAGACCTGCAACAGGGAGCCAGGCTCCAGGTCGGCGACGGCGCACGCGAACTGTTCGCTCGACATCAGGCATCGCCCTCCTCGATCTGTGCGAGCTCAAGGTCGATCGCCCGCATGAGGCCCTCTTCCACCTCGGCCACGCCGATCTGGTGAACCAGGTCGGCAAAGAAGCCGCGGACCACAAGCTTGCGGGCTGCGTCTTCAGTGATGCCGCGAGAGCGCAAGTAGAACATCTGCTCCTCGTCGAAACGGCCGGTCGCGGAAGCGTGTCCCGCTCCCTCGATCTCGCCCGTCTCAATCTCGAGGTTCGGCACGGAGTCGGCGCGAGCGCCGTCCGTCAGCACCAGGTTGCGGTTCAGTTCGTACGTGTCAGTACCTTCTGCGGCGGCACGGATCAGCACATCGCCAATCCACACCGTGCGCGCCGTCTTGCCAGCGAGCGCGCCCTTGTAGGTCACGCGCGAGCGGCATCGCGGCGCGGCGTGGTCCACAAAGAGCTGGTGCTCTTGGTGCTGGCCAGAGTCCGCAAAGTACAGACCGTAGAGGTCAACGGAAGCGCCCTCTCCTGCCAGCGCTGCTGAGGTGTTCAGGCGCACCACCTTGCCGCCGAGAGTGACGACAGATTGGCGCAAGCGAGCGTCGCGACCGAGCCTAGCCACCACCTCGCCCACGTGGATGGCGTCGGCGTCCCAATCCTGGATCAGGACGAGGTTGAGTGAGGCGTTTTCCGCCACGTCGACCGAGATGAACTCGCCGACGACGGCTGAGCCCTTGCGCTCGATGATGACGGTCGCTTCAGCGTTCGCGCCTACCTCGAGCGCGATGGCCTCGCGCGCCGACTGGCCGCTGCCGGTCACGCTCAGGCGCAGTGGTTCGGCGAGGACGGTGCCTCGCGCGATGGTCAGGGCCATGGCACCGTCCGCACGGGCAGCCGCGACGGCGCTCGCCCTGTCTCCTGGCGCGCGCACCGCCCGCTCGCGGAATTGCGTGGGGTCAAGCGACGTGACGCTCACACCCGCTGGCAACTCCGGCAACAGCGTGTCGAGGCTCTCACCTGTCTGCTCGTCCACCAGCAGCGCGGAGATGTCCCGCATGGGCGAGAACCGCCAGTTTTCTTCGCGGCCCGTCGGCATTCCGAAGGCGTCGGCGTCGAATGACTGAAGCCTGTCGGCGCGCGACTTGTCCGGAACGGTCGTGCCGTTGTACTGGTGGCCGTGCGCCGCGTCGGCGGTGGCCTGACTGTGGTCTGTCGTGATGCTCAACCGACGGATCCTTCCATCTGCATTTCAATGAGGCGGTTCAGTTCGAGCGCGTACTCCATAGGGAGTTCGCGAGCGATGGGCTCGACGAATCCGCGCACGATCATCGCCATGGCTTCTGTCTCCTCGAGTCCCCTCGACATGAGGTAGAACAGCTGGTCTTCGCTCACGCGGGAGACCGTGGCCTCGTGACCCATGCTGACGTCGTCTTCGCGCACGTCGACGTAGGGGTAGGTGTCGGAGCGGGAGATCTGGTCGACCAACAACGCGTCGCACAGGACGTTCGACTTGGAGCCCTTGGCCCCTTCGAGCACTTGGACGAGCCCTCGGTAAGAGGTGCGCCCACCGCCGCGGGCCACGGACTTGGACACGATCGACGACGACGTGTGTGGGGCGGCGTGCACCATCTTGGCGCCGGCGTCCTGGTGCTGGCCCTCGCCCGCGAAGGCGATCGACAGGGTCTCGCCCTTGGCGTGCTCGCCCATCAGGTAGATCGCCGGGTACTTCATGGTGACCTTGGAGCCGATGTTGCCGTCGACCCACTCCATGGTGGCGCCCTCGGCGGCCGTGGCGCGCTTGGTGACCAGGTTGTACACGTTGTTCGACCAGTTCTGGATGGTCGTGTACCGCACGCGAGCGTTCTTCTTCACGATGATCTCAACCACTGCGGAGTGAAGCGAGTCCGACTTGTAGATCGGGGCGGTGCAGCCCTCGACGTAGTGCACGTACGAGCCCTCGTCGGCGATGATCAGGGTGCGCTCGAACTGGCCCATGTTCTCCGTGTTGATGCGGAAGTAGGCCTGCAGCGGGATGTCCACGTGGACGCCTGGCGGCACGTAGACGAAGGACCCGCCTGACCACACGGCCGTGTTGAGCGAGGCGAACTTGTTGTCGCCCGCGGGGATCACGGTGCCGAAGTACTCCTCGAAGAACTCGGGGTGCTCGCGCAGCGCGGTGTCGGTGTCCATGAAGATGACGCCCTGCTGCTCGAGGTCCTCGCGGATCTGGTGGTACACCACCTCTGATTCGTACTGGGCCGCGACGCCGGAGACCAGGCGCTGCTTCTCGGCCTCTGGGATGCCGAGCCTGTCGTAGGTCTTCCTGATGTCCTCAGGCAGGTCCTCCCAGCTGGTGGCCTGCTTCTCAGTCGAGCGCACAAAGTACTTGATGTTGTCGAAGTCGATGCCGGTGAGGTCTGAACCCCAGGTGGGCATGGGCTTCTTGCCGAAGAGCTTGAGCGACTTGAGGCGGAGCTTGAGCATCCACTCTGGCTCGTTCTTGAGCGTGGAGATGCCGCGAACGACGTCCTCGCTCAGCCCGCGCTTCGCGATGGCTCCGGCAGCGTCGGCGTCGTGCCAACCGAACTCGTAATTGCCCAACGACGCGATGGTCTCGTCTTGGGTCATGGGGACGTTGTCAGTGGGAGTGCTCATCGTCATCCTTCCTTGAGGGCCGGGGTGAGCGGGATGGTGGTCGTGCACACGTGCGCCCCCTGGGCGAGCGTGGACAGTCTTTGGACATGGACGTTGAGAACTGAAGAGAATGCCCTGGCTTCCGCCTCGCACCACTCCGGCGCGACTTGGGCGATTTCTTGGACGGGACAGTGGCCTTGGCACAGTTGGATGGTGTGGCCGCCTGGGCCTGGGCGCACCGACGTCGCGTAGCCGAGGTCGGCGAGCGCCGACGACAGCGCCTCCACCCTGTCGGCGATCGGGGCTTGGTGGTCGACGACGCCGGCAAGTGAGGCCTCTAGCCTCGCCGCGTGCGCTTCCACAAAGTCGGTCAGGTCGCCGCGATCACGCAAATAGTTGACGGCCTCCCTGGCAACCTCGGAGTACGCGGACTGCAAGGCTCGCTGGCCCTCGGAGGTGGCAACAAATGACCTGGCTGGCCTGCCCCTGCCGCGGTCCGCAAGGTGGGGAAGCTCGTGGTCGGCGATCAAGCCGTCGTCAATGAGGGCGCCGAGGTGTCGCCGCACGGCGGCCGACGTCAGGCTCAGCTTCTCGGCGAGCGCGGCGGCGGTGATCGGCCCTGCGGAAGCGATGAGGCTCAGGATGCGCTCCCTCGTGGTGTCTTTGCCCACGTGTGCCTCCTTCCGCCGCTTCTGAATGCCGCCCGTGTGGGCATCAGATAATTAAACAACAGTGTCGTGCCGAAAATGCCCGAGCGCAAGCAAGGCGGACCTAACTAGACCGCCCCTCCCCCCAGCAGACGTCGGTTGCTTTTCGCGCCCACGCATAAACTGTGGGCGTGACCACCGAAGCACCCGCGCCAGCGACCCGCAACCCTCTCCAGCGACTTCGCCGCTTCACGGCGCGTCACGGTCGGGGCCTCACCGTCGCGAACATCTTCACTCAAGGCGGCATCATCGTCACCGGCGGCGCGGTGCGGCTCACGGGATCAGGCCTCGGCTGCTCGACATGGCCTCAATGCGAGCCGGGAACGTTCGTTCCCGAACTGCGCAGCGAGCTCGGAATCCACCCCTACATCGAGTTCGGCAACAGGACCCTGACGTTCGTTCTGCTCATTGTGGCGATCGGCGTCGCGCTTGCCTTGTGGGACACCAGGCCCGACCTCAAGTGGTGGGGGCTCGTGCCTGTGCTCGGCGTCGTCGGCCAGGCCATCGTCGGCGGTATCACCGTCCTCGCCGACCTGAACCCCGTGATCGTCGCGCCGCACCTCTTGCTGTCGATGGGCTTGGTATGGCAAGCCGTGTGGCTCGCCCTCAAATACCGGGAGGCGCCACGCCGCGAGGGCCGGTGCGTCAAGACTCCCCTGCGCGTCAGTTCAGTGCTGCTCGTGGGACTGCTCGTGCTGGGCACCGTCACCACCGGTGCCGGACCACACTCGGGGGACGCCGAGGCGACCGAGCGGCTCGGCATCGACTTGGACACCGCAGCGCGCGCACACGCGCTCGTGGTCTGGGCCTTCGTCGCCATCGTCGCGTACCTCGTGTTCAGAGTGCGCAACGACCGCTCGTATGGCAACGTCGACGAGGTCGGGAAGGCGTGGAAGGTCCTCGTCGGCGTGACGCTGGCCCAAGGCGTCATCGGGTACGTGCAGTACTTCAACGACCTACCCGAACTCATCGTGGGTGCCCACCTCGCGGGAGCCGCGGTGCTCACCGCCGCCCATTCAGCGGCCTTCTACCTGCTCAAGAGGGATCGCTCACGCGTCATGGCCGAGGCGGCCGTCGCGGGCAACAACTAGGCCCCGGCGAGCCGCCTGTTGTCAGGCGGTAGCAGCCACGGCGCGTCGGCCGGCCGCAGCGTTGACCACCCGGAGAGCCTGGCCCTATCGGCCGCCATGGCACCTACTACCAGCGACGATGAATGCACCCTTCCGGCGGTGACCGCGTCGAGCACCTCTGCAAGCGGCACCCAGGCGCCGACCATGTCGCGCTCCTCTTCGGTACGCGTGTGCTGGTCCGCCGCTGGCACTGCAGAGAGGTCGCGCGCAAGAAACACGCGGACGGCCTCAGAGCTCCCGCCGCCCGACGGGTAGTAGTCGGCGAGCGCGTGCCACGTGGTGGCCGTGAGGTCAGCCTCCTCGTGCAGTTCGCGCTTGGCGGCGTCGACGGGTGCCTCCCCCGCAAAATCCATGAGGCCTGCTGGCGGCTCCCAGCATTCGACTCCTACAGGGTGGCGGTACTGGCGCACCAAGTAGATCTCGTCGGCGTCGTTGAGCGCGACGATGACGACGGCGCCGGTGTGCTGGATGAAGTCGCGGGTGACCGTGGCATGTTCCAGGTCGACCTCGTCGCTCACCACGTTCCACACTCGTCCGGTGAAACGCTCGTGCCTCGCGAGAATCGGCCGCGGCGCGGCGATGTCGGTGAGCACAGCGTCGTCGAAAGAGGGGGCGCCGTCCTCCGTCACGACGCGCGGGTGCTTGCCGCCGTGGCAGAGGCCACCGCGCCTGCTTGCTGAGCGTCAGAATCCTGCTCGCCTTCTGCAGAGGCGTGCTGACGCTCGATCGCGGCGCCAATCAGACCAGCGAACAGCGGGTGAGCCTTGGTGGGCCTCGACAGGAACTCGGGGTGCGCCTGCGTCGCCACGTAATACGGGTGAGCGGCTCTTGGCAGTTCGATGAACTCCACCAACTGGCGGTCGGGAGACTCACCTGAGACCACCAAGCCCGCCTCTTCCAGTTGTGGGCGGTACGCGTTGTTGACCTCGTAGCGGTGGCGGTGACGCTCGCCCACGGTCGCAGCACCATACGTCTGCTCGACCACGGAACCAGGCGTCAACACCGCGCGGTACTCGCCGAGTCGCATCGTGCCGCCCAGATCGCCCTTGCCCTCGACGAACTCGAGTTGCTCCTCCATCGTCGCGATGACGGGGTGGGCGGTGTCGGGGTCGAACTCGGAGCTGGACGCGCCGTCGAGGTCAAGCATCGTGCGGGCGTACTCCATGACCATGACCTGAAGGCCGAGACAGATTCCGAGCGTGGGCACTTTGTTCTCGCGCGCCCACCGAGAGGCGCCAATCTTGCCGTCGACTCCTCGCACGCCAAAGCCCCCAGGGATGAGCACGGCATCCACCCCGCCGAGCGCCTTCTGGGCCCCCTCACGCGTCTGGCACGTGTCGGAGGCGACCCACCGGATGTTGACGCGCGCGTTGTGGTGAAAACCGCCCGCGCGCAGCGCCTCTCCCACGGATAGGTAGGCATCGGGCAAGTCGACATACTTGCCAACGAGCGCTACTTCGACCGACTCCGCAGGGTGGTGGACGCGACGCAACACGTCGTCCCAGGCACCCCATTGCACGTCGTGGAACGGCAAGTCGAGCCGCCTCACCACGTAGGCGTCGAGTCCCTCGGAGTGCAGCACCTTGGGAATGTCGTAAATGCTGGGCGCATCCTTCGCGGTGACGACGGCTTGCGGCTCGACGTCGCACATCAGCGCGATCTTGTTCTTGACCGACGCCGGGATATCCCTGTCGGCGCGGCACACGATCGCGTCCGGCTGGATTCCGATGCTGCGCAGCGCGGCCACCGAGTGCTGCGTGGGCTTGGTCTTGAGTTCGCCGGAGGGGCCGATGTACGGCACGAGCGAAACGTGGAGGAAGAAGACGTTGTCGCGGCCGACGTCGTGGCGCACCTGGCGTGCTGCCTCGATGAACGGTTGGCTTTCGATGTCGCCGACGGTGCCGCCGATTTCGGTGATGATGACGTCGACGTCGGGGCCAGCTTGCGCGCGCATGCGGCGTTTGATCTCGTCCGTAATGTGAGGGATGACCTGCACCGTGTCGCCCAAGTACTCACCGCGGCGCTCCTTCGCGATCACCTGTGAGTAGACCTGGCCGGTGGTGACGTTGGCGTCCCCGGAGAGCTTGACGTCGAGGAAGCGCTCGTAGTGGCCGATGTCGAGGTCGGTCTCGGCGCCGTCCTCCGTGACATAGACCTCTCCGTGCTGGAACGGGTTCATCGTTCCCGGGTCAACATTGAGGTAGGGGTCGAGCTTCTGCATGGTCACGCGGATGCCGCGAGAGCGAAGCAATCGGCCGAGGCTGGAAGCCGTCAGGCCCTTTCCCAGGGAGGACACGACGCCCCCTGTGACAAAGATGTGCCGGGTGACATGGTCCGCACGGGACTCAAAACGAGATCTCTCCACGGACTTCAACAGTAACAGTCTTCGCGGGTCATCACGGTTGCTCGCGGGTCACGGTTGTGCAATGAGATCCAGATTTTCCGCGATTCCGTAGCTTCCTGCGCCACCATCGAGCTGTTCCACGACGGCCAACACCACTTGCGCGTCCACGAGTGAAGGCTCCGTCGCCACGACGACGCTGGGGCGAGCGTCGGCCGCGAGAGCCTCGCCTTGGGAGATGGCGTCCGTGGCGACCGAAGGGGCGGTTGCGGAGCCGAAGGTCACGATCAAGGTCGCCGGCACGTAGTTCTCCCACGCGCCTGCCGCCACCGCTGCAATGGTGCCAGCGCCTTCCGGACCGTCGGCGGTGACCACCACGAGTGCGGAAACTGGCGCCTCTGCGGCCCTGTCCACCGTGAGCAAGCCCGAGCGGGTCAACACCTCGAGCAGCACTTCCGCACCGTCGGCGGCGACGACGCCCTCGCCTGGCTCCGCCTGGACGTCACCTTGGCCGGCAACGTCTGCCGGCACGGCGCCGGGCACCAACGCCTGGATGATCGCGTGCTGGAGCAGTTCTGTGGAACTCAGGCCCTCTGCGCCGACGACGGACTGGGCGACTTGGTCTGCGATCTCGCCGCGGAAGGAGGCCAGCTCAGGTGTCCACCATTCGGCACTCAGCGACGCCTCGAGGCCCACCTGGGCCCCCGCGCTCTTGAGCGCCTGCGTGACGGCCTCGACGTCCTCAGCCTCGGCACCATCGGCCACGAGAACTCCCACCGACACGCCGTCGAGCCTGCCAGCAATAGCCGCGGCCGAGACGTTCATGAGCCAGTCCTCGAGTACGGCGACTTGCGCGAGTGCCTCGTCAGCAGCCTGGCCCCCCGTGGACGTCACGCGCGTCGCCTCCTGATCACGCGGAGTCGCGGTGCCTGCGACAAAGCCCACCGCAAGCGCCATCACGATCAACGCGGCAAAGACCAACCGTGCCGACATCACTCGGTACCCGTGAGGCGCGTGACAAGGTCTTGGACTTCTGGATGCAACGCCAACGCAGAGGCGAGCGCGAGAGCCGCGAAGGCCACTACCAGCCACCCTTGCAAGCGCGACCATCGCGACCTGTGGAGCCTCGCGAGCACGCGACCGTCAATCCAGGCCGGCCCCGCAGCGACCCTGGCCAACAGCGCCGACGCCCCGCGCGCCGAGTCCACCAGGTCAGGGATCGAGGTGTCGATGCCGACGGTCGCGATGAGCTTTGCTCCTGCCGTCGCTGCGAGGGCAACCGCAAGGTCAGCCGATTCGAGCCGCGAATCACTACTCACGTGCCTCACGCCCAAGGCCCCCAGGCGGGTGGTCGCCACAGCGTTCGACTCGCCGTGGACCACCACGCGCGAGGCGTGCGCCAAGACGTCGTCGGTGACGGCCTCGATGGGTCCGACGATCACGTCGATCCGATACTGCTCGGCCACGGTGTTCGCGGCATCCCCCGTCACGATCACGATGGGGTGGAGATCTCGAACCGCGCGCTTGAGCGCGGCCGCCTGGTGGCCGAAGCCTTGCCCGGCAGCGATCACGAGCACGTCTTTGTCTGCGAGGTCGAGGTCCAGGTGCGGAACTGCTTCACCGTCCACGAGCGCGGGCCCATCTCGCTGCACCAGATCAAGTGCGCTCGCCGTGAGCCTCGGCACACGGGACGCGGTGGCAGTGACGGCCTCCGCCAAGCGCTCATCGATCATCTCGGCGTCAACGACTCGGCACTCGACGGTTTCCTTGCCGAGCAACACCAGTGCTCGCGCGCCGTCGGCTCCAGGGTCGACCGTGAAATCGATAGTCGCTTCTTCACCGTCTGCTGCAGCGATGAGCGTGCGCTCGGCCGCGTCAAGCAGGGGAACGGAACGTGAGATAAGGGTCGACGCACCGCGTGCCTGGAACCGCCCCGTCAGGCTGGGCGCCACGTTGATGATGCACGCTGGCTCCCTGTCGGCAAGCAACTCCGCGGACGCTGCGTCCAGGTCGGCCCTGTCGATTACGGCGATTTCGCCGCGCCGCAAAGAACGCGCGAGTACCCGCGGATCGTGGCCCACGCGCACGCGTGCTGACAGGGTGGTGGGTGTGCTGGCCTTGGAAGAACGCCTCATCCCGTCATGGTGCCACGTGTGCGTTCTCCAAGAGCTCTACGGCATGCGCACGCGCCGAAGCAGAGTCTTCCTCTCCTGACAACAGGCGTGCCAGTTCCGTCACGCGATCCTCGCCATCGACTTCCCTCACGTGCGACACGGTGACGGCACCCTCCGACGATTTGGAGACCACCACGTGGTGCGCGGCGCAAGCGGCCACTTGGGCGAGGTGGGTCACCACGATGACCTGATGGGTGCGGGCGAGCGCAGCGAGCCGCTGGCCGACGGCTTGCGCAGCCTTCCCTCCGACGCCGGCATCGACCTCGTCAAAGACGAACGTGTGGGAAGGGCCCCCGGACTCGGCGAGCGCGACTTCGATGGCGAGCATGATGCGCGAGAGTTCGCCGCCAGAGGCCGCTTCCGTGACCGGTCGCGCAGGAGCGCCGGGGTGCGCGGCCAACAGCAGTGAGACTGAATCCGCACCGAAGGGACCTGGCTCGCGCGGTTCAACGAGAATCTGCACCGTGGCGTCTGGCATGGCCAGCATCGCCAACTCCTTCTCGACGTGGTCTGCGAGGCGCTTGGCGGCCTCGTGGCGTCCCTCGGAGACTTGTTGGGCGCGTTCTCGCATCACGGCCCGTGCGGCGTCGTGAGCGGCCCTCGCGGCGGCGACGCGGTCTTCCCAGTCGGCGTCTCCCCCGAGTTCCTGTTCGATCGACTGCCGGAGCGGTTCAAGCTCGTCAGCGGCGCGCCCAAAGCGGCGTTCGGCTGTGCTGATGGTGGAAAGGCGCTGATGCATGGCGTCGAGCCTGGCCGGGTCGGCTTCGAGTCGATCGAGGTAGGACGCGAGCTCTTGAGCCACGTCGGTGGCTCCATACAGGTAGTCGGCGACTCGCGTGGCGAGAGGCTGAAGGGAAGGGTCATGGCCTGCGGCATCGCCCAGGGCCTTGCGCGCTACCTCAAGCGACACGGCCGCGGTGAACTCCGACTCCCCCGCCAAAGCGTCGTGCGCCGTCACGCTCAACTCGCGCAAGGACTCCGCGTGCGCGAGAACCCTTCCCGTGGCCTCTAGTTGTGCGCGCTCGCCCGGTTGGACCCCCGCCTCCTCCAAGGCGGCCAGGTCGTCCCGCAGTCTGGTGATGCGGGCACGCTCCGCGTCCTCAGACTCGACCATCCGCTCAAGCGTCTTGGCCGCTTCGCTCCAGTCGGCCCACGCCTGCCTGTACTGCCCCAACGCCACACCGTGTTGCGGGCCGGCGTAGGCGTCGAGCAATTGACGTTGGCGTGCAGGGGTGCGAAGGCGCACCTGATCGGCCTGCCCGTGAACGGTCACGAGTTCTTCGCCCACTTGTGCGAGCAGTGCCTGGGGCACCGTCCTTCCGCCCAAGATGGATCGAGACCTCGTGGTCGAGCCGACGGTCCGCACCACCGTCACCGTGCCGTCGTCATCGATCACTGCGCCAGCCTCAACGGCCAGCGCGCGTCCCTCCGAAGACTCCGGAAGATCGTAGATCGCCTCGGCAACCGCCTCTTCTGCTCCGACGCGCACGGCGTCCGGCGTGGGCTTGCCACCAAGAATGAGGCCGAGCCCGGTGAGCACCATGGTCTTGCCCGCGCCGGTTTCACCTGTCACGACCGTGAGCCCAGGGCGCAACGGCATCCGCGCCGCCGAGATCACGCCGAGCGAGCTGATCGACAGTTCGTGGAGCATCGCTACTCCTTTGGCGTCCGGTTCGCCCCGCGCCAACCTTCGGTGTCGAGGCCAAACTTGCGAACCAGCCGATCGGTGAAGGGGGCATCGGACGTGCGCGCCAGCCGGACTCGTTCAGCACCAAGGCGCACCTCAATCCGCGCTCCGCGCCGCACCGCGATGGTCTCAGCGCCGTCGAGAACCAGAAGCCCGTCAGCGGGAGATCGGTCCAAGACCTCAACAGCGAACTTCGAACGAGGGCCGACCACGAGAGGCCTGGCGAAGAGCGCGTGAGCGGCGAGTGGCACCATCAACAGTGCCTCGACATCTGGCCACACCACGGGCCCGCCACCCGAGAACGCGTGGGCCGTCGAGCCCGTTGGCGTCGCGATCACAATGCCGTCGCAGCCGAAGCTCGCCAGTGGCCTGCCATCGACCTCAACAGCGACGTCGAGCGTTCGCAGCAACTCAGAGCGTTCGATCGCCACCTCATTGAGCGCCCAACCGTTCTCCACGGTGCCGTCCGGTTGCCGCACCACCACCTCGACGGTGCGGCGCTCCTCGACATCGAATTCGCCGTCCGCAAGGCACGTCACCGCGTGGGCCACGTCACCACGCTCAAGCTCGGCGAGGAAACCGACGTGACCCATGTTGACCCCCAGGAGTGGTGCACCGGTGCCTTGCACTTCCCGCGCAGCTCGGAGCATGGTGCCATCGCCTCCGAAGACCATGACGGCGTCAACGGCTCCCTCGCCGGTGTCAGCGCACACGGCGATGCCGCGCCGCTCGAGTTCCGCGCGCGCCACGTCGGCGGCTTGGAGCGTCTCGGGGCGATTCGGATTCGCGACGATGAGAATTCGGCGGGTCATGGAGTTCCTTCGACGAGCGTGGAAATTGCTGCACTCAAGGCATCACCAGCGAGCACGCGCTCCTGAGCCGCACCCCTAGCCTGCCATGTCTGGCTGAGCCAGACGAAGAATTCCACATTGCCGCTCGGACCAGGCAGGCTGCTGCGCTCCAGCGCGCGCACCACAAGACCCTGGCGCTGCGCGCTCTCGCACACCGCTGCGACCGCCTTGGCGCGTAGCGTCGGCGAAGAGACGACTCCGTGCTTGTCGAGCCCCGACTTGCCCACTTCGAACTGAGGCTTGACCATCAGGACGAAGTCGGCGTCATGAGCGACGACGGCCCGCAGGGTGCCGACCACCATGGTGAGCGAAATGAACGAGAGATCGGCGACCACGACCTGGGCGCCAGTGCCGGGCGAGCCTGGCTCCATGTCTCGCACGTTGAGGCCCTCGACGACCGACACCCGTGGGTCCTTCGCGAGCTCGGGAGCGATTTGCCCGTGGCCAACGTCAACGGCCGTCACGCGGTCCACCCCTCTCTCAAGGAGCACCT
This sequence comes from Demequina sp. TMPB413, assembly GCF_020447105.2. Classification (NCBI taxonomy): domain Bacteria; kingdom Bacillati; phylum Actinomycetota; class Actinomycetes; order Micrococcales; family Demequinaceae; genus Demequina; species Demequina sp. TMPB413. The sequence goes on from NZ_CP096184.1 coordinate 1,203,769, forward strand.
GTGTGAACCCACCAGTGGAGGCGCCGACGTCGAGAGCGTGTTTGCCTTCTACCGCGAGTCCGAGGGGACCGAAGGCGTCGAGCGCGCCGACGAGCTTGTGCGCGGCGCGAGACACGTAGTGGTCTGCCTCTCCGCTCAGGGTGATGACGGAGTCGGCATCGACCGTGCGGCTTGGCTTTGTTTCTGGCTCCCCGTCAACCAGCACCCCGCCCTTGGCGATGAGGTCTTGGGCGTGCGAGCGCGAGCGCGCGAGGGCGCGCGCGTAGACGGCTTGATCAAGCCGCATGGAAGTCGAGGCTCAGGATTCCTCGCGCAGGCGCGAGGCGAGCGAATCCTGGATCTTGTCGAAGAACTCGGCTTGCTCGTCCGCGTCCTCAGGGACCTCACTGACGGCCTTCAGCGCCTGCTCCACCTCTGGCGGGTAGTGCACCTCACCGAGTGGCTCACGGACTTCCTCAAACTTGCTCATGTCACGACCCTACTCCGAAGTCGGGGATGCTTCCACCATCGACAGGCTCCCCCGCGTCGGCTGCAGCCCATGACGCGGCACACGCGGCGCGCACCGCGTCGATCCCTGTCCCCTTGACGATGAGCTTCCCTGCATCGACCGACGCAGAGGCGGCGCCGACGTTCCACGTCGAGCCGTCCCTTCTGGGCTTGGGATGCGGTTGGGCGAGACATCCGAGGTCCTCGCCGACGTACGTGGGGCGTTGATCCCGTGGCGCCAAGACGGCGTCGGCGGGCGCAGAGACGCCAGTGAACACGAGCAACCCTGGCATCCCCGCGGCCCTTGCCCCTTTGAGGTCGGTATCGAGCCGATCGCCGATGGCCAGCGGACGCTCCGAGGAGACGGACGCGGCGGCGAGGTGGAAGAGCGTCGGCTCAGGCTTGCCGGCGGCAGTGGGAGCGACTCCCGTCGCGTTGACGACCGCTCCCACGAGAGAGCCATTACCAGGGGCGATGCCCCTCTCGTTCGGAAGAGTCAGGTCAAGGTTGGAGGCGAAGTACCTCGCTCCGCCTTGGACGGCGTATGCCGCTTCAGCGAGGTCTCGCCAGGAAATGTCGGGGACGAATCCTTGAGCGACGGCATCCGGGTTGTCCTGCGCAGATGCGACGAGGGAGAAACCCAGTTCCACGAGAGCGGTCCTCAGGCCCTTGCCACCGACGGCGAGCACCGTCGCTCCCGGCTCGAGGTCCGCTGCCATCAGGCGTGCTAGCGCTTGGGCGGCCGTCAAGACCTCGTCGGCCTCTGTGGGGATTCCAAGACTGCTGAGGTGCTCTGCGACCTCGTGGGGTTCACGGCTCGCGTTGTTCGTCACAAACACGAGGCCCATGCCCGCTTCCCGAGCGTCCTGCAACGCTGGCGGTGCCGTGGGGATGGCGTGCGGGCCACGATAGGCGACGCCATCAAGATCCACGAGGGCCGCGTCAAAAACATCCTGGAGGGGGCTCTCGCTCCCCTTGAGCATGGACTCAGGCATCGGGCTCTTCCTCGAGGTCGTAGACAATCACTTCCTCGTCGTCAACGCCTGGTAGAGCCTGGAGTTCCACGTCAGGCGCGGGCGCCCCTTGGCCGAAGGCCGCCTCAGCATCTGGGAGCGTGCCGAGCCCAGCCGCGGCGCGGATGGTCGCCCTAGCTTCGTCGACGCGTGCAGCCTGATCGCTATCGACAGCGACGATGCGGTCGAGCACCAGGAATGCGGCGTCGAACTCCTTGAGGTCCGCACGAGCGCCCGCCACGACCAATTCGAGCTCCGCCGTACCAGCCTTGTCGAGGCCTTTGGCTTCGGGACCGGAGGCGATCTCCAGGGCGCGAGCGGGTCTGCCGAGCCCGCGCTCACAGTCAGCGACAAGCGCGAGGTGCTCGTGAGACCCGCTCAAGCGGGTCACTGTACGAAACTCCCGCAGCGCCTCGGCATAGCGACCCGTGGCATAGGCGGTCAGCGCCGCTGCCTCACGCACGACGTCGACTCGCCCTCCGCGGGCCAGTGCAACCTGGGCGTGGCGGTAGGCGAGTTCAGGGTCATCGTCAAGAAGCCGACCGGCCATCACGAGATGCCTGGCGACATCCTCGGCGTTGTCCTTGCTTAAGGTGCGAAGTCTGCCGTGCGCGTCTCTATCGAGATCGCCACCAGTGACACCCTCTGGTACATCAGGAACGTCAAGACGCGTCTGGGAGGGACGCGCCTCACCACCGTCCCGCTCTCGACGGGGAACTCGCGCCTCGCGGTCCCCGGCATGGCCGGCGCCGCGGGAGCCTCCCCTTGAGGGCGCCCCAGCACCGCGCGCTCCCGCATTCGAAGGGCCTCCCTCACGACGGGGGCCGCCATCACGACGCGGACCTCCTTCACGACGGGGGCCACCATCCCGGCCAGACGCGCCATCACGACGCGGGGCCCCGCCGCGAGACGAACCCCCGCTTGCGCTGGAACCGTTGCGTTCTGAGTTTCCGCTCCCGCTTGAACCTGCGCGGTAGGGCCGCCGCTCGCCGCGCTGTTCGCGCCCACGTCCGTCTAGGGGCCCTGAGTCGTTGTCGGCCACGAGTTCACCTTTCACATCGCCGTTCGAAAACTGTACGCGCACCTGGAACGACACGCATTCGGGAACGCAAAAAATGCGCGAAGGGGCCGCCCATCATTGGGCGGCCCCTCGCGAATGAATGTCCGGCAGCGTCCTACTCTCCCACACCATCTCCAGTGCAGTACCATCGGCGCTGAGAGGCTTAGCTTCCGGGTTCGGAATGGAACCGGGCGTTTCCCTCTCGCTATGACTGCCGAAACTCTATGGAGTTACTTTCGGTTTCCCGACCGTAATTCGGGAACCGCACAGTGGACGCGTAGCAATGCATTTGAAATCTTGAGTGTAATCAAGTTATCGGCCTATTAGTACCGGTCAGCTTCAAGAGTCGTTAGTCCTCTCTTCCACATCCGGCCTATCAACCCAGTGGTCTTCTGGGGGCCTCTCGGACCGAAGTCCATGGAAACCTCATCTTGAAACGGGCTTCCCGCTTAGATGCTTTCAGCGGTTATCCCTTCCCAACGTAGCTAACCAGCCGTGCTCCTGGCGGAACAACTGGCACACCAGAGGTTGGTCCACCCCGGTCCTCTCGTACTAGGGGCAGCCTTTCTCAAGTTTCCTGCGCGCGCAGCGGATAGGGACCGAACTGTCTCACGACGTTCTAAACCCAGCTCGCGTACCGCTTTAATGGGCGAACAGCCCAACCCTTGGGACCGACTTCAGCCCCAGGATGCGACGAGCCGACATCGAGGTGCCAAACCATCCCGTCGATATGGACTCTTGGGGAGGATCAGCCTGTTATCCCCGGGGTACCTTTTATCCGTTGAGCGCTGGCGCTTCCACTTGCCACCAGCGGGTCACTAGTCCCGACTTTCGTCCCTGCTCGACCTGTCAGTCTCACAGTCAAGCTCCCTTGTACACTTGCACTCGACACCTGATTGCCAACCAGGCTGAGGGAACCTTTGGGCGCCTCCGTTACTCTTTGGGAGGCAACCGCCCCAGTTAAACTACCCACCAGGCACTGTCCCTGATCCGGATTACGGACCGAAGTTAGATATCCAGAGCGATCAGAGTGGTATTTCAACAATGACTCCACCAATACTGGCGTATCAGCTTCAAAGTCTCCCACCTATCCTACACAAACCGCACCGAATACCAATACCAAGCTATAGTAAAGGTCCCGGGGTCTTTCCGTCCTGCTGCGCGTAACGAGCATCTTTACTCGTAATGCAATTTCGCCGAGTTTATGGTGGAGACAGCGGAGAAGTCGTTACGCCATTCGTGCAGGTCGGAACTTACCCGACAAGGAATTTCGCTACCTTAGGATGGTTATAGTTACCACCGCCGTTTACTGGGGCTTAAATTCGAAGCTTCGCCTTGCGGCTGACCTCTCCTCTTAACCTTCCAGCACCGGGCAGGCGTCAGTCCGTATACATCGTCTTGCGACTTCGCACGGACCTGTGTTTTTAGTAAACAGTCGCTTCTCCCTGGTCTCTGCGGCCCTCAAACGCTCCGGCAGCAAGTGCCTTCACGCATCAGGCCCCCCTTCTCCCGAAGTTACGGGGGTATTTTGCCGAGTTCCTTCACCATAATTATCTCGATCGCCTTAGTATTCTCTACCTGATCACCTGAGTCGGTTTGGGGTACGGGCGGCTAGAACCTCGCGCCGAGGTTTTTCTAGGCAGCATAGGATCACCGATTTCCCGCTTACGCGGTTACCATCGGGTCTCAGGCTATATGAGCTGCGGATTTGCCTACAGCTCGCCCTACACCCTTAGACGTGGACAACCATCGCCACGCTCGGCTACCTTCCTGCGTCACCCCTGTTAATACGCTTGCCTACTACGGGTTTGGGTCGCGCGCTACTCCACCGCTCCCCGAAGGGTTAAGTGGCATCGGGCGCTTAGCATTACCTGATTCGGCATTGGCGGTTCTTCGCCGGTACGGGAATATCAACCCGTTGTCCATCGACTACGCCTGTCGGCCTCGCCTTAGGTCCCGACTTACCCAGGGCGGATTAACCTGGCCCTGGAACCCTTGATCATTCGGCGGACGGGTTTCTCACCCGTCTTTCGCTACTCATGCCTGCATTCTCACTCGTGTGGCGTCCACGGCTGGATCACTCCGCCGCTTCACTCGCCACACGACGCTCCCCTACCCATCCACACGCTTGGATCCGAAGACCAGGCAATATGTGAATGACACAACTTCGGTGGTGTACTTGAGCCCCGCTACATTGTCGGCGCGGAATCACTTGACCAGTGAGCTATTACGCACTCTTTCAAGGGTGGCTGCTTCTAAGCCAACCTCCTGGTTGTCTGGGCAACTCCACATCCTTTCCCACTTAGCACACGCTTAGGGACCTTAGTTGGTGTTCTGGGCTGTTTCCCTCTCGACTATGAAGCTTATCCCCCACAGTCTCACTGCTGCGCTCTCACTTACCGGCATTCGGAGTTTGGCTGACGTCAGTAACCTTGTAGGGCCCATCGGCCATCCAGTAGCTCTACCTCCGGCAAGAAACACGCAACGCTGCACCTAAATGCATTTCGGGGAGAACCAGCTATCACGAAGTTTGATTGGCCTTTCACCCCTATCCACAGCTCATCCCCTCGGTTTTCAACCCAAGTGGGTTCGGTCCTCCACGCGGTCTTACCCGCGCTTCAACCTGGCCATGGATAGATCACTTCGCTTCGGGTCTAGACCCAGCGACTCAATCGCCCTATTCGGACTCGCTTTCGCTACGGCTTCCCCACACGGGTTAACCTTGCCACTGAGCACTAACTCGCAGGCTCATTCTTCAAAAGGCACGCCGTCACCCCTGCTAGGGAGGCTCCGACGGATTGTAAGCACACGGTTTCAGGTACTATTTCACTCCCCTCTCGGGGTACTTTTCACCTTTCCCTCACGGTACTTTTCCGCTATCGGTCAGTAGGTAGTATTTAGGCTTATAGAGTGGTCTCTACGGATTCACACGGGATTTCTCGGGCCCCGTGCTACTTGGGATGACTCTCGAGAGTATGCGCCATTTCGTCTACGGGGGTTGCACCCTCTGTGCCGGGCCTTTCAATGCCCTTCGACTATGACGCATATTTCTGACTCTCTGCTGGATCGGCAGATCCAACTGAAAGGTCCCACAACCCCGCTAACGCAACGCCTGCCGGCTATCACACGCTAACGGTTTGGCCTTTTCCGCTTTCGCTCGCCACTACTCACGGAATATCTCTTCCTGTCGGTACTGAGATGTTTCACTTCCCGACGTTCCCTCCACGCGCCCTATGTGTTCAGGCGTGGGTCACTGGACATGACTCCAGCGGGGTTTCCCCATTCGGACATCCTCGGATCAAAGCTTGTTTACCAGCTCCCCGAGGCTTATCGCAGGTTACTACGTCCTTCTTCGGCTCCTACTGCCAAGGCATCCACCATGTGCTCTTAAAAACTTGATTACAGAAATCAAAGATGCTCGCGTCCACTGTGCAGTTCTCAAGTTACGGGCGGGCCCATCTTCCACCTGCGCCTACGTCGCAATAGCGACGGGGTTCGTCAGGATTCGATGGTCCGGCCGGCCGGTCTTTCGACCTGGCCTGAGGTGGGGCTTACGCCCGATCCCTCAGGACCCAACAGTGTGCCATGTAGTGATGTTCTTTCGCGGGAGCGTTCCAGCCCTAAGGCGTACTTGCTCTCGACGCTGTCTGCGTCGCTACCACGTCGATGTTCCATCCGTGAGCTCTCGCCGTTCTACGTATGAGAACGATGCGAGGCCTTGGACGCTCCGAAGAGCGCCAAGTGCTCCTTAGAAAGGAGGTGATCCAGCCGCACCTTCCGGTACGGCTACCTTGTTACGACTTAGTCCCAATCGCCAATCCCACCTTAGACGGCTCCTTCCCAAAAGGGTTAGGCCACCGGCTTCGGGTGTTACCGACTTTCGTGACTTGACGGGCGGTGTGTACAAGGCCCGGGAACGTATTCACCGCAGCGTTGCTGATCTGCGATTACTAGCGACTCCGACTTCATGAGGTCGAGTTGCAGACCTCAATCCGAACTGAGACCGGCTTTTTGGGATTCGCTCCACCTTACGGTATCGCAGCCCTTTGTACCGGCCATTGTAGCATGCGTGAAGCCCAAGACATAAGGGGCATGATGATTTGACGTCATCCCCACCTTCCTCCGAGTTGACCCCGGCAGTCTCCTATGAGTCCCCGCCATTACGCGCTGGCAACATAGAACGAGGGTTGCGCTCGTTGCGGGACTTAACCCAACATCTCACGACACGAGCTGACGACAACCATGCACCACCTGTATACGGCGCCGAAGCACTCCCTATCTCTAGGGATAGACCGTATATGTCAAGCCTTGGTAAGGTTCTTCGCGTTGCATCGAATTAATCCGCATGCTCCGCCGCTTGTGCGGGCCCCCGTCAATTCCTTTGAGTTTTAGCCTTGCGGCCGTACTCCCCAGGCGGGGCACTTAATGCGTTAGCTGCGACGCGGAACTCATGGAAAGAGCCCCACATCTAGTGCCCACCGTTTACGGCGTGGACTACCAGGGTATCTAATCCTGTTTGCTACCCACGCTTTCGCTCCTCAGCGTCAGTTGTGGCCCAGAGACCTGCCTTCGCCATTGGTGTTCCTCCTGATATCTGCGCATTCCACCGCTACACCAGGAATTCCAGTCTCCCCTACCACACTCTAGTCTGCCCGTACCCACTGCAGATCCGAGGTTGAGCCTCGGACTTTCACAGCAGACGCGACAAACCGCCTACGAGCTCTTTACGCCCAATAATTCCGGACAACGCTTGCGCCCTACGTATTACCGCGGCTGCTGGCACGTAGTTAGCCGGCGCTTTTTCTGCAGGTACCGTCACTTTCGCTTCTTCCCTGCTAAAAGGGGTTTACAACCCGAAGGCCTTCATCCCCCACGCGGCGTTGCTGCATCAGGCTTGCGCCCATTGTGCAATATTCCCCACTGCTGCCTCCCGTAGGAGTCTGGACCGTGTCTCAGTTCCAGTGTGGCCGGTCGCCCTCTCAGGCCGGCTACCCGTCGTCGCCTTGGTGAGCCATTACCTCACCAACTAGCTGATAGGCCGCGAGTCCATCCCAGACCGATAAATCTTTCCAGACGATGACCATGCGGTCTCGTCTCATATCCGGTATTAGCACCGGTTTCCCGGTGTTATCCCAGAGTCTGGGGCAGGTTACTCACGTGTTACTCACCCGTTCGCCACTGATCGCCCGGAGCAAGCTCCAGGGTCACCGTTCGACTTGCATGTGTTAAGCACGCCGCCAGCGTTCGTCCTGAGCCAGGATCAAACTCTCCGTAAATGTTTGATAGCAATCCGCCGAAGCGGGTTACAGTCTTACGAAGCGGTTCTCGAAAGAACCAGTTTAATCTCTAGCAAATGAACAAAATGTCACTGACATTTGTTTCGTTTACCAAAGGAATCCAACATCGATCAGGCGGAAGCCTTCACGACGCCGGAGGTTTTGGCATCGACATGTGGCACACTGTTGAGTTCTCAAGGTTCGGACGCGCACCGCATCCACGCTCTTTCGAGTTGGATTTGGGGCAACCCTTCTAACTTACTCCCCCCGAGCCTCCCTGTCAACTCGCCTCATCGGCGTGTCTCCGGTTTGGAGGGGGGTTCCCATCGTACCTCGTTCCGGGCGCTAGCGCGACCAGAATCTGATCCGATAAGAGGTGGCTGCCTGATGAAGTTCGCGGGGCCTTTTCAGTCCTCCGCGTGTTCGCTCCGTCTTCGGCAACAGGTGAAACATTACGGGCTGGTTAACCCCAAGTCAAATCGCCTGTATCTCGGGCGTGTCGCGCTCATCGTGCCTGGTAGACACCAAGTTGGGTACGCCCGAGGCGTCCCCCTCAGGAAGACGGCCGCACAAGTCCGATGGTCTTTTTTCCGCGCCTCAGCACGAACCATCCGCCTGCCAAGGCGCCGTCAGCTGCGAGGACCGCATCGGCGTCGCCGACCTTGACGTTGTTGACGTAGGCGCCACCTTCCGCAACGGCCCGTCGCGCTGCCGATTTCGACTCCACCACGCCGGACTGAACCAGGGCGTCGACCACCATCACACCGGCAGGCACCGCCACGCCGCCGAGCTCCTTCGCGCAGCCCTCAATGGTGGCGTCGTCGAGGGCGCTCAACTCCCCCCGCCCGAAGAGCGCGGCCGACGCATCGACCGCCCCCTGCGCCGCGGTCTCACCGTGCACGAGTGCGGTCACTTCCCATGCGAGGGCACGTTGGGCCTCGCGTGCGAAGGGCCTGTCCTGAACGGCCGACTCCAGTTCCGTGATTTGGGCGCGCGTGAGGAACGTGAACACCTTGAGGTAAGGGATCACGTCAGCATCGGCCTGATTGAGCCAGAACTGGTAGAAGGCGTAGGGACTCGTCAACTCCGGATCGAGCCACACCGTCCCAGACTCTGTCTTGCCGAACTTGGTGCCGTCGGCCTTGGTGATGAGAGGCGTCGCGAGCGCGTGGACGGACACGCCCTCTGCCTTGCGGATGAGTTCGGTGCCCGCAGTGAGGTTCCCCCACTGATCGGAACCACCTGTCTGCAACGTGCAGCCGTAGCGCCTGTACAGCTCGAGGTAGTCCATGCCCTGCAGCACTTGGTAGCTGAACTCGGTGTAGGAAATGCCGTCCTCCGAGTTGAGGCGCCGCGCCACGGTGTCCTTGGCCAGCATGGTGCCTAGCCGGAAGTACTTGCCCACATCCCGGAGCAGCCCGATCGCGCTGAGATCCTTGGTCCAGTCATAGTTGTTGACCATGCGCGCGGGGTTGTCCCCCTCGAACTCCATGAAGGGCTCGATCTGACGTCTGATGCGCTCCACCCACTCGTGCGCCACGTCCACGGGGTTGAGCGTGCGCTCACCCGCCATCTTGGGGTCGCCGATCAGACCGGTCGCGCCTCCCACGAGCATGAGCGGCCTATTGCCCGCGTTCTGGAGCCGGCGCTGCGTGAGGATCTGCACCAGGTTGCCTATATGCAGACTTGGCGCCGTCGGGTCGAACCCGCAATACATCGTGATGGGCCCTGCATCCAACGCCGCGCGAAGTTCATCGTCGCCAGTGGTTTGGGAGATCAGCCCACGCCAAGCGAGCTCGTCCAGGATGTGTTCCGCCGCAGCGTTGTCAGGAGCCATAATGCGGCCATTCTGCCAGCAGGCGCCGTGCACCAGCGATCACCCGCCGACGCTACGGCGAGTTCACAGCGGCAGGTCAACGCTCGCGACGGTCGCTGCGGCGAGGCGGGAAGGGTCGGGGACGGCCGCGAGCCCCGGTGACTCCGGGATCATGATGTGGCCGTCGACCAGATCGAAGGGCTCGGTGATGTCCTCCTTGTAGAAGCGTCCGGAAGCGGAAATGTCTCCTGTGAGGGTGAATCCAGGAAGGCCCGCGAGCGCCGCGTTCGCCGCGCGTCCGATGCCCGTCTCGAGCATTCCTCCACACCACACCGCCACGCCGTGCGCGCGCGAGATGTCATGGATCCGCCTGGCCTCTAGGTAGCCACCTACGCGCGAAGGCTTGATGTTGATGACCTGAGCGGCGCCCAGCTGGATGGCATCGGCCGCCTTGGTGGCCGACGTCACGGACTCGTCGAGGCACATCGGCGTGCGCATCCGGCGGGCGAGTTCGGCATGCTGGCGCATGTCGTCCTCTCCTAACGGTTGTTCGATGAGCAGCAGGTTGAACTCGTCGAGCCTCGCCAAGTGCGCCGCGTCGGCGAGCGTGTAGGCGGCGTTCGCGTCCACCTGGAGTGGAACGTCTGGGTGCGCGTCGCGAACTGCCCGCACCGGCGCGATGTCCCAGCCCGGTTGGATCTTGAGTTTGATGCGCTGGTAGCCCTCGGCGAGGTACGCGTCGACCGCGTCCATCAGTCGCGGGATCGAGTCCTGAATTCCGACGGAGACGCCGGAGGGCACCCTGTCAACGGTGACGCCCAGGTAGTCCTTGAAGCTGAGACCCGCCGCGCGCAACTGGGCGTCGAGCACCGCCATCTCCAACATTGCCTTGGCCATCCTGTGGCCCACGATCTTCTCCAGGTGCTCGGAGACCGTCTCCGCTGTCAGCGGTCCGACCGCCGACGCGGCCACGAGTCGCGGCAGCAGGTGCCTCGCGGTCACGTCGATCACGCCCTCGGTGTACTCCTCTGAATAGACGGGCTCGCTCAGCGCACCGCACTCCGCCCAACCCGTCACCTCTTGACCGTCAACGGCGGCCGTCAACTCCATGACCAGGACTCGTCGCTCCGTCTGGGTGGAGAAGGACGTGGTGAACGGCGTCACGAGTGGAAGCGCAAGGGTGTGCAATTGGACGCGGCGGATTCTCACAGTGCCTCCATCAGGTAGCGGCCATCCCGGCCGACGGCGGTGGGGCGCCAGCCTGCGGCCCACCTTTCCACCATGGCCTCTCGCAAGGCCATTCTCCAGCGGGCGGCCAACTCGAGGTGGTCGCGACGCATGGCTTCGATATCGGCTGGCACAACCACAGACACGGCCGACGCGCCGGATGGGACGGGGCCGACGACGGGTTCGAGGGCCTCGCCGACGCTCAGAATGGCTGGCGCTGGCTGGGGGTCGCGGGGCGCGGGGGGCAGGGGCGCGTCGAGCGCCCACCGCGCGAGGATGCGATCGGATCCCTGGCCTGCGTTCACACCGTCTGTCATCGCACCGTAGAAATCGACTAAGTACTCGTCGAGCGTCGCACCGAGCCTGCGCACATTGAACGCCGCGTTGCGCGCCACGAGGGGGTCAAAGGTCCACGTGACAGTCCCCACGTCGCGGTCTAGGCACCACGCGCGTTGGTGGAGCTTCATCGCCGTGCCGACGCCAGTACCTGCGAGGCCAGGGACGACGCCAGCCACGTGAGAGTGCATCGCGGCGTGCGCCGGTGGCCCAAAGAATCCTGCGGTCGCTCCGACGATGCGTTCGCCGACGAAGGCGCCGGCGACGTAGCCGCCCGCGTGAGACAGCGCAGTGAGCAGGTGGCGCTCCATCACCGGCTCGTTCCACACCGCGCGCCACACCTCAGTGGCTCGTTCCAACTCGCTTCCCGCGAGCACGCGCGCCTCGACGCCCGCCGCCGTCGCGGCCTCGTCGTAGTCCGCCCACGCGTCGACGCTCATGACGATTCCCCGGCGAGTAGGTCAGCCACCAGCAGGGCCAGCAGCGCGGTGCGAGGGACGATATGGTCAATCAAGACGTGTTCGTCGTCCGCGTGAGCGCCTCCGCCAACGGCACCCAGCCCGTCGAGCGTCGGCACCCCCAGGCCGGCCGTGAAGTTGCCGTCAGATGCGCCCCCCACCGCGATCTCGCCCAGGGCCTGTATCCCGACCGCTGGGGCAAGTGCCGCAGCCTTCGAATAGAGGGCGGCCGCGCTCGCCCGCTCCATGACCGGCCTGTTGATGCCGCCGGTGACTCGGAGCTGCGCGCCAGGCAGCACGGGAACGAGGGCGCTCATCGCGTCATCGACGCGGCGTTGCTCCGCCGCCGTCGTCGCCCGCACGTCCACGTCAACACGGGCGTGTGCCGGCACGGTGTTGACCGTCGTGTCAGCCATCAACCTGGTGGGAGTGACCGTTGTGCCCCGAGCGGCATCGGCCAGTGCCGCAATGAGCGGAATCTGATGCGCGATTTCGATGGTCGCGTTGACGCCCTTCTCTGGTTCGAGTCCAGCGTGAGCGGCGGCGCCCATCGCTTCCACCGAGTACAGGGAGACGCCCTTGCGCGCCGTTTTGAGTGCGCCTCCCGGGCCCGCCGCCTCAAGCACCAGGACCGCTTCGCAACCCGCCGCCTCCGCCTCGAGTAGAGCGCGCGACGTGACAGAGCCAATTTCCTCGTCACCCGTCACCAGCAGCGTCACGCCGTCCACAGCGTGCGCGCCGCTCGTCTCGACCAGCGCGCACAGCGCATGAACGGCCTGCAACAGCCCCACGATCATGTCGAAGCAGCCCGGCCCACGCATCACGCCGTCGCTCACGGTGAACGGCAAGCGTTCCAGGGTGCCGAGCGGCCACACCGTGTCGTGGTGGGCCAACAGCAGTACCCGTGCTGGTCCGTCGCCCCACCGCCACCGCACGTGGGGGCAACCGTCGACCACGATGCGCTCGGCGTCGGCCGCGATGCCCGCTTGGGCGAAGCGCTCCCCCACCACCCTGGCCACCACGTCGGCGCTTGCCAGGACCGCCTTGCGATCGTCGGAGGGAGACTCCTGCCTGATCAGCGTCCCCGCATCGTCAAGCAACGGGCCTAGGCGCGCGATGCTGGCGTCGACGATGCTCACCCTGCCATCGTGGCACGGCCCGGTTTCGGGCGGGTTACCAGGCGTCAGGAAGCCGCGTGTCACCGCTCACCACGGCGTCGGCGGCGTGCTCGGTTCCCTCCTCATACAGAAACTCGTCCTCCGCCTGGTGCCACGCCTCCCAATGGGGACGCAGTGCCTCGCCGTCGCGCTCGATGCCGCGACGAAGCCGCTCGGGCCACGGCGCGTCGACATAGATGAGCATGCTCGCGTACTGTCGCGCGGCGCGCTGGCCCACGCCGACCCCCTCGATGATGATGTACGGGCGTTGCGGGACGCGGATTGTGTGGGTGCGTTCCTCAAGCGACCAGTCCCACATCGCGAACTCGCCGCCCACCCCTCTCGACAGCGGTTCGAGGATCTGGTCGACCAAGACGCGGTCGAGGATGGGAAGCCCTCCCCAGCCCTCGTACATGTCATCGCCGTGGATGATCTGGACCGGCGCCGAGGCCGGGGTGCGGTGGTCAGGATCGTAGGTTCCCGAGCCCGCCGACTCCGCACCACCGAGTGCCACAGACAGCCGATTTGCCAGCGTCGTCTTGCCGCTTCCTGCAGGCCCGTCGATGAGGACGACGCGGGTGCCGCCAATCAAGGGTTCGCGGCGTAGCAGCAGGGATACCAGGTCCGACAAGGATGGCTGGGACATAGCAGCAGGCTAGCGCGCGGAGCGCTTTCGGGCGCGAGATAGGTGGGGCGTGATGCGTGCCTTCCGCCGCCGGTATCGCTACGTTGGTCGCATGAAGCCGGAGTCGCATCCCAAGGTCCAGCAGGTTCAAGCTGCGCTCCATGCCGGCGGCGTCGATGTCACGGTGCGCGAGATCGACAAGGCGACGCCCACGGCGCTCGCCGCCGCGGAGTACTTGGGTTGCGAGGTGGGCGCTATCGCGAATTCACTCGTGTTCCTGGCCGACGGTTCGCCGATTCTGGTGCTCACGTCAGGGGCGCACCGGGTCGATACCGCTGCGCTGGCCGGCCGCATTGGCGCCGACGCGATCACCAGGGCGACGCCGGACGACGTGCGGGCGGCGACGGGTCAGGTCATCGGCGGCGTGGCACCGGTGGGACATCCTTCCCCAGTGCGTACCTATCTTGACGTGGCGCTCAAGGCGTACGACGAGGTGTGGGCGGCGGCGGGCATCCCTGCGTCGCTATTTCCCATCTCGTATGCAGACTTGCTTCGGGTGACAGGGGCGACCGAGGTCGAGGTCGACTAGCCCGCGCGGGCGCGTGGCTTCAGTGACCTAAGCGGACGCCCACGGGCGGAAGTGACGCACCCGAGCACGCGCGGCCTTGCCCTGCTCCACCACCTGCTTGGGGGCCGTGCCCCCAGCGCCGTCGCGCGCGGCCAGCGAACCCTCGACGGTGAGCACCTCGAGCACGCCCTCGTTGAGCGCCTCGTGGATGCCAGTCATCTCGTCCAGGGTCATCTCGTGCAGTTCCTTGCCGCGCTTCTCGCACAGCCGCACGCACGCGCCTGCCACCTCATGGGCCTCTCGGAACGGCACTCCCTGCTTGACGAGCCACTCCGCCACGTCAGTAGCCAGCGAGAATCCGGCAGGGGCCAGGGCCGCCATGCGCTCCGGGTGGAACACGAGCGTGCGGACCATCCCGCTGAACGCAGGCAGCACGGTCTCCAAGGTGTCGACGGCGTCGAGCGCAGGCTCGTGCACCTCTTGAATGTCCCTGTTGTAGGCGAGCGGCAGCCCCTTGAGCGTGGTGAGGAGGCCTGTGAGGTCGCCGATGAGCCGGCCGGCCTTGCCTCGCGCCAGTTCCGCGATGTCGGGGTTCTTTTTCTGCGGCATGATCGACGACCCTGTCGAGTACGCGTCGTCAAGCGAGGCGAAACCGAACTCAACGGTGGCCCACAGGATGATCTCTTCCGACAGCCGCGACAGGTCGACGCCAATCATGGCCGCCACCCAGGAGAACTCGGCGATCACGTCGCGAGCCGCGGTGGCATCGATGGAGTTCTCGGTGGGCCCGGCAAAGCCCAACTCCGCCGCGACGGCTACGGGATCGAGCCCGAGCGTGGAGCCCGCGAGCGCGCCGGCTCCATAGGGCGACCATGCCGCCCGCGAATCCCAGTCGGTCAGCCGCTCGACGTCGCGCAGCAGCGGCCAGGCGTGAGCCATCAGGTGGTGGCCAAGGGTGACCGGCTGAGCGTGCTGCATGTGGGTGCGGCCGGGCATCGGGTCGTCAAGATGACGGTCGGCCTGCTCCAACAGGGCCTCCACCACGTCCAGCACCTGAGAGGCGATCGTGCGGGCGTGCCGGCGCAAGTACATCCGCGGCAGGGTCGCGATCTGGTCGTTACGCGAGCGGCCAGCCCGCAGCTTGCCGCCCAGATCGGCGCCGACGCGGTCGATCAGCAGCCGCTCGAGCGCACCGTGGACGTCCTCGTCGGCAGGCGACGGCTCGACCTTCCCGGCGGCCACGTCGGTACGCAGCTTGGTGAGCGCTTCGACCATGGAAGAGGTCTCCGCATCGCTCAGCAATCCCGCTCGCTGCAGAGCGTGAGCGTGGGCGATCGAGGCGGCCAGGTCGTCGTCCGCGTACCGCCAGTCAAAGTGTGTGGACACGCTCAACTTGGCGAGGGCCTCTGAGGGTCCCCCACTGAATCGCCCGCCCCATAGAGCGCCCTCGTTGGTGCCTTCAGCCTTTGCCATCGCCGTCCCCTTCGTTACACATCACGAGTGTGCCAGGAACCCGCCGCCGGATGCGCGGCGGCGGGTTCCTGGCATCGAGTTTCTTAAGAGTTGGCGACCCTCGCCGCGCGCGCCGCCGCCTGCTTGGCTGCGAGTCCGTAGATCTCGATGAAGCCACGCGCCGCGCTCTGATCGAAGGTGTCGCCCTCGTCGTACGTCGCGAGGTTGAAGTCGTACAGGCCGACGTCTGAGCGGCGGCCGGTCACGGTCACCTTGCCGCCGTGCAGCACGATGCGGATGTCGCCGGTCACGTATTGCTGGGTGTCCTCGATGAACGCGTCGAGCGACTTCTTGAGCGGCGAGGACCACATGCCGTCGTAGACAAGGTCGGTCCACTCCTGCTGGATGACGCGCTTGTAGCGGGCCTGCTCGCGTTCGAGCGTGACGTTCTCCATCTCGCGGTGCGCCTCGATCAGCGCGATCGCGCCAGGAGCCTCGTACACCTCACGGCTCTTGATGCCAACGAGGCGGTCCTCCACGATGTCGAGGCGGCCAACGCCGTGCGCACCCGCGCGGCGGTTCATCTCCTGAATGGCCTGCAGCGGCGTGACCTTCTGCCCGTCGATCGCGACGGGAATGCCCTTCTCGAACGAGATGATTACCTCGTCAGGCACCGGCGGGAACGCGGGGTCGTCCGTGTACTCGTAGACGTCCTTGGTGGGTGCGTTCCAGATGTCCTCGAGGAAGCCCGTCTCCACCGCGCGGCCCCACACGTTCTGGTCGATCGAGAAGGGGTTCTTCTTCGTGGTCGCGATGGGCAGGTTGTTGCGCTCCGCGTAGTCGATCGCCTTGTCGCGAGTGAGTGCGAGGTCGCGCACCGGTGCAATGCACTTGAGGTCGGGTGCGAGCGAGGCGATGCCCACCTCGAAGCGCACCTGGTCATTGCCCTTGCCCGTGCAGCCGTGAGCCATCGTCGTGGCACCAAACTCCCTGGCCGCCTGCACGATGTGCTTCACGATGACCGGGCGGCTGAGCGCCGAGACAAGCGGGTACTTGTCGTGGTACAGCGCGTTCGCCTTGAGTGCCGGCATGCAGTACTCCTCGGCGAACTCGTCGCGAGCGTCTGCCACGTAGGCCTCCACGGCGCCACAATCGAGCGCGCGCTGGCGGATCACCTCGAGGTCTTCCCCACCCTGGCCCACGTCGACGGCGACGGCCACGACCTCCGCGCCGGTCGCGTCGGCGATCCAACCAATGGCGACGGAAGTGTCGAGTCCGCCGGAGTAGGCAAGGACGATGCGTTCTTTCATGTGAGTGTCTCTCCTGGGTGTGAGTCGTGCACCGTGCCTGAGGCGCGGTCGAGGAACTTTTGGGCAAGGGCAGGGCCGCCGTCGACGTCCCTGGAAATTACAAACACGGTGTCGTCTCCGGCCACGGTGCCGACGACGTCAGGATCGTCATGTCCGTCGATCGCTGAGGCGAAGTACTGCGCGCCGCCCGAGGGCGTTCGCAGGATCGCGATGTTGGCCGAGCCAACCGCCGAATACAGCAACTCTGCGCACAGCCTGTTGAGCCGCCCGCCGGTGTCTCCTGAGGCCTCGAGCGAGGACTGCGTCGTGTAGACCATGTGACCAGAGGCGCCACGCACCTTGAGCGCGCCGATGTCGAGCAAGTCGCGAGACAGCGTCGCCTGGGTGACCGTGATGCCTTGAGACTCGAGTCTGATGGCGAGGTCGCCTTGAGACCTGATCTCTTCCGACTCGATGAGCCGCGCGATGAAGGCCTGACGAGCCGACTTGGTGGCTGGGATCGCTTGGCTCATCACGAGTCCTTGCCCGAATGGGCGGCCAGCCACGTCAGCAGTGCCTTCTGGGCGTGCAGACGGTACTCAGCCTCGAGCCACACGATGCTCTGCGGACCATCGAGCACTTCTGCCGTGATCTCCTTGCCGCGGTAGGCCGGAAGGCAGTGCAGCACCTGGGCACCAGGCGCAGCGATCTCGAGGCTGTGCGCATTGACCTGGTAGGACTCGAACTGACCGGCGCGCACGCCGAACTCGTTCTCATCGCCCATGGAGATCCAGGTGTCGGTCGCGATGATGTCGGCGCCACGCACCGCGTCGTCATGATCAGTCGTGACGGTGACGGAGCCGCCGTGTTCGGCCGCGAGAGCCTTCGCGTCAAGTACCACCGCCTCCGAGGGCATGTAGTCCTCTGGAGCGCCCACGCGCACGTGCATTCCCGCGAGCGCCCCACCCAGCAGGTAACTGTGCGCCATGTTGTTGGCGCCGTCGCCGACGTAGGCCAGCGTGAGGCCTGCGAGCGCGTCGACCCCGCCGCGTGCGTCGGCGACGGCCGCGAGGTCCGCAAGGATCTGGCACGGGTGGAAGTCGTCGGTGAGCGCGTTGACGACCGGGACACCCGAGAACTCGGCCATGTCCTCGACGCGATCCTGGCCAAAGGTGCGCCATACGATCGCGCTGACCTGGCGGCCGAGCACGCGTGCAGTGTCGGCGACCGACTCGCCGCGACCCATTTGCGAAGAGCCAGCGTCAAGCACCAGCGGGTAGCCGCCCAGTTCGGCGATGCCCGCCGAGAACGACACCCTGGTGCGGGTCGAGGGCTTGTCAAACAGGACGGCGACGGCTTGCGGCCCCTCGAAGGGACGGTGCAGATAACGGTTCTTGCGGAACGCGAGCGCGAGCTCGAGGACTTCGCGCTGCTCAGCGGCCGTGAGGTCGTCGTCACGCAAGAAGTGACGCACCATCAGGACTCCTTGGGTGAAACGCCGGTGGCGGCCAAGTGGTCGGCGAGCCATCGAACGAAGGGCTCGGCCTCGGCCTGCGTGAGGGTGAGCGATGGTGCGAGCCTGATGGTGTCTGGGCTGGGCGGGTTGATGATGAAGCCACCCTCGATAGCCGCCGCCGCAACGGCAGCCGAGATCTCCGCCTCGAGCTTGATGCCGAGCAGCAGCCCCTCGCCTCTCACCTCGACCACGCCAGGCAGCGCGCCGATGGTGGCCTTGAGCCACTCCCCCATGACCTTGACGTGCGCGAGCAGGTCGCGGGACTCGATAGCGTCAATGGTCGCGAGGGCCGCGGCCGACGCGAGGGCGTTGCCGCCGAACGTCGTGCCGTGCTGGCCTGCCGTGAGCAGCGTCGCGGCCGTTGTGCCGTACGCGACGACAGCGCCAACAGGGAAGCCTCCTCCGAGGCCCTTGGCGAGCGTCACGACGTCGGGCATGATGCCGTGGGCCTGCATGGCGAGCCAGGTCCCCGTGCGGCCGATGCCGGTCTGGACCTCGTCCGCGATCAGTAGGACGCCGTGGGCGTCGCACTCGTGGCGGACGGCCGCGAGGTACTCGTGGGTGAGAGGCTTCACGCCCGCCTCTCCCTGGATGGGCTCGATGAAGATCGCGGCGACGTCGTCCGACATGGCCGCTACTAGCGCGCCGATGTCATTGGGTTCGATGAACTCGACGCCTGGGGCGAGCGGGGCGAAGGGGGCGCGATACGCCTCCTTGTGGGTCAGCGTGAGCGCGCCAGTCGAGCGCCCGTGGAACGATCCAGTCAGCGCGAGCAGTCGGGTCCGACCGGTGCGGCGCGACATCTTGAAGGCCGCCTCGTTGGCCTCGGTGCCGGAGTTGGTCAGGAAGACCCGCGAGCCCTCGGGGGCGCCGCAAATGTCCAACAGCCGCTCCGCGAGCGCGATCTGGGGTTCGGTCGCGAAGAAGTTGGAGACATGGGTGAGCGTGCCCGCCTGAGCCGCGATGGCGGCGACCCATTCGGGGTCGGCGTGACCGAGGGCGTTCACCGCGATGCCGCCCAGCAAGTCGAGGTAACGCTGACCGTCGGCGTCCCAGACGTAGGAGCCCTCGCCCTTGGTCAGCACCCGAAGCGGGCGCCCGAAGGTGCCCATGAGGGCGGACTGGTAGCGGTCGAGTCCCTGCTCGCCCAGCACGTGGGCGCCTTGCGGGCCGGTCATCCCCACAGCTCCACGTCATCCGGCCGGACCATCGTGCCGGAACCGGACGAGGTGAAGATCTCCGTGAGGATCGAGTGCGCCTCGCGGCCGTCGATGATGTGGGCCTGGCTCACGCCTCCACGCACGGCGCGCAGGCACGCCTCCATCTTGGGCACCATTCCCGACATGAGGCTGGGAAGCAGCTTCTCCACGTCAGTGGCGTGGATGCGTCGCACGAGAGAGGAGCGGTCTGGCCAGTTGGCGTACAGCCCCTCCACGTCCGTCAGCACGATGAGCTTGCGGGCGCGAAGCGCCACCGCGATGGACGCGGCCGCCGTGTCCGCGTTGACGTTGAGCACCGTGGTGGGATCGTCGAGGTCAGGGGCGACCGTGCTCACCACGGGGATGCGGCCGGCCCCGATGATGTCCTGGATGGCGGCGGGGTTGACCTTGACCACGTCGCCTACCTGGCCGACGTCGACCTTCTTGCCGTCGACCATCGCGTGGCGGCGCTTGGCCTGAAGCAGCCCAGCGTCCTCGCCTGAAAGGCCAACGCCGAGCGGGCCGTGGTCGTTGATGAGCCCCACGAGCTCGCGAGACACCTGGCCCGTGAGCACCATGCGCACCACGTCCATCGCCTCAGGGGTGGTGACGCGCAGGCCGCCCTTGAACTCGGACTCGATGCCGAGCCTGCCGAGCATGTCGGTGATCTGCGGGCCGCCTCCGTGCACCACCACGGGCTTCAGGCCCAATAGCCGCAAGTGCACGATGTCTTGGGCAAAGGCGCGCTTGAGCGTCTCGTCCACCATCGCGTTGCCGCCGTATTTGATGACGACGACGGCGCCCTTGAACTCCTCAATCCACGGCATCGCGTCGATGAGGACGCTGACCTTCTGTTGAGGGTTGAGGTCGGGAGTATCTATCAGTTCGCTCATGAGCTATACGCGCTGTTCTCGTGGACGTAGTCGTGGGTCAGGTCGTTGGTCCAGATGGTCGCGGTGGCATCTCCCGCGTGCAGGTCGATGACGATGTCTACCTCGCGGCCGCTCAGGTCGACGCCCTCGCGTGGTTCGCCCACGCCCGCGGCCTTGCAGACCTGGACGCCGTTGATGTGGACATCGATGAGGCTCGCATCGAAAGGAGCGACGTCCTCCGGCACCGTGCCCGCTGCGGAAATGATGCGGCCCCAGTTAGGGTCGCGGCCGAATATTGCCGCTTTGAAGAGGTTGGAGCGTGCCACAGCGCGGCCAATGGCCTCTGCTGCATCCTCGGTGGTGGCACGCACGACGGTGATCGCGATGTCGTGCTCGGCCCCCTCCGCGTCGGTCAGCAGTTGCTGCGCCAAGTCGTGGCATGCGCCCGTCAGCGCCTCCTGGAACGCGGCAAGGTCAGGCTTGACTCCCGACGCGCCGGAGGCCATCAGCAGCACGGTGTCGTTGGTCGACATGCAGCCGTCTGCGTCGAGCCGGTTAAGCGTGGTGCGCACTGCCTCCCTGAGCGCAGCGTCCGCCTGGGCAGCGTCGACGTCGGCATCCGTGGTGATGACGCACAGCATCGTCGCCATTCCAGGGGCGAGCATGCCAGCACCCTTGGCCATCGCGCCGATGGACCAACCGTCTTTGTCAACGACAACGGTCTTGGCCACCGAGTCGGTGGTCAGGATGGCGTGGGAGGCCGCATCGCCACCGTCGGCCGCCAACTGCCCCACAGCGTCGTCAACCCCGGCAAGCAACTTGTCCATCGGCAATCGCACACCGATCAGCCCCGTCGAACACACGGCAACGTCTCCTGCAGAAACGTCCTTGCCCGCCGCCTGGAGTGCGTCGGAGACGCGTTCGGCGGTGGCGTGCGTGTCCGCGAAGCCCTCGGGGCCCGTCGCGGCGTTCGCTCCGCCGGAATTGAGGATGACCGCATCGACGCGGGCGTCGGTGACCACCTGACGGCACCATGCCACCGGCGCCGCGAACACCCTGTTCGTGGTGAAGACCCCTGCCGCCACAAAGGACGGGCCCTCGTTGACCACGAGAGCGACGTCAGATGCGCCCGTCGACTTGAGTCCTGCCGCTACCCCAGCGGCGAGGAATCCTTGCGGGTGTGTGACGCTCACGGAGCCACTCCAATCTGGTTGAGGCCGGTTTCTTCCGGCAATCCGAGTGCAATGTTCATGGACTGCAGCGCCGCGCCTGCGGTTCCCTTCACGAGGTTGTCGATCGCGCAGATCGCGACGACTCGACGCGCTTTCGCGTCGACGGCAACCTGCAGGAGCGCGGTGTTCGCACCAATCACCCCCGCCGTAGAGGGCCACTGACCCTCGGGCAGGACGTGCATGAAGGGCTCGTCGGCGTAGGCGTCCACCCAGGCGGCCCGCACAGCGTCGGCGCTTGTCCCTGCCACCAGCGGAGCCGACACCGTCGCGAGAATCCCGCGCGACATCGGCACGAGCACCGGCGTGAAACTGAGCCGCACGTCGTCCGCTCCCGCGCTTTGCAGGTTCTGGACAATCTCTGGGATGTGACGATGCGTGCCAGCGACAGCGTAAGGCGCGGCAGCGCCAAGGCCCTCAGAGGCGAGAAGGTTCGTGGCCAGCTTCTTTCCCGCCCCCGAGTACCCCACCGCGAGCGTCGCGACAATGTCGGAAGCGTCAACGAGTCCCGCAGCGATTCCTGGCTGCATGGCGAGCGTGACCGCCGTGACGTTGCAGCCGGGGACGGCAATCCGGCGGCTGCCCGCGAGCGCATCGCGTTGGTGACCGGCGGGCGTGATGAGTTCAGGCATTCCATACGGCCAGGTACCGGCGTGCTCGCCACCGTAGTACTCGGCCCACGCCGCGGCCGACGCGAGGCGATAGTCGGCGCCGCAGTCCAGCACGAGCGTGTCTTCAGGCAACTGTGCGGCAATCTCTCCCGATGCGCCGTGTGGGAGGGCGAGCACCACCACGTCGTGACCGGCGAGTGCCTCCACGGTGGTCGGCGCGATCACGCGGTCGGCTAGCGGAACCAGGTGGGGGTGGTGAGTGCGAATGGTGTCACCGACTGACGAGTGGGCCGTGAGCGCGCCGAACTCGACATCGGGGTGTGCACTAAACACGCGCAGCACCTCTCCCCCCACGTATCCGGACGCGCCAGCAACTGCCACAGAGAGAGCCATATGCATAACTATACACCACTGTGCATGAAATTCGGCACACTCGAGCCACCCGTGACGTAAGGGACCTATCCCGGAAACACTGTGCGTGCACAATGGCGGTATGCAGAACCTCCGCATGCGCGTCATGAACAGTCAGGACATTCCCGCTGTCACTGTTCTCAATAGTTCCGCGTATCCAGCGGTCACCCGCCTCACCGAGGAGGAGATGACGCAGCTGTTCGACCTATGCAACATCCGACTGGTCGCTACGAACAGGGATCGCCAGATCACCGCGTTCCTGCTGAGCCTCGGAATGGACAAGGACTACGACTCCGAGAACTACCAGTGGTTCGAGAAGCGCGGGGTGCGCCACCAGTACATCGATCGCGTGGTGGTGGGTTCCTCTGCGAAGGGCACCGGCATCGGCCGCGCCCTGTATGAGTCGGTGTTCGAGCACGCGCGACAGTGCGGAGCAAACGAAGTGACGGCAGAGGTGAATTTGCGTCCGCCAAACCCAGGGTCGGTCGCCTTCCACGAGCGGCTCGGCTTCCGCAGGCTCGCGGAGCAAGACACCAAGGGCGGCACCATCACGGTCGCACTGCTCGCGCGCTCCGTCTACTAGCGCGCAGCGCCACCACCACTACTCCGCTACGGCGCGGCGGCGCCCTCGCCCCACGGAACGTACGATCGCCCCATGCGCATTCTTGTGGTTGGCGGTACCGGTCTCATCTCTTCTGCCTTTGCGGACGCGTGCGCCGCCCGAGGGGATGATCTGACCCTCATCACCAGGGGGCGGCCAGGCCGCCAGCCTGCTCCGCCGACGGCGAAGACCATTCACGTGGATGCAACCGACGCCCCTGCGTTGCGCGCGGCCTTGCGCGGGCCGCGGCTTCGCGGCGAACGATGGGACGCGGTCGTCCAGTTCATCGCCTTTTCGCCCGAGCAGGTGCACGACGACGTCGAGACGTTCGCTCCTGTCACCGACCGCTACGTGCTCATTGCGACGGCGGCCGCCTACACCACGTTCGACCACTTCCACCCGCTGACAGAAGACACTCCCCTGAGCAATCGCTTCTGGGACTACGCGCAACAGAAGATCGCTTGCGAGCAGGCGCTCGTCGCCGATGCCCCTGCCGCCGGTCTCGGCTACACGATCGTGCGGCCAGCGCACACCTACGGCGACTCCAAGATCCCTGCCTACACGGGCAACTCTCGGCACCCGTGGACGATCGTCGACCGCATGCGGCGCGGCGCCGACATCATCATTCCGGGCGATGGCACCGCGCTGTGGACCGTGACTCACGCCTCCGATGTCGCCGCCGGCATCAGGGGGCTCTTGTCGGCCGATGCTGCGGTGGGACGAGCGGTCCATGTGACATCAGACGAGGCGCTCACGTGGACGGGCTTGTACGCGGCAATCGCCAGGGCGGCCGGATTGACCGCGGAACAGTTCGCGGCTCAAGCCGTGTACGTGCCTTCCGACGCCATCATCGCGGCCGCTCCCGGCCAGCTGGGTTCGATCAGAGGGGACAAGATGCACAGCGCGGTCTTTGACACCTCGCTCGTCAAGGAGTTGGTCCCCGGCTGGAGCGCCGCAGTGCCGTTCTCGCAGGGAGTCGCCGACGCTATCGCCGCCTTCGAGTCACATCACGATTGGTGCACGGTCGACGACGACGCCAACGCGATGTTCGATCGCCTTGGCACGATCTACCGCTCGGCCCTTCGCTCGGTGACGGAGGGCTAGCGGGACCGGGTGCCGGCGTCAGGGGCGCACTTTCGGCCTGCCGATCACGCGCCATTGTGCGACTCTATGGACATGCACCGTCCCCGTGTGATCGCGCTTGCCGCCGTCGTCTCTATGTCTCTTGCCGGCTGCGCTTCAGGCTCTCCTGAGCCTTTGCCAACGAACGTCGCCTTTTCCCCACAAGCGACGGCGACGGCAACGAGTTCGCCGACCCCAAGTGCCTCGCCGACGCCGACGCCCACGCCATCGGCCAGCACGCCCGTCGCGTCTGGGCCGCCTGCCGGCAATCCGTGCAGCAACCCTGGAACGACCGCAAGCGGGCTACCCGCCATCGACTTCAATCGCTATGCGAGCATTTGCCTGGGGATGTCCTTCACCGAAGCCTCCACCGCGATGCCGGGACCGCCTGTCGCTGGCCGGGCCGACTGCCCTTGGTACGCAGAGGTGCTCGCGGTGGACGACCCAGGTCTTTACGTCGCGGCCGTCACCTATCCAGAGAATCCAGGCGACGAGATCTTCCTGTTTCGCATGAACTGGCTGGGCGATCCCGCGTCGGCGGCCTCTTTCGATGCCCCGACCACCCAACAGGGAATCTCGGTCGGTTCCACCACGGCCGAGGTGAAGAAGGCGTATCCCGCCGCCACTTCCGTCACTGTCGAGGACCCCGCGCGGGGGCCGAGGAGTCAACTGGTCATCTCAGGAACCGGTGGGTATTCGCTCGTCTTTGACGTCACCGCCGGCCACGTGGACACCGTGTACTGGGGCGCTGGCGTGAGCCAGGGAGCGGCAGGAGAGCTGTGCGCGCTGTAGCCCATCTAGCCGCTTGACGGTGCATATAGTGGTGGGGCGGTCTCGAGAAGTCTCGGGAAGGGGCGCCGCGCCGTTGCTGTGGTGGAGGTCTCGATGCGGGTGCTCTTTCTAGGAGGAACCGGGCTCATCTCGTCTGCGGTGTCGCCCCTTGTAGTCGAGCGCGGTCATCAGCTGACCCTCGTGACGCGAGGCACCTCTGCCAAGGCGGGCGTGCCCGCAGGAGCCAGCACCATCGTCGTCGATATCCACGACACCGAGGAGTTTCGCGCTGCGATCAAGCGAGACGTGGCCAAGAACGGTCGCTACGACGTCGTGGTCCAGTGGATCGGCTTTTCTCCCGATCACGTGAGCGACGACATCGACACGTTTGACGGCATCACCGATCAGTACGTGTTCATCTCGTCGGCATCCGCCTACGCGACGCCGCCTGAGCACTACATCGTCCGTGAAGACTCCACGCCCCTGTACAACCCTTACTGGCAATACAGCCGCGACAAGGCCGAGGCCGAGCGGCGGTTGAGGGTTGCCTATGGCGAACGCGGATTCCCGTTCACAGTGGTGCGGCCGTCACACACTTATGGGTACGCGGACGTGCCGATGGCCATCAACTCGTGGGTACACCCGTGGACCATGGTCGATCGCCTCCTGAACGGCAAGACCATCATCACGCCAGGCGACGGTTCGAGTCTGTGGACCCTCACCGACCACCGCGACTTCGCCTACGCCTTCACCGGTCTGTTGGGACACCAGGGCGCGATTGGCGAAGAGTTCCACATCACGTCAGACGACGTCCTGAGCTGGAACCAAGTGCATGCCATCGTCGCGGGTGCCGTAGGGGTCGGGCCCGAACAACTCCACGACCAGACGCTCTTCATCCCGAGCGAACTCCTCGCGCGCTTCGACCGCGAGGCCTTCGAGGGCCCGCTACTCGGCGACAAAGCGCACGCCGGCATCTTCGACAACTCCAAGGTGCGCTCGCTCGTGCCGGACTATGCGCCACAGCACCACTTCGAGCAGTCCATCCACGAGTCGATCGCGTGGTTCATGGACGATCCGGCGAGGCGAACCATCGATAGCGACGCTGATGCCTTGTGGGACACGGTGTCGGAGCGCTACCTGCGGGGCGTCGACGCCATGTTTGATTGACGCCGCTTCTCCCACGCCCCGCGTCGGCCCCAGGTGCGCAACAGGTGAGCTCTACTGGCCCGCCATCGCTTCCTTCACGTGGTCAAGGAGTTCTTGCCACGAGGCGACGAACTTCTCGACTCCCTCGTCTTCCAGTGCGGCAGTCACGTCCGTCATCGATACGCCCGCCTCTTCGATGGCCTTGAGGGTGGCGCGAGCGGAATCATAGGTGCCGCTGACCGTGTCCCAACTTGCGGGGTCCGACGGCGCCTGGCCGTGATCGCCAACGGAGTTGAGCGTCGACATCGGCATCGTGTTGACCACGCCCTTCGTCACCAACTCGTCGACGTACATGGTGTCGGGGTAGGCGTCATCCTTGACGGATGTCGACGCCCACAGGGGTCGCTGCGGGTGAGCGCCCTTGGCCGCGAGCGCGGCGAAGCGTTCGGTCTCAAGCGTCTGCTCATGAAGTTCCATGGCGAGGCGAGCATTGGCGATCGCGGCGGCACCACGCGCTTGGTGTCCTGGCGAGGCCTCGTCGAGCAGCGCGTCGACCTTGGAGTCGACGCGGCTCACAAAGAAGGACGCGACCGACAGGATCTTCGAGACGTCGTGACCCGCGGCATCGGCGCGCTCCATGCCCTCGAGGAACGCATCGATGACCTCTCGGTAGCGCTCGAGCGAGAAGATCAGCGTCACGTTGACACTGATGCCCTCCGCGAGCGCGGCCGTGATGGCAGGTAGTCCCTCGCGGGTTGCGGGGATCTTGATCATGACGTTGGGACGGTCAACGAGCCACCATAGGTAGCGCGCCTCCGCGATCGTGGCGTGCGTGTCGCTCGCGAGGCGCGGGTCGACCTCGATGGACACGCGCCCGTCAACGCCGTCGGTGCGGTCAAACACGGGACGCATGACGTCACATGCCTCCCTCACGTCCGTCGCGGTGATGGTGCGGACAGCGTCGTCGACGGTGACGCCCCTGGCAGCGAGGTCGGAAATCTGAGGGTCGTACAGGTCGGAACCGGAGACCGCTGCGGCGAAGATCGAGGGGTTGGTGGTGACTCCCACAACAGACCGCTCCTCGACGTCCTGAGCGAGTTCGCCGTCCCTGATGCGATCCCGGCTCAGTTCATCGAGCCAGACCGACACTCCCGCTTCGCTGAGCGAGGCAAGTGCGGTGGAGGTGTGTGCTTCGGTGGCCATGTAGTGCTCCTTCGGTCGTCGAGGGGGCCTCGCCATGGTCGACGGGGCGACAGTTCGTGAACGCTCAACAGGGGTGGCATGCTTCCCCGCCCCGCCCCAAGCTCCGCCGCCGGGCCCGATTCGCCGCGACTTCTCGCCGCGAGCGAAAGGGTTGGATGCGGACAGACGTCTCGGCATAGGGTCGAAACAAGCAGGATGCCTCGCGGCTGTCCCTCCTGCACGCTTCACCTCATGTCCCGCACGTGACCCAGAGGAGCATCATGCGTTGTCCCCATTGCCACCTCGTCGTCTTCCGCGAGCGCGAAGGGACGGCATCGTGAACCAGGAACGCTCGGACGCCTTCGTCTTCTTCGGCGCGTCAGGCGACCTGGCACGCAAGCAGATCTTCCCTGCGTTGCATGCGATGGTCGCTGCGGGAGAACTCGACGTGCCGGTGGTGGGTGTCGCGCACTCGGGATGGACTACCAAGGACTTGAGGGACAGGGCGCGTGAGTCGATCCTCGACAACGGCGGCAAGGACGATCGCCACCTGCAGGTGCTGCTTGAGCTCTTGACCTACGTCGATGGCGACTACCGCGAGAAGGCCACTTTCGCTTCGTTGCGCGAGGCCCTGGGCAACGCGACGCGGCCCGCTCACTACTTGGCCATCCCGCCGTCGCTGTTCGGCACCGTCGTCGATGGGCTCCGCAGCGTCGGCCTGCACGAGAACGCGAGGGTGATTGTCGAGAAGCCCTTCGGCCGCGATCTCGAGTCCGCCCTCGAACTGGACGCCGTCATCTCGCGCGCGTTCACCGAGGACGCCGTGTTCCGGATCGACCACTACCTGGGCAAAGACGAGATCATGAACCTGCTGTACTTCAGGTTCGCCAACTCGTTCCTTGAGCCGGTGTGGAATCGTCACCACATCGACCACGTCGAGGTCACGATCGCTGAAGACTTTGGTGTTGAGGGCCGCGGAAGTTTCTACGAGTCGGCTGGCGCGTTGCGCGATGTGATCGAGAACCACATCTTCCAGATTGTCGCCCTCCTGGCCATGGAACCGCCCACCTACCAGGGCTACGGCGCCGTGCAGCACGCTAAGGAAGCCGTGTTCCGGTCCATGCGTCCGCTGACGCGTGACGACATGGTGCGCGGCCAGTTCGTGGGCTACAGGGACGAGCCTGGCGTCGCCCCCGATTCCGACGTGGAGACCTTCGCGGCCGTGCGGCTCTTCATCGACTCGTGGCGATGGGCAGGCGTGCCGTGGCTGCTGCGTACTGGCAAGAACCTCGAGGCAAAGGTGGCCGAGGTGCGGGTGTACTTCAAGCGCCCTCCGCAAGTGTTGTTCGACGATGCCGAGGCAGACGAACAGCCCAACTACCTGCGCTTTCGCCTGTCCCCCGTTTCGGAGATTGCACTCGCCGCCCGCGTCAAGACCCCTGGCCAGGAGTTCACAGGAACGCAAAAGGAGTTGCTCATCCACACGGAAAGCGACGACGAACGCGAACCCTACGAGCGGCTGCTGGCCGGCGCCATGGCCGGTGACAGGGCACTCTTCACCGCGAGCGGGTCCGTCGAGGCGGCCTGGCGCGTTGTCGACGCGGTCCTGACGGATCACGACGCCGCCATCCCGTACGACGTCGGCTCGTGGGGTCCGGCTGAAGCCGATCGCCTCGCCGCCCCCTACGGCGGTTGGGATCATCTCCACCCCGACCCAGCGTCGTCCCCCGCCCATCCGAGCGCCGCCCCCGAGCAAAAGGAGAACTGACGATGACGACCGAACAGCCAATGCGAATCGGCATGGTGGGACTTGGACGCATGGGCGCCGGCCTCACGAGGAGATTGCTCGCCGACGGCCATGAAGTCGCGGTGAACGACGTCAACGCCGACGCTGTCGACGGCTTGGCTGCAGAAGGCGCCATCCCCGTCTACTCGGTAGCCGAGTTTGCGACCGCTCTCGAGAGCCCCCGCACCGTGTGGGTCATGGTGCCCGCTGGCGCCGTGACCGACGCTGTGATCGCGTCGCTGGCCGCGGTGCTGGAGCCAGGCGACACGATCATCGATGGTGGCAATACGTACTACCGCGACGATCTGCGCCACGCTCAGGAGTTGGGCGAGCGGGGCCTGAACCTGATTGACGTGGGCACCTCTGGTGGCGTGTGGGGCGCCGAGAGGGGCTTCAGCTTGATGATCGGCGGGGAGCAGGACGCCGTCGACAGGCTCGGACCCGTGTTCCGTACGCTCGCCCCCGGTCTCGATGCGGTCGTGAGGACGCACGGCAAGACCGGCGAACCGCTCGCTGGAGAGGAAGGCTGGTTGCACTGCGGGCCGGTGGGCGCAGGGCACTTCGTCAAGATGGTGCACAACGGCATCGAGTACGGCCTCATGGCAGCTTACGCAGAGGGCTTCAATCTGCTCAAGGCCGCGAACGCTGGCACGCCGGGCTCGCCAGCCTTTGAGGCCCAGACAGCGCCCATGTCGAATCCCGAGTACTACCAGTACGACTTCAACGTCGGCGAGGTCGCGGAGGTGTGGCGCCGGGGCTCCGTCATCGGATCCTGGCTGCTAGACCTCACGGCCGACGCGCTTCACAACTCCCCCGACCTGGAGGAGTTCTCTGGCCACGTGTCGGACTCTGGTGAGGGCCGCTGGACGTCAATCGCCGCGATCGATGAAGGTGTGCCCACTCCCGTGCTCACTACCGCTCTGTACTCGCGGTTCGCCTCACGCGACCTTGACGCCTACGCGGAGAAGGTCTTGAGCGCCATGCGTAAGGGCTTCGGGGGTCACGCGGAATCGAAGCCGACGGGCGAGTAGCGGCGCCTAATCGTCCTTGGTCTCGCCTTTTTCCGCACGTGTCTTGTTGACCGTCGCCGCGGCGATCTCTTCTGCACGGTCCTCCGAGCGACCCCTGTCGAGTTCCGACTCCTTGATGTGCTTGTACTGCCGTTGCCGCTTGTCTGACCATGCTTCTGGCATGTCGCACCTCCTTCTTGACATCGCCAACGCTCCCCACCGCCTGGTCTATCCCGTTTTTCGCTCCTGGCGAGACCAAGGTCCCACCTCGTCGGCCTCGCACAACGGCAAACTCCCGGTAAAGAAAGGGTGTGCTCACTACCGGCGCGCCCTCGTTGCAAGGGAGCCCCCATGAGCACCAGTCTCGACCACGCCGTACCTTTGACCGTCGACCTGGCGCCAGCCTTGCGCGCGGCGCTGGAGGCAAGCCCCAAGGTCGTCGTGCCCGCGACGCGTGCGGAGCTGTACCAACTCGCGCTCGGCCCCGAAGGCGGACCGCTGTTCTCGGTTGACTACGAAGCCGACGGCGAGATCGTGACGGAGGCAACGGTCACTCGCTGCCGCAACGGCATCGCGGTGAACTACCCAGAGGACTACATGCGCAGGCGCGATCCCAAGTGCATGCACATTGCGGATGACCGCCCCACCGACAAGACGCGCTACGCCGACGCCTTTGGCGAGAGCTTCGACAGGGTCAAGCAAGAAACCCTCGACTGGTTGGCCACTCAAGAACTCGTCGTAGTCCCCTTCAAGGCCGGAGCGCTCAGGTTTGGCTCCCCGTCACTCGCAGTAATGCCGATCAACTCGGCATTCTTTGCGCTCACCCTGATGGACCTGCAGGGCTGGACCACGTTTGACGAGCTGGGCCCGTACACGCCGCGCTCGATCCTCTACGTCGCTCCCCCGTTTCGCCAGACCCACTTTGCAGGCAAGCAGGTGGTCGTGCACGACCGCAGCGAGACGCTGCACGAGATCTTCGCCTACAACCTGTACCCGGGCCCGAGCGCCAAGAAGGGCGTCTTCTCCGTCCTGCTTGACGTGGGTGAGCAAGAGGGCTGGATCACCGCTCACGCCTCCTCTGTCCGAGTGACCACGCCTTACGACAACGAGACCATCGTGATGCACGAGGGCGCTTCCGGCGGCGGCAAGTCGGAGATGTGCCAAGACCTACGCCGTCAGGACGACGGGCGCATCCTGCTCGGCACCAACGTCGTCACGGATGAGCCTTACTACATCACCCTCAGCGAGTCTTGCGAACTCGACCCCGTCACCGACGACATGACCCTGTGCCACCCGTCGGTCCAGACGGGCGACGGCCGCATGGTGGTCGCCGACGCGGAGGACGGCTGGTTTGTGCGCGTCGACAACCTCAAGCAGTACGGCGAGGACATCTACTTTGAGCGGGCCGTCATCCACCCTGACGAGCCGCTGGTGTTCTTCAACATCGACGGCTCGCCCGACGCGACGGCGCTGCCGTGGGAGCACACGCTCGACTCCAACGGCAAGCCCTGCCCCAACCCCCGCATCGTGATTCCCAGGTCTCACATCCACCGCATCGTCAACGAGCCAGAGGCAGTAGACGTGCGCACCTTCGGCGTCCGCATGCCAGCTTGTACCAGGGACAACCCGACGTACGGGATTATGGGCATGACCCACTTTGTGCCGCCGGCCATCGCATGGCTGTGGCGCCTCATCGCGCCGCGCGGCGACAAGAACCCGTCGATCGGCGAGGCGGCCGACGCCGTGGCAAAGCTCGAGCACGGCGGCATGGTTGCCGAGGGCGTCGGTTCCTACTGGCCCTTCTCCACCGGCACCAAGGTCGCGGCCGCGAACCTGCTCCTCAAGCAACTCCTGGAGTTCAACCACACGCGCTACGTGTTGACGCCCAACCAGCACATTGGTGCTTACCACGTGGGTTTCTCGGCCGAGTGGCTCACGCGCGAGTGGCTCGCCCGCAAGGGCGCGGGACGCATGCGTGCCGATCAGTTGGAGCCCGCGCGCTGTGCGCTGTTCGGCTACGCGCCCAAGGAAATTACCCTTGACGGCCAGCCGGTGCGGCGCACGCTTCTGCGCCCGGAGACGCAGTCGGCGGTGGGAACCGAGGCCTACGACAAGGGCTGCGCGATCCTGACCGGCTTCTTCAAGGCCGAACTCGAGCAGTTCCTCACGGACGACCTCGACCCGCTTGGCCGTCAGATCATCGAGCTGTGCATGCGTGGCGGCACCGTCGAGGACTACGAGGCGCTCACCCCGATGTTCCTGTAGGGCGCGCAGTGATCATTCCGGCGAAGGGCCCGGCGAACACGTCGGGCTCTCCGTCGCCTGCAACCCAGAGCCGCGAAATCTGGCCGTCGAGGTAGAGCGCGTCTTCGCAACCGAGTTGGTCCCTGAATAGGGTGGCGAAGTCGTGGAGGTTGGTGAGCGTCCACGACAGTGCCAGGTACACCGTGGCGCCGTCGGGACTGACGCCGACTCCCGATCGGAATGCCAGGTTGGTGGAGCCTTCACGGAATTCCGGGTGCACCTGGCCGTCGAGCAATAGCGCGGGTCCTGACTGGGTCGCGTGACGCACCCCCTCGCCTGTGTACTGGCTGGACTCGACGACGGCGGCCGTACCGTCGTCGGCGATCTGGAAGACGGCGTTGGGCTTGAGGTGGAAGTTCCCGCCGCCGTCGGCGAGGTTGAGGTCAACGAGGGTCACGCCGTCGCTCACCAGCAACCCTCCGGGAGCAAACACTGGCGTGAAGATGCCGGCGTTGGTCGCCACGGCGATATCGGGATCGGCTGCGAGGACATCGGCGAGCATCACGCCGCCAGCGTCGGGGTCCCAATCGACCCTGACGTCCCACTGCTCCAGGGGCAACGCCACCACTTCATAGCGGTTGCCCTGGTGCTCGACGATGCGCACGTCTACGGCCGCGTCCGCTTGGGTGGGTTGCTGCGCGGTGGGGCTGGGCGACGCCGCTGGCGTACTCGACGCAGGGGCTGGCACGGTGACCACGATCACCGGCGGCCCATCGGGGGACGTGCACGCAGCCAAAACCGCGCCAAGCACCACCACAGCCAGTGCCGCCTTCAGGGTCCGCCCAAGCCCTCGAGGTGACATGGAGGTGCGCATCCCGCAAGCGTAATCCGGCACTCGGCCCTCGCCGTGCGCCTAGACTCGCGCCATGGCCGTGTCGAACCTGTCCGCCTCGACGCAGGACTATCTCAAGTGCGTGTGGAACCTCCAGGAATGGTCGGGAGGCACCGTCTCGGTGACCGCCCTGGCGGAGCGACTCGGCGTGCGAACCTCAACCGCCTCTGACGGAGTCAAGAAGCTGGCCGAACAGGGACTTGTCGACCACGAGACCTACGGCGGGATCACCCTCACCACCGCCGGAGCGGCCCATGCGATCGCGATGGTGCGACGCCACCGCCTGCTTGAGACCTACCTGGTCCAGGAGTTGGGCTACGGCTGGGATGAGGTCCACGACGAGGCCGAGGTGCTCGAACACGCCGTATCCGATCGGATGGTCGCGGCCATCGACACGTTGCTGGGCCACCCCACGCGCGACCCGCACGGCGACCCGATTCCCTCGGCCGACGGTGCCGCCCACTTGCCCGAGGCGGCGCCGCTTTCCTTGGCGAAGCCTGGCATCGTGACGGTGGTGAGGCTGTCGGATGCAGATCCGGAGCGTCTTCGCCGCTTTGCCGACGCTGGGCTCACCCCCGACGTTCAGGCGACGGTTCGGGATGATGGCGCGGTGGAAGTTGCCGGTGTGGAGGTGGCCCTCGACGCCGCCGACGCTGCGGCGGTGTGGGTCACACGTTCGTAGTGCTTGGGGCCTGGACTGCAGGGTCGACGTGACGCGCCGGGCCCTGTTGCCGAATCACCAGCGACAGCAGCGCGACCGAGGCCGCGATGGCCGCCGCGATCCACGCCAAGAGGGCATAGCTCGAGGCGCTGACAATGACGCCAGAGATGCCACCGCCGGCAGCTCCAGCGGCAGCGACAAAGAAGTCGGCGCGGCCTTGGAGTTTGGCGCGCACCTCGAGGGGCGGGGCCACGCTCAACACCTTGGTGCCAGCCGCCACGCCAAGACTCCAACCGAACCCCAGCAGGATGAGACCCACCCCCATGGCGACAGCGCTGCTCGCCGGC
Organism: Demequina sp. TMPB413; assembly: GCF_020447105.2. Classification (NCBI taxonomy): domain Bacteria; kingdom Bacillati; phylum Actinomycetota; class Actinomycetes; order Micrococcales; family Demequinaceae; genus Demequina; species Demequina sp. TMPB413. The sequence continues at coordinate 1,238,132 of NZ_CP096184.1, forward strand.
GCAAGCGCCACGACGACGCTGGCCCCGATGAGGACGGCCCCTGCGCCGACAAACACAGGAGGCGCCCCCCACCTGTCGACCAGCGAGCCGGACAAGGGCGCGGGGAGGTACATGGCCGCGACGTGGAGCGAGATGACGGCGGCAGAGACTTGGAGCGAGTGACCGTGCGCGACCATGTGGACCGGCGTCATGGTCATGACGCCCACCATGACGGCTTGCACCCCCACCAGAGCCGCCACAGCGACGACGACGCTGCGGCGCCAGTGGGGCAAGGGGCTGGCCGCCCCCGAGGAGACATGGGTGGCGCGCACCCGATCGGGTTGCGCCGTCTGCGACGCCCGAGCCGTTGCCATCGCCGTCAAGAGCGGGTCGGGCCGCAATCGCCAGGCCAGCACCACGGCGCCGACGGTGTAGGCGAGTCCCGCGACGAGAAAGGGTCCAGAAAGCGGCGTCAGCCCCCACCCCTCGACGAGGCCTCCCGAAACGTCGGCGAGTTGAGGTCCTGCGACGGCACCGAGCGTCGTCGCGACCAAGACGACCCCCGCTGCGCGACCGCGCTCCGACGGCTCCGCGAGATCAGCCCCTGCATACCGCGCTTGCAGGTTAGCGGCCGACCCGGCTCCGTAGATCACGAGCGATCCCAACAGCAGGGGCAGTGACGCGAGGGACGAGGCGAGCACCACGCCGATCGCGCCGACCGCTCCCACCCCGTATCCCCAGGCAAGCCCCAAGCGACGCCCCCGCCGCTGGGATGTGGCACCAATGATCACGGCCGCGCCTCCCGCTCCCAGGGTGGAGAGCAGTGCGGGGATGCCCGCCGCGGCTTGAGACTGGAAAAGGTCGGCCGCGAGCAAGGCGCCGACGGTGACTCCCGCCGCAAGGCCCGCACCGGAGAGGACCTGAGCAATCACAAGCGTGCGGAGTATCCGCCGCTGCAGCTGCGCGGCGTCTTGTGCAGACGGACCCCCTGCGTCTTCCAGAAGATCTGACGCGGGCCCCGAGGAGCTTTGCGGCGCGGTCATGAGGTCACCAAGCGGCCCGCTGCACGCCATTCGAGCGCGCCAGCACGCGCCACGCGCACGTCGCGGCCGTGTTCGCGCAGTATCTTCGCGGCGTCGTACGAGAGCGTGCAGAAGCGGTCGCGGCAGTACACGACGTAGCGCGCCTCGACGGGCAGTTCCGGCATCCGACCCAGCAGGTCCTCCACCGGGACGTTGAGGGCGCCTGCGAAGTGGCCGTGGGCGTACTCAACCTCCGGGCGCACGTCGAGCACCACCTCGTCGGCGAGTGCCTCGTGATCATCGGGCGCGGGACTGACGGCGTCGTAGAGCTGGGTCAAGAGTGCCAAGACTCTCGGGCCTGCGAGGCCGTAGGTGACGGCTGGGCCTTCGCGCCGCGTCACCACAAGTCCGGCCTCCTTGAGCACTTGAAGGTGCGCCGACGCCGTGGTGAGTTTGAGCCCGGCGACGCTCGCAAGATCGCCGACGTTTCGGTCGGCTTGAGCGAGCAGCTCAAGGAGTTCGACCCGTGAACCGTTCGACAAGGCGCGGCCCACCCTAGCCACAGCGTCCCGCGAGGGCGGGCTCGGGTCGAGAAATCCGCTATTCCATGGATTCATGGAATGATCGTAACGCACATGCCGCGCCGCTGACGTGCGCCCGCGTGCGGCGACGCCCGTCCACTCTGCGTCGGTCAGGCTCCGGCGAAGGTGATCACAAGCAGCGCCACGTTCAAGGCGACAATGAGGGCGACCACCAGCCACGGCACCACCTGAAGGCGCCCGGAGGTGGCGTGCGCGCCCATGACCGCTCGCGACGATGTAAATCGCACGAGCGGCACCAGGGCGAACGGGATGCCGAGACTCAGCACCACCTGGCTCAGGACCAGCGCATACGTCGGGTCGGTGCCAACGGCTAGCACCAGGAGCGCGGGGATGAGGGTCACCAGTCGCCTGAGCAAGAGCGGAACTCGCCTCTTGATGAGGCCGCCCATCACCACGGAGCCCGCATAGGCGCCAACGGAGGTCGCGGCGAGGCCTGACGCGAGCAGCCCCACGGCAAAGACGATGCCGATCGCCGGGCCAAGAGCATCCTCGATCGCGCCGTGGGCACCGCTGATCGTGTCGGTGCCGCCCACTCCTCTGAGCGAACCCGCTGCGAGGAGCAGCATCGCGATGTTCACGGAGCCCGCAATGACGAGCGACCACAACACGTCGACTTTGGTGGCGCGAAGCAGCCGAGGCAGGCCCGCCCTGTGGGCGTCGACCTCGTCCGCAGTGGCGTCGGCCAGCGAAGCCGGCCCTTGCTGATCGTCCCGACGGGAGCCGTCAGGCCCAAAATGCGGCAGGTGCCGGTCGCGAGACAGCGCCGAGTGGAGGTAGATCGCGTGTGGCATTACGGTTGCACCGAGCATTGAAGCCGCCAAGACGACCGTGCCCGCGCCGTCGAACCTGGGCGCGAGGCCGCCGACCGCGCCCATCCAGTCGACCGGGCTGACAAAGAGTCCTGCGAGGAAGCCGACGGCGATCACCGCGAGGAAGCCAATGATGACGAACTCGAAGGGCTGCTGACCGCGCCGCGACTGGATCGACAGGAGGACCATCGAGATCGCACCGGTGATGAGCCCGCCGATCACGAGCGGAAGGTCGAACAGAAGGCTCAGGGCGATGGCGCCGCCGACGACTTCAGCCACGTCGGTCGCAGCGGCCACCACTTCGGCTTGCACCCAGTAGGCAAGTCGCGGCCACCGGCTGAGGCGCGTACCCAGGAGTTCGGGCAACGAGCGGCCAGTGACGAGCCCGAGCTTGGCGCTGAGGTACTGCACGAGCACCGCCATGGCGTTTGATGCGACGAGCACCCACACGAGCAGATATCCGTGCTCTGCGCCCGCGGTGAGGTTTGCGGCGACGTTGCCGGGATCAACATAGGCGATCGAGGCGACGAAGGCTGGCCCGAGGAGGCGCCAGAGCCCACGCTCGGGATGAGGCACCGCCTCCTTGCGCACGTCAGCCACGGCATTGTTCGGCATGCCGAACAATCTAACACCGCCCCGTGGCTGGCGCGGTCATCTCAGGATCCCGGTGCGGCGACTCAGCCCGTGTTCTTGCGTTCTGGGTCTGTCCACTTCTTCTCGGCGTCGCGGGTGGTCAGGTAGTCGTCGATTTTGTTGTCGGGGATTTGGTAGTTGAGGATGCCGTCTCCGTCGGGGTCGAACACGGTCTTCTGGTTCCCACCACCTTGGGTGCCGTTGACACAGTTGCCGTCGAGGTCGCAATCGACCCGGTGGGTGTGGGGGTTGTACACGTGCACCGTGGTGGCACCGGATGTGGTGGTCGCGGTGCCTGGTGCGTCCCTCCAGGTGGCGCCACCGTTGGTGGTGAACTCACCTCGCCACGTGGTGGTGAGCGTGAAGGTGGTGCGGTGTTCAGGTGTGCGGGGGAACGTGAACGGTTCACCCCCGTCCGCATAAGGCTTGCCAGGGTCGGTGGAGGTCCACACCGTGCCGTCAGTGTTGGTCCACGTATACAGAGTGGGCACGGCCCGAATCGTGACGGGGGTGCCCAGCAAGGTGACGTCCATCGTCCGCGGGTTCGTATCCACGATCAGGTTCACACCGAGCTCAGCGACCGCATACCCGCCCTCGGGTTGCACGTCGTACGTGTTCGGCGCAATCGGCATGGACGCCCACGCCTGAGCGACTTGCGTGTACAAGATGTCGGAGGTGCACTGGTGCCCGCCCGTTTGCCTCCACGGACCATAGACACCGTCACCAAGGTGGCGGCTGACCCACCAAGGTGCAAGGGCGACCTCACCGTCAGGACAGAAGTTCGGCGGCGGAGGCAATACCGTCGCGCACTCAGGGATCTCGTCGTCCCACACACCCGGAAACATCTCTCCCGTCAACTCCACCGTGAACCACTCGCGACACAACTCATGCCGCATCCAGCGATCCGAGGAACTCGCGCCAGCTGTCGGGGCACCTAGTTGGGCCGCCGCCTCGGTGCCGTGAGAAATGATCGAGTCGTCAGTGGTTTCGCCGGTGATCGAACCCGCCGTAAGCGTCAGGGCTACCGCCACCGCGACCAAGACAGGCACGCACCTTCCGGCCCACGAAACGGAATCACTCATCGGCCTGGAACTCGGCGCCTAACACTACCCAGTGGTCTCGTGCGTACTCGAGCCGCACGCCAAACGTTCCGTGAAACCCGCCCTCCTCATCGACAACCGTGCCTTCGCCGTCCAGCGTCCTCACCCCGCCAATATCTCCCTCGAGATTGATGTAGGTGGATCCGTCATCGGCAAGCCCGCCGGTACCGAACTCGGAAGACCACGTGAACTCGTTCCCTTCACGGTATCGACCGGCGTTCGCATCGTCCTTCGCACTCTGAATCGCACTCGCGCAGAACTTGCAGGCCTCATCGGAGATCACCTCCCAAAGCGCCAATGCTGAGGTGCGATCCTCGCCCTCATCAAAGAGCCGAGGGTACTGGGACCAGAAGAACTTCGCGAAGTTGCTCGCACTCTGGAAGTCCTCCCCCCGTGCGTTCTCGGGGATCTGTTCCAGCAGTTCCTCTTCAGGAGTCACGCTCGGCGTCGGACTTGGAGACGAGACAGGCTCAGCAGTCACAGGGACCGTCGGAGTGGTCGTCACGATCGCCCCAGGATCGTTCGAACAAGATGACAGAACAGCAGCCGCGCCCCCCACGAGGACAGCGACCGCTGCAACACGCAGCAGTCGAGTCATGCCCAGACCATACCGACCAAACCGGACTCCCGGTACCCCAAGACTGGGGGCTGTGGAAAACATCGCGTGGCGCGGCAAAAGCTAGATCGTGCCTCCTAGAATCCACACGAGCGCGCCAACTCCGACTGCCAGAGTCAATCCTGCGAGCATCGCGAGCCGCACCTGGGGCTTGGCCACCGTGGCCTTGCCCCGCCGGTTCAGATGCCCGCCGCGACCGGTCGCCTCGCCGTACGCATGACCTGCCGACGCGTGGACGAGGACGCCCACCGCAACGCCGACCACGCTCGCGATCACCACTCCGATGCCAAATCGGTCGGTCAAGAGCCGAGCCGCAACAATCCCCAGCACCGCCACCTGCAGCGCCGTGCGCCGCCATGCAAGCAAGGTCTGCCCCGCCGCGAGGTGATTGGAAGAAGGCGTCTCACCAGCGTCGGCCGAATGAAGGCCGTTCCTAACCGCCATCCCCGCCCCACAGTGCTCCCACGGCGAGGATCACCACCGCGACCACCACGCCTCCCGTGAGGTACACACCGACACGTAGCGCCGGGAGGTCTTCCCCCGCCGCAAGGGCGCGATCGGTAGCGCGCCACCCGACCCAAGCCTGGACCGCGGCGACGATGCCGAGGCCAGCGAGCACGGCTCCTGCCGCCGTCCGCCATCCTTCGGGAACCGGCATGCTGAAGGCGGTGAGCGCCGCACCAGAGACGATGAGTGCGAGCGCGGTACGCACCCACGACAGGAACGTCCGCTCATTGGCAAGCGCCACTTGCGGCTGCGCGGCACGGTGGCCAGCCTCGTTGCTCGCCCCCTCGTCGTCCACGTCCGTCATCTCGACACCTCCATCAGGGATACGCACAAGCGTTGCGCTGGGAAAACAACTATCACCCATTGCCACGCCTTCCCGCGAGAGGAGCAACCCGCTTCACTCACCGCGAAACCGGTCCGCGAACGGATGACGACGGCGCCTACAACGGTTGCATTCGATACCGGACAAATCGCCCGCGACCCCGATGCAGGGAGGCAGCATGTCATTTGACCAGTTGACGCACGACAACCCCGCCGAGCGCTTCGCCAACATTGAGCCCAAGGCGCAGGGCCAGGAGTTCCCCGGCAAGGATGCGGACCTCAAGCCGCACGCCGAGCTCGGCGAAACAACGTATCGGGGCACCGGCCGCCTGATCGGTCGCAAGGCGCTCGTCACCGGCGGAGACTCGGGAATCGGTGCGGCGACGGCGATCGCCTTCGCGCGGGAGGGCGCCGACGTTGCCCTCAGCTTTCTTCCAGAGGAGCAGGAGGACGCGGAACACATCGCATCCGTGATCAGGGAAGACGGCCGCAAAGCGGTCTTGCTACCGGGCGACATTCGCGACGCCGCGTGGTGCCAGTCGCTCGTCGATCAGGCGGTCGAAGCCCTCGGCGGCCTGGACATCCTGGTCAACAATGCGGGGCGCCAAACCTATGTGAACAGCATCGAAGAACTCTCAGACGAGGAGTTCGACGCGACCATGAAGACCAACATCTACGCGATGCACTGGATCACCAAGGCCGCGATGCCTCACTTGAAGCCCGGCGCCGCCATCATCAACACCACGTCGGTGCAGGCGTACAAGCCGTCGCCGATCATCGCCCACTACGCGGCGACAAAGGCCGCGATCAAGGCATGGACCAAGGCGATGTCGCAGGACCTGGCCCCCGAGGGCATCAGGGTCAACGCCGTCGCGCCTGGCCCCGTGTGGACGCCGCTGCAGGTCACCCAGGGCCAGCCGCCAGAGAAGCTCGAGGGCTTCGGCCAGAGCACCGCGCTTGGACGGGCAGGCCAGCCGGTCGAGATGGCTCCAGCCTTCGTGTTCCTCGCTTCGCCCGAGGCCAGTTTTGTGGTGGGCGAGGTCGTCAACGTCAACGGCGGCCAACCGACCCCGTAGAGGGGTCGGCGGCCGCCGCTTGTGACTGAAACTTAGCGCGAGCGCCTGCGCGAGGAACCGCTCGCAGAGAAGGCGGCCGCTCCCCCATGGCCACCGCGGTGTCCACCGGTGCGAGCCTGAGCTGGCCTGGCTTGCGAGGAGCGTCCGTCGGCTGAGCGCACCTCGGATGACCGGCCCTGGGCAGAACGCCCAGCGGACTGACCCTGGCGAGGGGCGCCAGCAGCGCCACCGGCACCACGGCGTCGTCCCCTGCCGGGAGCACCGCCCTGACGCTGGGGCTGATCGGCCACCGGGACCGGCTTGACGTAAGGAGCAGTCTCCCCGACCAAGGACGCGACCTGGGCGGACGAGGCGCTGACGGCCTGCGGCCGCACCTGAATGCTGGCGCGGCGAAGCAACTGGTCAGTTTCCCGACGCTGCTCTGGCAGCACCACGGTGACGACGTCACCAGCAGAACCGGCGCGGGCCGTGCGACCGGAGCGGTGCAGGTAGGCCTTGTGCTCGGCCGGCGGGTCGACGTGGACCACGAGTTCGACGTTGTCGACGTGCACTCCACGCGCGGCGACGTCGGTGGCCACGAGCACGCGGTGCGTGTCTCCCTGGAAGAGCGCGAGGTTGCGGTCGCGCTGACCCTGCGAGAGGTTGCCGTGCAGGTCAACAGAAGGGATGCCAGCCTCGGTGAGCTGCTTGGCAAGCTTCTTGGCCTGGTGCTTGGTGCGCATGAACAGAATGCGGCGACCAGTGCCGGAGGCAAGGGCGTGAACCAACTCGCGCTTGGCGTCGGCGCCGCCCACGTGGAACACGTGGTGCGTCATGGCCTCGACGTGGCTGTCTTCGTTGTCCACCGAGTGCGTGATGGGGTTGGTGAGGAACTGGCGCACCAACTTGTCGACGCCGTTGTCCAGCGTCGCGGAGAACAGCAGTCGCTGGCCGCGAGCAGGCGTCGCCGTCATGATGCGCGTGACGCCTGGCAGGAAGCCGAGGTCGGCCATGTGGTCGGCCTCGTCCAGCACGGTCATTTCGACGGCGTCGAGGGTGACGTGGCGCTGCTTCATGAGGTCTTCAAGGCGGCCGGGGCAAGCGACGACGATGTCGACGCCCGCGCGCAAGGCGCGCTCCTGACGCTGCTGGCTGACGCCACCGAAAATCGTGGTGGTGGTCAGTCCATATGCCTTGGCGAGCGGCGCGATGACGGCGTCGATCTGGGTGGCGAGCTCACGCGTCGGCGCGAGCACGAGGGCGCGGGGGCGACCGGGGCGAGACTTGCCGCCGCTGCGGCCCAGGCGGGCGACGATGGGCAGCGAGAAGGCGAGGGTCTTTCCAGAGCCCGTCTTGCCGCGGCCGAGCACGTCGCTACCAGCGAGGGTGTCGGGAAGCGTGTCCTCTTGAATGGGGAACGCCTTGGTCTTACCTTCGCGCTCGAGCACGTCGGTGAGTTGAGTGGGGACGCCGAGTTCGGCGAAAGAGCTTGACAAGGAAGTGGTGCCTTTCGGGGCATGGTGCCGGGCGCGCGTGTGCGCTATCCGTGATTGTCACGGCACCGGCATTGGTGGCGAATCGCGAAGGTGTTCGCGTCCGTTCGCCGAAGAGAAGTTCTACGAGCCGCGCGGCCACGAGGGCTATTGCGCTGGCGAGAAGGAGAAGCAATCTGCGACGCAGGAGGGCTTCGGAGGCCCTGCAAGTGTTCCCTAGCGTATCAGGCCACTCGCCAAGCCCCTAGCGCGCCCCCTAAAGCCACCCCTTCTTCCTGAAGATGACGAAGAGCGAAGCGCTCGCCACCAGCATCAGGCCCACCGCCATCGGATACCCGAGGCGCCAATCGAGTTCCGGCATGTATCGGAAGTTCATGCCGTAGATCGATCCGATCATCGACGGCAGGTACAGGATGGCCGCCCACGCCGAGATCTTCTTGGCTTGCTCGTTCTGGGCGATGCTCGTCTCGGTCTGACGCTGGGACGTGATCGTGCCGTGCGCGTCGAGGACCTTGTCGAGCAGCGAGCGGAAGTTGTCGACCCTGTCGCCGACGCGGACGACGTGGCCTTGCAGGTCCCGAAAGAGTCGCTTCAGTTCGAGGTCCTCGTCGCTTTCGTCGAGGTTGTCCCGCACCTCTTGGAGCACGTCAACGAGCGGGCTCACTGTGCGCTGAAAGGCGATGATCTGACGGTGCAGTTCGTAGATGCGCCGCGAAACTTCTACAGCGGGCTGGTACGAGAAGACCTCGGCCTCGATCTCGTCGATGTCGTTCTCGAGTCCGTCGAGGACCGGATCGTAGGTCTGAACCACATGGTTGAGCACGGCCCATAACACTGCGCGGGATCCCCGTGCCAAGAGCTCCCTTCTGTCCTCAATCTCGCGGCGTACTTCGCCAAGGTCGGGCTCGTGGGTACGGCGCACGGTGAGCACGGCCTTGTCGCTGACGACGATATAGACGCTGTCGAATTCGACCGTCTCTTTTTCCTCGTTGTAGTGAGCAGCATGCACCACCAGCACCAAATCTTCGCCGAACTCTTCGACTTTGGTGCGCGCCCTGCGCCTGCCCATGGCGTCGACAACGAGGTGGTGGACGCCAAACTGGTCCCCGATGCGCTGAAGCTCGTCAGCGTCTGGCCGCTCGAGGTCGATCCACGCAAAGGAGGGGCCTCGCTTGGAAGCGCGGCTCAAGGCCTGCTCCACGGTCAGGTCATCACTAACACGCTCGCCCTTGACGTAATACGCGGAGTCCACAACGCTCATTCACTCAGCGTATGCCGACTCGGCTCCCGGCCGCATCGCCTGGAGCAGCGCCCAGTATCAGGCGAGCGCGGCCGTCACGTAGTCGGTGGTCTCCGCAACGGAGGGCACGCGTCCGCTGACCACGACGGCGCCGTCAATTACGAGCCCCGGCGTCGACATGATGCCGTACGCCGCAATGTCGGCATAGTCGGTGACCTTGACGACGGTGGCGTCGGCGATGCCTGTTGCGGCGAGCGCCTCCTTGACGTTCGCTTCGAGGCGGGTGCAGTTGGCGCAGCCTGGGCCAAGAACCTTGATTTCCATGATGTCTCTCCCTTTACGTGAGGATGGCGTTGAACAAGTAACCGACGGCGACGATGCCCACGGCTACGACGCCCACGAAGGCGCCCAGCAGCGGCAGTTTGAGCACGCGCTTGAGCAGCACCATCTCTGGCAGCGACAGCGCGACGACGCTCATCATGAATGCGAGCAGGGTGCCCATGGGCACGCCCTTGTCCGCGAGCGCCTCGACGAGCGGCAGTGCGCCGGCGGCGTTCGAGTACAGCGGCACACCGAGCACGACGGCCACGAGCACGCCAACGGGGTTCTCTGGGCCAGCATGCTCAGCGAAGAAGTCCGAGGGAACCCAGCCGTGGATGACGGCGCCGATGCCGACGCCGACGAGCAGGTATGGCCACACCTTGCCGAGGATGTCTCTCACCTCTTGGATCCCGATGCGCACCCTCAGGCGCGGCGATGGGCGGGTGTCGACGCCTGCCGCACCGGCGCCGGGGGTGCCTGGGCCGGGCGACCCGGCGGCGCTCGTCGCGCTGACGAGCAGGTTCTGCTTGAGCACGAACGGCTCGACCCAGCGCTCGACGCCCATGCGTCCTAGCACCCAGCCGGCGGTGATCGCGATGAGCAGCCCCGCCGCGACGTAAAGCAGCGCGATCTGCCAGCCGAACGCGGTCCACAAGAGGCCGACGGCAATCTCGTTGACCAGGGGCGAAGCGATCAGGAAGCTGAGCGTCACACCGATGGGCACCCCAGCCCCCACGAAGCCGATGAAGGCCGGCACCGCCGAGCACGAACAAAATGGCGTGGCGACGCCGAGCCCGGCCGCCATCACGTTTCCGACGCCCTCGCGCCTGCCGCCCAACAGAGCGCGAGTGCGCTCGATCGTGATGAAGGTGCGCAGCACGCCCACCGCGAAGATGATCCCGGTGAGCAGCAGCGCGATCTTGACGGTGTCGTAGAGGAAGAAGTGCAGCGCCGACGCTGGACGGGCGTCCGGATCGAGGCCAAGGCCGTCGAACAGAAGCCAGTCCCACATGCGTTCGTTGAGTTGGTACGCGCCGAGCCACACGAGCGCAGCGCCGACGCTGACGGCGCCGATGCCGCGCTTGGTCTCCGGCAAGTGGCCAACGAGCGTCATGGCGTCGCCTCTGCGGACGCGCCTGGCAGCGCGGTGGGAAGCGCACGAGCGAGACGGGAGGCCGCGTCGTCCGCCAGGGTGTAGTCGATCCACCGGCCGCGGCGCTTGCCCGTGACGAGGCCAGCCTCCTTGAGCGCCTTCAGGTGGTAGCTGAGCACGTTCGCCGCGACGCCCGCGACGGGCTCAAGTTCGCAAGCGCACTGCGTGCCTGCTGAGGCGAGGCTGGCGAGCACGCGCCAGCGCGCAGGCTCGGCCACGACGGCAAGGAGCGCCACGGCGTCAGCGTCCACCTGCGGCGCCCAGCGAGGCATCGTCATTTCGATCACCATCGAAGTATCAGTCTGCAAGAGCGGCTCGGCAAAGGACCGAAGTCCCTGGCGATTCGGCCGCAAGGCGCCGCCTTGCGCGGAATGCGCGCATTGAGGCTCGCTCAGTCACATCACGCCACGCTGCATCATGACACGCTATATCGCACTGTGATACATTGCCGGCATGGCAGACCTCAGGGAAGAACTCAGCGAGACGATGTATTGCATCTTGCTCGCGCTGCGCGAAGAGCGACACGGGTATGGCGTGATTCAGCACGTCACCGACTTCACTGCCGGCTACGTGCAGTTGGGTGCCGGGACGGTGTACACGAGCCTCAAGAAGCTTGAACGGGCGGGCTGGATCGACCGCACTCGCACTGAGGATCGCCGCCACTACTACGTGCTGACCGAGCGCGGGCGTCAGGCGCTCGCCGACCAGACGCGCCGCATCGAGCGCCTCCACGCCTACGGAAAGGGCATCGCATGACCATCAAGAATGCCTGGCTTGCACCATTCACCCACCCAACACCCGCGCGGCTTGAGGCGTGGCTGGAACGAGAGGCCGCCCAAGGCTGGGAGCCGCGAGAGCTTGGCGACATGAGCGCGATCCGGCTGCGCCTGCACAGCACCAAGGCCGTCACCATGCGCTACGTGGTCGACCCGCAGCGCAGCATTGACGCCGATTACCTCGAGACCTATAGAGACGCCGGCTGGGACTACGTGGGCGAACTGTCGAGCCTGCACGTATGGCGTCGCCGGTACCGCGGGGACCGCCCCGAAGCCTTTACGGACGGCGCGAGCCGACATGCGCGGGACCGGCGCCTCGCGTGGGTCACCGGGGCCGTTGCGGCCCTCGCACTCATCGGGATGACGATCCGAGTGGGACTCGGCCTCACGGGCACGGGCGCATCCTCAGAGGACTGGGTGCTGGAGGCGGGAGTCCTCGCACTGATCGGTATCCCCTTGGCCGCCGTGACGGCAGTGCTCTTGCGACGTGGGAGCGCCCGCTAGCCAGCTCCGGGCGACTGCGCGACGCGCGCCGCCCGATTGCCCGCCGCACCCCACCGTGATATTGTCTCAATCGTGGTTGAGATAACTCGAGCCGATGTACACGCCGCCCTGGCAGAGCCGCACCGGCTCGCGATCATCGACGCCCTCGCACTCGAGGACCTTTCCCCTGGCGAACTCGGCGAGCGAACTGGCCAAACCTCCAACTTGCTCGCCCACCACCTTGGCGCACTCGCACAGGCCGGCGTGATCCACCGGAGGCGCTCAGACGCTGACGGCCGACGCTCGTACCTCACGCTCAACTGGGACAATCCCGTGGTCGCCGCGACGGCCCTCGCTGGCCCCGCACCCACCGGCAGCCGCGTCGTCTTCGTGTGTTCAGCCAATTCCGCCAGGTCCCAATTCGCGGCCAGCCTCTTGGCAGGTCACAGCGTCGGCGAGGTGGCCTCGGCCGGAACAGAGCCTGCCTCGGCCATTCACCCGCTCGCCCTCGCGGAGCTGCACGCGCGAGGTCTGGAACCCATCGCACCGCGCCCCACGTCGGCGCTGGAGGTCCTGCGTCCCCACGACGTAGTGGTCGCCGTGTGCGACAACGCCTTCGAGGGACTCGGTCGCGATCGCGTCGATCTCCACTGGTCCATCCCGGACCCCGCCGCCGGCGACGCCGACGACTTCCGCCACGCCTTTGACAACCTCACCCCCCGCGTCGGCCGCTTGGCCGAGGCCCTCAGCAAGGGATAGCACCATGGAAGAAAACCTGCACAGGGAACACACCCTCACGATCGACCAGACGGTCGCTCTTCAGACAACGGCCGCGCGCCTCGAGGGTGAGTTCGAAGGAGTCTTCGGCCGGGAGACCATCGAGCACTTCTTGGTGAGTTCTTACGACCAGTTCGCGGCCAAGGCGACCGTGACGACGTTCCTGCCGCTGCTGGCGGAACGCTTCGCGCGCCAGCGACTGCACGCCTTCAGCCGTGTCGAAGGCTTCGTGGCCGACGGCAAGCCGGTGGTGCTCTTCCTGTGCGTCCACAACGCTGGCAAGTCGCAAATGGCGCTCGGCCTTTTCGACAAGCTGGCCGCGGGCCGTGCCGTCGCCTGGTCCGGCGGCTCGGAACCGGGAACGTCGCTCAACCGCTACTCCGTCGAGGCGATGGCGGAGATCGGGATCGACATCACTCAGGAGTTCCCCAAGCCGTGGACGGAAGAAACGCTGCGCGCGGCGGACGTCATTGTCACCATGGGATGCGGAGACTCGTGCCCCGTCTACCCCGGCAAGCGCTACCTCGACTGGACGTTCGACGCCCCTCCGGGGGACTCGCTTGAGAACGTCCGCCCCGTACGGGACGCGATCGAGGCGAAGGTTCGTGGACTACTCGCCGAGTTGGGCGTCGAGGTCGACGAAGGCGCACTGGCGTCGCAGGCCTAAGCTCGCGAGTGCCAGCGGCCGCGCGGTCGGTCGGCCTCAGCGGACCCGCCTCAGGCGGCGGCCACGAGGGAATCAAACGCATCCGTAGCCGCGTCGGGACCCATCGGTAGGCCAGCGTCAAGCCACCAACTCACGAAGGTCATGAGCGAACCCGCCAAGAACGCTGCTCTCATGTCCGCACTCACCGGATGGTGAATGCCCGCCGCCTCGCGCTCCCTGATCGTCTGCAAGGCGCGATCGGCGAGCATCTCCCGCGCCGCTCGCGTCACCAGATCGATGCCGCTCGTTCCGAACAGTGCCCCGAACACCGGGTGATGCTCGGCCACGTGATGGAACAATCCCCGTACCGGAAGGACCGGACCCTCAAGCCCCGACTCGTCCTCTAAGAACCTGTCGATGTCAGCGGTGAGCCGCTCCATCGACGACAACAAGAGGTCATCCTTCGTGTCGTAATGCGCGTAAAACGTCGAGCGCCCCACGTCCGCGCGGTCGATGATGTCTTGGACAGTGACCTTGTCGTAGCGCTTGGTCTGAATGAGACCAAACAGCGCCTGTTGAAGCGACCGCTGGGTACGCGCCACTCGCCTGTCGTGCACTTGAGACATCAGACTCCTTGGTGATCCCTCGCCCACGCGGACTACGCGCCGCTTCCGGGCAATCTGGCGATTCTGTGCGGTTGCGCACATTGCTGAGTTTCTGTCGATTGAAGCGGCGGCCTGAGTGGGCTTTCCTTGAGTGAAAGCAATCGAACACCCTGTTCGGTATCGAACTCACTGTAGGGGAAACACCTCATGACTGTCACCTCTCTTGACACAGCCGTCGTCGCCCTCGACGGTGCCGCTCGCCGCTACCCCACGCCGGACGGCAGCCTCGCGGGGATCACGGACGCCAGCCTCACCATCTACCCAGGGCAGTTCGTAGGAGTGGTCGGAACGTCAGGCTCAGGCAAGTCGACCCTGCTGAACCTGGTCACTGGCATCGACCGTCCAACGTCAGGACGCGTCCACGTCGCCGGGCGCGACGTGACGGAACTTGACGAAGACCAACTGGCCAGGTGGCGCGGCGCGCACATCGGCGTCGTCTTCCAGTTCCCTCAACTCATTCCGACGCTCACCGTGGCGGAGAACGTCATGCTTCCCATGGATTTCCTAGGGGCCGTCCCCCGCAAAGAACGGCTCGACACCGCGCGCGACCTGCTCGACTCCGTCGGCCTGGCCGATCACACGCACAAGCCACCTGGCGCCCTCTCCGGGGGGCAGCAGCAACGCGTGGCCGTAGCCAGAGCCCTCGCCAATGGGCCAGCGCTCATCGCGGCGGACGAGCCGACAGGCAACCTCGACAGTCACACCGGCGAGATGATCCTTCAACTTCTCAAGGACCTCACCGGCACTGGTACGTCGGTTTTGATGGTCACCCACGAGCGCGGGCTCTCCCACGTCCTGGACCGCGTCGTCACCATCGCCGATGGCCGGATTGCGAGTGACGCGTGAGCGCGCGTACGGCGCTGATCAGAGGCATCCTGCGGTCGCAAGCCGGACGCACGAGGCTCATGATCGCCGCCGTCGCCTTGGGCGTGGGCGCGGTGGGCGCAATTCTCGGCTCCTACACGGTGATCGACCGAACGATCGATCAGAGCTACGAGTCGACACGGCCCGCCTCAGCGACACTTGCGCTCGCAGGCGACGCGACCTCCGCTGAGGGAATCGCCACCAGCGTGCCGGGGGTGACTGATGCCGAGGCACGCCGCGAGGTCGTCGTACGCATGGCCTCGGCCGACGGTTGGCAGCCGCTGACTCTGGTGGCAGTTCGCGACTTCGCAGCGTGGAACGTTGGCATTGCTCTTGCAGAAAGCGGCGACTGGCCGCCGCGAGACGGCGAGGTGGTCATCGAGCGCGCGTCGCTCCGTGAGATTGACGTTGCGGTGGGAGACGTGATCACGGCGGAGTCGGCAGGCGGCAGCGCCGAACTTGCCGTGGTGGGGCTAGCCCATGATCCCGGGCGCACCCCTGCATGGATGAACGGGGTCGTCATCGGATTCGTTAGCCCTGCCACGCTCGCCGACATTGGCGTGGGCGACGAACTGAGCAGCCTGGCATTGCGCACCGAGCCGGGCCTCGACAGGGATGCCAACAGGGACATCGCCGACGCCGTAGCGCTGGCTCTGGCCGACCAAGGCTTTGCCGTCACGCACATCGCCGTGCCAGAACCGGGCGAGCATCCCGCGGCGGGAGTCATGGGCACGCTGCTGTACCTCTTGCAGGCATTCGGCGTGGTCGCCTTCATCGCCGCAGTAGCGCTGGTGTCCACCCTGGTGGTCGCAGAAGTGAAGCGCTCGACTGGCGCGATCGCCGTGATGAAGACTGGCGGCGCCACGTCGGGCCAGGTCACCGGCGTGTACCTGGCGGCCCTCGCGGTCGTGGCCGGCGCCGGGCTTGTGCTTGGCATCGGCGCGTCCATGGCGGGGACATGGGCGCTGAGCAGCTTTGCCTTCATGCTTCTGAATCTCGACGCATCGTCAATGTGGGCGGCGTGGTGGGTGATTCCGGTGCAGGCCGCGGTTGCCCTTGCCGTACCTCTGGTCGCAGTGGGGCTACCTGTACGCAGGCTGAGTCGCATCCCCGTGCGCGAGTCCATCATCACGGGCTCCACGGCACCCGCTCGAGCACCCAGAAGAACAGTCGTGGGGCCGCGCTGGGGTCGCGCCGCCTCCATGGGCGCGCGCAACGCACTGCGTCAGCCCTCTCGCCTCGCCCTGACCGCTGCATCTCTCGGTGTCGGCGCGGCGGCCGTCATCACGGCACTCAACACCGGCGCCGCATGGGACCGCATTGTCAGCGATGAGTTTCGGGCCCAAGACTTCGACGTGCAGGCCACTTTGACCGAACCGATTCCGCGCGGCTCGCTCGACGCAGCGGCGGCTCGGGAGGGTCTTGACCGGATCGAGTACTGGAACGTTGCCGTGGCGACGGCAACAAGCGCCGACGGCCAGGTCGGGGACGCGGTCACGGTGCTCGCGCCTCCCGCTGACTCAACGAGCGCCTCCTTTCCACTCGTGGAAGGCCGCCGCATCGCAGACGGCGACCGTCACACCGTGGTGATCACGCAATCGCTGACTGACCCCTCGGTCACCGTGGGCGATTCCCTGACGCTGGAGGGCGACGACTCCACGTGGCGCGTGGTCGGGGTGGTGCGCGAGTTGAGCGGCGGCCAGGACGGCGCCGTGTGGGTCTCGCAGCCACTCGCCACGATGGATCCTGGCTCCGCCAACGTGGTAAAGGTCTCCGGCCTCGGAGAAGCCGCGTCCCTCGCGGCACTCGAACGCATCGTGAGCGACGCCGGAGCGAGCATCGCCAACGCGAGCACGGCGACCGATGCCAAACAGGCGCTTGACGATCACCTCTACATCATCACTGGGCTGCTGTTGGTCATGTCGCTTGGACTAGGCGCGGTGGGACTGCTCGCACTGGTGGAGGCGATGTCGACCGCAGTCGGAGAGCGGCGGGGCGAGATCGGTCTGATGAAGTCAGTTGGCGCCGCATCGTCAACGGTGATTCGCATGGTGGTGGTGGAGGCGCTGGTGGTGGTCGTTCTGGCCGTCGCCACTGGTGTGGTCCTCGCGCTTGCCCTCACAGGAGTCGTGGAAGCCGCCGTCGGCTCGATCTTTGTGGGCGCGGCGCTGCCATACACCTGGTGGCTGCCAGGGATCGGTATCACTGCGCTCGTCATGGCTGCCGTAGCGGCGGCCTCCAGCATCGTCCCTGCATTTGAAGCAGCGGATATGCCCATTCGCGAAGCTCTCGCGAGGGCCTGAACACAAAGAAAGGAACACAACCATGGCAGAGAGGACGCAGCGAGCCAGGCGACTCATGAGCATCGCGACAACAGCGCTGATTTCCATCGCAGTGGTGGGACTCGGGGTACTCGCGGTGGTGATGCACACATGACCAGGACGGCCTTGAGGAATCACCTATTGGTGGTAGGCGGGGTGCTCTTGGTGCTGGCGTTGGTGGGCACGCACCTCGGGCTCAACGAGGGAACATGGTGGCTCTTCGCGGCGGTGATGGTGACGCTGCACCTCGGCGTCTTCGCCGCGCTGGCCACCTGGGTGATCAGGCGGGTGCGAAGGCACGGGAGAGGCGGGGAAAACGGCGTGACGGTGAGTGAGGCGGCGCCAACCAACGAGTCGGGAAGCTAGCGCGACGGTGGTCTCCATTCGGTGACAGGCCGCCGTGGTGACGGGCCAACCGAGCGGCTGGGCGCGTAGCCTCTGCTCATGGCAGGCGAAGAACCCCTGATGTTGCGCACTCAACGACCGCTGTCCCCGCCCGAACTCGCTGAGGTGTTGGCGCCACTCGGCACCGTGACTGCTCACCGTGCCCTAGCGGGAGGAACCTTCAGCGCGGTGCAGGCTGCCGACCTTGCCGACGGCTCGACCGTGGTCATCAAGACATCAGTGCCTGACCATGCACTCGCAGACGGGCGTGTTCCGCTCCTCACCTATGAGCGGGACATGCTCGCGACTGAGCGCGACGTGCTGGAGATCCTTACCCGCGTGGACGGAGTCCCGAGCCCCCGGGTACTCCTGAGCGACTTCACGCGGTCGATCGCTGGTGTGGACATTCTGGTGATGGAGTTCCTCACCGGAGTGCCGTGGGACACCGTCGAGGCGTCGATGTCGCCCGCCGCGAACGCCTACGCGTGGGAGCAGGTCGGCGCCATCATGGCTGCCGTCCAATCCGTCGAAGGCGCCCTCTTCGGATATCCGGCTCAAGACTTTGCCCTGGCTGCGGCCACGTGGCCCGCGTTCTTCGCCCGCCTGATCGACGCCACGATCGACGATGCGGACCGGTGGGGTGTCGACATCGAGGCAGACCGCATGGTCGACGCGCTCGCCGTATGCGCGCAAGGCCTCGCCGGTGTCTCGCAGCCCGCCCTGGTTCACAACGACTTGTGGCCAGGGAACGTGTTGCTCGACCCCGCTACGGGAACGGTGCGAGGGGTGGTCGACTTTGAGCGAGCCCTGTTCGGGGATCCGCTCCAGGACTTCTGCGGCTCACAGTCCATGAACACCGGGCGGGTCACCCCCGAACTGTTGCGCGGTTACGAGGGTGCCCGCTCGGCGTTGCGGCATGACGCGACGCCCACGGGACTGGAGGAGGACGCAAACCTCCGCCTCACGCTGTACCGCCTGTGGAGCCTCGCGGTACAACTCATCGAAATCGTGCCGCGCGGGTTTAGCGGAGACTGGGTGACGCGACACCAAGCCACTATCAACACGAACCGCGCCGCGCTCTTCGCTCAACTAGGCGTGTAGCGGCGCGAACCCGCTCCCGCCTAGAACAGGGCGGGAATCGGCCCGGCCCCGGCGTCGGCCGTACTCGCCACTGACTTTCGCCACTCGCCGTTCGCATCGCGGGCCTCCGCCCTGGTGGTGGCGCTGCCCGTCGCCTCGTCGGTAGCGGCCTTGGTCAGCCCGTGGGCTTCCATCAGCGGCCGCATCGTGTCAGCCAGCCGACGCCGATACGACTTGGGGGCGTAGGCGCCGTCGCCGTAGAGCGCGCGATACCTCGGCACCAGATCGGGCCGGTGCCGATGCAGCCACGCCGCGTACCACTCCTTGACGCCAGGGCGGAGGTGAAGACCCGTGTAACTCACCTGGGTAGCGCCAGCCTCCTTGATGCGCCCCAAAGCGGCATCGAGATGCTCAGGACTGTCGGTCAGAAAGGGCAGGATCGGCATCATAAACACGGCGACCTCAAAGCCTGCCTCTGAGGCCGCAGCGACCGTCGCTAGCCGTGCCGCCGTGGTGGGAGTGCCCGGCTCCATGGTCGACTGCAGATCGTCGTCAAAGATCGCGATCGACATCGCGAGTTGCACGTCAACCACCGTGGCCGCGTCAGCAAGGAGCGGCAGATCCCGCCGCATGAGGGTTCCCTTGGTCAGAATCGAGAACGGCGTGTGCGCCTGTGCCAAGGCTTCGATGATGCCTGGCATGAGCCGGTACTTGCCCTCCGCCCGCTGATAGGGATCGGTGTTGGTGCCAAGCGCGACGTGTTCGCCCGTCCATGACGGGCGTGCGAGGTCGCGCCGCAGCGCCTCTGCCACATTGACCTTCACGATCACCTGGGAATCGAAATCGCGCCCCGCGTCCAGCTCCAGGTAGCGATGACTTGGCCGCGCGAAGCAGTACACACACGCGTGTGAGCAGCCGCGATAGGGGTTGATGGTCCAGCCAAAAGGAACGGCGCTGCCCGGACCTACCCGATTCAACGCGCTCTTGGCTGCCACTTCGTGAAACGTCACGCCCGCGAATTCGGGCGTGCGAACGGAGCGGATGAGGTTGCTGATCTTGGCGAGGCCGGGCAGGGCGTCACCGGCCTCCGATTCGAGCTTCTGTCCCTGCCAGCGCATGGCCTCATTCGAACACGTGTTCGATGCGGGGTCAAGCGAGCCCCGCTAGCGGCACATACAAGCTACGGGCGCCCTTACCGACCCTTGGCGTCGTCGACGTCGTCAGAACCAGGGGCGTCGTGACTATCCGTGGCGCCCAGGGCGTCGTCCGCATCCTTGGAGGCGGGGGCTTCCTCGTCCTTCTCGATGGAAGGCGTTTGCCCTGCGTCGCGTCCCGCGCGGGCGGCGCCATACAGCTGCCAGCCGAAGTACCCCACGGCAAGAAGAGCGGCGCAGAACAGGAAGATGCCAGTAGGCGTCAGGTCAATGGTTCCGAGGATGGGCAGGTCCATGACTTCAGTATGTCAGCGCAGTCCCGGTCGTCACGTCAGCGGGCCCCCACTCGACCCGCGTCCTTATCCGCGCTATTATCTGAACATCTGCTCAGATATTCAGGAGTGACATGACAGAGCCCCACCTTCACAGCCCGCTCCCCCGCGGCATTGACGCCGATCAAGCGGAAAGCCTCGCCGCGCCGTTTGCGTTGCTCGCGGATCCGTCTCGGTTGCGCATCGTCTACGCGCTCGTGGAAGGCGGGCCCATGTGCGTGTCGGACATCGCGGCGGTCGCTGGCAGCGGCGATTCCGCCACGAGCCACCAACTGGCGAAGCTCAAGGCGGCAGGAGTGGTGCGCGCTGAGCGCAAGGGCCGGGAGATCTGGTACCAAGTCGCCGACGCTCACATTCGCCTCTTGCTCGACGTCGCAGCGCAGCACTACTTGGCCGAGCGGCGGGAAGGCCCGGTCTCATGAGCGCAAGCCACGACCAAGCGTCTGCTTCAGCTGGTGGAAAGCACCGCCGCGCCCTGGCATGGGTACTCGGGCTCGTTCTCGCGTTTGTCGGAGTCGAAGTGGTCGCGGGATTGCTCACCGGCTCTCTCACCCTGTTGGCCGACGCCGGCCACATGGCAACCGACGCCCTGGGCGTCGGCATGGCGCTCGCCGCAGTGACCGCGGCCCGGCGTGCCGCCCGCAACCCCCGCCACACTTTCGGCCACTACCGCTGGGAGGTGCTGGCCGCACTTGCCAATGCCGCGCTTCTGCTCGGCGTGGCCGTCTACGTCGCTGTCGAGGGCGTCGGCCGCTTGCGCGAACCTGTCGACGTGGACGCGTGGCCGGTCCTTGTGGTCGCCATCGGCGGGCTCGCCGTGAACCTGGTGAGCTTCCGGCTGCTCCACGCTGGTTCCAAGGAAAGCCTCAACGTGCGCGGCGCCTACCTGGAGGTGATGGCCGATGCCATCGGCTCGGTGGGCGTCATGGTGTCGGCGATCGTGATTCTTACCACCGGGTGGCCCTACACGGACGCGGTCGTGGCACTTGCCCTCGCCGCATTCATCGTGCCGCGCGCCGTGTCGCTGGGAAGGGAGGCACTACGGATCGTGGTGCAGTCGGCGCCTGCCTCTGTCGACGTCGATGCGCTCACCGGAGAACTGGCGACGCTGGCGTCCGTCACGGATGTGCATGACGTCCACGTCTGGACCCTAACATCAGGTATGGACGTGGCGAGCGTGCACCTGGTGAGCGAGGAGGCGCACACGGCCGAGGTGGTGCGGGCCGCGCAGTCGGTACTGCGGGAGCACGGCCTCGCCCACGCGACCGTGCAGGTTGAGGACGGCGCGGGGCAGCGGTGCGGGTCGGAGTGGTGACGCCAGCGGGGGGCTACCCAAACAGGTCGACAGCTCACCGGGACCAGCGTCGTCCCCCACGGCCCGCGGCGTGGGCGAGGATAGGGGTAGCGACCGTGAGAAAGGCCCTCCCATGACCGACGCCATCTGGCGCGAGCGCAAGAACGAGCGCCCCCAGGAAGACCCGACCAGGACGGAACTCGAAAAACTCCGCGCCGACGAATGGTTCAAGTACCGCGCCGGACCAGAGTTGCCTGAACTCCAACGAGAGACACTCGAGGTCTGCCGCGAGGTGTCTACGAAGTACTTCGCGGACCCGGCCGCCATGACAGACGCGTTCGCGGGCGCAATCGACTCCTGCGGACCGGGCCTAGACATCCGCCCGCCCATCTCCGTCGAGTACGGCGAGCGCGTCTCGATCGGTGCGAACGTCTTCATCAATAGTGACTTCATGGTGATCGGCTCTGGCCGCATCACCATTGGCAATAACGTCCTCATCGGGCCCGGTACACGCCTTTACACGCCCAACCACTCCTTGGACGTCGAGTTGCGCAGGCAGGGATGGGAGATCGGCCTGCCCATCACCATCGAGGACGACGCGTGGCTGGGCGGTTCGGTCGTGGTGTGCCCCGGCGTGACCATCGGCGCGCGCGCCGTCGTGGGGGCCGGTTCCGTTGTCACCAAGGACGTCCCGCCCGACGTCGTGGTTGCGGGCAACCCCGCGCGGGTGGTGCGCGAGCTCTAGTCGGGTTGTGCCGGCGTCGGCTTTGACTGCGTCGTCTCCCCCTGCGTCGTCTCCCCCGGCGTCAGCTGGCCCGGCATCGGCGTCGTCTCCCCCACCGCCGCCGTCGGCGACGTTGCTTTGCCGAGCCGACGCGTCCCACTCCAAGCCGCGATCCATGCGCCGAGCACGATCAGCACGTCCCCCACACTGAACGTGTTCGCGAGCGGGAGCGGTGCCGGCCAGGCGAAAACGTCGCCGAGCCACGGAAGCACGGGGCTGTCGAGCACGGCCGAGTTGGCAAACGCGCCATCGGTGTCGATGCCCGCGGCCTCGCTCGCCGATCGACTCGCAGGGAGCGTGCCACCGTTGAGTGCAATGACGATGCCATTGAGGGCGGCGCCGGAGCCCACCCACCACACACCGGGTGCGCTCCTGTTGAACCAGAGGAACGTGACGGCCACGGCGTAGGTGAGGATGTGCAGCACGGACGCGAGCGTGTGCGGCATGGGCACCTCGAGCGCCACGAGTTGCAGCGCGAGGGCCGCCCAAATGAGGAGCGGCCACCGCCACCGCCTCAGCAGAAGCCCGGCAGGCCAGCGCCACAAGATCAAGGGCGACACCACGGCCAGGGCGCACAAGACGAGAACGAGCATTGTTAGCGGGCCGCCTGCCTGGCCGCTGCCGCCGTCTGCGCCTCGCCGCGCAAGCGCGCCTCCATCTGCTCGGCGGAGTTCGGTTCGCCAAGGTGATAGCCCTGACCGATGACGCGGCCCATGGCTCGCAGCGTCGTCGCGGTGGGCTCATCCTCGATGCCCTCGGCGACCACACGCAGGCCGAGCGCGAGGGCGAGTTCGATCGTGGAGCGCACGATGATGAGGTCGTGATCGTCGCTGCGGATATCGCACACAAAGGAACGGTCGATCTTGAGCTCGTCGATCTCGAGCCGCTTGAGGTAACTGAGGGACGCATTGCCAGTGCCGTAGTCGTCGATCGAGATCTCGACGCCCATAGCGCGCAGTGCGCGGATCACCACATCGGCGCGAGCGGGGTCGGACAGAATGCCGGTCTCCGTCACCTCGAGCACCAGGGAGTTCAGCGGCACGCCGTGCAGTTTCGCGGCCTGGGCGACCTGATCGGGCAGGCCGAGATCGGACAGGTGGCGCGCGGACAGGTTGACGGCGAGGCGAAGCTTGTAGCCGAGGGCTCGCCATGAGGCGAGTTGGCCAAGCGCGGTGTCGAGCACGAACGCCGTCAAGGGGAAGATCAGGCCGGAGTTCTCCGCCAAGGGGACAAACTCGTCAGGCGCCACCAGCCCGCGGCGCGGGTGGTACCAGCGCACAAGGACCTCGACGCCGACCGTGCGGTGGTCCATCAGGTCAACTTGCGGCTGGTACGCGACGTGAAGTTCGCGCTTGTCGATCGCGGTGCGGAGGTCGGCGAGCAGTTGGAGGCGCTCGACGGTGTTGACGTCCAGGTCGGGCGAGTAGGTGCTGATGCGGTCGCGCTCGAGTTTGGCGTGGTACAGCGCGATATCGGCGTTCTTCATGAGGGTCTCGCCGTCCTCGCCGTGTTCGGGGGCGACGGCAACGCCGACGCTGGCACGCACCAGCAGTTCGAGTTCGCCGACGGGCACGGCGTTGTCGAAGGACGCGAGGAGTTCGCGGGCCATCTGGCGAGCTTCGAGCAGTCCGCCGCGGACAACGACTGCGAACTCGTCGCCACCCAAGCGGTGGACAGAGGCGTTGTCTGGTGCGGCGGCCACGAGTTGTCCCGCGACGTGGCGCAGGATCTGGTCGCCGACGGGGTGGCCAAGAGTGTCGTTGATGTCCTTGAAGTGGTCGAGGTCGAACAGGACGAGGCTGGGGCCGGCGGTGTCCGTGTCGTCAGCGGCCTCAAATCCTCTCTCGAGTTCACGGTGGAGTTGTCCCCTGTTACCTAGCCCCGTGAGTGAATCATGCGTTGCGTCGTATGCGTGACGGGCCGACGCGGAGACGAAAAGATGCGCTGCGATCACAGGGGCACCCAAGAGGGCCAAGGCACCCACGCCATCGTCCGCGACGATCGCGGCGATGCCACCGACGCAAAGCAACACGACGTTGCTCACCAGAAGGTCTCGCAAGTCGTCTCGCAACACGAGTTGCAGGGACTGACCTGTGGAGAGAGAAATCACGCCAGCAACGAGTATCCAGTTGACGAGAAACATGCACGCACCCGCGATAACCAACGGAACTATCTGGCCCGGCGAAACCGTCGATGGTCCACCAAAAATGGGGACGCCAGCCAGCCAGGAGTAGATCGCTCGGCCAGCGACGACGCTCAGCGCGTACTGCGCAGTGTTGAACAGCGACTTGGTCCACGCTCGGCGCTGGTGCAGGTCGTCGACGACGCTGGCGACAGCTTGCACCACAACCGCAATCCCCAAGCCCCCGACCGCGATGAGCGCCAGCACGAACGGAGCAGATGTCGAAAGGGTGCGCTCCTGCGCTCTCGATCCGATCAACAGGGGCTTCACCTCGCCCGCGACGGCCGCAACGACGAGAAATAGCGTGGGCCACAAAAGCAGTTCGGGGAGCACTTGCGACCATGGTGTGAACACCACGGCCGCGGCGATGACTGCAAGCCCCGACAACCCCACAGTCGCGAGATATGCGAAAAGACGCGAGGGTGGCGCGGGCGAGAACCTCGCCGCGCCACCCTCGCTAATGGATGGTGTCAATTCCACTTCCAGCCGGCACCAACCGTCGCGGCAACTGCGATGAGCGTGCCAGCGCTCACGCTGATCTGCGCGATCTTGCTGTCCTTGATGATCTTCCACTTGTCCATGAGGACTCCTCGTACTTGAGGGGCGCAGACGAGCCTCGCCTCCGGACCTGGCGCGCTGAGTGCGTCAGGACGATCCGGTTACGTGGATCTCGCCTCTCGTCCCTAGTCATATCGGCCGCCGGTCGGCGTCCGTAACTCATCCTGTCGCAATTCCGGTAATGATGCGCAGTGCGAAACGCAGCACAAGAGTTTTCGATACGCGGAACATGCGCCGACGCGGCACGGCGGAGATGTGGTTTCGCGTCGCCCTTCGCTACCAGGAGCGTCGGCGGCACGGACGAACGAGGCCGTGTGCCAACGAGCATAAGTAGTTGCTCCGCTAGTAATCAGTCGTCGCTCGCGTCGAGTGGCACCAAAGGGATATCCGAATGAGCCCGCTCAAATGACCTCACATGCCAGATGTCGCGGAACAGCGCCAGCCACGCGCCGTCGCGTCGGCGCACGATCTCAATCGCGGACGACGCGCCCACGGCAGCAAGATCGGCAGGCCTGACCACCCGCGCGAGCGAAAAGCCCATCCGGTCGAGCCGAATGGGTGCGGAGAACTCGTGCTCCATGCGGAACTCGGCCACCTCGAATTGCAGCGGTCCCACGGCCGCGAGGATCGGGTTCGCGTCGCCACGATTCTCAGAAATGAGCACCTGCACCACGCCCTCTTGCTCGAGCTGTGCAATCGCCTTGCGGAACTGCTTCGACCGCCCAGGGTCACGCACGGAAGCCACCGCGAAGTGCTCCGGCGCAAAGGCAGGCATAGGGGGAAAGCACACGACCGCGCCGGCGGGATCAAAGATCGTATCGCCAACGCTCAGATTGCTGGCGTTGACCAGGCCGACGACGTCGCCAGGAAACGCCTCTTCCATCGTCTCGCGTTCGCGCCCAAACACCGACAGGGCGTACTTGGTCGCGAAGGGTCGCCCTGAAGGCTCGTGCGTGACGACCATGCCGCGTTCAAACCGCCCAGAGCACACGCGGATGTAGGCCAGGTGGTCGCGGTGTTGGCGGTCCATGCCCGCCTGGATCTTGAAGACGAAACCACTGAATGGCTCGTCGATCTGCCTGGCGGCTGACCCTGCGCCGGCCGCTGGCCGTGCGCGCGGCGGCGGCGCCAGGGCGACGACGGCGTCGAGAAGCTGCCTCACGCCGATGTTGGCGAGCGCCGCTCCAAAAAGCATGGGGGTGGTCTTTCCTTGGAGGAAGGACTCTCGGTCGACCGATTCGAGCAAGTGAGCCTCGTCGTACGCGACCTCGTACGCGTCGCCCAACTGCTGCACAGCGTCGGCCGCTGGAAGGTAGTGCTCTTCGGCAACGTCGGCGCCACCGGGGCTCTTGACGTAGGTGCGGACGCTCAGGTCCTCGCGGTCGAGCAGTCCCTCGAAGCGACCCGCCTCGCCAACGGGCCACGTGATGGGCGTGGCGCGCAGGCCGATGCGCTGTTCGAGTTCGTCGCACAGGTCAAGCACGGCGCGGCCCGGCCTGTCCCACTTATTGACGAACGTGATGACGGGCACTCCGCGCCTGCGACACACGTCGAACAGCTTGAGGGTCTGCGGCTCAAGACCCTTGGCGGCGTCGAGAAGCATCACTGCGGCGTCGACGGCGGTGAGCACGCGGTAGGTGTCCTCGGAGAAGTCCGCGTGGCCTGGGGTGTCCAGGAGGTTGATGATGTGGTCGCCGTATTCGAACTGCAACGCTGCGGAGGTGATGGAGATGCCGCGCTTGCGCTCCACCTCAAGCCAGTCGGACACGGTGCCGGAGCGCCCGCCCTTTCCGTGCACGGCGCCGGCGCGGTCGATCGCGTGGGCGTGCAGCGCTAATGCTTCGGTGAGGGTCGACTTGCCAGCGTCGGGGTGGGAGATGACGGCGATGCTGCGGCGACGCGCGGCCTCTTTGGTCACTGTCGCGGCCAGTGCTGGGCGCGGTGGTGCGTCGGTCACTTCTTCTCCCGTGTCGCGGCTCTCGAAAACGGCCGGCGGTGCGGCAGAGGCTTCACTTCTAGCCTACCTGGGCCGCAGTGAGAGTTCTCCCCTGCGCGTGAGCGGGACTAGGGCTGGCCATCCTCGGCAAATACCTCCGCGAAGAAGGGCAGCATCACGTCCGGCAGGCGCTGCGCGAAGAGGCTCGTGTGGTTTCCCTCGTGCAGCGTGTACACGTGAGGTACCTCGAGCTCGGTCAGCTCTGCATCGATGAACTCGCAGCCCTCCACGATCCACGTCAGTTCGTCGTTGACCCCGCAGTCCAGCCCCAGTGCGACGAGCGACTGGAGGTCATCGCGGTGCCGCGCAAGCTCGACCTCCGTGTTGCCAAAGCCTGCCTGCCACTGGGCCCACACCGCGTCGTCGCGCACAATCTCGCCGTTTGCCAGGGAGTATGGGTACCGAAAGTAGGGAGGCTCTGGCGAGGGCGCGAAAGCCGTGCCATACGAGAACTCGAAGTTGGCCTGTGACGTCACCATCTCGTCAAGCAGCGCCTCGCCGTCGAGCCCGTCAAGCGACTCCATGGACGCCAGCACGGACCGCGCCCGCGACTCAGACCCGAACAGTTGGGGCACGTCGATCCCCTGTTCCCCCGCCATGGCTGGCGCAAGCGCGAAGACCGAACCGAAAACGTCGGCGTGCTTCATCCCGATCGTCAAGGCGCCGTAGCCGCCCATTGAGTGACCCGCAAGACCGCGCGCCTCGCGAGACTCGACCGTTCGATAGTGGTCGTCGATGTACGGCACGATCTCCGCGACCAACGCCTGCTCCCAACGGCCGGTCGCGCTCGAGTCGGTGTACCAGCCACCCCCAAGTTCATTGGCTCCCGTCACGGTGACGACGATCATGGGCTCGGTCGCGTTCAGGGCCTCGCCGATGACGTCGGGCATGTCGGCGGCCGTCTGGGTGGCGGTGTACCCGGGCAGGAAGTACAGCACGGGAAGCGGGTCGTCTGACTCGAAGTAGGCATCCGGCAGCAACACTCCTACCGTGATCTGGGAGGAGACTCCCAAATCATTGCCCGCCAACTCCTCTGACTCGAACTGGAACACGGTGTTCGTCACGGACGGCCGTGCCGCCGCGGTCTCCGTGGGACTCGCCGACTCAAAGGCGGACTCCGTGGCCGGCGGAGTGGTCGACGTGCAACCCCCGACCGCCAGCGTCGTCGCCGCCACCGTGAGCAACCATGCGCGCCGCGCTCTTCGATTCCGTCCCATCAGGCGGCCACGTCGAAGACCACGAGGCGCTCTGCCCACCGCCCGATGACCTCGGCCACGGGAGTGTGGGCCGGGTGGTCGAGATAGCCGTCGCGAGCGCCGACGCTGGCAAAGGTCACCACGAGCGCCCACTCAAAGCCAGCCTCGAGCCCTTCGACGCTCGCGCTCGAACCCTCGACCACGTCAACGACACCCGGGATTTCGCCTACAAAACGGCCGACGTCGGCGCGCATCTTTTCGAGAACCTCGGCAGGGGCGTCGTCGCGCCATTCGGTCAGGACAACGTGGACGATGCTTCCGGGAGCGCTCATGCATCGATCCTGGCACGCGGGTCCATGACGCGACAGTCAGCCGGGCCGTCAGGCGTGCTGAATGTCGATCACCACACTCTTGCCGTCCACTGTTCTGAACACCCGGAACGGCTGATCGGAGGAGAGCCCGATGTAGATCTCGGCTTGACCCTCGAACACGCCGCCATAGACGACTTCCTCGATGATGCTTGCGGAGGAGGGCTGGAACCGTTCCTGCCCCACGTACTCGATGGCGCCAGGCTCGGTCGGGTAGACCACACCGTCGACGCTGACCTGCAGGAAAGCATCGCCCGCGATATCCACGGGGTTCCCGGAGCCAGCCATGCGGGGATCACTCACGTACTCGCCGAGCCAGCCCGGCTCGCCAGTGCCCCTGAGATCCAGCACCACGCGGTCGTAGCCGTCGTGGGCGCCAAAGCGCAGGATCTCTGGGCTCAGACTCGCGTTGGCGCTCGCTTGCCCCCTGTCTGCGGCACGGTCCGCAGGGAAGGGGGCCTCTTCACCCGGCGGCTCTTCGTCGGTGGGTGGCGATGCGGTGATCGTGGGAGTCACCGTCGATTCCGCCGTGGCGGTCGTCGTGGTGGTCGGTTCGACGGTGGTGGTGGGTTCAATCGTGGTCTCCGTGGCCTCCACGGTCACATCAGGGGCCTCGGTGTTGCAACCCGCAAGCAACAGCGCACCTGCGGCGGCACTGGCCGATACTCGGGTGGGGGAAAGTCGCATGGCATCGCTCCTTACGTTGAAGGGGCCGACGTCGCAACGCCGGCATGGGCGTGCGCTTCCATGGTCACTCAGACGCTTGGATCATGCAAAACGTGGGCCTGCTAGGACTGCGTGTCGGGCTCCTCAGGGTCGGCCAGCGCCTCAATGGGCTCCCACACGGTCGCGGCCTGTTGCACCACCTGCGTAGCGACCACCTCGACCCCCGCGGCCTCGAGCCGCCGGTGGATGCGTCGCGTGATCTGATCCTTCACCGTGCGGGCACTGCGCACCGGCACCACAAAGCGCACAGCCAGGCGCATGTAGGTCTCGTCGGCGGCGGCGAACACGCGGGGCTCCACCTCGGTATCCGGTACAGGGAAGCGCTGGCGCACGGTCGCCATGGCCTCGCGGGCGCCCTCCGCCGTCGCCTGCCGCCTCGCCTCCTCTTCCAACACGAGCGAGGCGCCCCGCCAATCCTCGTGATGCGGAATGGCCACCTCGATCTCTTCCCAGATGTATTCGAAGAAGCTGCTGTAGTTGTAGACGGGTTCGGTGAACGTGGCCTTGTTGGACACCGTTACCACGCGCCCGGTGTACTGCCTGCCGCCCACCCAAGTGGTCTCGGCGTCGTCGCCTATCTCCATCAGCCTCGTCTTCAGCAGCGAGATGTCGATGACGTCGCCTTGGACGCCGCCCATCTGCACCCTGTCGCCCACCCGGAAGATCGACCCGAAGGTGATGTTGAACCACCCAGCGATCGCGCCAATCGCCTCCTGCATGGCGAAGGCGAGACCCGCGGTCGCCAGGCCCAGCGTCGGCGCGAGGCTGCCGCCCAGCGGCTGCCAAATCACGATGAGCCCAAACACCGCAACAAACCAGATGATCGCGCGCACGATGCGCCGCACGTTGAAGCGCTGATCCGTGTCGCCGAAGACGCGCGTGGCCACGCGGTTGACGATGAGCGACACCACCACCAGGCCGACGAACAGGATCGCCGTGCGCGCCGCCCCTCCCACGCTCGAGTCCCATTCGAAGTCCGCCACGAGCGTCATCATCTCTCCAGGTTACGTGGCCTCCGCTGTGGTCGCCCTCGTGCCGCCCTGGCTTTGCGGGACGCGTGCGCTACGTTCTGTCACATGGACGAGTACGCGTACGGCAGCACCCGCGACGCCGCTGCCAGGGCTTTGGGACAGGAAGCTGCTCGCTCGTTCGCGAGCAACCCCGTCGAGGGCGCCACGATGGAATCCTTCGTACTTGGCGACGTGACGGCCGACGTGATTCGCCTCACGCGCGAGTTTCAACAGACGCAGCAGAGCAAGATCAAGGCGTGGCGCAGACGGCATTTCTTGGCGCCCATCGGCCTCGCCGTGGCCGGCCTGGTCATCGCCATCACGACCACGCCGCGCCAAGGCACCGATGACTCTTCACTGGTTCCGGGCCTCGGCGCCGTGGGCATGCTCGCCGGTGTCATTTGGTTCATTGTGATCGCGGTGCGCGCGAGTTCTCGATTTGCCGACGCTCAGCGTGCTCGGGAGGTCGAGACGGGGCGGCTCTTGGAGATTGCACGCCACGCCGCCGCGGAGACGTACGCAGATGCGGGCACTACCCCCGTGGCAAAGGCCGACGCGGACACGGAGGATCACGCCGACGCGCCGACCGCCCCGAGCGCCCCGAGCGCGGACGCAGCCTCCCCCACCGCCGCTGCCCGCGCTCCACTGGCCACCGCCAGCCACTTCACGGGCGCCCCCGCGCCGGCCGGCCAACCCTTCGGCGTCACGCAAGGCGGCGCGGGTCAGCTCGTGGCGGCCTGGATGCGCCACCTGGGCGAGGCCGACGCTGCGGCCGCTCCTCACTCGCCCGGTGCGGTGGTCGGTGCCATGGGCGCACGGCATGTGGCGCGAGTCGTCAACGATGACGGCACTGTCGATGCGGAAGCCGTGCGTGAACTGGCGGCGCTTGCGGCGGCCGACGGGCGCGGAGGCTTGTTCTTCACCGCGGGTTCGTACGACGCGGAGGCGCTTGAGGTCGCTGAGCAATCGCGGGTGGCCCTCTTCACGTACGACGCGGTGGCTGGCACTCTTCAGGGCGCAAACCCGCTCGGCGAGACGGCGATGACGGACGGGCTGTAGCGAAGCCCGTCTCCCAGGCGTTGCACGTCTTTCCTCGGCGCGCCCATCGCCGATTGGATATCGTTATCGCACCGGGCCAACGGAGGCCTCCCCCGCGCGTCGTCTGTGTCGAGCGCGACGGCCTCTTCTGACCACCTCACTCAAGGAGAAGCGCATGTCCCCCGACCAGCTCACCTTTGACAACCCCGTCGAGCGCCACTCGCACATCGTGCCCCACGCCTCCTGGCAGCCAGTGCCAGGGTTGGACGCAAAGCTCGATCCCAAGGCAGACCACGGCGAAACCTCCTACCGCGGCACCGGCAGGCTCATCGGCCGCAAGGCACTCATCACGGGCGGCGACTCCGGCATCGGCGCTGCCGTGGCCATCGCGTTTGCGCGCGAAGGTGCCGACGTGGCCATCAACTACTTGCCGGAGGAGCAGGTGGACGCCGACGCCATTGCGGAGGTGGTCCGCGCTGAGGGTCGGCAGATCGTTCTCCTACCAGGTGATATTCGCGACAGGGAGTTCTGCCGCACCCTGGTGGCCGACGCGGTGGAGGGGCTCGGAGGGCTCGACATCCTGATCAACAACGCCGCTCACCAGGTGTATCACCAGTCCTTCGACGACCTGGACGAGGATGACCTGGAGCGCACCATCAAGACCAACTTGTACGCGATGAACTGGATCACCAAGGACGCTCTCCCCCACCTGGGCCCTGGCTCCACGATCATCAACAGCACCTCGGTGCAGGGCTACAACCCGTCGCCGATGATCATCAACTACGCGTCCACCAAGTTCGCCATCAACGGCTTCACGAAGGCGCTGGCTCAAGACTTGGCACCGCGCGGTATTCGCGTGAACGCGGTCGCGCCCGGCCCGGTGTGGACTCCCCTGCAGGTGTCCGACGGTCAGCCGGAGGAGAAGCTCAACGGCTTTGGCGACAGTTCGTGGCTGGGCCGCACCAGCCAACCGGTGGAGCAGGCGCCCGCGTACGTGTTCCTCGCCTCACCTGAGTCGAGCTTTGTGGTGGGCGAGGTCATCAACGTCAACGGCGGGGCCAACGTGCCGTAACAGTCGCCTCGCCGACGGTGGGGATGGGTGCGCGGAATTGCGCGCTTGGGGGCGGTGCGCTGCGTCAAAGCCGAGGGTCCATCGGTTCGCTCTCCAAGGCGAGCACGGCGAAGGCGCACTCGTGGACGCGCCACAACGGCTCCCCCGCGGCTGCGCGACGCAGGCCCTCGATACCCAGCGCGTACTCGCGCGAGGCAAGGGAGCGCTTGCGCCCCACCGTTCGCCTCTTGAGCGTCGCGAGATGGTCCGCTTCGAGGTAGTCGGGACCGTAAATGATGCGCAAGTACTCGGGCCCGCGCACCTTGAGTCCCGGCTGCGTCGGCTGGGCTCGTGACGTGTCAAGGTTGAGCGCGGGCTTGACCACCATGCCCTCTCCCCCGGCGCCTGTCAGTTCTTCCCACCACGCCGTCGCCGCCGCGCACTCCTCCTCGGAGTCGAGCGAGGCGTAGGTGCGGCGCGTGGTGCGGAAGAGCTCTCCGTTCGCGGCCACCAGACGGTCCGCGACGTCCATGTGCCAGGCGTGTTCCCGTTCCCCGAAGGTTCTGCCCTCGGAAGCGAGCACCTGGAACACGGCCAACTGCGCGCCGTCCAGGCCGTCGACCGGCCAGCAGTAGCGACGGTAGGCGTCCACGAAGCGCTGGGCGTTAGCGTCGCGCGAGGCGAACCGCTCCCGCAGCGCGGCCACGTCCACTCCCCGCGCCGATGCCGCATCCAAGGCGTTGAGCGCGACGGGCATCGATGCGCGCGCTGCGGCGCCCACCTGGGCGTACTGGGCGCGCAACAGCCCTTGCGCCTTGGCGCTCCAGGGCAATAGCTCCGCGTCGAGAGCAAGCCAGTCCGTGCCGAGCTCGTCAAAGAGCCCTGCGCGCTCCACGGCGGTCGTGATGCGCCGCACAAGCTCAGCGCCCAGCTCCCCCGCGAAGAACTCGCGGCCCGTGCGCGTATAGACCACTCCCGTGCGCTCACCCCGCTCATCAAAGCGACGCCTCGCGGCCTCCAGGTCGCGCGCGATCACCACGACCGCGCGGGAACCCATGTGCTTCTCTTCGCACACCACTCGCTCGACCTTGTGCTTGCGGAACGCGGCAAAGGCTTCCGCCGGGTGTTCCAAGACCCCGTCGACGGCCGACGCTTCCACCGGCGCCATCGTGGGCGGCAGGTACATGAGCCACGAGGGGGCGACGGCGAACCTGCTCATGACTTCGAGGGCAGGCGCGGCGTTTTCCGGGCGTACCGAGACCCGGCCTGCGAGCGCGGTGTCGACGCCGGAGGTACCCAGCACGTCGTCGATGTCCAGCAAGCCTGGCTCGCGCTCGTCGACCGGCTCCACCAAGGGGCGGGCGGGCTCGTAGTACATCCGCTCGGCGGGGACGGACACGACCTCGCGTTCGGGATAGCGCAGGGCGGTGAGCGACCCGCCGAACACACAACCGGTGTCCAGGCACATCGTGTTGTTGATCCATTCGGCGGTGGGCACCGGCGTGTGGCCGTAGAGCACCATCGCCTTGCCGCGGTACTCGTTGGCCCACGGGTAGCGCACGGGAAGCCCGTACTCGTCGGTCTCGCCCGTGGTGTCGCCGTAGAGGCAGAACGCCCTCACCCGTCCCGATGCCCGACCGTGGTACTTCTC
The DNA here is from genome assembly GCF_020447105.2 of Demequina sp. TMPB413. Classification (NCBI taxonomy): domain Bacteria; kingdom Bacillati; phylum Actinomycetota; class Actinomycetes; order Micrococcales; family Demequinaceae; genus Demequina; species Demequina sp. TMPB413. The sequence goes on from NZ_CP096184.1 coordinate 1,272,319, forward strand.
AATCAGGCCCGCGTGCGAGACCACCAGGCGCCCGCCGTCCAGCACGTAGTGAGAGATGAGCCCGTCCATCCACTCGCGCACTTCGGCCACGAACTCCTCTGGCTGCTGCGCGAGCTGGTCGAGCGAGCCCTGCAGCCCGTGAGAGACAGTCACGTCCTTGCGCGACAGCGCGCGCACCAGCTTGGCCTCGTGGTTGCCGGAGACCACCAAAGCGTGGCCCGCGCGCACCATCCCCATGGCGAGCCGGAGCACCCCAGGCGTGTCTGGCCCGCGGTCCACGAGGTCGCCCACCAGGATGGCACGCCTTCCGTCGGGGTGCGCCGCATCGATCGCGCGGCCCTCGCCGTCCCTGCTGATGGCGTAACCGAGCGTCTCCAGCAGCGTCTCGAGCTCTGCGCGGCAGCCGTGCACGTCGCCGATCACGTCAAACGGACCCGACTCGTGGCGCAAGTCGTTGTAGAGCTTGGTGCGCACCACCTCGACGTCGTCGATCTCGCCAGCCGTGAGGGTGTGCGTAACCCTGATGCCCTCGCGGCCCAGCCCCTTGAGGTGTCGGCGCATCGTCGCCGCCTGACGCTTGATGACCTCGGCGCCAAAGTCGCGGTCTTCGCGCACTTGGTTGCGTTCCACGCAGGTCTTTTCTGGCACGTCGAAGATGATCGCGACTGGTAGCACGTCGTGCTCGCGCGCGACTGCCACGAGGGACTGGCGCGCTGCCGGTTGGATGTTGGTGGCGTCGATCACGGCGATCTTGCCTCGCGCCAGGCGCTTGCCCGCGAGGTAGTGCACCACGTCGAAAGCATCGGCGGTGGCGCTCTGGTCGTTCTCATCGTCGCTCACCAGGCCGCGGGCGGTGTCCGAACTGATCACCTCGGTGCCCAAGAAGTGGCGCGTGGCGAACGTGGACTTGCCCGAGCCGGAAATGCCGATCAGCAACACAAGCGCGAGCTCCGGGATCTCGATGCGGCGCGTCATGCTGCCACCCCATCCTGAGCGTCGTCCGCTGAATCGACCCTGCTAAAGACCGCCATCTGCGTGGGTGAACCCAGTACAGCGTCGGCGTCGCCGATGCCGCTGATACTGACGCGGTAACCATAGTTTTGCCACACCGACGTGGCCCACGTGGTGAACTCGTCTCGCGTGAACTCCCACCGGTGGTCGGGGTGCCGCAGCACGCCCTCGGCCATCCCGTCGTAGCGGACGTTGAACTCGCGATTGGGGGTGCTCACGATCACGTGATGCGGCCGCGCGTGTCCAAAGATCGCGGACTCGAGCGCGGGCAGCCTGTCGATGTCGAGGTGCTCGATGACCTCCATCAGCACCACCGCGTCCAGGCCTTCGAGTCGCTTGTCCCGGTAGGTCGCACTCGACTGGATCAACGCGAGGCGCTGGGCTTGACGTTCGCTCATGCCGTCAACGTGGAGCCTGCGGGCCCCACGCGCGAGCGCGGTTGCGGACACGTCGGTGCCGATGACGCGGTTGAAGGACGGGTCGGCAAGCAGTGGGCGCAGCAGCGCACCGTCGCCACAGCCGACGTCGGCCACGCTGCGTACTCCCAGGGCTTTGAGTTCGGCCACGATCGCGTCCCTGCGGGTCCACGCGAGCCGCGCCCGGGGCTGCGGCAGTTCCTCTGCGGGAGTGGATTCCGGGGGCAGAGCGTCGGGGTCCTCCCCTCCCGACTCCACGAGCCGGTCGAGTGCTTGGTTAACGAGCCCCTTCTGGTGGGCCAAATACCGCCGCGCGATGGCGTCGCGCAACGGGTGCTCGCCCAGCCAACCCTCGCCGTGTCGCACCAACTTGTCGATCTCGTCGTCGCCTACCCAGTAGTGCTTGGCGTCGTCAAGCACGGGCAGCAGCACGTAGAGCTGGCGCAGAGCGTCGGCGAGGCGAAGGGTGCCACTCAGCGTGAGGTCCAGGTAGCGCGAATCGCCCCACTCGGGGAACTCGGGGTCGAGTTGCACGGCGTGCGCCGCGACGTCCCAGCCGAGCGGCTCAAACAGTTCGCGCGCGAACTCACTGCTACCCCGGCATGGGAGCGCGGGGATGCGAATCTCGAGCGGGATGGCGGAGTCCGCGAGCGCCTGGTTGGACTTCAGGGTGCCGGCGGCGGCGGTGGAGAACACCCGCTTCATGGCCGACGCGAGCAGGGACGACGCCGCATAGGGGCGGTCGTTGACGTACTGGCCGAGCGTGAACTCGTCCATGGTGGTGCGGCCCGAGTTGCGGGCGAGTTCCAGCGCGTCGACCTCCAGCAGGAGCACCACGGTGCAACGTTCGTCGGTGGCCTCTGGGTAGAACACGTGGGCCGTGCCTACGGAGAGGTCAAAGGACTGCGCTCGCTCGGGGTGCTTGTGCAGCAGGAAGCCCAGGTCCGTGGCCGGCGTGTGCGTGGTGGTGATGGTGAGGATCACGTTGCGAGCCTAGCTGGGGCGTCGGGAAGGGTTGGAGGCGCGGCCCGCGTTCAGCCGCCCCAGCAGTCGCCGCTTGAGAGAGACACGAGGCCACCTCGACGCAGCACGATCGACCTGATCAACAGCCCCGCCTGGACAGCAATCAGCAGACCCGCCTCGGACCAGTACTGCCTGATATCCGAAGAGGTGATCCCTGACTCTCCCCAGCCGCTATTCGCGAAAGCGGACACAAGGAGGAGGTGGAGGGCAAAGAAGAGACTGAGCAGCGCCGCCCCCAATGTGAGCCAATCGAAGTGCCCTTTGCGGCTGATGGGTTCGCTCATCACGACCGCACGATCGACATCGTTCCGGTGTACGCCATTATCGGAACACCTGCCTTGCTCGGCCAGGCAAGCTCATCCGAGACAGTTACGGCCTCGACAGTTGCCGCAACTCCTCAAGACTGATGCGCGTCACCGTTCCTGAAGCGCCCGTTGCAGACGAGACCGCCTCATCACCGCGCAAGACCAACACACCTTGGTCTGGATTCAGCGCCGTGTAGTGCCCCTCAGGCCACCTGTCCAGCAACAGCACCAGTTGATCTACACGTCGCTCCTTGACAATATCGCCGAGAAGCGGCGCGCCGACCTCAACAACCATCACTCCGTTGTCGGGGCCGCCCAGTTGCTGCACTTCGAGCGTCTGCCCCACCTCAACCTTGCCAGAGAACACCTCCGTGACAACCACCTGAGAGACAACCACCGGAACGCCCATGGCCGTCAGGTCAATGTCGTCTTGGTCGATCCCGGCCTGCGGGTTGCGCGCAGGGTCTTTGATGGAAGTATCGACGTCAGGGTAGAGCGTGTCGAACCAGGAATCCACGTACTCGACGGCCACTACCGCCTCGGCGGCGTCGAGAGCCTTCGCGGACGTCTCATAGGTTGGGTAGTCCGCGTTTACATATGCGACGGGCAGGGCGGAAGCCGTGCCGCCCAGCGGAATCCGCGGAACGACAATTGCTGCCACAAGCAAGATCAAGACGACCAGCGCCACGAAGGTGAGTGGGTGCCGACCTATCATCCGCAGGCGAGTCTTCATCGCACATCCTCTCTGTGTCAGTCGAAGCACGCGATCGTGTACGCCTTGTCGTAGGACGTGGGCGATACCACGGTGTCGCGGTTGCGGCTGTAGTTCATGAGCGAGCCGTTGGGGTTCGACGTCAGCGGGTTGTCCTTCAACATGCGCGCGTGGCCGAACTCGTGAGTTGTGGTCCCCTTTGCCCACGTGGCCAGTTGCGCGGTCGACGAGGTGTTCTCGTCAAGCACTCGTGCATTCACCTGGATGCGATATCGGTTGCTGTACCGCGTGTAGTACCCGTACCACGACGAACTGTAGCGGCCCGCGGTGACGTAGGGCTTTGTCGAAGTGGGCAGTGTTGTGAGCTGTATGTTTGCGCCGACGCCAGCGTTGTTCCACCGCGAACGAGCGGTGTCGAAGTAGCCGGACCAGGTTGAGTTCACACCTTCGTAGTAGACAACGTGGGACTCGTGGGGCCAACCATAGGCATAGCAAGAGTAGGTCACTGCTTTCGCTTGGACGTTACCCGTGAATGCCAGGACCAGTGCGACCGCAACCGTCAGGTACGCCAGCGTCCACCGAGCTCCCGTGTTCGATCTGGTGCTCATCCCGCTTCACTTCCCCTCTTTGCCCGATGAAGGACGTGTACTCACGGGGTGAGGAGCGTGTTCTCAGCCCGTGAGACGCCTCGAATCCTATGACCATGTGCGTGACGTCGAAAGCCCCCAATCGGGTGGCCCCAGAAGTGGTCTCGCACGGAAGGAATGTCGGCCGGGACGAAGAGCGGGACGTAGACTGGAGCCTCTCGGTGCGATCCTGCCAGTCGAGATCCTCCAGCTCGCCGTCGAGAGCGGCGTCTCGGGTGACGCGGAGGCGCGCACGCCGCCGCGTCACCACGAGCCCCAGCCACCGGTGGCGCCAAAGCCATTCACCGGCGTCGGCGCTTCGCGCTTGGGGGTGCGGCTCGCCTCGGAGACGTCGCCGACAGCGTCGGCCGTCTTGCGAGGCACACCGCGTTTGGGGGGTCCCGCGCCGGGGGCGTAGAAGCCCTCGTCGGAGCCCCTGGCCAGTAAGGCCTTGAGGTTGAGCGTGAACATGATCCTTTTCTTTCTGTGATCCGGGACAGGGGTTCCTGGCCCGGGGTGGGATGTGGGTGGTGCATGGAAGGTGAGCGAGCAGGCGGGGGCGGACGCCCTTGGAGGGCGCGCGAAGCCGCGAAACGGTCGGCGACAGGGGTCGCCGACGCAGTTTCGGCTCGCTTTGAGGCCTTGGCTCCTGGACGGGGCCGGGAGCGAAGGAATGCCGCGTGGCGGGCGTGTCGCCCTACCTCGAGGCAGGCTGGGTGGCGCGGCTAGGAGCGCGCGGTCGGCTGGCCCTCAGGCCCGCCGAGGCAGTCACCGCGGACGGACGTGAGGTGCTCCGACGCAATGGCTGTGAAGCCGCGCCGCAAGGTCATCTGATCTACCAAGGTGCACCCCTTTCTGTCGTCTCGTCGGTGGCCGATGCTGTGCCCATCGGTGGGCACAAGCGACGACGTTAGGGCTGGCACCAGGGGCGGCGCAAGGGTCTTTGCCAAACCGTGATGTGCGGGGCGTTGGCTGGCTCACGCGTGTCAGCGATGCCCAGGTGCCGTTTCGGAACCGTTCACAATCCTGGAAAGCCCGGCCCCAAAGTCGTCAAGGTCTCGTTCCACGGTCGCCGCGATGACGTCGCGGCTGACGAAGGCGTACCCGTGCGTGATGCGGTTCCGAGTCGACCACATCGCGGGCCACTTTGCGCCAAACACCCGAAGCCTGGCCGTCTCGCCGATACGCGATGCATCTTCGATAGCAGCCGCGAGTCGCATGCAGATCGCATCGAACTGGAGGGTCTCCTCGGCGCCCGCGGAGGCCGCGTGACTCTTCAGAACTGCCAAGTGCTCGAGCGCCGCCAGAGCGTAACTTGCGTCGTCCTTACTCACAGAGCAACTGCTTCGGCGAGAATCTGGTCACGCGAGTGGGGTCGCAGGCCGTCGTCGGGGACGAGGTCGATCCTCTCCCCCAGCAACGCGGCGAGTTCCCCCTCCAGGACCCCGATGTCGAACAGCGAGGCATCGCGAGGAAAAGTCACAAGGAGGTCGATGTCGGACCCGGGCCCGTCCTCGCCGCGAGCGACCGAACCGAACACGCGCACGTTGCGGAAGCCGTGCTGTTCGGCGAGATCGATCACCTCGCGCCGATGCTTGGCGAGTGCCCTCCCCCGCTCGCTCGTGGGGAAGAAGCGCAACAGACGAGCGACCTCGGGCTGGCTGCGATTCACCGCGCGGGCGATCTCGCGCTGGCTCATGCCCGCAGCCGCGCCTCGCCTGACAGCACCCACGAGCTTGGCGCGCGCCTCGATGCGCAACCGCTCGGCCGCAAGCGCGTCCGCGAACATCTGCTCCGCAAGCGATTCAGACATGGCCACCTCCACTGATAGGTCATGCTATCAGCGACGTCCGACATGCGGCTGCGTCTCCTAGAACGCGAGCACTCGCCTACCCTCCGAGGCAGTCCCCCGAACCGCTGTAACACACCGGTCGATGCTGCTCGGGAGCCTCACGGTCGGCTGGCGCAGCGGACTCGTGGAACGGCGAGATCAGCACAGACGTCATCACGATCGCCGCGAGCAACGCAAACGATCCGATCACTCCCACTGGCGCGGACCGGAACTTCCACGCCACCGCGAGCAAGCCCAGTTGGATGCCCCACAGCACTACTGCGGCCGTCCAGAAGTGTCTCTGCTCCGAGCCCGTCATCTCGGGAGGCCCTTCGTCCCAAGGCCCCCGAATCGTGGGCATCACCATCATCGATGTCGCGATCACCGACGCAATCACGCCGCCGATCACCAGCAGTGTGGCGCGGAGTCCACCAAGCCGTTTTCGCTCCCCCTCGTTCATGCTCCTCATCCTGCCCCATGCGTCGGATGGGTGCGGAATACGCGTCGATTGGCAACTCAGCCGATCCCCGAGTGACCCAACACTTCCGTCACCGCGACGTACAGCGCTCTGCTTTGCTTCTCGATGTCGGCGAGGCTGTAGGACTCCCCTAGCCACGCCACCGCATCGGGGGAGGTCCGGAGTGACTCGATATCGCTGCGATTGATCAACTTGCCGGTGACTGGGTCCGTGTTGCGCCGCGAGTCATTTGCGAGCGCGTAGTTGTCGTAATGCATCAACACATCGCGAAGATTCTTCAGCCTGGGGAAGGCCGTGTCGTAGGTGGCGAGAGCCTCAACGATGCGCTCATCGTTGCTGCTGAGCGTGGCGCACATTCCAGCGGCCATGCGGAGTCGCCATAGAGCAACTACCAGGTATTGGGCGTCGGCCTCGCGCTGGGCATTCACGAACGCATCGTGCATGTCGAATATCCGGAGTCGTTTGAGTTGAACGTCGACACCGTAGGCGGTGTCGAACGCGAACCGGGCGCAACTGCGGCGTTGCGCCTCAACCAACTGCTTATCCGCCACGGAAACACTGTGGCGCACCGGGGCACAGTCCGCAACGGCCCGTGCATGGCGTGCAACCCGGTTGCTGTTCCACTCAGCACCTGTTCCACATCGCGCGGAACAGCGGCCTAAACGGAACGGTTGCCCACAGCCACCAGCTCCAGCCGCGAGCCTGTCGCCGCCGCGATGCGCGCCAGCGTGGCCACCGTCGGATTGGCGTGGCCGCGCTCGATGCGGCTGACCTCGGCCTGCTGGACGGATGCGGCCTGCGCGAGTTGCACCTGCGTGAGTCCGGAGGCCTTGCGGGCTCGCGCGACGGCGGCGCCGACGGCCCGGCGCGCGGCCACCTCGGCGGCGAACTCGCGCGAGACAGCCTCGTGGACGCGGCGAGCATCCTCGCTCCAGCCCTGCCGCAACTCGGCAGAGAGCGACTCGTACGAGCGGGTCATGTCAACCTCCTTGAGAACTCAGTATGTGCTTTGTGACATACTCCGTCAAGGCCCCTGCTTTCGGTTCTATTCAGCGAGCACGCGGCGCGCAGCGGCAATCTCGCGTTGTTGACGGCTCCCCGACGAGTCCTTGTCCTTGTCGTACCAGCCCAGCAGGAGCACCACCCGCCCTCTCTCAAAGGCACAGAACACGCGCAGGAGTACCGGCCGCTTCCCGCCTCGCGCCTGCGCCACGCCACGGGCCTGCAGAATCGCGTCGAGGCTCTTGCGAATGCGGAACTCGTACAGCCCGCGGCCAAGAGCCTTGCCCCATTCCGACTCGCAGATGGCGGGGCCTTCGACGGCGAGCACTTTGGTGATGGCCGCATCAAGGACTACTTGCTCGTACTCGCGGAGGGAACGTGCGAAGCGCGCGAAGTCGCCGCTCGCCGCCTCGACCTGCCAAGGGGCCTCCATCCTGCCGATGCTTGCACAAGCCGACGTGGTGGTCGGCGTTCTCCACAATTTGGCGCTTCGCGATCAGTCCTCCACCGTGTCATACCTGGCAATCTGACGGATTCGGCCGACGATGGGCGCGTTGAATTCCTCAAGCTCCTCCGCAGGTACCCACAGTTCGAGCACGTCTCGGCCACCCACCCGCTGCACAGGGAAGCGCTCCAGGTACGCAGCATCCACGTCGAACTCCATCACGTACCCCACCCCCGCGTGCGGCACGTTCCACTCACGCGCGATCTTGGTGGCGTACCACTCATTCGGCACGGGGTAGAAGATCGGCTGCTCCGGCAGACGCGGCGGCCACGCACGCCAGCCTGACTCCTCCACGAATGCCAACTCCGCAGGCCTCGTGGGAGGTACAAACGGACGACGCTCGGGTCGGATTCGGTGGTCGTGGCACGAGGGTAGCGGGCACGCAACGCCCTAGCATGTCGCTATGGCGCAGCTCATTTTCGACCTTGCGGGCCACATCGAGGGAGTCGATCCGGATGCCACGCTCCTCGCGCGGTCGTTGGGTGCCGACTCCGTGGTCACGACGCTTTGGGCTCAACCTCGGGATGTGGCGGCAGACACCTCCACCACCGCGCATCCAGACGAGGCCATCTTCCCCACAACGTCGACGACAGAACCCCTGAGAGTCACCGCCCACGTCTGGACACCGAGGGCCCAAGAAGTCAGCATCCTCGGCGCCTGCTTCGCGACGTTTCCCCAGGTCGCTCGATTCGCCGATACGGGCGAGATCCTTGTGGTGGGGTCGCGATGCACGTTCACCGAAGGGGTCGCTGAGCAGAACGCCTACCTCTACGCGCCGGACGGCTCGCTCGTCCGACGCGGCGTTATCGGCGATGGGATTGAACATATCCAGATCGACGACGACGGCAATGTGTGGGTCGGGTACTTTGACGAGGGAGTGTTCGGCAACCTCGGTTGGGGCCTCCGCAACGTTCCGATCGGAGCTCCTGGAATCGTCTGCTTTGACCGCGACTTCGAGGTCACGTGGGCCATGACCGAGTCCACCGACTATGCCATCGCCGACTGCTACGCGCTCACCACGGACGGCTCCGATGTGTACGCCTGCACCTATACCGACTTCCCGATCCTCAGAATTCGCGAAGGCTTGGTCACCGCCTTTCGCGGCCTGGGCTCGTCGACCGACGCAATCCTCGTTCGAGATGGCAAGGTCGCCGTACTCGGGACTGACGTGCAGCACGCGCGGAGTCCCTACGTGGTCAACCTCAACAACGGCGCGCGGGAGCCTCTGAACCTGCGAATCGGCGACAACCCCATCGCAAGGCTTCCTGGTGTTGCCAACCGTGGCGACACCGCATTGTTACTCCAGGATCGCGACGTGCTCCTTGCGCGGCTCCAGGCACGGTAGCGGGCCGACGTGCTGCGCGCCGCGCGAGACGAGTCGCCGGTCGCGGTGATCGCGCCAGACTCGTGCTATCCGAGGGCACCGTGCGCAATCACTTGCCATCCGCGATCGGCAAGACCGGCGCCGCCAACCGCGAGGGGGCTGTCGTGGTCGCCCCGAACAACGGGTGGTTGTAGGACGGGCAGTAAGGCGACAAGATGAACGCATGAGACGTGCGGTTGTCGCGGCGGCAGCGCTGGTGGCACTCACCACGGGCTGCAGTACCGATGGAGCCAACGGAACGGTCAACCTTGATGTCGCGACGTGGGTGAATACCGATGAGAGCGGCATGTTCAGTTCAGCCTTACTCGAGGGCACCTTCGTCATCGAGAAGAACTGCCTGGTCTTTGAGTCCGATGGCGAGCGGTTCATTCCCGTATTCCCCCGTACCCCGGTGGATATCCGGGCCTTTGCCAGGGACGATGACTACGGCCTAGGCGGCATGGGAGGACTCCCCTCCGCGGCCGAGTACGACGTTCCGGCCTCGTGCAAGCAACTCGGATACGACTACTGGCTCGTCGGCCCGTAGGTAGCGCAGCTGTTTGCTGACGGAGGGTCGACGGACGCGCATGCCTCGGCAGCGAACGAGGCCCTGAACTCAGCGGTGCCCACGCGGGTTGTGGACGGCTCCTCGAGCTCCTCCGCAGGAACCCACAGTTCGAGCACGTCTCGACCGCCCACCTGCTGCACGGCAAAGCGCTCCAGGTACGCGGCATCCACGTCGAACTCCATCACGCACCCCACCCCCGCGTGCGGCACGTTCCACTCACGCGCGATCTTGGTGGCGTACCACTCATTCAGCACCGGGTAGAAGATCGGCTGCTCCGGCAGACGCGGCGGCCACGCCAGCCAGCCCGACGCTTGCACCAGGTCGCATTCCGCCGAGCCCGTGGGGCGGTAGAGACGGACGACGCTCGGGTCGGGTTCGACGGTCATGGAACGAGGCTAGCGGGAGCCGTGCGCATGGACCGAGAAAGACGACTGATCGTCCCGGATAGTCGGGGCGAACTAGCAGCGTGGTACTTTGCGGTGGAAGCAGAGCCTTCCTGCGGATCGAGGGCGAACTCTTGCGGAGAAGCGGGACTCAGCCCCGGGAAGCGAGACGGAGGGGGATCACGAAGATGCCACGAGACTCAGATGCCGAAGGCGTCGATAGTCCACTAAGCGCCGAACGCCCCCTCCGGTGGGAGGTGAGCGAACCGGGTTTTCCAGACCACAGGCGATCCGACGATCCGTTCGAGATCTTGATGCCGCGACGAGTCTCAGGAGCATCAGCGCGAACCCAGACGGCCCAGAGTCCCGACCTCGCGACCCACTTGGCACGCACCGAGAAGAACTGGATGGCAGTTGTTGCTCTGGTGTGCTCGCTGCTCGTCGCCGCCCCGTTGGGTATCTTGTTCGGACACCTTGCACTGAATGCCTCATCCCGCGGCCAGGCGCAGAATGATGGGGTCGCCCTCGCGGCACTCGCGATCGGCTACCTCACTCTAGTGTTCGGCGTCGCCTGGGTTCTCTTCTCCTAGTGAGTCGGCGCGTTGGCCCTCTGAGTACTCTCCGCGGCCAACTTCGTGGCGATCTTGGGTGCAAGCGACGCTCGCAGACGGTGGGCACGGCACCGGAAGTCAAGATGGCGGACCACCCAACGCCTACGACGACAGTCAGTACATGCGCGAGACGGCCCGCGAAACTCCGCAGGAGACGGCTGATGGAAGAATGCCGCTGTGACACTGCCTCCGGAAGTTGCCAACCGCTCGAGACGAAGACTTCGCAAGTTTCTTGCCCGCTCTGGGTCGGAACTCGGCCAGCCAATCGTCGCCCTCCGGCATGAGGACGGAGATATTCCATTAGCCGAGCTCACGTGGACCGCTACTGACGGCGACAACTGGAAGCTCACCGGGATCGAGTCGATGGTCCTGGACAAGCGCATGGTGGACTCCACTATCGTCGAATGCCGAGTATTCTTCGCGGAGAGAGAGGACTGCTACCTGCCCGGCGTCGTCGACGCGTTGCGAACACTGCTCACAGACGAACAGCGGGGGGCTCGCCAACCGCTGAAGGACCTAGTCGCGTCCGTCGTGACCGGAGGTCGTATCGGTGCGTCGGGGCCCATCTTCCACGCGGGTCGCCTGGAGATGGACAATGGGTTCGGCCCAGGCAAGTTACTCGGAAGCGACGTCATCGCGATGGACTACATCTACGGCGTCGCACTCCACGAAGATGACGACAGGCTTGCGCGTGTCAAGAACGTCGGCATGGAGACCGCGCTCCAGGCAGTTGTGTACCACTTCAACGACCTGCTCCATGCAGTGACCTACGTGAGAGAACAACTCGTCCACGATCTCGCGCAGGGCTACCTTGCGATCGAGGCGGAGTGATTGGCGATCCAGCGGCTCGTCCCGCGATTGCTCGCTGAACGCCTCGCCTTAGGTCAACGCTTCGACCCAGTCGTTCATGTCAGTACGCGCGACGTCGCCCTGGTAGACCGCATCCAGACCCGTGGCATTGCGCTGCGTCAGGAGGCGCGTGTTGTCGTCCTTCAGGTTCTGGCCGGAGACGCCGTCGACGAAACTCGGCGGAGTCCAATTCCGGCCTGCCTCATGCGCCAAGTGCGCCGCTCGATTGACGACGTCGCCCATGTAGATCACGTCATTGATCCAGCTACGACTGTAGCCAGCCTTGATCATAAGGACACGACCGTATTCAACGCCACTACCGACTCAGACGCTTGACCCCCATTGAGTACGAGGCCATCGTGAACACACCAATGGCGCTCGCGGCCCAAACCCGAACTGACCAGTTCATGCATCAGCCCCCCACTCGTCACAACGTCGGGTAGCGCGCCAGACCCGTAGTGGTTCGGCACGGGTCTTTGACTAACAGCGTGCCTGGCCCTCGCCCCTGACCGCCTCCAGATGCTGGGTCCCAGCGACATTCAGACCGACTACTTGGCCCGTTTCGACGTTGTACTGCACGACGGCCACCGGAGCCACGTCGGCGAACTCCGAGCCCGCAGCGGTGAGGGTTCCAGAGGTCCACAACACCGCGGCCTTCCCGTCCACCGCAGCAACCGCGAAGATCTCTCGGACTTCCTCCACGGGTACGAAATGGGCGTAGTGCTTCACTGACACCAAGAAGTCATCGCACACCACGTCTACGCCACCGTCATCGGTTTGCTGGGTCGCCTCGGCCTCAACTGCCCCAAGATGCCGCAGGAAGTCCCGTACCCAGAGTTCCGCGCCTCGGGGAGATACCCCATACGCGTGTACGCCGGGATGTGGAAAGCCCACCTCCGCTCGCAACTGTCGTCTCTCGGCAGCCTCTTGTGCTTCGGCTTCAGCAATCTCCTGGTTCGCGTCGTCCACGAGGGTGTTGGCAGCTTCCACGATCGGGTCGATCAGGATCGCTATCGCCGCAGCAGCACGATGAGTTGCGTGAGCCTGGACCGTCGCCCGCCTTTCTATCTCGACCGCGCGCTCTGCTAGCCCATCCGGCAGCGGTGCACCCAGAGCCTTCGCTGCAAGGTACTTGGGCTGAGTGACTGTTGCGCTCTGTCGCAGGCGCTCACCGCACGCGGCAGCGAGGTCAATGCTCCACAACGGTCGGAATTGGGAGAGACGAACGTCGAATGCGGTATTGGAGTGCAAGAGGACAGAGAGGGAGTGAGTCAAGTCGTCGATGGACCGCAATATTCTTTCAGGCAGTTCTGTCGGGAAACCCGACGGCGCGAGCGGCACCCCTAGCCGACCGATGTCCGCATAGAGGCACTTGAGTTCGTCTTCTGTTGTTGCCGCTGCCCCGCCATCGCTGACACGGTCGACGAATCTGCGTACCGCCAACGAGGGCTGGAACCACCTATCGTCAGCAGCGTCGGTCGTGTCGGCGACGTCGGCTGTCGCCTCGCGGATGCGTGCCTGGACGAGATGCGTGTCAAGCTGCTCCGTGCTTGCTCCTTGACCAAAGACGGCCCGATTGCCCTCAACAGCGCGGTCGTACTCCGCAATCAGTGATTCGATCTCGGACGCGTCTTGGTCGACGAGTAGCGTCGCGACTTCGTCGAGAAAAACCTGTCTGTGAGCAACGAGTGCCCCGGGCATGACCGGGTCGTAGTCGTACCAGCAAGACCCGACAAGAGATCCCTCTTGAGCAAACAGCGACTCAAGCTCGTCCAACGTCAACAATCCCATGGCGCGCCTTTCTGAACCGTCTCCGGTTTCTTGCCGCTTCTATGCGGGTGCCAGCACCGGTGGTGTTGGCGTGGTGATGTCAGCGTAGTAGGCGGCCTCGAACTCGTCTGGCGGGGTGTCTCCGAGGCGGGAGTGCAGGCGGTGTTGGTTGTACCAATCGACCCAGGCCATCGTGACCCACTCGACGTCCTCGAGACGCTTCAGTGGGCCATCCCGAAACGGCGAGTCGTCACGGATTGCTTCGTTCTTGAACAGCCCGATGGTGGACTCCGCCAGGGCATTGTCATACGCGTCCCCGATAGAACCGATCGATGCTGCGACGCCCTCGAGCGCGAGGGTTTCGGCGAACGCCACGGAGGTGAACTGGCTGCCTGCGTCCGAATGGTGCACGAGGCCGTCGCCGACGGGGTGGTCGGCATGGTTGCGTCGCCATAGTCCCATCCGTAGCGCGGTCGTTACCAGCGGCGTGGTCTTCGTCATTGATGCGTGCCAGCCGACGATGGCGCGCGAGTAGCAGTCGATGACGAACGACACGTAGGCGAAGCCGGCCCAGGTCCTGACATAGGTGAAGTCCGCGACCCACCGCCGGTTTGGTGCAGGGGCGGTGAAGTCACGATCCAGCAGATCCGGAGCACGGGTGGCGTTCTTGTCGGGCACGGTGGTGCGGATCCCACGACCGCGGGTCCGACCGTTCATGCCCAGTTCACGCATCAGCCTGTCGACTTGCCGGGCGCCGACGTCGAGCCCGTTGCGACGCAGATGCGAGACCATCTTGCGCCGCCCATACATCCCCTCCGGAGTCCCCGTGAGTTCGAGCAGCATGTCGATCACGACCGCGTCGCCGCGATCACGCAGCGACGCGTCACGGCTTTTCATGGCCCGATATGTTCGTGCGGCAACCTGTACGCCCTGCTCACGCAGGACGGCACAGATCGACCCGACCGCACGACCCTTGGCCCGCTGCTCATCGATGAACGCGACAATCAACGGCGTCGGGGGTCGAGTTCCCCGGCGAAGAAAACCGCAGCGTCCTTGAGAATCGCGTTGGCCTCACGGAGTTCACGGTTCTCTCGCTGGAGCGCACGAATGCGTTCCGACTCGCTTGAGCTGACACCGTGACGCTCGCCGGCATCGACCTGCGCTTGGCGCACCCAACGACGCAACGACTCAGCACCGAAGCCGAGCCGACCAGCGACGCTCTGACATGCGACGGTGAGATTCGGATACTCATCGAGGTGGTCAAGGACCAACCGCACAGCACGCTGCTTGGTGTCCTCTGGGATCCTCTTGGGCATGGTGTCTATCTTCCTTCCAGACTCGAAAGGAAGCGGCATCAAACCGGGGACGGTTCATTCTCTCTGGTGAAGCATAGGGGGCTGGTGCAGTGATTGGTGACAACTGACTTCTGGGATCCGGGCGGGTCCTGGTGGAAGGATGTTGTCATGTCTAGAGCTTTTCCTGAGGAGTTTCGCCGTGACGTGGTCGCGGTCGCGCGGCGCCGTGAGGCGCCGCAGAAACAGATCGCCGAGGACTTCGGGATCTCTCATGCGACGTTGTCGAACTGGTTGCGTCAAGCCGATGTCGAAGACGGTGAGAAGCCAGGGGTGACCCGTGAGCAGGCGCAAGAGGTGCGGGAGCTGCGTCGGCGGAACCGGCTTCTCGAGCAAGAGAATGAGGTGTTGCGTCGTGCGGCAGCGTACTTGTCGCAGGCCAACCTCAGGCTCGGTGGCCACCCAAAATGATCTACCCGCTCGTCCGCGAGTTGGCCGTGGACGGCGTGCCCGTCACGGTGACGTGCCGGGTGCTCAAGATCGCACGTCAACCGTACTACCGGTGGCTCAGTGACCCGGTGACAGCGCTGGAGTGGGTGCAGGCGCATCGGATGAATGCGCTCGTTGATGCTCACCGCGAGGACCCTGAGTTTGGTTACCGGTTCCTTGGCGACGAGGCCGAGGTCGCGGGGTGGCCGATGGCGCGCAGAACCGCGTGGTCACTGTCCGCTCAGGCGGGCCTGGTGTCGGCCACACAGCGACGCAAACGGGGCAAGGCCACCAAGGCCGGCCCGCCCGTGTTCGACGACTTCGTGAGGCGCATCTTCAGGGCCGACCGCCCGAACCAGGTGTGGCTCACGGACATCACGGAACACCAAACGGGTGAAGGCAAGCTCTACCTTTGCGCGGTCAAAGACCTGTATTCCAACCGCATCGTGGGCTACTCGATCGGTGACCGCATGCCAGCCCAGTTGGCCGTGAGCGCCCTGAACAACGCCGTCGCTTCCCGCGGCGACGTCACCGGATGCGTCCTGCATGCCGACCGTGGATCCCAATTCAGGTCCCGGAAGATGGGCCACGCACTGAACCGTCACCACATGGTCGGATCCATGGGTCGCGTCGGCGCTGCCGGGGATAACGCCGCAATGGAATCGTTCTTCAGCCTGCTCCAAAAGAACGTGCTGAACAGGCAACGGTGGGACACCCGCCAAGAGCTCCGCATCGCGATCGTGACCTGGATCGAACGGACCTACCACCGGCGCCGCCGCCAAGACCGGCTCGGACGCTTGACCCCCATCGAGTACGAGACCATCATGAACACACCACTGGCCCTCGCGGCCTAAACCGAACTGTCACCAGTTCCTGCACCAGCCCCTAGTGACAACAACCGGGCCAATCTGTGCGATTTTGGCCACACCTCCTCGGGGTTGATGCCGTGGACTGGGGTGAGCCTGCAGCGGGCGAGGACTTCGAGTCCGAGGCAGCGTTTGGTCTCTGCCCATTCGTCTGATTGCTCGGCGAGGACTGCTCCGACGAGACGGATGATGGCATCCCTGTTGGGGAAGATCCCGAAGGCGTCGGTGCAACGTCGGATCACTTTCTTCAGTCGCTCAGCGGGTTGTGGACCAAATCTGGGACCAGACGTCCTTGGCGAGTCCGGCGAAGGCAAGGAGGTCGTCGCAGGCGGTCTCGAGGTGCTCGGCGACGGCGGGCAGCCGTTCGGCCACATCGTCCAGGAGGCGGTCGAACTGGGCGCGCACTGACGGCCCGTCGGGTTGGTCGTAGACGGAGTGGAGCATAGAGCCTTGACGGCTGGCCACATCGCTCTCGGTGTAATGGACATCAGGTTCGCTGCGTAGTGGGTGCGGCAGCGTTGCCAGGCAGCTCCTGGCAGGTTCGCTGCGATCGCCTCGACCAGACCGGCGTCAGCGTCGCTGGTGACGAGGCGAACACCGGGCAGGCCGCGGGCCACCAGGTCCGCTAGAAACATGTTCCGGGCACTCTTGGTTTCACTGGAGGCGACCTGGAGGCCGGTCACTTCGCGATGCCCATCACCGTTCACGCCCGTCGCGACGAGCACGACAGCGTTGATGACGACGCGTCTTGCTTCGCGGACGTTCATCGCCAGCGCGTCGGCGGCGACGAGCGTGAACTGACCAGCCTCGCCGAGCGGTCGGTGACGGGACGCGGCGACGTGCTCAGCAAGCTCTTCAGCCATGCGGGACACCTGGGACTTCGCTAGGCGGTCGATCCCGAGGGTCTTGACCAACTCCTCCGTGCGATCGGTCGACACCCCGGCGAGGTAACAATCCGCAACCACGGTGATCAACACAGACTCGGCCCGTTCGCGTCGCTCTAGGAGCCACTGCGAGGCGGCCCTGCAATGAGCCACAGTCCTGGGGCTAGGCAAGCTTCTGATCAAGCCATCGCGGCGATCGGGTCGGCGCTGACCCGACGCTTGAACGGGCACGCCACAGATAAGACACCCCGCGGTCGCGGACGTCAGGGGCACTTTGAGCCACGCTCAAGGGTCGGGACCAGCATCCTCCCGACGGCCGACCACTGGCCTGCCGATCACCACACTTGCAGGGGCATAACTGCCCGGAAGGCGGTGTCGAGTGCCAGACAGATTATGCGACGCTTTGACAGTTGAGGTCGGCGAGATCGTTCGGGTTGCCTCATCCGAGGGGTGTCGCTCGGTTCAGTAGCAGTTGGCCTCAGTAAGGGAGAAAGAGTCGCCTGACGCGGTCACCATCTCAAATACGCCAGCAGCGGTACCTCCCGGCGCGAGCCCCGCGAAGGAGTCGTTGGTCCATCCGACTTGGGTGCTGCCCGACATGATTGCTGCTTCGAGGTAGATGCCGCTCGGGCAGCCATCTGCGGCGACCACAGAAAAGCCAGCGCAATCCCAGTTGCCACACGAGTATTCGCTCGACTCAAGCCAGCGAAAGTAGACATTGTTTCCAACGTTTTCGAAGCCCTCGTCGGCGAAGTATGAGTCCTGCCAGGCCTGTGCTTCGCGTTCTACCTCTCTCTTCCGTTCCTCACGAGCGCGAGCATCTGCTGCCTCACGCTCGGCTTTGACACGGTCGTCGTAACCCGCCTGCGCCCCGTCTCGCGCTTCTTGTGCCTGCGCTAGGCCCTCTTTCGCGGAAGCGTAGGAAGCCTCTGAGTCGCCCGAGTAGACGAAGGCCCACGCAGCGAACGCTCCCGCCCCAAGCGCCAACAAGACGGCCGAGCCGATCACCATAGACGCCCGGGCCGCTGACCAACGCTTAGCTGGCATCGAGCTCATCGGTTTCCTCCTGGAGGGTGCCGGTCTGGTTGTTGACCACCGTCGTCCTGTCCTGGAACTTCTGGGCAACCGAGAGATTCCATATCCCCAAGCCGGATGTGGCCGCAGCGACAGCGACGGCGATTCCAGCGATCCACAACACAAGGGATCTGCGCATTCCCGGTGGCCTACTTGGAGTTGGTTTCAGAGATGTCGCAGCTGTCTTCTCAGTCCACTCGGAGCCGCCCCAATACCGGAGCGCAGCCCCGGTCCGGTTCTGCGGGTCCGCGTACCATCCGGCAGGCAGAGGAGTCGGCGGGGCTTCTGGAAGCCCGTCGTTGGCCTCGGTGCTATCGCTCTGCTCGTTCATCGTCTTCTCAACCTATCGGGCACGGGTGACAATGGCCGACGCGGGACTCGACCCCCGACGCGGACAGCGCGGCCGAATCACGCTCCGGGCAGCGCTGCGGCAGTAGCGTCAATGATCGGACTTCTTCGCTTGGCACTCGTCAGCGGAAGCCCCCCGCTTTTCCCGGACGGGGTTTGTGTTGATCATGTCGCGTCAGCGGCGCCTGCTAAGAATAGGCTCATGAAAACAAAGGGAACCGAGAGCCCCTTCACAGATGTGTTGGCGCAAGCCCGGCACCTGCTCGCATTCGCGGTCGTCGAGTCTTTGGCCGAGGGCCTTCGCAAGGGATTTCACGACCCGGTGACGCTGAAGGAAGTGTTTCCAAGTGGTCCAATCGCGATCAGCGCCTCCGACGCTGATCTGGTACTACTCGCCGACTTGTGCCAGGCGGACCTAGGGCAGATCAAGCGTCGGCTAGAGGCCTGCATGGAAGATACTCCTGAGAACCAAGTGGCCCTACCAAGCGCCTTCGAGAACGAGGTTGCTAACCGCGCCATGCGGATCGTGCGTGGGACGTCAACGGTGACCTCGGCGACACGGGGTCTGGCATCCAAGTTCGACCAGTCGCCAGTCGTCGTCAAGACATTGCTCGAGCGCAAGGTCGCGGCAGTTGGTCTCTCTGTACTCGCTGCGCGCGTGCGCGCTCACGCCCAAGATAGCCAAGTTTTGTATTGGTCGACGGTCGACGAGAGCCGCGAAACCGTCCAAGATTTGGCTTCCGAGTTCGCCGCTGTCGCGGAGGAATACAAGAAGGCGCTGACTCGTGTGGAGCCCCTCGTTGACGCCCTGAACAACAGTCGTGCCCGCAAGTACTTCACTGACTCAAGTGCGCTGGGAGCCATCCTCTGGGGCGTGAACGTTCAGGAGGTGATCGACTCCGGCGCATCGCGTCTCGCATCCGCCGCTGACTCGCTTTCCGATGTGACTCAAGGGTCTTCCGGAAATGCCATTCCGTCGATCCGCCGCAAGCACTTGATCAGCGACTCAGCTCGGATGGTTCGTTTCCTGATGGCGCAAGACGAGATCTATCGCGGTGCTGGCGTACGAGTCCGATCCTGCAAGAAGGCTCTTGATACTGCAAGAGGCGACATCCGGGACCTTCATGAACTCTGCGATCAGTTTGCAGCGGCGCTCAACGCGATCGCGCACCTAGATGAGGCCCACGCGCGGTTTGCGATGGCTCAGATGACGAGGAGCCCCACAACCGGCAGTCCCGCACCAGTCGCGTCTTTGGACACACCGTTCCGACTCGATCGCGTTGAGAACGAAACTGAGACCGCCGTAGTCAAGGTGGCAATCACCATTCCGTCGATCGAGGAAGTGAGGAGCGCGGCCGCAGGTGTAAGTTCCGACGCATCCGTCAAGGCCCCCAGCGTTCAAGCCCTCAACTCCGCCTATGCCTCAGGCATCGCATCACTGGCCGTAGTAGCTCTCGCGCAGCTCGCGGAACACCATGCCGATAGTGAGATAGTGCTGAATCTATGGGTGGACAGCGTTGATCCCAAGAATGGCCACGACCATCGTGTGTGTCTACTGAGCGTCGTCGTTGAAAGCAAGGAAGTCTCGACATGGCGCCTCGAACGCCTCGATGCGATCTCCTGCATCAGAGCGATTGGCGCCACAGTTTCAAGGGCCCCCGGCGAGAAGCGTCCCGTCAAGCCACTGGTGGACTTCGACAAGACTGACAAGAGATTCATCGACGGGCACCGCTTGATTGAATCCCTGGACAGCCGCACGAACCTCTTGGAACTCAATCCCACCGAGTTCGAGCAACTCATCGAAAACCTCTTCGGCTCCATGGGACTCGACACCCACCTCACTCGCGCATCCCGTGATGGCGGCGTCGACTGCGTTGCATACGACCACCGCCCAGTGCTCGGCGGCAAGATCGTGATCCAGGCCAAGCGCTACGCAAAAATCGTCGGAGTCTCCGCCGTCCGCGACCTATATGGCGCGACCCACAATGAAGGCGCAACCAAGGGGATACTGGTCACGACGTCGCACTACGGCAAGGGCTCGTATGAGTTCGCATCGGGCAAACCGCTGGAGTTGATCGACGGATCACAACTGCTCTACCTACTCCGAGAGCACCTCCACCTAGACGCCCGAATCCAGGTCCCGGAGTCGTGGATTGAGCCCGGGGAACAGTAGTGACCGCTATCGCAGCACCGCCCCGAGCTCACTTTCCGCCACCGCGATCACGGATTCTCGTACCGACAGCACTTCCTCGGTCGTCAGAGTGTGATCGGCCGCCCGCATTCGCACGTTCACGGCGACCGACTTCAGGCCCTCGCCCACCTGGGCGCCCGCGTACACGTCGAACACCCGCACGTCCTCCACCAGGTCGCCCCCAGCAGAACGCACCACGGCAACCAGCGCACCAGCCGTCACGGCATCCGGCACCACGAACGCGAAGTCCTCCTTCGCCAGCACCTGGCCTGACACGGCCTCCGCGGCCACAATCTGACCCTCGGTGAACGCGATGATGGGGTCCAGCAGCACCTGGAACGCGACCGACCTGGCCGGCAGGCCCAGCGTCTCGCAAACCTTGGGGTGCAGCTCGCCCGCGTGCGCGCACGGCGTGCCGTCCGGCAAAGCAAACACAGCCGCACGGCCGGGGTGCCACGGCGCATAAGAGTCGGCACTGCGCGTCAGGGACACCCCTGCAGCAGCCGCGACCGTCTCCACCAGCGCCAGAGCGTCGGACCACTCCCACGCCGCCGCAGGTTGGTTCCAACCGGCAGGCACACGCGAACCACACAGCACACCAGCGACCATCCGCAGCTGCTCCGGCAGCGCGGCGTCCAGTTCCTTGAGCTCGACGTCAGTGACAGAGCCATCGACGGCAGGCAACCCCGCCACGCCAGTCCCGGTGTCCAGGTACCCGCGGCCCACCTCGAACACGGCCACATCCTGCGCGCCGCGCCCCAGGTTGACGCGCACGGCGTCAAACAGCGTGAACAGCACGCGCGGGCGCAGCACCGGCTTCTCCCCCGCCAACGGATTCGCCAGCCGCACCAGCTTGCGCCGCTTGTCGTCGGCAGGCACCAGGCACTCGTCCAGCCGCTCGGGCGCCATGAACGGGTACGTCAGCACCTCGGTGAGCCCAGCGTCGGCGAGCGACCTTGCCACCGAGCGGCGCACCTTCTGGCTGTGCGTCAGGCCGCGCCCAGGCGGGGCGACCGGCAGCACCGACGGCATCTCGGCGTAGCCCCGCAGCCGCGCCACCTCCTCGGCAAGGGTCACGGGCGCGTCAAGGTCAGGGCGCCACGTGGGCGGCGTCACGGTGAGTTCAGCGCCGGCTTCAAGCACAGCACAGCCGACGGCGCGCAGGGACTCCACCACCTCGCTGGCTGGGAAGTCCATGCCCACAATGCGCGACGGGAAGTCCACGTCCATGGTGATGGCAGTGCGCTCTGGCACGTCCACCACGTCCGTGTAGACGTCCTCGATCTCGCCCCCGCCGAACTCCTTCATGAGCCCCAGCGCGCGCTCGATTGCCACGGGCGCGAGCGCCGTGTCCACGCCTCGCTCGTAGCGCCGCGACGCCTCCGAGCCCAGCTTGTGACGCCGCGCCGTGCGCGCGATCGTGATGGGGTCCCAGTGCGCCGCCTCCAGCAGCACATCGGTGGTGGTCGCGGAGATCTCCGTCTCCAGCCCACCCATCACGCCGCCCATGCCCACCGGCCGCGCGCCGTGCCCGCCCAGCGAGTCGCACACCAGCAGGTCTTCCGGCGATAGCTCGCGCGTGACGTCGTCAAGAGTCACCAGAGTTTCACCGGCCGACGCCCTACGCACCACGATCGGCGCGTGCAGCGTGGCGAGGTCGTAGGCGTGCAGGGGGTGGCCCAGTTCCAGCATCACGTAGTTGGTGACGTCCACCGCGAGCGAGATGGAGCGCATTCCCGACTGCTCCAGGCGGCGCTTCATCCACGCGGGGCTGGGCGCGCCGGGGTTGAAGCCGCGCAGCACGCGCGCCGCGAAGCGGTCGCAGCCCGCCGTGCCGCGAATGGGCGCCTCGTCCTCAATCGAGACGGGGTAGGCGGACGACGCCGCGAAGGCCGAGTCGGCCGGGTCAAGTCCCGTACCGGTGACCTCAAGGGCGGCAGGATCGCGGAACGCGGCACCCGTCGAGTGCGAGTACTCGCGCGCAATCCCCCTGATGGAGAAGCAATAGCCGCGATCGGGCGTGATAGTGACCTCGATGGTCTTCTCATCCAGCCCCAGCAACGCGATGGCGTCCTGCCCTGGCGCCAGGGCGTCGGCGTCGTACCCCAAGTCCTCGGAGGCACCAGAAGGCGACGCGAGCACGATGATCCCCGCGTGGTCCTCCCCCAGGCCCAGCTCCTTGGCGGAACAGATCATGCCGTCGGACCAGTGGCCGTACGTCTTGCGCCCGCCGATGGGGAACGGGCCTGGCAGCACGCCACCAGGGAGGATGCACACCACGTAGTCGCCCTCGACAAAGTTGTGGGCGCCACAGACGATGCCGCGGGATGCGGGCCAGTCCGTGCCGTGGTCGGGCTTGTGGCCGGGACCCGCAGGATCGTTGTGCTCGCCGACGTCCACGCGGCAGTAGTTGATGGTCTTGCCGTTGGACTGCTCCTCCTTGACGAGCGACAGCACGCGGCCCACCACCAGCGGACCGGTCACGGCGCCGCCGTGAATGCCCTCCTCCTCGAGCCCCACCTTCACCAGGGCGGCGGCAACCGCCTCGGGTGCGGGGTCAACAAGGTCGACGTACTCGGCCAGCCAATTCAGCGGAATCTTGGGCATGACTCAGACCTCCATTCCGAACTGCTGCGAGAAGCGCACATCGCCCTCGACCATGTCGCGCATGTCCTTGACCCCGTGGCGGAACATCAGCGTCCGCTCGATGCCCATGCCAAAGGCGAAGGCGGTGTACTCGTCGGGGTCGATCCCGGCGGCGCGCAGCACGTTCGGGTGCGTCATGCCGCAGCCTCCCCACTCGATCCAGCCGGTGCCCCTGCACGTGCGGCACGAGGTGTCGCCGCCGT
Source organism: Demequina sp. TMPB413 (assembly GCF_020447105.2). Lineage (NCBI taxonomy): Bacteria > Bacillati > Actinomycetota > Actinomycetes > Micrococcales > Demequinaceae > Demequina > Demequina sp. TMPB413. Next base: position 1,295,765 of record NZ_CP096184.1, read on the forward strand.
TGCAAATGAAGCAGCGCAGGTCCATCTCCGCACTCGGCTCCGTGAACGGGAAGTACGACGGGCGCAGGCGCGTCACGGCGTCGGGCCCAAAGAGGGCGCGCGCCAAGTGGTCGAGCGTGCCCTTGAGGTTGGCCATGGTGAGCCCCTTATCCACGGCCAGGCCCTCGATCTGGTGGAACACGGGCGTGTGCGTGGCGTCCAGCTCGTCCGTGCGGAACGTCTTGCCTGGACAGATCACGTAGATGCCGCGGCCCTCGTTCACCAGGGCGTCCTTGCGCTCCAACGCGGCGCGCACCTGCACCGGCGAGGTGTGGGTGCGCAGCACGATGCCTGACGAGTCGTCTGCCGCTTCGGATCCAGCCTCGCCGCCGTCGCGCGGAGCCACAAAGAACGTGTCCTGCATGGCCCGCGCCGGGTGATCCGGGTCGAAGTTGAGGGCGTCAAAGTTGAACCACTCGGCCTCGACCTCAGGCCCCTCTGCCACCTCCCAGCCCATCGCCACGAAGATGTCGCACATGGTGTCCTGGAGCGTCTCCAGGGGGTGCCTGGCGCCCAGGGGCGCGCGCAGCACGGGAAGCGTGACGTCCACGGCCTCCTCGACCAGCACGCGCGCGTCGCGCTCCGCCTCCAGCACCTCGGTGCGGGCGGCCAGTGCCCGGCCAATCGACGCGCGTGCCCCGCCCAGCAGCTTGCCCGCCGCGACCTTGTCGGGCCCGTCCAGGGCGCCGATGCCCCTGTTGGCGAGCGTCAGCGCGGCCTTGTCGCCCGTGTGGGCCAGGCGCGCCTCCTTGAGCTCGTCCAGGGTGGTTGCGGCGTCGAACGCGCTGATGGCAGCGGCGACGGCCGCCTCAACGCCAGCGGCGTCGAGCGGATGAAGATCAGACATGGGAAAACCCCTCGATGGGTAGGCTCGGCCAGAAGTCTATCGACGGCGCGGGGCGGGGCGGTCACGGCTCACACGGAGCGGACGCACTCGGGGCTGCGGCGCGCGGGATCAGGCCCGGCGGTCCTCGCCGGGCCTACAGAAAGTAGCGGGCCGTGCTCACAGGCACCATGGTAGCCGCTACGTGTTGTTCGACAACAGCGCGATGACGGCCAGCAGGGCGATGAACGCCGCCACCGTGTTCACGATCGGCAGCGCGATGCGCAGCGCGCGCGGCATCTTGGGGTTCTTGGCCACAGGAATTCCCGTGAAGAACAGCACGAGCGACACGGGCACCATGAACCACGCAAACACGAAGAGCACGAACGGCGCGAACAGCACGATGCGCTCCGGCAGGCCCACGTGGCCGCCCAGCTTGTAGACCTCTTCGCCTTGCCACTCGAAGCGCTGGAAACCGGGCAGGTAGCCCCTCAGGGCCAGCCAGCCGTCGCCACCTTTACGCAGCGGAATTCGCCACCCGCCACGCTCGGGCCTGGCCCGCTGCCCGTTGATGAGCACCTTGGCGACGATGCCGAGCGCGCCGTCAACCTCGACCTTCGGCTTGGCGCCAGGGAGGTTGAGCACCACACGGTTGCTGGGAGTGTCCGTCACGGCGTTGAGGCTACCAGTGCCGCCGCGCGCCAGCGCTCACGCTCATATCGGGGACGTCGTGAGCGCGTAGGTATAGCCCTTCGCCACGGCCTTGCCGCGCACCAGCGCCCTGTCGGCCGACGCGATGAGCACGCCGACGTCGTCCCCCACCATGTCGGTAGTCGCGTAGCCGGCCGTGACGCCCAGGTCCGGCCGCCCCGGGAACACGTCCGCGAGCGCTTCCGATACTGCCGTGCGGATGCGCTCCACCATCTGCTCAGCCTCGTCGTCTTGTGCTAGCAACAGCACCAGCAGAAACTCGTCGCCACCCCAGCGTGCGGCCAGGTCCCCCGCACGAATCTCCTGCAGCACTCGCGCGCCGACGGTCTGCAGAGCGCGATCCCCCTCGCCATGCCCCAAATCGTCATTGACGCTCTTGAAGTCATCGAGGTCCAACATGACAAACGCCGCGCCCGACTCGGTCCGGTCAGCGAACCTCAGCATCGATTCCGCCGCGGCGTCCACGTGTCGCCTGTTGTACAGCCCCGTGAGGGCGTCGCGCTCGGCCCCGTTGCGCATCGCGATCATCGGGCTCCACAAGCGCGCCAACAAATAGCCCAGCGCGACCGTGAGGATCATCAGCCCTCCCATGACCCCGTCTAGGGTGTCCCGCAAACGGCCGTAGCCCTCGTTGAGTCCCTCCGCGGACGCGCGCACCTCCACCACCCAGTCGACGCCGTATTCGCTCATGTCGCGATACACGGTGGCGAAGCCGCGTTCGAGGCCCATGGCGTCGGCGCCCTCCGGCGAAACGTCGGCGGCCGCAGAACCCGACCCGCGAGAAGCCACGATCGTTCCGTCGCCAGACGTCACCGCGATGGCTCCGTCGGCGCCGGCAGGAAGCGTGGACAGCGAGACGCGCAAGGGAGCGAGGGCGAGATCCGCCGAGACCACGGCCCCGACCGTGCCTTCAGGGTCGCGCAGCGCTAGCGACGCCCGCACCACGTCGGCGTCGGAGACGGGGTCGAAGACGGGGCCCGTCCACGCCAACTGCGCCGATGTGACGGCGGCCAGGTAGGTCTCCGTGCGCGTCGGGCCGAAGGTGAGGAGAGATGCCCCCGAGGAGATGATCTTGTGGTTCTCGTCGTACACGGACGTGGTCCGCGTCGCCACCGTGCCGTCGCCGTAGGTCACGACGTAGCTCACATACTCGCCGTACCGGCCCTCCGACCGCCTCAACTCGACGAAGTTGCCGTTGGCGTACGTCACCGACAGTGCGTCGGCAGCGACGATGTTGTCGAGTTCGGCGCTCAACATCGCGAGCAGTTCCTCGGTGTCTGGCTGGGAGACGCGCACATAGCGCGCCGTGTCCCCGACCGCATGGCCGACGCTCCTCATGGCGTTGACGACGCGCTCCTGGGAGATGTCCGCCAGATACTCGATCGAGTCGCGTGCCGCATGGCTCGCTCCCCGATCTGCCGCGGCGCTACCCGCAATGAGCAGCACAAACTGGCCGACGACGAGCGCGACAACAAGCCCTGCCACTGTTGCGAGTCGCGTGGCGGGCTGAGATAGCCTGCGCTTCCACGCCGCCCTGCGCATGCCCCCCATTGTGGGGGGTCCTGGGTGAGTTTTCCACGGAATGTGACAAGGTCCACGGGCTTACGCTCCGCGTCGAGACCCCCACGCCGACGCGTACAAACACACCGCTGCGGCCGTGCCGAGGTTGAGGCTTTCAGCCAGCCCAAAGATGGGGATTCTCACCACGTGATCTGCCAGGGACAACTCGTCGGCGCTGAGCCCCCACGCCTCGTTACCGAACACCCACGCTGTCGGTCCGCCAAGGTCGGGCGCGCCGGGCGAACCCAACTCGCTCTCACCAGAGACATCGGCGGCCAAGACGGCCAAGCCTGCCTCACGCGTCAGGCTGATGGCTGCGGCGAGGGACTCGGCCCGCACCACGGGAAGGTGGAAGAGGCTGCCTGCAGTGGCCCTCACCACCTTGGGGTTGGTCGGGTCGACGCTGTCGCCGGCAAGCACGACGGCGTCGGCGCCTGCCGCGTCGGCAACCCGAATGGCGGCACCGGCATTGCCTGGATCGCGCACTTGGGACAAGATCGCGACGAGCCGCGCAGTGGCGGGGAATTCGGCCAGCACGACGCTCGACGAGGCCACGGCGACAATGCCCTGGGCGTCGGGCGACAAGGCGTGCGCGACGTCGGAGGTGACAGGGTGCACGTAGAGGCCAGCGTCGAGGGCGGCGTCGGCGATCGCCGCGAGCGGTCCGCGAGTGGCGAGCGCGTCCTCAAGGACGTACACGTCCCTCACGTGTGCGGCACGGTGCGCCACGAGTTCGCGCACCGCCTGGGGCCCCTCCACGAGCACCTGGCCTGCACGCCGGCGTGCAGAACGCCCCGCCAGGGCTGCCACCTGCTTGACACGATCGGCCCGCGGATTCGCGAGTGTCGCTGAGAGGAGGCGCCCGACGGGGCGTTCTGTCATGCCTGGTATCGCCTTACGCTGCGGGAGCGTTGACGTCGGCCGGCAGCGCCTTCTTGGCGATGTCGACCAGCTGCGCGAACGCAGCCTCGTCGCTCACGGCGAGCTCGGCGAGCATGCGACGGTCAACCTCAACCTCAGCGGCCTTGAGGCCCTGGATCAGACGGTTGTACGTCATGCCGTTCGCGCGGGCCGCAGCGTTGATGCGCTGGATCCACAGCTTGCGGAACTCGCCCTTGCGGGCACGACGGTCCCGGTACGAGTACATGAGCGAGTGGGTGACCTGCTCCTTTGCCTTGCGGTAAAGGCGTGAGCGCTGGCCCCGGTAACCGGATGCGCGCTCGAGGGTAGTGCGGCGCTTCTTCTGGGCGTTAACAGCCCGCTTGACGCGTGCCATGGGGTACTCCTTGGTGTCTTAGGGGGCTACTTGCCCAGCAGCTTCTTGATCTTCTTGGCGTCGGCGCCCGGCAGGATGCCGTCGAGCGAGACGCGACGCTTGCGCGCTGACGTCTTCTCTTCAAACTTGTGCACGTTCATTGCCGAAGCGTGCTTCACCTTGCCGGTGCCGGTCAGCTTGAATCGCTTCTTGGCACCCGAGTGGGTCTTGTTCTTGGGCACGTTTGCCCTCCTTCACTTGAGCGTCTGGCCGCGCTGGTGAGCGCGACACACATTCCCCGGGCACGGTGACCCGGACATCTGATGCGAGGTTTACGCCTCGGCTGGAGCCTCTTTGCTAGCGGGCGCCTTTGGCTTTGCTGGTGCCTTGGCCTTCGCAGGAGCCTTCGGCTTTGCTGGGGCCTTCGCCTTCGCGGGGGCTTCGGCTGCTGCCGGTGCTTCCGCTTCTGCGTCTGCCGCAGCCGGTGCTTCAGCCTCGGTCGCAGCGTCGGTCTGAACCTCTGCCTCGGTCACGGCCTCCGACTCCTTTGCGGGAGCCTCGGCCTTGGCGGGAGCCTTAACCTCCGCGGGAGCGTCGGCTTCCTTCACCGACTCGCGCTCCGCACGCTCGGCGTCGTCAGCCTTCTTCTTGGCCTCGCGTGCCTTGCGCTGCTCTTCCTTGGCTTCCGCCTTCTTCTTCAGCGGACCAAGCACGAGCGACATGTTGCGTCCCTCTTGGCTAGGAAGGTTCTCGACCACAGCGAATTCCGCGACCTCGTCTGCCAGCTTCAGCAGGAGGCGCCTACCCATCTCGGGACGGGACTGCTCGCGACCACGGAACATGATGGTGACCTTGACCTTGTCGCCGCCCTTGAGGAAGCGAACAACGTGGCCCTTCTTGGTCTCGTAGTCATGCTCGTCGATTTTGAGACGGAACCGCATCTCTTTGATCTCGGTGTTGGCTTGGTTACGACGCGCCTCGCGCGCCTTCACCGCCGCTTCATACTTGAACTTGCCGTAGTCCATAAGCTTCACGACGGGCGGACGCGAATTAGGAGCCACCTCGACCAGGTCGAGGTCTGACTCCTGAGCAAGCCGCATGGCATCCTCAATCCTGACGATGCCTACCTGCTCGCCCTGGGGGCCTACCAGTCGGACCTCGGGGACTCGGATGCGTTCGTTGATGCGGGGCTCGTTGATAATCGCTCCTTCGTTGACGTCAATGGGTTTCTGGCAAAGAAAAAGGCCCCTGCCAGAACGCGAGCAGGGGCCACCAAGGACGAGACAAACGCGAGCGCTCATCTAGACCAAACCCTGGCCCACTGCTGTGGCCCTGAGGGTGGGAGGTGACCTCCACTTGCGAGCCGTGGAACACCCACGGCCGGTCGACGTACAAGAATAGCACCATGACCTCCCCCACGCCCAGTCCTGATTCCTCGACCACCCCGCCCAGCGTCGGCGACCCCCTTGCCGCCGCTCGCGATATTGCCGACGTCTCGGCCGTGGAACTGATCACGACGGTGAGCGTCCACCTCATGTCTGCCGCCGCCGTGCGCTGTGGACTTGCAGAAGAAGGCGAAGAGTTTCAGGACCTGTCAGAGGCCCGCATGCTGATCAACGCGCTCGCCGCCTTGGTCACCGGAGCGGCGCCGGACCTAGGAAACACGCACGCGCGCGCCCTCAGAGACGGCCTAAGGAGCGTACAGTTAGCCTTTCGAGAGGCGTCCGCGGTGCCCGACGCACCTGGTGAGGGGCCCGGCGAGAAATATACCGGAGCAGTGACTAGATGAGCAGTACCCCGCCACGCAGCGCGAACAAGCCCGCGCGCACAGCAGCGAACGAGGAGACCACCGTCCTCACGCCTGTCACTGACGGCACCGCGCCCATCGATCGGATCCCCGTCAGGCGCCAGCGCCTGTGGATCGCCGTCACATCGCTCCTGGTCATTCTGCTGGGTGTTGCCGGCTACCTCATCTACCACCTGTCCGACGTGGCCAACCAGTGGGAAACCCAGGTCGAAGACATCAAGGCCCAGAACTACGACCTCGGCCAACGCCTCGCCGACGAACAAACCCAGGTGATCGAGCTCCAAGGCCAGGTGGACACCGTCTCCGAGCAGCTTCGCACCGTGCAGCAACGCATCCTCGAGCTCGCCGACGACGTTGCCCAGCGGGACGACAACGCCGAGTTCTACGCACGCCAGATCACCGACCTGACCGGAGTCCTCACCACAGCGTCGGCCGTTGCCAACTCGCTCAACAAGTGCGTCGAGTACAAGGAACAGCTGATCGGCTACCTCAAAGAGCCCGACAACTACGACCCAGCAGAGGTCGAGGCATTCGAGACGGGCGTGGACAAGGTGTGCACGGCGGCCACCTCGGCGAACGTGGACTTGCAAACGGTCCTCGCGCAATGACCTCGCGTGTTGCGATAGCTGCGGCCTGCGCCGCGGCGGTGGTGCTGGCAGGGTGCGCGGCCATTCCCGACGCCCCCAGCCCGCTGCCGTCCGACTACGTCCCCTCCGTGTCAGTCGAAGACGTCGAAAAGCCAGGAAACCTCGCGCCCGACGGCTTCAGCGCAGCCCAGCGCATGACCGTACGCGTCCGCAACGTCACCTGCAGGGACCTCCAGACCGGCACCGGCTTCGCCTACGACGCTCACACCCTGGTGACCAACCGCCACGTCGTCGAGAACACGCGCAAGTTGGAGGTCACCACCTACGATGGCCGCACCATCTCGGTCACGGCCGCATCAGTGGCGGCCGTCGCGGACCTCGCGGTCATCACCACCGAAGAAGCCATGAGCGCAGGCGCCGTCCTCGCTCAAGAGGACCCGATCGAGGGAGACGCCATCACCGTGGTCGGCTACCCCAACGGCGGCAAGCTCACCACCGTCTCCGGCGTGGTGCTCGGATCCACAGCAGACCCGCTTGGAACGGCGCTCGGCCAGGTGCTCGCCACCACCGCGCCCGTGCAGCCAGGCTCCTCCGGTTCACCCGTTCTGAACGAGCGCGGCGAGGTGGTGGGAGTGATCTACGCCAAGAACGAGGCGGAGCAGTCCTTCATGGTGCCGGTGTCGATGCTCCGCACCCTGCTCGACGAGGAGCAACTCCTGGTACCTCAGCAACAGTCCTGCGACAACTCCTAGCCTCTTGTGATGTTTCCCGCACCCGGGCCCCGAAGCATTCCGCATCGGCCACGCCTGAGGTAATGTCCGACCCGCGAGCCTGAGGGAGAGTCATGTCGGAACAGCCTGGCGCAAGTGCGCCCACACCCCCCTTTGAGCCAGAGGCTCGCCCCGAGCCGCTTGGTGCGCCGCCCGTCGGCCCTGCTGCTTCCGTGGCCCTCCCGCCCGTCGGCCCTGCTGCTTCCGTGGCGTACCCAACCCCGCCCGTCGGCGACGCCTTCCCACTGGCGACCCCACCCGTCGGCGACGCTCCCAACCCGCCCCGCCGCAAGCGTCGTCTCCTGCGATGGCTCGGGTGGAGCACCGCGGGCCTTGGCGTGCTCGCCCTCGTGGGCCTGAGCGCCTACCTGGTGGTGGTCTCGCAGCAATGGAGCGACAGGGTAGACGAACTCACCGCGATCTCGGAGGACCTCGGACAATCCGTCGCCGACGCGCGCGCCGCACAGGCCGACGCGGAGGCCAGGATGGACACCGCACGCGTGGAGCTCGAGAACGCGACCGCACGCATCAGCGACCTCGCGAACGAGGAGGCGCAAGCGAAGGACCGGGAATCCGTGCTGATCGGGTACGTGGACGCCGCACTCAGTTGCGCCGACTCCAGGCAAGAGGTCATCGACGTGCTGACGGACCCTGGTCTGATCTTCCAAGGCAAGTCCAACGCGCAGGTGGAGCGCGAGGTCACCGCCTACTGCAATGAAGTCACCTCAGGCTTCGCCACGTTCAAGGAAGAGATCGGCCAGTGACTCGACCTGGACGGGCGGTCGTGGGGCTCGGCACCGCGTTCGCCCTGACCGCGTGCGGCGTGATTCCCGCACCGCCGCCAGCGCTCGATGCCAACTTCATCCCCGACGTCGTCTCCCCCACGATCGACCCCTCGGCGGCGGCATCGGACGGGTTCTCCACCGAGCAACACCTCGCCGTCCGCATCCGCGTCGAAACGTGCGAGGGCTGGGCGACGGGCTCCGGCTGGATCCTCGCCGACAACCAGGTGGTCACCAACCGGCACGTCATCGAAGGCGGCACGCGCATCGAGGTCACCACGTATGACGGGCGCGACTACCCGGTGATCTCATCGCAGGTGGCGCCCGTGGCGGACCTTGGCCTGCTGACGCTCGACAGCGTCTTCACCGAGACCGCCGAGTACGAGATCAGCGGCGCGACGTTCCTCGACCCTCTCACCATCATCGGGTACCCCTCTGGCTCCCTCCTCACCGTCGAGGAAGGCCACTACCTGGGCACAGGGCTCGACGAGGTGGGCGACACCGGGGAACTCGTGTGGTCGCTGCGCGGACCCGTCCAGCCTGGCAGCTCCGGCTCCGCGGTCTTCAACCCTGACGGCAAAGTGGTGGCCGTTGTCTACGCGGGCGACGAATTCCAGACGGCCATCGCGTGGCCCGTGGTGTGGCTCGACAGGCTGATCAAGGACCCCGCTGGCTGGGAAGCCAACCCGCCCGCCTGCTGACCCCTCACAAGTGGCTCAATCCGTACCGGATTTCGCCGCTTCGTGGCACAAGTGGCTCAATCCGTACCGGATTTCGCGGCTACGGGGCACAAGTGGCTCAATCCGTATCGGATTTCGCCGCTTTGTGGCGTGAATGGCTAGATCCGTACCGCGAGCCCGGATTCAGCCGGACCAGGGCGCCAGCCGCAACTCCATGCTGTCCACCCTGTCCGCCACCACCGGAGAGGCCGCTAACGCCTCGTGGACCCTGCGCACAGCGTCGTCAACGGCGTTTCGCTGAAGGCCGGGCACGAGCATCACCACCACCGCCACCTCGGCCCGCTTGCCTGGTGTCGCGTCGATGCGGCGCACCTCGTCATCCAAGGGCACTGCTTCGATGATGGCCTCGCGAACGTCCTCGACCACGCGGTCGTCCATCACCGCCGGCCGCCACTGCTCACCCTGACCAAGAGCCCACACCGCGGGCCGCGGGATCAGGACGGACTCCATGGACGGGTTCAGCACCATCACGTTCCAGCCCTCGGCGGCGGCCGCCAGCGCGGCGCGAGGTCCCTCTGCTGGGACGGGGCGGGCATCGGCGTTCCATGTGCGCATCGCGTCCACGTCGGTGAAGATCGGTAGCGCCGCCCTGCCATCCGGCATGTGCACCGCAACTACGCCCGCGGACGCCACGTGATCCTGCTCGACGCCGTGCTTGCCCATCACTCGCTGCTCGCCATCGGCCAGCACCGGCACCAATACGCGCGCATACTGCAGCGCGTCCACCACCTCGGCAAGAGTTGCCTTGCCCCGCGAGAAGCGAATCAGGGCTTGAGCCAAGCGAGCGTCGGCCGTGCCGTCGTCGTCCGCGAAGAGCGATGACGGAATCTCTTTGAGCGAATCCGGCAGGGGTTGCTCTTCGTTGTCGCTCACCATGCCAGCCTAGTAAACGCCGCCGACAACTAATTGACCCCAGCAGCCGACTTGAGTTCATCAACGATTCCTGGCGGCGATCCAAGGGCGCCCCGCACCAGCTTCTCCTCGCTGGAGAAGCCTGGCGCCACCGTGAACGGGTCGTCGGTCAGGCGAACCTCGTGACAGCCGTAGCTGTCCACCGTCGCGCCCCACAACTCATCGTCAACTTGGAAGGCGACGAGCCACCGTGGCCCGAAGTCGAGGGTGCACACCACGTCGTCAGGGAGCGTCACCAAGCCGCGCAGGACGCCGTCCACCGCGCCCATCTTGTCCGACGGAATGGCGGCAGGCTCACCCACACGCGTCCACACACGCTGCTGCTCGGCATCGGCTCCCGGCACGCCTTCCGTGTCGGCCGTGTATTGACACAACCATGCCGCCTCGGGCTTGGCAATGTCTGGCAACTGGTCGGCGTACTCGGTGCCAACGTCCGCCCCAGTCGGCGGAACCGGCAGGGTCTGGGGACAGATCCTGGTCGCGTCGCTAGCGTCGTCTTGGTTGCTTGCGCAGGCCGCGCCGCTCAGGGCCACGAGCGCCGCTGCCGTCATCGCGAACTGCTTCGCTCTTGTCACGCTGCACCTCCTGATCGGACGTGTCCTGTCGCCGTGCTCTCCATCCACCTTAAGACGGACGGCGCTGGCGCGCGTCGCTACGGTCGGCCTGCGGCCTTGAGCGCCTGCGGCAGCGTGAAGTTGCCGTTGTACAGCGCCTTGCCAACAATCGCGCCCTCGACCCCCACTGGGGTGAGCGTGCGAATGGCCTCGATGTCCGCGAGTGAACTCACGCCGCCGGACGCGACCACCGGGGCCTTGGTGGCGGCGCACATCTGCGCGAGCAACTCAAGGTTTGGCCCGTTCAGCATGCCGTCCTTGTTGACGTCGGTCACCACGTAGCGGGAGCAGCCAGCGGCGTCGAGCCGTGCGAGCACCTCCCACAGGTCGCCGCCGTCCTTGGTCCAACCACGTGCGGCCAGGGTGGTGCCCCGCACGTCCAGGCCCACGGCGACCCTGTCTCCGTACCGATCAATCGCCGACGCCGTCCATTCGGGGTTTTCTAAGGCGGCGGTGCCGAGGTTGACGCGGGTGCAACCGGTCGCCATGGCGCGCTCCAAGGACTCGTCGTCGCGGATGCCGCCGCTCATCTCGACCTTGACGTCGACGGCCTTGACTACCTCTGCGAGAAGTTCTGCATTGGACCCTCTGCCGAACGCCGCGTCGAGGTCGACCAAGTGAATCCACTCTGCTCCACCCTTAACCCAATCGAGCGCCGCGCTCAGCGGGTCGCCGTAACCAGTCTCGGAGCCAGCGGCGCCCTGAGTGAGCCGCACGGCCTGGCCGTCGGCAACGTCGACGGCTGGCAGGAGTTCGAGGCGGGGCAGGTCGGTCATCGCGGTCGCTTTCTCGAGTGCGTGTGGGCCGCGGACCAGAGTACCCGTAGCGGGGCCTGGCTCCTGGCGGCGCGACCGCGCGCGCGTCTGTTCCCGCCTCCGTGCACGCTGCGCCGCAGAAGAGAACTCACTACCCAACTCACGTGAGAACCCGCGCCGCAACGGTGACCCAGCTCCCCGTGTCGGGCGTGTAGTGAGTTCTTGACAAGCGGTGCACGCACCGGCGCCGGGGAGAACCGCCGCCGTGTGGCACTCGAGGTTCGTGCTAGAGCGTCGCCACCCAGTTGCGCAGCAACTGCAGCCCTGCCTCGCCGGACTTCTCGGGGTGGAACTGGGTAGCACTCAGCGGCCCATTCTCCACGGCGGCCACAAAGCGGTCGGCGTCGTCGCCCTCCCCCGCCTCCGACCACGTCACGAGCGGCGGCGCGAAACGGCCGGTGTCCTCGGACGTCCCCAACGGAAAGTCGCGCACCCCATACGAGTGCACAAAGTAGAAGCGCGCGTCCGCCACGCCGGCGAACAACCGGCTCTCGGCAGGAGGAGACACGTGGGCCCACCCCATGTTGGGAACGATGGTGGTGCGCAATTGCTCCACGGTCCCCGGCCACTGATCGAGGCCTGCGGCGGCGTCTCCGTGCTCCACGCCTTGCTCAAACATGATCTGCATGCCCACGCAGATGCCGAGCACCGGGCGCCCGCCTGCCAGGCGACGCCCCACGATCTGGTCCCCGCGCACCGTGCGCAGCCCTTCCATGCATGCGGCAAAGGCGCCCACGCCCGGCACCAGCAGTCCGTCGGCATTCTCGGCGGCGTCACGGGCAGCCGTCAGCGTCACGTCCGCGCCCACGTGCTCGAGCGCGCGTACAGCGGATCGCACGTTGCCAAAGCCGTAGTCGAGCACAGTCACCGTAGGCATACGGCGATTCTAACGTTCGGCCCGATTCCGTTGCGCTTCCCGCTTGGCCTGCTTGGACAGCTTGCGCAGCGTCCTGAAGGCCGCGAACCTGCTCATGTGGGCGTCAAAAACCTTGTCTTGGTGACTGTCTGAGAGGTCGTCGATACTCTGCGCGCCCGTCATGAGCGTGGTCACCACGCCGGGGGCGTCATTGAGGGCAAGCCCAGGAGGCAACGTGTCTCCCCGCTGACCCGCGAGGTATCGCCACACGGTGATCTGGCCGTCCCTACGCTCCATCGCCAACAGCGGGCGCTCCTTGGCGAAGCTCGACACCGAGTGAGCGGCGGCGTGCATGCTGGCGGGGCGAGCGTCGTCGAGCACCGCAATGGCCCCTGCAGAGGTTTCGAGGATGGTGGCCTTCACGCCATTGAGAGAGCACAGCGCGGCCAGCACCTTCCCGTTCGGAATGGGGGTGAAGACCGCCGCAATTTGCGCCGGAGTGCCGTCGAGCGCTTCCTCTGTCACAGCGCCCCCTTGGTCGAGGGGATCCCCTTCACCCTGGCGTCCGCCGCAACCGCCGCACGCAGCGCGCGGGCAAGCGCCTTGAACTGTGCCTCCACGATGTGGTGAGGGTCCCTGCCAGCGAGCACGCGCATGTGCACGCAGATCCCTGCGTGGTGCGCGATGGATTCGAGGGCGTGCGCTGTGAGCGAGCCTGCGAAGTTGCCGCCGATGAGGTGAGTTGCCTGGCCGGCTGGCTCGCCCGTGTGCACAAAGTAGGGACGGCCAGACACGTCGACGACGCATTGAGCGAGGGCCTCGTCAAGCGGCACCATGGCGTCGCCAAAGCGGGAAATACCAGCCTTGTCGCCCAATGCTTGCTTCAAGGCCTCGCCGATGCAGATCGCCACGTCTTCCACAGTGTGGTGACTGTCGATGTGGACGTCACCGGTGGCTTGAACCCGCAAGTCCATGAGCGAGTGCTTGCCGAGTGCCGTCAGCATGTGGTCGTAGAACGGAACGCCGGTGCTGATCTCGGTGACCCCAGAGCCGTCGAGGTCGAGCTCGACGAGCACGCTCGACTCGCTCGTGGCCCTCTCGATGCGCCCGGTGCGTGCGGGGGTCGTGTCGCTCGATGCGGTGCTGGTCATGTGGTGACCTCCAAGAGTCCATTGCGGAACATTGCCATCTCGCGCGCGGTGCCGATCGAGACCCGCAGCCAGCCCTCGGGGCCCACCACGCGGATCAATACCCCGCGCTGAAGAAGACCCTCAAAGACCGCGTCCCTGTCAGGCACCGGCCCAAAGAGAACAAAGTTGGCGTCGGTGTCGGGAACCGTGTAGCCCTGGGCGCGCAACCAATCCACCGTGTCGTCACGCTCGGCACGAATCTCGTCGACCTGGGCCTGCAACTCGCGGTGGTGAGCAAGGGCCGCGCGCGCTGCCGCCTGGGTGATCGCGCTCAAGTGATAGGGCAGGCGGACGATGCGCAATGCATTGACGACCTCGCGGCTCGCGGCCAAGTAGCCCAGCCTGCCGCCGGCGAGCGCGAAGGCCTTCGACATCGTCCGCGTCACCACGAGGTGAGGGGTCTCCGGCAACAGCGTTGCCGCGCTCGGAACGCCCCTGCGACGGAACTCCGCGTAGGCCTCATCCACCACGAGGATGCTGCCGCCTGGAACGTCGGCACAAGCGTCGGCAAGGCGGCGGACGTCGTCCAAGCTGACGGCCGTCCCCGTGGGGTTGTTGGGGCTCGCCACCAGCACGATCGTGGGCTGGATCGTCGCGATCGCCTCGACGGCGGCATCGATGTCGAGGCCGAAATCGTCGCGGCGCGGCAGGGTCACGTAGTCGGTGACGGTGTCGCGGCTGTACTCGGGGTACATCGAGTACGTGGGCGCGAAGCTGAGCACCTTGCGCCCTGGACCGGCAAACGCCTGGTGCAAGTGCAACATGATCTCATTGGAGCCGTTTGCCGCCCAGATGTTGTGGGGCTCGAGGAAGTCGACGTGGCTCTCGTTCGCCAGGTAGTGCGCAAGGTCGGCGCGTAGCGCCATGAACTCGCGGTCGGGGTAGCGGTTGAGGGTCTCGGCCGCGCTGCGCACGGCTTGCGCGATCGCGTCGACCACGCTGGGCGGTGGCGCATAAGGGTTCTCATTGACGTTGAGCATGGCGGCAACGTCAAGCTGCGGGGCTCCATATGGCGTGAGACCCAGGAGTTCTGGGCGAAGCGGCAACGTCATGCGGAGAGTCTAGTGGCGGGGCGGCGCCTCGCCGATGCGTGGGGCGCGACTGGGGATGCCAACGCCCAGCCTGCCGCCAGAGGTGCCGCCAGGCATGACGTCAGCCGCGACGATCGAGCCTGGCCGCGATGGCCTCGCCGTGGGCCGGGAGGTCCTCCGCGTTGGCGAGCGCAATCACCTTGTCGCCTACCGCCGCCAGGGCGTCCGCGTCGTACTCGATCACGGACACGGCGCGCAGAAAACTCGTGACGTTCAGGCCGCTCGCAAACCGCGAGGTGCCGCCGGTGGGCAGCACGTGGTTCGAGCCGGCCAAGTAGTCCCCCAGCGGCACGGGGCTGTGAGGACCCACGAAGATCGCGCCTGCGTTCCTAATGCGACCGGCCACGGCGGCGGCATCGCGCGTGTGGATCTCAAGGTGCTCGGCGCCGTAAGCGTCGGCCACCGCAATCGACTGGTCCAGATTTCCCGTGAGGATGACGGCGCTCTGGATGCCGTTCAACGCTTCCTTCGCCCGAACGTCGTGCCTGGTACTGCCGACGATGTTGGTGAGGCGTTCGTCGACGGCCTGAGCCAGCGACTCACTATCGGTGATGAGCACCGAACCCGCCATGGGGTCGTGCTCTGCCTGGCTCAAGAGATCGTAAGCGATGAAGGTCGGGTCGGCAGCGTCGTCGGCAATCACGGCGATCTCCGTGGGACCGGCCTCCGAATCGATGCCCACGGTGCCGTTGACTGCGCGCTTGGCGGCCGCCACGTAGACGTTGCCAGGCCCGGTGATGACATC
The DNA here is from genome assembly GCF_020447105.2 of Demequina sp. TMPB413. Classification (NCBI taxonomy): domain Bacteria; kingdom Bacillati; phylum Actinomycetota; class Actinomycetes; order Micrococcales; family Demequinaceae; genus Demequina; species Demequina sp. TMPB413. Next base: position 1,311,062 of record NZ_CP096184.1, read on the forward strand.
GACCGGGTCGCACAGGGTGCCACCAGCGGTCGCCTCGGCGCCATAGGCGAGCATCGCGATGGCCTGAGCGCCGCCCACGGCGTACACCTCGCTGACGCCCAAGAGCGCGCACGCGGCCAGGATGGTCGGGTGCGGCGCTCCGCCGAAGGCCCGCTGCGGCGGCGTCGTCACGGCGATCTCGGTAACTCCGGCGGCCTGCGCCGCCACCACGTTCATCACGACAGAGCTCGGGTACACCGCCAGCCCGCCGGGAACGTAGAGGCCCACGCGGCTCACGGGAACCCACCGCTGGCTGACTCGGGCCCCCGGAGCGAGGTCCACAGCCACGGGCGGCGGAACCGTCGCCTCGTGGAACGCGCGCACCCTGGTGATCGCCTCGTTCAAGCCGTCAAGCACCGCGGGATCGAGCGTGTCGAGCGCGGCCGCGATCTGGTCGGGCGCGACCCTCAGGTTCTCGGGGCTGCCGCCGTCAAAGCGTTCGCCGTACTCCCGCAAGGCGGCCTCGCCGCGTTCCCGCACGTCGGCGAGGATCGGCAGCACCGTGGCAAGCGCAGCGTCGATGTCGATCTCGGCACGCGGCACCACTGCCAAGAGTTCCCTGGTGGACAGTTCTTGACCGCGAAGGTCGATGCGCCTCAACACGCCCGCCAGCCTACCGGCGTCGTCTCCCCCGGCGCTCCCTGCACCACCCGACCCAGGCTCGCGGCGTCGTCTCCCCCGTAAGAGTGACGGGACGTACGCCCCGCTTACCTACGGTTGCGTAAGTTACGCTCGCTGAAACGACGGGAGAGCCCTATGACGACCGACGACGCGGCATCATTGCGGGCTCCATCGAGCCCAGGAACGCCACTACCGACCATCATCCAAGGCGGCATGGGGGCGGCCGTATCCTCGTGGCGCCTTGCCTCCCAAGTAGCCCAGGCGGGTCAACTGGGCGTCGTGTCAGGCATCGGCCTCGACATGGTGCTTGCTCGACGGCTCCAAGACGGCGACGCTGGCGGGCATATGCGTCGCGCTCTCGCCGCCTTCCCCGTGCAGGCCATGGCCGTGCGGGTCTTGGACGAGTATTTCCTGCCAGAGGGCCGCGCCGGCGCGCAGCCGTACGCCGCGGTGCCCAAGCTCGAGATCGACCAGACCCGCGAGGCACAAGAGCTCGCCGTGCTCGGCAACTTTGTCGAGGTATGGCTGGCCAAGGAAGGCCACGACGGCCTCGTGGGGGTGAACTACCTCGAAAAGGTCCAGATGGCGACGCCTGCGGCCGCCTATGGTGCAATGCTCGCCAGCGTCGACTTCGTCCTCATGGGAGCCGGGCTTCCCCGCGAGATTCCTCGCCTGCTCAACCAGCTCGCCACCCACGGCTCGGTGAAGTTCCCCGTTGACGTGGTCGGGGCTGAGCAAGGCACCTACTCGGTCTCGCTCGACCCTGTCGACCTCCTCGGCACCCAGTTGCCGCCCCTCACCCGACCTCGCTTTCTTGCGATCGTGTCCGCGCACGTGCTGGCTGAGTACCTTGCCCGCGACGAGGGCATTCGCCCGGATGGCTTCGTGGTCGAGGGGCCGCGTGCCGGCGGGCACAACGCGCCCCCGCGCGGCAAAGTCGTGCTCGATGAAGCTGGCGAGCCGCAGTTCGGACCCCGCGACTACGCGGACCTCGACAAGGTCGCCGCGACTGGAATGCCCTTCTGGCTCGCTGGCACTTACGGCACTCCAGAGGGCCTCGTCGCGGCCAAGGCCGCTGGCGCCGTCGGAGTACAGGTGGGCACCCTGTTCGCGCTGAGCAGCGATGCGGGTTTCGCGCCCGAGATCCGGGATGAGCTTGTCGCGCAGGTGGCCGCCGGCACGCTCGCCGTGTCGACCGACCTGCGCGCTTCGCCAACGGGCTTTCCCTTCAAGGTCGCCTCGCTGGAGGGCTCCATGTCGGACGCCGACGTGGTGGCGGCCCGGCCGCGCCTGTGCGATCTCGGCTTCTTGGGTGTCCCCGTCATCCGCGACAACGGCGCACTCGGCTATCGCTGTCCCGCCGAACCCGAGCGTCCCTTCGCCCGCAAGGGGGGAAAGCCGGAGGACACCGCAGGCCGCCTGTGCCTGTGCAACGGCCTGATGGCCAACGTCGGCTTGGGGCAGACGCGGGCGACCGGCTACGTCGAAAGGCCGCTGATTACCCTGGGAGCCGACCTGGACGGGCCGCGCAGGCTTGCCGAGCAGTATCCGGCCGGGTGGACGGCACACGAGGCCCTCGACTGGCTACTCGGGACCGTCGCCCCCGCGGCCTAGACCGCCAAGCAGTTGGGCCCGAGCGCCGCCTTCAAGTCTCCGTAGAGCGCCGACGACTTCGCCACCCTGAACTCGTCTCCCAGGCGCATCGTCAAGGGCTTGTCTCCGCCAGTGAGCACCATCCGCACCTCGACCGTGCCGGGGTGCGAACGCAGGATGCCCTTGACCTCTTCGACCAGCGGCGGGGTCACCCGCGCGGCTGGCACGTTGATGGCCACCGGCGCGTTGTCTACCACGTTGACGTTGGGGATGCGCAGTTCCATGGCCGAGAATTGCAGGCCGCCGTCGCCGCGCTCCCGCGAGCGCGCCTTGATGGTCACCACTGAGTCCTCGGTGAGGTCTCGCGCGTACGTGTCGTAAGTCTTGGCAAAGAACGAGACCTCGACCTCGCCGGTCATGTCCTCCAGCACCACGATCGCGTAGGCGTTGCCTGAGCGCGCGATGCGCCTGTCAACGCGCGTGATGAGGCCAGCGAATACGACCTGCTCGCCGTCGCCCAAACCGTTGGCCGGCGTGGCGTTGAGAATCTGGTGAGTCGCCTCGGCGCGCAACACGTGGTCGAGTCCCGACAGCGGGTGATCCGACACGTACAACCCGAGCATCTCGCGCTCCAGGTTGAGCAGGGTCTTCTTGTCCCACTCGGGGATGTTGGGCACCTCGACGCGCACCCCGCCGCTGAGGTCCACATCCCCGCCAAACAGGTCAAACTGTCCCGTCGCCTCCTGGCGCTTGACGCCGACCACGGAATCCACCGCCTGCTCGTGGATGAGCGACAGCGACTTGCGGGTGTGGCCCAGCGAGTCGAAGGCACCAGCCTTCACGAGCGAGTCGATCGTGCGCTTGTTGCAGACCGACGCCGTCACCTTGTCGAGGAAGTCGGGGAAGGATTCGTAGGCGCCTTTGGCCTCGCGTGCCTTCTGGATTTCCGCGACGACGTTGGCGCCCACGTTGCGCACGGCCGTGAGGCCAAAGCGAATGTCGTTGCCGACGGCGGAGAAGTTCGCCTTGGAGTCGTTGACGTCCGGCGGAAGCACCGTGATGCCCATGCGCCGGCATTCGGCCAGGTAGAGGGCCATCTTGTCTTTGTCGGTGCCCACCGACGTGAGCAGCGCCGCCATGAACTCAGTGGGATAGTGCGCCTTGAGGTAGGCGGTCCAGAACGAGAGAACCCCGTAGGCCGCCGTGTGCGCCTTGTTGAAGGCGTAGTCGGCGAATGGGACCAGCGTGTCCCACAGCTTCTTGATGGCCGCATCGGAGAAGCCATTCGCCTTCATGCCCGCGCTGAAGGGCTCGAACTCCTTGGCGAGCACCTCTGGCTTCTTCTTGCCCATGGCGCGACGCAGCAAGTCTGCGGCACCCAGCGTGTAGCCAGCAACGATCTGGGCAATGCGCTGGACTTGCTCTTGATAGACGATCAGCCCATACGTGACCTCGAGGACTTCTTTGAGGGGTTCCTCGAGTTCTGGGTGGATGTAGTCCACCACCTGGCGGCCGTTCTTACGTTCGGCGTAGTTGGTGTGCGAGTTCGCGCCCATGGGGCCAGGGCGGTACAACGCGAGCACGGCGGAGATGTCCTCAAACGTGTCGGGCTTCATTTGGCGCAGCAGCGACCGCATGGCCACGCCATCGAGCTGGAACACGCCAAGGGTGTCGCCGCGGCCCAGGAGTTTGAAGGCCTCCTCGTCCTCGAGCGGCAAGTCCTCCAAAATGAGGGGTTCCTTGCCGTTATCGACGATGTTGTCCAGGGCGTCGTCAAGAATCGTGAGGTTGCGAAGCCCCAAGAAGTCCATCTTGACAAGGCCGAGGCCCTCGCACGTGGGGTAGTCAAACTGGGTGATGATCACGCCGTCTTGCTCGCGGCGCATGATCGGGATGATGTCGATGAGCGGTTCAGACGACATGATGACGCCGGCCGCGTGCACCCCCCATTGGCGCTTCAGGCCCTCCAAGCCGAGCGCCATGTCGACCACTTCGCGAGCCTCAGGGTCTGCCTCGACGGCCGCCCTGAAGTCCCCGCCCTCGTTGTAGCGCTCGTTCTTCTCGTCGAACACCGCAGCGAGCGGCATGTCGCGGCCCTGTTGCGGGTCGGGGTAGGCCTTGGTGAGCAGCTCGCCTAGCGCGTAGGGCTTGCCGAGCACGCGAGCCGAGTCCTTGAGCGCCTGCTTGGCCTTGATGGTGCCGTACGTGACGATCTGGGCGACCTTGTCCTCGCCGTACTTGTCCGTCACGTACCGAATCACTTCGCCGCGACGACGCTCGTCAAAGTCGATATCGAAGTCGGGCTTTGACTCTCGTTCAGGGTTGAGGAACCGCTCAAAGTAGAGCTGGTGGGTGATGGGGTCCAGGTCGGTGATCTTCATGGCGTAGGCGGCCATTGAGCCTGCACCAGAGCCACGCCCTGGCCCCACGCGGATGCCGTTGTCCTTCGACCACTTCACGAAGTCGGCAACCACCAGGAAGTACCCCGGGTAGCCCTTGTCGGCAATGACCTCGATCTCGAAGTTCGCGCGCTCTTGCACGTTCGCGGGGATCTGCTCGCCGAACCTCTCGTGGAGTCCGCGCTGGACCTCCTTCACAAACCAGGAGTGCTCGTCCTCTCCCGGCGGACACTCGTAGCGCGGCATGTAGTCGGCCTTGGTGTTGAAGGCCACCTCGCACTGCTCCGCGATCGCAAGGGTGTTAGTGAGGGCGTCGGGGTGGCGGTCGCCCCACAGATCCCACATCTCCTCAGCGGTCTTGACGTAGTAGCCGTCGCCGCTGAAGGCAAAGCGCTTGCCGCCCTGGTCGTACGTAGGCTCGTCGAGCGTGGAGCCCGACTGGATACACAGCAGCGCCTCGTGCGTCTTGGCATCGTCCTTTGACGAGTAGTGGAGGTCGTTCGTGGCCACGAGCGGCGCGCCCAGGTCCTTCGACAGGCGCACCAAGTCGTCGTAGACCCGCGTCTCGATCTCCAGGTTGTGGTCCATGAGTTCCACGTAGTAGTTCTCGCGCCCGAAGATGTCCTGGAACTCCCCCGCCGCCTTGAGGGCTTCGTCGTACTGGCCAAGGCGGAGCCTCGTCTGCACCTCGCCTGAGGGGCAACCGGTGGTCGCGATGATGCCCTTGGAGTAGCGCTGCAGGAGGTCGCGGTCCATACGGGCCTTGTAGAAGTGCCCCTCCAACGACGCGTATGAAGCGAGCCTGAACAGGTTGTGCATGCCTGCCGTGTCCTTGGCCCACATCGTGGCGTGGGTGTACGCGCCACCCGAGCTGACGTCGTCCCCCGCCTGGCCCTCTTGGCCCCACTTCACGCGCGTGCGATCGGACCGCGCAGTGCCGGGAGTGAGGTACGCCTCGAGCCCGATGATGGGCTTCACGCCGGCCGCGGTGGCCTTTGACCAGAACTCATAGGCGCCGAACATGTAGCCGTGGTCGGTGGTGGCGATCGCCTTCTGGCCGAGCTCATTTGCACGCTTCATGAGGTCAGTGATGCGGGCGGCGCCGTCGAGCATCGAGTACTCCGTGTGCACATGGAGGTGAACGAACTCGGGCGACGGCATGGTGACGATTCTAGGCTCGGTGGCTGACAGCGAGTGCCCTCGACGCGCGACGCTGGCCGGGTGCACGGGCGCGCCGCCGCGACGTGTTTCGGCGACGCCTGGTGTCGCCCTCTGTGTACCGTCCCTGACACCACGGGCGGCGGGTCAGTCGCTCCTCGGGCGTGTCGCCCGGCGTGTCGCGCTGGCCGGTGTCAGGGACGGTACAGGGCGCCCAGCCACCGGACCGCCCTGCGGCGGGCACGGTACGTCTCGCGCCGCCTCGACGGGCGCGACAATGGGTGCATGGCCTCCTCTCGACGCGCAGACAACCGCGCGCCCGCACGCGCTCAGGTGGGGGCCACCTCAGCAAAGTCGTCCGCTTCCAGGGCCAAGGCAGCCGCCGCGCGCGCCGCCGTCGAGGTCCCTCCGATCATCTATCCCGAGGAACTGCCGGTCAGCGCCAGGCGCGACGACATCGCCGCTGCCCTCCGGGATCACCAAGTGGTGATCGTCGCGGGCGAGACCGGCTCCGGCAAGACGACCCAGATCCCCAAGATCGCCCTCGACCTCGGCCGCGGCCGCGCCGGGCAGATCGGCCACACGCAGCCGCGCCGCATCGCCGCACGCTCCGTCGCGGATCGCATCGCCGAGGAACTGGGCACCACACTCGGCGATATCATCGGTTACCAGGTGCGATTCACCGACACGTCCTCCGAGCGCACGCTCGTCAAGGTCATGACCGACGGCATCCTGCTGGCCCAGATCCAGCGCGACCCCGACCTGCTGGCCTACGACACCCTCATCATCGACGAGGCCCACGAGCGCTCCCTCAACATCGACGTGCTGCTGGGCTACCTCACCAACCTGCTCCCCCGCCGCCCTGACCTCAAACTCATCATCACCTCGGCGACGATCGACTCCGAGCGCTTCGCGAGGCACTTCGCGCCTGGCGGCCCCATCCCGGACGACGCGGGGGTTGGGGACGACGCAGGGGCCCGCGGCGCAGACGCCGTCACCAGTGCGGACCTCGCCGACGCCCGCCCCACCGCCCCCGTCATCCAGGTCACGGGCCGCACGTACCCGGTAGAGATGCGCTACCGCCCGCTCGCAGGCGAGACGCGGGGCGAGGAACGCGACCTCATGACGGGCATCACCGACGCGTGCGACGAGCTCATGCGCGAGGGGCCAGGCGACATCCTCGTCTTCCTATCAGGGGAGCGCGAGATCCGCGATGCCGTGGAGGCCCTCGAGGGGCACCTGGGGCCGCGCGTGCGCGACGCCAAGCATCCGCAGGCCTTAGAACTGCTACCCCTCTACAGTCGCCTGAGCGCCGCGGAGCAGCACCGGGTCTTCGCCAGCCACAGCCGCCGCCGCATCGTGCTCGCCACCAACGTCGCAGAGACGTCGCTCACCGTCCCCGGCATTCACTACGTGGTAGACCCCGGCACGGCCCGCATCAGCCGCTACTCCAAGGCCACCAAGGTGCAGCGCCTACCCATCGAGCCCATCAGCAAGGCGAGCGCCAATCAGCGCGCAGGTCGCGCTGGCCGCCTCGCCGACGGGATCGCGATCCGCCTCTACAGCGAGGATGACTTCGCAGCGAGACCCGACTTCACCGAGCCCGAGATCCTGCGCACCTCGCTCGCGTCGGTGCTCCTCCAGATGATCTCGGTGGGCGTCGTCTCCACGCCCGACGAGGTGGCCGCCTTCCCCTTCGTCGAACCTCCCGACACCCGCGCCATCAAGGACGGCATCCAACTGCTGTCCGACCTGGGGGCCGTCACCACGAACCGCGGCGGCAAGGCGCGGCTTACCGACGTGGGCCGGAAACTCGCGCGCCTGCCCATCGACCCGCGCCAAGCGCGCATGATCGTCGAGGGCGAGCGCCACGGGGTGGCCTACGAGGCCGCGGTGATCGCCGCGGCGTTGTCGATTCAGGACCCGCGCGAGCGCCCCAGCGACAAGCGCGCCGAGGCGGACCTCCAGCATCGGCGCTTCTCCACCCCCACATCGGACCTGTTGGGCTACCTCAACCTGTGGGCGTACCTCAGAGACCGCCAGCACGAGCTATCCGGCAGCGCTTTCAGGCGCATGTGCCGGTCTGAGTTCCTCAACTACCTGCGCGTGCGCGAGTGGCAGGACCTGGTGCAGCAGCTCCGCCAGGCCGCCAAGCCACTGGGCATCCACGTGAAGGCCAGGGCGGCCAAGCCCATCGCTGCGGACGACGCCGAGGGGGCCAAGGGCACCACAGACACCGCCGGCACCGCCGCATTCCTGCACGCATGGGACGAGGACGCGATCCACCGCTCGGTGCTCGCTGGCCTCCTCACCCAGATCGGCATGCAAGACGAGGGCAAGGTCACCGCGTCCACCTTCTCGCATCTCAGAGGCGAGGCGAAGGCGATCGCCATGAAGCGCGCCCGCAAGCGCGCCACCAACGAGTACCTCGGCACGCGCGGCGCCCGCTTCGCGATCCAGCCAAGCTCCCCGCTGTCCAAGAAGCCGCCAGCCTTCGTCATGGCGGCAGAACTCGTCGAGACCAACAGGCTGTGGGCGCGAGACGTCGCCCGCATCGACCCCGCTTGGGCAGAGGAACTTGCTGGCGACCTGGCCAAACACACCTATTCAGAGCCGCACTGGTCCACCAAGCGGGGCGCGGCGATGGCCCACGAGAAGGTGCTGCTGTACGGCGTGCCCATCGTCGCCGAGCGCCGCATCCTGTGGGGAAAGGTCAACCCTCACGAGGCCCGCGAACTGTTCATCAGGCACGCTCTTGTGCAGGGCGAGTGGACCACGCACCACGAGTTCTGGCATGCCAACCAAAGCGCGCTCGCCGACGCCGCCGAGGTCGAGGCCCGCACGCGCACCTTCGGGCTCGTGGCAGGCGAAGATGAGCTCTTCGACTTCTACGACGAGCGCATCCCCGACCACGTCGTCTCCGCCGCGCACTTCGACAAGTGGTGGAAGGGTGCGCAGCGCACGATGCCGAACCTCCTCACCTACACGAGCGAACTGCTCATGCCGGACGCGGCGGACGTTGACCCCGCGCGGTTCCCCGACGCCTGGCCGCAAGGCGAACTCACTTTGCCGCTCACGTATCAGTTTGAGCCGGGCGCCGACGCTGATGGCGTCACCGTGCACATCCCCCTCGCAGTCCTCCCGCGGGTCACGCCGGACGGCTTCGACTGGCTCGTGCCTGGCATGCTTGCCGAGCTCACCACCGCGACCATCAGGGCATTGCCCAAGCCCGTGCGGCGCCTGCTGGTGCCCGCTCCAGATGTCGCCCGCGACGTCGTCACGTGGTTGGAGGCCCACACTCCCGCATGGGAGGACCTCGCTCGTGCCGGCGACATGGCCGAGTCCTATCGCGACGCCTTCACGAAGGCGACGCGAGCGCTCCGCGACGTCACGATCCCTGCCGACGCATGGCAGGAGGTCGACGAGCGCCTTCCTTCCCACCTCAAGATGACGTTCAGGATCGTGGAATACGCAGGGGGACGCGAACGCGTAGTCGACGAATCGGCTCACTTGCTCGCCCTCAAGCGCTCCCTCGCGCCGCAGACGGCCGACGCCGTACGCAAGGCCGTGGGCGCGTCGTCCGACACCAGGCAGGGGGCAAAGGTCGCCGCTGCAGCCAAGCCCACCCCAGCGTCGTTCGCTGGAGGGCCGGTGGCCGAGAAGGGTGACCTGCAGACATGGCCGGCCGGGCTTCCCGCGGGTGCGCTGCCAGACGTGATCGAGTCCGACGTGGGTGGCGGCGTCGTGGTGCGTGGCTACCCGGGCATTGTGGCTGAGAAGGGCGGCGCCGCGCTGCGGATCGCGCCCGATGCGCGCACGCGCGATGCCGCTCACCCAGACGGCATCAGACGGCTCCTGCTCAACGAGTGTGCGCTGCCTGCTAAACGAGTGACGTCGCGCTGGACGAGCGCGGAGTCCCTGGCTCTCGCGGCGTCTGGCTACCGGAACACCGACGCCTTGGTGGCCGATCTCCAGTGGGCAGCGGTCACGGCCCTGACCTCCCCCGGCACGGACGACGCCGCGGCCGGGGTGCGCTCGGCCGACGCCTACGCAGCAGTGCGGGAACGGGTGCGGATGGCGCTTGAGGACGAGATTCACCGCTTGGTGGCCCTGGTGGTGCCGATCGCGGAGGCGTCCCGCACGCTCGATGCCAAGATCCGCTCCACGACCTCGATGGCGCTGCTTTCTACCCTTGCGGAGGTGCGCGCGCTCGCTGCCGACCTCGCGGGCGATGGCTTCGTCTCGCGCACACCGCCGGACAGGCTGCGCCACCTCCCTCGCTACCTCAAGGCCGCAAGCCACCGCATCGACAAGGCGCAGTCCAACCCTGCTCGCGATAACGAGCTCGCGTGGAAAGTGCGCGAGATGGTGGAGGAACTCGACCGCGCGCGCGACGCCGCGACCGCCGCCGGCCTGGACGCAGCACGTGACGCTCGCATCGAGAAGGCGAGGTGGATGATCGAGGAGTTCAGGGTCTCCCTGTTCGCCCAACAACTGGGCACCGACGGGCCGGTGAGCGAAAAGCGCATCCGCGCAGCGCTCGCTACGGCCCCGTGACGACCTTGAAGGCGTCGTGGTGTGAAATGCCCTCGTCGAGGTAGGCCTCGCCAAAGACGGTGTAGCCAAGCTTCTCGTAGAACGGCATGGCCTGATCCTGCGCGCTGAGTTCGACCCTCACGCTTCCGTCTGCGCCGAACCGTTCGAGCGCCTTGGCTTCCAGCTGCTGCATGAGGGTGCTACCAGCGCCGGTGTTGCGCGCGACCTTGCGCACGGCGACCCTGCCGATGTGGGGCACCGAGGGATCCATGGCACCAAAGCCTGCCTCGCCGTGAAACACATCGCTGTGCGGGGCAAGGAGCCGTCCCGTGGCCAAGGGGATACCTTCGTCGTCAACAACCAGGCAGTGATGGGTCCTCGGGTCCGGGTCCAGGACGTCGCGCTCGGCCGTTGGGTCGACGCCTTGCTCGTCCACGAACACCTCAAAGCGAATGGCGAGGGCAACCTCGAGTTGTTCGGGAGTCGTCACCGCGACTACTTGCATGAACTCAACCTCTCAGTTGCGCGAGGGCCGCCGCAAGATCCATTGGATACTCGGACACTACCCGTATGGGCTCGCCCCTGGTGGGGTGTTCGAACGCGAGTTCCTTCGCGTGCAGCCACTGCCTCGTCAGGCCAAGTTTTTTGGCCTGCACTGGGTCTGCCCCGTACGTCAGGTCGCCCACGAGAGGGTGCCGCATGGCCGCCATGTGAACCCTGATCTGATGAGTGCGGCCCGTCTCGAGGTGCACCTCGACGAGAGACGCCGCCGGGAACATCTCCAGCACCTCGTAATGCGTGATGGAGTCCCGCCCGCCCTCGACCACCGCGAACTTGTAGTCGGAACTTGGATGCCTGCCAATGGGGGCGTCGATGGTCCCTTGAGTGGGTTCCAGGTGGCCCTGCGCGACGGCGTGGTACACCTTTTCAATGGTGCGTTCCTTGAAGGCCCGCTTGAGAGCCGAGTAGGCGGGGCCAGACTTCGCGACCACCATCAGGCCCGACGTGCCGACGTCCAGCCTGTGGACGATTCCTTGGCGCTCGGCCGCTCCTTCGGAGGCAAGGGTCACGCCGGCGTCGGCAAGCGCGCCGGTCACCGTCGGCCCCTCCCACCCGGGCGAGGGGTGGGCGGCTACGCCCACGGGCTTGTCGATGACGGCGATGTCCGAATCCTCGTAGACCACGGTCAGACCGCCGGGGATGGCTGGCTCTGGCATCGCGGCGCGTGGCTGCGGAAGATCGACGGCGAGAATGCCCTCGCGCACCGTGTCCGACCTGCCCACGGTTGAGCCCTCAAGGCTGACGCCGCCACCATCGAGAAGGTCGGCGGCCTTGGTTCTGCTCATGCCGAGCATTCGCGCGATCGCGACATCCGCGCGCTCGCCAACCAGTGCATCGGGCACGGGCAAATAGCGGGTGTCGCTCACGGCGCTGTGTCGTTCCTAGGCGCAATGTCGTTCCTAGACGCAGTGTCGCTACTGGGCGCGGCATCGGTGCTGCCCGTTGAGTCCTCGGTCGTGTCCGCCGCTGCCACGTGTCGCGACTCGCCTTGAGCCGGTTCGAGCAAGCGGTGACCGAAAAGGCTCGCCAGCATGAAGACGGCCGCGGCACCAACGATGGCGATGTCGGCAACATTGCCGACGAAGACGTCGTTGTAGTTGATCATGTCCACCACGTGGCCCCGACCAAAGCCTGGCTCACGGAACAGCCTGTCGATGAGGTTTCCGACGGCGCCCCCGAGCGCGACGCCAAAGAGGCCGACGGCGAGTGGACTCGCTGCGCGCCTTGCGTAGTAGACGATTCCCGCAGTGACCACGATGGCAACCACCGTCAGAATCCACGTGTAGCCCTCGCCAAGCGAGAACGCCGCACCGGAGTTGAACACCAACTGCAAGGACAGCACGTCTCCAAGCAACGGATGCTGACTACCGGGCTCCAGAGCCGACAACGCCCACTGCTTCGTAAAAACATCAATCGCGATCACCAGGATCGCGGCCAACCAGACGGCAGGCCGAACGCTCAACGGCGCTCCTCGCGCTGCTTACACGTCACGCAGTACTTGGCACGCGGGAAGGCCTGCAGACGCGCCTTGCCGATTCCTTGGCTACACGACAGGCACGAGCCGAAGGTGTGGTTCTGGATGCGCCTCAGGGCGTCAACAGACTCTTCGAGCATCTCGCGGGTGTTGTTGACGATCGACATTTCCTGCTCACGCTCGAGAGCGGTCGAGCCTGCATCTGCCTGGTCGTCGCCGGAACCTTCGGAGGTGTGGAGAAGGTCGTCGAGGTCGTGTTCGTTGGCCTTGAACTCCTCCGCGAGTCGCTCCACGTCTGCGTTCAGCGTGATCACGATGTCGCGCAGGTCGCCAACCTTCCACGGCTCGTCGCCCTCGCGCACGGCAAGCGCCTTGGCGTCGGCGGCCTTAAGGTCCGCGGGGTCCACCTTCACGATGGGAACTTCGGTGCTTGTCATGAGGTCCTCACTTGGGTAACGCAGTGAGAGTAGTCGCACTGCGGGGGGAAGGCAAAGCGCCGCGCCGGACCTTGCGGGCCGACGCGGCGCTGGAAGCGTGTTTTGCTAGAAGTTCCAGCGAGGGGCGTCGGGCTGGTTTTCACCAGACTCGTCGTCCTTGCCAGTGGCCGGAGGGAATTCGAAGTCCTGAACCGGAACGAACGGCGAGGGATCCTGAGCCGAGGGTTCGGGCGTTCCGAACGGGTTCGGCTCTCCCTGTGGCTCAGGCGATCCAAACGCGCTTGGCTCGCCTTGCGGCTGAGCCAGCTCGCCGAAAGGTGACGGCGCCTCCGGGAAAGGCGGGAGCGGTGCGGGAGAGACGTGAGGCACGCTGTCGACCACGCCAGTGAAGTCTTCGTTCACCGGCGCCTCTGGCTGGTTGGACGAAACTGACTCCCCTGCCTGCTCCGACCCGCCCTCGGCATCTGCCGTGGCGATCGACTCAGACTCGGAGCTCGGCTCGTCCTGCGCCGCCGCGCCGAAGCCGGCTCCCGCGAGGCCAGCGCCCACTGGGCCAGCGCTCGCCTTGGACGCATTGTGCTCGAGGTCGCCCAACAGGTTCTCGAGGTAATTGCGCAGGTGTCCGCGGTAATCGCGTTCGAAGCGACGCAAGTCATCGATGCGGCGCTCGAGGTCGGCGCGTTCGCCTTCGAGGTCTTCCATGCGCGAGCGTGCATCCTTCTCGGCTTGCTCGACGATCGACTCGGCCTTGACCTTGCCCTCGTCAATCAGGCGGTCACGGGCCTCTTCGCCTGCCTGGACGTACTCGTCGTGCAGCTTCTGGGCCATCGCCAGCATGGTGGTGGCCGAGGGCGGGTTCGGGTCGGTCGCGGCCTGCAAGAAGGTCTCGGAGCGCGACTGCTGTGCTGCGGCATCCGGCGCAGGAGCGGGCGCGGCTGCGGGAATGACCGCGCCGCCCGCCTGCGCCTGAGCCAGGCGCTGCTGGAGTTCGTCACGCTCGGCGGTCAAGGCAGCGATCGAGTTCGCTACCTCGTCAAGAAAGTCGTCAACCTCGTCCTGATCGAAGCCCTCGCGGTACTTGGTCTTCGAAAATGCCTTATTCAGGACGTCTTCGGCGGTGAGCAGAGCCATGCGCGTCCATCCTCACGTCTAGGGCGGCGCTCAGCGTCCGCCAGTTGGTCAATATTCACGTACTCCCCTTACGTATCGGAAAGCACTTGAGTTCCTTGTCGCTAACCTACGAGGTCTGCCCGCACCTGCATGAGGATCGAGCGCATCACAATCACGCCAAAGAAGACAATCAAGAATGCTACGTCCAGCCGGATCATGCCAATCGTGAGCGGCGGCAGCACGCGACGAAGCGGCTTGATCAATGGGTCCGTGACAACGTAGACGGATTCCACCGCCAGGGCGGAAACGCCCCGCGGTCGCCAGTCACGTGCAAAGACGAAGACCCACGACAAGGCAATCCTCGCAAGCAGCATCAGCATGAGCATGAGCAGCGCAAAGAGCGCAACGTCGATAGCGAAGATCACGTGTCAAGGGTAACGGAGCGCCAGGGCATCGCCTGGCATCGCCCGCTGCTAGTTGCTGAAGAAGCCTGTGTCTCGGGCCGGCGGCTCGGTGTCGACGGCAATCTCGACGTGAGCGGGTGAAAGCAAGAAGACCGCGGTGGTCACGCGCTCAATGTTGCCGTGCAAGCCGAACGACAAGCCTGCGGAGAAGTCCACAAGTCGCTTCGCCTCAGCATCTGTCATCTCCGTCAAGTTCATGATGACGGGGACGCCTTGACGGAACGCCTCGCCGATCAGTCGCGCGTCGCTGTACGAGCGCGGCTTGATGGTCTGAATGCGGCGTAGGTCGGCGTGGTCGACGGCCTGCGGGCGCTGCTGGCGCACGGTCGACGTCCGCGGACGCGCGTCGTGCTGCTCACGCACGTGGGAGACGTCGTGCAGGTTGGTCACGGGCGCGAGTTCTTCGTCGGCGTACTCGTAGTCGTAGTCGTCACGATCCGCGACTTCGAAACCGAAGTACTGCATCGCCTTGCGCATAGCGCTCATGGTTTCGCTCCGCTCTTGCTTGCTGATTCCTGCTTTGTCAACGGTAAGTTGTTTAGGTGTCGCTGCTCCGCATCGACACGCCGGACGTATGCGGCCCTCACTCCGCCGCCCCCTCGCACGTGACCACTCCCGACTGTCGCCCCGTGACGTGTTCGCGTCGATAGGAGAACAGTCGCCGCTCCTCGAAAGTGCAATAGCGGTGACGCACCACCCGATCGAAGCCGAGTTCGGCAAGGCGCCCAGCGACGGCTCTCGGCAAGTCAAGCGCCGGAGTGTTCCATCCTGTCGTGGAGAAGGCGAGAGGGTGCCGCTGTGCCACCTCGGCGCGCACCTCGCTCGACACTTCGTAGCACTTGCCGCAAATCGCCGGGCCGAGACTGAAAGTCACCGCTTGCGGCCTCGCCCATCCGCGACGGAGGTCAACGATCGCCGCTACCGCCGCGTCGACCGCGCCCTTGCGCAGGCCCTCTCGGCCGATGTGCGCGACGAGCACCGCGCCGGAGGCTGCGTCGTGAGCAAGCAGCGGCACGCAATCAGCGGCGAGCGTCGCGAGCGACAGCCCCTTGACCGTCGTGAGCAAGACATCGGCGACCGGCGGCTCGTGAAGACCGTCAAGGTACGACTCGTCGAGCCGTGCCACCTTGGCGCCGTGCTCCGGCCTGAGAAAGACCACCGGCCCGCCGGCGAGTTCCTCGACGACGCCGCGGTTGAGGTCAACGACTGAGTCGCTATCGCCCACGTGTTCGGCGAGGTTCAACGTGTCGTAGGGCGCCTCGCCGACGCCGCCATGACGATCGGTAAAGAACGCCCTGACCGGAAGCCGGGCATCCATCGCTACTTGAGGAACTCAGGAACATCCAGCGCGTCGTCGTCTGACCAGGATGGGTGAACGTGAATCGCGTCGGTGCGAGGCTCTGGCTCACGCCTCCTGACCGGCTCGTGCTCTGACAGCGACGTGGGAACTGCGTCCACTTCGACGGGGGCATCGACCGGTTCCAGCTCTTCCGCCGATGGCGTCGGTGCGGCGCCTTCCACGGTACCGAGGGCTCCTTGGTGGCGTCGTACAGGCGGAGCCCCTCCGTCGAAGCCTGCGGCGATGACCGTGATGCGCAGCTCGTCGCCGAGAGCGTCGTCGATCACCGTTCCGAAGATGATGTTGGCCTCAGGGTGGGCCGCTTCGCGCACCAGCTTGGCAGCAGTCTCGACCTCCTTGATGCCCAGGTTCGACCCGCCAGCGATGCTCAGCAGCACGCCGTGGGCGCCCTCGATCGAGGCCTCAAGCAACGGGCTCGCGATGGCACCCTCCGCGGCAGCGAGCGAGCGGTTCTCTCCGCGAGCGCTCGACACGCCCATCAGTGCGGTCCCTGCGCCCTTCATCACGGACTTCACGTCGTTAAAGTCCACGTTGATCAGGCCGGGGGTGGTGATGAGGTCGGTGATGCCTTGCACGCCGCCTTGCAGCACCTGGTCGGCCGCCGCAAAAGCGCCGAGCACCGAGAGGTTCTCGTCCTGGATGTCCAAGAGCCTGTCGTTGGGGATCACGATCAGCGTGTCCACCTCATCACGCAGACGCTCGATGCCTGCCTCTGCCTGGTCGTAGCGCCGCCTGCCCTCGAAACTGAACGGGCGCGTCACCACGCCAACCGTGAGCGCCCCAAGCGCCCTCGCAATCCTGGCAACGACGGGCGCGCCACCGGTGCCGGTACCGCCACCTTCTCCTGCCGTCACGAACACCATGTCGGCATCGCGCAGGGCCTCTGCGATCTCTTCCTCGTGGTCTTCTGCCGCCTTACGGCCGACCTCGGGGTCCGCTCCTGCTCCGAGCCCGCGCGTCATTTCGCGGCCGATGTCGAGCTTCACGTCCGCGTCGGACATCAGCAGTGCCTGGGCGTCAGTATTGATGGCGATGAACTCGGCGCCCTTGAGGCCAACCTCGATCATGCGGTTGACGGCGTTCACTCCGCCGCCGCCGACGCCGACGACCTTAATCGCCGTGATGTAGTTCTGCGGTGCGGCCATGGCCTTCCCTTCAACATTAAGGTTCAACTTGAGGGTTATGGTTATGTCAAGTCGATCTGCAATGACGGTACGTTGACGGCGCCCTTGTTCGCCGAATTGGCGCGCGTGTCGCGCCAGAAAGCAACTAGCCGTCTTGGCGAGTGATCGGCAGAGTGGGGGCGGAGACGTCGATCACGCCCGCGGCAGATGCGGCCCCTGACGTCAGCATGAGCTCGAGCACTTGAGCCTTCAAAGCGGAGTCCTGAGCGCTCCCCCACTCCACTCGAGGACCATCCCTTAGCGTGAAGGCCACGGTGTCTTCGGTTTGGGCCCCGAGCGACTCCACCCTGTCAAGCACCGGTTGAGGCAAGTTGCGCAGCACTTCGAGCACCGCATCCAGGATGCGATCGTTGTCGGCGCCCACGGGGATGTCAAGCAACGGCAAGCCTGCTGGCACCGCGTCGACCTCGCCGACTTTCACCGCATCGGCGTCGAGCAACACAAACAGCTCGCCACTTGCGATGGCTGCCACCGGATGGCGAGGCGTGATCGTCACGCGCAATCCGGACGGCCAGACCCGCTCGACGGACGCGTCGCGCACTCCCACCAGGTCGCGCAACTGGTCCGCGACGTGCGGCACGTTGAGCAGCGCCAGTGACGAGCCGTCGTACTTAGCGAGCACCGCGTCGATTCCTGCGCCATCGACCTCTGGCGTCACGCCGAGCACCTCGACCTTGGCGGGGTCGAGCGAAAACAGCGGTGAACTGAGGAAGAGCCACAAGACGAGTGCCACCGCGCCAGCCGCGAGCGCGTACTTGCCCCATTTCACCGTCGCCCGGCGGCGTTCGGTGCGACGTCGCTCGGCGAGCCGCTCGCGCATGCGGTGCGTCACGGTGTCGACCTTTTCGCGCTGCTTGACCGGTTGCCACGCCGGCGGTTGCGCTGCGCGTGTCTTCACCTGAGTCGAGGCTGGCTGCTTCCGGCCCTCGGTGACCTTGGCGTCAGTGCGTGACGAGGCTTGACCGCGCTTCGCAGGCGTCCGTTGCGGACTGCGCGTCTGTTGCCGCCCTGGCACCCGCGGCGCGGGCTGCTGCCGCTGTTCGTCCGCCCCTTCGCGCCGTCTCGGTGGCGCGGCACTGGGTGGCCTGCGCTCAGCCATCGGACCTGCGCCATTCGTCGAGGATCCAACCTGCTGCTTGCGTGACGGTTCCCGAGCCGACGGTCATGACGGTGTCGCCAGGGCGAGCGACGGCGGCGGCGCGCGCGGCAGCGTCTTCCAGGCTGGCGGCGAGTTCAACCGTGGAGTGCTCACCAACAACGATCGTGTCCGCGATCAGTTGCGACGTCACCCCCTCGATCGGATCCTCTCGGTCCCCGTGGACTGGCGCGAGAATGATCACGGCATTGTCGATCGACAATGCACGCCCAAACTCCTCGCCCAATGCCTGTGTGCGGCTAAAGAGCGCAGGCTGGAACAGCACGACGAGGCGACCTGCCCCGTCGGCCCGTGCAGCGGCCAACACGGCGGCCACCTCGGTCGGGTGGTGCGCGTAGTCGTCAATGACCCGCATCCCTCGCGACTCACCACGGAGCTCGAAGCGCCTGCCAGTGCCAGCGAACGACGCGACAGCCTCGGCAGCCACCACCGGCTCCACTCCAGCCTCCACCACCGCGCACCACGCCGCCGCGGCGTTGAGGCGTTGATGGACTCCTGGAATAGGAACCGACAGCGGGACGGTGCGCTCAGCCCACGTCACGTCGCGCGGCCCCACGACAACGTCGGCAGCGCCCGCGCCGGCAGGGCGCGGCGACACCCCGTACCGAACGACGCGCACGCCAGCCGCAGCCGCGGCATCGGCCACGCGTGCGGCGCCGGGATCATCGACGCATGCAACGAGCACACGAGCGGCAGCGGCGAACTTCACGAAGGCCGATTCCACCGCCTCAAAGGAGCCATAAAAGTCGAGGTGGTCCGGCTCCACATTGAGCAGGATCGCGATCTCCGTGGCGTACTTCAGAAAGGAACCGTCGGACTCGTCGGCCTCCACTACTGCGAGGTCGGCGGTCCCGCCGTACCCCCCAGCGACCGCACCCTCGACCCCAAAGACGCGCGCGCCGACGGCGTAGCTGGCGTCGACTCCACATGCGTGCAGGATGTGCGCAGTCAGCGCGGAGGTGGTGGTCTTGCCGTGAGAGCCCGCCACGGCGATCAGCCGCCGGCCCTCAAGTGCCCACGCGAGGGCCTCCGACCGGTGCCACACGTCGATCCCCAGTTCACGCGCCCTGGCGAGTTCCTCGTTGGTCTCGCGGACCGCCGTCGAGATCACCACCACGTCGGCGCCAGCGACGGCATTCGCGTCGTGCCCCACTCTGACATCAGCTCCCGCTGCCTCGAGAGCAGCGAAGTACGCGCTGCGACCCTTGTCGCTTCCCGTGACGTCGACTCCCTTGGCGGCAACGAGGCGCGCCACGGCCGACATCCCGGAACCGCCGACGCCAATGAAGTGGAACCTCATGCGCCAGCCACCCGCTCAATGATCTTGGCGAGTCGATCGGCGCCATCGACGATCCCAATCGAGGCGGCCGCTTTGCGGGCCGCGTCTCGTGACCGCGGGTCGAGCACGAGCGGTTCTGCGAGAATCTCGAGCGCTGCGGCCGTCAATTCACTATCCCTGACGATGTTCGCGGCGCCCGCATCGACTGCCCCCTTGGCGTTGAGTGCCTGCTCGCCATTGCCGTGCGGCAGCGGCACGTACACGGCCGGAAGGCCCAAGGCCGAGACCTCGCACACCATTCCAGCCCCCGCCCGGCACACCACCGCGTCGGCCGCTGCAAAGGCGGTCTCCATGTTGGTGACGTACTCCCTCACCACGTACATTCCCCGATGGCGGGCAGGCAAGTCGCCGTGTGCCCGCTCTGCACCATCCGACTTTCCCTTGCCGGTCAAGTGCAGGACGTGAATGCCGTGCTGAACGAGCCTTTCCACGACTTCAGCGGTGACGGCATTGAGACTTGCGGCACCCGTGGAGCCACCGGTGATGAGCAGCGTCGGGGCGTCAGGTGCCCACCCCCACTCGGCACGTGCCTCACCCCGCAGGCGTTCGGCAACGGCGGGATTGCGCAACTGTTGTGCCAGCGCCGTGATCGAGGGCCGCAAGGGCAATCCCGTCACCACTGCCCCTTTGAGAGGCGTGCCGTCGAAAGTGACAGCCACTGCAGCCGCCGAACGCGCTCCGAGCCGGTTGGCTAGGCCGGGTCGTGCGTTGCCTTCGTGGACGACGACGGGCACGCGTCTCTTGCGTGCGGCGAGATACGCAGGAGTCGACACGTAGCCGCCAAAGCCCACCACGGCATCGGCCTCGATGGCATCGATGGCGCGGCCAGCCGCCTGCACCGCCGTGCGAAGCCGCAGCGGCAAGCGGACCAGGTCGAGCGAGGGACGGCGTGGCAGAGGCACGCGCGGCACCACATGCAGATCGATGCCAGCGTCGGGGACGAGTTGAGCCTCGAGACCTCGCTCCGTGCCAAGCGCCGCGACGTCGTGGCCCCTGGCCAGGAGCGCGTCAGCGGTGGCGAGCAAGGGGTTCACGTGCCCGGCGGTACCGCCGCCGGCGAGCAAGACTCTAGCCACGGCGGCCTCCCGAGAGTACGGCCATCGACCGGCGCATGACGGACGGTCGCGCCCTAAAGGCCTCTGGGGCGCCGGGCTCGCTGCGCGCGAAGGCCATCAGCACGCCAAGTCCTGTCAGGGACATCACGAGAGACGATCCGCCGGAGGACACGAGCGGAAGAGGCACGCCCGTCACGGGAAGCAACTCGAGCACGACCGCGATATTGATGAAGGCCTGGCCCACGACCCACGCACCGATGGCCGCGGCGGAAATTTGCGCAAAGGGGTCGCGGTGGCGGCGGACGATGCGGCTGACCGCGATGACGATCATCGCCAGCGCCACCAAGACGAGAAGCGTTCCGATCAGGCCGAACTCCTCGCCAAGGATGGCGAAGATGAAGTCGTTGTCGGCAGCCGGCAGGTATCCCCACTTCTCCCTGCTCATCCCCGGCCCGAGGCCCCACAAGCCGCCGGAAGCGAGCGCCCACGTGCCGTGGGTGGTCTGCAGGCAGTTGTCCTGGACATCGCACGTCGATGGGTCAAGCCACACATTGATACGGGCCGAACGCGTGGTGCCATCAGCGATGAGGGCCAGTCCCCCCGCCACGAGCGCCGCGGCCCCCAGGGCGAAGAACCTCACCGGCAGGCCCGCGACCCAATACGCGGCCGAAATCACGAGACACACCACCACAGCGGTGCCCAAGTCTCGGCCAGCGAGGATCAGCACGAGCACGATCCCCGAGGCGATCCCGCCGGGGACGAGGATCCTTCTCAAGGTCGTCAATTCATGACGGAACGTCGCCAAGACCATGCCGAGGTACAAGGCGAGGCCCAGTTTGGCGATCTCCGAGGGCTGCAGAGTGACGGAGCCAACGCGCACCCAGTTGCGGTTTCCTCCCGTCGACTCGCCAGCCAGAATCACGACGAGCAGCAGCACCACGGCGCCTGTCAGGATGATCGGGGTCATGCGCTTCCACCACGTGACGCTTTGTCTTGAGCCAATGGCGAGCGCGGCGAGGCCGACGGCAAGGGCCGCGACTTGGATGAGGAACAACGTCCAGGGGTTGCCACCCTCTTGCCTAATCGAGAACACCGAGGACGACGACAACACGACGGCCAGGCCGACGAGCAAGAGGATCGCGGTGGCCGCGGCCAAGAGGTAGTAGGTCGTCGCAGGAGAGTTCCAGGTATTGGTCGGACGAACGCGCTCAGTCGTCACGTCATCCTCCCTGCAAGGCCCTCACTTCCTCAGTGAAGGCTTCTCCTCTGTCCGCGTAGCTGCGGAATTGATCCATGGATGCGCATGCTGGCGACAAGAGCACGGTGTCGCCTTGCTGCGCAAAGCCGCGTGCCGCGGCGACGGCGTCACGCATCACAGTGTCACCCGGGCCGATGCGCTTCACAGGGATATCGGCGGCGTGTTCGGCCAGGGCGGTGGCAAGCGGTTCCGGATCGACACCGATGAGCACCACTGCCCTCAACCGGTCACGCACCTGACCGACCAAGGCGTCGAAGTCCTGGCCCTTGGCCAGGCCCCCAGCGATCCACACCACCGAGGAAAGCTTCTTCCCTCCGAAGGCTGCAAGCGCTGCATGCGCGTTGGTCGCCTTCGAGTCATCGACGTAGGCGACCGTGTCGATCGTCGCGACAAACGCCGTGCGATGGCTGTCCAGGGCGAAGCCCCGCAGCCCGTCCCTGATCGCCTCGCGTGGAACGTCCACGGCGCGTGCCAGGGCGGCGGCGCTCAGCGCGTTCGTCACCACGTACGTCGGCACGTCTCCCGCAACGAGGTGGGCGAGGTCGTCCACGTGTCCCAACTCGAGGGCTTCTGTGCGCCGCTGCGGCGTGAACGCCCTGTCGACCAAGTAGCCGTCGACGACGCCAAGCTGCGATACCGCAGGCGAGCCAGCGGTGACGCCGATCGCGCGACAGCCTTCCACCACGTCGGCGTCCTCGACCATGGCCTCCACCATGCGATCGTGAGCTGGGTAGACGGCAGCAACTCTGACGCCGCGGTAGACCCTCGCCTTGTCGGCGCGATACGCCTCGACAGAGCCGTGCCAGTCGAGGTGGTCGGTGTCGGCATTGAGGCACACGGCGGCCGCTGGCGACACCGTGTGAGTGAAGTGCAACTGAAGGCTTGCGATCTCGACAGCGAGCAACGCGTGCCCCTCCCGTGCGGCGTCGATCACCGAGACGCCCATGTTGCCGCAGGCCTTCACGTCAACGCCCGCCGCCGCGGCCATGGCCGCGACCATCTGCGTCGTCGTCGTCTTGCCGTTGGTGCCCGTCACGAGTACCCACGGAGCATCATTGGAGCGCACCCGCCACGCGAACTCCATCTCCGACCACACCTCGAGGCCAGCGGCGAGACATGCGCTGATCGCATCCGAACTCGGCGAGAAGGCTGCGGAAGCGACCACCACGTCAAAGGCTCCCAGGTCGAGGCCCTCAACACTCTCGTGGTCGGCGGCGCCGTTCGCGTCGACGCTTACGCACACCGCGCCCAAATCCTTCAACGCCGCAGTTGCGGAGCGGCCCGCCACTCCCATGCCCAGCACAAGCACGGTGGCGCCTGCCAGGTGAGCGCCGCCGTCAGGCGCCTGCGGTACGTCGGGGGCTGCCATCAGCCGCCTGGTCCAAGGTTCGCGACCCATTCGGCATAGAAGACGCCCATGCCCGCACCGGTGAATAGACCGGCGATGATCCAGAACCTCGTCACAATCGTCACCTCACCCCACCCGAGCAACTCGAAGTGGTGATGGAGAGGAGCCATCTTGAAGATGCGCTTGCCACCAGAAAGCTTGAAGAATCCGATTTGCAGCACAGAGCTGAGCACGATGATGACGAACAGTCCGCCGATGATCCCGCCGAGCACCTCGGTGCGCGTCACGATGGTCATGCCGGCGATCGCGCCGCCAAGCGCCAACGAACCCGTGTCGCCCATGAAGATCTTCGCTGGCGAAGCGTTCCACCACAGGAAGCCCAGACAAGCACCAGCCAACGCCGCGGCCAGGATGGCAATGTCGCGGGGGTCTCGCACGGCGTAGCAGGTCGCGGCATCGGCATTGTTGACCCCGCACAGCTGATTGAACTGCCAGATTCCCACGAGCACGTAGGCGCCAAAGAAGATGAGGGCGGCACCGGTAGCGAGTCCATCGAGACCATCGGTCAAGTTGACTGCGTTTGACCACGCCGTGATGAGGAAGTTCGACCACACCACAAATCCGATGATGCCGATCGCAGGGCCAAAGACGGCGAAGTCGAGCGCGGTGTCGCGCAAGAACGAGATCGCTGTCGACGCCGGGTACACGCCCTGGTCGTCGGGGAACTGGAGTACGAGCACGGAGAAGATGATGCCGATGAGTGCCTGCAGCAGGATCTTCCAGCGGGCGTTCAGCCCGAGCGAGCGTTCCCTTGAGATTTTGATGCCGTCATCGAGGAAGCCGACGAGGCCGAGACCCACCATCAGGAACACGACCAGCACCGACGACACGCTCGGCGTGTGTGACGTGATCAGATTGCCGCCCAGCCAGCCGACGAGCGTCGCAGCAATGATGACGACGCCGCCCATGGTGGGAGTGCCACGCTTGGTGTGGTGGGAGGCGGGACCGTCGTGCCTGATGAACTGGCCGAACTGCTTGCGAGTGAGGTATCGAATCACCCATGGCGTTCCCAAGAGAGAGATCACCAAGGCGATCGCCGCCGCAAGGACTACGGCCCTCATGAAGTCTCCCTGGTCAGTTCTTCAGCAAGACGCCACAGCCCGGTTCCGTGTGAGCCCTTCACGAGCACAGTGTCACCGGCCGTCACGCGATCCCTCACGAGTGCAAGGGCCTCGTCAATGGTAGCGACGAACGCGGCCTCGTCCCCCCACGAGCCCTCGCGGACGGCTGAGACGTACGCCGGGCGGGCACCAGCGCCGACGACCACCAGGTGCGAGATGCCGAGCCGCACCGCATCGATCCCGAGGTCGTCGTGGGCCTGGATGGACGCGTCGCCCATCTCAAGCATTTCGCCGATGATCGCCCATGTCCTTCCGCCCTCGGCAACGGCGCGCAAGGCCCTGAAGGCGGCTCGCATCGACTCGGGCGAGGCGTTGTAGGCGTCGTCCAGGATCCGCACACCGTCGGACCGCTCGGTGAGCGCCATGCGGTGTGGGCTGGCGGGCTTGGCGGCGCTCACGGCCGTGGCCGCTTCGGAGGTGCTGAGTCCGCACTCCCGCGCGACGGCGATGGCCGCGAGCGCATTGATGGCGTGGTGGTCGCCGAGGATGCGCAGGCGAACCGGATGCCCTTCGACTGTGAAGGTTGCGCGCCCAGCCTCCACCCCCCTGTGCTCGCCGACGACGTCGGCTGATCCGAAGCCAAACGTGACGGTCCTCGGCGCCTTCCCGGTCATCTCAGCAACGTAGGGATCGTCTGCGTTGATGATTCCGACGCCGCCGGGGACGACGCCATCAAGGATCGTCGCCTTCTCTGCGGCGAGCCCTGCCCTCGAGCCATAGCCCGCGGAATGCGCGCTACCCACCATGAGCACGACCGCCATGTCGAGCGGCGCGATGCGAGTCAGGTAGGCGATGTCGCCGGGGGCTGATGCACCCATCTCCAGAACGAGGTAGCGCGTGTCGGGGCCAGCGCTCAATACCGTGAGCGGCAGCCCTATCTCGTTGTTGAAACTGCCTACCGGCGCGACGACCTGGGGCAACGTTTGCGCAAGTAGGTCCTTCGTGGTTGTCTTGCCGTTCGATCCGGTAATGCCCACCACGGTGATGTCGCCCTCCGTGCGCAGCAGCGCGAGATAGGCGGCAGCGAGCGCCCCGATCGCGGCGGTGACATCGGGAACCAGGATGTGTGGCGCGTCGACGGGCTGCGACACCAGACATACGGTCGCGCCAGCCTCGAGCGCTTGGTGCGCGAAGTCGTGGCCGTCGACGTGCTCTCCCACGAAGGCGACGTAGAGAGAGCCTGGACGCACCTCTCGCGAGTCCTTCACCACGGAGGAGACGACGGCCTCGACGTCTGCCGCGAGCTCTCCGCCCACAGCGTTGGCCACCCACTGGGCGGTGACAGGCCTCACGACGCGGCCCCTCGCGACGCCAATTCCTCCAAGACGACAGCCCTATCCGTATACGGGTAATGCACGCCGTCGATCTCTTGCGTTGTCTCGTGGCCCTTGCCTGTGGTGATGATGGTGTCGGCTGGTCCCGCCATGCGCATCGCGGTCAGGACAGCCTCCGAGCGCGGCGCGACCTCGAGCACGTTTTCCAAACGCGGGCGTACCTCGACCACGCCCTCCATCAGGCGCGAACGGATGAACTCTGGCGGCTCAGTCTTGGGGTTCTCGTCGGTCACGATGACGACGTCGGAGTGGGTGGCGGCCGCGCGCCCAAGCCCCGGGCGCTTGGAGTCGTCGCGCAGTCCGTCGCAGCCGAACACGACGAAAAGCCTCCCTGGGGTGACCCCCCGCATGGCGTCGAGCACAGCAGCAACGCCGTCGGGTGTGTGTGCGTAGTCGACGACGATCAAGGGCGTGGTAGCGGTGCGCTGAGTGACCACCTCGGTGCGCCCGGGCACCTGACGCGCGTGGGCGACTCCCTCGATGGCCGCCTCAACCGGCACGCCGATCACGTGGGAAGCCACGATGGCGGCGGCGGCATTGGACACATTGATGTGGCCTGGAAGCGCCACCGTCGCGACGTGGGAGGCACCGTTAGGCCCCCGCAAGTCGAACTCCATGCCGCCAGAGGCAGCGAGCCGCTCCCCCGTGACCACCCAGTCGGCGTCTGGTGAGCCGGGCCTCGTCGCCACAGTGGTCACGGGCACGCTCGCCTCGGCGGCCAGCCTGCGGCCCCACTCATCATCAACCAGCACTACTGCACGCTCGCTGAGTTCAGGCGTGAACAGGCGCCGCTTTACCGCGAAGTACTCCTCCATGGTGTGGTGGTAGTCCATGTGTTCATAGCTGAGATTGGTGAACACGGCGACGGCAAACCGCGTGCCGGTGACGCGCTCAAGGTCGATCGCCTGAGAACTCGCCTCGGTCACCACGGCGCCGACGCCCTTCTCGAGTGCGCGAGCGAGCAACGCCTGGAGCGCAGGAGCCTCGACGGTCGTACGCTCCGACAGGCGGTGCTCGTCGGCAATGCGCGCCTCGATGGTTCCGAGCAGGGCCGTGTGCTCGTAGGCACGCGCCAGCGCACCCTCGATGAGGAACGAGGTGGTGGTCTTGCCGTTCGTGCCGGTGATTCCGATCACCGGCAATCGGCGTGAGGGGTCGGAGTAGATCGCGCAGGAGGCGAGTGCCATCGCTCGCCGGGGCGCATCGGCAACAACGATCGGAATCGACACTCCCGCCGCCCTGGCGACGGCCACGCCTTCCTCGTCGGTGAGAATGGCGGAGGCGCCAGCCTCCTGAGCGTCGGCCGCGAAGCGTGCGCCATGAGTGGCGAAGCCAGGGAAAGCGCCGAACAGGTCGCCTTCGCGCACCTCGCGCGAGTCGACCGTCGCGCCCGTCAACGCCACTGCGGCCGGACCATCTACGCGAACGGCTCGAGCCCTGTCGGCAACGACGTCGAGGCTCACCGGAGGCACGTGCGTTGGCCGCAATGCCATAGTCATGTCACTCCCAGGTGATCGGGTAGCGCGTCACATCGCCTTTGGTCGGCGGCACGCGCAACGTCTGCAACGCAAAGGTTGCCACGTCCTTGAACACAGGAGCCGCCGTTTCTCCTCCCCAGATCGACGACGCCGGGTCGTACAACACGACCGAGACCACGATCCTAGGGTCATCTGCCGGCGCAATACCGACGAATGAGGCGACGATGTTGTTGAGCGCCCCCGACTCGTCTGGAGCCTGCGCCGTTCCGGTCTTGCCAGCGACCAGGTAGCCGTCGATTCTTGCCTTGGGCGCGGTACCTGACTCGGTGACTTCAACGAGCATTCCCATGATCGCGTCGGCCGTTGACTCTGAGACCACCCGGACCGGCTCGGCGTTGTCGCGCTCGGTGAAGGCGCCGTCTGCGCTCTCGAATCCCTTGACGATCGTGGGCGATACTCGCATGCCGTCGTTGGCAATGACGCCATAGACCTGTGCCGTCTGGACCGCTGTCACAGCAACGCCCTGTCCGTACATCGTGGCGTACCTGGTGATGCCGTCCCAGTCGTCCCATTCGCCGAGCAGTCCCGCCGATTCGTTGGGCAGGCCAAGGTTGGTGGGCTCGCCGAGGCCGAAGGCCCTCATGTACTCGTACCGGGTCTCATCGCTCATCTGCTGACCCACTTGGATGGTTCCCGTGTTGGAGGAGTTCACCAGGATCCCCGCGAGCGTCAACTTCAGGTCAGGGTGCTCGTGCGAGTCGCGAAACACGCGATATTCGGTTTCGTAAGCGTAGGGCGCGACAAATTGCGATGTGGGCGTCGCAACGCCCTCCTCCAGCGCGGCCGCCATGGTGATGGTCTTGGCGGTCGACCCTGGCTCAAACACGTCGGAGACGGCGCGTGAGCCGCGCTGGTTCGACGGCGTGGCGCCCGGGTCATTCGGGTCCACCGAACCCGAGTCTGCAAGCGCGAGAATCTCGCCCGTGCGACTATCCATGACGACCACTGTGCCCGCGCGCGAGCCCGTCTCGGCGAGCGCTTGGTCGAGCACTTCCTGCGTGTAGTACTGGATGTCGCGATCGATCGTCAGGACGACCGTGGAGCCGTCGACGGCGGGTGTCTCGCTGTGCAGGCCCGTGGGAATCATGGTGCCGTAGCGGCTGCGCTCGTAGGTTTGGGAACCTGCCGTGCCGGTCAGTTCTTGCTCGTACAGCAACTCCGCGCCTGCCATGCCGACGGCGTTCAGGTTCTCCCCGTCCTCGGCCATAAAGCCAATGACGTTCCCAGCGATATCGCCGTTCGGGTAAAGCCGCTCTGGCGTCGCCTCCCACGTGATGCCGGAGATGCGCTCGGCCCTCACCAAGGCCAGTTCCTCGGCGGTGACGCCCTTCGCGAGGTACACGAACGTCTTGTCTCCCACCAGATCGGCCGCGAGTTCGGACTCGTTCAGGTTCAGGATCGGCGCGAGAATGCGGGCAGCATCGAGCGGCCCCTCCGCGAGAACCTTTCCCTGTTCCTTGCGCTCCCAGTCTGCAATCTGGACCTGGTTGACTGAAATGTTGTAGCGCTCGACGGAGGTCGCGAGCACTACCCCGTTGCGGTCGACAATGTCGGCACGCGCTGGCGCCACTTGCGCAGTGACGAGGCGTTGCGCGAGAGCCTCCTCCGCCAACGGCGCCGCATTGATCAATTGCACGTCGACAAGTCGCGCCACAAAGACGCCGAGGAGCAACAACGACGCGACCGACAGAACGGACTGCCTGCGTCCAGGGTCGCCGACGCGCGGCGCGAAGGGACTGCGCCGCTCTGGGGGGCGAACTGGAGCGCGGCGCGCGCGTTGAGCTCTCGCGCCGTCACGAGGAGCGGGACGCGGGGTCGCGCCCTGCCGGGGCGTCGTGCCCTGCCGTGGCACGCGATTGCCCGTGGCACGTGGACGCTGCGGTGACGGTGGGCGCGGCCCTCTGGGGCTGTCTGGAGGCGCCACTATTGACCGCCAGCCTCGAGCACCTTGCCCGATTCGAGGGTGACAAATCCCAGCCGCCCTGCGGGTTGCATCCCGAGGTCGGTGGCGCGCTGAGCGAGCGCCTCTGGCGCGGCGTTTGCCTCGAGTTGAATCAGGGCGGCCGCGCGCTGCTGGTGCAGTTGTGCAATCTCGATTTGGATGTCACGTGCCTCGTACGAGCCTTCTGCCATGGCCGTGTTCAGTACCAGCACCGCAGACAACGCCGCGATGACGATGCCGACGCACAGCCAGGCAAAAGGCGCGATGCTACGTGCGTGGTCAGGAGTCGCGACCGCGCGCAAGTGCGGTGCGCGCGGAGTGCTCGCAGGAGCCTGTGCGGGGCGTGCCTGGGACCGGAGTGGTGCTGCGCTCATGCGGCCCTCCTGGGTGTCGCCCTCGTGCGTTCGACCGCACGCAGGCGCACCGGCTTGGCGCGCGAGTTGACGTCGATCTCCGACTCGGTGGCCTTCTCCGCTCCTCTCGTGAGCAGCCGAAGGTACGGCTGCGCCTCGTCAGGAACGACTGGCATGCCAGGCGGAGCGGTGATCTCGGTGCCGGCAGCGAAGGCGTGCTTGACGATGCGGTCTTCCAGGGAGTGATAGCTCAACACCACGATGCGGCCGCCGACCCTGACGGCGTCAATCGCGGCCGTGAGGGCGCTTTCGAGCACGTCAAGCTCGCTGTTCACGGCGATGCGCAACGCTTGGAAGGTGCGCTTGGCTGGGTTGCTGCCAGGTGTGCGCGTCGCGGCGGGGATGCAGGCACGCACCAGGTCGACGAGTTGCTCGGAGCGCTCGATGGGGTCGCTCTCGCGCCTGCGCACGATGGAACGCGCGATCTTGCGGGCGAACCTTTCCTCGCCGTACACGTGCAAGATGCGCGTGAGTTCGTCCTCGCTCGCGGTTGCCAGGAGTGAGGCTGCCGTCACGGGGTCTTCGCGATTCATGCGCATGTCGAGAGGCGCGTCTTGAGCGTAGGAGAAGCCTCGGTCGGCCTCGTCGATTTGCAGGGAGCTGACGCCGAGGTCGAAAAGGATCGCGTCCGCACGTGTCGCACCCGTCAGCGCCAAAGCGCCCGCGATGTCGTCATACGTCGCGTGGTGCGCGAAGAAACGATCGCCTGCGGCGCTCAGACGCTCGCTCGCGAGGCCAATCGCCTGGGCGTCGCGGTCGATGCCGACGACGCGGGCTTGGGGGTTCGTCGCCAGCAGCGCCTCGGTGTGGCCGCCCATGCCGAGCGTCGCGTCGATCGCGACCGCGCCTGGTTGTTCGAGGGCGGGTGACAGCAGCTCGACGCAACGGTCGAGCAAGACCGGCGTGTGCCGGAAGCTCGCTGTACCCATGTGCCCTTTCCCGTCCCGATACCGTCTCGATGCCGCGTCCTGGGGTCTCCCTCCGAACCTCTGACGGGGGGAAGTCCGTCAGAGCGTTTCGGGAGGAGGCCTCACGACGCGGCGCTACATGTCGTTCAGCAGCGACTCGGCCGTTGCCGAGTACGCCTCCTCGCCCTCTGCGAGGTAGTTCTCCCACGTGGCCGCGTCCCACACTTCGACACGCGATCCCATGCCCACCACCGCCACGTCCCTATTGAGCGCGGCATACTCCCGCAAAGGCGCGCTGAGCAAGATGCGCCCTTGCTTGTCTGGCACGTCGTCCTGGGCATGGCCCAGGAAGTTGCGCAAGTAGTCGCGCGCCTGCTTGTTCTCGAGCGGAGCCTTGCGCAGGCGGTCGTGAACCTGCATGAACTCGTCGACGGGGAACAAGAAGACGCAACGGTCGAGGCCACGAGTGGCCACGAGGCCGGACGCAAGCCTTCCCCTGAACTTCGAGGGAAGGATCAGCCGGCCCTTGTCATCGAGTCGAGGCGTGAACGTGCCAAGGAAGACCCCTGTAGGTCCCAGGCCGTGCGTCAATTCCGACACCACGGCTCACCTCCTCGCGCCACGACTCGCCAGTTCGCCCCACATTACTCCACTTCTCTCCACAATTCTGATGGATGTGGCGAATTTCTCATCCAGACGCAACGTTTAGGCAGGTAGACACGTCGACACGCGGTGGAGGGACATTCTTCAAACATCTTCGTTTAGGCTCATGGGAGACACCAAAGGAGCGTTCATGAGCCAGTCCCTGCCCACCGAGGCCGAACTCGCCGAAGTCGCCGAGGTCACCACCCGCATGCGCCAGTCGATCGGTACGGTGCTGTCGGGACTCGATCAGGCGGTCACCGCGACGCTGGCGGTGGTTCTCGCCGAGGGTCACTTGCTCATGGAAGACGTGCCTGGCGTCGGAAAGACGACCCTCGCGCGGGCGCTCGCGCTGAGCCTGGACTGCAGCGTCGGCAGGCTGCAATTCACTCCGGACCTCTTGCCGTCAGATGTCACGGGCGTGAGCATCTTCCGTTCCGACGACCACCGCTTCGAGTTTCGCCCAGGCCCGATCTTTGCCAACGTGGTGATCGCCGACGAGATCAACAGGGCGAGCCCCAAGACTCAGGCCGCGCTGCTCGAGTCCATGCAAGAGCGCGCCGTCACGGTCGACGGGCAGACGCGCGCCCTGCCCCGCCCCTTCGTCGTGGTCGCGACCCAGAACCCGATCGAGATGGAGGGCACCTACCCGTTGCCAGAGGCCCAGCGCGACCGCTTCATGGCGCAAGTGTCGATCGGATACCCATCCGCACGCGATGAGATGGTGATGCTCGACAGCCACGATGGCGTCGACCCGCTGACACAGGTCCGACCGGTGACCGACACCGAGACCCTCGCACGCCTGATTGCGGTCGCGCGCAAGATCTACGCCGCACCGGCGATCAAGCAATACATCGTCGACCTTGTGTCAGCAACGCGCAACGATTCCAGCTTGCGGCTCGGAGCCTCACCCCGAGCGGCGCTACAGCTGCTCGCCGCGTGCAAGGCCCGGGCGGCGATGGCCGGTCGCAACCACGTGTTGCCTGACGACGTCAAGGCGCTCGTGGTCTCTGTCCTCGCCCACAGGCTCATTCCGAGCACCGAGGCGCGGCTCGCAGGGCGCACTCCCGCGAAGATCCTCAGCGAAGTCGTGGCGCGCACTGCGGTGCCCACCGAGGCCCGCGACCTTCCTCCCCGGCGTGAGCAGGCAGTGTTCCCCGGAACCCGCGTGACTGCGGTCTAGTCATGGCACCGCGGCCCTCGTCCGACACCGTCCTCACACCGCGAGGCATCGGCCTCGCCGCGGCGGGCGTCGTGGTCGGCGGGCTCGGCGTGGGACTCGCCACTCCGCCCCTCGTGTACGTCGGGGTGACGATGGTCGCTTCGGTGGCCGTTGGCGGTTTGTGGCTGTTGCTCTCGATCAACGGGTTCTTGAGCAGATTTCCTTTCGCCCGCCGCGAGGTCGTGCCACATCCGCTGACGGTCGGCGTGCCAGGACGAGTCACCGTCACGATCAGTTCCACCGCCGGCCGAAGGGGCGGAGCCCTGAGGCGTGCACTTGCGGAGTCGCTAGATATTCGGGAGCAAGCGGCCGCGGAACTCACCGGCGGCCTGAGCACCAAGGCCACGGTGAGCCGCACCTCCGAATCCTTCTCCTTGACCTACTCACTCCTGCCTTCTCGCCGGGGCCGGTGGCCGCTCGGACCAGCGTTGATTCACTCGGCCGACCCGCTCGGGATGATGCATGCAGATACCTCGGTCGGCGGCGA
The DNA here is from genome assembly GCF_020447105.2 of Demequina sp. TMPB413. NCBI lineage: Bacteria > Bacillati > Actinomycetota > Actinomycetes > Micrococcales > Demequinaceae > Demequina > Demequina sp. TMPB413. The sequence goes on from NZ_CP096184.1 coordinate 1,343,821, forward strand.
GGAGCTCATCCCCGTCTGGCCCTTCGTCGTCGACCTGACGGCGACCGCAGGCGTCCTCATGGGCCAGGCCGACAGAGTCGTGCTCGGTGCGCGCAGTCCGTCACCTGACGACGCAGCTCTTCGCGACTACCGCGAAGGCGACGATATGAGGCGCGTCCACTGGCCGTCGAGCGCCCGCAAAGGCACCATGCTCGTCAGGTCAGACGAGCGCGCCGGCAAGCGTCCGGCAACGGTGCTCCTGGACCTTCCGCGCGAGTCCGCTGCGCTAGAATGGTCCATCTCTGCGGCGGCCTCCATCGGCCTGTCTGTGCTCGATTCTGGGCACCCCGTGCGCTTCTTTGGCGGTCCGCTTGGCCCGGAGCACATCAACCACATCGGCAGAGAACACCCCCAGAGCGGGCGCTCTGACCTGCTCAACAAGACGGTTGATCTCACCAGACCGCCATCAGCGGCCATGGGGACTGCGTGGTTGCTTGCTGCCATCAGGCGCACGTCTGAGGGCGTCACCAACGGCGAGGTCATCGTCGGGGTCTTCGAACCGCTGAACGCCGAGTGCCTCGAGGCTCTCGTACCGCTTGGCGACGCGGGTCGAGCCTGGGCGATCGTGCGCGGCGACAGCGACGACGATGAGGCTGCCCAAGAGACGGCCGCCTCGCTTCGGCGCGCAGGTTGGCGCGCAACGACGGCCCACTCGCGCTCCGACATCGACGCCGTGTGGAGCACGCTCCTGACTGCCGGAGACATCGCATGACCCCCCGCGCGACCGCCGCCAGGTCGCCGTGGTACGCCACGCCCGTCGTCGCCATCGGGATCTTGCTCGGACTCAACGGTTTCTCAACGATGGTGACGTGGGGTTCGTGGTTCCCCACGGTCGTCGGCCTCGTGAGCATCGTCGCTGTCCTGATCGTCGTGACCAGACTAATCTCACGGTCGCGCTTCTTGCCGACGCTCGTGGGGGCCACAGTCGCGCTCTTGGTCAGCATGCCAACTTTCGCGAGAGACGACGTTGGCAACCCCCGGCTCCTGCCCACGCCGTCGGCGCTGCGGAACCTTGCGACAACGGTGGGCGACGGCGTCCACGAGGCGGCAACGACGGTGGCGCCAGCGGAGATGACACGGCCTCTCGTGGCACTGTTCATGGTCGGCATCTTCGCGGCGTTCCTCCTCGCCGAACACCTGGCGGTGTCCTGGCGCTCCGCCGCGCTTGCAGGCCTCGTGTTGCTCGCACCGTGGATGCCAGCCGTCGTGCTTCAACACAGGGTGTCAACCTCCGCGCTGTTGGGGGCTATCGCAGCATGGGTACTCCTCTTGGCACTGACGACCCGCCACACGGGGTCCTTCACGTCCTTTTCCCCGTGGGCGGCCGGTTCCGCCACGATTGCGACCGTCGCCCTTGTTGCCGTCGTCGCTCCCACCGCGCTCGGCGCCAACGGATGGGGCTCGATCCCCCGCTTCGCCACGCCCGAACAGTTCGACACCACGTCCCGTCTCAACCTGGCGCTCGACCTGCGCAACTCCCTCACCGCGAATAGCTCCTCTCCCAAAATCGTCTACTTCACCGAGGGAAGACGGCCCGACGCCTTCCGCCTGTACAGCCTGATCGACTTTGACGGCACGGCCTGGAGCCGGCCTGACGCGGACACGCTCCAGCGAGTGCCGCTCGACGAGGGCGTCCAGTGGCCGACACCCGTCGACAATTGGGGCACCACGGAACTCGACCGCGTGAGCGTTCAGGTGCTCTCCCAGGCCGAGAGCAGCCTGCCGCTGCCGACAGCCCCTCGCTCAGTGATCGTGAACGACGACTGGCAGTACGTCCCGGCACTCGACGAGGTGAGGTCAGACAACGCCACGACGCGTGACCTTGGCTACGAGTTCGTGGCCGACCTCGACTACTTCACCATCGACGGTCTCAAGGGCCTCGGCGATGCATCGAGCCAAGACAGCGAGCTCGATCCCGGTCACCTGGCGCTCGCAGACAGCATTGACGTCGAAGGCGTCCGTGAGGCGGCCCTTGAGGTCGTGGGCGGAGCCTCCACACGCTACGACAAGGCTCTTGCGCTCCAGGAGTTCTTTAGGAACACCCAGGACTTCACCTACGACACCTCAGTGCTCCCTTCTGGAGACGACTCCATCTCCCGCTTTTTGGAGGATCGATCGGGGTATTGCGTCCAGTTCGCCTCTGCCATGGTGATCATGGCCCGCACCTTGGACATCCCCGCCCGCCTCGCCATCGGCTTCTTGCCAGGCGAGCGCGGCGCCGACGGCGAGTCGATCATTACCGGCGCCAATGCGCACGCGTGGCCTGAGTTGTATTTTGCGGGAGCCGGCTGGGTGCGGTTCGAGCCGACTCCCGCCGTTCAGACAGGCGCGCGACCCGCCTATGCGGACCCCGCCGGAGCGAATCCGCTCAACACCATTGACGAGTTCCCCATCCCTGGCGGGCTGCCAACAACTGCTCCCAGCTCGGCCCCTGAGCCCGTCGACACTCCGGGCGCGGGCGCTGAACCGGACGAGTCCTCCGCCCCTGCCTGGTGGTTGTGGCTCGCGGTCGCAGCAGTGATCCTGAGCGCCGTCGTCGCATGGCAACTACTCCGTTCGAGGCGAGTCAGTGCCGAACGGGTCGATGACCCCGAACGTGTCTGGGCCTGGCTCCTTGCGCGACTGCCGCAAGGGCTCGCATGGCCGAACACTATGACGCCGCACGAGAGCGAAGCACACCTGCGCGCGAACCTCCTCAAAGAGGAGGTGTTCCTGTCATCGAACGCCGATCACGCCTTCTCGCGTCTGGTCGTTGCGGTGTCCGACCACCGCTATGCGCCCCATGGGGCTACGGCCTCCATCGAGAGTCTCTCGGAGGATGCCCGTATCGTCGCCGACGAAGTTGCCGCCTCAAAAGACGGGAACGCTACAGGTCGCCGCTCTCGCGTCGGCGCGCCAGGCGCTCCTCGACTCGACGCATGAACGGCTCCTTTGCCGCACGCTTCTTGCCCGCCTGACCTGCGACGCCGCGAGGCTTCGCGGAGGCCGGCTGGCGGCGGGGGGTGAAGATCGCCCACATCGCTGCCGCAATCATCAGGGCAAAACCTGCGATGCCGACCGGCACGATTTGAGCCACCGCGCCCACGAGCACCACTCCGAGGCCTGCTATCACGCCGAGGGCACCCGCGACAATGCGACCGCGCTGGTGAGGCGCACGCGCCATCGTGCGCCCCAATTTGGGGTCGGCACCGAGGTCGCGCTCAAGTTGATCGAGCACTCGCTGCTCGTACTCCGACAGCGGCATCATGACCTCCCTCGACCCTCGTCGTTACTCCTAGTGTAATTCCGAACGCAGCGGACGCCTACCCCACCGCGTACAACCTGCGTGTCTACGTAACGACTAGCCTCCCACGCTGTGTTCCCGCACTCTCACCGCGTCAGGACATGACAAAGCCGCCGCCCCCTTGACGGGAACGGCGGCTCGTCGCGATGCGACACCCTTAGAGGGCGCGAACCTGCTCTGCCTGCGGGCCCTTCGGACCCTGCGTCACCTCGAACTCGACGCGCTGCGCCTCGTTGAGGGACTTGAAGCCATCGGTGACGATCGCAGAGTAGTGAACGAAGACGTCAGCGCCTCCGCCATCCTGCGCGATGAAGCCGTAGCCCTTTTCCGCGTTGAACCACTTAACGGAACCTTGTGCCATGCCTGTAATTCCTTGCCTAGAGATGCCCGGGACGGGAAGCGGGGCGCTTTGCCCTGCTCGTCGCCGCAATGCCTTGTCCCGTGCCCCCTAAGAGGCAGGTCGTGCACACTACGTAATCGCAACCACGCTAAGCATGCCACGAATTAGTCATTCGGGGGGAAATCTCGGCGTTGTTGGGCAAGAAATCTTTCAAACTCGGCCCCGAGCTCGTCTGCGGTGGGCAACGGCCCGTCGACCTCGATGCCATCCCTGCGGGCCGCTTCGAGCGCTTCGTACTGCGTCTCGAGGGTCTCTACCAGGGCTTGGACCTCTTCGGATTCCGCCATCTGGCGCACGATTTCGCCGGTCGCCACTTGGGCGTCGTCGTCCAGCCGGGACGGCTCAAGGGACAGGCCCGTGAGCCCTTCCACCTGGGTCAGGGCATGCTGAGCCGCTTGCGGCAAGGAGGACTGTGCCAGGTAGTACGGCACATGCACGGCGACGTTGACGGCGTCGAGCCCCCACTGTCCAAAGCGGTACTCCAACAGGTTTTGAGCGGAACCAGGAACCGTGACAGTCCCAAACACGCCAGGAGAGTCGGGCAACAGGTCTTGACGAGTTCCGTGCGTCGTGGACCCGATCGGCTTGGTGTGCGGCACACCCATGGGGATACCGTGTGCTCCGACCGTCAGCCCCACCCCTAGGCGCTTGACGGCGTCGCGGACCGACGCGATGAATGCTTCCCAACGGATGTCTGGTTCGCTGCCGTGGAGCATCAAGAAGGGCCGATCCTCGACGTCGCGCACCATGTCGATCGCGAGATAGGGCTCGTCGTAGTCGGTCCACTCGTTAATCGAGAACGTCATCTCCGGGCGCCGCGAGCGGTAGTCGAGCAAGTCGTCGATGGCAAAGGTGACGATCCGAACGGGTTCGGCAGCGGCCATCACGTGGTCGCGAATCAGCAACCCCACCCTGCCAGCGTCGACGAAGCCGCGCAGCGATTGCAGCAGCACCGCTTGCGAGCCTGCAGCGGACGCCCACTGTTCCACTCCATCGTTGTCCCACGTCATCAGTGCCATGTGATCACTGTGGCATGCCCTCGCGCGCGAAGAGTGCGATATCGCGCCCCGCGAACGCTGAGGCTTTCTCAATCACTGACAGGCGTGGGATGATGGTCTACTGCCCGCGGGAGTCGCGGGCGAGGTGAAGGGGCTTTCATGCACGACGAGTCCACCGTCACGGCGGGACCCGGTCTGGACGCAGAACAGAGCGTCGTCGACACTCTCTATGCCAGGCTCGATGCACTCAGGGACGAGGCCAACGTCCGCCTTGTCGAGGTACGCCGCTCTGGGCCCTCAGGCTCGCCGCAGAACCGCTCCGAGCGCGACGCCTTCGCGACGCTCTATGAGGACCGCATCGCGCAACTCGACGCCGTCGAAGACCGTCTCTGTTTTGGCCGTCTCGACATGGCGTCACGTGAGCGGCTCTATGTAGGACGCATTGGCCTGTCAGACGAAGAACACGTGCCGCTCCTCACCGACTGGCGAGCCCCAGCCGCTACGCCCTTCTATGCCGCGACCGCCGCCCACCCCTCTGGCGTGATCAATCGCAGGCATCTGACGACTCGCGGACGCACCGTGATGGCGGTGGAAGACGACGTGCTCGACGTCGAGGCGCTGCGGGCGTCAGGCCAAGAGGAGTCGCTCGCGGGAGAGGGCGCGCTGCTGGCGGCCCTCGACGCGAAGCGCACAGGCCGGATGGGCGACATCGTCGCCACGATTCAGTCGGAGCAGGACGCCGTCATCAGGGCACCCATGCAAGGCGCGCTCGTGGTGCAAGGAGGACCTGGCACGGGCAAGACGGCCGTGGCGCTCCACCGCGCTGCCTACCTGCTCTATCACCACAGGGACTTGCTCGAAAGACGCGGCGTGCTCCTCATCGGGCCATCCACCTCGTTTCTTCGGTACATCGACCACGTCTTGCCATCGCTGGGAGAGACAGGCGCAGTCTCGACCACATTGGCTGGGCTCGTGCGCGGAATCGGGCCAACGGTTCGCGAGGCTGACGACATCGCGATGCTCAAGGGCCGCGCTGACATGGCGGGCGTCATCCGCGCTGCCGTCCGCGAGCGCCAACGCGTGCCTCGCAAGGATCAAGAGTTCCGTGTCGACGGGCGGCCGGTGGTGCTCAAGCGCTCGGACGTGCGCGAAGCGCAATCGCGCGCTCGCCGCGACGGCAAGCCTCACAACGAGGCTCGGGCTGCCTTTGCGAAGGAGATGATCTCTCGCCTCTCGCGCCAGGTCGCCGACTATTTGGGTCCCGAAGTCGAAGAAGCCGACCGCAAAGAGATCGCGCGAGACTTGCGCGACGACAGGGACATCCGCGTGGCGATCAACCTGTGTTGGATGCCGATCACGCCTGTCGCGCTGCTGAGGGACCTGCTATCCAAGCGTCACCTGCTCGACGCTTGCGCCTCGCGTCTGTCTGTCGTCGAGCGTGACCTGCTGTCCAGGGAAGCCGACGCCCCGCTCACCGATGCCGATATCCCGCTCCTTGACGAAGCGGCAGAACTCCTGGGCGAACTGCCTCAGGCAGCCGCGCCCAAGCAGGATCGCAAGGCGGAGATTCAGTACGCCAAGGAAGTACTCGAGTCTTTCGGCGCCTCAAGCATGATCAAGGTCAGCGCCGAGATGCTCGCCGACCGCATGCAGGCGCCCACGTTGCACCGCTCAGTGGCGGAACGTGCCGCGGAAGACAGGTCGTGGACATACGGCCACGTGGTCGTTGACGAAGCTCAGGAACTCTCCCCCATGGCCTGGCGGATGCTCTTGCGGCGCTGCCCCTCGCGCTCCTTCACGATCGTCGGCGACGTGGCCCAAACGTCGTCCCCTGCCGGCACCCGCTGGTGGCCGGAAACGATGGACCCCCAGTTCCAGTCCGGCTGGCACCTTCGCGAACTCACGGTCAGCTATCGGATTCCGGCGGCTGTCGCTCAGGCTGCGCAGAGTTTCGCCCGCGCGGCGGGGCTTCCCGTGAGCGAGATCAGCGCTGCGCGCGAAGTCGACGACGCCGTGATGATGGTTGCGGTGACGCATTCGTCGGGCGTGGTGGCGGGGGCGCTTCGTACGGCAGCAGATGAGGTGGACTCGCTCGCCAAGCGAGATGGAGGCTTGGTCGCGATCATCGCGCCGAACCATTTGGTCACCGCCTTGACCGACGGCGCGCCAGAGGGCGTCGAGGTGCTGACGGCGCGCGACGCCAAGGGACTTGAGTACGACGCCGTCGTGATCGCGAGCCCAGCCGACATCGCCGACGTCCCTGCCGACCTCTACGTCGCCCTCACGCGTCCCACGCGCAGACTGGTGCTCGTCCATGCGGGAGAACTGCCCTCGGGGCTCGTGGCGCTTTAGCCCGGCGTGCCCCGTGGCGCGACGATGAACGTTCGCGTTGCGGGGCGCTCTGTGCCGCTGATCAGCCCGGCAGGCTCAAGGCTTCTCGCACTGGCCGGCGCCTGCGGCCGCTAGCCCCGCCAGGTCGCCAGGTCCCCACGTGACAGTGGACGTCACCGCAGGGAACATCAGTTCGCTCTCATCGTTCACATGGTCGAGGCCGACCACGTGCGCGAGTTCGTGCATCACCAATGCCTTCGCTCGCGACCGATCCGCTTCGTCATTGAGGTCGGCCGGGAAGTCGTCAAGATCCAAGAGCACGGTTCCCGACCTCAGATACTCGTCGGTGCCGTACGCGCCTCGCGTCACCATGGGACCGCCCACGCCAGACGTACTGCCTGCCAGATCGGCGGACTCGGCCTCCGTGCTCCAGCCAACCATCACCGGTGCCCAGCGCCATCCGTCGTCGTTGACGAGCGGTTCGCGATCGAAAGTGGCAGGCGTCCCTGTCAAGCCACCGCCGTCCCACACCAAGCCGGTGTGGACTTCAATCTCGCCGACCGCTTCCCGCACCACGTCAGCGGCTCCGGCAGGCATACGATCCGTCGATATCACCCACCGGATGGGGATGCATGGGTCGTGGAGCACGTTGCCGTCAGCGGCAAGGTCGCGCAGCGCCCACTCGCCCGACGTCTGGGCAGTGACCACCGGCGCCAGTCGCTGAGGTTCTCCCGTGACGGGCGGAATCCTTACCGTCTGCCCATCCATGATCAGTGCGTTTCGATCCTCGCCCCAGTGAGCAAGGTCGGCAGGACGGACTCCGGCCGCATAGAGCCCGGCGATGCCGAGTCCCGCGGTGACGAGCGCGATGGCAACGAGTCTGGCTGCGGCTTTCACGTCTCAAGGTTCCCATGGTGGCGCCAAGTTGGTAAACGGGTCACAAGTGCGAGACCATGACCTCCGTGCGCGCACTTCTCCTTGAAACACTTCATCCCCAGGCCACCGAAATCCTCGAAGCAGCCGGCGTCGCGGTCGAAAACCGCGCTGGCGCTCTTGACGAAGACGAACTCATCGAGGCCCTCCAAGGAGTCCACCTTCTTGGCATCAGGTCTAAGACCCAGGTTACTGAGCGCGTCCTGAAGGAAGCCCCCGATTTGATCGCGGTGGGCGCCTTCTCGATCGGCACCAACCAGATCGATCTCGCTGCCGCGGCCAGGAGTGGCGTCGCTACCTTCAACGCGCCTTTTTCCAACACTCGCTCCGTGGTCGAGATGGCCGTGTCCGAGATGATCTCGCTGACGCGCCGCTTGCCAGATCACAACCGCCAGATGCACGCGGGCGTGTGGTCAAAGTCGGCGATCGGTGCTCACGAGATCCGCGGTCGCACACTGGGCATCGTCGGCTACGGCAACATCGGTTCGCAACTATCAGTCATCGCCGAAGCACTCGGCATGAACGTCATCTTCTTCGACAGCGCTGAGAAGCTCGCGCTAGGCAATGCCACCAAGATGCCGACTCTCGAGTCGCTCTTGCGCGAGGCTGACATCGTGACCCTCCACGTCGACGGCCGCTCGGGCAACTCCGGGTTCTTCGGGCGTGAGCAGTTCGAGGCCATGAAGCCTGGCGCTCTGTTTCTCAACCTGTCACGAGGCTTCATCGTCGATATCGAGGGCCTCAAAGACTGCCTCGAGTCCGGGCAGATCGGCGGAGCAGCCGTCGACGTCTACCCGGTGGAACCGAAGACAAAGGGCGACCCTTTCTCCTCCCCGCTGCAGGGCTTGGCCAACGTCATCTTGACGCCGCATATCGGCGGATCGACGGAAGAGGCCCAGCGCGACATCGGCATCTTCGTCTCCACGCGCCTGCGCGACTACGTGCACCATGGTTCGACGTCGCTCTCGGTGAACTTGCCGAACCTGTCCCTCGACCAGCAGCAGGGCTCGCACAGGATCGCGCACCTGCACGTCAACACACCGGGTGTGCTCGCCGCGGTCAACCAAGTCTTCGCCGAGCACGGCGTCAACATCGAGGCGCAGATGCTCGCCACCCGTGGAGAGTTGGGTTACGTGGTCACAGATGTGGCAGCAGGAATCACGGACGACGCTGTTGTCGCCTTGTCCGAGATGCAGGCGACTGTTCGTCTGCGGGTGTTGTCATAAACGCCAACGGAGTACCTTTCGCCAATCTTGCCCTGCCAGAAGAGTTGCTGAAGGCTCTTGCGCGGTTCGAACTGACCACGGCGTTCCCCATTCAGTCGGCGACCATCGCCGACGCGATGGCTGGGCGCGACGTGTTGGGCAAGGCGCGCACCGGCTCCGGCAAGACACTCGCTTTTGGCTTGCCGATGCTGGCACGACTTGCTGGCGTCGATAGGCCTGCACCGCGTCGTCCCCTTGCGCTCGTCTTGGTGCCCACCCGTGAACTGGCGATGCAAGTGGGGGACGCTCTCGAGCCCTACGCGCACGCGCTCGGCCTCTCGCACCGCCTGATCGCCGGCGGCCTGTCGATGTCAAAGCAGATCGTGTCGCTCGAACGCGGCGTTCACATGCTGGTCGCGACTCCTGGACGACTCAGCGATCTCATGCGGCGCGGCAATGTGGACCTCAGCGAAGTGATGATCACCGTCCTCGACGAGGCCGACCACATGGCGGAAATGGGCTTCGCCGAGGAGATCACAGAGATCCTGGACACCACCAGGCCCGACGCCCAGCGGCTCCTATTCTCGGCCACCCTCGATGGGGTGGTCGACACCCTGGTCGCGCGCTTCATGACCGACCCCGTGCTGCACGATGTGACCGACGGCAAGGATGCGCCCAGCCAGCGCCACGTGGTCCTGTCGGTGCCTCCTCATGAGAAGTACAGGATGGCAACCAGGATCGCGGCACGAGAAGGCCGCACGCTGTGCTTTGTCCGCACCAAGCTCGCCGCCGACAGGGTCGCGGCCGACATGCGTTCTCAAGGGGTGCTCGCCGTTGCGCTGCACGGCGACCGCGCTCAAAACGAACGCAACTTGGCGATGACCGAGTTCCGTGCGGGCCGGCTACCCGTGCTCGTGGCGACGGATGTCGCAGCGCGTGGCATTCACGTCGACGCCGTCGACTTGGTCTTGCAGATCGATCCGCCGGCCGACTACCGCGACTACACGCACAGGGCTGGGCGCACGGGTCGCGCTGGAGCTGACGGGCTTGCTGTGCTGCTCTCGCTCCCGCACCAGCGCAATGCCGTGCAGCGCATTCTCGACAATGCCGGGATCGACGCGGAGGAGGAGTCCTTCCGCACGATCGACGCCAAAGCGCTTGAACGCATCGACCAGCTCACCGGCGCCCAGGAGCCACACGGTGTTCCCGTGGACGAGCCGCTTCCCGCAGCGCGTTCGGAACGCCCCGGGAGGGGTCGCCGAGGTGAGCGGCCGAGCGCTCGCGGCGAGCGTGTGGGAGCGCGCAGCGATAGGTTCGCCTCGCGTCCTTCTTCGCGTCCGGCAGCCCGGCGCGACGACTCGAGCTTCGACCGCGAGCGGCTGACCGCCAAGGAGCGCGAACTCATTGCGCGCGAGCAGGCGCTCGCTGAACGAGAGCGACGTCTCGAGCAGGCAGAATCGCAAGGGAGCGGCTCACGCTCAGCTGCGACAGAGTCCTCGAACCGCAGCTCTTCCCCCCGCGCCTCTTCGCCACGCACCTCTTCCGCCAGCAGCTCTTCCACACAGCGCCCACCGCGCAGCGGGGCACCCACGCACCGTCAAGAGCCGACCCGTGAGTCCTACGGGGCGCCTACGCACCGTGATCCCCGCGGACCTGACCGCAAGCCCTACCGGGGCAAGCCGGACGACAACCGCTCAGATCGCGCGGCTCGCGACGACCGTGCCGAGCGCAAGCCCTACCGCGGCAAGCCGGACGACAACCGCCCCACTCGCGCGCCCCGCCCCGACCGCCCCAACCGCGCGCGACCACAGCGCGAAGGCTCGAACGACCGCGGACGCGACGGCGCCTCGAAACGGTGGACGGACAAGGCGGCGGATCGCCGCTCCCCTGGTCCGACGCGTGCTGAACGACGCGAGCGCGAGTTCGCCCCGCGCGACAACGAGGCTGCCGCACGCTTTGGCGACGATTTTGACCCCACCCGCACTCCGCGCAAGCCCCGCGCCAAGAAGAGCGCAGATGGCAAGAAGTCCAAGGGCTCAACAGGTAGCTCGAGCAGGCGCGGCAAGCCGCGCATCAAGGGCTCTGACAAGAAATCCGGTCCGAAGAAGCCCAAACGGAACTAGTCCGCTGCCGGCCCCCCTGAATCGAGGTTCTGGGCGTCGCCGGACGGCGCTGCTGCCGCACCGGGGCCTTCCGACCTCAAGTCGGCTATCGCCCTATCGAAGTCATCGAGGGTCGTGAAGGCCTGATAGACACTCGCGAATCGCAAGTAGGCGATCTCGTCGAGCTCCCTGAGCGGCGTCAAGATCTCAAGACCGATGTCGAGCGCGTCAATCTCTGCCTGCCCCGACTCCCTGATCGACTCCTCAACGCGTTGCGCGAGCAGCGCGAGATCATCGTCCGAAACGGGTCGGCCTTGGCAAGCCTTGCGAACCCCCGAGATGATCTTGCTACGCGAAAAGGGTTCGACAACGCCGGACCGCTTCACGACCGATAGCGAGAAGGTTTCCACCGTGGAGAACCTGCGACCGCAGCTGGGGCACTGACGCCTGCGGCGGATGGCGGAACCGTCGTCGGCCGTGCGGGAATCAATCACGCGGGAATCTGCGTGCCTGCAGAATGGGCAATGCATGGCACTACTGTGCCACGTCACGACCGATAGCCGCTTCAGCCAGGAACTTCGATCAGCGGTAAACGGGCTAACCGTAGATGGGAACGATCAGTTGATCGCCCTCGCGGATCGATGCCGACTCCATCACGTTCATGCTCTTGACGGTGGCAACGGTGTCCCGCACATTCCTGTCCGCGGGGGTGATCGACTGGGCAATGGACCACAACGTCTCACCCTGGGCAACGATGTGCGTATCAGTCGCGGCAGGCGCACCGGCCTCTTGGGCGAAGGCCTGTGGGGCCATGGCGAAGGCGATTCCTGCCAGAGTCGTCGCGACAACCCATCGGCGGACCCTCACTGCTGGGGTGTTCACCACGCGAATCGTCATGTCAACTCCTCCTTCGAACACTTGTTCGTAGAACGTGTGTTCTATTCTTAACACATGCGGCCGACACGCCGCAAGAAAAATCGAACATGTGTTTGATTTCCGGGGCCTCGTGCCCTAACGTCAAGACCAAGGCAATCACCGGGGTCTGACACACACTCCGGCGCACAGCACACCGGCCGGGAGGACCCCATGTCAGGCGAGGATCGCGACGCCACCATTCACGAGTTCCCCATGCCAGGTGGGGGCGTGACCGACCGTCAACGGCGGATTCTTGAGGCGATCAAGGAGTCGGTGGCCAACCGCGGCTATCCCCCGTCCATGCGGGAGATCGGCGAAGCGGTCGGGCTCAACTCCAGTTCCTCTGTCAAGCACCAGTTGAGCGCGCTCCAAGCAAAGGGCTACCTCCGTCAGGATCCTCACCGTCCGCGTGCACTTGAGGTGGTACTGCCGGAAGAGATCGCAGACGATGCGCCCTCATTGCCCGTCGTCCCATTGGCACCGCCATCCGCGACGGACGGCCGCGTGGTCGACGTGCCCCTCGTCGGACGCATTGCCGCTGGCGGTCCTGTCCTTGCCGACCAACAAGTCGAGGACGTCTTCGCGCTACCGCGCCAACTGACCGGCGACGGCGACCTCTTCATGCTCAACGTCTCGGGTGACTCGATGATCGATGCGGCCATCTGTGATGGCGACTGGGTCGTGGTGCGCCGGCAAAACACGGCCGAGAATGGCGACATCGTCGCGGCTCTCCTGGACGACGAGGCGACCGTCAAGACGCTGCGGCGCAAAGACGGCCAGGTGTGGCTCATGCCGCACAACCCTGCCTACACGCCTATCGACGGCACTCACGCCCGGATCATGGGCAAGGTTGTCTCGGTGATGCGCCGCCTCTAGGCGTCGCCGCCCGGGCCAATGCGCTGCCCGGTCCCTTCATGTCCAGGACAACGGCCTAGGAGGAGCGCCAACCGTCCTGCCAGTGGAAGGCTCCCTTGATCGCTTGGCCCATGGCCTGCATCGCGTTTGCGATCGTGGTCTGGTAGACGCGCGAGCTGTCGGTGGTGGCCGCCTCGGCCATCGCCCGGCTCGACTTCTCGAAGTGCGCGAGGTACTCGGCGAAGCGCTCGCGCTCGGCCAGTTGTCCGCGAACGAAGTCCGCTGAATCGGCCCGCGCGGCGTCGGCGTCACCCGAGTGCGCGTCGGGCGTTGTCACATCTGTCATGTCTCGACTACCTCCTGCTCAAGGGTACGAGACGCCTCGGCGTCGAGTCGACGCAAGGCCCCAAGCGCCGCCTCGCGATCCGTTGTCACCCACATGGGCGGCAGCGACCGCGTGAGAAAGCCGCGGTAGCCAGCCGTCGCGAGCCGGGGGTCCAAGACCGCCACGACCCCCCTGTCGCTCGCCGAGCGAATGAGCCGACCAGCTCCCTGCGCGAGCAGAAGCGCGGCATGAGTGGCGCTGATGGCGAGGAAGCCGTTGCCTCCCGACCGACCCACCGCCTCCGTGCGCGCCTGGGAAATGGGCTCGTCTGGGCGAGGAAAGGGGATCCTATCGATCACCACCAGGCTCGCCGTCGCGCCAGGCACGTCGACGCCCTGCCACAGCGTCGTCGATCCGAAGAGGCACGTGCGCGGGTCTTCTCTGAACTGGCGCACCAGCGTGGAAACTTGGTCATCCTTTTGGTACAGGACGGGCACGTCGAGGCGTTCTCGCATCGCCTCGGCCGCAGCCAAAGCCGCGCGATGGGAAGAGAACAGCCCCAACGTGCGCCCACCAGCGGCCTCGATGAGGGACTCTAGTTCGTCGAGCGCCTCGGGTGAGATCCCTCCCATGCCTGGGCGAGGGAGTTCGGACGCGACATACAGGATGCCTTGCGAGGCGTAGTCGAAGGGGCTACCCGCATCCAGGGTGACGGGATCGTGCACGCCTAGGTGGCGTGCGACCGTCTCAAAGCCTCCTCCGAGAGCCAGAGTGGCCGAAGTGAACACCGCCGGCTTTTCGCCCACGAGACGGTCGCCAATCACGCCCGCGACATCCAGCGGGGCCGCCAAGATGCGCTCCGGCGTAGTGGCGTCATAGTCCCCGTCGGCAGGAGCGAGCCACACGACGTAGTGGCCGGGGTCGGCCTGCAGTTCTTCGCACACGTCCATGACCTCGGTGAGCGCCGCCGACGCCATCTTGGCACCGGCACCCGCCTCCTTGGCACCACCGGAGTCTTTGGTGATCTTGGTGACAGCGCTGAGCGCCTCGCGGGCACCTGCGCGCACCAACTCGATCGCCGCAGCAAGCTCTTCCGAGGGGCCAAGACGCAGCCGTCCTACGGTCTCGCTCGCCAGTGCCGTCTCGAGCGCCCTCGCACCGGTGTCCATAGGTGCAGTGACAACACCGACGCGCCGTGCGCGCCGCCCAGCCCTGTCTATCGCGCGCACCGTGAGCTCGTGAGTCGCTGACGAGGTGATGCGGCTGACTAGCTCGTGGGCCTCGTCCACAATGAGGGCGTCGTGCTCCCCCAGGATGTCGTGGCTCGTGGCCTGGACTCCGAGCACGGCGTGATTGGTGACGACGATGTGGGCGCGTGCGGCCTCGTCGCGCGCCTTCTGCGAGAAGCATTCGGACGCCATGGGGCACTGGCTCTCGAGACACTCACGCCCCGTGACGGACACCTGAGCCCAGGCCCTTCCGCTGACTCCGGGGACGAGGTCGTCCCTGTCCCCCGTGTCGGTCTCGTCGGCCCACGCGTTGAGCCTCACCACCTCGCGACCAAGGTCCGAGGTCGGGCCCAAGGGAAGGGCGGCCTCGTCGTCGTCCCCTCCTTCGTAGCCTCCTGCCATCTTGTGCACGCATAGATAGTTGCTGCGCCCCTTGAACAAGGCTGATCGCGCACGCTCTCCCAGCACCGGCTCGAGTGCGTCGACCACGGCAGGTAGGTCCTTGGAGAACACCTGGCGCTGCAAGGCCAGCGTCGCGGTGGAGACGACGATGCGCTCACCCTCCGTGACGGCTCTTGCGACGGCAGGCACGAGGTAGGCAAGCGACTTGCCGGTACCTGTTCCCGCTTGGACCAGCAGGTGCTCGTCGCCAGCGAGGGCGGACTCCACAGCGGACGCCATCTGCTCTTGACCCTCGCGGCGTTCGCCACCCATGGTCGCTACAACGCTTGCCAAGAGGGGTGCAGCCCCCACGTCGGCCGCGACCGCCTTTGTCACCGTCACGACGCGGCCGAGGCGGCCTCGCGGATGCGTGCCGCGAGCGCGTCGGAAACGTCCGCAACCAAGTGGTAGCCGTCGCCGGCGTGATCCTCGCTGAGCACCTCGCCATCGCGATGCGCCTCGTTGACCAGATCGCCGCGCGAGTACGGCAGCGTCACATCCACGTGCACCGGCGGGCGCGGCAGCATGGCCCCGACCGTCTCGAGCAGCTCGTCGATCCCCTGACCCGTCAGCGCCGACACCTCGACGTGTGGCTCTCTGCGGCCGCGCAAGCGCAGCAGGGTCTCCTCGTCGGCGGCGTCAACCTTATTAAATACCAGGAGTTCCGCCACGTCGTGGGCGCCAGGGACGTCCGCCAAGACGGTGCGCACCGCCGTGATCTGACCCTCAGGATCGGGGTGCGAGGCATCCACGACGTGGAGCACGAGGTCCGCGTGTGTGACCTCCTCCAGCGTCGACTGGAAGGCCGCGACCAGTTGGTGTGGCAGGTCCTTCACGAAGCCGACGGTGTCCGACACGGTGATGTCGCGACCGTCTGGCGTGGTCATTCGGCGCACCGTCGGATCAAGGGTTGCGAAGAGTGCGTTCTGGACGAGCGCGCCAGCCCCTGTCAGGCGGTTGAGAAGGGAGGACTTGCCGGCGTTGGTGTAGCCGACGATGGCGACGTTTGGCATGGCCAGGCGCTTCTCGCGGCGCACGTTGCGCGCGGGCTCCATCAGTTTGATCTGGCGGCGCAATTGAGCCATCCGGGTGCGGATGCGGCGCCGGTCGAGTTCGATCTTGGTTTCACCTGGTCCGCGGGAGCCCATTCCGGCCGCCGCGCCACCCACCTGGCCGCCCGCTTGGCGGGACATCGACTCACCCCAACCTCGAAGCCTCGGCATGAGGTACTCGAGCTGCGCCAATTCCACTTGAGCCTTGCCCTCTTTTGACTTGGCGTGTTGCGCAAAGATGTCGAGGATCAGCGCGGTGCGGTCGATCACCTTGACCTTCACCACGTCCTCAAGGGCACGACGCTGGCTCGGTTGAAGTTCGTCGTTGACGATGACCGTGTCGGCACCTACTGCCTTGACCACGTCGCGCAGTTCGATTGCCTTGCCCTTGCCGATGTACGTGGCTGGATCGGGATGAGCGCGGCGTTGCAGCAACCCGTCGAGCACCTCGGAGCCCGCCGTCTCGGCGAGCGCTGCGAGCTCACGAAGCGACACTTCTGCCTCTGTGGCAGGCCCGCGCACCCACTGACCCACGAGCACGACCTTCTCCAGGAGCAACTGGCGGTACTCAACCTCGGTGATGTCCTCGAGTTCGGTGGACAGACCGGCGACGCGCCTCATCCCCTCGCGCTGCTCGCGCTCGAACTGGTCACCGTCGTAGTCGGTGCGGCCGGTTTCGCGCGCGCTCACGGCGGTCCCGGCGCGCGACAACACCCTGTCGATCACCGATTCGACAGAACTGTTCGCTTGTTGGGCCTCGAGGGGTTCGTCGTGAGGTGCATTCATGAGGTCTCTAGTGTCTCATTCGGGCGGACGCGGTGCGGGCGCGCACTACGCTTGGGCAACGTGGAGCACTACTTCTCGGCGCAACCGGCATCGGCCGACGAGCGGCGCCAGATCAGTGTGACCCTCCACGGGCGGTCTTACTCCCTTGAGACGGCTCCAGGCGTGTTCTCTCCCGCCCATGTGGACCTGGGGACGACGGTCTTGCTCGACACGGTGGACACTCCCCCAGCGGGCGAGGTGCTCGATCTTGGTTGCGGGTGGGGGCCCATCGCGCTCACGGCTGCGCTCATGGAGCCTCGCGCCAGGGTCACCGCAGTGGATGTCAACGAGCGGGCGCTCGACCTGTTGCGCCTCAATGAGGCCACGGTGCGGGCGTCTACACCGGAAATGGCCGCCGTTGAAGCCGTGACACCCGATGCGGTACCCGACACCGCGCGCTTCGATGCCATCTGGTCGAATCCCCCGATCCGCGTCGGCAAGCCCGCCCTGCACGCCCTGCTGGCGACGTGGCTTCCGCGGTTGAAGCCAGGAGGCGAGGCCTTGCTGGTGGTCCAGAAGAACCTGGGCGCCGACTCGCTCGCCCGGTGGATTACTGAGCAAACGGACGACGCTGGGTCGCGTTGGGGCGAGGTGGAGAAGGTGCGCTCGTCCAAGGGATTCAGAGTGCTGCGGTTGGTGCGAGGGTAGTTGGGCTCGCACAACGCGCCTACTAGTCCGCCCCGACGGTTAGGTGCCGCTGTCTATCGCGCCACCATCTCGCTCCTCGCGTCCCGCGAGCGACACCCTGACTATCGCGACGATTCCGACTAACTCAGCGCTCGTCCACGTTTGAGCGCCACGCGATCATCGGTTGTACTACATCGCGCCTCCAATGGACCTCGCCGTGTTCTTGCGCCGCCTCGACAAGTTCGGCGAGCCTCTGAAAGACCGACTCGGCAACAACGCCAACCCAGCGATCAGGATGGTCGGAAGCGTCGTCGCGTAGGTCCCAGAAGTTGTCCGCAAGCCCGTCTCTAGCCATGTGTCCACGCTAGTCCATCTGGGATTCCCCGTGTGGGCAAGAGCCGCTCGCGTCAGATGCACGGGTCGTTACAGCGAACGATTGACCTCGAGGGCGCCGTCGGCCACCAACACTGCTGGTCCTTCCAGAATGGTGCTGTCTTCCTTGATCCTCACGGTGACCATGCCTCCCGGAACTTCGACGTCCCAGACGCTCGGGGCTCCTGCGCCTGCCCAAGATCGCACCGCGAGCGCCACCGCGCACGCACCCGTCCCGCACGACATGGTCTCCCCCGAACCGCGCTCGTGGACCCGCATGCGCACACGGCCGTGGGGCTCGTCGCCCACCATCTCACCGCCGAGCGTCACAGCAAACTCGACGTTGGACCCATGCTCCAGTTGTGGCAGCACCGTCGGGGGCGTGGTCAGGTCGAGCGCTTCGAGCTCGTCTGGAGTGGCGAGCGCGACCACATGGTGCGGGTTACCCACATTGACGCTCAATGCAGGACGCGGCGGCGTCAGCCCACTGGCGTGCACCTCGGAGTCGAAACCGTCGGCCGCATCGCCCAGCGACCACTGCCCCATCCCGACCGCGTAGCGCCCGTTGCCCAGCGCCGTCACGGTGCGCGTGCCACCACGAGTCCCGATGGTCAGGCCGCCTCGCGCGTCCACGCCCGCTTCCCGCTCCAGAAACAGCGCAAAGACGCGCGCACCGTTGCCGCACATCTCCGACACCGTTCCGTCGGCATTCCAATAGTCCATGAACCACGTCGAGGCGTCGTAGCCCTTGCCAGCTTCCAGCCGTCCTGCACGAACGGCCCTAATCACGCCGTCGGCGCCGATGCCTGCGCGACGATTGCACAGGAAACGCACCAAATCAGGGGTGATTTCGATCTCGCCGTGCTCGTCAAAGAGCAGCACGAAGTCGTTCTGGGTGCCGTGCCCCTTAGTGAATCGCAAGGAAGCCATGGGCCCAGCGTACGCAACGGCGTGAGGGAGTCGTTCGCAACGGCGCGAGGGAGTCGTTCGCGAAGACTCCGTACCGTCCCTGACACTCGACGAGGGCTGCGCTCGGCGCGGCGGGCGCGACACGCCACCCGGAAGCCAACGCGGTGTCAGGGACGGCACGCGCGGCGACGGCCCGAGTGTGACGGTACGCGCGGCGGTGGCCGAGGTGTAAGGGTGCCCGGTGGAGCGCGAGTCAGCGCTCGACAGACGCGGCTTCCACCAAGGTGAGGGCGTCGCGGGCAGCGCGTGGCACATCCGCGGCATCGACTGGCGCCGCGACCCACTTCACGCGCGGGTCGGGACGGAACCATCGGTCCTGTTTGCGCGCCAGTCTGCGGGTATTGCGGGCAATGAGTTCTCGCGCCTGCTCCGCGTCGAACTCTCCGTCGAGGTGCGCGAGGGTTTCGGCGTAGCCAACCGCTCTGCGCGCCGTCACGCCTTCCCTCAGCCCCGCATCCACAAGCTTGCGAACCTCGTCCACGAGACCGTCAGCCCACATGCGCTCCACGCGAGCGTCAATCCGCTCGTCAAGTGCCGCGTATGGAAGCTCCAACGCAATCTGGACGGCGGGCGCCGCGTACTCATGGCGCGGAAGCGAGCTGGCGTAGTCTCCAGCCACTTCAATGATCTCGAGCGCCCTGACAATGCGCTTGGCATTGCGCGGGTGGATCTTGGCGGCGGCAGCAGCGTCCACCGCCGCGAGCTCTCGGTGAAGAATGCCGGGCCCCTCCGCCTCAGCGCGAGCCTCCAGACGCGCACGCACGTCGGGGTCGGTGCCAGGAAAGTCGAAGCGATCCAAGAGCGCCCTCAGGTACAGGCCGGAGCCGCCCACGACGATCGCGCGCAGGTCCCGCGCATGAATCGCCGCGACATCGGCCCGTGCGGACTCCTGAAAGCGCGCCACCGAGGCATCCTCGGTGACGTCGAGGGTGTCGAGTTGGTGATGCGTGACGCCGCGCCGTTCGGAAACGGGCAGCTTTGCGGTGCCGATGTCCATCCCTCGGTAGAACTGCATGGAATCGGCGTTGATGATCTCGGCGCCCGGTAGGCCTGCCCGAGTGCCTAGTAAGTGTGCGAGCTCGAGACTGACCGCTGACTTTCCCGTCGCGGTCGCGCCTACGATTGCGACGATCGGTCGGGTCACGCGGAGGGTACCCTCACCGCGGGCAAACCAAGTCCCACGGGTCCGTTCACCGCGGGCGTTCCGCACGAATCGTGTGCATGATCGGGGTTCGACCCTTCCTCCCAGGCATCACCCGCCCTGGTACGTCGCACCACATAGGCAGACGCCGCTTCTGGGCCGTCGGCGATGAGGTGGTAAGGCGCCCCATGGGACACGCGCACCGTCACCATGTCGCCGGGCCGTGGAACATCCGAGCCCTCTGGCACGCCAAAGTGAACGAGTCGGTTGCCTGGCTCGCGTCCGCTCAACCGCGAACCGTCACCCTTACCTTTGCGGCCACCTCCGTCGAGCACCATCAACTCGACTTCGCGACCCACCATGCCCTCGGCATCGCTCAGCGAGAGACGGTCCTGAAGAGCGAGCAAGCGTTCGAACCGCTCCTGCACCACGGCCTTAGGCAGCGGCTCACGGTCGAATGCAGGGGTCCCGGGACGCGGACTGTACTGGAAGGTATATGCGCTGGTAAACCGCGAAGCCTCCACAACTCGCATCGTCTCGAGGAAGTCCTCCTCTGTCTCGCCAGGGAATCCCACGATGATGTCCGTCGTGATCGATGCGTCCGGCATCGCTTCCCTGACCCTGTCGAGGATCCCCAAAAACTTGCTTGATCGATAGGAACGCCGCATGGCGCGCAGCACCGCATCGGAACCCGACTGGAGCGGCATGTGCAGACTAGGCATCACGTTGGGCGTCTCGGCCATTGCCACGATGACATCGTCGGTGAACGCCGCAGGGTGAGGTGACGTGAATCGGACCCTCTCGAGCCCGTCGATGTTGCCACAGGCTCTGAGCAGTTTCGCGAAAGCGCCGCGGTCCCCGAACTCAACCCCGTACGAGTTCACGTTCTGGCCCAGCAAGGTGACTTCAACGACTCCCTGCGCCACGAGCGCCTCGACCTCTGCCAGGATCTCGCCCGGGCGACGGTCGCGCTCTTTGCCACGCAGCGACGGGACAATGCAGAAGGTGCACGTGTTGTTGCAGCCCACCGAGATGGACACCCACGCGGACGCGTGAGAGTCCCGCCTGCTCGGCAGCGTTGACGGGAAGACCTTGAGTGACTCTTCAATCTCGACTTGAGCCGCCGCATTGTGCCGAGCGCGCTCCAACATGGCGGGGAGTACGTCGATGTTGTGAGTGCCAAAGACGACGTCAACCCAAGGTGCCTTGGTGACGATCTCGCCACGGTCCTTCTGCGCAAGGCAGCCGCCCACTGCGATCTGCATCCCGCCAGGACGCGCTGCCTTGATGGATGCGAGCTGGCCCAGATTGCCGTAGAGCTTGTTTGCCGCGTTCTCGCGCACGGCACACGTGTTGATGACCACAACGTCGGCCTCTTCTGAACCTGCAGGAGCGGCGCGATAGCCCGCACTTTCGAGCAAACCGGCCATGTGCTCAGAATCGTGCACGTTCATTTGGCAGCCGAGCGTCTTGACGACGTAGGTCCGCATTGCTGTTATGCCTGTCCGGCGACGAAGTCCGCGCGAGTCTCGCGGATCACCGTCACCTTGATCTCCCCAGCGAAGCTGAAGTCCTTCTCGATGTGCTCAGCAATGGTACGTGCTAGCGCCTTGGCTCCGTCATCATCGACGATCGCCGGCTCGACTGCGACCCGTAGTTCCCTGCCTGCCGCCATCGCATACACATGGGCCACACCCTCGTGTTCCTCCACCAGTCGCTCGAGCGATTCCATGCGCTCGACGTAGGAATCGACGTCCTCCCGTCGCGCACCAGGGCGTGACGCCGACACCGCGTCAGCAACTTGCACGATGACTGCTTCGATCGTTTCTTGGGGCACCTCGTCGTGGTGAGCCTCGATCGCGTTCACGACGTCGGCGTGCTCTCCCAACTCGCGCGCCACGCGGGCCCCAAGTTGTGCGTGCGTGCCCTCGTGGTTGCCCGTCATCGCCTTGCCGATGTCGTGGAGGAAGGCGGCTCGGCGGGCCAACGCTTCGTCGGCGCCCACAAGCTTGGCGATCTCGGCGGCCAGGTGTGCGCACTCCACCAGGTGAGCCAGGACGTTCTGGTTGTACGAGGTGCGCAGGCGCAACGCCCCAAGCAACTCAAGGATCCCTTGGGGAACCCCCACAACACCAGCCTGCTCCACCGCCTCAAGCGCAGCGTTGAGAGCCCGACGAGGGGCATCCGCTAGCGCCTTCGCATATGCCGCCTCGACGCGCTGTGGCTGGATCCGTCCATCCTCGATGAGGGCGGTGAGCGTCGCCTCGGCGACCTCCCGCCGCTCGACGTCAAATGACGACAGGTGCACTGCATTGACACCCTCATCCACGATGACATTGACGCCGGTCAGAGCCTCGAACGCCCGAATGTTGCGGCCCTCGCGTCCAATAATGCGCCCCTTCATCTCTTCTGAGGGCAGTTCAATCCGTGTGACCGCTCCTTGTGCGCTCGTCGACGCCGCTTGCCTCTGCATCGCTGAGACGAGGATCTGCTGTGCTTCTCGCTCAGCATTCTGGCGCGCGCGCTTCAGACGCCGGTGCGCCTCTTGGGCGATCTCGGACTCGGCCGCTGCTCGCACCCTCGCGATCAGTTGCTCCCGGGCGTCGTTCGCGCTGAGTCCGGCGAGGAAGGCTAGCTTCTCCTCGAAATCCGTAGCGAGCTGCTCACGCTCTCTGATCAAGCGCTTTTCGTCTCTAGCGATGACGTTGACGCGCTCTTCCAGACTTCGCGCGTACAGCTGAGCATTTCGTTGGTCTTCTGCCGCTTGCCTCTCGGTGAGCGCTACCCGTTCCTCTCGCCGCTGGGTATCTGCCAGTTGGTTTCGCGCTTCTTCGCGGATCGCCTCGGCCTCGAGGCGTGCCGACTCACGTTCCTCGTTCGCCTCTTTGCGGGCGCGATTGACGACGAGCAGCGACGCCAGCAGCAGGACGAGCGTCGCAAGGGTCACGATGGTCTGCACGACGCTCCCTCCTAGTTGCCGCCGGTCTCACTATCGGCACGTTGCAAGTCTCGCACGAGAGCAAAGGCAAGCGACGCCGCGTAACCCTTGCGGGCGAGGAAAGCCACCGTGCGCCGTACGCGCGCGTCCGGGCTCGCAGCGGAGTCCTTGTGCCAACGTTTGGCGGCCAGCTCGCGAGCCCGATCCTCTTGAACCTCGGCCGTCAAAGGCTCGAGTGCGGCTTGGATGTGTTCCTCCCCAAAGCCCTTGCGGCGCAGCTCTTGGGAAATGGCGCGCGGAGCAAGTCCTCGTTCAGCGTGCCGAGTGCGTGCGATCGTCGCCGCGAGAGACTCATCGTCGAGCAGTCCGACCTCGCGGTACCGTGCGATCACTTCGTCGGCCACGTCCGGTTCGATCTCTTTGGAGATGAGCCTCTCGCGAAGATCGGCGGAGCTGCGGGGCCCCCGGGTGAGCATGGCAAGGGCCAGCTCACGCGCGCGCTCGGCGGGAGCCGTCGTGGGGGCTTCCCGCCGAGCACGCGATGTCATGGTGTGAGAGTCTCCGCCTACAGAGCGGACTCCTCTTTGGCCAATGCGGCCTCAAGGGCCTTCGCGTCTGCCTCGACGTCGATCGCCGCCAGGTCAGCGGGAACAGGAACTCCAACGCCCAGCTTGTCCTTGACCTTCTTCTCGATCTCGTCACGAAGAGCAGGGTTGTCCTTCAGGAACTGGCGCGAGTTCTCCTTGCCCTGACCCAACTGATCACCTTCGTAGGTGTACCAAGCACCGGACTTCTTCACGAAACCGTGCTCGACGCCCATGTCGATGATCCCGCCCTCCTTCGAGATTCCAAGGCCGTACATGATGTCGAACTCGGCCTGCTTAAACGGCGGCGCCAACTTGTTCTTGACCACCTTGATGCGCGTGCGGTTGCCGACGGGCTCTGTGCCTTCCTTGAGCGTCTCGATTCGCCGTACATCGAGGCGAACGGAAGCATAGAACTTGAGAGCCTTACCGCCGGTGGTGGTCTCGGGCGAACCAAAGAAGACGCCGATCTTCTCTCGCAACTGGTTAATGAAGATGGCCGTGGTGCCCGTGTGCGAGATGGCGCCGGTGATCTTGCGTAGCGCCTGGGACATCAGGCGCGCCTGCAGACCGACGTGGCTGTCTCCCATCTCGCCTTCGATCTCGGCCTTCGGCACAAGTGCTGCCACTGAGTCGATGACCAGAATGTCAACGCCGCCGGAGCGGATCAAGATGTCAGCAATCTCAAGCGCCTGCTCACCTGTGTCCGGCTGTGACACGATCAGGTTGTCGATGTCCACGCCCAACTTCTTGGCGTACTCGGGATCAAGGGCGTGTTCGGCGTCGATGAAGGCCGCTACACCGCCAGCCGCCTGAGCATTTGCGACGGCGTGCAACGCCACCGTCGTCTTTCCGGAGGACTCAGGGCCGTAGATCTCCACGACACGACCTCGCGGGAGCCCGCCGATGCCGAGCGCGACGTCCAGAGCGATAGACCCCGTGGGGATCGTAGCGATCGCCACCCGCTCGGAGTCACCAAGGCGCATCGCCGAGCCCTTGCCGAACTGCCTATCAATCTGCCCCAGTGCGGCCTCGAGTGCCTTGGAGCGGTCCGCTGCCTGTGCCATATGACTGTCCTTCATCGCTCGTGCCGACTGTTGCCAGCTTCGGAACACCCTGACGGTGCCTTGTCCTTCACCACGACGTTACGTCCGGGGTCTGACAAGCCGCCGTCTCAACATCCCTTGCTGGGGAAAGGCGAGAAATGTGCGCCTTGGGTACGAGTCTAATCGAACGCATGTTCGATCGGTTGCGACACGCCGTTAGCGGCGGGGAGGAATGATCATCCGAGGGTCGCGGCCCGCGCGCACCGCGGCGTCAACGTCCATCTGGTCACACAGCGCATGCCATACGTCTCTAGGGGCGACGCCCCGCTCGAGCGCTTCCTGCGCCGTGAGCGAGTCAAGCGACGTGAGCGCCATCTCGCGGCACAAGGTGGGCGCATAGGACTCCCCGAACGCGGCAGCGACAGCGTCACGGAACTCGGAAAGACGCAAGCGAACCTACTGCTCGATGGAGTGCAGGAGCTCTGGAACAGTGTCGGGGATCGACGGCATCATCGGCATGCGGGAGAGCGACCGGGCGTCCATGAGGCCCTCCGCCATCTCGAAGCGTTCCGACACGTCGCGAAGAATGGCCGACATCGGCACGTCAAGGGCATCGCAAATGGACGCGAGCAGTTCGCTCGACGCTTCCTTCTGGCCGCGTTCAACCTCGCTCAAGTATCCGAGGGAGACGCGCGCCTGCGAGGAAATGTCGCGGAGCGTCTTGCCCTGCCCCAGACGGGCATCACGGAGCACATCGCCGAGTTCGTTGCGCAGGACAGGCATTCGTGCTCCTTTCATCGTGCTTGCATCGTGCATGTCTAGTCCAACGCAGACTACCGCAGGGGTGTTCCCGCCAACGCACGGGAATTCAGCGGTGTGGCAACCTCGACACCATTTTCTCGAGATGCATCAGCGCCACGCCCACTGTGGCATGGCGGACTTCGTCCCTGTCGCCGTCAAGGTGGACGGTGATGACGCGTTCGCCCTGGGGCCCCACCACCGCGACGACGACGGTACCGGGAGGCTTTCCTCCATGCGGTTCTGGCCCCGCGGCTCCCGTCGTCGCCACGGCGATATCGGCGCCCGTCTGCCGACGCGCTCCACGGGCCATGGAGGCCGCCACTGCTTGGCTCACGGGACCCTCGGTTTCAAGGAGCCTTCTGCTCACGCCTAGAAGATGGTGCTTAGCGTCGAGGTCATAGGTGATGATGCCTCCCTTGACTACTCCCGATGCTCCTGGCGCTTCGATGAGCGCAGAACACACGAGGCCGCCCGTGAGGGACTCGGCGGTCGCAAGCGT
The DNA here is from genome assembly GCF_020447105.2 of Demequina sp. TMPB413. NCBI lineage: Bacteria > Bacillati > Actinomycetota > Actinomycetes > Micrococcales > Demequinaceae > Demequina > Demequina sp. TMPB413. Next base: position 1,369,731 of record NZ_CP096184.1, read on the forward strand.
CACCCCTGCGTCACGCGCAAGAGCGACCGCTCGGGCCGCTTCAGCCCACATGTCCGCTCGGGTCGACGGTGTCGGCGATGACTGGGCTTTGCACCGTCGGCTTCGCACCATGCCGCCTGGCCACGCCGAAGATGCGCCACCCGTAATCCAGCCCGGTGACCACGGCAGCGACCACGGAGATGAGCAAGAGCCACCAGCCGAGGGTGTCGACCCAGGCAAACGGCGTCGGAAGCAGCAGGAAGAAGATTGCCGCTACCTGAAGCGCTGTCTTGGCCTTGCCACCGAACGAGGCGGGGATGACGACATCGCGAGCGACGGCCAGTCTCCCCAGCGTCACTCCAATTTCCCTGATGGCGATGATGATGAGCGGCCACCACGGGGTCTCGTGGTTGACCGCGAGGAAGCCAAGAGCTGCAAGGACGAGTGCCTTGTCGGCGAGCGGATCGGCCAACTTGCCAAAGGCAGTGACGGCCTGCCAGCGTCTCGCAAGGTACCCATCAAGCGCGTCGGTCGCGGCGGCGAAGACAAAGATCCCCCACCCGAGCCAGCGCCAGCCAGCCTCGGCGTCGCCTGCCTGCACCAGGCATGCGAGCATCACCGGCACCGCGATGAGCCGCAGCACGGTGAGCAGATTTGGGACCTCTCGCACCACGTCTCAACACTAGCGGTGGCTAGCTCGCGCGCGCGCCGTTACAGATGCGGCGTGTGCAACGGAGGAAGGTCGAAGGGGTTGTCGTGCTCTTGCGGGCGCGGGTCGATCAGGCTGGCCGTGAACTCCATCCCGAGTCCAAGCACTGCGGCGGCTGGCTGGGCAACGCCAAAGAGCCAGCCCTGGCCGTATCGCCAACCGCAGCGCACGAGGAACTCGGCTTGCGACTCGGTCTCAATACCTTCCGCGATCGTCGCGAGGCCGAGTTCGCGCGCCAACGCCCCGAGCGCTCTCGATACACGGGCGCCTGCGGGGTCCTCAGGAATGCCAGCAACGAAAGACATATCCAGCTTCACCCCTGACACCGGCAAATCGCGCAAGTAACTGAGCGGTGAGACGCCAGTGCCGAAGTCGTCGAGCAAGATGGGAACCCCTGCGTTGCGCAGTTCCGTCAGTTCGTGACGAATCCGCGTGTTGGGGGCGACGAGCGACGCTTCCGTCAGCTCCACCACGAGACGCTGAGGGCTCAAGTGATGGGCGGCGATCGCGCCGAGCACCGACGTGGCGAATTCGCTATCGCCCAACTGGTCGGCGGAGACGTTGAGCGAGACCCAGGTGGCTGGGGACGGGCACTGAGTGAGGAACACAGCCGCCTGCTCCACCAGCGCCGTTCCGAGCTGGGTGGCGAGTTTGCGGTCATCGAGCAGTCCAAGGAACGCCCCAGGCAACAGCAGTCCCCTCGTGGGGTGCTGCCAACGGACGAGCGCCTCGTAGCCGACCACCGTGCGGGTCTCGAGTTCCATCACTGGTTGGTAATGGAGCACCAGGTCGCCGCGTTCAATCGCCCGCGCGAGCTCTCCCGCGAGCGCGCTCTGGTTCTCGCTCGTCGCGCGCATTGAGGGTTCGTAGACTTCAGTGCGCGACTTGCCCAGCGCCTTCGCGCGATACATCGCGGCGTCTGCGGCGCTGAGCAGGCTCGGCGCTCCGCCCTCGATCGTGTCGTCGTCAGCAATAGCGATGCCCACCGAGGCATGCAAGTTCAGTTGGTGACGCTTCACCTGCAGCGGCCTCTTCAAACCCACGTGGATCGCCGAGGCGATCTCGTAGAGGGCCTTCGAGGCATCGGCATCCTGGACCACGATCACGAATTCGTCGCCGCCGATGCGTGCCACCGTGCCCCGCCCAGCCGTCGCCGAGCGCAGCACTCCTGCGACGTGAACCAGCGCGTTGTCGCCCGTGGCGTGACCGAAGCGGTCGTTGAGCCCTTTGAAACCGTCGAGGTCGACGGCAATGACGCCGACGCGTTGCGTCGCGTCTGGCTGCTCGAGGACGCGCTGCAACACGTCCTGCATGAGGGTCCTGTTGGCAAGCCCCGTCAGGGGGTCGTGCATCGCGCGGTGTGCCATCAGTTCGGAGTTCAGGCGGTCATCTGTTGAGTCCCGCACTTGGACGACGTAGTGGTCGGGGGCGCCGCCCGCGTAGCGCACGAGTGCCACGTCCACGACGGCCCACACCACGTTGCCGTCGGCACGCACGTAGCGCTTCTCCAGGGTGAAGCGGCTCTGAAGGCCCTCGTAAAGGCGCTGAAGCTGCTCTCTCTCCGCTTGCAGGTCATGGGGGTGCGACAGTGCACTGAAGGGGGTCCCGCGCAGCGCGGACACGGTGGAGCCCATGAGTTCGGCGAAGGCTCGGTTGACCTCCATGAGGCGCCACTCAAGGTCGACGAGCGCCATACCTACTGGCGCATTCTCCATGGCGCGGCGGAACTGCGTCTCTTCTCGACTGAGCGCCTCGGCCGCTTCTTGGAGACCTGTCGTATCCATGAGTGTCGTGACCGTGGCGGGAGCGCCGCCCACAGCGTCGGCGACGGTACGACAGCTGACCTGCAACCACCTCAAGTCGTCCTGCCCTCGTCGGCCAGGTACTCCAAGGATGCGCGGACGCACGTCGTCGCGACCGGGAGCGAAGGCCTCGTGCGCCAAGACGGGGCGCATGTGTTCGTCCACTCCCTTGAAGGGCAAGCGGCCCAACGGCTTACCGATCGCGGCGGCTCTGTCGACGCCGATCATCTGAGCCGCCATGTCGGTGAGCACCACGATCTCACCCGTCTGCGCGGTGATCAGCACGCCGTCGCGTGCGGAAGACAGGATGGCCTCAAACTGGCGGCGGAGGCTCCGTTCGCGCTTGACCGCCTCGTCCCTTGCGCGCCGTGCCTTGCCCGACCTCACGAATGAGAAGAAAGCGAGGGCAAAACCCACGAGGACAAGCGAAGCCGCACCAGCAGCCACGGTTGGCTGCTGGAGTAGCTCTACGAGTCCTCCCACGGTGGTTCCTCGGATTCGCTAGTGGTGGTGCCCCTCACCGTATCCGAGGAGGCGCCTCGCAGAATAGCCAGTGTGGAGGCCAATTCGTCTGGAGTGACGAAAACCTCACGCGCCTTTGAGCCTTGAGAGGGACCGACGATTTCGCGGCTTTCGAGAAGATCCATCAGGCGCCCCGCCTTGGCGAAGCCGACCCGCAGCTTGCGCTGCAGCATCGATGTGGAGCCGAGCTGCGTCGTAATGACCAGCTCGGCGGCTGCGAGCAGGTCGTCGAGGTCGTCGCCGATGTCTTCTGCCACCTTGGCCTGGTTGCCTGCCACCACCACGTCGTCCCTGAACTGCGGCTGGGCCTGCGTCTTGACGTGCTCGACCGCAGCGTGAATCTCCGACTCGGTGACCCAAGCCCCTTGGACGCGCATGGGCTTTGACTCTCCCATCGGCAGGAACAGGGCATCTCCCTGGCCAATCAACTTCTCCGCGCCGGGCATGTCGAGCACGACGCGCGAGTCGGCGAGCGACGACGTGGCGAACGCGAGCCGCGAAGGCACGTTGGCCTTGATGGTGCCTGTCACGATGTCGACGGACGGCCGCTGAGTGGCGAGCACCAAGTGGATGCCTGCGGCGCGCGCCAATTGCGTGATGCGCTGAATCGAGTCGTCGACGTCTCGGGGCGCGACCATCATGAGGTCTGCCAGTTCGTCGACAATGACCAAGAGGTATGGATAGGTCGTGATCCTGCGCTCGGAGCCTGGAAGCGGCTTAACCTTGCCAGCGCGCACAGCCTTGTTGAAGTCGTCGATGTGCTTGTAGCCGAACATCGCCAGGTCGTCGTACCTGGTATCCATCTCCTTCACGACCCACTCGAGGGCTTGAGCGGCCTTCTTGGGGTCGGTGATGATGGGCGTGATGAGGTGAGGGATGCCCTCGTAGATGCTCAGTTCCACCCGCTTGGGGTCCACGAGCACCATGCGCACCTCTTGAGGCGTGGCGCGCATGAGGATCGAGGTGATCATGGAGTTCACGAAGGACGACTTACCTGCACCCGTCGCTCCAGCGACGAGCAGGTGAGGCATCTTGGCGAGGTTCGCCATGACGTATCCGCCCTCGACGTCCTTGCCGATGCCGATCGCCATGGGGTGGTCATTCTTGAACGCCACAGGGGATCGCAGCACGTCGCCCAGCGACACCGTCTCGCGGTCGGTGTTGGGAATCTCGATGCCGATCGCCATCTTGCCGGGGATGGGCGACAGGATGCGGATGTCTGGGCTGGCCACGGCGTAAGCGATGTTCTTGGACAGTTGCGTGATCTTCTCGACCTTGACGCCCTGGCCCAACTCGACCTCGTAACGCGTCACTGTCGGACCACGCATGAACCCTGTCACGGTCGCGTCGACGCCAAACTGGTTGAGCACGCTCGTGAGCGACTCGACCACGCGATCGTTGGCGCTGGAACGGGTCTTGTGGGGCGCACCCTTCGCGAGCACCTCGAGCGCCGGCAACACGTAAGGGTTGGAGTTCTCCAACTGTCCTTGCTCCCCTACCGGCACCACGGTGGTGGGAGGAGCGGTGCGTTCAATCCTGGTGGTGACCTGCGCGTCGGCCGCGTCCAAGGCATCCAGTTCGGGATCCCCTGTGGGCGCGTACGGGGAGACGACGCCGTGGCTGGGCATCACGTGTCGAGGCGAACCATCGAGCGGCGTTGGCACGGTGGGATCCTCTTGAGTGGGTCCCTCCTCACGCAGCACTGTCGTCGGATTCACGAGGTTGTCGAACTCACTGTGTTCGCGGGACGCCGCAGAGGCGAAGGCCTCATCAGCCTCATAGCCGCCGTCAAGTCGCCGACGCTTCGCATCGGCTGCCCTTTGTCGCAGGCTTCCCCTCTTCTTTGGCTCGAGGGTGCCGTGCTCTGGAAGGTCAAGGTCTTGATCCTCGTCATCGTCGCCGACTGCGCGACCGGAAGCCAGCCGCCTAGCCAGTTGGACTGCGGCGGCCACGACCTCTCGTAGCGGCTTCCCAATGATGAACAACGTGAATGCGATGGCGAGCAGCACCAACACGGTGACGGCGAGCGGCGCCGTCAAGAGTTGCGCGAGCGGCGTGCCGACAAGGAATCCCAGGATGCCCCCCGCCTCTTGAACAGGAACCAGACCGTCGGACGGCGACGGCGCATCGTTGGCAATGTGAATGATGCCGCCGACCGCGAGCGCCAGGAGCACCGATCCGAATACGATCCTGTAGTTGGCGTCGCCCTCTTGAGGAGCGCGGAACAGGCGCACAGCCATCGCCACGAGCAACAGAGGTAGCACCAGCGCCATCACTCCGAAGGTGCCTGCGGCGACGCGGTGCAATGCGTGGCCAAACCAGTTGTCGAGTTGGAACCATTCACTCGCCGACACCAGGATCGCGAGGATGATGAGGAATAGGGCCAGCCCGTCACGCCGCACGTCTTGCGGGACGTCCCGAGCTCCCTGCCCCATGCGGCGAACGCCGCCGCCCACCATGCGCGCCGAGCCAGAGCCGAGGCCCTTGAGTGCGCGCACTGGCCACGGTGGTGGCTGTGGCTTGCGCGAGCGCGAGGCGGGGCGCGAATTGGATCGTGCTGGGGCGCGACCGCGCGACGTTGACTGCGAGCGGGTGCGCGTGGGACGAGACTGAGCCATAGTGCCCCCAGGCTACGTCGGCACACTCACATTGAGGTGGAGCCACGGCGGGCGGTGCTCACACCCGGCCCCCCGCGGGGCACTCACGCATCCATGCCCGCCCCGCTCTACACACTCGCGGTTGACTCCCTCGGCACCACGCGCACCGGCAAACGGTTCACTCCCGGATGGGAAGCGCCACCAATCGCGGTCGACAACGCCCTCGCGGCGGCCCTGCCCAGCTCCTGCAACTGCATGTCGATTGAACTGAGCGGAGGTCGCGCCGACTGAGCAAGGATGTCCCAGTTGTCCATCCCGATCACGGCGACGTCCTCTGGAACGCGCAGCCCTGCCTCGCGCAGGTAGTCAAGGACGCCTCGAGCGATCTGATCGCTCGCAGCGACGATGCCATCGAGGCGCCTGCCAGAAGCGAGCAGGGTCGCGGCGCACTGGCGGCCCCAACTCTCCGTCCACTGGCCATAGAGCCCGTCTGATCCCTCGAGGGTGAGGCCTCTATCGGCCATGGCGTCCCTCGCGCCCGCCGCCCTGTCTGTCGCCGCCGAGTAGGACGGCTCACCATTGATGAGGGCAATCGAGGTGCGCCCCCTATCGAGCAAATGCTCCACGGCGAGGCGCCCAGCCATGTAGTTGTCGGGGGTGAAAGACGTGTCGTCAGGGGAGTCGGAAGGAGCGTACGCGTACACGACGGGAACGGGTATGCCCGCCGTAATGGACGGCCGGGGGTTGGTCGTGCGCCCCAAGACAACGATGCCGTCGACTCGACGCGCAAGAAGCGTTCTCAGGTGGTGTTGCTCGCGGACAGCATCGCCTCTCGCGTCGCACAGCAAGACCGACGTGGCGCCAGCCCCAAAGGCGTCCTCAGCGCCCAGTAGCACCGGCAGCACGAAGCGGTTGTCCAGATCGCTCGACAGCATGCCAATGGTTCCGGTGCGGCGCTCGTTGAGTGCCTTAGCGAAGGGATTCGGAGTGAAGTTGAGAGTCTGCGCGGCTGCGAAGACGCGCTCGCGAGTCGACGCCCTGACCTGATCGCGCCCGTTAAGCGCCTTCGAGGCCGTCGCGATCGACACGCCTGCGAGCTTTGCCACATCGTTGAGCGTGACAGCCACGCGCATCACCTCTTTTCGTTTTCGGTGCGTTTCAGTCGGGAGTTACGCTCATATTGAAGCACGAAACGCCGAGAAAAGAAGTGTTTGACGAAAATACCGAAAGCGCTTAGCGTCGCTGTGCAACCTCGTTTGGTGGCGAGCGCTGCGCTTCGAAGGACAAGCGCAGCACCGCACACTGAAGTGCGTCGACGGACGAGGTGGCACCCCGAGCGCGGGTGCTAGACACAGCGATGCGCGACACGTTCAAGGAGGAACACAGTGACGACCAATCACCACCTGGCGACCCGCATCGGGATCGCCTTCACGGGCTTGACTCTTGTGGGAGTGCTGGCCGGCTGCTCCAGCGATCCTGCTGACCCAACGGTCACATCGGACGAAACGACCGCAGCAGAAACCGGGGGCACCTACACCCTGTGGGACCCGTACCCCGACCGCGACGACCAGAGCACGTGGGCACAAGCCATCGACGCTTGCGCCGCGGAACTCGGCATCACCATTGACCGCAACAGCGGCAACACCGGCGACACGGTCAAGGACCTCACCACCGCAGCTTCCAACCTCCCCGACATCGCAATGGTGGACAACCCCAAGGTGTCCACTCTTGCCGACGCAGGCCTGCTGACGACGGCGGGCGAGAACGGCCTGGATGTGTCAAACATCCAGGAGAACATTCTCAGTGCAGGCGAGATCGACGGTGAGGTGTACGGCGTGCCCGTCGGAGCGAACACGCTCGGGCTTTACTACAACCCCGAGGTACTGGCCGACGCTGGTGTAGACATCGCCTCGGTGACGGACTACGCGTCGCTCACTGCAGCCTTGCAGCAAGTCGTCGACGCAGGCCACAAGGGCATCACCTTCTCAGCCGTCGGCACCGAGGAGGGGACGTTCCAATTCCTTCCCTGGTTCTGGGGTGCAGGGGCGGACTTGCGCGAACTCGATGCGCCTGAGTCTGTGGCGGCCTTGACGTTGTGGACCGACTGGGTCTCCAGCGGTCTTGCTCCGCAATCGGTGCTGACGAACACGCAGGGCACCAGTTGGGACGAGTTCCTGACCGGCGAGTACGCCTTCGCGGAGAACGGTTCCTGGTTCCAGGGCGCGGCCGACGAGGCTGGCTACGACGTCATCCAGATCCCCGCGATGGACGGCGGCTCGGCCCCAGCTCCAACCGGCGGCGAGTTCATGTCCATCCCTGTCCAAAGCGACACGTCTCGGTACGCCACGTCGGCACAAATTGTGGAGTGCTTGGCCGACGGATCGGCCGGAGCCACCGCGCTTGGCTACGTCGCTCCGACGGCAGAGGGTTCCCAGGCGCAAGCGGCGGAGAACACTGCGGGAGCGACCGACTTCTGGGTCCAGGCAGTTGGGGACGCCAAGCCCCGCACGGCTGACAACCTTGGAGTTGCGTACCCGATCATCTCCGAGCAGTTGTATACCGCCATCCAGGTCGCACTGAGCGGCGGCGCTACGCCAGAAGAGGCTCTTGCGGAGGCACAGGCAGAGGCGGACTCGAGGATCAACTAACCTCCTCGCGTCCACATCACCAGCCTTACGTCCGTCAAGGAGCACGTCATGAAGACGAGTACGACTCACAGACACGGTGGTGTCGAGCGTCACGGCGTGCAGGAGGGGGCGGCCTCGGTCGCCCCCTCCCCCGCGCCGAAGGCGGCGCGCCGCGCCGCCGCCCGCCGACAAGTCACAGCGTGGGCCTTTCTCGCGCCGATCGTCATCTACTTGATTCTGTTCTACGCCTACCCGCTGTACACCAACCTTGACCTCAGCTTCCGCGACTACACCCTGCGGTCGTTCATCAGCGGCGAGGCGGAGTGGGCTGGCTGGGAGAACTACCGCCAAGTCCTGTCTGACAACACGTTCCGTACGGCTTTGTCGAACACCTTCGTGTTCACCGGGGTGTCGCTGCTTTTTCAGTACGCCATCGGTCTTGCGCTGGCGGTCTTCTTCTATCGCAAGTTCCCGTTATCGTCGACGCTTCGCGCGCTGTTCCTGGTCCCGTGGCTCTTGCCTTTGCTCGTGTCAGCCTCCACCTGGGCATGGATGCTCAACAGCGAGTCAGGCATCGTCAATGCGGCGTTGTCGTGGATCGGCGTCGACCCCGTCTTCTGGTTGACATCGCCCGACTGGTCGCTCGTCGCGGTGCTCATCACCAACATCTGGATCGGCATCCCGTTCAACCTCGTCTTGCTGTACGCCGGACTCCAGTCCATCCCCACCGAGTTGTATGAAGCATCGTCCATTGACGGTGCGGGACCGTGGCGCAACTTCTGGTCCATCACGTTCCCGCTCCTGCGGCCCGTGAGCGCGATCACATTGCTTCTTGGGCTCGTCTACACGCTCAAGGTGTTCGACATCATCTGGGTCATGACGCGTGGCGGACCAGGCGACTCGTCAGCGACCCTCGCGATCTGGTCATACCGGCTCGGGTTTGGCGGCGGCTCGCCCCAACTGAGCCCGGCGGCCGCCGTGGCGAACATCCTCATCCTTATTGCGTTCGCCTTCGGACTCTTCTACGTTCGCGCGCAACGAAAGGCCCTCAGCCAGTGAAAACGCCACGCAAGCTCGGCACCACCATCATCGGCGTCGTGTTGACAGCGATCATGCTTTTCCCGCTGTACTGGATGGTCAACGTGTCGCTCACGCCGCCCGACCGCCTGCGCGCGGACCCGCCGTCGCTCTTTCCGCTGCACCCGACGTTCAGCGGTTACTCGCAAGTGCTTGAGCAGCAGTTCCCCTACCTGGGAACGAGCCTCGTCGTGGGTCTTGGCACGGTGTTACTCACGCTCGTCATTGCCGCGCCTGCTGGGTATGCACTCGCACAATTGCGCCCCGCGGGCGGTGCAGCGCTGAACTTCGTGCTCCTGATCGCTCAGATGATCCCGGGGATCATCATGGCGATGGGCTTCTACATCCTGTTCAACAATTGGGGTGTCCTCGACACGATCCCCGGACTCATCGTCGCCGATTCGACCCTGGCCGTACCTTTCGGCGTCCTCATCTTCACGGCGTTCATGATCGGGATTCCTCGCGAACTGATCCAGGCCGCGCAGATCGATGGCGCGGGCGCATGGCGGACCTTCCGGTCGATCGTGCTGCCGATGAGCCGCAACTCGGTGGTGTCCGTCTCGCTCTTCACCTTCTTGTGGTCCTGGTCAGACTTCCTGTTCGCTTCGACGCTCAACAGGGGCGGCGAACACCAGCCGATCACCATCGGCATCTTCCGGTACATCGGCAACAACACTCAGGACTGGAACGCGATCATGGCGACCGCCGTCGTCGCGTCTGTGCCAGCCGCCGTCCTGCTCGTCATCGCTCAGCGCTACGTCGCTGCCGGTGTCACTTCTGGCGCCCTCAAAGACTGATATCGATCACCATGGCAAAGGATTCCTCCGTGACCCACCCCTCCGTCCTGCGCGACGCCCGCTCCGGATCGTCAGCACGCCAACTCGGCGGGCCCGTCGTGCCCCGCTCGGGTGCGCTGACGCCCCTATCGCCCAGCGAACTGACAATGACGGGCGGCTTTTGGTACGACCTGCAACGCCTCAACGCTGCAGCCATCATTCCCCATTGCCTCACGTGGGTGGAGAGCGCCGGATGGCTCAGCAACTTTGATCGCGCGGCTGACGGCACACTAGGCGGCGAACACGCCGGGATCGAGTTTGTCGATTCGGAGGTGTACAAGCTCCTTGAGGCGATGGCGTGGGAGATCGGTTCGAGGGGCGACAGCGAACTCGCTGAGACGTATCACTCTCTGGTTCGACGCGTGGCGGCCGCTCAGGAGCACGACGGCTATCTCCACACGTCATTTGGGCGTCCGGGGCAACCGGCCCGCTTCAGCAACCTGGAGTGGGGCCACGAGTTGTACTGCTTCGGCCACTTGCTCCAGGCGGCGGTCGCGAGGCTTCGTACCGGATACGACGACCAGCTGCCGGCCGTCGGGCGCCGCCTCGCCAACTTCCTCGTCGTCGAGTTTGGCGACGACGGTCGCAAGGCCATCGGCGGGCATCCCGAGATCGAGGTGGCGCTGGCGGAATTCGGCCGCGCCACCGGCACCGAGGCCTACATCGACTTGGCAGCGACGCTCGTCGAGCGACGCGGCCACGGACTCTTGAAGCCCATCGAGTATGGCCAGGACTACTTTCAAGATGACAGGCCGGTGAGGTCGGGGCACGTGCTCACCGGCCACGCAGTGCGCGCGCTGTACCTCGCCGCTGGCGCTCTCGATGTAGGACAGGAGCGCGGGGATGAAGAGCTGATCTTGGCGGTCGAGAGCCAATATGCGGCCACGCTCGCACGGCGCACCTACATCACTGGCGCAATGGGTTCCCACCACCGCGACGAGGCATTCGGAGAGGACTTCGAACTCCCTCATGACCGCGCCTATGCGGAGACGTGCGCCGCCATCGGTTCCGTGATGGTCAGTTGGCGACTCCTCCTGAAGTCAGGGGCCGCCCGGTACGGCGACGTAATGGAGCGCACGCTGTTCAACGCGGTACTCGCGAGTCCGCGGGCGGATGGCCGGGCGTTCTTCTACTCGAACACCCTGCATCAACGCGCTCCTGGCGTCCCGCCCCACGAGGACGTCACCAGCCCGCGCGCCCAATCGAGCATGCGCGCCCCATGGTTCGACGTCTCGTGCTGCCCCACAAATGTCGCCCGCACCCTCGCATCAGCGCACTTGTATTTTGTGACTCGCACCGGCACAGGAATGCAGATCCACCAGTTTGCGAACCTCTCGGCCAGGTGCGAGTTGGACGACGGTGTGCTCGCGGTCCAAGTGGACACCGCGTACCCCTACGAAGGCCGTGTCACCGTGACCGTGGCCGCAGCGCCGCCCACGCCCATCGAGCTCGCGCTGCGTATCCCCGCGTGGGCTCAGGATGGCGCCGCATGGTCCACGGACAATCCTGGTCTAGTTGCCGAGATAGAAGGCGGCTACGTGCGTCTGCGTGGCGTCGCCAATCCCGGCGATCGCGTCACCCTTGATCTGCCTGTCACGCCTCGCGTGGTCCGCCCTGACCCTCGCATTGACGACGTACGGGGCCAGGTTGCGATTGAGCGCGGGCCCCTCGTGCTCGCACTCGAGTCGGTCGACCTGCCGTCGGGTGCTGACACGGAGTCAGTCGAGGTCGACCTAGGGGTTCCCGTCGAACTCACTCCCACGGGCGCGAGGGTCGCTCTTCGTCGGCGCCGCGATGGGGATGAGCCCTGGCCCTACTCCGAGTCTGCAGCGACCGCTTCCGGCCATGACGAGACCTTCGTCGCCGACCTGATCCCCTACCGCGATTGGGCGAATAGGGGCCCCTCGACCATGCGGATCTTCATGCCGGTGACTTCGGAGTAACCCAGCCGCAACTCGAACCGATCGCGGGGCCGCTCGTCTTGTCAGCCCGCCTCTTCCTCGTGCCCGCCCGTGATTTCAAACTCCTCGCCCTCGAACTCGTACGTGAGCGTCAGGTCCTGCCATCGGAACAACCGGTCGCCACCGTTGGGCCACTGGTCGATGACGATGCCGTAGACGCCGTCGGCCTCGAAGGGGATTCCCGCCTCGTTGAGTTCCTTGACCGCGCCGTGGACGTTCATCCCTTCCACATCGGGAACCTCAACCGATCGACTCGCGTTCAGGAGCCACACCATCGCCACCAACAAGACCGCGATGCCCGCAAGGCGGAGCGCGACATCACGCCGGTCGCGCGTCCGATCCCAGGCGCGGCGGAATCGCTCCGCCCGCTCTTGGAGCGCAGTCCATTGCGGCATCCGTACTCCCCCTCAAGCTGCTTACGCGTCGATGACGATGGGCACGATCATCGGCCTGCGGCGCAACTTGGTGCCCACAAACCGACCCACCACCCTGCGCATGACCTGCTGCAACTGGTGGTTGTCCACCGAACCAGACTTCGCGGCCTCTTCCAGCGCCTTCTTCAGCTCTGGCATGATCGCTTCGAACACGCCGTCGTCTTCGGCGATACCCCTCGCGTGAATGTCGGGCCCCGACAACACGCGCCCATTCGACGAGTCCATCACCACAAAGACCGAGACAAACCCCTCGTCGGCGAGGATGCGGCGATCCTTGAGCTCAGCGTCGGTGACCTCGCCCACCGAGGAACCGTCGACGTACATGTTGTGGAACTCGACGGCGCCGACCACGTTGGCCTTGCCGTTCTTCATGTCGATCACCACGCCGTTCTCGGCGAACATGACCCGCTCGCGAGGCACGCCCGTCTTGATGGCGAGGTTGCCGTTCGCGAGCAGGTGACGCACCTCACCGTGAATCGGCATGACGTTCTTGGGGCGCAGGATGTTGTAGCAATACAGAAGCTCTCCAGCAGAGGCGTGCCCCGACACGTGAACCCGCGCGGCGCCTTGGTGAATCACCGTGGCGCCCCTGCGCATCAGGCCATTGATCACGCGGAACACCGCGTTCTCATTGCCAGGAATGAGCGACGACGCGAGGATCACCAGGTCGCCCTTGCCCACCTCAACCTTGTGGTCTCCATTGGCCATCCGGCTGAGCGCCGCCATGGGTTCGCCCTGGGAGCCGGTCGACATATAGACGACCTTCTCGGCAGGCATCTGGTCCGCCTTCTTGGGGTCGACCAGAATGCCATCGGGAACCGTGAGGTAGCCCATCTCGGCGGCGATGTTCATGTTGCGCACCATCGAGCGCCCCACAAAGGCGACGCGGCGTCCATGGCGATGCGCCGTGTCGATCACCTGCTGAACGCGGTGCACGTGGCTCGCGAAAGAAGCCACGACGACGCGGCCGGTTGCGCTCGCGAAGAGCCGGTCGAGCGTCGGCCCAATCTCCACCTCTGACGTGGTGAAGCCGGGGTTCTCGGCGTTGGTGGAGTCCACCTGGAACAGGTCGACGCCCTCCTCGCCAAAGCGCGCGAAGGCGCGCAGATCGGTGATGCGGCCGTCGAGCGGCAACTGGTCCATCTTGAAGTCGCCGGTGTTGAGAAGGGTGCCAGCTGACGTGCGCACAAACACGGCGAGACCGTCGGGAATCGAGTGGTTCACCGCGACGAACTCGAGATCGAAGGCGTTGAGTTGCTCTCGCTGTCCCTCCTTCACGGCAAGGGTGACTGGGGTGATCCTGTGCTCGGCGAGCTTCGCTTCAAGGAACGCCAGCGTCAATTGCGAACCGATGATCGGGATGTCTTGGCGCATACGCAGCAAGAACGGCACCGCGCCGATGTGGTCCTCGTGGCCGTGCGTGAGCACCACGGCCTCGATGTCGTCCAAGCGGTCCTCGAGGTAGCTGAGGTCGGGCAACACCAGGTCGACTCCTGGCTGGTTCTCCTCAGGGAAAAGCACGCCACAGTCGATGATGAGCAGCTTGCCGTTGAGCTCGATGACGTGCATGTTGCGGCCCACCTCTCCCAGTCCCCCGAGCGCGACCATGCGCAAGGTGTCGGGAGCAAGCGGCGGCGGGGTGGGAAGTTCGGGGTGAAAGTTCATGGAGTCATTCCTGCGGCCTCCAGGGCCACTGTCAGGGCAACGTATTCGGCGTCGCTGTCGGGCAGGAGCGGCAGGCGCATGGCCCTGCTCGGTATGACTCCTGCCCAGTGCATGGCGGACTTGGCGTGTGTAGCGCCAGGCCCATTGAAGATGGCGGCGTGCACGGGCAAGAGCGCCTCGTGGATGCGCTCGGCCTCGGCAGTGTCACCGGCGTTGAAGGCCGCGATCATGGCGGCAATCTCGCGTGATGCGATGTGCGAGGAGACGGAGACGACGCCGACCGCGCCTGCGCGCAAGAAGTCGAGAGTCAGGGGGTCGTCACCTGAATACCAGGCGAGTCCGGAACGCTCGATACGCTCTTTGGCGGCGTTGGCGTTGCCGGTGGCGTCCTTCACTGCCACGACGCGGTCGTGGCCCGACAATTCATCGAGCGCCCAGTCGGACATGGCGACGGCAGTGCGGCCGGGGATGTCGTAAATCATGACGGGCAGGCTGGTCGCGCCAAGAATGGCGCGGATGTGCGCGACCACCCCCGCCTGCGTCGGCTTGGAGTAGTACGGCGTCAAGGCAAGGATGCCGTCGGCGCCATTCTCTTCGCCCTGTTCTGCCATCCGCACGGCGTGGGCGGTGTCGTTCGAACCGGCGCCTGTCAGGATCGTGATGTCAGGTCCGACCGCCTCGCGGACCGCTCGCAGCAGGTCGACCTTTTCAGGAGCGTGCGTCGTGGGCGCCTCCCCCGTGGTGCCTGACAGCACGAGGCCGTCGCAACCGCGTGAGACGAGGTACTTGGCGAGGCGTTGAGAAGACGCGAGGTCGATGGCGCCGCCGTCGTGCATTGGCGTCACCATGGCTGTCAGCACGGTGCCAAAGGGCGTGGTCATACCGCCTAACCTACCGCGTCGGCGTGTCGCTGCGGTGTGTCTGGAGACCCATCGGCCCACGTTCACGGTGAGTGCACCGGTTCGATCGCGGTGGTCAGTTCTGACCGGGGAACCAGGCGGCACGCCGCACTGGCCGCCTCGCGACCGCGTGGTGCGCCCTCCCGCGGTCAGCACTGTTCACAGCGACGACGCTGTGGCCGGGCGTTGCCTGGCTGCTATGCCTTCGCGACCGACAGGATCACCACGGCATCGGTGAGCGCCGAAAGCCCGTGACGCAGCGGCGGGATCTCGATGAGGCTTCCTTCGGCCAGCGTCACCGACTCTCCGCCGGCATGAAACTCGATCTGGCCCTGGAGCACCATCAACGTCGCCTCGCCTGGGCTCTCGTGGTCCTGGAGCGTAGCGCCGGCCGCGAGCGCGATGAGATTCTTGCGAAGCGTGGTGGTGTGGTCACCAACGATGCTGGTGGAACTGCGTCCGTTGGAGGCCACATGGGCGGCGGCCAGGTGCTCGGTGGCCAAGGCATTGAGGTCGAGGGCTTGCATGTGGCTCCTTGTCGGGGGGACTGCGAGGTGGGCACAGCCGCGGGGACTGCGAGGTGGGCGCAGCCGCGGGGACTGCGAGAACTCCTTCTCCCACGCTACCGCTCGCTCGGGCAGGTAGGGCGGTCGGGCCCGCGCCGACCGACGCAGCAGTGCGCGCCTGTTCCGGCCCCGCCCGCCGACGCAGCAGTTCGCGCCAGTCCCACCCCACGCTCTGCCGACACTTCGAACCAGACCGCAGCGCGACACGCCGACGCGACCCTCCCCCAAGCGCCTCCCGCGGCGCGTCGTCCGGGAAGACGGTTCGTACTGTCCGCGCGGGTAGGGCGGTCGGGCCCGACGCCACCATTCCCACGCGAGCCGCACCCCGCGTCGGCGCCGCCGCGTCGTAGGCTGAGCCTTGTGACCGCGATCCCCACTCCGTACGAGGACCTGTTGCGCGACGTTCTCGAGAACGGCGCCGTGAAGAGCGACAGGACCGGCACCGGCACGCTGTCGGTGTTTGGACGCCAGTTGCGCTACGACCTCAGCGCGGGCTTTCCCCTCATCACCACCAAGCGGGTGCACGTGCGGTCGATCGTTGGCGAACTGTTGTGGTTCTTGCGCGGCGACACGAATGTGCGCTGGCTTCAGGATCGCGGGATCACCATTTGGGATGAATGGGCGGACGCCGACGGCGAGTTGGGTCCCGTCTACGGCTACCAGTGGCGCTCGTGGCCCGCTCCAGACGGCCGCCACATCGATCAGATCGCGAACGTGGTCGAGTCCATCAAGAGTCACCCCGATTCGCGCCGCCACATCGTGAGCGCCTGGAATCCCGCGCTGATCGACGAGATGGCGCTGCCGCCTTGTCACGCACTGTTCCAGTTCTACGTGGCGGACGGAAAGCTCAGCTGCCAGCTCTACCAGCGCAGCGCTGACCTGTTCCTTGGGGTGCCGTTCAACATCGCCTCCTACGCCCTGCTCACTCACATGATCGCGGCGCAGACTGGCCTCGCCGTCGGAGAGTTCGTGTGGACGGGCGGAGACTGTCACATCTACGCCAACCACATCGAGCAAGCGCGACTCCAACTCAGCAGGGACCCGTACCCCTACCCCGCTCTGCAGTTGGCGCAGCGGCCGACGCTGATGGACTACGACATCGACGACGTGGAGATCCTTGGCTACCAGCACCACCCGGGCATCAAGGCGCCCATTGCGGTCTAGGCGCCCATGATCAAGGCCATTTGGGCCCAGGCACGCGACGCCGCAGGCCGCCCCGTCATCGGCCTGGACGGTGGCATGCCGTGGCATCTCCCCGAGGACCTCGCCCACTTTCAGACGTCCACCACCGGCCACGCCGTCATCATGGGCCGACGCACATGGGAGTCCCTCCCGCCCCGGTTCCGGCCGCTGACTGGCAGGGAGAACATCGTGGTGTCGCGCTCACTTGGCTCGCTGGACGGCGCCACCATTGCCTCCTCCCTTGCCGACGCCATTGACGCTGCCGCTCGCATCTCGCCTGGGACAGACGCCTGGATCATTGGCGGCGCCGGGTTGTTTGAGGACGCGGCGGCCATCCTCGACGAGGTGGTGGTCACCGAAATCGACCTCGTGACGGACGGCGACACCTTCGCCCCTGAGCTCTCCGACGAGAACTGGCGCGCGACGTCGGCTTCCACACCCCTGGCATCTCGCACTGGCCTCGGCTACCGCATCGTGACATACCGTCGTCGCCAGGACGCGACGTAGTCAGGCCCACCGCAAGCACAAGCACGAGGTGCCACGGCGGCGAGAGCGGAACCACTGCTCCGTGCCAGAATCGGCGCATGCCTGAGACTGCGTGGCACGTGCCCCACCGCATCGACACCGAACGGCTCACCTTGCGCCGCTACAGGGCCGACGATGCGGAACAGATGTCCCGCGTCGCGCTCGCGAGCAAGCAACACCTCGCCACGTTCATGCCGTGGGCACGCGCGGAGCCCCTGCCGCCAGCCGACCGCGCGGAACTGCTCGAGAAGTTCATGAGCGACTTCGACGAGGGTCGCGACTTCGCCATGGGCATCTTTGCCCGCAACACCGGCGAATACATGGGCGGGGCCGGTTTTCACACCCGCCTGGGGCCTGGAGCGCTCGAGATCGGGTACTGGGTCGCCGTCGATCATGAAGGCAAGGGATACATCACCGAAGCGGTCCTCGCCCTGACGCACGTGGCGCTCACCCTCATGTCGGCCGAGCGGGTCGAAATCCATCACGTCCCCGAGAACGTGAAGTCGCGCGCGGTGCCGCAGCGCTGCGGCTACTCGTATGACGGCCGCGAACTCACGCTCATGCCCGGTGTCGAAGGCGTCGAGCCCACGGATATCTGGTCGGCGACTGCTGAGAACCTCACGCGGGAGCCGTTGGCGTCTGTGCAGCGCCCGCTCGCCTTTGATGCCGAGGACAACCTCATCGCATGGCCCGCCTGACACGCGGTCTGCCGGGGAGGTGGAGCGACCGAGTCGGTCCGGTCCGCCAGCAGGCCCTGTCGGTCTCTCTCGCGACCGGCGCCTATGGCCTCAGCCTCGGGGCCCTTGCAGTGGCCGCGGGATTGGACTTCTGGCAGACGATGGTGCTGTCGGTGCTCGTCTTCTCGGGAGGTTCGCAGTTCGCTTTCGTCGGCGTCATCGGTGCAGGCGGAACACCGTTGGCCGCTGTCGGAACGTCGGCGCTCTTGGGCGTGCGCAACGGCTTCTATGGCGTCGCGCTTGCCCCGATCTTGCGCCCGATGCGCGGCTGGCGCTTCGCCTGGGCTGCCCAGGTCACGATCGATGAGTCGACAGCGGTCGCCTTGGCGCAACCCGAAACGGACGACGCTCGCCGGCGTGTTGGCTTCTGGTGGGCTGGCGTCGGCGTCTTCGTTGCGTGGAACGTCCTCGTCGGCGTCGGCGCCATCGCTGGTGCGTACCTTGGAGAGCCGGAGGCCTGGGGGCTCGACGCTGCCGCAGCGGCCGCGTTCCTCGGCCTCGTGTGGCCGCGCCTCGCTGCGCGCAAAGCTCAAGCAGTGGCTGCGGCCGCCGCTGTGCTGGCCCTCGCTCTCACGCCTGTTCTGCCCGCAGGGCTGCCGATCCTCGCCGCCGCAATCATCGCCATCGCTGCGGGTTGGCGGGATCCGACGGAAAGGCCTGTGCCGACGGAGGTACAGCCATGAGCCCCTCCGCATGGCTGTGGGTAGCGATTATCGCCGCCGGACTGGTGTCGTGGCTCACGAAGGCCGCCGGCCACCTGGTTCCTGAGCGATGGCTCGACCATCCACGCGTGCTGCGCATCGCCAGCTATCTCACCGTGGCGCTACTCTTCGCACTCTTCGCAGTGCAAGCCTTCACCACCGGCCAGTCCCTCGCGCTCGACGCGCGCGCGGTCGCCGTGGCAGTCGCTGCAGTCCTCTTGTGGCGGCGCGCGCCCTTCATCGTGGTGGTGATCGCGGCCGCTGGCGTCGCTGCGGGACTCAGAGCGCTCGGCTGGGGCTGAGGCCAAGCTCTAGCTGAGGCTGAGGCCAAGCTCTAAAGGAGTTCAAACACTGTGAAGGCGGTGAGGAAGCCCGTCGACGCGATGAGGCCTGTCGCCCAATGGTCGACATTGACGGCTTCAGGAATCATCGAGTTCACCACCATGGCCATGAGCGCTCCAGCCGCGAAGGCGAGCGTGACGGCGCGCACTTCGCCGGAGGCTCCCGCCATGAGCGCCGCGCCTAGCACCGCGGCGATGACGGCAATACAAACGATCCCGGCCCACAAACCAAAGACCATCCTGGGCGGCCTGCCAGCCTTCTTGAGAGGCACGGTGCCCGCGAGTCCCTCGGCGACGTTGCTCAAGCCAATAGAGAGCACAGCGGCGGCAGGGAAGCCTCCGATGGCGGCGGAGATGCCGATCACGAGCGCCTCCGGCACCCCGTCGAGTACAGCGCCGACCGCGTACGCCACCCCTCCAGAGGAGCCCCCTCGCTTCGCGGTCGCGTTGCGCTCCTCAGGGCGGTGTTGCTCTCGCTTGGCCGCGAGGCGCTTCACCCAGGCATCGGCGCCCACATAGACCAGCGCGCCCGCCGCAAAACCTGCGACAACCGGCCAAATCCCGCCCACCTCATTCGACTGATGCACCAACTCGTAGGCGAGCGTCGCAATCAGGGCACCGGCACCAAAAGCCATCACTCCCGCCACGACGGGCGGCCTTAACTCCCAACGCCATCCTGCCGCTGCTCCGACAAGAAGAGTCCCCACGCCCAAGAATGCTGCCAGTGCGGCGATCGCGATCGTCATCACTCCACGTTAACCGGCAACCGATGAACTTGCGCCACCTCGACCCAGGTCCTGTCCAAGCGACCGCTTCACGGCGTAGTGTCGGGGATATGAGCGAGTCCGCCACGCCAGATGTTTCCGTCCGTCCCGCGCGCCTAGGCGACGAGCAAGAGATCGGCCGCATCCAGGTCGACGCTTGGGTGGCGTCCCTAGGGGAACGCCTTGGTAGGCGCAGGCACGAGGCCTTCGACCAAGCGGCGATTACTCAAGGGTGGGCAGAGGCGATCTCCCAACCGCCCACTCCAGGGCATCGAGTCTTTGTCGCGACGTGCGACGGGGACATCGTGGGCTTCACCGCGGTGGCCCCTCCGAACAGCATCGTTGCCCTTGAGGTCGACCCTGCGCGGCGCCGACGCGGCCATGGCTCGCGCTTGCTGGCCGCGGCCGCGGATCACTTGCGCAACAACGGGGGCAGCGAGATGAAGATCTGGGCGCTCGACCGTGACGTGGTGCGCGCCAACTTCCTCGCCGACGCAGGTTTCGGCGAGGCTGGCATGCGCCGTGAGCTCGACGGACCGGGGCTCACTATCCCAGAGAAGCTCTGGCATGCCTCTCTCGTCGACGCCTCCTGAAAGACCCTGCTGGGCGATGGGGCTAGAGCGCGCGCTGGTCTGACCGCTTTGCCCTGCGGTACAGGTCTCCTGCATGGCGCAGCGACTTGCGGGCCATGCCGCGATCCCCGCTGGCCTCGTAGGCGTAAGCGACGTGGAACCACGCAGCCCAATCGTCGGGGTGGTCATCCACATTCCTGCGCGCCACCTCGAAGACAGCGACTTGAGCCGCCTCCGTGAGTTTGCCGCGCGCATCGGTCTCGCCGTCGTGGATCGGTAACCGGTCTTGGCGCTCCAACTCATCGGCCATGCGCTGTACCACGGTGCCGGTGCGCCACTCGTGGATGAGCCACCACACGCCAATCGCAGGAAGCACCAGCATCGCCACGCCAAGGACCTGCGCCACCGCGTCGTCTTGGCGAATGAACATGAAAGCCCTGCCAGCGACCAACGCGAAGTACAGTGCGACGATCGCGCAGGTGGTCGCCGCGGCCAGGAAGGCCGGGCGTCGCAACAGCCCCACTACAGGTCCATGTAGTTGTCGAGCCCGACGGTCAGGCCAGGGTGGCGGTCGACATTGCGGATGGCGAGCACCACTCCTGGCATGAAGCTGGAACGGTCGAAGCTGTCGTGGCGGATGGTGAACTGCTCTCCAGGATTGCCCATGAGGATTTCCTCATGCGCGACCAGTCCGCGCAGGCGCACCGCGTGCACGCGCACGCCCTCAACGAGCGCTCCCCTGGCGCCGTGCGGATCCTGCGTCGTGGCGTCTGGCGACGGGGGCACACCTGCCTCTGCACGCGCGGCGGCGATTCCGGCCGCCGTGTGCGTCGCGGTACCGGACGGCGCGTCGGCCTTGTCGGGGTGGTGGAGTTCCACAATCTCGACCGACTCGAAGTACTTGGCGGCCGCGGCGCTCAGGCGCATCGCCAAGACCGCGCCCAGAGCGAAGTTCGGGGCGACGAGCACCCCTAACTCCGGGCGCTCCTTGAGGTGTTCACTCACGCGGTCGAGCGCGTCCGCGGTCCAGCCGCTGGTACCCACGACGGCGTGGAGTCCCAACTCGATGAGCGCGTGCACATTCGCTTCTGAGGCCTCCGGGACCGTGAAGTCGACGGCGACCTCCGCGTGGGCACGGGCTGCCTCCGCGAGGTCGTCGCCCGCGTCGAGTTGCGCGACGAGAGCGAGGTCCTCTGCCTCCTCGACGGCGGCCGCGACGGCCTTGCCCATGCGTCCAGATGCACCAATGACTGCGACGTTGATCATGTATCGAGACTACCCGGGACCGAGCCGTGCGCTACGACGCTGGGCCAACCCTGACCTCGCCGCGCGGGCGTGACGCAAGCTCTGCTGCGAGCCTGGAAACGTCGTCGGCCGTGACCGCCCGCACCTGCTCCAACGATTCGCCGATGCTCCACAACTCGCCGAAGGCCAACTCGGCCTTGCCAAGGCGCGACATGCGCGAATACGAGTCCTCGAGACGCAACACCGTGGCGCCGGCGATCTGGCCCTGCGCCCGCTCCAACTCGCCGGGAGTGATCCCCTCCGCCATGCGTTCCAACTCGTGGATCAGCAGGCCAGCCACCTCGTCGGCTTTGGCTGGACTGCAGGCCGCGTACATCCCAAAGAGCCCCGTCTCCGCGTGCGGCTGGCCGAAGGAGTAGACGGTGTACGCGAGGCCGCGCTTCTCGCGGATCTCTTGAAAGAGCCTCGAAGACATCCCGGAACCGAGAATCGTGCTCATGACGGCCAGGACATTGCGGCGTTCGTCTGCGACAGCGAGCCCGCGGTTGCCCAGCACAATGTGCGCCTGCTCAATGTCGCGAACGATCGTGAGGCGGGGCGTCAGAGTCGCCTCGACGGGCGCGGAGGCATCGCGCTTGCCCAATGGGACGACGTCCCCCGTCGTGTCCCAGCCGCCGCGATCGAGAGCCTCCAGTACCCATTCGCACAAAGCGTCGTGGTCGACGCCGCCTGCCGCCGTGACGATGAGCCCCTCCGGCCGGTAGTGCTCGCGGTAGTGCTCCAACACCGCTTCGCGATCCACCGCCCTGATGATGTCGGGCGTGCCGCCGATAGGGCGTCCGAGCGGGTGCCGCCCGAGGACGGCCTCTGCGAAGCGGTCGTGCGCGACGTCGGCAGGGTCGTCGTCAGCCATGGCGAGTTCCTCGAGGATGACGCCGCGCTCAAGGTCAAAATCTGCCTGCGTGAGCTTCGCGCCCGTGACCATGTCGAGGATGACCTCGACGGCCATGGGCAGGTCAACGTCGATGATCCGCGCGTAGTAGCAGGTGTACTCCTTGGCGGTCATGGCGTTCGACTCGCCGCCCACGCGGTCGAAGGCCTCGGCGATGTCGAGGGCGCCGCGCGTAGGTGTGCCCTTGAAGAGCAAGTGCTCTAGGAAGTGGGTCGATCCGGCGTGCTCTGGCGTCTCGTCGCGCGATCCCCTGCCGATCCACGCGCCAAAGGTCGCGGACCTCAGGCCGGGGATGTGCTCGGTGAAGACGCGGACACCACCGGGAAGGATGGATCGGCGAATGACAGCGCCGTGGTCTTGTTCGAAGGTAAGGCTCGATCCGGCAGCGGAAGCGGGAACGAGCGGAAGGTCGTGAGGCATGTGAGCGAGCCTAACCCGCGCCACGGGAGGCCGAGCACGCCACCCGCTCGCCCTCCGTACATATGGTTGTGGCGAGCGTTTCGGCTCGCCGAACGCCCGCCACAACCATATCGGCGCCGCCACGTGGGGCGGACGCAGCAAGGGCGGCCCTGGTTTCCCAAGACCGCCCTTGCTGGCGTTCAGTCTGTGACGCGTCGTTGCCGACGCTGGTGACTGCTACTCGTCGTCGCCCGACTCGTCGTTGTCTGACGAGGCGTTGGCGTCTTCGACGACCTCGAGCGACAGCTTGCCGCGGGGGTCGATCTCGCCGATCTGGACCTGGACCTTCTGGCCAACCGACAGGACGTCCTCAACGTTCTCCACACGCTTGCCACCCACGAGCTTGCGGATCTGCGAGATGTGCAGCAGTCCGTCCTTGCCTGGGCTGAGGGACACGAAGGCACCGAAGGCGACCGTCTTGACGACGGTGCCGACAAAGCGCTCGCCCACCTCTGGCATGTGGGGGTTGGCGATCGCGTTGATCGCCGCGCGCGCGGCCTCTGCCGAAGGACCGTCGACGGCGCCGATGAACACGGTGCCGTCGTCCTCGATCGAGATGTCCGCACCGGTGTCGTCTTGGATCTGGTTGATCATCTTGCCCTTCGGGCCAATGACCTCACCGATCTTGTCGACGGGCACGCGCACCGTGATGATGCGTGGGGCGAACTCGCTCATCTCATCGGGCTCCGAGATGGCCTGAGCCATCACGTCGAGGATGTGCAGGCGAGCAGCCTTGGCCTGGTCGAGAGCGCCAGCAAGCACGGAGGCAGGGATGCCGTCGAGCTTGGTGTCCAGCTGGATTGCGGTGACGAACTCCGACGTACCGGCGACCTTGAAGTCCATGTCGCCGAAGGCGTCTTCCGCACCGAGGATGTCGGTGAGCGCCGCGTAGCGGGTCTCTCCGTCAACGGTGTCGGACACGAGACCCATGGCAATACCCGCAACGGGTGCGCGCAGCGGCACACCAGCGTTGAGCATCGACAGGGTCGAGGCACACACGGAACCCATAGACGTCGAGCCGTTAGATCCGAGCGCCTCAGACACCTGGCGGATGGCGTAGGGGAAGTCCTCGCGGCTCGGGAGCACGGGCACCAGGGCACGCTCGGCGAGCGCACCGTGACCGATCTCGCGACGCTTGGGGGAACCCACACGACCCGTCTCGCCCGTCGAGAACGGCGGGAAGTTGTAGTGGTGCATGTAGCGCTTCTTCTTCTCCGGGTTAAAGGAGTCGATCTGCTGCTCCATCTTGAGCATGTTGAGCGTGGTGACACCCAGGATCTGGGTCTCGCCGCGCTCGAAGATGGCCGAGCCGTGCACGCGCGGGATCGAGGCGACCTCGGCGGACAGCGGACGGATGTCTTCCAGCCCACGACCGTCAATGCGGACGCCATCCCTCAGGATGCGCTGACGGACCTGCTTCTTGGTGATCGAGCGGATCGCAGCAGAGATCTCGGCCTCGCGGCCAGGAAGCTGCTCCACCAGACGACCGTGAGTGGCCGCCTTGATCTCATCGAGTCGGTTCTCGCGGTCTTGCTTGTCCGCAATACGCAGCGCCTCGACGATGTCGGCCTCGGCGGCGTCGGCAACAGCCGCAAGCGCGTCGTCCTGGTAGTCGAGGAAGCGGGGGAACTCCTTGGGCTCCTTGGCGGACTTGCCAGCGAGTTCGATCTGCGCCTCGCACAGCGCGCGCAGGAACGGCTTGGCGGCCTCAAGACCCTCGGCAACCACTGCCTCGGTGGGCGCCTGGGCACCCTCTGAGATGAGGTTGAAGGAGTCGTCGGTGGCCTCAGCCTCGACCATCATGATGGCGACGTCGTCACCAGCGATGCGTCCGGCAACGACCATGTCGAAGACGGCGCGCTCCTTCTGCGAGTACTTGGGGAAGGCGATCCACTGGCCGTCTACGAGCGCGATACGCACGCCTGCGATCGGGCCGGTGAAGGGCAGTCCCGACAGTTGAGTCGACGCGGAGGCCGCGTTGATCGCCAGCGTGTCGTACGAGTCTTCAGGGTTGATCGCGAGGACGGTGATGACCACCTGAACCTCGTTGCGCAGGCCCGACACAAAGGTGGGGCGCAGCGGACGATCGATCAGGCGGCACGTCAGGATCGCGTCGGTCGAGGGGCGACCCTCGCGACGGAAGAACGAACCGGGGATCTTGCCGGCCGCGTACGAACGCTCTTCCACGTCCACCGTGAGGGGGAAGAAGTCGAAGCCTTCGCGCGGGTGCTTGCCGGCCGTGGTGGCCGACAGCAGCATCGTGTCGTTGTCGAGGTAGGCGGCGACGGTGCCAGCAGCTTGCTGGGCCAGACGGCCGGTTTCGAAACGGACGGTGCGGGTGCCGTACTTGCCGTTGTCGATGACGGCTTCGGCAGATTGGATTTCGGGACCTTCCATTAAGGTCTCACGCTCCTTGTAATGAGGGAGCGAGCAGGCAGAACTGGGCTTTTCGGGAGCCCCGGCTGATCGTCAGTCGACATGCTCAGAACAGTTGAGGGGGGTTCTGAGAATCTCCACCGAGGACCAGCGTCCGGCCAACCCGCTCGGTATGCAGGTTGAACTCGCTCTTGCGAGTGCTTCCAGACTAGCAGAGGGCCTCTTAGCGCACCCCTGCTCCCCCCACAAATGGCTTGATATGTACCGCTCAGCGCCGGTTTCCACGGTTAGTGGCTCAATCCGTACCGCTCAGCACCGGTTTCCACGGTTAGTGGCTCAATCCGTACCGCTCAGCACCGACTTCAACCGCAAATGGCTCAATCCGTACCGCTCAGCACCGGCATCAACGACAAGTGGCCTAATCCGTACCGCCTAGCACCGGTTTCCACGGTTAGTGGCTCAATCCGTACCGTGCGAGCGAGCGGCTCGACACCGCAGCGGGGAGCTCCCATGCGCGGGACGGCCGGGTCACTTTCCAGACAGTGCGAACCGCACCCGCCTCCAACACTCCGCAGCACTCCGCGCGTCGGGCGTCCCCACCGGCGTGTCGAACGAAAGAACGGTTCGCACTGTCGGGAGGGGCGGGCAGCTGCGAGCTGCGTGCCCCGAACTCGTGGAGAACACTTCTGACCGCTCGAGGCTCCGACACGCGGACACGTGGACCTACCTCCAGCGTGTCGCCCGCGCCGACGGTCAGAACTGTTCGCGCCGGGCGGGTGCGACGCAACCCGGGATACGCCAACAAAGTGAAAGGCCCGGTCGCTCAGCCCCAAAGGGCGAGCTACCGGGCCTGAGCGCGGCTTGGCGCGTCGGTCCAGTGAAGGACTAGCGACGCAGGCCGAGGCGCTCAATCAACGAGCGGTAACGCTCGATGTCGACTTTCTGAAGGTAGCCAAGCAGGCGACGACGCTGGCCGACCAGCAGGAGCAGTCCACGACGCGAGTGGTGGTCGTGCTTGTGCTCCTTGAGGTGCTCGGTGAGGTCAAGGATGCGCTGCGTCAGCATCGCGATCTGAACCTCAGGCGAACCCGTGTCGCCCTCGGACGTGGCGTACTCGGTCATGATGGACTTCTTGGTAGCTGCATCGAGTGGCACAGGCTCTCCTTTTCACACATCGTTGCGCGGCGCACCCAGGCTTGTTCTCTGGAGCAGTGATATCCGCGGCCGTTCTACGGCGACGGTCAAGCATAGCGGAAGGAGCGGAGCAACGCGACGTGCCGCTTCGTCGCTCAGCGCCACATACGTGTCGCGGGCCCGCGCCGACGCTGGCAATGGCCGGGCGCGCAGCGTCGCGGCTCGATACCCGCCGTTGCCACGGGCCACTTACGTCGGCGTTCCCTAAGCGCGCGTGTTCGCTCCCGCCCCCGCCGCCATCACTCCCCCTGGCGGCGCCACCGGCACATCGCCAACCCCAGCCGACGTGCGCGTGCGGCTGAGACGGCCCTCCAGCCAGTGCGCGAGACGGCTCACCAGCATGTTGACGGCGATGTAGATGACGAACGCGACCGCCACGAACACGACGGTGGTCGGCTCCCCAAAGTAGTTGTAGTTGTTCTTGGTGACGGTGAGTAGTTCGGAGTACGCGATGATGAATCCAAGGGACGTGTCCTTGAGCAGCACCACGATCTGGCTCACGAGCGCAGGGAGCATGATGCGCACGGCTTGCGGCAACTGAATCCTGAGTAGCACCGACAGGGGTCGCAGCCCAAGGCTCAGTCCCGCCTCCCGCTGGCCACGTGGCAGCGCCGCGATGCCGGCGCGCAGGATTTCGGCCACGACCGCCGTGTTGTACACCACGAGTCCCAACACCACGGATACGAGCGGCGACAGCCCCAGCGCGAGCACACCGAAGTACATAGTGAGCAGCACGGGAATCCCGCGGAAGACGTGGGTGAACAGATACGCGAGCGCTCGCATGATCGCGTTGCCAGAAGCCCGCGCGATCACGAGGACCGTCGCGGTGAGGGCGACGATCGGCACGGCGATGACGACGGCCTTGAGTGTTCCCTCGAGAAGGCCTCGCACCAGCAACGCGTGCCACACATCCCCCGCGTTCTGACTTCCCTTTTGCGGGTCCCACAAGACCTGCCAGCGGTCGTCGAAGATGCCGCGTGTGTAGGCCGAGTAGACGAGCAGCGCGAGGAGCCCGACCATGACCACTGTGAAGACGGCCGTGAACACCTTGTCCCTCAGGATCGCCTTGGGCCCTGGGACGTCGTACAAGACTTGACGCGGCGCGCTCATCGGGCCACCGCCACTTTCTTCTCCAGTTGTTCGGCCGCTATCGACAGCGGCACCGTGATGACGAGGTAGGCCAGCCCGATGCCCATGAAGATTCCGAACACGTCACTGGGATTCGCGTTGGACAGACGGTTCGCGACGGCGACGAGCTCTGTCGCGGCGAAGCCTGCCGCAACGGAACTGTTCTTGATGTGCGCGACGAACACGTTGATGAGCGGCGGGATCACGGACCGGAACGCTTGAGGCAAGATCACTTGCGCAAGCGTCTGCCCGAACGTCAGTCCCAGACTGCGTCCGGCTTCGGCCTGGCCGACGCTGACAGAGTTGACGCCAGAGCGCACCACTTCGCACACAAAGGTAGCGGTGTAGAGGGTGAGCGCGACGATGGCGAAGATGATGCCGTTGTTGACGGTGACGCCAAAGTAGGTGTTTTTGGAAACGGGAATGACGATGCCCACGAGCGCAGACGTCGCGCCTCCAAGGAAGAGGAACATCAGCGTCAAGGGAGAGTTGCGCACGATATTGACGTAGGCGGCGCCAAAGGTGCGCAGTGGGCCGATGGGCGAGACCCTGAATCCCGCGAGCACGACGCCCCACACGAAGGCCAAGACGCCCGCGACCACGGAGATCAGCAGGGTCGCCGTGAAGCCCTGCCACAGCAGGTCGGCATTCTCGACGAGGGCACCCATCGTGTGCTCGCTCCGTTTCGGTGAGGTCGTACTGGGCGGAGGCGCCCCGGCCTTGGCCGGGGCGCCTCGCGCTCAGAGAGTGATCGGAATCCTAGTAGCGGTCAACGGTGGGAACGGCGGGGTCAGGAAGGACCGTTCCTGCGGTGTCCTGCCACGCGGTCAGCCAGCGGCCGTCCTCAAAGGCCTCCTCGAGCACATCGTTGATCCACATGCGGAACTCGGTGTCCTCCAGCGCGACGCCGATGCCATACGGCTCCTCCGTGAACGGCTCACCGACGACCTTGAACTCGCCGTTCGACTCGGCCACGTAGCCAGCGAGGATCACGTTGTCGGTCGTCACGACGTCCACTTCGCCGTTTCGCAGCGGCTCGAGGCAATCCGTGTAGGCGCCGTAGAGCACCAGGTTCGCCTCAGGGTAGTTCTCGGAGATGTTCGCGGCGGGCGTGGAGCCCTCGACTGAACAGACGTTCTTTCCAGCGAGGTCATCCGGCGACGTGATGTCATCAGTGGACGACAGCGTCATCAGCGCCTGACCGGCGTTGTAGTACGGTCCGGCAAACGAGACGATCTCTTTGCGCTTGTCGTTGATCGTGTAGGTAGCCACCACCATGTCGACCTGACCAGACTCGATGAAGGGCTCGCGGTTAGCCGAAACGGTCTCGACCCACTCGATGTCGCCTTCGTCGATGCCGAGTTCGCTGGCGATCATCTTGGCGATCTCGACGTCGAAGCCTTCCGGCGTGCCGCTCGGGGCTAGCAAGCCGAACAACGGCTGGTCGAACTTGGTGCCGACGGTGATGGTGCCAGCGTCGGCGAGCGCCGCCATGGTGGAGCCCTCTGGGAACTCTGCCATCGCGGCGTCGGTGGCGTCGGTCATGGCGTCGGTGGTGTCTGCGGGCTCGTCGCTGCCGCCACAGGCAGTCAGCGCGATTGCTGCGACGGCGCCGAGCGCCGCCCACTTCAGATTCTTCATTTCTTATCCTCTCGCCTGGCCAAGAATCTCTTGGCCCTGGGGTTGGCTAATGCGTCAAAATCTTGGACAGGAAGTCCTTTGCCCTGTCGGACTGGGGGTTGGTGAAGAACTCCTCCGGAGTCGCCTCTTCGACAATCACTCCCGCGTCCATGAAGACGACGCGGTCGGCTGCTCTGCGCGCGAATCCCATTTCGTGGGTGACCACGATCATCGTCATGCCTTCCGACGCCAGGTCGGTCATGACGTCAAGGACTTCGTTGATCATCTCGGGGTCGAGTGCCGACGTCGGCTCGTCGAACAGCATCACCTTTGGCTTCATCGCGAGCGCCCTCGCGATGGCGACGCGTTGCTGCTGCCCGCCCGAGAGTTGGGCCGGGTGTTTGTCCGCCTGGCTCTCGACACCCACGCGGGTCAACAGCTGCATGGCGAAATCCTTCGCTTCTGCCTTGGGCATCTTTCGTACCTTGAGCGGCCCGAGCATGACGTTTTCAAGCACCGTCATGTGAGCGAAAAGGTTGAAGGACTGGAAAACCATGCCGACGTCGGCGCGCAGGCGCGCGAGCGGCCTGCCCTCGGCCGGCAGATCGGTGCCATCAATCTGAATGGTGCCGTTGTCGATCGTCTCGAGCCGGTTGATTGCGCGGCACAGAGTCGACTTGCCGGAACCAGACGGACCGATCACCACCACGACCTCGCCGGATCCCACCGTCAGGTTGATGTCCTTGAGCACGTGAAGTTCGCCGAAGTGCTTATTGACCCCCGCAAGAACCACCAGTGGTTCGTAGTGCTGGCTGGTTCCCTGGCTGCTGTCCATCCTGGAAGAGTAGCCCGTGACTCAAGGCCGGTGCCTTGAGTTAACGCAGGTTTAACACGCCGCGACACCACACGACATCTTCTCTTAGCGCATCTATCAGGCCGTTCATAGATCCAAAGTCCAGCATCGGCCGACGCCATTCGATGAGGTCCAGAGCCACCTGGGCTCCATAGAGATCGAGGTCGTTCCGGTCGATCACGTGCGCCTCGATGCGCAGTCCGTCGCTGTCGACGGTGTAGTTGAAGCCAAGGCTGATCGCGGCGGGAAGCGGCGTCCCGACCCACTGCCTCGCAGCGTCGTTGTCCTTCGGGTCAGTGACGGTCAGGACACCCGCATAGACGCCGTGGCGTGGCACGTAGCCCGCGTACACGTCCAGATTGGCGGTCGGAAACCCGATCTGGCGCCCGCGCTTATCGCCGTGCACCACGGTGCCCCGCAAGCGGTGAGGGGCGCCGAGGATCTCGGCGGCGCCGCGCAGGTCGCCGTCCTCCAAGAGTTCGCGCACCCACGTGGAGGACCACCGGCGCGCACCCTCGGTGGAACCCGCTGCATCGCCCACGATGTCGACGGAGATACCCAGCCGCTCCCCCATGTCGCGCAACGTCTCCACGTCCCCCGCATTGCCTCGTCCGAAGCGGGTATCGCGGCCCACGACGATCGCGACGGCACCGAGACCTGCCACCAAGTAGTCGGCGACGAACTGCTCTGGCGTCGCCATCGCGAAATCAAGCGTGTAATGCTGGACCACGATCCCGTCGAGGCCAGCGGCGGCCATCCGCTCAATCCGGTCTTCGATCCCCGTGATGAGCTCGGGAGTGTGATCCGGGTCATGAACGGCCTTGGGATGAGGATCAAACGTCACGGCGACTGCCTTGGCATTCGCCCCGCGTGCTGCGGCGACCACCTCGGCCAACACAGCCTGATGTCCCAAGTGGACGCCATCAAAATTGCCCACGGTCACGACCGTCGGGCCAAGGTCGTGCGGTACATCGGCGAGTGAACGCCACACGGAGGTCATCCGGTCATTCTGCCGCACAGCAGGGGCTCTCCAACCCACGTGCCTACCACCGCCTGCTCCTTCCGCGTCCGTCCATCCACCTCAGACAGCGCCGGCGCTTTCGGTTACGGTGGTGAGAGAAACGAAGGGTCACCGCAGACTCGCAGGGGGAACCACCCATGGAAACGGTCTTCACCAGCTCGTCCGCCTCGCCAGACATCATGCTGATAGGCGGCCGCGAGCACGTGCTGTACCACGGGCTCTTCGAGCCCCTCAAGATCGTGGATCGACGTTTCTTGTGGGTCTACTCCGTCCTCGTGTGGATGGTCGCCCTGCTCACCGTGCTGTTCGTCTTGACACTCGACAAGGCCGGACCATGGGCCATCCTCTCAATCATCGGCACGGCGGCCGCAGCGATGGCCGTGGGCGGATGGGTCGACCGCCATTCGGGAGTGACGACGCCAGTAGCGATCAAGGAGAAGGACAGGAGCGATACGTGGTCCCGCCTGGTCGTCAACACGCGCCACCACGATCCGCTCACCGTCACTGCACACGTTGACATGGCCGACTTTCTCCAGGCCACCATGGCGGAAGGTCACACCGGCCGGTTCATGAATCGCCCGACGATTCCCGCCGAACTGAGGCATGCTGGCATACAACGACACGTGTGGATCGTCGCCGCTGGTATGGCGATCGGAGGGCCTGCCTACGCGGTGCTGCTGTTCGCGGCCATCGCGGCACTGGTCTAGATCAGGACGCCCCACCACTCGGCCGGAACACCATCACCGGCTTGGCAGCTCCGCGCACTCGCCGCACGATCGCGATGACGCTGCCGTCTGGCGCGACGGCCACGGCGTCGTGCGCGAAGTCGTCGTCGTGCGCGGGCTTGGTCAGTTCGCCCTTGCGTTCTTTGAGCGGTCGGCCGTACCCCACATTGATCGCCTCTTCCGCGCTCAACTCGATGGCAGGCAAGGCCGCCTTGGCCGCGTCGTCAAGAGGGATGAGCGGGAGCGGGCGGCCCGCGTCGGCCAGTTCACCCAGCGCATCGACCGTCAGCGCGGAGGCCACGGCAAAACGGCCGACGCTGGTACGGCGCAGCGCGGTCAGGTGCCCCCCGACGCCCAGCGCGGCGCCAACGTCGCGGGCGAGCGCGCGGATGTAGGTTCCAGACGACACGTCGATCGCGGCGTCGACGTCGACAAACCCGTCCGCCCGTCGCACGTCGAGCACCTCGAATCGCGAGACCGTCACCGGCCGGGCGGCCAGCGCCACGTCTTCGCCAGCGCGCACGCGAGCATAGGAACGTTCCCCGTTCACCTTGATCGCGCTCACCGAACTGGGGACTTGGGAAATGTCGCCCGTGAACTCGGCGACCGCCGCCGCAATGGCGTCGGCCGTCACGTGGGAAGCGTCTGTCGTCGCCGTGACCTCGCCCTCGGCGTCGTCCGTGATGGTGGACTGACCGAGGCGAATGGTCGCCGCATACGACTTGTCGTGGCCGGTGACGTAGGTGAGCAGGCGCGTCGCGCGGCCGACGCCCAACACGAGCAGGCCGGTCGCCATCGGATCAAGCGTGCCTGCGTGCCCTACCTTGCGGGTGCCGAGTAGGCGACGAGCGCGCGCGACCACATCATGAGAGGTCCACCCTGCGGGCTTGTCGACCAGCAGCAGGCCCGGCGTGGGCTCGTCGACTCGACGGGCCACTTGGGTCAGTCTTCCTGGTCGTCCTCGTCGGAGGGATGACGGTAGGGGTCTTCCTCTCCGGCGTAGGCCGCGCCTTCGCGCAACTTCGCGAGTTCTGCATCCCGAAGCGCGGCCTCGTGGAGAGCCTTCTCCAGCGTCGCCGCTGTCTCAGGCACCGCGTCGAGGTGGAACTCGAGGGAGGGGGTGAGCCGGATGCCCAGCTCACCTCCCACCATCGAACGCAGACGTCCCTTGGCCGACTGGAGGGCGGCGGCCGTATTGGCCCGTTCCTCTTCGCCGCCATAGACGGTGTAGAACACCGACGCTTGTTGCAGGTCGCCGGTGACACGCACGTCTGTCACGGTGACGAACCCCAAGCGCGGGTCCTTGATCTCGTTCTCCAGCGCGCGGGCGACGATCTTCTTGATCGTGCCCGCGAGCCGAAGTGCACGGGGTGAGTCGGCCATCAGGACCTCGGAATCTCCACCATCTCGAAGGTTTCAATCATGTCGCCTACCTGGATGTCGTTGAACTTGCCGAGGCCAATACCGCACTCGTAGCCGTCCCTGACCTCGGTGGCGTCGTCCTTGAACCGGCGCAGCGTGTCGATGGTCGGTTCGCCAAGCACGTTGCCGCCGCGCACGACGCGCGCCTTGGCGTTGCGCTTGATGACGCCCGAGCGCACCAAACAACCTGCGATGTTTCCGAACTTCGAGGAACGGAAGATCTCCATGATCTCGGCGGAGCCGACCTGCTTCTCTTCGAACTCGGGCTTCAGCATGCCGGTGAGCGACGCCTCGACGTCTTCGATGGCACGGTAGATGACCGAGTAGAAGCGCATGTCGACGCCTTCGCGATCGGCCAGTTCCTGCACCCGCTCGGCGGGACGCACATTGAAGCCGATGATGATGGCGTTGTCGACGGTGGCCAGGTTGACGTCGTTCTGCGTGACGGCACCCACACCACGGTGGATGACGCGCAGGTCCACGGAATCGCCCACATCGATCGCGAGCAGCGCGTCCTCGAGTGCCTCGACGGCACCGGACACATCGCCCTTGATGATGAGGTTGAGGGTGTCAACCTTGCCTTCCTCGATGGCCTTCGTGAAGTCTTCGAGGCTGATGCGCTTGCGACGCTTGGCCAACTGAGCGGCGCGCTCGGCTGCTTCGCGCTTCTCAGCGATCTGGCGTGCCGTGCGGTCGTCTTCTGCCACCAGGAACGTGTCTCCTGCGCGGGGAACCGACGTGAGTCCGATGACCATGACGGGACGTGCAGGCAGAGCCTCCGTCACCGCCTCGTCGTGCTCGTTGAACATGGCACGCACGCGACCGTAAGCCGTGCCGGCCACAATCGCGTCGCCCACCCGCAGCGTTCCGGACTGGACCAGCACCGTCGCCACAGGGCCGCGGCCCTTGTCGAGGTGAGCCTCGACTGCGACACCGCGCGCGTCCTTGTTCGGGTTCGCACGCAAGTCAAGACCAGCGTCGGCCGTCAGCAACACCGCATCGAGAAGCGCCTCGATGTTCTTGCCTTGGGTCGCGGAAACCTCGACGAACATCGTGTCGCCGCCGTATTCCTCTGCCACCAAGTTGTACTCAGTGAGCTGCTGGCGAATCTTGTCGGGGTTCGCGCCTTCCTTGTCGATCTTGTTGATCGCCACGACGATCGGCACGTTGGCCGCCTGTGCGTGGTTCAAGGCCTCCACCGTCTGCGGCATCACGCCGTCGTCGGCCGCGACCACAAGAATGGCAACGTCGGTCACCTGTGCACCACGCGCACGCATGGCGGTAAACGCCTCGTGACCTGGGGTGTCGATAAAGGTGATGGCCCGGGTGTCGCCCTCGTGATCGCGGTGAACCTGGTAGGCACCGATGTGCTGCGTGATGCCGCCGGCCTCACCCGACACGACGTCGGCCTTGCGGATCGAGTCGAGCAGGCGGGTCTTACCGTGGTCGACGTGACCCATGACGGTGACGACAGGGGGCCGCACCTCGAGGTCCTCATCGGTCTCCGCCTCGAGTTCTGCCTCAAGGTCGAGGCCGAAGTCCTCGAGAAGTTCGCGGTCCTCTTCTTCTGGCGACACAATCGTGATCTTGTAGCCGAGTTCTTCACCGAGAGCCTGGAACGTGTCCTCGTCGAGCGACTGCGTGGCGGTGGCCATCTCTCCCAAGTGGAAGAGCACCGTCACGAGCGAGGCGGGGTTGACGTCAATGCGGTCGGCAAAGTCGCTCAGCGTCGCGCCGCGGCGCAACTTCAGCGGGGTGTTGCCGTCGCCACGAGGGATCTGCACGCCACCGATCGAAGGAGCCTGCTGCTGCTCGTACTCCATCCGCTTCGCGCGCTTTGACTTGCGTCCGCGCGCTGGGCGGCCTCCTTGACGTCCAAAGGCACCGGCTGTGCCGCCGCCGCGTCCGCGACCGCCTGCAGCCGGACGGCTACCTGGAGGTCCGCCGAAGCCTGGTCGCTGCGCACCAGGAGCGCCACCTGGGGCGGCTCCTGGACGTGGCGCGAAGCCGCCGGGACGTGCACCGCCTGGAGCCGGACGGCCCCCTGCGGCTGGTGCGCCTGGACGGCCAGCGGGTGCGCCGCCTGGGGCGCCGCCCGGGCGAGGACGGGGTGCTCCCGCACGTGCCGCCTGGAACGGGTTGTTGCCGCCTGGCCGAGGACGCGGAGCGCCAGGACGAGCCTGGAACGGGTTGTTCCCCCCTGGACGCGGGCGCGGGCGCGGCATGTCGCTCGGGAGCGGCGCTGACGGCTTCTTGCTTGCATCCGCTGCGGGGGCAGCGTCGGAAGTGCCCTGAGACTGTGCTGGGGCTGCTGGCGCCTCGGGCGCGGCCTGAGAAGGCGCGCTCGGTGCTGGCGCGGCGGCCTGAGGCTCTGGTGCTGCCTCTGGCTCGGGTGCAGCAGGCTTGGGTGCAGCAGGCTTGGGGGCAGGCTTGGCGGCGGCGGGCTTGGTTGCCGGGGCCGCCTTGGCTGGTGCTGCCGATGCGGGGAAGGCCTCTTTGGCCTTGCGCACGACGGGTGCTTCAAGGGTCGAAGAAGGTCCCTTGACGTATTCGCCGAGCTCGTTCAGCTTGGCAATGAGGTCTTTGCTCGGTACTCCGAGCTCCTTCGCGATCTCGTGAACGCGGGGCTTAGCCACAATTCTCCTGTCTCGGTCCGACCAAGACAGGGTCGAACCATCGTTACTGCGGGGTACTCATTTACGGGTACTCATTGGATGACCATTGGCTTTCATCCTGTCCGGTCGATGGGTGGGCTACGGTCCGCTGTCTAGCGGAACGCCGGATGCTCGACGAGCCCCGACGCATCAATTGCTGCCGTGCGAAATGCGCGGCTAAATGCGTGGCGCTGTGTCGCGTGTGAGAGGCAACTTCTGTCCGGATGGAGCCATGCTCCCCGGCCAGGCGCGACTGCTGATTCGTCGACCACTAAGCGGCCGTCGGTCAGCGCCACTCGCACTAGAACCGACCGCGCGTCTTTCCTTCGACACCCGACGCACGTTCGCACAGGCACATGTCCTGCGGGGCGCGCGTCGAACTCAGGCTCGACGTTCGGCCCACCTAGTCTAGCGCGCTCGGTCAGTTCAGGTCACCCTGCTGCGTCGGCGCTTCGTCAGACTGGATATCGATACGCCAACCGGTGAGGCGCGCGGCGAGGCGCGCGTTCTGCCCCTCCTTGCCGATCGCGAGGGACAGGTGGTAGTCGGGGACGATCACGCGGGCGGAGCGGGACTCGGCGTCGACGACGGTCACCGACACCACGCGAGAAGGCGATAAGGCATTGCCGACGAACGTGGCCGGGTCATCGTCCCAGTCCACGATGTCGATCTTTTCCCCGCGTAGTTCGCTCATGACGGCACGCACGCGTGCGCCCATGGGACCGATGCAGGAACCCTTCGCGTTGACGCCTGGCACGGTGGCACGCACCGCCATCTTGGAGCGGTGGCCTGCCTCCCTGGCAAGGCTCATGATCTCGACGGTGCCGTCGGCAATCTCGGGCACCTCCATCTCGAAGAGCTTGCGCACCAGTCCTGGGTGCGTGCGGGACAGCGTGATCGATGGGCCCTTCGCGCCACGGGCCACCGTCAGAACGTAACCGCGGATGCGCTGGCCGTGCTCGTACGTCTCCGTTGGCACCTGCTCGTGGCCGGGCAGGAGGGCCTCGACGTCGCCGACGTCGACGTGCACGTTTCTCGGGTCCGCGCTTTGCTGAATGACACCCGAGACCAGCATGCCTTCTTTGTCAGCGTATTGGCCAAGAACGGCGTCGTCCCCTGCCTGGCGAAGCCTCTGCACGATGACCTGCCTGGCCGTTGCGGTGGCGATCCTGCCGAAGTCATGCGGCGTGTGCTCAAACTCTGGCCCTAGCAGTCCGTCTTCTGTCTCCTCGCGCGCCTGGATCGACACCTTGCCCGTCTCGCGGTCCACGATCGCGCGTGCGTGCGCGTAGGCCCCCGGCGTCTTGTGATAGGCGCTCAAGAGTGCCTGTTCGATCGCATCGATCAGGACATCGAGCTTGAGGTCGCGCTCCTTCTCGAGTCCCTTGAGGGTCATCATGTCGATGTCCACGTCGTGTTCCGTCCGTTCTGTCCACTGGGCCCGTTGGCCTCAGTCGAGTCGTTTCATCTCCACCTGCACGCGACCCTGCTTGACGTCGGCGAGCGCCACAGTGAGCTGCTCCCCGTCGCGGTCCAGCAGCAAGTCCGTGTCGGTGACATCGGTGAGGCGTCCCGAGATCGGGTCGCCGGTGTGCACGTCGAGGGCGACGAGCCGCGTGCGCGCGCGCATGAAGTGACGGCGCAGCGTGAGAGGGCGGTCGACGCCGGGGGTCGACACCTCGAGGAGGTAGGCGCCTGACGGAACGTTGGCCTCATCGAGGGCCTCGCCGATGGCACGCGAGGCCGCGGCGACGGTGTCCAGGTCAGCGGAGCCGACGGCGTCCTCAGGGAGGTCGACGGTCACGAGCACCCTGGTGTGTTTGCCAGCGGCGCTCACCGTGACGGAGTCCACCACGAGGCCAGCGGCCTCAGCGGCCGGCGCTGCCAGGTCAGCAATGCGGTCGTCGAGTTTCATACGCTGCCTCCCTGCGCGCTCGCGCGCGTTCCGTTGCTTCACTTGTACTCGCCCATGATTCTACGGCCCCGCGGCGGCACATGGGAGACTACCCGCATGGCGGGTCTGGAAGAGGGCGGCGGCTCGAGGACGCGGCGGGCTCTAGCGGTAGCGTCGGCGGTGGCGATCGCCGTACTGCTGGCTGGCTGCGGCGTGCGCTGGGAGACCGAGCCTCCCGTGTTCCCTTCGCCCGATGCGGTCACACTCGAGCGGGACGCTCTCGCCCAGGCGGAGGCCGACGTCGCCGACGCCGCCGCGCGCGAAGGCGCAGCCGCTGATCCCGTCGTCGCTGGCGCGGCCGCCGCAGCCGAGGCCCACCTCGACGTCTTGGGGGGCGTCTACGTCGCCTACCCGTCGGCGAGCCCGTCCCCTGAGCCAGAGCCCACGGTCTCCCCCGCCCCGTTGCCGACGCTGGCCGAGACGATTGGCGCCGCGCGTCGCACTGCCGCAGGCGTCGCGGAGACGACGGCGGATGCCGACCTCGCTTTCCTCGCCAGATCTATCGATCTGGAGTGGGCGTTGAGGGAGTTGTGGGCAGAGCGCAAGTCAGAAGAGGAACAGCGAGAGGCGGAAGCGGCGGCCGACGCCGCGGCGGCAACTGCCTCCCCCGAACCCACGCCCACGCGCGAAGGCGAGCCAGCGGATGATTCGCCCAGCGAGGCCACGCCCGTGTGGTTTCCGCTCGCCGACGGCACGATCGACATCGACGCTGGGTTCGCCCCAGGGGCGGGCGAGGGCGTTGCGCCAACGGGGCTATCTGACGACGTGCTCACCGAGCTCGCCATCGCTGAGGACCAAGCACGATTCGCCTACGAGACGCTGGCCGCTCAAGAGTTCGGTCCTCGCAGGGAGGATGCCCTCGACAGGGCGGCGCTGCACGAGGAGCGGTCGGACGCCTTTGCGGTCTTTCTCGAGGAGGACCCGAGGACGCCGCTCTACCAGTTGCGCGACGTGGACCTGCTCGACCCCGAGGCGCGGCGCGCGCTCGAGCGCACACTCGAGACCGATCTCGCCTTGCGCTATGCGGCGCAGCTCGACAGTGCCGCACCAGTCGATGCCGCCTGGCTCCTCAACGCTGCCTTCGACGCCTACGCGAGGGCTGTCCGCACCGACGGCTTCGCTGCGGGCGACCTCCCGACGCTTCCTGGCGTCTTGGTGACCGCGAGTGACGAGGCTCGAGTTCCCGAGCCGTCCTCGACTACCGAGGCTTCGACCGTTTCTCCGACGCAAAGCTAGCCAGCCGCCGCCGGACACGCTCTGCCCCCTGGTGGCTTGATTCGTACCGTTTTTGCGGGGGTTCGGTCGCCTGGTGGCTCGATTCGTACCGGGTTTCGCTGTCCGGGGCCGACGGTGGGGTGGGTTTCGTGCCTGCCGGGCCGACGCTGGGTTGCGTTTGCGTGCCTGCCGGGCCGACGCCGGGGTGGGTTTGGTGGGTGGGCGGTGTCGTGCCCAGGCCGGGGTGATGGAGCTTGTCCACAGACCATCGTGCCTGGTAGGTGGTTGTCAGGGGGTGGTGGTTGACCGTTTGTCATGACCAACCAGACGGTGCTGGAGCGGGCGCAAGTGCAGCAAGTGGGCGCACTGTTGCGTGACCTGGTGCACTGTGACGTGTCCGGACTGGGTGAGGACGAGTTTCTTGCCGTGCTGGACGAGGTCGTAGCGGTCGCCCGTTTGTCCGACACGTTGCGGGCCCGGGTGGCAGGAGACCTGTCCAGGCGCTCGACCCCTGATCAGGTTGGTGGTGGATTGGCCAGGCGGCAGGGGTTTGGTAACGCAGGGTTGATGGTCGCTTCCGTCACCGGTAGCACCACGGCGGGAGCGATGCGGACCATCGAAGCCGGAAGGGCGTTACTGCCAGAACCCGTCCTGGTCGAGGGTGTGAGCGACACATCGAGCGCGGCCGCGCCCGACGGCGACGACGGTCCTGCCACCATGATGAGCTCCACCACACCCGTGCTTGCCCCACCCGCACCTCGGTTTCCTGCTGTTGCTCAAGCAGCCCTGGATGGGGTGTTGTCCACCGATGCGGTCGCGGTGATCACCACCGGTCTGGAACGCCTCAGCGACCGTTTAGCCGCCGTGGAGCTTCACGACTTGGAGCACCGTCTGGTGGCCAAAGCCGTCGGGTTGACACTCAAAGACGTCCGCCGGTTGGTTGAGCATGCTGTCGCCAGGGCCGACCTGCCAGGACACCAGGCCCGTGAGAGACGTCAACACGAAGACCGGTACCTCACCTGGTCGGAGGACCACACCGGGATGGTCACCCTCAACGCCGGGCTCGACGCCGTCACCGCAGCACCAATACGCACCGTCATTGAACAAATGGTCACCCACCAGTTCCGTGGACGCCGCGACCAAGACCCTTCCGAACGTGACCGGCGCACTCCAGGTCAAATGCGGGCCGACGCCCTACATGACCTCGCCCGCCACGCCCTGGGTTGCCAGGAGACAACAACCTCAGGGGTACGCACCACAATGGTGGTCCGCATGAAACTGTCCGACCTGAACTCGGGAACCGGACTTGGCAGCATCGATGGCACCACCCAACCCATCTCGGTCAGTGAACTACGGCGCCTGGCCGGCGACGCAGAGATCATCCCCCAAATCCTCAGCGGTGCCAGCGAGGTATTGGACCAAGGCCGCCGGGTCCGCATGTTCACCCCAGCCCAACGCCTCGCATTGTTGGAAAGAGACGGGGGCTGCGCAAAATGTCACGCACCACCCGAACACTGCGAAGCCCACCACATCGTCTGGTGGCGCCACGGCGGGCGAACAGACCTTTCCAACGGGATCATGCTGTGCACCAGATGCCACCACGACATCCACCGCCAACACTGGGGCATCCGCATCGACAACGGCCAACCCTTCTTCATCCCCCCACCCACCATCGACCCCACCCAACAACCACAACCAGGCGGACTCGCCGCCCTCACCCTCGACCAGGCGGCGACAGGACCCGCAGCCCCGGGGGAGAACTCCGTCCTGCGCCAAAACCCCGCCCCGCCAAAGAACCCCGCCTCCAAGGAGAACTCGGTGTTCAGCGAAGCCGCACGGGAGAACTCTGCCATCAGCCAGAACACGCGGGAGAGTTCCGCCTCCAAGTAGAAATCCGCCCCAACATGAAGGTCCGGGCGTCAGATGGGCAATCACGAAATGGCGTGGGGCACGCACCGAACCTGCCTAGATAGACAGCCAATCTAGATCGCGATACTTTCTAGGTGTGACCAACGAGGAACCATGGCCGAGGGACTGGCTGCGCGGAGTGCTTGAGTTGTGTGTCCTCAGAGCTATCGCCGAAGGCCCCACCTACGGATATGCCATCGCAACGAGCCTCGAAGACTCCGGCTTGGGGCATGTCAAGGGCGGCACCCTGTACCCCCTGCTAAGCCGTTTCGAGTCCGCGGGCCTCGTGTCAGTCGAGTGGCGCGCGGGTGAGGGTGGGCCCGGCCGCAAGTACTACCGGCTGACGGAAGCCGGCTACGCCGAGCTGCGCGACGGCGCCTCTCGCTGGACCCGTTTCACGCAACTGACGCGCAAGGCCATCGACACGACGACCACGGAGGACGCGATATGAGCACCAACCCACACGGGCAATGGTCGCGGCGAGCCCTGGAACGCAGCGTCGCCCCGCACATCGATCCAGACTGGGCCGAGGCGATGCTTCTCGAACTACGGCTACTCGGAGTGAGCGGACCCGCCATCGGTGCGGCGCTCGCGGAGGTCGACTCGCACTGCCTGGACAGCGGCCAGACAGCCCAGGAAGCCTTTGGTGATCCAGTCGCGTACGCCAAGAGCCTCGGGCTTGCTACCGAAAGTGAGGCATCACCGCACGCGCTCCTCCTGGCAGCCGCGCCCGTCCTTGTCCAAGTGCTAGGAATGCTCCTCTTGCTCCCCAGTTTCGCTGCGTGGCGCGCGGGCGCTCTCGCGCAGTTCTCGATCGGAACGCTCGTCAGCACCGGGCTGCTCTTCGCGTTCGTCGCAGTCGCGATCCGCTGGATGGACGTCTTGCTGCGCGCCGTGGCTCACTCACCGGTTGCCGCGTGGGCGATGTCACTGATACCTCTTGCGCTCTTCGCGGCCGCGCACGTGCTGTTCCCCGCGAACGCGCTCCAGTTGCCGCCTGCGTGGCCCATGACGCTCGCGCTCGCGCTCCTCGCGTGCGGCGCGGCGTGGTTTCTGGTCTCGCAACGAGACGACGCCGACGACCCGGTGACCGCGCCCCTTGCGCCAGCGAGCGGCACGGTGCAGGTGAGCGGCACGGTTCGAGTCATGACGGCGGGATTGGTACCCCTGGCGACCTTGGCGATGCTCGCGATCTTGTGGTGGACGACCGGGTGAGATGTCGAGTGCGCCGTCGTTCTAGCCGGCGAGCGCCTCGCGTACCGCCGTCGCCACCGCCGTCACCGCATCGCCGACGGGAATCTCCGCCGCGTCACCGGTCGCCCTGTTCTTAAACTCGACGGTGCCGTTCTCGAGCCCACGGCCAACCACCAAGATGTAGGGCGCACCCAAGAGCTCTGCGTCCTTGAACTTCACCCCAGGCGACACCTTGGGCCGATCGTCGTACAAGACCTCCACGCCAGCCGCCTCAAGACCCGCAGCCACCTCTTGAGCCGCCGCGAACACCGCGTCGTCCTTGCCGGTGGCCATCACATGCACGTGGTACGGCGACACGTGGATGGGCCACGCGAGGCCCAGTTCGTCGTGATAACGCTCCGCAATCAAGGCCACCGCGCGCGTCACACCGATGCCGTAAGACCCCATCGTGACGGTCACTTGCCTGCCGTTGACGTCGAGCACCTTGAGGTCGAGAGCCTCGGCGTACTTGCGGCCCAACTGGAAGATGTGACCGATCTCTACGCCACGCGCGAGTTCAAGCGGACCGGAGCCGTCTGGAGCGTCGTCGCCTGCACGCACCTCGGCGCCCTCAATCGTGCCGTCGGCGACGAAATCGCGACCCATCGTGAGGTCGAAGATGTGGCGACCGGGAGCGTCGGCGCCCGTGATCCAGCGCGTGCCGGGAACGATACGCGGGTCAACCAGGTAAGGAATCGCCGTGTCCCCATCGTCACCACGCGAAACGCCTGCCGGGCGGGCCTGCGGGCCGAGAGCGCCAGGGCCGATGTAGCCCTTGACCAGTTCGGGATGCGCCGCGAAATCGGCATCGTTCGCCGGCTCCACCACGGCGGGCGACAGTGCGGCCTCAAGTCGCGTCATGTCGGCCTCGCGGTCGCCAGGAATCCCGACAACCAGCAGCGAACGCTCGCCAGCGGGAGAGGTGAGCGCCAAGACCACGTTCTTGAGCGTGTCAGCAGCCGTCCACTCCCTGTCCGCGCGCGGGTGCGCTGCGTTGGCGACCGCGACGAGCGTCGCGATTGTGGGGGTATCGGGAGTGTCCTCGACGTGGGCGGCGGGAGCGTCGGCGATGTCCAAGTCTGGCGGCACCGGCGTCGTCACGGCTTCGACGTTTGCCGCGTAGCCGCCGGGAGAGCGCACGTACGTGTCCTCTCCGACTTCGGTGGGCGACAGGAACTCCTCCGACTGAGAGCCTCCCATCGCGCCCGACTGGGCCTGCACGATCACGTACTCGATGCCAAGGCGCTCAAAGATCCTGATGTACGCCTCGCGCTGGATCTGGT
Source organism: Demequina sp. TMPB413 (assembly GCF_020447105.2). NCBI lineage: Bacteria > Bacillati > Actinomycetota > Actinomycetes > Micrococcales > Demequinaceae > Demequina > Demequina sp. TMPB413. The sequence continues at coordinate 1,413,469 of NZ_CP096184.1, forward strand.
ACGACCGCTCAAGACCCTCGTCATCGATGTCGAAGCTGTACGAGTCCTTCATGATGAACTCGCGGCCGCGCAGCAGCCCCGCGCGCGGCCTGGCCTCGTCTCGGTACTTCGTCTGAATTTGGTAGATCGTGAGAGGCAAGTCCTTGTACGACGAGTACAGATCCTTGACCAGCAGCGTGAACATCTCTTCATGCGTAGGCGCCAGGAGGTAGTCGCCGCCCTTGCGATCCGCCAGGCGGAACAGGTTGGGGCCGTACTCCGTCCACCGCCCCGTCAGTTCGTACGGCTCACGCGGTAGCAGCGCGGGGAAGTGGACCTCCTGGCCGCCCGCCGCGTCCATCTCTTCGCGCACCACCGCTTCGACCTTCGCGAGCACCTTGAGGCCCAACGGGAGCCAGGTGTAGATGCCGGGCGCCGCGCGACGGATGTAGCCCGCGCGCACCAGGAGGCGATGAGAGGCAACCTCTGCATCGGCGGGGTCTTCACGGAGCGTGCGGACAAAGAGCGTGGACATGCGCAACATGACGCCAAGCCTAGTTGCACGAACGACGGCGACGACGCGCCCGTGACCTCGGTCGCTGGTGACCGCACGTGGGCGCTCCTAGCGTGGTGATCACCTGGAGTGGTGAGGCGATGGGAGACGACGATGGTGCGCACGATGACGTGGCTAGGCAGGATCGCCGCTGTCTGGCTCCTGGGAAGCCTCCTAGGCGCCCTCGCGGCGCTCGGTCCCGCGCGATGGGCCGACGAGGTGACCGTTGGTTCCATCGGAGCTGGCGCGGGAATCGTGGTTCTCCTTGCCACTCTCGTCTGGCTGATACGGCAGGGTGTCCGCGGGCGGTCGCGGACGATCCTCGCTGCCATCGCAGGCACGATCTTGGTGGCCGTGGCGGCCATGCCAGTGGGTGTCGCCGTATGGGCGACACACCCGCCGCACGCTGACGTGGAGGGTCCCGCACCAGAAGGGGCCCTTGAGGTCGCGATCGACGTTGACGACACCGTGACCCTCGCCGGTTGGTACTTTCCCACTACGAGTGGCGCGGCCGTGGTCCTCAGTCACGGGGCCGGCTCAACTCGCGACGACGTGTTGCGCCAGGCTGAGGTTCTGGCCGACGCCGGCTACGGAGTGCTCGCCATCGACGCCAGGGGCCATGGGGAGTCCTCCGGCGAGGCGATGGACCTCGGTTGGTGGGGCGAGGCCGACATCTCGGCAGCCATCGACGCTCTCGTAGCGATCGACGGCGTTGACCCTGAGCGGATCGGTCTTGTGGGAATCTCCATGGGCGGCGAGGAGTCGCTCGGGGCAGCCGGGCAGGACCCGCGTGTCAAGGTCGTGGTGGCGGAGGGCGCTACACAACGCACCGCGCAAGACAAGTCCGGTTGGCTGCCCCGCCATCCGCTCGGCTGGCTACAGCGCGGGATGGATGCCGAGCGAGATGTCCTCGTGAGATGGCTCACCGAGGCGCCGCAGCCGCGCACTCTGCGCAGCTCGGCTGGGGCCAGTGACGTCCCAGTGCTGCTCATCACTGCTGGCACCGTGCCTGACGAGGCGGCGGCAGCGGCATGGATCGCGAAAGGCAACAGTCGAGTTGAGACCTGGGCTGTCGAGAACGCGCGCCACACCGGCGGCCTCGCGACGGCTCCCGAGCAGTGGCGAGAGCGCGTCGTCGGCTTCCTCGATGCGGCAATCGGCACTTAGCCGTGATCGGGAGACGCCTCCACACCGAAGTACTCCTGCAGCGTCGCCACGCCTGACTCATGCATGTCCATCGCGACCTCCTTGCCCACATACCGGACATGCCACGGCTCATAGACATAGCCCGTCACCGCCTGGGCACCATCGGGGTAGCTGACGATGAACCCGTACTCATGCGCGTGCTCACGGATCCAGGTCCCTGCTCCGGAGGCACCAAAGCTCGCCCTCAAGAGATTGGCGGGGGTGTCGTAGAGATCCGCGGCCAGTCCCGTCTGATGTTCCGAGTGCCCGGGCCTAGCAACCAAGCGATCCGCCGTGGCGACGCCTGATTCCCTCACCTCGCGCTGGTACAGGTACTGCTGGAACTCGAAGTCGCGATAGGCGGTGTTGATGCGAAAGGGAACCCCTGCTTCTGTAGCGGCGGCGGACATCTCCGTCATTGCGTCAGCAGCCTCAGCCTGCATCTGCTGATCGGCCCCACCGGGCACACCGCTCAGTGTCACGAGCTCAGCGGGGACGTATGACAGCGGCGAGAGAGGCCGACGCTTTGTCACGACCACGGTGATCGACGACGCGCTTGTGTAGTCGTGCGCGACGGTCACCTCGGGCGCCGCCGACGGCACGCTGACGGAAGGATCGGCGCTCACCTCCTCGACCACCGGCGCGGGAGGCTCGATGAGGCGTCGCTCAGGCGGCCCGGGTTCTGGGGCGCAAGAAACGAGCGCGATGAGCGCCACCAACGCGACGCCGATGGGCGCCAGGTTCACTGCGGCGAGTACTCCACGCATTCCTTCAGCCTACGGAGGTCCTCAAAACATCACGGTGGCAAAAGTGCCAACGCGTTCGAAGCCCGCGGACTCGTAGGCACCGATGGCCGCCTCATTGAAGTCGTTGACGTAGAGCGAGACCGCAGGTGCGTGGTCCTTGCGCACGCGCTCGACGAGCTGGGACATGCCGACACTTCCGTAGCCTTTCCCCCTCAGGCTCGGTTGCACCCACACTCCCTGGATCTGTGCCACTCCCCCGCCGACGACGCCCACCTCTGCCTTGAAGACGATGTCGCGCTTGCCTCCCACATCGCCGAACATGACGTAACTGCGGCCGGCCCTAATGAGGTGCGCCAAACGCTCTTCATACGCCTCCCGGCCATGCTCGAGAGGGTCATATCCCACCTCGCCAAGAAACATGTGTGCTGCGGCCGGTAGGAGTTGCGGGTAATCGGCCATGGACGCTCGCCGCAGCGGCTCGCCCTCCCCTAAGGGTTCCTTGACGGGCTCGGGGTCTCGGCGCATCACCATCGAGACCTGGCTAGGCCGCAACTGTCTGGCTGGCCCCCACCACTGCTCGATTCTTCCCCAGAGGTCGAGCGTCAGTTCCGCCTCGCCGACCAGCGCCGCTGGCCTGCTCAGACGACCGACGACGGCCGCGGCGACTTCCGCCCTGGCGTCGTCTTTGTGCTCCTCGGCCGTCGGAAGAACGGCCGTCAGGTTAGCCCCTGACCACAGCACGCCCGCAAGGTCCGACGAGATGCGCCCGCGCCGCCTCACTACCCACAGGCCCGTCGGCACGATTCCTGCACGCACTGCGGTCTCGAGGTGCATCGCCGGCACCACGTTCGCGACGGGGTCCGTCGCGCACAGTTCTCGTGCGGCGCCGACATCGCGGCGTTGCGCTGGAGCCAGCGAATACTGGCCCCTGCGCAACAGCGAGTCGGTCATCCCGCCGTAACCACCTGAGGTGCACCGCCCTCAACAGGTTCCATCGTGGCTGCGATCTTCATGGCCTCTTCAATGAGTACCTCGACAATGTCTTTCTCAGGGACGGTCTTGATGACCTCCCCCTTCACAAAGATTTGGCCCTTGCCGTTCCCCGAGGCGACTCCGAGGTCTGCTTCTCGTGCCTCGCCCGGACCATTCACCACGCAGCCCATGACGGCGACGCGCAGCGGCACCTCCATGCCTTCGAGCCCTGCCGTCACCTTTTCCGCAAGTTCGTAGACGTCCACTTGCGCGCGTCCGCACGATGGGCACGAGACGATCTCGAGTTTGCGCGGGCGCAGGTTGAGGCTCTGGAGGATCTGAATGCCCACCTTCACCTCTTCAACTGGGGGTGCGGACAGAGACACGCGAATGGTGTCGCCGATGCCCTTACTCAGCAGCGCTCCAAAGGCGGTGGCTGACTTGATCGTGCCCTGGAATGCGGGGCCTGCCTCGGTGACGCCGAGGTGCAAGGGCCAGTCGCCGCGTTCCGACAGCATCTCGTAGGCGCGCACCATCACGACGGGGTCGTTGTGCTTGACCGAGATCTTGAAGTCGTGGAAGTCATGCTCCTCGAACAGGCTCGCTTCCCATACCGCCGACTCCACGAGGGCTTCTGGTGTGGCCTTGCCGTACTTCTTGAGCAGCCGCGGGTCGAGGGATCCTGCGTTCACGCCGATCCGAATCGACGTCCCGTGATCTTTCGCTGCTTGAGCGATTTCCTTCACCTGGTCGTCGAACTTCTTGATGTTGCCAGGGTTCACACGTACCGCGGCACAGCCTGCTTCGATCGCCGCAAAGACGTACTTGGGTTGAAAGTGGATGTCGGCTATGACGGGGATATTCGACTTCTTCGCGATGGCGGGCAGCGCGTCGGCGTCGTCCTGCGTCGGACAGGCCACCCGCACGATGTCGCAACCAGACGCGGTGAGCTCGGCAATTTGCTGGAGCGTGGAGTTGATGTCCTCTGTCTTGGTGGTCGTCATCGACTGCACTGAGATCGGCGCGTCCCCACCCACGTAGAGGTCGCCGACTTTGATTTTGCGGGTCTTGCGGCGCGGCGCGAGGGTGGGCGCAGGCATTGCCGGCATTCCGAGTCCGATTGACGTCATGGTTCTAGTATCACAAACCGCGGGGCAACTTCATTCCAGGCGCTACGTGAGACGCACCGGAGCGACGATGTCAGCGAAGACCAGAACCAGGCTCATCACGATGAGCACTCCGAACACCGAATAGGCCAGAGGCATCATGCGGGCCACGTCGACAGGAGCTGGGTGGGCAAGGTGTCGGGAGCGCGCCCACGCGTTCTTGATGGCCTGCCAGAATGCCGACGCGATGTGGCCACCATCGAGCGGGACCAGCGGAATCATGTTGAAAACGAACAGAGCGAGGTTCAGGCCGCCGAGTAGCAACAGCAGTTGCGCGACCTTGTCGAGGTTGGTCACGCCCTCGTTGTCGTTCGCGCCGACGTCTCCGGCCACCCGGCCGACGCCGACCAGACCCATCACCGACTCTTGAGACCTCTCCTCGAGACGGAGCGCCGCTCGCGAGATGTGCCACAACTGCTGTGGCAACTGCGTGATCACGACCGCTGTCTGAGCGATATAGTCGCCCGTCACTTCGATGCCCGATGTGAGCGGCTGCCGCTCGCGCTGCGTCTGCGAGTACACGCCCATGTATCCGACGGTGTCGACCGCCGCAGAGCCGTCTCCAGCAACTACCTGTCGTGGCGCTGGCGTGAGCGACAGTTCCACGGTTTCGCCGCCCCTGCTCATGGTCAGTTCGACGGGCTCGCCTGGTCGCTGGGAGACGTAGTCTGCGACGTCGGCCCAGGACTCGGTAGGGATACCGTCAACCGCGACAAAGACATCGCCCGGCTGGATCCCAGCGGTCACCGCTGGAGACTCCTCATCTCCGGGCGCGCAGTCGACGGTGCCTGCTGGCGGGACGCAAGCCACCGTGTCGCGCACGGTCAGCGTCTGCACGTGGGACCCGATTCCCGAGAAGACGACCGTGAAGAGCAGCGCGGCGAGCACAAGGTTCACCACGGGCCCGCCCGCCATGACGATCGCCTTCTTCCACCACGACAAGCGGTAGAAGGCGCGGTCTCGGTCCGCACCGATCTCTGCCTCTGAGGCGGTCCTCGCGTCATCGATGAGGTCACGCATCCAGCCGCGCACCTTGACGGGCTTGACCGCGTCCCCCGGCGGCACCATGCCCACCAAGCGCACGTACCCACCTAGAGGGAAGGCCTTGATGCCGTAGGTGGTTTCGCCTCGCTGGCGAGAGAACAAGGTCGAGCCGAAACCGACGAAGTACTCGCTGACCTTGACGCCGAAGCGCTTGGCAGGGATGAGGTGGCCCAGTTCGTGGAGGGCGATCGAAAGCATGAGACCGACCGCGAACAGCACGATGAAGAGCACCTGGAGCATGGCACCACTGTAAGCCAGCGAGAGCACTACCTGGCAGCGATGAGGGCGTCGGCTCTCGCACGAGCCCAAGACTCGGCGGCATCGACGGCATCGAGCGACACCTCGCCGGGCCACACGTACTCCTCGACCACCGCGCGAACGGTGTCGACAATCGCCAGAAAAGGCAGTCTGCCAGCCACGAAGGCCGCGACGCACTGCTCGTTGGCCGCGTTGAAGACGGCGGGATGGAGGTCGGATTCCGCCGCAGCGCTACGGGCGAGGGCTATCGCGGGAAAGGCCTCGTCATCTACCGGCTCGAAGTGCCACGCCGACGCGGTGGTCCAGTCCAGTCCGGGCGCCGCCTCGGGGACGCGGTCGGGCCAGCCGAGGCCCCAGGCGATCGGTAGCCTCATGTCGGGCGGCGAGGCCTGCGCGATCGTGGAGCCATCGACGAACTCAACCATCGAGTGGACGATCGATTGCGGGTGAATCACCACGTCGATCTGGCTGTAGGGCATGTCGAAGAGCCAGTGTGCCTCGATGACCTCGAGCGCCTTGTTGACGAGGCTCGCCGAGTTGATGGTCACGACGGGCCCCATGTCCCAATTGGGGTGCTTGAGCGCCCGCTGGACCGTGACCCCGGCCAGTTCGGCGCGGCTGAGGCCCCTGAACGCACCCCCAGAGGCCGTGAGCACGAGCCGCTTCACCTCTGAGCGCGCGCCGCCGCGCATGGCCTGCGCGAGCGCAGAATGCTCGGAGTCGACCGGCACTATCTGATCGGGACGCTTCAACGCAGCCTTCACCAACGCACCGCCCGCCACGAGCGACTCCTTGTTGGCGAGCGCGAGCGAAGAGCCAGCCTCCAGTGCGGCGAGACTCGGGCGCAACCCCACGGAACCCGTGATGCCGTTGAGCACCACGTCGGCTCCATAGCCTGCCACTTCCACGACGGCCTGCGGCCCTCCCACCACCTGGATATCGGAGACGCCCGCCGCGGCCATCGCGTCCCGCACGTCGGCGACTGCGCCAGCGTCGGCCACTGCGACCATCCCCGGCCGCGTGGCGGCAACCTGGGCCGCGAGCGCCGCAGGATCACTGCCGCCAGCGGCAAGCGCGGTGACTTCAAAGCGGTCAGGATTGCGCCCGATCACGTCGAGCGCCTGAGTGCCGATGGAACCTGTCGATCCCAGCAGCGCCACAGTTCTCAGGGTCACTGAACACCCATCAAGACATCGACCGCGCGGGCCAAGAAGGCGTCAACCGTAGGTTCGTCATAGGCGCCTCGTTTGCCGCGGCGCTTGAATGTGACGTGGCGAAGATCCTCGGCCGTGAGGCTTGCGCCCGCGTCGAAGAAGGCGATGAGCCTCTCGATCAGTTCGTCGACCTCGCGAGCATCGTAACCGTGGCGGGACTTGACAGGAGGGCGGAAGCGCTGGCCTTTGGGGCGGCGCAAACGCGGGTACAGCACTTGCGCGCGTTGCGCGAGCTGGCCCATCCAGGCGTCTTGGCCGTTGGCACGGACATACTGCTCACGCGCCCTGGTGGCGAAGGCTGCCTCGAGCCTGTCGAGTGCGCCGTCGACGGCAGCGGTCTTGTAGCCTCCGCGCTTCAGGTCAAAGGCGGCGCGACGCACGTCGAGGGCCGTGAGCCCGCCGTCGTCGAGCATCGGCCGCTCGTAAGCACTGCGCGCCTTGTCAAAGAACTCGTCCACCTGGCCGCGGTGGTACCCGGTCCGCAAGAATCCGGCGTGCGGAAACAGGTCCCTCATGTGTCCTCCTTGATGGCCAACTGGCCGCATGCACCATCGATATCACTGCCACGAGTATCGCGGATGGTGACGGGTATTCCGTGAGCGGCGAGCGTGTCGACGAAAGCCTGTTCGACCTTGGGGTCGGACGCCGTCCACTTGCTACCAGGGGTGGGGTTCAGCGGGATGGGGTTGACGTGGACCCAACCGGTGCCACGCGCGAGGAGCTTTCGACCCAACAGGTCAGCGCGGTGAGCTTGATCGTTGATGTCTCTGATCAGCGCGTACTCGATGCTCACGCGCCTGCCGGTGGCGTCGAAGTAGCGCCGCGCAGCGTCGAGTGCCTCGTCCACGCTCCAGCGGGTGTTGATTGGCACCAGTTCGCTGCGAAGTTCGTCGTCTGGCGCGTGGAGGGACAGCGCAAGCGTGACGGGGATGCCTTCCCTCGTGAGACGGTCCATCGCGGGAACAAGACCGACGGTCGAGACGGTCACATGGCGGGCTGACAGGCCGAAGCCTTGAGGCTGTGGTGCCACGAGCGCACGCACGGTGGCGAGCACTGCCTTATAGTTCGCGAGCGGCTCGCCCATACCCATGAAGACGACGTTCGACAGCCGCACCTCCTCGCCAAGCGCGCCATCCCGTGCGGCTCTCGCCGCAAGACGGACCTGCTCGACGATCTCGGCGGTGGACAAGTTGCGGGTCAATCCCATTTGGCCCGTCGCGCAGAACGGGCAAGCCATCCCGCATCCCGCTTGACTTGTGACGCAGAGCGTCGCGCGGCCGGGGTACTTCATCAGGACCGATTCGACCTTGACGCCGTCGTGAAGGCTCCACAGCGTCTTGACCGTGGCGCCCTTGTCGGCCTCAAGAGTGCGCACCTGTGTCATGAGGGGAGGGAACAGTGACGCCGCCATCGTGTCGCGGGCGGCCGCTGGCAAGTCGCTCATCTCGTCGGGGTCGACGGTGAGGTGCGTGAAGTAGTGCGTAGTCAGCTGCGACGCCCTGAAGGCAGGCTGCCCCAGCTCCTTGACGGCAGCGGTGCGCTCTTCAGGTACGAGATCGGCGAAGTGGGCGGGAGGCTTCCCGCGCTTGGGCGCTGCCATTTGGATGACCGGCACGGTCGGTTCGCCCGTCACAGTCCGCCACCGCCTAGGGTGCCAAGGAAGATCGCGAACACGACGTAGCCCACCGGGGCGGCAAACAGCAGCGAGTCGATCCTGTCGAGGATTCCGCCATGACCCGGCAGCGCATGCGACATGTCCTTGACCCGAATGTCGCGCTTGAGCGAGCTCTCGGCGAGGTCACCGATGACGGCGGCAACAGCCGACGCTGCACCCACCGCGGCGCCGATGTACCAGCGCCCTTCAAAGAAGTACCACGCGGCGCCGGACGCGACGAGGGTGCCAAGAAGTACCCCTCCGATGGCGCCCTCCCATGTCTTGGCTGGGCTCACGCGCTCGAGAAGCTTGTGTCTGCCGAGCCACATACCCGAGACGAGAGCGCCCGTGTCATTGCCCACGACCGCGAGCACCACGATGAAGACGCGCTGCCAGCCGTCGTCGGCAAGCTCTAGCAAGTAAAGGAACGACGCAAGGAAGGGCACCCACAACAGGGTCAAGACGCCGGCGAGGGAATCTGCCAGGGTGTTCTCGACCCGTTCATCGCCGATGCGCCACGCCACGATCCCTGCACAACCCACCAGCAGCGCCACGACGAGGCCTTCTGGTTTCGCGTAATGCGTGGCGATCCCTAGCCCCATCGTCGCCGCGATGAGCGGAACAATAGGCACCCGGCGCCCATGCCTCTCAAGCGCCCTCTTCCATTCGATCACCGCGGCGATGCAGAAGCCGTACAGCAGCACGGCGAAGGCGACCGGGTGGTACCACGCTGACACCAGTGTCACGGCGAAGAGCAACAGGCCGACGCCGGTCGCCACGACGAAGTTCCGTGAGGCCGCGACGGGCGCGACGTCGGGGATGACGCCTGCAGAGTCGTCTTGGAAGGCGGCTTCGTGTTGCGGGGCATAAGCAGAACCCTCGAGCACCTCGGTCGAGTAGCCGTCGACGACGTCGTCCACCGAGCCCGTTTGCTCCGATCCTGCCTCTGCCACAGTCCACCCGTCGCGAGCGAACTCGTCCCTGGCGCCGTCGGCATCCTCGCCGACAGTGTCAGCCTCGAGCTCGCCTGGCAAGAAGGGGACGGGCGCGAGCATGCTGCCGTAGTCGTCATGAACTGTTCCAGGAACGACCTCTCGCGCTGCTCGCGCTGCCGGCGCGTCCGACGTCAGCGGCGGATCGATGGCGTCGTCACCGGGTGCGTAGTCGGACACCTCTGGCACCCCACCGCCCTTTCGCCGCTCGAAGGCATTCAGTTGCAGGGCACGGTAACGGTGTGAAGAAAAGAGGTCGGCCGCGCGTTGCCGCTTACCGGGACGCGTCGGACCCGCCTCTGCATTCGAGTTCTCCTCGCCTGCGGGAAGCGTGGACTCGGCGTCGTCGCGAGCCATCAGACCTCGAGCAGCTCGCTCTCCTTGTGGGCAAGCAGAGCGTCGATCGCATCAACGTGCTTCTTGGTCAAGGAGTCAAGTTCCTTCTCTGCGCGAGAGCCCTCATCCTCGCCGATGTCTCCGTCTTTGACGGCGGCGTCGATCTGGTCCTTCGCCTTGCGGCGCATGTTGCGAACGGTCACCCGCGAGTCTTCCGCACGCTGCTTGGCGAGCTTGACGTAATCGCGACGCCGTTCCTCCGTGAGCGCCGGCATGTTGATGCGCAACACCTGACCATCATCTGACGGGTTCACTCCGAGGTCGGACTTGCGCAGAGCCGACTCGATGTCCTTCTTTGACGTGGCGTCGTAGGGACCAATCACCACCGTGCGCGGCTCGGGAATCGTGATCGACGCCAACTGCTGCAGCGGCGTGGGCGCCCCGTAGTACTCGACGGCGATGTTGGCGAACATGGCGGTCGAGGCATGACCAGTGCGAATGCCAGCCATGTTGTCCTTCGCGACTTCCACCGCGTTGTCCATGTTCTCCTCAGCGTCAAGGAGGATCTCGTCAATCACGTGTATTCCTTCCGGCCGGCGACCCTAGGGGGTGACCAGCGTGCCAATTCTCTCACCGGTCAGCGCCCGCGTGACATTGCCAGGCTCTTCAAGCCCGAACACCACCATCGGCAGACCGTTCTCCATCCCTAGGCTAAACGCCGCAGAATCCAGAACGTTCAAACGCTGTTGGAGCGCGTCCCGGTAGGTCACGTGCTCAAGTCGCACTGCGTTGGCGTCCTGACGCGGGTCGGCCGAGTACACGGCGTCCACGCCGTTCTTGCCCACAATCACTTCAGTGCAACCGGTCTCGAGCGCCCTTTGCACCGACACGGTGTCGGTCGAGAAGTACGGCATGCCCGCACCGGCTGCAAAAATCACGACGCGGCCCTTTTGCAGGTGCCTAATCGCGCGCAATGGGATGTAGGGCTCGGCGACTTGACCCATGGTGATGGCCGTCTGCACACGCGTGGCGACACCCGCTTGCTCCAAGAAGTCCTGGAGCGCGAGAGCGTTCATCACCGTGCCCAACATGCCCATGTAGTCGGCGCGCGCCCGTTCCATGCCGGAGGCGCTCAGCTCTGCGCCACGGAAGAAGTTTCCGCCGCCGACGACGATGGCGACTTCTACACCCTCGCGCACCGCGACAGCGATCTCTTCTGCAACACGTCGCACGACGATCGGGTCGAGACCGACTGCGCCGCCACCGAACATCTCGCCAGAGAGCTTCAGCAGAACGCGCCGCGCCGCGGGAGGGACGGAGCCCGACTCATCGGTGACATCGGGCATCAGAACCTCCTCGCGGCGTACGGGCTGTTGGCTGTGTTGAGTCTTAGGCTCCCACACGGAAACGGGCGAAGGCGACTACCTCGCCGCCCGCTGCCTCAACGACCTTACCGACCGTGGTCTTGGGGTCCTTGGCAAATGCCTGCTCAACAAGCACGTTCTCCTTGTAGAAGCCGTTCATGCGGCCCTCGACGATCTTAGGCAGAGCCGCCTCCGGCTTGCCCTCGTTCCGCGAGGTCTCTTCCGCGACACGGCGCTCGTTGTCCACGACGTCGCCGGGAACCTCGTCGCGCGTCAAGTAGAGCGGCGAGTACGCAGCGATGTGCATCGCAATGTCGCGTGCCACGTCGCCAGCCTTCGCGTCAGAGCCGACCAAGACGCCGACCTGCGCGGGAAGGTCCTTGTTGGTCTTGTGGAGATAGTCAACGACCACGGGAGCTTCGATGCGTGCCACGCGACGCAGCACGATCTTCTCGCCAAGCACGCCAGCGTTCTCGTCTACGAACTCCTTGACGGTCTTGCCATCGATCGGAGCCGCAAGAGCGGCATCAAGGTCGGCTGCGCCAGCGTCGACGACGGCCTTCAGCACGGCGTCCGCCAGCGACACGAACTTGTCGTTCTTGGCGACGAAGTCTGTCTCGGAGTTGATCTCGATGAGTGTCCCCACCTGGCCAGCACCGCCCTCTGCGATGTGGGTGGCGACCAAGCCCTCTGAGGCCGAACGCCCTTCGCGCTTGCTCACGCCCTTGAGGCCCTTGATGCGCAAGACGTCAACGGCGGCGTCGAGGTTGCCGTCAGCTTCGTCGAGCGCCTTCTTCACGTCGAGCATTCCAGCGCCAGTGCGCTCACGCAGGGTCTGGATGTCGGCAACGGTGTAGTTCGCCATGTCGATCCTTACTTCTCGTCGGCTTTGGCAGCCGCAGGCTTCTTGGTGGCCGGCTTGGCAGCAGCCTTCTTCTCGGTGTCAGGAACGTTCTCGGCCGCAGGCTTCTTGTCGGCGTCGGTGCTCACTGCTTCTTCAGCCTCAGGGTTCTTCGCTGCCTTGTCGGCGGCCGCTGCTGCCTTCTTGGCAGCGGCGGGCGCTGGCACGCCTTCGGCGGCCTTCTTCTGAGCGGGCTTGACGGTCTGGGCCGTGGTGTCGTCTCCGTCGACAGCGGCCAGGACTTCGGAGGTCTCTGCCTCGTCCATGATCGGCTGTGCCGTCTTGGCGACGATGTCCGTGTCGGAGACGCCTTCGGTCGGGGCGTCAGCGGTCTTCTCCTCGGCCTTTTCCGCTCCATCGAGCAGTTCCTGCTCCCACTCGGCGAGAGGCTCTGTTGCTGCGGTGGGCTCGGCTCCGTCGCCAGCCTTGACGGCGTGGCGCTGCTTGATGCCCTCGGCAATCGCGTCGGAGATCACACGGGTCAGCAGGCCGACAGAGCGGATCGCGTCGTCGTTACCGGGGATGCCGTACTGCACCGAGTCGGGGTCGCAGTTGGAGTCGAGGATGCCGACGATCGGGATGCCAAGCTTCTTGGCCTCGTCAACCGCGAGGTGCTCCTTGTTCGTGTCGACAATCCACACGATGGAAGGCGTCTTGGACATGTCGCGGATGCCACTAAGAACCTTGGACAACTTGTCCTTCTCACGACGAAGGATCAACAGTTCCTTCTTGGTGTGACCGGAGCCGGCGACGTCGTCGAAGTCGACCTCTTCAAGTTCCTTGAGGCGCGCGACGCGCTTGCTAACCGTCTGGAAGTTGGTCAGCATGCCGCCGAGCCAACGCTCGTTCACGTAGGGCATGCCGACGCGGGCCGCCTGCTCGGCGATGGTCGACTGCGCCTGACGCTTGGTGCCGACGAACAGCACCGTGCCACCGTGAGCGACGGTTTCGCGTACGAACTCATACGCGGCATCGATCTTCGCAAGCGACTGCTGCAGGTCAATGATGTAGTTGCCGTTGCGCTCGGTGAGGATGAATCGCTTCATCTTGGGGTTCCAGCGGCTGGTCTGGTGTCCAAAGTGCACACCGGCGTCCAGCATTTCGCGCATCGTGACGACTGCCATGGCAGATCCTTATTCCGCGCGCGGTGAGCGCGCATGTGTGTGGGGAGCGGGCGAGCCCGCTCCGAGTTTTCGGTTGATGGCCGCCTTGAAGCAGGTGGCCCCTAGCACCAACGCGGTTCAGCACCGGGTTTCCCCGGACCATCGCTGTCCCGGCGCCTTGACTCATCGGCTTGACGATGTGACAGGGCGAATGGCGCGCGTCGTCACCTTCGGCATGAAGGTGCGGGACTATGGTAGCCGATTCGGCCCACTCTTGGCGTCGTACCCAGGTCGGGCAAGCGAGCGAAGTCCCCGAGACCGTTGCGCCACATGGCGCGCCAGCCCGGCGCGTCATTGACTGAGGTCATGCCTCTACCGCACTCGAGTTTACGCCGGGCGGCCGTCTCCTTCTCCTTGACTCTCGCCGTGCTAGGGGCCGCGCCCGCGTCGGCCACCGCCACTGGGCCCGCGACCGCGCCCGTCACTGGTTCCCCTGAAGCGACGAGCGAGCGCACCACCGCACCGCTGCTCAATCCACCGGTCGAGCCGTTCACCGTGACCCACCTTGCCTCTTTGCCTCAGCACGATTGGCTGCCGGGGCATCGCGGCATCGACCTCGTCGCGTCGGTGGGCGAACCGGTCGGTGCGCCTGGCGCCGGGGAGGTGTCCTTCGTTGGAATCGTGGTCGACAGACCCATCGTGTCCGTTCGGCACCAAGGAGGGTTCGTCTCGTCTTTCGAGCCGGTGGATCCGACTGTCGCTGTCGGAGACGCCGTCGAGACGGGCACCCCTATCGGCACCGTCGCGGCCGCGCCAGGTCATTGTGCGCCAGACACGTGCGTGCACTGGGGCCTGCGGCGCGACGGTCGCTACGTCGATCCGCTCGACTACGTGCGCGGTTTCGGACGGATCCAACTGCTCCCGCTCGCTGGCGCGGGCTAGAGGTACTTCTCAGGCAAGGCGGCGCGGGCTAGAGGTCGCTCTAGGCAAAGGCGCCCGTCTGCTCGAGGCTTTCGCGCAGTTTCTTGACGGCAGCCGAGTGGATCTGGGAGACCCGAGACTCCGTCACGCCAAGGATCTGGCCGATCTGAGCGAGAGTCAGGTTCTCGTAGTAGTACAAGTGGAGTACCTGCTGCTCGCGGTCTCGAACGCCCTGCACTGCTGTCGCGAGGAGGGCGTGGGCTTCCCTCACCTCGACGGACGACGACGCCCCTGGAACCGCGAGCGCCGCGACGTTCTCGATCGAGGTGGTGTCGTCGCCCACGCCGAGTGAGTCGAGGGCGCCGATGTGGCTGAGCGCGACCTGCGCACGCACCGTACGTACCTCCGACGTGGCCCACCCCAGTTCTTCTGCCACGTCGCTGTCGGTCACCTGGCGTAGCAAGTGTTGTTCGAGGTTGCGGGTAGCCGTCTCTACCGCCCGCGCCTTCGATCGCACGGACCTCGGCACCCAGTCGGCGGCGCGCAACTCGTCGATGATCGAGCCGCGCACCCTCGTCGCCGCATAGGTCTCGAACTTGAAGCCTCTGCCCACCTCGAACTTCTCGATGGCATCGATCAGCCCGAACATTCCATAGGAGACGAGGTCGGCGAGTTCGACCGAGTCAGGCAGTCGGCCGATCATGCGGGTCGCGATCTGCGTCACGAGGGGGGCGTAGTGCGTGATGAGTTGATCGCGTGCGTCGAGGCGGGCTGCCGCGTCTCCCGTGGCCAGCACTTCCCAGGTAGCCGCCATCGGATGGACGACGACAAGCGTGTCGAGGTCTGCTTCTTGCGTGGTCATGGTCTTTCCCCTCAGGCCCTCGGATGAGCGAGTTGGTAGGCACTGCGAAGGCGATCAGCCGTCACGTGGGTATAGCGCTGCGTGGTCGTGAGCGAGGAGTGGCCCAACACCTCTTGTACGGTGCGCAAATCGGACCCCCCTTGCAGCAAGTGGGTTGCCGTGGTGTGTCGCAGTGCGTGCGGCGCGATATCGGGAACGCCTGCGAGCTTCGCCAAGGTGTGAATAGTCGCTCGCACCTGACGCTGGTCGACGCGGCCACCCCTGCGCCCCACGAAGACTGCTCGCGTGTCGCGTGGAGAGCAGGCGGGGCGTCCCGCATCCAGCCATGCAGTCAGGGCACGCATCGCAGGGACTCCGAACGGAATCACCCGTTCCTTGTCGCCCTTTCCCACGACCCTCACTGTCAGTTCTGCGAGGTCGATGTCCGCGATGTCTACTCCCGCGAGTTCCCCGACGCGGATTCCTGTCGCGTACAAGAGTTCTGCCATGGCCCAGTCACGCAGATCGAGGGGATCGCCGCTGTCCGCTCGCACGTGCGCAACGTCGAGGAGCAGGCTTGCATCCTCCACTCCAAGAACCTCGGGAAGCGTGCTTGCCTGCCGAGCGGAGGCGAGCCGAAGCGCAGGGTTGTGCTCCGTGACGCCCGTCCGGTGCGCCCACGCAAAAAACGTGCGGATGGCGGCACCTCGCCTAGCAATGGTGCTTCTGCTCTTGCCGTCCTGGGCCATGTGGGCCAACCAGGCGCGGATGTCAGCGAGTTGCACGTCGCCCCACGCCGAATCGTCGTCGAGTTCCAGGTGGGCGGCGAAGTGATCGAGATCGCCAAGATAGGCCCTGACCGTGTGGGCGGAGACTCCCTGGCCGTGGCGCAGCGCCGCCGAGTACCGCTCCCTCACGGTGCGCGCGTTGGCTGCCATGGGCTCACTGTGGCACCGTCACTCGCGTCAAATCAACCCCGTGTGTCACATTCGTCACATCGATCACGAGTTTCTGGGGTCTTTTGCGGTGTTATGTCCTACTTTGCGCTCCCGCCGGTGACGTTATGCCCGCCGCCATCCACCGCGGTGCCGCTCCGCCAGGCCCGTCATTTCGAGCGCACCGAGTGCGGCCCTCGCATCGTCGGAGGTCATTCCAGCAGCAGCCGCCGCCGCGTCACTCGCCTTGGCCCTCCTCGTCAACGCGTCGAACATCCGCCGCTCCCCCAGAGAACCGAACTCGAGTGGCCCGCTCTGCGAAGGGAGCGCCGGAGCGCCAACGTCCACGGCAACCTCTGTTAGCGATGCGGCGAGCTCAAGCACCTCCGATGCGTCGGTCACGAGCACCGCGACGCCATCCCTGATCAGTGCGTGGCAGCCAGCCGAGGAGGCAGACGTGACGGGGCCAGGCACTGCAGCGACCGGACGCACCAACTCGGCTGCGTGGCGCGCGGTGCTCAACGCCCCCGATCGGTGCGCTGCCTCGACGACGACGGTCACGCTCGCGCAAGCGATGAGCCTGTTTCTGCTCAAGAATCGCGAGCGATGAGGGGCGAAGCCAGGCGGCACCTCGCTGACAACCGCACCCGATCCCACAATCTCCTTCAGAAGTTCGTCATTGCCTGCCGGGTAGAGGCGGTCGATTCCGCCCGCCATCACGGCGATCGTCAGGCCCTGTTGGGAGAGCGCGGCGCGGTGTGCTGCGGCGTCGATCCCGTAGGCGCCACCCGACACGACGGCGCGGCCTGCGTCGGCGACGCCACCAGCGATCTCCCCGGCCATGTATGAGCCATACGAGGTGGCCGAACGCGAGCCGACAACGGCGACGGAGGCCTCCCACGCGCCTTCAATCGACGCGTCGCCGCGCACGTACAGCGCGAACGGCTGAACCTGCCCAAGACTCCCGAGCACCCCAGGCCACTCCGCGTCTTCTCGAGTCACCACACGAGCCCCGACGGCGCGTGCACGACGCTCGTGAGGCTCATCTCGCCTGTCGAGTCGCGCGGCCCACCGCTCGTGTGCGCGGGCCGCCGAACGAGCGAGTTCTGGCCCAGCACTCTCGGCCAACCGCGCTGCCTCGCTCGCAAGCCGGTCGCAACCCTGGATGACCCACTCGAGGGCCGCGCCTGGTCCCCACGATTCGACGAGCGCGCCGGCCACCGCGTCCCCTGGCTCCGCGATCGCACTCCACGCGATCAGTGCGTCGCGCGCGTCGAGGGTCATTGGCCACCGTCCCTTGATCGCAGCATCATGGCCCTCGCCACGTGGTCGCTCGTTGGCGCAGAGACCCTTTCAAGGTCGGCGAGCGTCCACGCCACGCGAAGGGCCCTGTCGGCACCACGAGCAGAGAGCCTCCCGCGCTCCATCGCCGCCTGGGCCACCGCGGCGGAAGACTGCGGTGTGTTCTCCCTCAGCCACCGGCTTGGAACTTGCGCGTTACCCGACCACGGCACATCGGTCCACCGACGTCGCGCGCGCTGGCGCGCTTCGTCGACTCGAACGGCGACTGACGCGGAGTCTTCTCCAGGCAATGATGGTGCCCTGCGTACAGGGAGTACCTCGACTTGAAGGTCGATCCTGTCGAGGAGCGGCCCGCTGAGTCTCGCGAAGTAGCGCCGGCGAGCCATCGGCGTGCACGAGCATTTGCCTCCCCCTCCGAAGTAGTGCCCGCACGGGCAGGGGTTGGCTGCGAGCACCAATTGGAAGCGAGCGGGATAGCGCGTCGCACCGTAGGCCCGGTGCAAGACGACTTCGCCGCTCTCGAGCGGCTGGCGCAGCGTCTGAAGGACGGCCGAAGGGAACTCAGGAGCCTCATCGAGAAACAGCACTCCCCCGTGCGCTCGAGAGATCGCGCCTGGCCTGGCAAGCCGCGCGCCGCCGCCCACAATCGCGGCCGCGGAGGCCGAGTGGTGTGGCGCCTCGAACGGGGGCCTCGTGAGCAGCCCCATCGACGCGTCGAGGGTACCGGCGACCGAGTGGATCGAGGTGGCCGCCAAAGCGTCAGCGGCAGCCATATTCGGCAGAATCCCTGGCAGGCGCGAGGCGAGCATCGTTTTGCCAGCCCCTGGCGGTCCGACCATCAGCAAGTGGTGACCGCCAGCCGCCGCCACCTCGAGGGCCCAGCGCGCATCGGTCTGGCCGCGCACGTCAGCGAGGTCAACGGCACTCGACGATGGCGTGGCCTCGACCGGTTTGACCGCCGCTGGCCCGCGCGCCATCGGCCGGGCGTCGTCATTGCCGTACAGCGCAGCGAGCTGCGCAAGGGAGTCGACAGCGATCACCTCTGCCCCAGGGACCAGGCTCGCTTCGTCGGCGTTGGCACTGGGCACCACCACGTGCGGGCAACCTGCTTCAACGGCGGCGATCACGGATGGAAGCACGCCACGGACGGGCCGCACTTGGCCGTCGAGGCTGAGTTCGCCGAGGTGTACCGCCCGAGCGGCCGAGGCCGGAACGATCATGCCCGCAGCCGCCATCACCGCCACGGCGATCGCGAGGTCGGTGACCGAGCCGGACTTGGGCAGGGACGCTGGTGACAGATTCACGGTGATCCGGCGCTGCGGCCACGCGAGAGCAGAAGAGGCGACCGCGGCCCGGACCCGATCGCGGGCCTCATGCAAGGACGCATCGGGCAGCCCCACGAGCGTGAAGGCTGGCAAGGATGCCGCGAGGTGCGCCTCGACGTCTATCACGTGGCCGCGCACCCCAGTCAGCACCACCGATCGGGTCCGGCCGATCATGCCGCGCCCCGCACGTGTTCAAGGCGTGCGGCGCCAGCGCCGGGCAGCGTCACGCCCACCACGTCGATGCGCATCTGCGCAAAAGTGCGTGGCTGGGAGGCTAGCCACGCCGCGAGGAGCTTCCGCAGTCGCGCGAGTTTGACCGGCGTCACCGCCTCGAGCGGAGAGCCAAACGTGGCGGTGCGCCTGGTCTTGACCTCGACGGCCACGATGCAGTCGCTGTCGACAGCAATGATGTCCAGTTCCCCAAGCGAGCAGCGCCAATTGCGCTCGAGAACGTCCCAACCGAGAGCGGCCAGCCTGTCGGCCACCACCCTCTCGCCGTGCCTGCCCACTGCGTCTTTCGCTGCCATCCGTGACCTCCACGGCAACAGTGGCGTTCGGAGGCAAAGGCGCGCAGAGGCGTCGGCGAAAACTGGGGAGACGAGGCGGGCCGCCGCCCTGGGGACGACGAGACTTCGGAGCTAGCGCCCGCCGCGCAACTGCCGGATGTCTGGCATCGCGTCGTCGTGGTCGAGCTCTTCGACATTGACGTCCTTGAACGTCACCACGCGTACGTTCTTGACCAGCCTTGCGGAGCGGTACACATCCCATACCCACGCATCGGCCATCGTGACCTCGAAGTAGATGTCCGCCCCCGCCGAGCGCACTTGCAGATCGACCTTGTTCGCCAAGTAGAAGCGACGCTCCGTCTCGACTACGTAGCGGAACAAACCGACCACGTCCCTGTACTCGCGGTACAGGGCCAACTCGGCCTCGGTCTCGTAGTTCTCCAGGTCTTCGCTGCTCACCTCACCATCATGACTGATGACCGGCCCAGAAGCGGCATTGCGACGCTCGCACGACACAAGGATTGACACCCGCTCCCACTTAGTTGTAGTTTTCCTTTAGTTGTAAACAAAGGAGTTCAACCGTGGC
The DNA here is from genome assembly GCF_020447105.2 of Demequina sp. TMPB413. NCBI lineage: Bacteria > Bacillati > Actinomycetota > Actinomycetes > Micrococcales > Demequinaceae > Demequina > Demequina sp. TMPB413. The sequence continues at coordinate 1,433,352 of NZ_CP096184.1, forward strand.
GACTTCCTCGGTCCGCACCGACACCAACAGGGCGGCCATCCTCGCTCACATCGGTGCGCATGGCGCGACGTCACGCGCCGATCTAGCTCGCGGACTGGGCCTCTCCCCCGCCCTCATCACTAAGCTCACGCGCGACCTCCTCGGCGACGGACTCCTCACCGAACTCGAGCACAGCCCTTCCCGCGGCGGACGGCCAGCTCAACTGCTCGGCCTCACGGCAGGCAGCTTTGGCGCCATTGGAGTCAAGGTCGCTCCCGATCACCTCACCCTCGTGGAGGTGGGCCTCGGCGGCGCAGTGACCCGCACAGCGACGGAACAATTCGACGCGACAGACACGATGGCGCTCGCCCAACTCGCGAGCGCCGTCAGCACCTTCTGCTCTCGCGCGACGCATGCCAACCTGCTCGGCGTCGGCGTCGGCCTGCCGGGAAACGTCCTTGAACAAAGCGAAGGCGTTGTCGACTCGACTCAACTGGGCTGGAGCCAACTTCCGCTAGGACTCGCGCTGCGCAACGCCACGGGCCTGCCGGTCCTGATTGACAACAACGTCAACGCACTCGCCCTCGCCGAAACGCTCTTCGGCACCGGCCGTGGGCACGAGAACTTCCTCGTGGTCACCATCGGAACCGGCATCGGCGCGGGAATTGTCGCTGGAGGCGCGGTGGTCAGGGGGCACTCTGGAAACGCTGGGGAGATCGGTCACCTTCCGATGGCAGAGAACGGACCAAGGTGCCAATGTGGCGCCCTTGGTTGCCTCGAAGCGATCATCGGCCAGTCAGCGCTGATCGAGGCGGCGCGTCGCGAAGGCGTGATTGGCGCCGACGCCGGTATCGCCGCGCTCGCGACAGTCGCCAGCGGCGGGGACCAGGGGGCTCAGCGCATCTTCGCCGAGGCGGGCCACCTGTTGGGTCGCGCTATCGCCGGCGTGGTCAACACTCTCGACCCAGAGTTGATCGTCATCCTTGGCGAGGGCGCCGAGTCGTGGAAGCACTGGTCCATGGGCTTTGAGCCTGCGCTACGCGCCTCCGTGATGCCTCGCAAGCGCGGCATCGAGGTCGCCGTGGAGGGCTGGCAGGACGACCGCTGGGCACAAGGCGCCGCCTCCCTCGTCCTGTCAACGCCTTTCGACGCCGACGGCGTTTCTGGCGAGCAGGGAAGGCTGGTTCGCGCTCGCCTCATCGATTCGGCGGCGGGTGATCCCTCGTGAACCGCGGCGCGACCGTCGGCACCGCGACCACAGCGTCGGCGCTCTCCCCCGCCGCCGGGCCACGGGACGCGCGCAAGGCTGGCCCCACCGCGCGCGCTCGCCGCGCGAAGACCACCACGATCGCGTACCTGTTCCTCGCCCCGTCAGCGATCCCGCTTGTCGCCTTCGTCGTCGTTCCCATGTTCAGGGCGGCGTGGGCGAGCCTCCACACGTGGAACCTCATCAGCCCGATGGAGTGGACCGGCCTCAGCAACTATCAAGAGCTATTCACCGACAAGGACACCCTCGTCGTGTTCGGCCACACGATGTACTACGTCGCAGGGACGCTGCCGCTGACCTTTGTGGGCGGCCTCGCGCTAGCGCTCGGCCTCAACCGCGCCTTCAAGGGCCGCAACCTGTTGCGCGGCGTGTACTTCTTGCCCGTCGTCACCTCCTGGATCGCCGTCGCTATCGTGTGGCGCTGGCTGCTCAACCCCTCCGTCGGCGTCGTCAATACCGTCTTGGCGAACGTTGGCATCGACGGGCCTGGCTGGTGGACGGACCCCGCATGGTCGATGCCGTCCATCATTCTCGCTTCGGCGTGGAAGGACCTCGGCTACGTGATGGTGCTCTTGCTCGCCGGCCTGCAAACCATCCCTACGGACGTCCAAGAGGCGGCCACTCTTGACGGCGTCGGCTGGTTCAGCAGACTGCGATCCGTCACGCTGCCGCTGCTATCGCCACAGATCTTCTTCGTCGTGATCATCTCCCTCATCAACGGCTTCCAGGTCTTTGACCAGGTGTACGCGATGACGGGCGGCGGTCCGAATGGCTCCTCCGAGGTAGTGGTCGAGCGGGTCTACGACCTCACGTTCCGCTACGGCCAAGCTGGCATGGCATCGGCGCTGTCCATGCTGCTCTTCGCCGTGATCCTGCTCATCACGCTGATCCAGATCCGCGGCGAACGCAAGTGGGTGAACTATGCCTAGGTCGAAGCGCAACTGGATCCTCGCGACCGTCCTGACGGTCGGGGCGATCGCGATGGTGTTCCCGTTTGTCTGGACCGTCATTACCTCCGTCACCTCCGGCGCTGGACTGTCCGCCACCCCGAGCCTCATCCCTGAGGACCCCTCCTTCGAGGCGTACCGCACCCTGTTCTCTTCGACCACCTTCGGTCGCTCCGTCGTCAACTCCGTGGGGCTTGCGATCGCCGTGACCGTCATCCAGGTCACCACCTCTGCCCTGGCCGCTTACGCGTTCAGCAGGTTCCAGTTCCCCGGCAAGCGCATCGCGTTCGCCCTGTACCTGGCGACCATGATGATCCCGATGCAGGTGCTCCTGGTTCCGTTGTTCGACCAGATGAAGTCGCTCGGCCTGGTCGACAGCTACTTGGGAGTGATCCTGCCTTCCATGGCGAGCGCCTTTGGCGTCTTCCTGCTCCGCCAGGCCATGTCCACGGTGCCGCGCGAGCTCGACGAGGCGGCGATGCTTGACGGCGCTGGCCACCTGCGCACCTTCGCGCAGATCGTCATGCCCAACGTCCGTCCCGCTATGGCCACGTTCGGCATCTTCGCCTTCATGAGCAGCTGGAACGCGTTCCTATGGCCACTCGTCATCCTGCGCTCAGACGAGCTCAAGACCTTGCCGCTCGCCCTGGCGTCCCTCCAAGGGCAGTTCACCACTCAGTGGGACGTCATGATGGCCGGCTCAGTGGTGAGCATCATTCCGATGCTTGCCCTCTACATCTTCGCCCAGAAGTACATCATTCAGGGCGTAGCAGGCTCGGGTATCAAATAGCCCGGGCACCACCCAGAAACCAAAGGAAATCCCATGCACAAGTCAGCAATCGCCGGGGTCGGCATCGTCGCCGCCCTCGCACTGACGCTCACCGCGTGCTCGTCGAGCGACGAGCCCGATGCGTCCCGAGGGGGCGCCACGTCAGACGCAGCCGAGCCCGTCACCATTACGTACTCGAACTTCATCTCCAATGGCGGCAATGAAGAGAACCTCGCCGCCATCGTCGACGCCTTCGAGGCGGAGAACCCCACCATCACCGTCGACGTGACGACGATGCCGTATGCCGACTACTTCACCGCCCTGCAGACCGACCTGGCGGCTGGTACCACTGCCGACGTCTTTGACATCGAGTACGCGACCTACCCGACGTACCAGTCGGCGGGAGCCTTCGCCCCCCTCGAGGGCGTCGACACCTCCGTGTACCGCGGCGACATCGCCGCCGCGTACCAAACCGATGGCGTCTCCTATGCGCTGCCCACCTCGTTCTCCACGGTGGTCCTGTACTTCAACAAGGACCTCTTCGACGCTGCAGGGCTTGACTACCCGACGTCCGATTGGACGTGGGAAGACGAGAAGGCGGCAGCCGAGGCGCTGACGGACGCGGACGCAGGGGTGTGGGGCGACTACCAGCCGATCTCCTACTACGAGTTCTACAAGGCGCTCGTGCAGGCAGGAGGCCAGTTCTTGAACGACGACGGCACCTCCGTCGCCTTCGACTCTCCTGAGGGAATCGCTGCGGCCGAATGGCTCGTAGGCAAGTCTGGTTCCACCATGCCGACGGCGGAGCAGGGTGCGGGAACGCCTGACTTCGATACCTCCTTGTGGGCCGACGGCAAGCTCGCCATGTGGCACTCAGGCATCTGGATGTTCGGCGCCGCCGCTGACAGTGGCTTCGCGTGGGACATTGCAGTCGAGCCGGGAGACGCTCAGAACGCGTCGGCCGTGTTCTCCAACGCGGTTGCCGTCTCTGCCAACTCCTCCCACAAGGAGGCCGCGCAGAAGTTCGCCGAGTACCTCACCGCGTCCCAAGTGATGGTGGACACGCGCCTGAGCGCTGGCTGGGAGCTGCCCGCTATCTCTGACGAGGCTTTGCTGGCCACGTACCTCGACCAGGGCGAGCCCGACAACCGTCAGGCAGTGTTCGACTCGCTCGACGGCATCGCCTTGCCGCCTGTCATTGGCGACAACCAGGCCGAGATGCAAGACATCGTCGGTGCAGAGTTGACGGAAGCCGCCGCCGGTCGCAAGTCGCTCGAGGACGCCATCGCCTCTGCCGCCTCCCAGATCAACGACCTCTTGGGCTAGAGCACACAAAGGGCCTGGTGGCGGCGCCCAGAATTCGCCGCCACCAGGCCCTGCGAGCCTACCCCGAAGCCTTTAGAAACGAGTGCCCTCATGACCCCGGCCGAACCCTCGTCCGATCGCGCCCTTCTCGACCACTCCCGCGCCCTCATCCGCTCCCTCCAGACGCGCGAGGGCGCCTACCCCGCCAGCCCCTCGTTCTCCGCCTACAAGGGATTCTGTTGGTTCCGCGACGGCGCCTTCATCGCCGACGGCATGTCAGCTGCTGGCGAGGTCGACTCCGTTGACGCCTTCTTCGCATGGTGCGCCAGCGTCGTGCGCCGCTACGGCGACAACATCCGCGCCGCGGTTGACGGGGCGGCGGCAGGCGCACCACTCGCCGACGCCGACATGCTCCCCGCTCGCTTTACGTTCGACGGCGGCCGCGACGGCGGCGACGACTGGTGGGACTTCCAACTCGACGGCTTTGGCACGTGGCTGTGGGCCCTCGACGCTCACGCGAAACGGCACGGCAGCGACATTCGCCCGCATGCCGACGCCGTCGCGCTCACGGTCGACTACCTCATCTCCTCGTGGGATCGCCCCTGCTTCGACTGGTGGGAGGAACACGACGAGCAGATTCACATCTCGACGCTCGGTTGCGTCGGGGCTGGCCTCGAAGCTGCGGCCCGCATGGGCGTCCTCGACGCGGCGCGCACAGAGGCCGCGGCCTCCGCCGCCGACGCGATTCGCCACGTCATCCTTTCCCAGGGCGTTGTCGACGGCCACTTGGTCAAATGGATCGGGACGACGGCGGTAGACGCCTCGCTCACGGCGCTGATCTCGCCACTCGGCTTCATTCCAGCGGATCACCCTGTTGCGAGATCAACCGTCGACGCTGTCGAGTCAGAGCTCGCGGTGGACGACGGAGTGCACCGATTCGCGGCCGACACCTTCTATGGCGGGGGCCAGTGGCCGCTGCTGAGTTGCTTCGTCGGCCTCGCGCGGTTCGCGCTTGGCGACGCCGACAAGGCCGCCGCGTACTTTGACTGGGCCGTATCGACGGCCACGCCCTCCCTCGACCTGCCTGAACAGGTCGATCGCCACTTGCTGGCGCCGGAGCGCCGCCAAGAGTGGATCGACAAATGGGGGGAAGTGGCCACCCCACTGCTGTGGTCGCACGCCATGGTGCTTCGACTCGCAAAGGAACTCGACCGATGATGATCAGGCACAGCCCACTGGGCTCAGGGCACCCGTACTCCCCCGACACTGACCAGCGCTGGCCGGTGCTCCCCGTGGCTGGCGAGGCGCTTCGCATCGGCTCACGCACGACCGCCGACGTCAGCGCCGTCACGCTCCACCTCACCGAGACGCGTGCTGACGGCTCCCGCTCCACACGAGAGATTCCTTGCGCGCCAGTGGCACGGTCTTCTCGCGGCCAGCAGGTCGACGGCGGTCATCTCGCGTCGGCGCAAGCCAAGCTCGCGCGCAAGGCCGATGGCTGGGAGGCCAGCATAGACGTCGCCGCCGACGCGGTGGCGTTGACGTACCGACTCAGCGCAACAGATGGCGAAACAACCCGCCGCACGAGCGCCTCCTCCACCGAGGTGGCGCGTTGGAGCGATGCCTCCGAAGGCTTGATCCGCGTCGAAGGCAAGCACGGCGTCGTCGCCGGTTCCGTCAAGGCGCTGCGAACCGCGACCCACATTGCCAAGGTGCGTTTCGCACTGCCTTTGGCCGACGGCGAGCACGTTGCAGGCTTCGGAGAGCGCTTTGATCGCCTCGATCACCGTGGCACGAGCCTCGATTCCGTGGTGTTCGAGCAGTACAAGTCCCAAGGCCAGCTGCGCCGCACCTACATGCCGATGCCTTTTGCCCACGTTGTGGGCGGCGTCGGGTGGGGGTTCCATGTCGACACGTCTCGCAGGGTCTGGTTCGACGTGGGCGAATCCGAACCGTCCCTGCTGATCGTCGAGGCGGAGACGGCCTCGCCTGCAGACGCGGACGTGGCGCTGACGCTCCGGACGTTTGACGGTTCCCCCACACGGGTCCTTGACGCGTTCCTCGAGGGCGTTGGCCGCCCAGAGGAGCTGCCCGAGTGGGTGCTGCGCTTGTGGGCCAGCGGCAACGAGTGGAACACCCAGTCGGAAGTGGAACGCCAAGCGGCTTTGCACGCGCAGCACGACATCCCGGTCGGCTCCATCGTGATCGAAGCGTGGAGCGACGAGAGCACCTTCACCGCGTGGCGTGACGCGAAATACGAGCCTCGCGAAGACGGTGGCCCCTTACGCCTCGAGGACTTCACGTTCCCCGCCGACGGGGCCTGGCCCGATCCCAAGGCCATGGTCGACGGGCTGCACGCTCAAGACACGCGACTGCTGCTGTGGCAGATTCCGCTCATCAAGATGAGGCCCCACCCCCACGGCCAGACGCAACACGACGCCGACGCCGCCATCAGGGAAGGCCACGTCATCAGGGCCAAGCATGCCGATGGCTCTCTGCGCCCTTATCGCAACCGCGGCTGGTGGTTCCCGCTGAGCCTCATGCCAGATCTGTCTGACGAAGAGGCCGCTCGCTGGTGGACCGAGAAGCGCCGCTACCTCGTGGATCAGATGGGCATCGACGGTTTCAAGACTGATGGCTCCGAGCACGCGTGGGGCGCCGACCTTGTGTACGTCGACGGCCGTTCTGGTGCGGAGGCGAATAACCTCAATCCGGTCGCCTACGCCAAGGCCTACGGCGACCTCATGCGGCGTTGCGGCAAGGCCCCTGTCACGTTCTCGCGCGCGGGCTTCACCGGTTCACAGGCGCACGGCGCCTTTTGGGCGGGCGACGAAAACTCGACGTGGGACGCGTTCAGGTGGTCGATGTGGGCGGGCCTCAATGCCGCCGCTTCCGGCATCGTCTACTGGGGCTGGGATATAGCTGGCTTCTCTGGGCCTGTTCCCGACGCTGAGCTCTACGTGCGCGCGTTTGCCGCGAGCGCCTTCGTCCCGATCATGCAATACCACTCGGAGTTCAACCACCACCGCACCCCATCGCGGGACCGCACCCCGTGGAACATCGCCGAGCAGACAGGCGAGCCGTCCGTGATTGACGAGGTGCGCGAGATTGTGGCGCTACGCGAGAGGCTGCTGCCCTACATCGCCGAGCAGGCACGCGCGGCGGTCGAGACGTCTCGCCCTCTCATGCGACCGCTGTTCTTCGACTACGGCGACGACGAGCACGTGTGGTCGGCACCCCCAGAGTGGACGCTTGGCGATGACATCCTGGTCGCCCCGGTGTTGGCGCCTGGCGATGATTGGGACGTGTACGTGCCGCGCGGTGATTGGCGGGACGCCTGGACCGGCGATACGGTTCGGGGCGGAAAGACCCTCGCCACCCGCACGCCGCGGCACCGGATTCCCGTGTATGTGCGGGAATCGGCGTGGGATCGCCTGGGATCAACATTTGGGAAGTAGTGATGACACCGGAACAGCATGCCGCCTGGCTCGAATCGCTCGTCGCCATTCTCTCCGACCGGGACGATGTGGTCGGAATCGTGGGGTCAAGTCCCGGGTAATGGTGTAACTGCGGATCCTTCGTTTGGATGCTGGCCGAATGTCACGCGGACATCGGGCCCTCCGATGGTGCGGTTGGTGCCGGGGTTTGAGTCAACTCGATCCGCTCGAACTGAGCGGGAGCAATGAAGGCGATTTGGTCTCCTCGGTATGTCGTCGCATAGGCGCGCAAGAAATCAAAGCGCCAAGACAACGCCAGTTGCGCAGCGCCGTCGATCGAGATCAAGACGGGCTCCCCACCCCCAATGTCAGCAGCAGGCACGTCGCGCGCCGTGCTCCACCGCTCAAGCGCAGGAGAGAGCGGAACCGGCACGAGAGACAGCAGGTAGCCGAGTCCTTCGACGTTGGCGCCGTAGTGGCTCAGGAGTTGGCTCGATTCTTCCCTCGAGTCGGGGGAGGACGGACCGCGGACGAGGACGGCGAACAACCCGTCTGGGCTTTGGGTGTAGAGCGCAGTGCCAGTGCGTGACGGCTCTGCGCCGACTACGCCCGCGAACCACAGGTCTACCATTGTTCCGATATTAGGCCCCGGTTCCCGACGTGGCCTTGAGTTTGGTCGTGCTCGCGGCGCTCGTCGTATCCCAACCGCGGAACTTCGTGCTGACGGTGACGCCATTGCTGAACTGGGTCGTGGCCGTCACCATCGGGAAGACCGTGATGCCATTGGTGGAGCCCCAAGGCTTGTTCACGAGAGAGTTCACCGTCATCGACACACCGCTCGGTGCCGCGCCGTTTGTGCACAGAGTGTCGCTCCCGCCCGAGACATTTACACCGCACCAGTAGGAACCCCAATAGGTCCACGTCAAGCCTCCGGCGTTTGAGTACTTCGACATGTTTAACGTCAGTTGCCAAGTGTGAGAACTCCCGCCGATCGCGACCTGGTGGAGTTGCACCTTGACCTCGGCCTTGACCTGGCAGGTGCTAGTGCAGACCGACGTCCCCTGGTAGACGGCATCAGAGTCGTAGACGTAGTCGGTGCGCCGGAGTCCGGGGTGTTGAAGAATGAACCCATTCGGCGTAACTGCCGCTACGGAGACGAGATTCGCGTTGGTGCCATCGAGTCCAGCGATCTGAGCGTCTCCGCCCGCTTGCAAGCGCTGCATGTCGGCGACCGTAGACACGGCGGGAATCGGCACCTCTGACGTCCAACTGATGGTGTACGGCGCAACCTCCGTTGGTGTCGAAACTGCGGTCCCCTGCCCGGAAGCGGGCGCAGAAGGACTCGCGGCGGTAACGGGTGAGAACGCCGAAATGGAGACCAGGGCGATGAGCCCCACGCCGGAGAGAGCAACGCGTCGCGCCACTCGTCCTCGCCGGACTCGGTTCTCGATTGACAGGCTTCCTCCCGGGGACACTCGTGGCGCAGCGTTTGCTGCAAACGAAGTATCGGTCTCGGGCGGCAAAACCGCAATATCTGCGACGGAACTTCTTCGCGGTGGTACGACTACCTCCAGCGCGGCGCGCTGTACGGACGGTCAGGCCCCAGGTAGGGGCCCAGCAGTTTCCTTCATCAGGCGGTGAGGGCGAGGGGTTCGGTGTCCACCTCCCCGGGGTTGCGGTTGGGGACGGTGGTGAGTCGGCAGCGGGCCAGGATCTCGAGTCCAAGGTAGCGTTTCGACTCGGTCCACTCGTCGGTCTGCTCGGCGAGGACGGCTCCGACGAGGCGGATGATCGCTTCGCGGTTGGGGAAGATGCCGACGGCGTCAGTGCGCCGTCGGATTTCCTTATTCAGGCGCTCGGCGGGGTTGTTGGACCAGATCTGGGACCAGACGTCCTTGGGGAAACCTGTGAACGCGAGCAGGTCCTCCCGGGCACCCTCGAGGTGCTCGGCAACAGCGGGCAGACGCTCGCTGACGTAGTCAAGCAAGCGGTCGAACTGGGCGTGCACTGCGGGCCCGTCGGGTTGGTCATAGACGCTGTGGAGCATGGCCTTCACGGCTGGCCACATCGCTTTGGGTGTGATGGCCATCAGGTTTGCGGCGTAATGGGTGCGGCAGCGTTGCCAGACAGCTTCTGGAAGGTTCGCTGCGATCGCTTCCACGAGCCCTGCGTGAGCATCAGAGGTGATCAGGCGCACTCCACCAAGGCCACGGGCCACGAGGTCCGCGAAGAACATGTTCCACGCCGCTTTGGTCTCACTGGTGGCGACCTGCAGACCCAAGACCTCGCGGTGACCGTCACCGTTGACGCCCGTGGCGACGAGGCAGACGGCATTGATCACCCGTCCTGCTTCACGGACCTTCATGGTCAGGGCGTCTGCGGCCACGAACGTGAACGGACCGGCTTCACCCAGGGGGCGGTGTCTGAATGCGGCGACGTGCTCATCGAGTTCCTCAGCCATGCGTGACACCTGGGACTTCGATAGCCCGTCGATGCCGAGAGTCTTGACCAGTTTGTCCATCCGTCTCGTGGAGACGCCTGCGAGGTAGCAGTCAGCGACCACGGTGACCAACGCGGACTCGGCCCGTTTGCGCCTCTCCAGGAGCCAATCGGGGAAGTAGGTGCCAGAACGCAGTTTCGGGACCGCCACGTCGATCGTGCCGGCCCTCGTGTCCAGCGGGCGGTGACGATACCCATTGCGCTGCGCGGTCCGCTCCAGTGAGGCCTGACCCCACTCGGCACCGATCACGGCGTCCGCGTCAGCGCTGAGCAACGCGTTGATCATGGTCTGCAACAACTGACGCATCATGTCCGGCGAAGCGTCCGAAAGCAGGTTGCCCAACACGCGGGCGGGGTCGACAATATGAGGTGCGGTCATCGTGATGTTCCGTTCGAGAGAGCTTTGAAGGGTGAACTCGAAGGTCCTCACGGTGGCCGCTTTCACATCTTCAACGACAGCGACCACCCCGAGGGCTACACCACCTTAGGGGGCACTACTAATCGTGGGAATGGGGTCCACCGCCGATCAGTCTCGGGTGGACGAATGGTCCGACCACGACTTCGCCGTCGTCGTGATTCCCGGCGCTGAAGTGCGCTATCGCGGCACCACCGACTGGATGCCTCAGCCGGAGCGCGTCGTGCTTGTCCTGGGGGAGCATCACGGTGGCGGTAAGGCCATGTATGACGACGGCCACTTCATCGAATGGGGAGTTGCCACGCTGGACTCGCTCGCGACCTGGGCTGCGGAAGACTATGCCGTGCTGTTTGATCGGGGCGGCGTCGCACAGGTCATGGAACGCGTCGCCTCGACACCGTTCCCCTCGAACGTCCCGCACCTGAGGCGGGATTCGGCTCTGTTTCTCACCGCTTTGCTCCACGGGGTGGGTAGGGCGCGACGCGGCGAAATTCTGAGCGCGGGTTCCATTATTCGCGGCGACGGGGTCCAGACGCTCTTGCGCGCAGTGCGAGCGCGGTCGGCAGACGCCTCACCAGCGCTCGATCGACTCGACGGGCTGCGCCGCGTCGAGCAAGCCTTTTCCGACCTGGCACGTGAGATCGCCGACGCCGTCGCGCAGGCGCCCGAACCCGCCGCACGCGCACTGCTCGCCGTGGCGGATCGCTACCTCGGCGTCGGGCCTGAAGGACTCAACCCAGCCGGCAGGGAGGCTGTCGTGCGACGCCTCGGGTGGTCGACGGAGCACTAGGACGCCGTCGCGGCCCGCTCCGGGAGCTTCCACGACACCCTGTGTAGCGGGCTCGGCCCGAGCCCCCTGAGCGCATCAAGGTGACGCGCCGCGCCATATCCCTTGTTGCCGTCCCACCCGTACTCCGGATGTGCGTGGTGGGCGTCGCGCATGATCTGATCGCGTTCCACCTTGGCGATGATCGAGGCTGCGGCGATGGAGGCGCACAGCGAGTCGCCCTTCGTCACCATCGTGACGGGAGCAAGGCTCCCTGCTCCCTCGATCACTGGGGCGCTGGCTGCGAAGAGATCAACTGCTGGAGGGGTCAACCAATCGTGAGTGCCGTCGAGAAGGATCGCGTCGGGGACGACGCCGTCGGCCTCAAGCGTGGCGAGAGCGCGGTGACCCGCGAGCCGGAGCGCAGCGACAATCCCGTGAGCGTCGATCTCGCCAGGGCTCGCGTGGCCGACTGCCCGGCCGACGCCAAAGTGGCCGAGCACGGCATCGAGCGTCTCTCGCGCCGTGCGGCTGAGTTCCTTGGAGTCCGCTAGGCCAGCTGGCCACGTCGAGCAGCGTTCGAGGACGGCGACGCCCACCGTCACTGGACCTGCGAGTGCGCCCCTGCCGACCTCGTCGATGCCAGCAACCAAGCGCATGCCTGCGTCCCAGTGGGCGGTCTCATGATCAAGAGTGACTGCCATGACTCGACCTTAAGCGGACTGGTGTCCCTTAGTAGGGATTGCCGAACGTCTTCCAGTGATCAAAAGGCCACGCGGTCACAAAAGCAGTGCCGACGATGTTGTCGACTGGCACCATGCCGCCACCGGGCTCACCCAAGTGGGCGCGAGAATCCGCAGAGTTCGAGCGGTTGTCCCCCAAGACCCAGACGCGGCCCTCTGGCACCGTGACCTCCCACCCGTTGGTGCACGTGGTGGTTCCAGGCTTGATGTAGTCCTCAACAAGATCGACGCCGTTGATCGAGACGGTGTCCGTGGCGGGGTCGCAAGCGACGGTCTCGCCCGGCAGGCCGATGACGCGCTTGACCAGGTGTTCGCCGGCGTCTTGAGGCAACAGGCCGACGAAGGTGGCGAAGTCATTCCAGCCCTTGGCGAGGCCAGTAGGTTCCGGCTCGTTCGAAGGGCCGAGCCATCCGCCAGGGTCCTTGAACACGACGACGTCACCGCGCCGGACGTCCAGTGGGCCCGGCCGCCACAGCGACACGAGGATGCGGTCCTTCACTTCAAGCGTGTTCTCCATGGACCCCGAAGGGATCCAGAACGACTGGAAGACGAAGGTCTTGAGCAGCAGTGACAACACCAGCGCGCTGGCAAGCACGATGAGGATCTCGCGCAGCCACGCGGTCACACGACGACCGGCGGAGAGGTTGGACCTCTCCGCCGGTGCGGCGTGCGAAGGAGTAATGGTCAGTTCTCGCGCTTCTCGCGGATGCGAGCAGCCTTACCGCGCAGTCCGCGCAGGTAGTACAACTTGGCGCGGCGAACGTCGCCGCGGCGGTCGACCTCGATCTTGTCGATGGTCGGGGCGTGCAGGGGGAACATGCGCTCCACACCCACTCCGAAGGAAACCTTGCGCACCGTGAAGGTCTCGCCGACGCCAGAACCCTGGCGTGCGATCACGATGCCCTGGAACACCTGGACGCGAGAGCGCGTGCCCTCGACGACCTTGACGTGAACCTTGAGCGTGTCACCGGCGCGGAACGCCGGAATGTCTTCACGAAGCTGGCTTGCGGTAACGCCGTCAAGCTTGTGCATGTCTCACTCCTCGCAGCTGCCACAGGTCATCCACGATCTCTTGCCTTGCGGCACTCGATAAAGGACGTTGCGCCGCGGGAAGGGCTGAACCCCCTGTGGCAGGTCTCAGCTCCGCGCGCACCAACAGGCTATTGTGCCACACCGTCGTCGTGGCCTGCGAGCAAGTCGGGGCGCCGTTCACGCGTGCGAATGATCTGCTGCTCACGCCGCCATGCCTCGATCTTGCCGTGGTGCCCGCTCAGGAGCACCTCTGGCACGTCGAGACCACGCCACGACGCTGGCCTGGTGTACGAAGGGTACTCAAGCAAGCCGTCGGCATGGCTTTCCTCGACGATGCTCTCCGCGTTGCCCATGAAGCCAGGGATCAGCCGGGTGATCGCCTCGATCATCGCGACCGCAGCCACTTCTCCCCCGTTGAGCACGTAGTCACCGAGCGACAGTTCGACGACGCGGAAGCCTTGCGCTTCATAGTGCTCGGCGACCCTCGCGTCGATGCCCTCATAGCGTCCGCAAGCGAAGGCGAGCTGGCCTGCCTGCGCCAGTTCGGCCGCGAGGGCTTGAGTGAAGGGGATTCCCGCTGGGCTGGGAATGACAAGCACCCCGCCTGGCTCCAGCACGTCGTCAAGAGCGCGTCCCCACACGTCGGGCTTCATTACCATGCCCGCACCGCCACCGAACGGGGCGTCGTCGACGGTGCGGTGAACGTCGGGGCTTCCATCGGCCTTGACCGCGGCCCACTCGCGCAGGTCGTGAACGGCAACCTGGACAAGTTCAGACTGGCGGGCTTTGCCCAACAGCGACACGTCGAGCACGGAGAAGAACTCAGGGAAGATCGAGACAACGTCAATCCGCACTAGTGCGTCTCCCCCGTGTCCACTTGCTCCTCGCCTGCGAGCAGCCCATAGGGCGGCGTGACGATCACCCGACCGCCGTCGATGTCTACCTCGGGAACGAACTCCTCAACAAACGGAATCATGGCGCGATGACCAGAGGGCTCCTTGACCACGAGCAGGTCTTGGGCGGGCATGTCCATCAGGTCGACCACCTCGCCCACGAGAGTGCCGTCGGGCCGCTCGGCCCTGAGCCCCACGAGTTCGTGGACGTACCAGGCTCCGTCCTCCTCGTCTTCGTCGGCCTCGACAACGAGTTCGACGCCGCGAAGCGAGTCCGCGGCCTCACGGGTGTCGATGTCTTCGATCCTGAGGTACCACCTGTCCGACTGAATGCGCGTCGAGACAATCGTGAGGGGGCCAGCGACAGCAGGCTCTGTCTCGAGCGTCGCTCCCGGCTTCAGCCGTTCCTCGGGGATGTCGGTCCTTAGTTCGACCGTCACCTCGCCCTTCAGTCCATGGGCGCGGCCGATGCGCGCAACAGTCACCTTCATGGGTGCAAGCCTAGGGCGCGGAGGGCGCCGCGACGACGCCAAGGGACCGCGAACGCGCATCTGTCGCACCGCCTGCGGCCGCACGGCCGCCAACCAGGACGCTCCCCTCCAGGACGCTCCGAACCGATCTCGTGCGCGGCGCGCCCTGCCGCGCAGCGCATGAAGGAGTTTTGCGGCGTGTCGCGCACCGATCCGGTTCTAAGTGTCTGCGTCTGCACGTCACCACGCGGTGGTCTGGAGACTTGTGACCGCGAACCGCCCCGACTCACCATGGCGGCAGTTCGACCGGCGCGTGTCGCCTTCCGCCACGGTCAGAAGTGACCAACCTGGGCGAGCGACTGCCGAGAAGGCGCGACTCGCTGTTGCGAGCCAGAATTCGGCAACGCGAAGGGCCCGACCCCACAAGGAACCGAGCCTCGTGGACGTCACAAGAGTTGAACGAAGTCGCCGATACCGACGCGGGCCCCTACGCGGGAAACCGCGTCGAGGACGGTGCGCAATGAGTTCGCCGTGCGAAAGTGACGGCCGATGACCCGCGGAAGGTCTCGTGCGTTCGCAGCGTTGCCCAAGGTACGAGCCAAGTCAACCCGCGGTCGACGCTACGACCGCGCATGAGGAGGAGCGCCATGGCGTCCAGGGAATCGTCCACCGAAGACCAGAATGCCCGTCCGGACCGGCCCACACGCGTGAGCGTCGCGATCGCGCTGTCGTGGTTAGCGGGAGTGCTCGACATCACCGCAGGTATCGTCTTCCTGCTCGTCTCGAGCGACGAGCCCCTGCTTGCTGAGCTGTCCGTCGGCTCCTCGGGAGCCCTCGCCACCGGCGTGGGTCTGCTCGTCGTGGGTGCCATCACGTTGGCCGTCGGAGCGATGCTGAGTTCCGGCGCGAACGGTGCGCGCGGCTTCATCTCCGCGCTGATGGGGGCGCGCATCATCGTGCATGCGTGGGCCTTCGTCGCGCTGATGCTCATCGCCGCCACAGAGTCCGTACTCGGCATCGTGATCGCGATAGCCGTGCTGGCGGCGTTGTGGAGCCCCAAGTCGAACGGCTTCTTTACAGACTAGCCGCGAGGGCTTCCTGGACCTCGCGTTAGGGAACGCAAGAGGCCCGGCCCCCCAACGGGGACCGGGCCTCTCGCGTTGCTTGCGAGTCAGGCGACGTCGACGATGTTGACGCGAACGTCGTCGCGGGCGACCGCGTCAATCACGGTACGCAGCGAGTTCGCCGTACGGCCGTGACGGCCGATGACCCGCGGCAGGTCGTCAGGGTGGACGACCACGTTGAGGGTGACGCCGCGACGCCCGGAACGCTCAGTGACGCGCACGTCGTCCGGGTTGCGGACGATCGAGCGCACCAGGAACTCCAGCGCCTCGAGGACCATGCCCTACTTCTCCTCGTCGGAGGGTGCGGGCTCGGCGGGGCCGGTTGCCTCGTCGGCCGCTGGGGCTGCAGGAGCTGCGTCTTCTGCGGGTGCAGCGTCAGCCACGGCGTCGGCCACGTCAACGGCGTCTGCCGCCTCCGCGTCCTCCACTGGTGCGTCAGCTTCTGCGGCTTCCTTCTCGGCTGCTGCGGCCTTCGCGGCCTCGTCAGCTTCCTTGGCGGCCTTCTCCTTGGCGGCGGACTTCTCGGCCTTGAGCTTCTCTGCCTGGTCTGCGTGCGCCTTGATGGCGTCCTCAGCGTTGGCCTTGCCCTCGGCAAACTTAACGGTGCTCTTCGCGTCCTTGTCGCCCTTGAACTTGCCCCAGTCGCCCGTGAGCTTCAGGAGCGCGCGCACCTGGTCGGAAGGCTGAGCGCCGACAGAGAGCCAGTACTGGGCGCGCTCTGAATCGATCACGATGACCGAGGGCTCTTCGGTGGGGTGGTACTTACCGATCTCTTCGATCGCCCGACCGTCGCGCTTGGCGCGGGAGTCAATGACGACGACGCGGTAATAAGGGGCGCGCTTCTTGCCGAAGCGCTTGAGGCGGATCTTTGCTGCCATTTTGGTGATGCTCCTTGGGATTCGGTGTGAGTCGGGCTGAGCCGATCCGGGAAATGAACCGGGTTGCCTGACAAGACGAATAGTCACCCACGGGTAGAGGGCCGTGAGCGCCAACGGATAAGTATGCCAGAGGGTGAGCCTGTGCGGCGAACGCTAGGCGGCCAGGACCGACGGCCAACCGGACGACGCGTACGCGCCGTAGGTGCCATCGTCACGGACGTTCGTGATCGCCATCGCCTCGACGCCTGCGTCCAGGGCGGCAGAAAGGACCCTTTCGCCGCCTGCGGCGATCGCGGTGGCCCAAGCGTCGGCGTCCATCATGGTGCCGGCCATCACCGAGACTTGCAGGTAGTGCTGGGCCCCTTCACCGGTCGACGGGTCCCAAATGTGAAGTCCCTTTTGAGCGCTGCCCGAGGTAGCGAGGGCTCTCAGTTCGCCGCCAAGCATCACGACGTCGACCACGGGGCTGCCATTCGGGTCGCCGCTCACCCGCGGGTCCGCGATGCCAATCCGCCACTCGCGCCCCTCTCCCGACACGAGCACGTCTCCGCTCGCGCCAATCATCCACGCCGCGGTACTGATCGCGTCGAGTGCTGTCGAGCCGCGGGCGACAGCCCAGCCCTTGACGATGCCGCTCGGGTCGAGGTGGTCTGGTCGCCGCGCGTCAAAACCGCCGAGGGTCTTGGATCGGTACCACTCGCACGCGTTGAGGATCTCGAACATCTCTGGAGGGCAGTCGTCAATGGAAATCTCTCCCCTGTTCAGGCGCGATAGGTAGGAATCGTCCTTGAAGAGCGAGAAAACTTCATCGGCCCACAACAGTTCGTGGTGGAAGCGCTCGACCGCGTACGAGGCGACGGCGTCAGACGGAGGCATCTCCAGCTGCACCACAAACGGCATCCCCATGGCTGTCACGGTGGAAGAAAAGGGAGGGACCACCGTCATGGAGCGGCCTCCTGCGGTTCAGCAGGTGCTGATACCGGTGTGACGAGTTCGAGCGCCGGGACGGGCTCGGGTGCGAGGGCGTAGCCGGTAGCCAGCACCGCCGCACACACTGCGGTCACTACCAGCACCCGAGACGCCCTCATGGTTACGCGGCCGCCTCGTTAAGTGCTCCTTCGATGGACTCGATGAAGGCGGGCGAGGTGAACGAGGACCCAGAGACGTGCTCGACGTCAGCGCTCTGCGCCTCGAGAACTCGCTCGACAATCGTGGGGACGGCAAAGGCGTTGACCTTGACGGACTCGGGGTCGCTCGTCCCTGCCTCCACAGGGTCGACGGCAGTGATGACGCCGTTCTCGATGGTGACCTGAGCCTGGTAGCCGCCCTTGATGTTTTCGACCCTTGGACCGAGGTACACACCGTCCTCATAGGTGACATCGCCCACGGGCTGCGCGGCATCGGTCGCGGGTGCGGTGGTGTTGTCAGTCTCCGTTTCCGCGGCGGCGCCAGAGGAGCAGGCCGCCAGGAGCGATGCCGACGCACCGGCCCACATCAAGGTCTTCATCGTGGTCATTTCTTGTCTCCGCTCCATGCGAACGCTTCCCTGTGGACACTATCTCGACCGACGCCGGCGGCGCGGGCCTCCTGCTCGACGGCCTTGGCCCAGGGACCAGGACCACAGATGAAGACGTCGCGATCGCTGACGTCGGGAACGAGGTCGGCGAGCCCCGCATGCTGCTCCCGCGACGACCAGTTGTCGCCTCGAGGGCCAAGTACGACGTGCACTGCAACGCCCTTCGCGGCCGCGATCTGCTCGACTTCGTCAAGCAGCGGCGCCTCCGCCCTGGAGCGCGCGCGCACAATGACGTCGACCGGACCATGTGCGGGATCGAGTTGCTCCAGCATGGCGCGGATCGGCGTGATGCCGATGCCAGCAGCGATCAACACGATCCCCCGGTGGGTACGGGCCGCAGCGGTGAACACGCCGAACGGCCCCTCAACCATCACCCGTGTGCCAGGCGCTACGCCCGCGAGGCGCGAAGAACCGTCGCCACTCGGCTTGACGGTGATCCGCAAGACATCGCGTGTCGCGACACGAGACAGCGAGAACGGATGAGAGTCCCGCCAACGCTCTCGATCGAGAAAGCGCCACAACATGAACTGTCCAGGCTTGGCGCCCAGCCGATCCAGGTCGCGCCCGCTCATCTCAATGGACGTCGAGCCGTCGCCCAGGGTCGTCACGTTGGTCACCCGCACGTCGTGCCGCGCGAACCGCAGCAGTGGGGCGACGACCCTGAAAAGCACGAGCGATC
Source organism: Demequina sp. TMPB413 (assembly GCF_020447105.2). NCBI lineage: Bacteria > Bacillati > Actinomycetota > Actinomycetes > Micrococcales > Demequinaceae > Demequina > Demequina sp. TMPB413. The sequence goes on from NZ_CP096184.1 coordinate 1,452,131, forward strand.
CCCACGCCACCACGTAGAGCGTCAGCCAGAACCACCAGGCGACCCCTCCGTCGCGGAACGTGGAGCCCTCAAGAAACTGGTGAGGGATGGCGAGCGCGACGCCCACGTACGTGAGCAGGTGCACCGCGTGCCAGTTTTCATAGCGCCACCGCGAGCGCACCATCACCAGCGACGTCACAAAGATGACGGCGAAGACGCCGAGCCCGATCTGCGCCATCGCGAGATACCACTGGCTGGTGAAGAATCGCGTTGACTGGGCGATCACGCTGATATCCGCGTAGTACGCGCTCATGACGCTGATGATTCCCGCGTGCGCGGCCATGAGGACGATCGCGGCCTTCCCCGTGCGCGAGTGCAATGCCGCCGCACGGTCGTGTCCCATGCCACGCTCGATGAAGGGCGCGCGCGAGATCAGCAGCACTTGGAACAACATGAACACGGCGGCGACGATGCCGAGCGCACGGCCGAGGGAGTAGACATAGTCGATCGTCGCGAAGGTCTGCAGGCCACCGTCGGCCAAGAAGAAGGCCACGCCGACGGCCGCGACGACATAGGTGGCGGCTTGGGCCATGTCTGCCCACCAGGAGCGCGCAGCGACGACGCGCGGGCCAGGAATGGCTGGCGATGTCATCGGCGTTCCTCCCTCGAGCCAGCTCGCCGCTCGCGGCTACTGGCTGACGTCGCCAACACGCAGTGCCCCCGCCGCATTCCCGCTTGCGCGCGCAAACTCCGGTGGCGCGCTCCCCTCTGTCGCGAGAACGACAGCGCGACGGACTCGTCAGATCACTCGGACGCCATCCAACATGACGGCGCGTGGTGCAACGAGCACCCCGATCTCCTCGCGGGGATCGCGGTCGAGGACTACCAGGTCAGCAGGATCGCCTTCAGCCAATACTGGTGCGCCAAGAAAGCGCCGCGCCCTCCATGTCGCCCCAGCCACGACGTCGGCCGCTGGAATGCACCTCGCCAACTCGGCGGCTTCCCGTGCGAGGTCGCCGTGGGCGATCGACGTGCCCGCATCCGTGCCCACCAGCAACGTGACTCCCGCCTCCCACATCTTGGTGACGTGCTCGTGCCTGCGGTCGTACATGCGCTGCATCCGTTCGGCGAACAGCGGGAAGCGATCGCCAGCCTGGGCGGCAAAGGATGCGAAGTTGCCGATCTGGAGCAGCGTGGGGACCACCGGCGTGCCCGCGCCTGCTGCGCGCTCAAGGTGGGCGTCCGTCATGCCTGTACCGTGCTCAATGCAATCGAAACCCGCGTCGAGCAAAGCGTCGAGCGACTCGGTCGCGAACGTGTGCGCGGTCACCCTGGCGCCTTCCGTGTGAACGGCGGCCACAGCGTCGGCGAGTTGCGCGGCCGACCACAGCGGAGTGAGGTCTGCCGCTTCTCCCAGGTCGCGGTCGATCCAATCGGCGATGATTTTCACCCAGGACCCGGAGGCGCGCGCCTGCCGAGCGGCCTCGTCAGCCAAAGCCGCTGGCTCCACCTCGACCGCGTAGTCCTTGAGGTAGCGCTTGGGGCGAGCGATGAACCTGCCGGAACGGTACACCTTGGGTAGGTCGCCGCGGCCGTCGAGGATGTCGAGGGACGTTGCAGATCCCGTGTCCCTCACCATCAGCACGCCAGCGTCGCGCTCTGTCAGCGCCTGCTTGACCACAAGTTCGCCGTCGACGGGGCCAGAGGGGCCCACTGCCAGATGGCAGTGCATGTCGACGAGACCAGGAATCACCCAGCCGTCGACCCGAACGGTGTCCGCGTGCCGCGGCCTTTCGTACGTGATCCTGCCGCCGACGACCCACGCCTTGCCAACTGTCCGATCCTCATCGGCGAGGATCGGTCCCGTCAGCTCGTAGGCGCTCATCCGCGCAGGTACTTGTCCAGGCTCGGCAACTGCGTGGGATCGAAGGCTGGCTCTTCCGGCGCAGGCTTGCTTAGACCGAAGGCGCTACCAGCAGGGGACGACGACGCGCCGTGTTCCCGTAGCGCCTTCTCCTGGGCCGCGCGCTTGGCGGGATTGCCTGACTTGCCCTTGACCTTGCGTTGCGGCGCCTGCTTGCCCTTCGACTTCTTGCCGCCCGGGAGGCCACCTGGTCCCATAGCTGGCAGTCCGCCCATCCCTGGGATGCCGCCACCGCCAGCCATCGCCTTCATCATGCGCTGCGCATCCTCAAAACGCTTCACGAGCGAATTGATCTGCGCCACGGTGGTGCCTGAGCCCGCCGCGATGCGGGAGCGGCGCGAGCCGTTGAGCACCTTCGGGTTGTCACGCTCGAGCGGCGTCATCGACTGAATGATGGCCTCGGTGCGCGTCAACTCGCGCTCGTCGAGGTTGTCGATCTGGTCCCTCATCTGACCCATGCCGGGAAGCATGGTCAGCATCTTCTTCATGGAGCCCATGTTCTTGAGTTGCTGCATTTGGCTCAAGAAGTCGGTGAGCGTGAAGTCCTCACCCTTCGACATCTTGTCGGCCATGCGTTGGGCTTCCGCCTGGTCGAACGTGGCCTCCGCCTTCTCAATGAGCGACAACACGTCGCCCATATCGAGGATGCGTCCCGCCATGCGCTCCGGGTGGAAGACCTCGAACTCGTCGAGCTTCTCGCCCGTGGAGGCGAAGAGGATGGGTACTCCGGTGACTTCACGTACCGATAGCGCCGCGCCGCCGCGTGCATCGCCGTCGAGCTTGGTGAGCACCACGCCCGTCATCGCGACGCCTGCCTGGAAGGCCTGCGCCGTCGCCACGGCGTCCTGGCCAATCATCGCGTCGATGACGAACAGGACCTCATCAGGGTTGATCGCCTTGCGAATGTCGCCGGCCTGCTTCATCAACTCCTGGTCGACGCCGAGCCGGCCTGCCGTGTCGACGATGACCACGGAGTGCTGGCGCCGCGAGGCTTCCTTGATGGCGTTTGACGCCACCTTGACGGGGTTCCCCTTCGCCTTCTGGTCCTCGCGCGTGACGCCGCGCTCGGGTGCGAAGACGGGCACGCCAGCGCGCTCGCCCACGACCTCGAGCTGGGTGACGGCGTTAGGGCGCTGGAGGTCGGCCGCCACCAGCAGCGGGGTGTGGCCCTGAGCCTTCAGGTGGTGAGCCAGTTTTCCCGCGAACGTGGTCTTACCCGCGCCCTGGAGTCCCGCGAGCATGATGACCGTGGGGCCCGTCTTGGCGATGTGCAGCGGCCTGGCGCTGCCGCCGAGGATCTCGATGAGCTCCTCGTGAACGATCTTGACGACTTGCTGTCCGGGATTGAGTGCTCCTGAGACTTCCGCCCCCACTGCGCGCTCGCGGATGCGGTCGGTGAACGCCGTGACCGCCTGAAGGGCGACGTCGGCGTCAAGCAGGGCGCGTCTGATCTCGCGCACGGTGCCGTCGATGTCGGCTTCTGTGAGCCTTCCCTTTCCGCGGAGGTTGCGGAAGGTGGCTGTCAGGCGGTCGGACAAGCTGGCGAACACGGCTCTCCCTTCGGCTGTGGCGGTGTCGACTAGCCTACCTGGGGCCCGGCGGCAAGGGTCGCCCTCACTCTCGCAGTCAAGGTGTCGATCAACTGTTCACGCCATGCGGTCCACGCCTTGGGGCTGGCGGCCTTGGCATCGGCCTCCGTCAGTGCCCGCAACGCTTCGAACAGGTCGCTGCTGCCCCCGAGGCGCTCCACGAGTTCGGCCGCTACTGCGTTGTCCTCGACGTCGCGAGTCGTGGCAAAGCTCGCGAGCGTCAAGTGCTCGCACACCAGCACCTGGATGGCGTCTCTGTGTGAGTCCGACAGCCCCATCCTGGCTGCAATTCCAGGGATGAGGCTCGCGCCGTACTCGGAATGGTCCGCCACCCCAGCCTGCTTGCCGATGTCGTGAAACAGGGCCGCGTACAGCAACAGATCGGGATCGGGTACGTGCTTGCGGAACTTGCCCGCGAGCACCACCGCCTCGATCTGGTGACGATCAACCGTGTACAAGTGGAAGGGGTTTCGCTGCGGCCGATTGCGCACGGGCGCCCACTCCGGCAACCAGGAGACGATTTGGCCTGCCACGTCGAGCGCTTCCCACACGCCCAACAGATGATGCGAGTGGCGCAGCAGTTCGGTGAACCGATCGAGCGCCTCGTGCGGCCACGGGCTGCCTAGTTCAGGACAGCGCGAGAACGTCTCGAGAAGACTCGGGGTGAACGTGAGGCCGGTGGAGGCGGCGGCAGCGGCCGCACGCAGCGGGAGCACCGCGTCGTCTTCTGCGGCGTAACCGGGGGCGAGAGCGAGCTCGCCATCGACATCGATCAAGCCGCGAGCAACGGGGACGTGACGAGGAGCAGCGCCGCGGCGCTTGGCGAGGAAGGCGCGCGATCCCACCCCCGACTTCTCGAGGGCTCTGCGGGCGCCGCGCTCGGTACTGTCCACGGCGTAGGCGATGGTCCTGCCAGCCTCGGCAATGGACGCGAGCAGGGCGTCCGTGTCCTCCATGTGAAGAGCGTCGGCTACCTCTTGGGCCACGTGCCTGCCCACGATATGCGCGGCCCTCCCTGACACCGTGTGCACAGCGTCGCGCACGTCGAGCAGATGCTGTGCGGCGTCGTCGACCGCGCCGTGAGGGCGGTCGGTGAGCCACGTAGCGGCAAGGGCAGTGAGGCTCACGTAATCGCGCAAGCCACCGCGCGACTCCTTGATGTTTGGTTCGATCAGGTAGGCGAGCTCACCGCAGCGTTCGGCGCGTGCTCGCGAGGCCGCCAAGAGATCGGGCAGTCGCTTGCGTGCGGCCGATCGCCAATCGGCGAGAATCGCCGACCGCGCCTGCTGCGCCAGCGACTCATCGCCCGCAACGTGACGCAGGTCGAGCAGACCCGCGGCGGCGGCCAAGTCCTTCGATGCCACCTGGCGGCACTCGGTGAGCGACCTGGTGGAGTGGTCCAGTTGCAATCCCGCGTCCCAAATGGGGTACCACAAGCGGGCTGCCACCTCGGAGGCGGCTGCCTTTCCGCTCGTCGTGCCGTCGTGTAGCAGGACGAGGTCAAGGTCTGAGTGGGGTCCTGCCTCCCCACGGCCGACGCTGCCGACGGCGGCGAGGGTCAATCCCCCGATGTCGCCTGTGACGGCGGTGAAGTGCTCTGCGAGTCGCGTGAAGACCAGTTGTGCGAGCGCCTGCCTGCGCTCGCGCCCGTCGACGCCCGCAAGAGCAAGCGCGAGCGCCTGCCTGTCACGCTTGAGGTCCCGCACCCCATGGGGGTGCGGGACCTCAGCGTGTGAGCCGTCACGGACGATGCCGGATCGGCCCATCGTGAAAAGGCTGTTCTACAGCGCGTCGGCGCCGTGCTCGCCAGTGCGAACTCGAGCGACGTCGTCAACAGGAACAACCCAGACCTTGCCGTCACCGATCTTGCCTGTCTGAGCGGCGGACACGATGGCGTCCGTCACCGCAACAGCGTCGGTGTCTTCGACGAGGATCTCAAGACGGGTCTTGGGAACCAGGTCGACCGTGTACTCGGCACCGCGGTAGACCTCGGTGTGACCCTTCTGACGTCCGTAGCCGGCTGCCTCCGACACGGTGACACCCTTGACGCCGACCGCCTCGATGGCGGCGCGGACCTCGTCAACGCGGTGTGGCTGAATGATCGCAGTGACCAGTTTCATCGTTGGTTCGCCTCCTCGTATGCGGTTTCACCGTGCTCGGCGAAGTCAATGCCCGCCACTTCTACATCCTCGCTCACGCGAAGACCGATCGTGTACTTCAGGGCCAGTCCGATGACCAGCGTGACCGCAGCCGAGTACGCGATGACGATGATCGCCGCGAGGAACTGGGCCAGCAACAGGCCTGCGCCACCGCCGTAGAACAGACCGGCGTCGCCGAAGGCGTTGACATCGGTCGCGAAGAGGCCAACGGCCAGGGTTCCGACCATGCCGGACACCAGGTGCACTCCGACCACGTCGAGCGAGTCGTCGTAGCCCAGCTTGTACTTGAGTCCGATCGCGAGGGCCGATGCGACACCCGCGAGCAGGCCGATCACGATGGCGCCTAGAGGCGAAACCGACAAACCTGCAGGCGTGATGGCCACGAGGCCTGCGACGACTCCGGAGGCTGCACCAAGGGAGGTCGCCTTGCCGTCGCGAATCTTCTCAACGAGCAGCCAGGAGAGCATCGCTGCGGCGGGAGCCACGAGCGTGTTCAGCCATATCTGTGCCGCGAAGACGTCGGCTTCCCACCACGAGCCGGCGTTGAAGCCGAACCAGCCGAACCACAGCAGGGCGGAGCCCAGCATGACGAACGGAAGGTTGTGGGGACGCATCGCTTCCTTGCCGAAGCCCTTGCGCTTGCCCAGCAGGAGGATGAGGACGAGCGCTGCGGCACCCGCATTGATGTGCACCACCGTTCCACCTGCGATGTCCTGAGGAGCGGTCATGTCGGCAAACAGGTAGTCGGAAGACAGCAAGCCGCCGCCCCACACCCAGTGCGACACCGGCGAGTACACCAGCACGGCCCACAGGCCGGAGAAGATGATCCACGCGCTGAACTTCATGCGGTCTGCCACCGCACCAGAGATAAGAGCCACCGTGATGATGGCGAAGGTCGCGCCGAAGGCGGCCAGAATCAGGCCGGTTTCATCGCCAGCGACAGGCTCTGTTTCCGTGCCGACTTGGAAGATGTTCTGCATGCCAAAGTCGGAACTCGGGTTTCCGAACCAGCCACCGACGGTGTCCCCCGCTGACACCGAGAAGCCGACAAGGACCCAGAGAACGCCGACGACGCCAATGGCACTGAACGACATCATCATCATGTTGAGGACCGACTTGCCCCGCGCCATACCACCGTAGAACAACGCCAAGCCGGGCGTCATCAGCAGAACGAGCGATGCAGAAGTCAGGAGCCACGCAACGTTTGGGCTATCCATGTTTCTGTCTCTCCTTTTCGCTAACCGTGTGGCTAGTCAAGAGTCACCCTTCCGCACGACGGTTTCCCCTGAACGGCTCGAACGTTTCCGTACCGTTACGAAATGGCGGGCCAGGTAAAAGTCATGTTGCCGCGGTCGATTTCAGGAGGCGAAAGCTCAGAAATCGGATTATGCGTCTTCATAGGCCGCCTCGCCGTGCTCGGCAATGTCGATGCTGTTGCGCTCCACGTCAGCGTCGACACGGAAGCCAACCGTGTACTTGATGAGGAGCGCAATGATCGCCGTTCCTGCGAAGGACACCGCGAGGGCGAGTACGGCCACGAGTGCTTGGGAAACCAGTTGCGTGACGTCCCCTCCGTACAGCAGCCCGTTCAGCGCCCCTTCAGGCGCCCACGTGGTGCCTTCGTCGAGGTTGGCGAAGAAGCCGATCATGAGCGTGCCGACGAGTCCACCGACCAGGTGGACGCCCACGACGTCAAGCGAGTCGTCGTAACCCAAGCGGTACTTCAGGGTCACCGCGAGCGCGCAGAGGGTTCCGGCGACGACGCCGATAGCGAGCGCACCGTACGTGTCGACGGCGGCCGCGGCAGGGGTGATCGCAACTAATCCGCCGACGACGCCAGAGGCGGCACCTAGCGACGTGGGCTTTCCATCACGCAGGCGCTCGACGAGGCACCACGCGAGCATGGCGGCGGCCGGCGCCACGAGGGTGTTGAGGAACGCGCGCCCAGCCGTGGCATCTGCCGCGAATTCGGAACCTGCGTTGAAGCCGAACCATCCAAACCACAGGAGCGCGGAGCCCATGAGCACAAAGGGCATGTTGTGCGGCTTGAACGCGATCCTGCCAAATCCCAGCCGGGGGCCAAGAATGAGCGCGAGCGCCAAGGCGGCCGCGCCGGCGTTGATGTGCACCACCGTCCCGCCAGCGAAGTCGATAGGGGTCGACAGTGCGCCGGCGATCCATCCGTCGGCGGAGGCAAAACCGCCTCCCCACACCGCGTGGGCGATGGTCGCGTAGACGACGGTGAGCCAAAGGCCTACGAAGACCAGCCAGGGGCCGAACCTGGTGCGGTCAGCGACCGCGCCGGAAATGAGTGCGACCGTGATGATGGCGAACGTCGCCTGGAAGGCGACCATCACCAAGAAGGGGACGCCGGTGCCTGCGCCGAGACTGTC